>CAVUHE010000011.1:0-59513 GCA_963741185.1 uncultured Alphaproteobacteria bacterium | reverse complement strand
ACGATAGATCAGCTCGCGGGGATCACGCGGCCATCAAATGCTGGCTTTGCTTGGTGGCTTTGCGAAGCATACAAAACGGTTAATGCGGAGCGGTGAAGGCGAATCCATGGTCGCTCGGGGTTGCCCACACCGTAAGACAGAAGCCGCCGGTATACATCGACGCCTTCATAGCGCCTGCCGGGGCTCCAACAACCAATGTCATTTTGCCGCTTACTACCGAATCCAGTTCCGCGTCCGTGAGCAGGTTGATCTCGTTTTTCCGAGCATTGAGATTACTATTCATTTCTGACTCCATGTGCTTGTGCCGAGGGATGATCCCCTCTTGCCGGGTGGTCGCTTGGGTATGCGAAGCCGTTCGTTGCTGCAGTGATCCACGTCACACATCACGCGGGCCTTGGTCTGCCAACCAGTTTACCAGTCGCGCGATGCTTTTCCCGACACATCGATTTCGCCACAGCGCTGCGGACCCTGACGGCCTCCACCAAGGCATGCGACGACGATGTTGACCCGATGCCGATCATTATCGGTGGCGCGCTGCTGCTGGCGCTATTTCTGGCGCTGGAATCATCAGCTTGAGATCGAGGGCCGACTTCGCCGTTTGTTCCATGCCCCGCCAAACGGCGATCTAGATTTCCTTTTCAGCGGCAAATCTACCCTTAGAATACACAACTCCGAGTGCGGCCCAAAATGTCTGTGCAGATCAATCTGCGCGTCTGGTTTGATCTGTCCGCCCTCAAGTTCTGGCTCGTCTAAATAAGACCATTGCCGTCCGAGATGTGCGTCAGGTTTAACACCGCAGAGGCCGACATGGTAAAAAATGGCGACCATTTCTCGCATGAAATCCAACGTCGATAGTTTTCCATCTAAATAATAACTCTCGCACGCAGCATAAATTGGGTCTTTGAGCTGACTAGGCAATTCCAAGATTGACAACGCAAACGCCCTCGCCTCGTCGTCAGTAATCTCGTCGATCCGAAACTGCGTCTTGCGGTGTTCAAAGAATTTGGCGGCCATCTGAAGATTGGGTGCTCCGCGTCTCCACTCATCTCCGAGTGATTTCATTCTTTGCTGAGAATAGGCCAACTTCTGCTTGGGTTAGAACCGATACTGAAATCTTCGAAGAACCAACTGCTCGTTTGATACACTCGTTGAGATAAATGATTGCCTCTCGTGGACGAAAAAAAGTACGGTCGAGAATATACTCAAGTGCGGTGCGCTGCTGAATTTGATTGCTGGGTAGTATGTCTTTCAGGGTGACGCCATCCGTTGTGTATTTGCGCTTGAACATAAAACTCACGCGCGCATCGAGCAGGTCCGCTAACTGTTCGCGTGTCCAGCGAATTGGGAGATATAGCGCCTTGTATTTTTCTTCCTGAAACCCGGCCTGATCGGTTTCGCTTAAGATCCGATAATGAAGGTCTGTTCGCAGGGCGACGATTATCTTGACGTTCCTGACCCTTCTGAAGTTTCGGACGGTCTCAATCAGGGATTTTATCAACTTGAAGCGTAAGGTATCGTCAATCCAGTCCTCATCCAGTCGGTCGACGACTACGTAGTAATGCTTTTGATCGTCGTTGAATATGTCCTCCGACAATAGGCTTATGACCTCGTGCAAATCTTTGACTTGGACCTCGCTGACGACGCGGTTACCGCTCTGGCGGACTTCAACCTTTTGCTCTTCGCTTAGCTTCCTCGCACCCTCTGCACCGAGATGAAGATATTCTGCAACGTTCACCTTTGCGGAAGCCGACAGGTCGGTTTCGAGTTTACGGGTGAACTCCTTCGTTCGGTAGGCGGTTTCTTCCCAAAATTTATCACCCCATTCGTTCAGATAGCGGAGTGCTTTTTCGCGCGCCTTGTTTTTCGATAGCATGTACTTGATGCGATCAAGGAATTCCGTTTGCTTGTCCGCATTTGTAATGTCGTAGCGAAGCTTAAGGAGTTCGACTGTGATAATGTGCCGCCAAAGAAGGGCATAGAAAGGCTCGAGCCGAACGCCTGCCTCCTCAAAAAATCTGATCACGTTCGAGTTTAGAACGTAATTCAAAGACAGCCTCTCAGGTGAGAGTTCGACGGCGTGTTCGGCAAGTTTTAACACCCGACCTAACAGCGCCGTTTTTCCCGATCCCGTTCTACCAAGCACGAGGCATTTCGGGTCAGAGCAGTCCAATAATGCAGCTAAGTCGCCGGTTACTTTGAAACAATTCTCCAAATACAAAGCGTCGCTCTCGGCGTCCGCTGCGCCAATATCGGAATTTTGCTTAAAAATGATTGGATTTGCCATAATCGCTGGTTGTATACGAATAATTTACCCTTCAGGCAAATGGTCAGGCCTTGACGGGCTGTGGTTCCGGTCATATCGGTACGCTTGAGAGGTAGGGCTTGGAACACAGCGTCCAGCCGCGCCTTTACATAGACCAAGGGCGAACTGACGCCTGAATTGAGGGCCGGGGGATGGCGACTTTAGCCACTCCGGCCCTTCACTTTTTCGGGGTCTTCCATAGGTGCCCGGTTTAAGGCCCGCAGCATTCCGATCCGCGCATGCATCAGTGGAGGGACTACGCTCGAGCATTCCCAAGGGCAAGCCGATCGCACGCAAGCCCGGAACGGGTGGCTATCGCCCCGGCTCTGGCCGGCCGAGGAAGAACGGAGGCTAGGCCGCCGTCAAAAACCGGATGCTCTGCGCATGGTGCCGTTGACAGTAGGAGCCGCATGACGCGGTCGCGTTGCAGAACATGGTTTGCAAACCTTCGCCGCTGACTGGCCAGTGACAGCCGGACGATTCGATCAGCGACACCGGCTGGCATGCCGGGCGCAGCGGTGCCGATATTTGTCCTGGCTGTGGGGCCGCCGGTTTCGGCTTCGGTCGCGTCGGCTGCTTCGGCCTGCCGGTCTTGACCGTGATCAGTGGCTTCTCGCCTCTGCGCCACAACGCGCCGCAGATAGCCGAACGGCTCATCCCGACTTCACTGGCGATCTGTCCCCTGCTCCATCCCGCGTGCGCCATGCTGACGATCCTGTCGACGGTGGCTTGCGGGATTGGGGCCATGGGCGAGCGCTCCGGCAGGATTCGCGGAATGCCGCTCAGGCTGGTCCCAATATCCCCATGACGTCAACGCGCCGGGGGCCGTATAGCGCCCTTTCCGGGTACCGGGCACGATCGACCGTGCGTTATGGTCGGACGCACAGGCGGCCAGATCTGGCCGCTGGCGCTACGGCCGGAAGCCTCCCGGTACTTCTCCCGGTACTTTGAAACCTGCTTCCCGGTATTTTTGCGGGTTTTGCCGGGTTTTTAGGCAGACTGGCCGACACGACGATTTGGAAATAAGCCCGCAATTTCAAGGTGGTTATTGGTCGGAGCGAGAGGATTTGAACCTCCGACCCCTAGTCTCCCAGACTAGTGCGCTAACCGGGCTGCGCCACGCTCCGATGCTGTTCCCTTAGCTTCGATCAGGCCGGCGCGCAAGGCACGCGATTAGTCGGTCTATGCCGGTTCCATGCGGCGACGCGGCTAGCCATCCTTGAGCGCAGCGTCAAGCAGTTGCCGGCAGGCAATCAGGTCCTCCAGAACGCTTTTGAGGCGCGCAAGATCGACCCCAGGCGCCAGGTCGGCAATGCCAGGAATCGCCTCCTCGTCGAAGGCGTCGAACACCTCCGCCT
Organism: uncultured Alphaproteobacteria bacterium; assembly: GCA_963741185.1. Taxonomy (GTDB): domain Bacteria; phylum Pseudomonadota; class Alphaproteobacteria; order Rhizobiales; family Xanthobacteraceae; genus Bradyrhizobium. Next base: position 55,853 of record CAVUHE010000011.1, on the reverse strand, counting down.
TTCTTCCCCTGCCGCGTTCGGCCAAGCGGGGAACCCCACTTTCCTCCGCGCTGTCATAATCGTCATCATCGAGATCGATGGGAGAGGCGTCGTCGCCCTGCTCAAGGATGCTTTGTCCGATCACCTCTTCGATCGCACCGAACGAAGCGATCGCCGACGCGTCGGCCAGCCGCTGGACGGACCCGATGCCGTGCTCCTTGAGAATGCGTTGCACTCCGCGGATGGTGTAACCCTCGCCGTACAACAGGCGACGGATACCCCGGAGCAAGTCGATGTCATCCGGGCGATAGTAGCGTCGCCCTCCGCTCCGCTTCATCGGCTTGATCTGAGAGAACCGCGTCTCCCAGAACCTCAGCACGTGCTGGGGGATGTCGAGATCGTCGGCGACCTCGCTGATGGTTCGGAACGCATCCGGCGCCTTGTCCAAATGCTCGCTCCTCTATGTTCGCTCCGGTGGAACGATTGCTCTAACCGACCTTACCCTCGCCGTTCCCGGCGTTGTGACCGTTGATCCGCTGCTTCAGAATAGCTGAGGGCTTGAACACCATCACGCGGCGCGGCGAGATCGGCACCTCGGTGCCGGTCTTGGGGTTGCGGCCGATCCGCTGGCCCTTCTTGCGCACCATGAATGAGCCGAACGAGGACAGCTTCACCGTCTCGCCCTTCTCGAGGCAATCGGTGATCTCCTTCAGCACAAGCTCGACAAACGCAGATGACTCAGTACGCGAAAGCCCCACCTTCTGGTAGACGGCCTCGCACAGATCAACACGTGTGACGGTTTTTCCGGTTCCGGTCATCGCCTGCCCCAACTCTCGGCGAACAAAATTTTCGTGTCTGAAATTAAGTGCTTAAGCACGGACGGTCAACAGCGCACATCAATGCATTAGCATGAAAGAATAGTGCAAAGTATATAGATTTTTATATACACCGCTTACCAGCGGACGAGCGCCGAACCCCAGGTGAAGCCGCCGCCCATGGCTTCGAGCAGGACCAGGTCACCCTTCTTCACTCGCCCGTCTGCGACGGCAACCGACAGCGCAAGCGGAATTGAGGCAGCCGAAGTGTTGCCATGAAGATCGACTGTGAGCACCACTTTCTGCGGCGCAATATGCAGCTTGTGCGCCGAAGCATCGATGATTCGCTTGTTCGCCTGGTGGGGCACGAACCAATCGATGTCCTCCGCGGTGGTACCGGTGGCTTCGAAGGCGTCGACGATCACGTCGGTGATCATGCCGACGGCATGCTTGAAAACTTCGCGCCCCTCCATTCTGAGATAACCCACGGTGCGGGTCGAGGATGGACCGCCATCGACGTAGAGTTTCGACTTGTGGCGCCCGTCGGAGCGCAGATGGGTAGTCAATACGCCCCGATCGGAAGACAGGCCGAGCTGCGACTGTGCGTCCAGCACGAGCGCCCCCGCTCCGTCACCGAACAGCACGCAGGTACCGCGATCGCTCCAATCGAGAATTCGGGAAAACGTCTCGGCACCGATCACCAGCGCACGCTTGAAAGCGCCGGTGCGGAGGAAATTGTCCGCGGTGGCGAGCGCAAAAACGAACCCCGAACACACCGCCTGAAGATCGAACGCCGCGCCATGATGGATCCCAAGACCGTCCTGGACCACTACCGCTGTCGCCGGGAAGGTGTTGTCGGGTGTCGAGGTCGCCAGCACGATCAGGTCGATCGACTGCGCATCGACCCCGGCATTGGCGAGCGCAGATCGCGCGGCATGGATGGCCAAATGCGACGTGAATTCACCCTCGGCGGCAATATGGCGCTGCCGGATGCCGGTGCGCTGCACGATCCACTCATCGGAGGTGTCGATTCGCTTCGCCAGTTCGGTATTGGTCAGTATCTGCTTAGGCAGGTACGAGCCGCAGCCGAGCACGATCGAGCGTGTTGCAGTCACGAGACAGCCTCCTGCGCGGTCGGCGCCCGGGCGAGCGCGCTGCCGTCACGATTGAGCATTTGATTGATCTTGTTGAGGAGATCGTAGCGGACCATCTCATAGCCAACATCGACGGCGTAGGCAAAGCCTTCGGCGTCGGTTCCGCCATGGCTCTTGACGACGATTCCGTTCAGGCCGAGCACCACGCTGCCATTGGATTTCGAAGGGTCGAGCTTGTCCCGCAGCGCCTTGAAGGCATTCTTGGCGAGCAGATAACCGATCTTCGAACGCCAGGTTTGTGACAGCGCCGCACGCAGGAACTCCGTGATCTGGCGCGCCGTGCCCTCGGCGGCTTTCAGTGCAATGTTGCCGCTGAATCCTTCGGCGACGATGACGTCAGCAGCCCCCTTGCCGATGCCGTCGCCCTCGACAAAGCCGATATATTCGAGTTGGGGAAGGTTCATCGCGCGCAGCTGCTCCGCCGCCTCGCGAATTTCCTCGCGACCCTTGATCTCCTCGACGCCGATATTGAGCAGCCCGACCGTCGGCCGTTCCAGATCGAACAGCACGCTCGCCATGGCGCTGCCCATCACCGCCAGCGCCACCAGATGATGCGCATCCCCGCCGATGGTGGCGCCGAGGTCGAGCACCACCGAATCGCCGCGGGCCGTGGGCCATATCGCCGCCAGCGCAGGACGGTCGATGCCGGGCAGCATGCGCAGGCAAAACCGCGCCATCGCCGCCAGCGCACCGGTGTTGCCGGCCGATACCGCCACATCGGCCTCGCCCTTCTTGACGGCCTCGATCGCCAGCCACATCGACGAGGTCTTGCGCCCACGGCGCAGCGCCTGGCTGGGCTTGTCGTGCATGCTGACGGCGACGTCGGTGTGAATGACGCGGGAAGCTGCCCTCAACGCCGGATATTGCGCCAATTGCGCGTCGATTGCCGCCCGATCGCCAAACAGGAGGAATTCGGTGTCGGGATGTCGGGTCAATGATATCGCCGCGCCGGGAATGACGACCGATGCGCCGACGTCGCCACCCATGGCGTCAAGCGCGATTCGAACCTTTTGAGGCATGAAAGTCCCGGAAACCTGATCTCTTGCGGTCTTGAAGTCTGGGCCGCGGAAATCGCCGCGGTGGCAGCGATCGGCGAAGCGCTACGCTGCACCCCGACCGGGCCGCGACAATAGCGTTTCTCCGTCCCGACACAACCTCTTGACCAGTTCCTTTTGATGGCGAAGCGGCCCCGAGACAGAACCGAAATCTGTGAATAACGTTAGTTAATTCAATGCCATAATTTAAATTCCGGGATCCCGCCCGCGCTCGGATTTGTTGCGACGCAAGCCCTGTGGGTATCACTCACCGTCCCTTGCCGCCCTTGGGAGCGTTCGGGCCCTTGGTTGGAGTGGCAGACGGGGCCTCGGCCCGTAGCGCTTTGAGCGCGGCAAACGGGTGATCGTCGGGATCGACGGCCTCCACGGGCGGCTCAAAAACGGCGTCCGGTCTGCGCGGATAGGGATCGACGGCGAGAAACAAGGCATCGGTCGCAACACGGCCGAGATCAATCACGCCATTGACGATCGGCTCCGGCGGATCAGGAATTTCCGCGTCGCTCTCGGCGGTCTCATCGACCAGATCGGAGAGATTTGGAATTTGCTCTGGCGGCGCAAACATCAAATCGATGGGCTCGTCGATCTCGTTCTCGATCGGATCAAGCGTCACGACACAAGTCTGTCCGATCCGCGCCCTCACACGGCCGAGAACATGGACGCGGCCTCCGCTTTTGAGCGTCATGTCGAGCGACGCGCTCGCCGACATGATTTCGCGCAGCCCGGCAACCTCGGCCATCGCTTTGCGCGTGGCCCAATCCGCCTCGAAGTCGCGATGCAATCCGTTCTCCGGTATTTGCATCACGACGACGGGGACGCTCCAGGGATCTGCGCTATTCGTCATTCTATTTCGCTTCTGTCCTTGCTTTGTCGCCTGCGCCGGCGGGCGGAGGAAACGTCCATTCGGCGCCAAGCAGCGTTGCCTCGTCGAGACCGGCAAGACTTGCGATGGCCGTTTCGGCATAAGTGGCGAGCCATCGCGCCTTTTCCATGCCCTCTCCGTTCAGGACATTCTTGCACAGGGCTCGTGCAAGCGGCTCGTTACCGGAAGCCAATGCGACGTCATAGGCCTTAGCCCGGCCATAAAAAGCTTCTCCGAAGGCCTGCATGCGTTTTGGGACAGTAAGATCGCCGACCCCCATTTCCCTCAAATTGGCGTCCATATCGTCGCAGAACCGATCGAAAAGCGCCTGGGGAACACCGTCAGCGCCCTCGGCGGACCGGAATCGCCAAAGGACCATCCACAAATGCAGCACCAGCAGGTCAAAACGCCCATCAACGGTGTCGGGTACGCCCAGATCCCCGTAGAACAACGGTTCTCGCGCTTGCGTCACGATCATGCCATAGATGGCCTCGATGGTGGCCCGCTGGGGCGTGCGGTGTTTCCTGAAGTGATTGAACGGCCAAAGCATTGTGGGTTCCGCAAGCGAGCCCCAAACCTTTGCTTAGTGGGTGCCCGCGCCTGTTGCATTCGAGGGTGCTGCCCGGTACGTCAACGCTTCACGCGATGCAAGGGGATGGAACCGGTTCCGGAATGATTGAATCCAGTCAGACAAGCTCTCCACACCGCCAGTCCGCGCGCTGGACCGGTGTCCGCGCCGCGGCCGTGATCGCCTTGGTATGTGCGATGCTCGGCGGCTGCGGCGAGCAATTCCAAAAGGGTTACATCTTGCCGCCGGGCGCGCTTGAGCAAATTCCCATCGGCGCGAGCCAGGATCAGGTGCTGATCGTGATGGGAACGCCGTCCACGGTCGCAACCCTCAACGGCGAAGTCTTTTACTATATTTCGCAGCGCGCCGAGCGTCCGATTGCGTTCATGAACGACAAGATCATCGATCAACGCGTGATCGCGATCTATTTCGACAGGAATCGCCAGGTGCGCCGGCTCGCCAATTACGGATTGAAGGACGGCAGGATCTTCGACTTCATCAGCCGTACCACCCCAACTTCGGGCCAGGAAATCAACTATGTGGCGCCGTTGTTCAAGGCGCTCAACGTCGGTCAAGGCAACTGAGGCGCGGCGCCTCTTCCGGCACGCAACTGGTTCTGAAACAAAACCCCGCGGCTCGCACCGCGGGGTTTTGTCTTGAACGCACGTCGTTGTTCAATGCGCCAGAATCGCGAGCAGCAGCAGCGCCACGATGTTGGTGATCTTGATCATCGGGTTCACGGCGGGACCCGCCGTATCCTTGTACGGGTCACCGACGGTATCACCGGTCACCGCAGCTTTGTGGGCGTCAGAGCCCTTGCCGCCGTAATGGCCATCCTCGATGTATTTCTTGGCGTTGTCCCAGGCGCCGCCGCCGGAGGTCATTGAGATCGCGACGAACAGGCCGGTCACGATCACCCCGAGCAGCATCGCGCCGACGGCCGAGAAAGCCGCTGACTTGCCCGCCGGCCCGCCGCCGGCGATCCAGTAGATCGCGAAATAAACGAAGATCGGCGACAACACCGGCAACAGCGACGGGATGATCATTTCCTTGATCGCCGCCTTGGTCAGAAGGTCGACCGCCTTGCCGTAGTCCGGCTTGTCGGTGCCTTGCATGATGCCGGGCTTCTCGCGGAATTGACGCCGCACTTCCTCGACGATCGCGCCAGCCGCGCGGCCGACCGCTGTCATGCCCATTGCACCGAACAGGTACGGCAACAGGCCACCGAACAACAGACCGACGACGACATACGGGTTGTTCAGTGAGAAATCGGGCAGCACGCCCTGGAAGTAGGGGAATTTCGCCGCGTTGGCGATGAAGTATTTGAGGTCCTCATTGTAGGCTGCGAACAGCACCAATGCACCGAGGCCAGCCGAGCCGATCGCGTAGCCCTTGGTCACCGCCTTGGTGGTGTTGCCGACAGCGTCAAGCGCGTCGGTGGCTTTTCGGACTTCCTTGGGCAGACCGGCCATTTCGGCAATGCCGCCGGCATTGTCCGTGACTGGGCCAAACGCGTCGAGCGCAACGATCATGCCGGCAAGCGCCAGCATCGTCGTGGTCGCGATCGCGATGCCGAACAGGCCGGCAAGGCTGTAGGTGACGAGAATGCCGGCAATGATGACGATTGCCGGCATTGCGGTTGCTTCCATCGAGATCGCCAGGCCCTGGATGACATTGGTGCCGTGGCCGGTGACCGAGGCCGCCGCGATCGACTTGACCGGGCGGTAGTCCGTGCCGGTGTAGTATTCGGTGATCCAGATGATCAGCCCGGTGACGACGAGGCCAACTATGCCGCATTCGAGCAGCGCCATGCCGGTAAACTTGACGCCAGCCAGAGGACCGAAGCCGATCAGCCAGTAGATCACGCCAGCGACGCCGATCAGCGACAGGATGCCGGTCGCGATCAGGCCCTTGTACAGCGCACCCATGATCGACTGGTTGGCGCCGAGCTTGACAAAGAAGGTGCCGGCGATCGAGGTAATGATGCAAACGCCGCCGATCGCGAGCGGCAGCGTCATCATATTCGTGAGCAGCGGCGAGGTCGCAAAGAAGATCGCTGCGAGCACCATGGTGGCGACCGCAGTCACCGCATAGGTCTCGAACAGATCGGCGGCCATTCCGGCGCAGTCGCCGACATTGTCGCCGACGTTGTCGGCGATTGTGGCGGGGTTGCGCGGATCGTCTTCGGGAATGCCGGCTTCGACCTTGCCGACGAGATCGCCGCCGACGTCGGCGCCCTTGGTGAATATGCCGCCGCCGAGACGGGCGAAGATCGAGATCAGCGAAGCGCCGAATCCCAGCGCCACGAGCGCATCAACAACAGTGCGGCTGTTTGCGGCCAGATGCAGCGAGAAAGTGAGGAATCCGAAATAAAGGGTGACGCCCAGCAGGGCCAAACCCGCGACGAGAAGGCCGGTGATCGCACCCGCCTTGAAGGCGAGTTCAAGCCCGCCGGCGAGCGAGACCGTGGCCGCCTGTGCGGTACGCACGTTGGCTCGCACCGAGACGTTCATGCCGATGAAGCCCGCTGCACCCGACAGCACCGCGCCGATCGCGAAGCCGACAGCCACCAGCATGCCGAGGAAGTAGGCGAGCAGCGCGAAGATCACGATCCCGACCAGGCCGATCGTCATGTATTGGCGCTTGAGATAGGCTTGCGCGCCTTCGCGCACCGCGGCCGCGATTTCCTGCATGCGCGGATTGCCGGCATCCGACTTCAAAACCGATGCCGTCGCCCAGATGGCGTAAACGATGGAAAGCGCTCCGCAGAGCACAATCACCCATAATGCTGTCATTGAATTTGCCTCGGATCTATCTTGATGCTCACCCCACGCCTGACGCCGCGAGCGCGGCTGGCGCATAAAAAGAGGGCCTTCCCTGCCCAAAAGGGCGGCCTCAAATCGGCCGGGACCATGCCAAAATCACATCCCGGGCGCAACGCCGTGGCGCACTAAAAACCGTCGATTTCGGCAGGTATTTGCGCCGGAACAGGTAGTTTTGCGGAAAAGCCTAGAAATGGCTGTAAGCGAGCCGCGGAAGCGGCAAGTCCCTGCCCTGCGCATCCAGAAATTTTGGCGCGGCCCCTTCGGCGATCACGGTCCCGATGGAGCTTACCGCAACCCCGGCTGAGGCGGCGGCTCGCGCAAAGGCTTCAAAACCACCTTCGGGGATGGCGCACAAGATCTCGTAGTCATCGCCGCCTGAAACCAAGGCTTCGATGCCAACAGCGCCAGCCGCGAGCGCGGCTTCAGCGGCCGGCGACAGCGGGATGGCGGGCACGTCGATGACGGCGGACACACCGGATGCCACGCAGAGCTTCGCCAGGTCGCCGGCAAGACCGTCCGAAACATCCATGGCTGCATGGGCGTGATCGCGGATCGCTAGCGCCAGCGTATTCCTGGGCTGCGGCACGCGGTATCGACCAACCAGCATCTCGCTGGCCGCGCGATCCCCGGCAAGGGCTGCCGCCACCTTGCCTCCTCTGAGAATGTCCAGGCCAAGTGCCGCATCGCCAACCGTGCCCGTCACAACGACGCGATCGCCAGGTTTGGCGCCGCTGCGACGGACCATCTTGCCCGCCGCGACGCGCCCGAACGCCGTGATCGAAATCATCAGCGGACCCGGGGTCGAGACCGTGTCGCCCCCCAACAGCGGACAGCCGAACCGGGTGGCGTCCGCCCTAAGCCCGCGTGCAAAGGGCGTGAGCCACGCGTCGTCAGCCATGCGCAGCGCCAGCGTCAGCACGAATCCTGCCGGCGCAGCACCTTTCGCCGCGAGATCGGAAAGGTTCACCCGCAGCGCCTTTTGCGCGATGGTGTCGGAAGGATCGTTCGCCAAAAAGTGTACGCCTTCGACGATGGCGTCCGTGGTCACGACGATGTCCTCGCCCAGCGCCTTCAGGATCGCCGCGTCGTCGGTAAGATCGAACGCCCCAGGTTCGGTCGCAAGCGGCCGGAAGTAGCGCGCGATCAGGGAATCCTCACCGGATGCGGGTGCACCGGGGGCGGTCATCTCAGCCACCTGCCCGCATAAACTCATCGGCGCGGAATTGTCGGGCGATCTGGTCGAGCACCGCATTCACCATGCCGGTCTCCTCGGCTTCGACAAAGGCGTTCGCGACATCGACATATTCAGACACCACCACGCGGCCGGGCACGTCCTTGCGATGTTCCAGCTCGTAGGCGCCGGCGCGCAACACCGCGCGCAGGATGGCATCGATCCGCTTCAGCGGCCAGCCCTTCGACAGCGCATCATCGATCAGTGGATCGAGTTTGGCCTGATCGCGCACCACGCCAGACACCACGTCGCGGAAGAAGGCCGCTTCCGCCGGCAGATATTTCTCGCCCTCGACCTCGCCGCCAAGCCAATGGCTTTCGAACTCGGCGAAGATATCGTTGATCCCGGCGCCCGCAATGTCCATCTGATAGAGTGCTTGCACGGCGGCAAGCCGCGCAGCTCCGCGCCGGTTGGCTTTCCTTTCCGCGCCCTTTGCGGGCTTGTGGGTCGGCTGTTTCCTGTCTTCGGTCATGAGCCTGGCCGGATCAGCCGGCGTTTAATCCGCAGCATGATAACCGCTGCGCGCGCGGCATCACCGCCCTTGTTGAGCTCACTCGCGCGGGCCCGCGCCCATGCCTGCGCCTCGGTGTTGACGGTAATGATTCCGTTGCCGAGCGGAATCTTTCTTGCCACGGCGAGGTCCATCAACGCACGGGAGGATTCCATCGACACGATTTCGAAATGGATGGTGTCGCCCCGGATGACGCAGCCGAGCGCGACCACTGCATCATAGGCTTTGCCGTTTTTCTCGGCGGCATCGAGTGCGATCGCAATCGCAGCGGGGATTTCAAGCGCGCCCGGCACCGTGATCACCTCATGGGTGACGCCAGCGGCCTTCAATTCGGCGACCGCGCCTTCCAGCAGCGCGTCCTGGATATCGTCATAGAAACGCGCCTCGACGATCAGCGCGCGAGCGCCGGAAATGTCGGTCTTGTCCTTCAGCTGTGCGCGCCGCGCCTCTGCCATCGTTTCAATCTGCTCTCTCGCGTTAACAACCGGCACCAACGAAACTTCAACGTAGGCGCGGCGTTTGTAGTCGCCGGGGCTGCCCGGGACAAGCCCGGGCATGACGACCTGTCATTTCATTTCCGCAAGCCGCGCAGCATAGCGTGCCATCAGGTCGACTTCGATATTGACCTCACTGCCCGCATGCCAGCCGCCAAGGGTTGTCACATTGAGCGTATGGGGAATGATCAGCACCGAGAAGGCGACATCATCGACGCTATTGACCGTCAGCGACACACCATCGAGGGTTACCGATCCCTTGGGCGCAATGAAGCGCGCCAGCTCGCGCGTAGTTCGCAACTGGAACCGCGCCATGTCGGGCAAATCATCGCGCATCACGATTGCGGCGATGCCGTCGGCGTGCCCCGCAACGATGTGACCGCCGAGTTCGTCGCCGATTTTCAGCGCGCGCTCCAAATTGAGTTTGGTGCCGACCGTCCAGTACTTGGCCGTGGTCATAGCGAGTGTTTCGGCTGCGGCATCGACGTCGAACCAGGTCTTGCCGCGCTCGACGCCCGAGGCGACCACGGTCAGGCAGACGCCGTTGCAGGCGATCGAGGCGCCGTCTGCGATGGTCGAGCGGTCGTAGCGGCAGGCGATGCGCAGCCGGTGCAACTGCCCCTGCGCGGTTGGCGTCAGGCTGACGATCTCGCCGATGTCGGTAACGATCCCGGTGAACATTAGGCGCGCTCGTAGACGGTCAGAGTGTCCTTGTCGAAGCCCTCGCTAGCACGAACACGAAAGCCCGGCGACTGCGTGAGTGACGTGAGTGGCAGACCCTCCAGCGCGGCCACGCCAGTCGTGCCGACCGGCTCGCCGCCGCGCAGCAGCCAGAATTCGTCGACGAGGCCAGCCACGACAAAGGATGAAGCGACGCGCGCGCCACCTTCCACCAGGAGCCGCGTGATGCCCCTTTCCGCCAGGCTATTGAGCACGGCCACCAGGTCCAATCCCGGTTGGGGAGCGGGGGCGGTGGCAACGCGGATGACCTGTGCGCCGGCTGCGCCCAGTTTCATGGCCGCGGGCGCTTCGGCGAGGTTGGACGTCATCACCCACAACGGCGCGGCGCGGGCCGAATGAACCAACCGGCTGGTGCCAGGTATCCGCAATGCGCGGTCCAGCACCACCCGCACCGGCGAGCGCGCCTCCATGCCCGGCAAACGGCAGGTCAGGAGCGGATCGTCGGCCAGCACGGTGCCGATCCCGACCATGATGGCATCGCATTGCGCCCGCAACAGGTGCATGCGTGCCTTCGCTGCCTCGCCCGAGATCGCCACGGGCTTGCGGTCGGCGGCCGCAATCTTGTCGTCGCTGGACACCGCCAGCTTGAGAACCACATGCGGACGCCTGTCGCGGACCCGCCTGAAATGCCCGGCGTGATCGCGCGCGGCCTCCGCGGCGCCAAGCCCGATATCGACCGCAATCCCCGCGGCACGCAGCCGGGCATGCCCCTGCCCCGCCACCTCGGGGTTGGGATCTTCGATGGCCGATACCACGCGTTTGACGCCGGCGGCGATGACGGCATCGGTGCAGGGCGGCGACTTGCCGACATGCGAGCACGGCTCCAGCGTCACGTAGAGCGTGCCACCGCGGGCGGCCTCGCCCGCATGGGCAAGCGCCACGGGCTCGGCGTGGGGACGGCCGCCCGCTTGCGTCCAGCCGCGCCCGACAATGACACCGTCCTTGACCACCACGGCGCCGACTGCGGGATTGGGCCAGGTGCGGCCGAGCCCACGCCGGCCGAGCGCCAGCGCGAGCTGCATGAAGCGCAGGTCGGCAGCCTTCAATTCCTTGGTTTTTTGCCCGATCTGTTCTTCCAGAATGCGGAAGATCATTTGCGTAACAGGGCAATCCGCGCGTCGTCGTCGGCGGAGAGTTCGCCGAGCACCGCCTCGAAATCCTTGGCCTCGCGGAAATTGCGGTAGACCGAGGCGAAACGCACATAGGCGACGTCATCGAGCTGGCGCAGATGTTCCATCACGATCTCTCCGATCGCCTCCGACGAGATCTCCGCTTCACCACCGCTCTCGAGCTCGCGCACAATGGCGGAGACCATCTTTTCGACCCGCTCCGGATCGACCGGCCGCTTGCGCAAGGAGATTTGCAGCGAGCGCACCAGCTTGTCGCGGTCGAACGGCACCCTTCGGCCGTTGCGCTTGATGACCGTGAGCTCGCGCAGCTGCACCCGTTCGAACGTGGTGAAACGGAAATTGCAGGCGACGCACACCCGCCGCCGCCGGATCACGGCCGAATCCTCGGTCGGACGTGAGTCCTTCACCTGTGTATCGAGACTGTTGCAGCTTGGGCAACGCATCCGGCAAGAACCTTTTTTAAAAAGACCCCTATTGATAGATCGGGAAGCGATCGGTGAGCGCCTTCGCCCGTTCCTTGATGGCGGCCTCCACCAGCGGCGCCGCGCCATCCTTCGACTGCGCAACCGCGTTCAGCACCTCGGCGATCATGCCGCCGACCTGCTTGAATTCGGCCACCCCAAAGCCGCGCGTGGTCGCCGCCGGCGTACCCAGGCGCAGGCCCGAGGTGACAAACGGCTTTTCCGGATCGAAGGGAATGCCGTTCTTGTTGCAGGTGATGGCGGCGCGCACCAGCGCCTTTTCCGACACGTTGCCCTTCAACCCCTTGGGCCTGAGGTCAACCAGCATCAAATGGTTGTCAGTGCCGCCCGAAACGATATCGAGGCCTTCCGCACGCAGGCTTTCCGCAAGCGCCTTGGCATTCTCGACCACGTTCTTGGCGTAGATCTTGAAGTCCGGGCGCAGCGCCTCGGCGAACGCCACCGCTTTCGCCGCGATGACATGCATCAGCGGACCACCCTGCAGGCCCGGAAAGATCGCCGAATTCAATTTCTTGGCGAGCGCTTCGTCATTGCACAGGATCAGGCCGCCACGGGGCCCGCGCAGCGACTTGTGCGTGGTGGTGGTCGTGACATGCGCGTGCGGCACTGGCGAGGCATGGACGCCGCCGGCCACGAGACCCGCGAAATGCGCCATGTCGACCATCAGGTAGGCGCCGATGCCATCAGCGATCTCGCGGAAACGCTTGAAGTCCCAAGGGCGCGAATAGGCCGATCCGCCGGCAATGATCAGTTTCGGCCGCACCTGCTCGGCCTGTTTGGCGACCGCATCCATATCGATGATCTGGTCCTCGCGCCGCACGGTATAGTGCGAGGCCTTGAACCATTTGCCGGACATGTTGACCGGCGAACCATGGGTCAGGTGTCCGCCGGCGGCGAGATCGAGGCCCATGAAGGTATCGCCGGGCTGCAAGAGCGCCAGGAACACCGCCTGATTCATCTGGCTGCCGGAATTCGCCTGCACGTTGGCAAAGCCGGCGCCGAACAGCTTCTTGGCGCGCTCGATCGCCAACGTCTCGGCAACGTCAACCCATTCGCATCCGCCGTAATAGCGATTGCCGGGATAGCCTTCCGCGTATTTGTTGGTCATCACCGAGCCCTGCGCTTCGAGCACGGCGCGGCTGACGATGTTTTCTGATGCGATCAACTCGATCTCATGACGCTGGCGACCGAGCTCGCCACGGATAGCAGCGGCGATCTCGGGATCGGCCTGCTCGAGCCTGGCGGTGAAGAACGAGTCGGGCGCGGAGGCAGCCTTGGCGCTGGTGGAAGAAGAGCTCATGGACGAAATATCTCCACCGCCGCAACCAGATAGAGGCTTTGCGGTCGGTCTCATATGGCGGTCGAAAGAGTATTCGCGGGATACCACATTGCCCGGGAATGGCCAAGCGGTTGCGGTACAGGCTTGATATTTATGCAAGATATGGTGGGGATACCGCCGAGCCCAAGGGGGCCGGGCCGCCTCAGCTGACCCCATCCCGGTTGTAGATATCGTCGCGGAACTGCACCACGCCGTCGGGCGTGGCCCAGGCGGTCACATAAACCCAGTACAGCGGCAACGGCTTTGCGACCTTGGCGTCCTTGCGCTCGCCGGACCTGATCACTTCGTCGATCTCGGCCTTTGACCAGCCCGGGGTTTCGGCCAGGATCCAGTACACCAATTCGCGCACGTTCTGCACGCGCATGCAGCCGGAAGAAGCGAAACGGAAATCCTCGCCGAACAGGTTCTTCGACGGCGTGTCGTGCATGTAGACGCCGTGCGGCGATGGGAAATTGATCCGGATCGAACCGAGCGAATTGAAATCACCGGCGTCCTGCTTGAACTTGTAATTGACGGCTTCGGCCGAATACCAGTCGATCTGCGCGGGCGACAGCTCGTTGTTCTTGGCGTCGAAGATGCGAATGTGATTTTTGGTGAGATAATCCGGCTCAGCCTGCATCTTCGGAATCAAATCCTTGCGGATGATCGACACCGGCACAGTCCAGAACGGATTGAAGTTGATCTGCACGATCTTGCTCTGAATGTCGGGCGAAGGCCGATCCGGCTTGCCGGCGACGGCGGTGTGGCGGGTGATCGCGACACCGTTTTCGATCGCCTCGATCTGGGCCGCCGGAATGTTGGCGACCACGATGCGGCTGCCGAGATTGCCGGTGAGGCTCTTGAGCCTGACGGCGTTGGTCCTGAGCTGCGCGAGCCGCCTCTCGGCCGGGACGTTGAGCGCACGCAGCGTCGCTTCATGCACGATACCGTCGGCGTGCAGACCGTGGCGCACCTGGAAGCGGCGCACGGCGGCGTCGACATAGGAATCGAACACCTGCGGGTCGCCGGAATTGAGCTCCAAGTCGCCAGCGATCGACAGCCGCTCGCGGAGCGGCGGCACGGCCGGGCTCTTGACGCCGACGCGTACGCTTTCGGCGGGAGGCACTTCGGGCCAGCCGCCCTTGGCGACAATGGTCTCGTATTGGGCGATAGAGGTTTGCGTGGTTTCTGCGGTCGAGGGCGACAGTGTCGGAAGCGATTTCTTCGGCAGTCTGACGTTGCGGGAGGCGCTGTCGAAGCCGCTGCCGATGCCGTTTTCCTGATTTTCCTTGATCAGTTCGTCCAGCATCTGATCCGGCGTTGGGCCCTCGGCCCCGCGCGCCCCGCGCGCGAACGCGCTGGCGGCAAGCCCGCTGCCTGCGGTTGCGAGAAAGGATCGTCGGGTCAAATATCTCATTTAAATGCGTTTAGTGGTCCCGGGAAGCGGTACGTCATAGCAAACCGATAAGCCGCTGATAACCCCGCAAATTCTGCTTTCGCAAACACGTTGAAGGCGCAGTTGTCGCCTTAAGCCTTAAGCCCCGCAGCTCTGGATGTCGTTGCGCAAGCTCCAGCTCTCTCCTGTCCTCAGATTTGTCGTCTTGTACAGCCGTCCGCGAACATCGCCGGCCGGACAGTCTTTCGGAATTTCAACAAGGCACATGTTGACCTTGTCAAATATCTGAGACTTCACGATCGAGCGCTCCTTCTCGAGCGACACCTGGACACCTGAGTTACTGAATCTGATGATCGTCCCGGGATCGGCCCCCTTCTTGGCACGGCCCGGCGCCAAATCCGCACCATATCGATCCGTTATTGAGGTGATGGTCGTGTCGGCGCACTCGCCGACCTTGGCTGGCAGGATGGACGAACGTTCCGTGTTGGGAAGAAACTCATCGGCCACGGGATCGGCAGGCGGTTGGAATTCATGGGCCGGGATGTTCCCCATCGATTGATGGGTAGGATCGGTACGTTCGGCGGCTGATTTCAAAGTGCTTGGTTGCGTGCAAGCCGCGAGCGCAAGCAGGGGCAGCAACCTCAACCAGAGCAATCGTTTCATGACTTCCTGCCTGGGCATCAACGCGAGGCCTATTTCGCGAAGCGGTAAGCGCCGCCCTTCTCGATCGAGCGCTGGAACGCCGGACGCGCGTGCATCCGCGTGAGCCAGGCGGCAAGGTTCGGATACGGGCCGAGCCTGTTGAACACCTTGGCCATGTCGCCGACGAAGCTCATCTGGATATCGGCTCCCGTCAGCGATTGGCCTACGAAGAACTCCCTGCCCTTCAAGGCGCCATCAACATACCCAAGATGATTGGCGATCTCGCTGTCGATCCGCGGATGCAGCGGCGCCCCGGCCTCCTTCAATCTGGAGACATAAAGGTTCAGCATCAAGGGCAACATGGCCGAGCCTTCGGAATAGTGCAGCCATTCATTATAGGCCTCGTAATCGGGGGCGCCGATGGCGGGCAT
Organism: uncultured Alphaproteobacteria bacterium; assembly: GCA_963741185.1. Lineage (GTDB taxonomy): Bacteria > Pseudomonadota > Alphaproteobacteria > Rhizobiales > Xanthobacteraceae > Bradyrhizobium. The sequence goes on along the minus strand of CAVUHE010000011.1, from coordinate 40,222 downwards.
CATCGTCCCCTTGCCGTAGGTTCGGATGATGTAGTCGACAATGGCACCGGATTCCGCGATTTTGATACCGCCATCGGTGATCACCGGCGACTTGCCGAGCGGATGAACTGCTGTCAATTCCGGCGGCGCCAGCCGCGTCGTTGCGTCGCGCTGATAGCGCTTCATCTCATAGGGCGTGCCGAGCTCCTCCAGCAGCCACAAAATCCGCTGCGAACGGGAGTCGTTGAGATGATGCAGGGTGAGCATGGAATTCCTTAGGCAGACCTTGTCGACCGAGTCACGTTTATCAGAGGTCCAACGAAAAAGGGGCAGGAAAACGGACGAGCATGCTTGCTCCCGCGGCACTTTGCGCACCCGAGTTGTGCATGATCTTTCGCCCAAAAGAGGGCGTGGGGAATGCCGAGTGCCCGGCTGGCACCGCAGCCTCGCGTGCGAAATGGAACTAGGCACACGAGCAAATTCACCACAGGTCAGCCAGATTCACCCGGCATTCCCGCACGCGAATGGTTTTAACGGTTTATTTCGCGCTCTCCTTGGTGACCGGGCTTTCTTGCCACCATCGCCCCCAAGAAGCTTGCTTCTCAAGAACTTGACGCCAGCGTCGGGGCGCCAGGACCACACGACTTCGCCGTCCGCGAGCCGCGCCCTCGTCGAATGCGCAGTTCGCGTCCACCGCATCCCGCGCCAACGTATGTGACGATCGCGATACGCCCCTCATGTGGGACGGGATGGCGGTTGATATATGACTGATTTGGGTTCGGTGAAAAGCGATATTTCGGATTTTCCGAAATAAATTTCGAAACGATGCGATCGATGCGGAGACGGACCTCGGCGCGACGCCAATCACCTCAACGAGGTCAAACAAAAAGCCGCCTCGAGGCGGCTTCTCAAATTCAAATCTGGTGCGATGGATCAGCGCGACCGTTGTACCGCTGTCGCTCGCTCGACAGCGACCGGAGTGACCATCCCCTATTGCAACCGCCGCCAGATCGAGATCGGTGTGTTTCCGTCCGGCCGGGCAGGTACACGATAGCTCAGTTCGTCGCCAACCAGCTCGTAGTGTCGCTTTTGTTGGACTCCGACCCAGTTCGGAAAGGATGCGTTTTCGATCTGGAATGTCAGGGTGTTGCTCGCCGGATCGACAGCGATCGTACCAAAATGGGTGCTGGAGCCGAGGGAAGCGGCTTCGAACTCGGCCGGTGTCGCGGTTAGCTTGTCGCCCGAAGCAAAACGGGGCCGTTCTGACTTGAAGATCTGAAGCGAGTAGCGCCCCTGCGCGTCGATCATCAACAGGCCCTTGGGGTTGGCACCGTAGTCGCGTGCCCGTGTGCCGTCGGCGCGTATGACGTCGGCCGCCACAAGCGTCCACGTCCCCGTCAGCGAGATCGTGGGCTCACCGGCAAAAGAAGCGGACAGCGCGCTTATCAAGCAGAACAGGCCTGCGGCGCAGGCTCTTAGCGTAGTGACGATCTTCATGATTTCTCCAGGGAATGGCAGCGGAACGCGAGGCGATACCGGGATCCGGCCCCGTGAAAATAGGTGTTTTAATATGTAAGAAAATACGGTAATTCTTATCTGACGAATTCGAAAAACTGAACAATGACCCGCGTCATCAATTTGGACATGGCCATACTTCGAACGCTGGTCGCGGCCCAGCAGCTTGGCAGTTTCAATCGGGCGGCCGGGCAAGTCGGCCGATCGCAGTCGGCTGTCAGCCAGCAAATCCGCAAGCTGGAGCAACAGGTGGGTGAGCCGTTGTTCCGCAAGCAGGGACGAGACCTGGTTCTGACTGAGGCCGGCGATGTCGTGCTCGCCTATGCCCGTCGCATCCTGGACCTCAATGACGAGGCGATCATCGCGGCGCGCGGCTATGCCATCGAAGGCGTTGTACGTTTCGGCTTGCCCGCCGATTTTGCCGAGACCTGGCTGCCGACTGCGCTTGGGCACTTCAAACGCGCTCATCCTTCGGTGCGGATCGAAGCGGTCGTGGATCGAAACCGACGGCTGCTTGAGCGCCTGGATAAGGGTGAGCTGGATCTCGTCCTGGCGCTCGGCAATCGCACGCGCGGGGATGCCGAGCCGGTCGCAACACTGCCGCTGGTGTGGATCGGCCCGGCCTCTGCGGAGCCAATCTGGGCGTCCGGCGAACCGATCCCGCTCGCGATGTATGAGCCGCCCTGTTTCTTCCGTCAGGGAGCGCTCGCGGCACTGGATCGCGCAGGTCTTTCGTGGTGCATTGCCTTCACCAGCCCGAGCCTGCATGGACTCTGGGCCGCGGTCGAAGCTGGGCTCGGTGTAACATTGCGCACGGCCGTCGGTCTGCCCGCAGGCGTACGCGTGCTCGACGACACCATTGGTCTGCCGCCTGCTCCGGAGACGCCGCTTGAGCTCTGTCTGCACGACGGCGGGCGACCGTTGGAGCCAGCTCTGAGCCGACTCCGGTCAATCATCATCGAGACGCTGGAGGAGAATCTGCCGGGACTCACATCACCGGAGTGCAATCTCCCTTCGTGAGATCAATCGTCCATCAGTTAGGCGGGCGTAGGCTTGTCTCTTTACGTGTGGATTTTCGCGGCAACCGGGAAGTCAACCTGGCAGCCGCGCCTCGGAGCAAAGGCAGCTCCATCAAAGCGAAGCCAATCGCCTACAGCCCCGTAAACCCGGCTTTGACCGGATTGCTCGAGCCGTCGAGTTCACGCAAGTAGGTCAGCCCGCACACCGTCAGCCGATGCATGTCCTTCTCGCCGGCTTCGAACAAGGTCGTGACATATTCCGTCACCTTGGCCCGCGCGTCGGCGCTTGCGGCGGCCGAGCGGTTCATCAGGAGATCGTAAGTCATCATGATGCGGTCGATGGCGGCTTCCATGAAATCCTCCGGGGCTTGGATCAATCGAGGCTTAGACCAGTTCTTCAGCTTCGAATTTCGCGATCGCCTTGTTGGCGAGCCTGATCTTGTTGAACTCACCGCGCTCGAATAGCTCAACGATGATTTCGAGGAGCCGGTCGTCGGTCGCCAGGCCCTCGGCAATGGCGCCGGTGCGGCGCAAATAGTTCGAGGCGATGGCGTAGGCATCGCCCACCACGCCGACATTCATGACCCGCAATCCGCGCTCGACCAGCATGGCCCATCCTCCGATTGATGGATAAACCCGTTGGCGCGCAAAAGTTCCATCGGGCCGAAACCCCTGTGCATGCTGAGAAAAACAAAACGCACCGGTCCGGAAAAATCCGGCCCGATGCGTTGGGGGAAGTCTTCTACGTTTGTGGTGGCCGCCGGTCTTTTAAGCGCCGACTTGGCTGATTGGAATCTCAGAGCCGATAAAGGATCTGATCGGTCCAGAACCGCTCGAGCCGGTGCAGCGACTTGTTGAGGGTTGCGAATTCCTCGTTCGAGATGCCACCGACCTGTTCGACGGTCTTGACGTGTTTCTGGTAGAGCGCATCGACGATGCGGCGGATTTCCTGACCCTGCGTGGTCAGGCGAATGCGGACCGAACGGCGATCGACGCGCGAACGCTGGTGATCGAGGAAGCCGAGTTCAACGAGCTTCTTCAGATTGTAGGAGACGTTGGAGCCGAGATAGTAGCCGCGCGTGCGCAGCTCGCCCGCGGTCAGCTCCTTGTCACCGATATTATAGAGCAAGAGCGCCTGGACCGAATTGATATCGGCGCGACCGCGACGATCGAATTCATCCTTGATGACGTCGAGCAGACGGCGATGCAGCCGCTCCACCAAGGTCAGGGCCTCCAGATAAAGCGGCTGCACCGGAGCCTGACCGGGAGCGCGCTCAGCGGTTTCCACCGCCGTTGCAACGGCTTTCATCATGACACTTCCCCTGTTGTCGTTTTATCGACTTATTCGACGAAACTTTTGTCCCGCCTGATAGCCGCAACTTAAGGGGCGCGTTTGAAGATCGGCTTAAATAAGAGAATAAAGAGATCATGAATTTTAGAGAGTGAATCGCAGATTAAGCCCACGATATAAGGGGTTTTCGCAACCTTTCATTGAGGGTGAGACGACCTTCGTTCACGCTTCGTTGGCCCACGCTGTCGCATATGGGAACAGCGTCGTTCAAATTCGAAAGGCTTGCGTAACGGATATGGCAGGACGTTAGGGTGACCGAAAAGTTACCGCGAAAATCTTGGAAATAGTTTGTATAGGCTACCCCCGGCTTTTCGGAGATCGCGTACATCATTTTCCAATTGGCGGCGTGCTAGCTTCCGACGGATTCCTTTTTGGCGAAAGCACCTCGAGGTGCGATCGCTATGGCGGCCGTTCGCGCGCTGCCATCCACGCCAGCGCGAGATAGGCGGCAAGCATCAAGGCTTCTGCGGTCACCACGATGAGGCTGCCGCCATAGATCGCCGGAAACATCAGCTCGATCACCGCCATCGACACCACGGTCGTCAGCCACACCACCGCGCCCCATGGCGTCGCCAGCCAAAGCCCGACGGCAGCGACGAGTTCGATGACGGCGAAATAAACCGTGGCCGTTTGCCACGCCAAAGCCTGGTTCTCGAATGCTTCTTCTTCGCCGCCGACGAAGCCCGTGACCTGTGCCCAGTGATAAAGACCCTTGCCGACGGAGATGACCGCCATGATGCGCAAGAAAAACACGAGCCGGCGGGTCCACACATTGTCGTCGGCTTCGATCCGTCCCGACGAAATCGCCGCCACCGAAATACCATGATCTCGCGATGGGTCGCGCGCTGGGGTCTCAGACATCTAGGAATGCCGCTCGTTTAAGAATGCCGCTCGTTGCCTTGAGAGCGGGTCCGGAGGCTCACTCTTGGCCTCTCGGCGCGGCAAAATCAATCGGCTTGCGGCAGGTCAAGGCCGCGGTGACGGAAGCCGCCCAAAGTGCTACAATTGTTTAACTGGCCTGCCGTTTGAGGAGCGAACATAAAATGGCGATCAAATTCGGGCGTCCGATCGAGTTGCGCGACACGCCGCGCCGGGAGGCCGCCCTCTCCGCCCCCAGCCTCGATCTCGTGGTGCGGCCGCGGCGCAACCGCAAGGCCGAATGGGCGCGCCGCATGGTGCGCGAGAACGTCCTGACCACGGACGACCTGATCTGGCCCTTGTTCGTGGCCGATGGTCATAACAAGCGCGTCGACGTCGCCTCGATGCCCGGCGTACAGCGGCTGTCCGTCGACCAGGCGGTGCGCGACGCCGAGCGCGCGGCGAAACTCAACATCCCCTGCATTGCGCTCTTTCCATATACCGAGCCGAGCTTGCGCGACGAGCACGGCTCCGAGGCGGTCAACCCCAACAATCTGGTGTGCCAATCGGTGCGCGCCATCAAGAAGGAGTTTCCGGGATTGGGAGTGCTCTGCGACGTGGCGCTGGACCCATTCACCAGCCATGGACATGACGGGCTGATCGAGGACGGCAAAATCCTCAACGACGCGACGGTGGCGGTCTTGGTGCGGCAGGCGCTGGTGCAGGCGGAAGCCGGCTGCGACATCATCGCGCCGTCGGACATGATGGATGGTCGTGTCGGAGCGATCCGCGAAGGTCTGGACCAAGCGGGCTTCCTCGACGTGCAGATCATGTCCTATGCCGCGAAATATGCTTCCGCCTTCTACGGTCCGTTCCGAGATGCCGTCGGCTCCGCCAAGACCCTGACAGGCGACAAGCGCACCTACCAGATGGACAGCGCCAATTCGGACGAGGCGCTGCGCGAAGTCGAACTCGACATCGCCGAGGGCGCGGACATGGTGATGGTGAAGCCGGGCATGCCCTATCTCGACATCGTCCGCCGCGTCAAAGACACATTCGCCATGCCGACCTTCGCCTATCAGGTGTCGGGCGAATACGCGATGATCATGGCGGCGAGCCTCAATGGCTGGATCGACGGCGAGCGGGCGATGATGGAAAGCCTGCTGGCGTTCAAGCGCGCCGGAGCAGACGGCATCCTGACCTACTTTGCGCCGCGGGCAGCAGAGAAGCTGAAGACTGAAGCCTAGGGGCCTCCGGCCGCGGAATTGCCGAATTAATGCAGTTCCGTCATCCCGGCGAGGTCTTGCAAGCGCCCTTACGGTTCCCATGTCTCGTTTTCGGGAATGCATCGTTGGGAGGACGGTCGATGTCGGACAGCGGATACGGAAATACCGGCGGCGCTTATGATGCTGGCGGCGCTTCTGGTGCTGGCGGCGCCTGGCGCAGCGACGGCGGCGTCCCACCGCATGCCTTCGACCCTTTGTCGCAGCCCGAATTGTTTCGCGGCGTGCTGACACGGCGGGTGTTCGCGTTCCTGATCGATATCGTGGTGCTGTCGGTTCCGGTGATCGTCGGCTACCTGTTTATCGCACTGTTCGGCCTGATCACGCTTGGGCTCGGCTGGGTCCTGTTCTGGTTGGCATGGCCGGCCTCGGTGATCTGGGCCATCGTCTATTACGGTGCCTCCCTTGGCGGGCCGTATTCGGCGACGCTTGGCATGCGCGTGATGGATCTGGAACTGCGCACTTGGTACGGCGCCCCCGGCTACTTCGTCCTGGGCGCCATGCACGCGGTGCTGTTTTGGATTTCGATCTCGTTTCTGTCGCCGCTGGTCCTGCTGGTCGGACTTTTCAACAGCAGGCGGCGTCTGCTCCACGATGTCGTGCTGGGAACCGTGATCATTAACAGTTCGGTCCGCAGCCCGGTGGGCCAGCCGGCTCGGACTTTCTGACCCGGCGGCAGTGCGGGCAAACGGTTTGCAAACCAATTGACCGTTAGGCTCGTCGGCGCGATGCTGAGCTTGCCTCGCCTTTCGGAGACTGACGAGACCCGTGACCCAGCACTCGCGTGATACCCCGCAATTCTACCTGACGGCGCCGTCGCCCTGCCCCTATCTGCCGGGCCGGCACGAGCGCAAGGTGTTCACGCATCTGGTTGGCGAAAAGGCCGGCGATCTCAACGACCTCCTGACCCATGGCGGCTTCCGGCGGAGCCAGTCGATTGCCTATCGGCCAGCCTGCGACCAATGCCGTGCCTGTGTTTCCATCCGCGTGATCGCCAACGAGTTTCGGCCCTCGCGCAGCTTCAGAAAGATCATGGCCCGCAACGCCGACATCGTCGGCGAACAGCGCAGCGCGGTACCGACCTCAGAACAATATTCGGTGTTCCGGGCCTATCTCGACCAGCGGCATCGCCATGGCGGCATGGCCGACATGACCGTGCTCGACTACGCCATGATGGTGGAGGACAGCCACGTCGAGACCCGCATCATCGAATATCGTCGCCGCAGTTCTGACACCGGCGTGACCGGCCGCGGCAACGATCTGGTCGCGGTGGCACTGACCGACGTGCTCAGCGACGGACTGTCGATGGTCTATTCGTTCTTCGAGCCGTCGGAAGAAAGCCGCTCGCTCGGTACCTTCATGATCCTCGACCACATCAACCGCGCCCGCCGGCAGGGGCTGCCTTACGTCTATCTCGGCTACTGGATCGAAGGCTCGAAGAAGATGGACTACAAGGGCCGCTTCCTGCCGCAGCAGCGGCTTGCACCCTCCGGCTGGACGCGGGTCGACGCATCGGGCGAGATGCTGGCCGAGCCGCAGGATTGATCCGCCCCGACGCACAGGTCATCCCACAGTTGGACTGTCATCACCCGCGAAAGCGGGTGATCCACTACGCCGCGGCCTCTCGATTATTCACCGCCGTCTCTGGAATACCGGGTCCCCCGGTCATGGGCGAGCGGAAGCGACGCCGGCCTTCGGGCGGCTATGCCGGGCGATGCTCATCCCATCACATAATCCGACACCAGTTTCGCATTGAGCGCGATGATGAGGACCGCCGTCAGCGTGGCGAGTACGGTCAGCCAGCGCGGCGCGACGAACGGCCCCATTTTGCGGCGGCTGGCGGTGAACATCACGAGCGGTACCACGGCGAAGGGCAGTTGCAGGCTGAGCACCACCTGACTGAGGATCAACAACTGGCCCGTGCCTTTCTCGCCGGTCCAGAGCGTCACCACGACCGCCGGCACGATGGCGATCAGCCGCGTTACCAGGCGCCGCAGCCAGGGCGCGATCCGCAGGTTGAGAAACCCCTCCATCACGATCTGACCCGAAAGCGTGGCCGTGATGGTCGAGTTCAGCCCGCAGCACAACAGCGCGATCGCAAACAGCGTCGGCGCCAGCGTCGAGCCGAGCAAGGGCGACAGAAACGCGTGCGCCTGGTCGAGTTCGGCGACGTCGGTCCGGCCCGTCCGATGAAATGTCGCCGCGGCCAGGATCAGAATCGAGGCATTGATGGTGAGTGCCAGACAGAGCGCGATCGAGGAATTGATCGTCGCAAGCTTGATCGCCTCACGTTTGTCCTCCGTTCCGTCGCCGTAGCCACGGGTCTGCACCAACCCCGAATGCAGATAAAGATTATGCGGCATCACGGTCGCGCCGAGAATGCCGAGCGCCAAATAAAGCATCTCGGGATTGGCGATAATGTCCGGCGTCGGTGCAAAGCCCCTGAGCACCGCGCCCCAGTCCGGATCGGCCATCGCGATCTGCACGGCAAAACACGCCGCGATCACCCCAAGCATCGCCACGACAAAAGCTTCGATATAGCGGAAACCGAAGGCCTGCAGCGCAAGGATCAGGAACACGTCGGCCGCGGTGATGATCACGCCGATCTCGAGCGGGATCCGAAACAGCAGATTGAGGCCGATCGCGGTGCCGATCACCTCGGCAAGGTCGGTTGCGGTGATCGCGACTTCGGCTGACACCCATAAGGGAAACGAAACCCAGCGCGGAAAGGAATCGCGGCAGGCCTGCGCGAGGTCGCGCCCGGCGCCGACACCAAGCCGCGTACACAGCGATTGCAGGACGATCGCCATCGCATTCGACAAGAGCGCCACCGTCAGCAGCGCGTAGCCGAATTTGGAGCCAGCGGCGAGCGAGGTGGCCCAGTTGCCGGGATCCATGTAGCCGACGGCGACGAGGTAGCCGGGGCCGAGAAATGCCAGCAGCTTGCGCCAGAACGATGCTCCCTTGGGCATCCGCACCGTGGCGAACATGTCCACCAGCGACGGCGTGCCACGTTCCCTGCGCCAGCCGGAAGCTTCCAGAGCCGCTCCGGTTGCGTCCTGGGACTGGGACGGGGAATGGGGGGACAAATCAGGGGATTGCGCGTCCATTTTCATAAGATGGAGAAAAATTTCTTTTATTGCAACTCATTTGCAACTGCATCTGGTCGCCAAAGTGGGGCGTCCGGAAACGGGTGGGTTTGGCGGACCACCCGCCGGAGAATAGCGGCCAAACGATTTTCAGGAATCATGCCATGCCCGGCCACCGCACGCCCCGTCTGCCCGCAACCTTCAACCGTCTCGCCTGGTCCAATCTCGCCGCGCAATCGGCCGAACAGGTCGCGCTGGCGGCGGCACCCATCGTCGCCGTGCTTTTGCTCGGCGTCGGCGAAGGCCAGACCGGTCTGTTGCAGACAGCGTTGACGCTGCCGTTTGTGCTGTTCGCGATCCCCGCGGGCCTGATCGCCGACCGCTTTTCGCGGCGCTGGCTGATGGCGGGTTCGGAAGCCGCGCGCGCCATTGCGCTGCTCGTCACGCTTGCGCTGATCTGGTTCAATCTGCTGACGCTGCCTTTGCTCGCTGTGCTGGGTTTCGTCGCGGTATGCGGCACGGTCGCCTACAGCGTCGCGGCGCCGGCGCTGGTGCCATCGCTGGTATCGGCGCAGCAATTGCCCGCAGCCAATGCGAGGATTGAGCTTGCCCGCACCGTCGCCTTTGCCAGCGGCCCGGCGTCGGGCGGATTTCTCGTGGGATGGCTGGGCGCAGCCCCCGCCTTTGGCTTTGCCGCGGCACTTTCCGTGATCGCGGTGGTGCTGCTGTCGGGGATTTACGAGCCTGCCCGCGCGCCCGCGGCGCGCCGCCATCCGCTGCAGGAGATCCGGGAAGGTGCCGCTTTCGTGCTGCATCACCCGCTGCTGCGGCCGGTCTTTGCCACCCAGTTCATCTTCAACACCGCGTCGTTCTTGCTGCTGGCCGTGTTCGTGCCCTATGCCGTGCGCCATCTCGGCCTCTCCGCGTCGGGCGTCGGCACGACGCTGGCGATGTTCGGCGTCGGCATGGTGCTCGGCGCGCTTCTCGCCACGCGGGTGATGCGGCGGCTCGCCTTCGGCGTGGTGATCGCGCTTGGCCCGGTCACCGGCCTCGTCGCCGCCTGCGTGATGGCGCTGACGACCTACATTCCGTCACCCTGGCTTGCAGGCTTGAGCTTCTTCCTGCTCGGCGTCGGTCCGATCCTGTGGGTGATCAGCACCACGACACTTCGGCAATCGGTGACGCCGCCGAATCTGTTGGGACGGGTTTCCGCGATCAACATCATGAGCTACGGCGCCCGCCCGCTCGGGGCAGCGCTCGGCGCGGTGGTTGGCGGGATTTACGGCGCGGAAGTCTGCCTTTATCTCGCGGTTGCGATCTTCGCGGCGCAAGCGCTGGTGATCCTGATATCGCCGGCGGTTTCGCTGGAACGTCAGCCGGAGATGGTGAGCGAGGCGGCGAAGGCGTAGCGCGAAAATCCCACTGGTTTCGCGTTAGCTCGCCAGGTAGCGAGCGTAGCCGCCAGCCACCACCTCGTCCGTGGTGACGTCGGGATCAAGCGTAAAGAGATCCTGCGCCCGGCCGATGCCGCGCAGCGCATACCGGCCCGTGGAGACGAGATAATGCTGCCCCGTCGTATCCAGGCCGCTGCGAAAGGCCGACGAGACCAGGAGTTCGCGATCGACCGACCGGCACATCGAGGCGATCCGGCTGACCTCATTGACCGCCGGCCCCACCACCGTGAAATCGAGCCGGTCCTCGCTGCCGATATTGCCGTAAAACACCTCGCCGACATGCAGGCCGACATAGGCCGAGGTGGTCGGCCGGTCATAAGCGGCGCGGCGGGCGTTGAGCACGCCGATGTTCCGCCGGAAATGATGCTCGGCCCGCAGCGCGGCGCGCCGGGCGACCGCGAGGTCCTCGTTGGTGAACATCGCGAGCACGCCGTCGCCGATCAGCTTGAGCACGTCGCCGCCGGCATCGTGGATGGCATCGATCGAGGCCTGGGCATAATCGTTGAGAAAAGGAATGATTTCGCCCGGCGCGATGCTCTCGCTGATCGCGGTCGAGCCGCGCAGATCGGAAAACCACAAAACGGCATTGATACGCTCGGTCACACCGCGCGATATGCGCCCGCGCAGCACCTGCTCGGACGCGTCACGCCCGAGATAAACGCGGCCGAGCGTCCGCGCGATATCGACCTGGGCGGCCGACTTGATCGCAAGGCCCAGCACGGGCACGAGGTCGCGCAACGCCGACAAGGCCTGCTCATCGAAGCCCTGGGGTTGCCGGGTCAACCAATAGGAATAGACGCAATCCATCTGGCCGATGGTCCCGGCCTCGCCAAACCGGTGCACGAAGGCGACGAAATGCCGGTGGCCCTTCTCGGCGAGTTCGGAGATCATCGAAAAATCGAGCGAAGCGCACTCGGCAAGATCGATCCGCAGCTCTTCATGGCCATGTTCGAGCATGTGATAGAAGGTCGAGCGGCGCCAGTTCTGCGCGGCATCGCCGTCGCTGGTCGGGCCATACTCGAAACTGTCGCTCTCGGTGGTCTCGGTATCGTTCCAGCGAAAGCCGCGCCCCTCGAAGATCGGGTGCAGCGTGTCGATGAACACAAGCCCGCGCGAGAGCTCGAGACCGGCTTTGCGGCAACGCTCGCAGAAGCCGCGGATCAGGTCGTTTTCCGGCAAGCCAGTAAGGCCCTGGCTGACCAGCCAATTCATGAGGCGCAGGCGCGGCGCGGGTTCCATACGATATTATGCCGCGCAATCGCCAGGCGCGAAAGCCCGGCCGGTGTTGTCAGGATTTCGCCCTGGCGACGACCTCACCGTCCTCTTTGACAAAGCTGTCCGCGGGATGATCGAGCAGGTCGAGGACCATCTCCGATGGCCGGCACAATCTTGTGCCCTTTGCGGTCACCACGATCGGCCGGTTGATCAGGATCGGATGCGCCAGCATGAAATCGATCAGTTCATCATCGCTCCATTTCGGATCGGCAAGCCCGAGTTCCGCATAGGGCGTGCCTTTCTCGCGCAACAATGCGCGAGCCGAAATCCCCATCGCCTTGATCAACTCGATCAGCCGGGCGCGATTGGGCGGATCCTTGAGGTATTCGATCACTTGAGGTTCTTCGCCGCTTTGCCGGATCATCGCCAGCGTATTGCGCGAGGTGCCGCAGGCCGGGTTGTGATAGATCGTTACGCTCACGCCTCAACCTCCTTCATCGCCTGAGCCCTCTCGCCACCCGGACGCAGCAGCCAATTCATCAGCAACAGCGCAACTACCGCACCACAGAGTTCGGCCACAATAAACCCCGGAAGGTCAGCGGGGCGAATTCCCGAAAAGGTGTTGGTCAGGGATCTGGCGATTGCAACGGCAGGATTTGCAAACGATGTCGACGATGTGAACCAATAGGCGGCGGTGATGTAGAGGCCGACCAGCCAGGGAATCGCGGTGCGATTGAATTTTAGTCCGGCCAGAATGGTCGCGATGAGACCGAATGCGGCGACGCCCTCGGCCAGCCATTGCGCGCCGCCGCTGCGCATCTTGAGCGACGCCTCCCACACCGGCAGCGCGAACATCGCGTGCGCGAGCATGGTCCCGACGATGCCGCCGGCGATCTGCGCCAAAACGTAACTTGACGCCTCGCGCGGTGTGAGTTCGCGCTTGAGCGCGAAGATCATGGTGACGGCCGGATTGAAATGCGCTCCCGAGATCGGCCCGAGAATACTGATCAGCACGACCAGGATCGCCCCGGTGGGAAGCGTGTTTCCGAGCAGCGCGAGTGCGACGTCCTTGGTGAGGGTCTCTGCCATGATGCCGGAGCCCACCACGGTCGCGACCAGCAACGCGGTTCCGAGCGCTTCCGCAGCCAGTCGACGCGGCAGGTCAAATTCAGCCATCAGCCCGCCCTCTCCTGGCCGGACGTCGCCCCCGCACTCCGGCCGATCTCGCGCAGCTTCGCGCCAAGCGATAGCCGGTCGATGCTTCGCAATGGCAGGCTGGTGAAGGCCCCGATCCGATTCTTGAGATAGCGGAAAGCCGCGACAAAGGCCGCTTCCTTCTCGAGGTCCGTGCCATCGACCTCGGCGGGGTCTTCGATGCCCCAATGCGCCGACATCGGCTGACCCGGCCAAACCGGGCAGGACTCGCCGGCGGCATTGTCGCAAACCGTGAAAACGAAATCCATCGCCGGCGCGTCCGGCGCGGCGAACTCTTCCCAGCCCTTCGAGCGCAAATCGTCGGTGGCGTACTCGAGTTTCTGCAGCACGCGGAGCGCGAACGGATTTACCGCCCCCTTCGGCTGGCTGCCGGCGGAGAAGGCGCGAAAGTTCCCGCGTCCGTCCTTGCGCAGGATCGCCTCGGCCAAAATCGAGCGCGCGCTGTTGCCGGTGCAAAGAAACAGCACGTTGTAGACACGCTCAGGCGTGGCTTTTCCGGACATGACGTTCTCAGACACCTTCTCGGACATGGGCCTTCCTCTTGGGCTTCGGCGAACAGCACGGCGTGAGATCGGCAATCAGCGGCGCGCAGATTTCGGGACGGCCTTCGCAACAATCCCTCAGCATGAACAACACGACAGCTCGAAAGCGCGTGAGATCGGCGCGATAGACAATCGAGCGGCCAAACCGCTGCGCCGAGACCAGCCCGGCGCGCGACAACACCGCAAGATGCGACGACATGGTGTTTTGCGGCACCGCGAGAGATCTTGCGATGTCGCCGGCCGCAAGTCCCTCCGGCTCGTGGTTCACGAGCAGCCGGAACACATCCAGTCGGGTCGATTGGGCGAGTGCGGCGAGCGCGAGAACGGCGTTTTCTGATTCCATATATCCAGATTTATCGATATATGAATTTAAGTCAAGCAAATTGCCCCGCGGACCTGCACTCGGGGCCCGCATCCACGTTCAGAGAGAGCAGCGGCGATATGACATGGACCTCAGCCAACTTGATCATCCAAATCGTCGCGGGCCTGCTCGGCGCCAACATCGCCGCCGCGGCGGCCCGCGAGCATCGATTTGGCTTTTGGGGGCACAGCCTTGTCGGCCTGGCTGCCGGCGCGTTGAGCGGGCTGTTTCTCCAGACCTATGCAGTCACGGTTGTAACCGGCAGCGGGAGTGTCAACGTCCCCACAAACGCCGAAATATTCGCGATCCAATCGTTGACCGGTGCAGTCGTGGGTGGCATCGCGATGCTCGCCGCCGGATTTGTCCTCCGCGAGCGATCGAGGGGGAATTGACAATGTGCTTCGCAGCTTATTTCCGTATTTCTAGAAATATAAATTGACAGAGTCGTCCGGCGGTGAAAGATTGTCACCATGAAACTGGACGACGCCGCCGCGCACCTTGAAGCCCTGGGTAACCCCACGCGGCTCAAGATCTACCGTACCCTTATTCGCGCGGGCGCCGCCGGACTGCCCGTCGGCCGCCTCCAGGACAAATTGAAAATAGCGCCCTCAACCCTCTCGCATCACATCAAAGCTTTGGTGGTGGTGGGGCTGGTCACCCAGGTCCGCGAGGCAACGACGCTCGTATGTCATGCCAATTACGAGCTGATGCAGGGTCTGATGGATTTTCTTGTCGCTGAGTGCTGCGCCGACGCCGAAGACAAGGATTCGAAGACCGCAGCATAGCATCTTTCAGACCATAAACTTCGATATTTCCAGATTGATGGGAGAATATCATGGGCGGAGCAAGGACCGTCGCAATTGTCGGAGCCGGCCCGGTCGGCCTCGCCGCCGCCGCGCATGTGCTGGAGCGGGGCCTTCAGCCGATCGTCCTGGAAGCCGGCGCCAGCGCCGGGCATTCGGTACGCCAATGGGGTCACGTCCAACTATTCTCGCCCTGGGAATATAACATCGACCGCTCCGCGGCGCGTTTGCTGGCGACAACCGGCTGGAACTCTCCCGAGCCCAATCGTTACCCGACCGGCGCCGAGTTGTTCGAACGCTATCTCGAGCCGCTTGCCACCAAAACTGTTCTCGCCCCCCACATTCATACTTCCAGCCACGTCACCCACATCAGCCGGGTTGGATTCGACAAACTCAAGACCAGGGGCCGCGAGGCCGCGCCGTTCGAAATTCGCTATCAGAACGGTCAAGGCCCAAAAGTCTTGCGGGCAGACGCTGTCATCGACGCGTCCGGCACCTGGCATTCGCCAAATCCGGCCGGCGCCAACGGCCTCTCCGCTATCGGCGAGACGCAAGCTGCCGGCAAGATCGCTTACGGAATGCCGGACGTACTGGGAAAAGACCGCGCGCGTTATGCGAACAAAACCGTCGCAGTGCTGGGCGCCGGCCATTCGGCGATTGGTACGCTCACCGACCTTGCACGCCTTGCGGAGCAGGCTCCAGATACCAAACCCATCTGGCTGCTGCGCGGCAATGATCCGGCAAAGGCTTTCGGCGGCGGCGCCAATGACAAGCTCGCTGCCCGCGGTGAACTCGGCGCCGCGTTTGCGGCACTGGTCGCGGCGGACCGGGTCGAGCTGGAGAGTGAATTTCGCGTTTCGCATCTCGCGATCGAGGGCCATCGTCTTGTCGTAAGTACGGGCTCCGGTTGCTGCGGTCGTGAGGTGAACGTCGATGAACTCATCGTCGCGACAGGCTTCCGGCCAGAGCTGAATTTCGTGCGTGAACTTCGTATTCAGCTCGATCCGGCCATCGAATGCCCGCTGGCGCTCGCGCCGTTGATCGATCCGAACGAGCACAGCTGCGGCACGGTGCGGCCGCATGGGGCGCGGGAACTGGCGCAACCCGAGCCCGGCTTTTATTTCGCCGGCATGAAGTCCTACGGCCGTGCTCCCACCTTCCTGATGATCACGGGGTACGAGCAGGTCCGCTCGATTGCCGCTGACATCGCCGGCGATCGTGAGGCTGCGGAACGGGTGGAACTTGACCTGCCCGAAACCGGCGTCTGCAATCGTTCGGCCGTGCTTGATGCCAATAACTGTTGTGGTGGACCTGCATTATCGACTGTTGACGCCTGTTGCGTCGCGGACGCAAATGCCAAGCAGGAAGGCAAGACGGGGTGCGGATGCGGATGACGCCGGCAAGGAAGCGTGATGGCGCCTGAGAAAGCCGCTCCCCAGCTTCCGATCATTCTGGCGCTCGGCACGACCCAGACGCTGGCGTGGGCTTCAAGCTACTATCTGCCTGCGATCCTGGCCGATCCGATCGGGCGCGATCTTGGCGTTTCCTCAAACTGGATATTTGCCGCCTTTTCCGCCGCGCTGGTGATTTCGGCGCTGCTTGGCCCGCGCGTCGGCCGCCAGATCGACCTCTTTGGCGGCAGGCCGGTGCTGACCGCGTCGAATCTGACGCTGGCCGCGGGACTGGCGCTGCTTGGCCTCACCAATTCGATCCCGATGCTGATCGTTGCCTGGCTCCTGCTCGGCATCGGTATGGGATGTGGCCTGTATGACGCCGCCTTCGGCGCGCTCGGTCGCATCTATGGCGGCGACGCACGCCGCTCCATCACCGGCATTACGCTGATCGCCGGATTTGCCAGTACGGTCGGATGGCCGCTTTCGGCGTTGGGCCTTGAGACAATCGGATGGCGCAACACCTGCTTTGCGTGGGCGCTTGCGCATGTCCTGATCGGCCTTCCCTTGAATTTTTTCATGCTGCCTGCGGTGAAGGGCGCCAAGGCGTTGGCCGCGACCTCGATCAAGCCGCACATCCCGATCGATCGAACCATGATCCTGCTGGCGTTCACTTTTGCCGCGGCCTGGACCGTGACTGGCGCGATGGCGGCGCACATGCCCCGAATACTCGAGGCCGCGGGAGCCACGACCGTGCAGGCGGTGGCGGCCGGCGCGCTGTTCGGCCCGGCGCAGGTCGTTGCCCGCCTCATCGAGGCAAGTTTTTTCAACCGCTATCATCCGCTGCTCTCGACCCGACTGGCCTGCCTGACGCACCCGATCGGTGCCGCCATCCTCGCGGTTGCGGGCGGCGGGGCATCGAGCGCGTTCGCGATCTTTTTTGGCCTCGGCAACGGCATCCTGACGATTGCGCGCGGCACTCTGCCGCTCGCGATCTTTGGCCCCAAGGACTACGGCTATCGCCTTGGCCTCATCGGGGCGCCGGCGCGGATGGCGCAGGCGATTGCGCCGCTCGCATTCGGTCTGCTGATCGATGTGATGGGAAGCAGAATCCTGATCGTCTCCTCGGCGCTCAGCCTTTCCGCCCTTCTGGCGCTCGCTTTGCTGCGGCCAGTGCCCCGCTGAAACGTGGCTATACGTCAGGCGATTTTTGCCTGACGGCTCTTATCATCCTGTTTCGAGATTCAGGGGCGCTGCGGGAGCTTGCCGATCCACGCGACGATCGCTTCGATGACCGCGGCCGGCTGTTCCTGTATCAAGGCGTGGCTGGCGTTGGGGATCACGGCAATCGTCGCCCGTTCGCCGAACTCCTCGCGGATCTCGTTCATCATGGCGCGCGGCTTGAACGGATCGAGCGCTCCTTGCAGATCGAGCAGCGGAACCGTACCGGCGGACCACCATTCCGACTGTCTGGTTGCGCGTCCGGCCGCGGATTGAGCCTCGTCCACCTCCGGGTACCAACCCCTCAGCCACACACTCGCGTCGTTGCCCGGCGCAAAGAAAGCCAGTCGCAACGATTTCAGCCGCTCGGCGTCGGGTAATGAGCCATCGCCCGACCGCCGCACCGCTTCCGACAATTCCTTCGCCCCAGCGAAGCCAGCCGGATAGGCCTTGGCGGCCGCGGCCACGATCACCACACCGCGTACGCGTTCTGGAAAATCAACGGCCGTCATGCGCGCAACCCAATTGCCAAACGCGTGGCCGACAATAATCGCGGGGCCCCCACCTTCGTGCCGAATGACCGTGGCGACGTCGCGGGCGAAATCATGCAGTGACAAGCCTCGCATCGGCCCGGTGCTGCGTCCGGCGCCGCGCGGCTGGGGCCGCAAGACCCGAAAGCCGGCCTTGGCAAGCCCCGCAGCGACCTCGTTGAAATCCTCCGCGCCGCGCCCGCGCGATGGCAGCATCACCACCAGCGGCCCCTTGCCTTCCGCGATGACTTCGATGCGAATGTCGTCGTAGCTGACGATTTCCCGCACCGTCTCAGCTTGCGCCGCGGCCGCGCTCAACGCCATCAAACTTGCCAACGCGGCGGGAACGATCCAGCGCAAGACAACGCCTCCGAACAAGCCAGGGGTACGCCCGATCGCTACCATTGCCGACAACCACCGATTACTAACGTTTGTCGGCGCCGGATAGAGCCGCCACCGGCTGCGGCTTGACGTTTGTCGTGGCGACCCAGATGCCGGCGAATACCGCAGCCAGACCGACGACAAGATTGGGTGTGATCGGCTCGCCAACCAATTGAGCCGCGAGCAGTGCCGCCGCGATCGGGTTGACCGTCATCGTGTTGGCCACGCGTGTGGGCGTCGCACGCTCCAGTGCCAGAACCCACAGAATGAAGGCGAGCGCGCCACCGGCCACGCCCAGATAGAGGCCAGCAATCCATTGCGGCATGCCAAAATGACCCAGGACGGCCACGCTGCCGGTCAGTGATCCCACGGCGATCAGCGCGGCGGCGCCCGCTCCCATTCCGACCGTCAGGAAACCGAGCGCGCTCGATCGCTGGATGAATGGACGGGACCAGACGTTGTAGAAGGCCATGCACAGAACCGCGCCGGTCATGATCAGCTCGCCCCGCCACGCGCCCGGCGGTGCAGCCGAAAGACCGGATGCGAGCGCGGCGGCGACGCCAAGAACCGCGATAGCGACCCCCAACGTCTTTCGCCTTGTCAGCGGTTCGATGCCCAGGAGAGACCCGACAACCATGGTGTGGAGCGGCAGCGTTGCGAGAGCGAGGCTTGCGCGAGCCGCGGTCGTAAGACCGATCGCGATGTTATAAAGGACGAAGAACAGTCCGAAAAAACAAAGCCCCAGCGCGATGACGGCTGGCCAATCGCGACGCGGCGGCCATCGTACTCCCAACAAGAGCGCGGTCGGCAACAGGCAGGCAAAGCCGATCCCCCATCGCAGAATGGCAAGTGTGATCGGGTCGGCGTTGCCGACGAGATAGCGGGTTATCGCCGCCGCCGATCCACCAAGGCAGCTCGACAGCAGCGCGATCGCAACCCCGATCCACTCGCCCACCTCCCATCTCCCGAATTTCGCGGGACCGTCCCCCCGCGGTTGCGGACTCGCCTCAGTCGTAGAACTCAGGCGACATCTTGAGGGTGTCGCGCTGGGCCTTGTCGTGGTTGATCCACAACTGCGCCTTATCCCTCGTCAGGGTGTCCGCGATTTTTTGCATCGAGGCCAGCGTCTGTTCCTTGCTGACGTTGTTGGAGGGGACGCCGCGGTTGTCCCAATTGCTCTTGAAATGCACGGCATCGCCGGTCAGCACGACTTCACCGGTCTTGGCCAGCTTCACCACCAGCGACTGATGACCCGGTGTGTGACCGGGCGTGGAAATGACCACGATGCTGCCATCGCCGAAGATATCGCGATCCCCTTCGAGCTTGGTGACGGGATGCTCGGGCTTGAAGCGGGGGGCGTTGTTGGCGCCGGGCCATTCATATTCGGCCTTCTGCACATAGAGCATCGCATCCGGGAACATCTCGACATTGCCGATATGGTCGGGATGGGTGTGCGAGACCGCCATCGCCTTGATGTCGGACGGCTTGACCCCAAGCTGCTCAAGCTGTGCGGCGAGAGTTTTGGGGCGGCGCCAGGTCGTGGCTTTCGGGTCGGCCGGCGCAAGGCCATTGGGCATGGCCGCGACCGCATCCGTGATGCCGGTGTCCCACAGGAACCAGCCCTGAGCGTGCTTGATGAGATAACAATTGTCGACGAAGTCCATCGATTTGCCTTCGTTGACCCCCGGCGACCATCGCGAAATGTCGCCGGCAACGCCCTCCCCGCAATTGAGAATGTAGAGTTTCTCGACGCCCTTGCCGGATTGCGCGTGGGCCAAACCGATCGAGGCGAGAGACAAAATCACTGCGACGAAACCAAAAGTTCTATTCACGTTGCTTCTCCCCAAGGTTTCCTGATTTTTGGGCTTACAGAATTTGCTTGGCACCCTGCATACCACCTTATCGTGACGACAGCCCTGCAAACAATGGTGAGTGCGAAATCGCGCGCCCCGCATTGACAGCCCCTGGCGGGTTTGGCTGTAATGCCTTCATGGGGGCTCGCGATCTCCCCATCAGGCGGCACGCCCAAGTATCGCGTCCCGTTTCTTTTCACGAGGACGCATGCCATTCCCGACTTCGATTTCGACCGAGAAACTCGTCCGGCTCATCGGCACGGCGAACACGCCTGCCCTGATCGACGTGCGCACAGACGAGGACTTTGCCATCGACGCGCGGCTCATTCCCGGTTCGCGCCGGCGCAACGCGCACGAGGCTGCCGATTGGGGCAAGGAAATCGCCGGGCGCTCGGCCATTGTGATCGGCCGGCGCGGCCAACAACTCGCCCAAGGCGCCGCCGCCTGGCTCCGCCATGTCGGTGTCAAAGCCGAGGTGCTGGAGGGTGGGTTCGAAGCCTGGAAGGCCGCCAAACTTCCGCTCGTGCCCACCTCGAAATTACCGAACCGCGACGCGCTGGGTCGCACCGTCTGGGTGACGCGCGCGCGGCCAAAGATCGATCGCATCGCCTGTCCCTGGTTGATCCGACGCTTCGTCGATCCGAATGCGGTGTTTTTGTACGTCGCGCCTTCCGAGGTCGCTGCGATCGGCGAGCGTTTCGGCGCCGCGCCCTTCGATATTGACAACACTTTCTTTGGTCATCGCGGTGAACGCTGCACCTTCGACGTGATGGTCGAGGAATTCGCCCTTGCGACCCCGCCCTTGTTGCGACTGGCGACCATGGTTCGAGCCGCCGACACCGGACGCCTCGATCTCTGCCCCGAGGCGCCGGGCCTGCTCGCGGCTTCGCTGGGCCTGTCACGGATGTATGACAACGATCTGGAACAGCTCGAGGCCGGCATGACGCTCTACGACGCCTTCTATCGCTGGTGCCGCGACGCCACCGGCGAAACCCATGAGCGGTAGGCGCAATCGCTGATCCCGTCATGGCCAGGCTTGTCCCGGCCATCCACGACTTGGGGCGGATGAGGAGACGTGGATGCCCGGCACAAGGCCGGGCACGACGTGCAAGATCAATGGACGTTGCCTCGCCCTACTCCACGCCGCGTCCGAACTTGTTCGACTTCGGCAATCCATGCGCGAGGCGGCCGGCGTCGGCGCGGTTGCCGCGCCAGTCGGACAACTCCTTGAACGTCATGCTCTGATCGCGTCCCGCCGAATCCTTCCAGGCAAGCCCGCTCTTGGAATCGAAGGTGGCGACATCCGACAGCGCAGCACTGGTGTATTTCTGCAGGCGCACGCCGCGGCCGCGCGCCATTTCCGGCACCTGATCGATCGGGAAGATCACCATTTTATGGTTGGTGCCGATCACCGCGACCATGTCGCCGGCAACCGTCGTGATCGCTCGCGCCTCGTTCGGCATCTCGACGTTGAGGACCTGCTTGCCCTTGCGGGTGTTGCCGACGCAATCGTCCTCGTTGACGATGAAGCCCTGGCCCTCGTGGCTCGCGACCAGGAACTTGCGCCCGCCCTTGTTGACGAACAGCGAGACGATCGCTGCGTCCTGGTCCAGATCGATGAACATCCGGATCGGCTCGCCGTGGCCGCGTCCGCCCGGGAGCTTCGCCACGTCGAGCGAATAGAATTTGCCGTTGGTGCCGAACAACAGCAGCTTCGAGGTGGTCTCGGCAAAGAACGCGTGGTCGAGCTTGTCGTCGGTCTTGAAAGCAAGGCCCGACAGATCTTCGACATGCCCCTTCAGCGTGCGCACCCAGCCCTTCTCGGAAATCACCACCGTCACCGGCTCGCGCTCGACAAAGGCCTCTTCGATCGCCGCAAGATCATGCTCGGGCGCGTCGGCGAATTGGGTACGGCGCTTGCCGAGCGGCGTCTTCGGCCCGAACAAATCGCGCACTTTGCGAACCTGCTCGCCGACCTTCGACCATTGCTCGGCTTCCGATGCGAGGACGCTCTTGATGCCCTTCAATTCGGCGCGGAGATTCTTGTCCTCGGTGCGGATTTCGAATTCCTCGAGCTTGCGCAAATTGCGCAGGCGCATGTTGAGGATGGCCTCGGCCTGGACTTCCGTCAGCTTGAACGCCTTGATCAAGGCCGGCTTCGGCTCGTCCTCGGTCCGGATGATCTTGATCACCTTGTCGATGTTGAGATAGGCGATCAGATAGCCGCCGAGCACCTCCAATCGATGCTCGATCTGCTCCTTCCGATAATTGGATCGGCGGATCAGCACATCGCGCAGATGGTCGAGCCATTCTTTCAGGCACTCGGCAAGCCCGACCACCTTGGGGATGCGGCCCTTCATCAGCACGTTGAGATTCAAGGGAATCCGGTTTTCAAGCTCGGTGAGCCGGAACAGGGATTCCATCAGGAGTTCGGGATCGACCGCGCGCGACTTCGGCTCGATGACGAGGCGGATATCTTCGGCCGATTCATCCCTGACGTCGCCGACCAGCGGCAGTTTCTTCTCGTTGAGCAGTTCCGCGATCTTCTCGACCAGGCGCGATTTCTGCACCAGGTACGGAATCTCCGTGATGACGACCACCCAGGTGCCGCGCGCACCCTCTTCCTGTTGCCACTTGGCGCGGACTCGAAACGAGCCGCGGCCGGTCACGTAAGCTTCCGCGATGCTCTCCTTGGAATCGACGACAATGCCGCCGGTCGGAAAATCCGGACCCTTGACCCATTTCAGAAGCGTCTTCGACCTTGCCTCCGGCTTGTCGATCAGGTGCAGCGCCGCGTCGCAGAGTTCGGCCGCGTTGTGCGGCGGGATCGAGGTCGCCATGCCGACCGCGATGCCTTGCGCGCCGTTGGCGAGCAGGTTCGGGAATCCGCCGGGCAGCACCACCGGCTCTTTCGACTGGCCGTCGTAATTGGGGCGGAACTCGACGCCGTCCTCGTCGATGCCTTCCAGAAGAAGCCGCGCGACATCGGTCATGCGCGCTTCGGTGTAGCGGTAGGCGGCCGGGTTATCGCCGTCGATATTGCCGAAATTGCCCTGGCCGTCGACCAGCGGGTAGCGCGAGGAGAAATCCTGCGCCAGACGCACCATGGCGTCGTAGATCGCCTGGTCGCCGTGCGGATGGAACGAGCCCATCACGTCGCCGACGATCTTGGCGGATTTCTTGAACGGCGTACCGGGATCGAGCCGCAACAGCCGCATGCCGTAGAGGATGCGCCGGTGCACCGGCTTCAGCCCGTCGCGGGCGTCGGGCAACGCGCGGTGCATGATGGTGGAGAGGGCATATTGGAGATAGCGCTCTTCGAGCGCGTCACGCAGCATGACCTCATGGACTTCGGCCGGATCCGGCGGAATCAGTCGTTTTCCCATGGGGAGGGGTTATCCAGTGCAGGCAGTTTGGACAAGGCGCGAATCAGGGACTCAATTTAGGCCGGCCCGAGCCATCACGGAACCACGGCTTTTGCGCGATGCCTGATCACCGCGTTGATAAAGCCGTCGCGGGCGTCGGAATGGCCCTGCCCGCGTGGTTCAAGCACGTGGCGCAACAAAAAAAGCCCCGTCAGCGCAAAACCGTCGCTCAAATCCTGGTCTGACCAGCCGTTCGCGCCCCCCTCGCTTTGACGCAGGAACGCCGGCAGGCGCAACAACCGGTCGCGGAAAGGCGCGCCGGCAGCACGCGACACCGCGCCACCGGATTTCGGCGAGACGTAAATCAGGTCGGTGGTTTCCCCGGTGGCGGCGCATTGTTCCAGATCGAGCCCGAAGCCAAGTTCGGCAAGCATCGCAAGCTCGAATTTGATCAGATGCGCCGCAGCCACGCTCGCCTCGTCGAAATCGTCCAGCGTCCGCTCCAGCATCCCGAAGATGTCTTCATGCGGATCGCGCTCTGGCAACAGCCGCGCCAGTGACGCCAGATGCGTCACGCCATACACCGCATGCGAGGACGCCAGCACGGTCGCCGCGCGCAGCCGCGTTCCCTCGAGCTGGTAATAGCCAAGATGCTCATCGAGCCGCGCCCGCCATACCGCCGTTACGCTGTTGCCGGGCTGCAGCACGGGCCGCATCCGCTTTCCGGCGCCGCCGCGCACCAGGCCAAGGTGGCGGCCGTGGCTGCGCGTCAAGAGCTCGACGATGGCGGAGGATTCGCCATGCCGCCGCACCCCCAGCACGATGCCTTCGTCAATCCATTCCATGTGCAAGAGTTTACAGGATTCCGTTGAGGGGCGCAGCCAATCTCCCCGGAATGCCGGTGCAAAATCGCTACGCGTTGAACCAGCCCTTGGCGTCGCCGGTGAAGGAAAAATACAGTCCGGCCGCCGTCACCGCGCAGGACAGGATTTCGACGGCCGTGTCGAGTTCGAGGCCGTTCTCGCCGACCAACTGGAACAGCGAAATCACCGAAAGCACCAGGGCTGCGAACAAAACCCAGCGCGGCCAGCTCTTTCGCCGCCGGGCCGCCAGCCAGACGAAAAAGAACAAGAGCAGGATCAGCACCGCGTCAAGCAAGGTCACGATCACGTCGGCATTCTGCGAGCGGTCCTGAAAGGCGACCGTCAGCGCGTCGAGCACGAGCGAGGCATAGAGCAGCACTTCAAACCACAGCACGTTTCTGGGGACATTCATTGCGACGCCGACCATTCCTTGGTGATTGCTTGGATGATTATTTTGCTTGGATGATTGCCTGGTTATTCCCTGGGAAATTCCAGTCCCATTTCGCGGTAGCGGTCGGGATCATCGCTCCAGTTCTCGCGCACCTTCACGAACAGGAACAGATGCACGGGCACGCCCACGATCTCCGCTATCTCCTTGCGGGATTCCGCGCCGATCGACTTGATGGTGGCGCCGCCTTTGCCGAGCACGATCTTACGCTGGCTTTCACGCTCGACAAAAATCGTCTGTTCGATGCGGATGGATTTGTCCTTGCGCTCGGTCCACGAGTCGGTCTCGACCGTGGATTGATAGGGCAATTCCTGATGCAGCTTCTGGAAGATTTTTTCGCGGGTGATCTCGGCCGCCAGATGTCGCATCGGAATATCCGACATCTGGTCTTCCGGATAGTGAAACGGCCCCGGAGGCACCATCTCGGCCAGCGCGCTGCGCAAATCGTCGACGCCATCGCCTGACAGAGCCGAGACCATGAAGGTCCGCGCGAACTTGAGGCGGTCGTTGGCGGCTTTGGCCAGCGCGAGCAATTTTTCACGCGGGACGAGGTCGATCTTGTTCAGAACCAGGATCTTGTCATGCTGGACGGTCGAAAGCCTGGTGAGGATCGCGTCGGCTTCCTCGTCGATCCCCTCGCGCGCGTCGAGCAGCACGCAGACGAGGTCGGCGTCATGCGCCCCGCTCCATGCGGTCGACACCATGGCGCGGTCGAGCCGCCGTTTGGGCAAGAAGATGCCGGGCGTGTCGACCAGGATGATCTGTGCA
The DNA here is from genome assembly GCA_963741185.1 of uncultured Alphaproteobacteria bacterium. Lineage (GTDB taxonomy): Bacteria > Pseudomonadota > Alphaproteobacteria > Rhizobiales > Xanthobacteraceae > Bradyrhizobium. The sequence goes on along the minus strand of CAVUHE010000011.1, from coordinate 14,718 downwards.
TTGTTCTCGATCACGATGCCGCGGATCAGCGCGCGCGTGGTCTGCACCTTGCGCGAGACAATCGTGACCTTGGAGCCGACCAGCGCATTGACCAGCGTCGATTTGCCGACATTGGGGGCGCCGATCAGCGCGACAAAGCCGCAAGCGGTCGTGGCCGGCACGCTTGCGTCCGGAGGGTCGTCAGTCATTGTTGCCGCCGCCGACGCCTTCGCGCTCGATCATCACGGAGGCCGCGACCTTCTCGGCGGCGCGCTTGCTGCCGCCGACGCCTTCGGCCGGGACGAGCCCCGGCAATTCCACGGCAACCCGAAACTGCGGATCGTGATGGGGACCGGTGCGTTCGATCTCGCGATAGACCGGCGTCGGCAGACCCTTGCCCTGCGCCCATTCCTGCAGCACCGTCTTGGGATCGCGCAGCGGCCTTCGCGGCTTGTGCATCCGCTCGGTCCAGTTGCGTTCGACGAATTGTGCCGCCGCCACGTAGCCGCCGTCGAGAAACACCGCACCGATCACTGCCTCGCAGATGTCGCCGAGCACGGATTTGCGCAAGCGCGCGCCGGCGCCGGCGCCGACCGCGCCAAGCTTGATGTCATCGAGCAGCCCGAGCGATTTCGCGACATCGGCGCAACTTTCCTTGCGCACGAGGTCGGCCAGCCGCTTCGACAATTCGCCCTCGTCGGCGTTGGGAAACGCACGATACAGCATGTCGGAGACGATCAGGCCGAGCACGTGGTCGCCGAGAAACTCGAGCCGCTGGTAGCTGTCGCCGCGCTTGCGCGAGGATTTCAGCGCGGAGACGTGCGTGAACGCCGTGGTGAGCAATGAGGCGTCGGTGAATTTGTGCCCGATGCGCGCTTCCAGCGCGGCTGCCGCGGCCTTGGCGCTGATCTTGGAGCGCTTTTTCTTTCCCGCCGTGGCTTCGCGCCCGGCGTCAGGCTGAAGACTTGCTTCGCCAGATGACGATGATTGTTGAATGTCCGGTGCGTCGTCGTTCATCGCACGATGGAGAATAGGCGATTCCAGCGCACCGCGGTGGGCCAGCGCCAGAACATCCAGGCGTGCTCGCCCTCGGCAATCGAGAAGAAAATCATCTGCGCCCGACCAACGATATTCTCGAACGGCACGTATCCGACCGCCGACAGCACCCGGCTGTCAGTCGAGTTGTCGCGGTTATCACCCATCATGAAAAAGTGGCCGGGCGGAACGGTGTAGACAATGGTGTTGTCGTAGAAACCGTTGTCGACGCAATCGAGCGACTCATAAGTGACGCCGTTCGGCAAGGTTTCCTTCCAGCGCTTCACCCGCGCGGTCGCATCCGAGCCGCAAGGATCCTCGCCGATGAAGTCGCTCAGCCGTTCGCGTTTGACCGGGACGTCGTTGATGTGGAGCAGCCCCTCCTTCATCTGAATGCGGTCCCCGGGCAAGCCGATCACGCGCTTGATGTAGTCGGTGGAGTCGTCCTTGGGTAGACGAAACACAACGATATCGCCACGCGCCGGTTCGGAGCCGAGGATGCGGCCCGAAAACAAGGGCGGCGACAACGGAAAGGAGTAATGGCTGTAGCCATAGGAATATTTCGAGACGAAAAGATAGTCGCCGACCAGAAGCGTCGCCTTCATCGATCCCGACGGGATGTTGAATGGCTGGAACAGGAAGGTGCGGATCACCAGAGCGATCAAAAGCGCATGAATGACAACGCGGACGGTTTCACCGAAGCCGCTTTCGGATTTTGTGCCGGATGTCACGCTCATCGCTTTCCTGCTTCCCCGTCGCGATCCCCGCGCGGTGGCAGAACATTGTCCTTACGCGAATCGAGGTTCGCTCCGCGTCGAGGAAATGGTCTGGCTTCTGATGTTGCGAGCGATCCCCGGCGCATCGTCCGAATTCGCCCTGCTTCGAATGTTCCCTTGCGGGCGTTTTAGACGGTTGTTCGCAACCGTGCAATAAACGGTCGCATTAAAACTTCCTAAGACACTGAAAAATATCGTATTTTAGTTTTGCTCGGCTTGGAGCGGGCAATCCGCCTGCAAGGCTCAGGGTTTGCGGGCGTCGACCGCCGAAATTATGACGAAAGCCTGCGCCAGCGGCCAGTCGTCGGTAATGCTGAGGTCGATCCTCGCCTCAAAACCCTCCGGCGTCAGCGCCTCCAGCCGCGCCAGCGCCCCACCCGTCAGTTGCATGGTCGGACGGCCTCCCGGCAGGTTGACGACCCCCATATCGCGCCACCAGACCCCGCGCCGGATACCGGTGCCGAGCGCCTTGGAACAGGCTTCCTTGGCGGCAAAACGCTTGGCATAGGTCGCAACCGCCATCTTTTCGTTCCTGGAACGGCGTTCGGCTCTGGCCCGCTCGGCATCGGTGAAAATGCGGTCAAGAAAGCGTTCGCCGTGACGCTCGATGACCTTGGCGACCCGGCGGATATCGATCAGGTCGGAGCCGACGCCAATGATCATGCCTTGCCCGCCCGTCTCTCGGCAGCGGAACTTCCGCTCTCACGGCCGCGATCCATCGCAGCGCGCATGGCGCGAACCGTTGCGCCAAGGCCCACAAACAATGCCTCCCCGACCATGAAGTAGCCGATATTGAGCTCGACGATCTCGGGCAAGGACGCAATCTTCTCCGCAGTTGCATAATCGAGGCCGTGCCCGGCGTGCACCTCGAGGCCGGCCGAGCGGGCCAACGCCACGCCCTTGACGATGCGCTGCCACTCCGATTCGGCTTTCGCAACATGGCCATCGGTGACGGCATCGCACCAGGCCCCGGTATGAATTTCGATGACGGGGGCGCGCAGTCTGGCGGCCATCTCGATCTGGGCGGGATCGGCGGCGATGAACAGCGACACCCGGATGCCGGCATCGTTCAAGCGGGCGATGAACGGCGCCAGCGCGTTGTGCTGCCCGACCACGTCCAGGCCGCCCTCCGTGGTCAGCTCTTCTCGCCGTTCGGGCACAAGGCACACCGCGTGAGGTTTAGTCGCAAGCGCGATGCGCAGCATGTCGGCCGTTGCCGCCATCTCGAAATTCAACGGCTTTGAGATTTCGGCCTTGAGCCGCGCCATGTCCGCGTCGCGAATGTGACGGCGATCCTCGCGCAAATGCGCGGTGATTCCGTCGGCCCCCTCCTCGATGGCAACGAGCGCGGCGCGCACCGGATCGGGACGCTGCCCGGCGCGTGCGTTGCGAAGGGTTGCGACGTGATCGACGTTGACTCCGAGACGCAGCGGAGAAGTGGCCATGCGGAACTCGCGGGAAGACTAAGGGTGAAGCTACCCGTTGACGCGCTCCACCCGTGCGACGACGGCTTTGGCGCGCAACTGGGCTATAATAGCGCTGAGATGCTTCAGGTCATAGACCTCAAGATCGATGGTGAGCTCGGTGAAATCGGGCGAGCGGCGGGACATGCTGATATTATCGATATTGCCGTCGTGTTCGGCAATCACGGTGGCGACCTGGGCCAGGCTTCCGGGTTCGTTGACATTGTCGACGAGGATCCGCGCCGGGAAACGCTGCGGCGTCGATTCGTCGACATCCCAGCGGACGTCAAGCCAGCGCTCGGGCTCCTCCTCGAAATCCTTCAATGCCGGCGATTGAATCGGATAGATCGTGATGCCTTCGCCCGGCGACACGATCCCGACGATGCGGTCACCCGGCACGGCGCCGCCGTTCGGTGCAAACTTGACCGGCAAGTCGGAATTGATGCCGCGGATCGGGATCGCGGACGGACTTCGTCCGGGATCGGTCGGCGATTTCAGTTTCAGCTTGGCGGCGAGACCTTTTTTCGCGCCATAGCGCGCAACCCGCTCCTCCTTGTAGTCGGGATACATGGCGCGCGCGACGTCGGAGGCTTTCATTTCCCCACGCCCCACGGCCGCCATCACATCGTCGATCGAGGCGCGCGCCAGCCGCGGCAACGCGCCCTTCAACTTGTCGTCCGCATATTCGATCTTGGCGCGGGCAAACAGCCGCTCCACGATGCGGCGGCCGAGGCCGGCATATTGATCGCGCACCGCCGTGCGCGTGGCCCGCCGGATCGCCGCCCGCGCCTTGCCGGTGCGTGCGAGCGATTCCCAGGCCGAGGGCGGCGAGGATTGTGCCTCCGACGTCAGGACCTCGACTTCGTCGCCGTTCTGCAACTCGGACGACAACGGCGCGAACTTGCCGTTGATCTTGCACCCGACCGCGCTGTTGCCGACGTCGGTGTGCACGGCATAGGCAAAGTCGATCACATTGGCCTGCCGCGGCAGCGCGATCAACTTTCCCTTCGGCGTGAAGCAGAACACCTGGTCGTGGAACAGCTCAAGTTTGGTGTGTTCGAGAAATTCCTCCGGATTAGCGCTGTCGGAAAGGATCGCGATGGTGTGGCGCAGCCAGGCAAAGGCGTTGGATTCGCGCTTGAGGAGTTCGGTCGGCGAACCGACCCCATCCTTGTAGAAGGCATGCGCGGCAATGCCGAACTCGGCGATCTGGTCCATTTCCTCGGTGCGGATCTGCAGTTCGACGCGCTGCTTGCCGGGACCGATCACGGTGGTGTGGATCGAGCGGTAATCGTTTTGCTTGGGCGTGGAAATGTAGTCCTTGAACCGGCCCGGCACCACCGGCCAGGTCGTATGCACGACGCCGAGCGCGCGATAGCAGGATTCGGCGTCCTTCAGCACGACACGGAATCCGAAAATATCGGACAATTGCTCGAAGCCGACCGATTTGCGCTGCATCTTGGTCCAGATCGAAAATGGCTGCTTGCGCCGGCCATAGACGTGCGCGGTCACGCCGTTCTTCTGGAGGTTCTTCGAAAGCTGGCTCTCGATCTCGCCGATCAGGTTGCGGTTGCGTTCGGCCAGCGAATCGAGCCGCTGCCTCACCACCGAATAGGCTTCCGGATCGAGCGAACGGAACGAAAGATCTTCAAGTTCCTCGCGCATCTCCTGCATGCCCATGCGACCGGCGAGCGGAGCATAGATGTCGAGGGTTTCCTCGGCGATGCGTTGGCGTGCCGCCGGCGCCACGAACTCGAGGGTTCGCATGTTGTGCAAACGATCGGCGAGCTTGATCAGCAGAACGCGCACGTCGTCGGCGATCGCCAGCAAGAGCTTGCGCAGGTTCTCCGCCTGCTTGGCCTCGCGTGACACCAGTTCGAGCCGCTTCAGCTTGGTCAGGCCCTCGACCAGCGCCCCGATCTCCTGTCCGAACACTTGGTCGATCTCGGCGCGGGTTGCCTCCGTGTCCTCGATCGTGTCGTGCAGCAGCGCTGCGACAATGGTCGCGTCGTCGAGCTTGAGATCAGTCAGGATCGCCGCGACTTCCAACGGATGAGAAAAATAGGGGTCACCGGAGGCGCGTGTCTGCGAGCCGTGCGCCTTCATGGCGTAGACGTAGGCGCGGTTCAGCAGGTCTTCGTTGGTGTCGGGATTATAGGAACGGACGCGTTCGACCAGATCGTATTGCCGCATCATGCGTGCGCGCGGCGACTTGGCGGACTTGGCCTCGACCGCCGTCGGCACAGCCGTTTGCGGCGCCACGGCGACCGAATTGGTCGCAGCCTGCATCTGCCCGGAGCTGCGGCGGCCATAGGCCATCGAATCAATACCTCCGCGTGGCGGGCCGGACACGGCCCGCCTCCCAATCTGATTGGGATAATCTAGTGCGTTCCCGGGCGGAGCGGCACCCTTTTGGGGGGTTGAAGGAAACGCTCGATTTCGGGAACCGAGGCGCAGTCTAGCGCGAAACCGGCTGTCCTCCGATCAAATCGGAGACAGCTTTTACGGAATTCGCCGAGCTGCCTTGGCCGGCGGTAACCATGACGACAACAAAAAGCAAAGGCCCGAACATTGTCCGGGCCTTGGCAAATCCAAATGGCGGGGGAACTAAACCCCAAGATGTAGGCTGGAGCCTTACTCGTCTTCTTCCGGCTGCTCTTCCGGGGGCGCCAAGCCCTCGAGGCCCTTCAGGAGCTCTTCCTCGGTCATGCGTTCGACGGCAACTTCGGTATCGTCTGCATCGACACTGGCGCCGGCCGACCCGATCAATGGAACCGTGTCGGGCTCTGGCTCGTCGACCTCGACGAATTTCTGCAAGGAATGAACCAGCTCTTCACGCAAATCCTCGGGCGAAATCGTCGAATCCGCGATTTCCCGAAGCGAAACAACCGGGTTCTTGTCGTTGTCGCGGTCGACGGTCAGTTGAGAACCCGATGAGATCATGCGGGCACGATGCGCGGCCAGCAGGACCAGATCGAACCGGTTGTCCACCTTATCAATACAATCTTCTACGGTGACGCGCGCCATCGACTGTCGCTCCGTTAAATGGGACGGAATATGTTGATTGTTCGGGGGTAGTTATAGCCGTGGAGGCCGTTTCGCAAGACAAAATTGTGATTTGGCGTCTGTAATTTGCTCTGATAACCCAAATGAGGGGACAAGCAGCGGAGCATTTCTGGGCCGTCACAACGGCCGGGCGGACAAGAAAACGCTTTATTGCGTTGACAAAATCCATCTGCGATTGCGCTGACCTTCCTCATTTCTGACGGCGTCCGTTCCGACAAACTCCGCGGGGGCTTTGGCAGTATCGTTCTTCGAAATGTGCGGAAGACTGCAGCCCGCACCAAAAAGCTTACCGAAAACAACCTTGTGAGAACTCTGAATGTCCCCTGCTTCCAACAAGATCGCGCTCTTTATCGACGGCGCCAACCTTTACGCCACCGCCAAGACGCTGGGCTTCGACATCGACTACAAGCGCCTTCTCAAGGAGTTTCAGAGCCGGGGAACACTGGTCCGCGCGTTCTATTACACCGCGATCATCGAAGATCAGGAATATTCGTCGATCCGCCCCTTGATCGACTGGCTGGACTATAACGGCTACACGGTCGTCACCAAGGCGACCAAGGAATTCATTGACGCCAGCGGGCGGCGCAAGGTGAAGGGCAATATGGATATCGAGCTCGCGGTCGATGCCATGGAACTCGCCGAGCACGTCGACCAGATGGTATTGTTCTCCGGAGACGGCGACTTCCGCTCGCTGGTCGAGGCGGTACAGCGGCGCGGGGTCCGCGTTACCGTGATTTCTACGATTTCGAGCCAACCGCCGATGATTGCAGACGAATTGCGTCGCCAGGCCGACGTCTTCACCGATCTGGTGGAACTGCAATCCAAGCTCGGCCGCGACCCGTCCGAGCGTCCGGCTCCCCGCGAGCCGCGTCATCACGCCCCGCAATTCCTGCAGCGCGCGACCACCATGGCGCCGAGGGGCGATGACGACGATTTCGACGATTGAAAGCGATCTGGCATCTGGCTTGCCGCCAACCGCCTCTCCCGCTTGCGTTACCGAACCTGACCGCAATTGCCCGCTCTGTCCGAGGCTTGCCACATTTCGCGAGGCCGCGCGTGCCCGCGAAACCGGATGGTTTAACGCGCCGGTGCCCTCGTTCGGCGATCCGCGATGGACGATTGCTGATCGTCGGCCTCGCGCCGGGCTTGCAGGGTGCGAACCGCACCGGCCGGCCCTTTACCGGCGACTTCGCCGGCGACCTGCTCTACGCGACGCTGATCGAGTACGGCTTTGCCAAAGGCACCTATCTGGCACGCCCCGACGATGGGATGTCGCTGATCGATTGCCGGATATCAAACGCGGTGCGCTGTGTGCCGCCGCAAAACAAACCGCTGCCGGCGGAAATCAATAATTGCCGGCCGTTCCTGTCCGCAACCATCGAAACCATGCCAAGGCTGCGCGCGATCGTAGCGCTCGGCCGGGTAGCGCACGAATTGACGGTGAAGGCATTGGGTCTTCGTGGCTCCGCCGCGCCATTTACCCATGGCGCGATTCATCAGGCGGGGACGCTGAAGCTCTATGACAGCTATCATTGCTCGCGTTACAACACGAATACGGGCGTGCTGACCCCGAAAATGTTTCGCAAGATATTCGCGAAGGTGCGTTCGGATTTACTCTAGAGAGCATGATCCGGAAAAGTGGATACCGGTTTTCCCTCGCGACAAACGCGAGAGCGTTTGCGCGGAGATCATGCTCAAACAAATAGATAGAGCGCGATGACGATTCGAAGAAAAGTCATCTCGCTCTAGACCCGATTTTCCTTCAGCCAGGCCAGCACGTCGCCGGCATTCCGGTCCGGCGGAAACACCGGATAGAAGACGTGGGTGATGCGCGCGTCGTCGATGATCAGCGCCAGCCGCTTAATCAGCGTCAGGCCCGCCACTTCCATGGTCGGCAGGTTCAGCGCGCGTGTCAGTGCAAGTTTTTCGTCCGACAAGACCGGAAACGGCAGATGCAGCCGAGAAGCCATCTCGGTCTGGTAGGCGTTGCTCTGCGTCGACAGGCCGAACACGTGCGCGGCGCCGGCCGATTTGAGCTCCGCAAACAGGTCGCGGAACGAGCAGGTTTGCGGCGTGCAGCCGCGCGCGCCCGGAATCATGTCCCAATCGTCGACCAACGCGATCTTGCCGGGTTCGCCGGTTCTCGGATAGGCAAACACCACGCTCCGCCCCGATAACGCCGACAGCGTCACCGACGTATCGTCGGTGGCAACCAGACTGATCGGCGGAATCCTCGTGCCGACAAGGTGGGCCGCCGCGCCGTCATCGATCGGCGCCGGAATCTTGCTCCAGTCGACTTCGAGCAGGTTTCTCTGGTTCATGACACAATTCCTCGTTCGTCGTCATTGCGGGCCAACGGGTCGCGCGAATGCGCGCCCGATGACAGGCTCCGCGAAGGCAATCCACAGCGCGGCAGTCCGCGACACTGGATTGCTTCGTCGTGGAGCCTCTCATCGGGCCGGCCGAAGGCCGGACCCGTTGGCTCCTCGCAATGACGGACACACATTGCCTCAACCTATCCACGCGCCCGCAGCAGGCGCCCCTTCTCCCTGCCCCAGTCACGCTTTTTCTCGCTCTCGCGCTTGTCGTGCAGTTTCTTGCCCTTCGCCACCGCAAGCAAGAGCTTGGCGCGGCCGCGTTCATTGAAATAAAGCTTTAGCGGGATCAGCGTCATGCCCTCGCGGTCGACCGCGCCCATCAACCGGTTGATCTGTTTTTTGTGCAGAAGGAGTTTGCGGGGCCGCTTTGGTTCGTGATTGAAGCGGTTGGCCTGCAGGTATTCGGGAATATTGGCGTTGATCAGCCATATCTCACCGTTCTTGGAATCGGCGTAGGATTCCGCGATCGTGCTCTTGCCGCTACGCAACGACTTGACCTCGGTGCCAGTCAGCGCGATTCCCGCCTCGACCGTGTCTTCGACTGCATAGTTGAACCGGGCCTTGCGATTCTCGGCGATGACCTTGATGGGGCGCTCTTTCTTCTCGGCCACGTCAACCTTTCTTCAGGAGATCGCGGATCTCGGTGAGCAACTCTTCCTCACGGGTCGGCTTGGGCGGCGGCGGCGCCGCTTCGTCCTTGCGCTTGAGCTGGTTCATCGCGCGAATGACCAGAAACAGCACGAAGGCAACGATGATGAAATTCAGAGTCAGGGTCAGGAAATTGCCCCAGGCAAGCACCGCGCCCTGCTTCTTCGCATCGGCGAGGTTGGTTGCCGTGACCGCTTTCGACAAGCCCGTGTAGTAATTGGAGAAGTCGAGACCGCCGGTGATCGCGCCGATCACCGGCATGATGATGTCGCCGACCAGCGAACTCACGATGCCGCCGAATGCTACGCCGATGATCACGCCGACGGCAAGATCGACCACATTGCCCTTCATCGCAAAATCGCGAAATTCCTTGAGCATCTGCAGGCCCTTCTCTTCAGCGTCACGAAGCGGAGCGTTCATGGCGGCACGGTCGGGAATTAGTTGATGAGCCCGGCATGCACCATCGCGCTGCGCACGGCCACGCGCGTGGGTTCGGACACCGGCACCATCGGCAGGCGCAGCCTCTCCTCGATCTTGCCGAGCAGCGACAACGCGTATTTCACCGGCGACGGATTGGACTCGATGAAGAGATTGGTATGCAGCGGCATCAGCTTATCGTGCAGCTTGAGTGCGGTCGCCACATCGCCCTTCCGCCAGGCCAGATGAAACTCCGAACACAGCCGCGGGGCAACGTTGGAGGTCACGGAAATACAGCCGTGACCGCCATGGGCCATGTAACCAAGCACGGTGGCGTCCTCGCCCGACAGCTGGTTGAAATCCTCGCCCATCCGCGCGCGCTGCTGCGAAACCCTTACCATGCTTGCGGTCGCGTCCTTGACCCCGGCGATGTTCTTGAGTTCGAACAGCCGCGCCATGGTGTCTACGCTCATGTCGATCACCGATCGCGGCGGGATGTTGTAGATGATGATCGGAATGCCGATCGCATCATTGATCGCCTTGAAATGCTGGTACATGCCCTCCTGGGTGGGCTTGTTGTAATAGGGCGTCACCACCAATACCGCGTCGGCACCGGCCTCCTCGGCGTGCTCGGCGAGTTCGATCGCCTCTCTGGTCGAATTGGAACCGGCGCCGGCGATCACGGGCACCCGGCCCGCCGCCTCTGCGATGCACCACTCGACGACGCGCTTGTGCTCATCATGGCTGACGGTCGGGCTTTCGCCGGTGGTTCCGACCGGGACCAGGCCGTGCGTGCCCTCGGCGATTTGCCAGCTCACAAGCCCGCGGAACGCCGCCTCGTCGAGCGAGCCATTCTTGAACGGCGTAACCAAGGCGGTGAATGACCCCCGGAAATTCGTCTTGGCTGCCATGGACTTCCTCCGAACGCGACGCGGCCTTGCCGCTACCTCAATGACCAATTCATCAATTCATACCGGGTATGACGCCCAGGCGAAAGACCGAACCAACCCCGAGATGGGCTTCTCATTTGAAGTTTGCCACCTCGAAGCGACCGCAAATACGCGGCATACCAGCCGCGATTTCGCCGCCGTGATGGCGCAGACATCGGAACTGTCGGCGTATTTGGTGTTTTTTCCACATATTCAATCAAATAGACCTAGGACCATCGCCGTCCTGTGATTCGCCTTAGAGGAATGCCGTGACCCAGTCCGCCCGCGAAGCCGCATTGCGATCGACGGCAATAGCGACAACGCTGGCGTTGGCGGTCGGCCTATCGGCCTGGGCGGCGGATGCATCGACCAAATCCAAGATCCCACTGCCGAAGCCGCGGCCAATCGCGCGCAATGTCGTGCCGAAGACCACGGAGAAGACCGCTGCCAAACCCGCACAAGCGGCCAAGACCGCGCCGGTGGCAAATACCGCAGCGCCAGCCGTGCCGCCTGCGCCCGCGATAGCGCCGGCCACCCGCCAGCATGCGGCTCTGCCGCCAAGCTCGCGCAAACCGCCGACACCGGCCGCGGTCGCCGCAACGTCGACCACCTCGCAGGCCGACAAAGACGCGATCGAGAACGTCATCGAACTGGTGCGCAAGCACAAGCCGGCGGACGCCACCCAGGCTGAGACGGCGATCTCGGACCCGGTGGCACGGAAGCTTGCGGAGTGGATCATCCTGCGCAGCGACGACAATGGCGCCCCAGTCGAGCGCTACCGTGCCTTCATATCTGCCAACCCGAGTTGGCCGTCGCAAACCTTCCTGCGAAGACGCCTTGAGTCGGCGCTGTGGGACGACCACCGCGAGGATGCGACGGTCTGGTCGTGGTTCGAGAACGAATTGCCGGTGTCGGCCAAGGGCAAGTTCTCGCTGGCGCGGGTCTTGATCGCACGCGGCGACCGGGCCAATGCCGAGCGTCTGGTGCGGGATGCATGGCGCAACGACGCCATGTCGGAAGACACCGAGAGCACCGCCCTCGACCTGTTTGGAGCGTTGATCACGCCGGGCGACCACAAGGCGAGGATGGATCTTCTGCTTTACGGCAGCGAGCAAGAGGCAGCACTTCGCGCCGCCAAGCGGCTTGGCAGCGGCGAGGTCGCCCTGGCCAAGGCCCGGATGGCCTCCTATCGCAAGGCCTCCAACGCCCGCGCGCTGCTCGAGGCGGTTCCGCGCGAACTGCACGGCGACCCCGGCTTTATCTTCAGCAAGATCCAGCTCCTGCGCCGGGAGGAGAAATTCAACGAGGCCGCGCAGCTGATGATGGCTGCGCCGAAGGACCCGGGTCGCCTCTTTAATCTGGATGAGTGGTGGATCGAACGGCGGTTGTTGTCGCGCAAGATGATCGACGTCGGCGAACACCGCACCGCCTACCTGATTGCCCGCGACGCCGCATTGCCGGCGCGCGACATCTACAAGACCGAGCAGGAATTCACCGCGGGCTGGATTGCGCTGCGTTTTCTCAATGATCCTTCGACGGCTGCGCAGCATTTTGCGCGCATCGGTGTCGGCAGCGTCAACCCCACCACGCTTGCGCGCGCCGGCTATTGGCAGGGGCGCGCGGCCGAGGCCGCGGGCCGTTCGCAGGAGGCACGCAACGCGTATGCGGCGGCGGCCGAACAGTCGACCAGCTATTATGGCCAGTTGGCGCGCGCCAAACTGGGCCTGCCGCAGATCGAACTGAACGGCGCGCCGACGGCGCGCGGACGCGCGGTGGAACGGCTTGAGATCGTCCGCGCGGTGCAACTGCTTTTCGAACTCGAAGAGGGTGAAATCGCCATCCCGATTTTTGCCGACATGGGCGAAAACGGCGATCCCGACGCGCTGGTCGGGCTTGGCGAAGTGGCGTCCCGCTACGGCGATGCGCGTGGCATGCTGACGATGGGCAAGGCCGCGCTCAATCGTGGGCTGCCATTCGATTTCTATGCCTATCCGGTGACGGGAATTCCACCGTTCAAGTCGATCGGGCCCGATGTCGAGCAGAGCATCGTCTACGCCATCGCGCGGCAGGAGAGCGCCTTCAACCCATTCGTGGTGTCGCCCGCGCAGGCCTACGGGTTGATGCAGGTGACGCCGGATGCCGGCAAATATGTCTGCAAGAAGTACGGCGCGAACTTCGACCTCGGACGGCTGAAGAACGATCCGGTCTACAACGCAGCACTCGGCGCGGCCGAGCTTGGCGGCCTGATCGAGGATTACCGCGGCTCCTATGTCATGACGTTTGCCGCCTACAATGCCGGGCGCGGCAGCGTCAAAAAATGGATCGACCGCTACGGCGACCCGCGCGATCCCAAGGTCGATGCCGTCGACTGGGTCGAATTGATCCCCTTCTCCGAAACCCGAAACTACGTGCAGCGGATCATCGAAAATCTGCAGGTCTATCGTGCTCGCTTCGGCGGCGGAACGCGGCTGCAGATCGAGGCTGACCTGCACCGCGGCAGTCTCCAGTAAAGCTCCCCTCTTGGCGGAATTTAACGGGTCGGGTGGGTTCGGCTTTTTCAAGGAGGAACGCCCCGGCCGAGAAGCGGCAACCAGGGTTTGGTCTTGTAACCATGGCAACCTTGGCGTCCCGGTTCAAATTCCGGATTGCTCGCCAATATCGGGATAGATCGGCACGGGGAAAGATAGGTTCTTTGGGGGCACTTCTTGCGTCGTCCTGACACCCATTTTTCGTGTGTGGGCGGCTGCGGCCGACCGCTGAACCCAGAATTATCTCGCCATTTACCAATTCATAAGCAGTTGAGGATATCCCTGCGCGGACGTCAGCGATGGCAACGGTCCGTTAACAAAGGCGTGGGTGGCCGCAAATTGATTCGGCCAGCACAGCTGGAAGTCCAATTGAGTGGTGGGGCGTAGCGTAGGGTGAGTAACATGGCGAGAAAATGCAGCACGTGCCAGCATATCAAGCGGGCGGAAATCGACCGACGGCTGGCGGCGGGAGAACCAGGCAACCAAATTGCGGCCGACTATGGTGTAAACCCTTCCAGCCTGCACCGGCACCGGTCGAACTGCCTGGGCCTGTCCTCTTCAAATGCAATCATGAAAGAGACGGCGCGCGGCACCGCGGCGGTGGCCTGTCTGCCATCGAAGGAAAATCTCAACGAAGCCTATTTCGAGTTGCGGACGCGGATCGACGGGATCGTAACGGCGGCCCAGCAGCAAGGCTCGCTCCAGATCGCGTTGTCGGGTCTCAACTCAATCCGCCAGACACTCGACAGCCTGTCACGGCTTGCCGGATTTGATCGGCAGGGAACCCAGGTCAATGTCGCCGTTCAGACCAATGTCAATCTCGATCTTCGGCAGATCGCCGAGCGCGTCATCCAAAGATTTGATCACGAACCGGAACTGAAGGCCCGGATCGCACAAGCCCTGTTGGAGGTGGACAATGAGCACGCTGCGTGACGTCGCCTATCAGATCGATCCGGCGCTGTGGGTACGCCAAGTGCTTGGTGTTGAACCCGCTCCTTGGCAGGAGCAGTTCCTGCGCGCCCCTCGGGGGGCTTCCATCATCGCCCTGACCGCGCGGCAGGTCGGCAAGACCACCGCCGCGGCTTGGGCTGTTGCGCATTACATGCTGTTTACGCCGGGCGGATTGAGCGTGATCGCCTGTCCCTCGCAACGCCAGAGTGCGCGAAGCGGTGCGGCGGATCCGCGACATCCTGAACACGGTCGACACCGAGTTCAAGAGCGACAACGTCTATGCGCTGGAACTTAAGAATGGATCGCGGGTTCTGGCGCTGCCCGGCAGCGACGATTCGATCCGGGGCCTCACGGTGGATGGCTGGATCGTTGCCGACGAAGCGGCCCAGCTTTCCAACGATCTGATTGCCGCGTTGAGCCCAATGCGGGCGCGACGCCCGCAAGCGCGGTTTGCGATGTTGTCGACGGCCTGGAGCCGCACCGACCCGTTCTGGACCGTTTGGGCAGACGACGACCCATCTTGGATGCGGCTGAAGGCCACCGCCGAC
>CAVUHE010000010.1:0-157564 GCA_963741185.1 uncultured Alphaproteobacteria bacterium | reverse complement strand
AAATGCCGGGTGATCCGGTGAACCTGTGGTGACTATGCTCGTGTGGTTTCCATCTTTCCCACGCGAGGCCGCGGGTGCGACGGGCACCCGGCATTCCCTGCGCCCTCGTTTTCGAGGCGAGCGGACTGATGCAAAACTCGGGCGCGATGCGCGGCGGGAAGGCGGAGGTGTGCGTGGACGTCATTGCCTGCGACAAACGCGAAGCGTTTGCGCAAGGGAGCAAGGCGACGAAGCAACCACCTTCTTTCCTGACGTTGCCATGGGATTGCTTCGCTGACGCTCGCAATGACGAACGCGAAGTGGCTGTTTGAAAAGTGGACCGAAGATTTGGACCAATCCGTCGCTCGGGAACGGTTGCTATCCGTTCCCTCCCCCCTTGTGGGGGAGGGTTAGGGAGGGGGGTGACCGCATCGGTACTACCCGTGTTGGCCCCTCTCCCCAGCCCTCTCCCACAAGGGGAGAGGGAGCCTCGTCGCCGTTGCGGAAACATCGAAGCTGATTGTGGATTGTGTTGTCGATCGCGCTAACGCAAAATCCGGAGCCTCTTCCCTCACATCCCGGTCTGACCGATGTCCGTATCGGGCACCTTGCTCTGATGCTGCGGCTGTTGTTCTTGCTGTTGCCGCTCCTGCTCCTTGGCGCGGTGGCGGCCGTAGAGGCAGCCGGCGGCGGCGCCGAGCCAGCCGTGATGGCCGGCATAGTGGCCGGCGACGCCGCCGACCACCGCGCCCTTCAGGCAGCCCTTGGCGTTGGCGGTCGGAGGCGCGGCGAGCGCCAACGCCGCGATGGCTAGCAGAGCGGCGATCGGTTTCATGACGGCGAGTCCTCGGGCTGTGGATCGGTGTGATCCATCAATCGCGAAGCGGGCGATCTGGTTCCATCGCGTCCCTCAATTCAGCGTCTTGCCGCCCGCCGTCACCGCATCGAGAAACGCCGACGTTTCGCGGTTGAGAAACTCCACGTCCGCAGGGAAAAAACCGCCGGCCGCGGCGTGGCCGGTCACGGTGCCCGGGCTGATCGTCATCATCTTGACGTCCTTGATGTTCTTGCCGGCCTCGATCGGCTCGAATTCCGGATTGAGCAGATCCTTGGTGCCGGTGAGGATCAGCGTCTTCGCTCTGATCGCGGCCAGCGCCTTGGCGGTGTCGCCGTTAAAGCCCGGCGAGGTGCCGACGTCGTGCCGCTCATAGGCCCAGGTCTGGTAGATATAGTCGTTGGCGTCGAACGCCTTCATGGCCGCGGTCTCCTGCGCCTCCATCCAGGGCAGCGCGTCCATGCCGTTCTTGAACTGCGCCGCATACATGTCCGGCGTGCGCGCCGAGAGCAGATTGAGGATGTCGCGCCACAGCCGGATGCCCTTCTCCGGCGGGGTGTCGTAATTGCCGTCCTTCCAGGCCGGATCGTTCATGATCGCCTTGCGCGTGGCTTCCGCCACCGCGACGCTCCAGGCCGGCGTCTTCGCCAGCGGCACCATCGCCACCAGCGCGTCCATATAGTCCGGATGGCTGACGCCCCATTGCAGCGCCTGCATCCCGCCCATCGACGGGCCGATCACGGCGACGACATGGTCGATGCCGAATTTTTCCTTCAAGAGGCGATATTGCGATTCCACCATGTCGCGCATGGTGAATTTCGGAAAGCTCATGCGTCCTTGCGCCTTCGAGTTGCTCGGCGAGGTCGTCAAGCCCGTTGCCGATCGCGTCGGTGCAGATGATGAAATATTTGTCGGGGTCGAGCGCCTTGCCCGGACCGATCATGAAATCGATGCGGTGGTGGTTGCCGCCCAGCGCCGTCACCATCAGGATGGCGTTGGACTTCTTCTCGTTCAGCTTGCCGTGGGTGACGTAGGAGATCGAGAAGTCCTTGATCACCTCCCCGCTTTCAAGCTTGAAGTCGCCTTCGCCAAAGAGCTGGTGCGGCGGCTGTTGCGGCGTGTGCGCCACGGCGGGAAGCGAAAGAACCAGGCCCAGACTCAAGGCCGCGAAATATGCGATGCGTTTCACGCGCGTTTCCCCATTCTTGATCGGAGCATTTTGATCGGCTGCGCTCCGCGTGACTTTGACGATAGGGCCACCCGAAGGGGCTGTGAAGCCTCCGCGATCATCGCCCGGCGATGATTTGCGCGTCGCAAGGCGCGTGACGATCCCCAGGCCGCAGGTTCGTGCTGCCCGCAAGCGGCGCGAGGTTCAACGCTTGTCAGATGTCCCGTTCTCGTCGAACCAGCGTTTGCCGAGAAACAATTTGGCCCATCGCAGAAGCCCACGGGGTTGGGTGGCCTCTTGAGTGGGCGAGAGCAAGCAAACTCTGAGACTGTGGACCACTTGCAACGCCGAGACGGAAAATGGCGTTACATGTTTTTACCAATTGATCCTCGCTCAAATAGCCGCACAATGTTACCGCTCTTGCAAGAGTGAGTCGGGCCCAACACCGACGGAGCAGATAATGGTCGAGAATCTTCACCGGCAGCGTGTGCTGAATTTTCTCGAGGTGTTCACCTCCGGCGATATCGAGGGAGCGCTGGCCTTTTGCAGCGACGACATCGAATTCTTTGCCAACGCGCCGATCGATATCCTGCCGCATATGGGCCACCATCGCGGCAAGGCCGAAGTCCGCCAGATGTGGACGATCGTGCACGCACGCTATTCCAGCATGCGCCATGAAGTCCCCATCATCGTCGCCGCGGGCGATACGGTCGCGGCGAATCTTCGGGTATTTTTCCGCAAGAGCACCAACGGCAGGATCATTCAGTTCGACATGGCCGCCTTCTACACGCTTCGCGACGGACACATCGTCAAGATCCGCGAGATCATCGATACCTTCGATCTCGTTCAGCAGGTGCTGGAGCGTGACATCACCGCGCTCTTGACCAGGAACGTGCGCAAAAGCTAGTCGCCGAGTTTCTTCTTGCTGATCGACGCGTCAGTCCGGGATGGTCGCCAGCTCAAAAATCGCAAAATGACATTTCAGCGCTACCGTTGAACCTCCGGACACACCGCGACGACCAAACGCCCGGGGACCCATGCGCCAACCAATGAAAGCGCCGCCATGAAGATCGCACTGCTTGCCTTGCTCGGTCTGTTCATGGGCGCGCTCGGTGGCGCCGCGCTCGGCGTTGGGGCCGGTCTCGCCTGGGTCGAAATCTTCAAGACCACCAGCTTTGAAGGCTATAGCGGCATGCTGGTGTTCTTCACTTTCATGCCGCTCGGCGCAGCAATCGGCGGACTCGGAGGCGCGTTGCTGTTCGGCATCACGGCGGCCCGCGACGCCGAAATCCCCGTCCGGCAGCAGGCCTCGGCCCCCTTTGACGGCACCGTCGGGCATTGATCAGCATTGGTATAATGCATAATTGCACTTGCGTTTTGGCAAAATTGGCTTACTTGAAGCTTGAAATAGTTCAGCCTCCCAGGCACGGCGTCGATGATGACGCCCATCAGGGCCGGGCGCTGATTGGCAAATCCAGTTCAGGACGCAGATATCATGACAGAGCACAGTCTCTGGCGCTTCTCTCGCGCGTTGCATCGCGCGATCAACGAGCGCCAGCGCGAAGACGTCGAGGCCCTGATCGACGAGGATGTCGACTGGGCGATCTATGGACCGATCGACATGTTTCCATTCTTCGGCGCACGCCACGGCAAGGCCGCCGTGCTCGAGGTGATCCGGCAGATCGCCGACAATGTCAGGGTCCACCGCTTCGACCGCGAATCGATCATGCTGGGGGCGGAGTCCGCGGCTTCGATGTTGCGCTATTCGCTGACCCTG
Organism: uncultured Alphaproteobacteria bacterium; assembly: GCA_963741185.1. GTDB lineage: Bacteria > Pseudomonadota > Alphaproteobacteria > Rhizobiales > Xanthobacteraceae > Bradyrhizobium. The sequence goes on along the minus strand of CAVUHE010000010.1, from coordinate 153,805 downwards.
CTGGACGCGAACAAACCGATCAGCCTGCGGCTCGCTCATTTCGCGCAATTCAAGGCCGGCCGGCTCGCCAACATCCGCATTCTGGTCGATACTTTCGATCTGGTGGAGCAGGCGCTTGGGCATCCGATTCACCTGCCGAAGGTCGCGTCGTAAGCCGGTCATTCCGGGACGATGCAAGGCATCGAATCCGAAACGCCTTGCGGCCACAATTTTGCGCCGATGTGAACCCATTCTTTCCTGGCTGGCAGGCGGGCAGGTTATGACGTCCAGGATCGGGTATGGTTTGGCGGGGCTGCTTTTGATCGCGGCCGCCTCAACCCTGATCTCCATGCCGGCCAATGCGCAGGCCGTGCCGGCGAGCGAAGAAGAGGAAGCCGATACGCCGGAGATGGAGCCGGAAGCCGCCGTCAAGCCCGACGACGCCGACATCAAGGATCTCGAGCTGGACTGGAGCCAGCTCAACGTCGACGCCTCCACCCTGATGGCCATGAGCCCGGCATCGAAGGCGCGTCTCGCGCCACGCGCAAGCACGGCCAATGAGATGACGTGGTCATCCAGGGAACAGCCGAACGGTTCGGCGGTGTCGGTGAAGCAATCGATTTCGCCGTTCTGGGATACACGGGTCGGCGCCGACATGACCGTTGTCCGGCAGCCCTCGACGCTCTCCGAGCTGCTCGCCGAAAAGGCCGCCAATGGTGGAAACGAGCCCCAATCCTCCGGAACGGCATGGGCGGCGATCACGGCGCCCGGGCTCGGCGCGATCTGGGACAAGACGGCGGTCGAAGCCCGCCTCGATCCCGCGCAGGATCAGAGCAAGCTCGGCACCTCCTTGAGCAAGTCGCTGATACTCAACGAACAATATTCGCTCAGCCTGCAGAATGGCTATAACATGATTCAGCAGGGCACCGGTCCGGTGCCCGGAATGGCCGGGCGCACGATGCGCAATTACGAAACCGATCAATCGGCAAAGCTCAGTATCGGCGATACCGGAACGAGCTTCAGCGCCGGGCAAAGCCTCTCCACCACCGACGATAAGTGGCTGCGCAAGATCGGCGCCGAGCAGAAGTTATTCGGCGGCCTCAGCATTTCCGGCTCGATCAGCGAGACGCCGCTCGGCACCGCCAACAAGAGCATCACGGCCGGCTTCAAGCAAAGCTGGTAGAAACGGCTTTTCCGCAGTCACGTGTCATTCATCGCCGGGCGGCCAAATCCCGTGAATGAACAGGTCATTGCCGCATATTGGCCGCGATGTGGTCAAAATCGGAAGCCCTGATGGTATCGCGTAACTCTCGTGGTGCGGGGACATCCGCCAGCAAACACACGCGAAAACAGGGAAAAAGCCGATGAACGCCATTCGTCCCGAACAGATTGAAGCGACCGAAGAGGATACGGACCTCGCCGCGGTCTCGGAGGTCGAGGCTGGTATCCGCGATTTCGTTCGCAACGACATCGCCTATTTGCGCCGTCCGGCGCCCGGCACGGTGGGAGGCACCGATGCCCCGGCCGATCCCAACGCCGAGGCCAGCGTCAACAGCGTCAACTCGCTGATTCAGCGCGTGGCCGGAACATCGCTTGCCGAAATCGAGAACCTGATCTCCGAGCTTGAAAGCCTGCGCGACCTGCTGCACGCCGAAGGTCAGCGCGTCCAGCGCGAAATCTCCGGCTATGCCCAACTCAGCCAGGCCGCGATGAAATCGACCCGCATGATCGCCGACAATGTCGCGCAGTGGAAGCGCGCCGCGAACGGCCTCCGCAACGGCTGATCCGCCTCTTTCATTCCCGCCTCAACCGTGACTCGCGTCATTCCGGGATGGTCCGACAGGACCCGACCCGGAATGATCCGTTTTTGCGGGTTGGAAGTGAAGCGGATCTCGACGATGTTTCGCCTTTGACCTCGTGAACCTCCAAGCGCCGGGCCACGACCAAGTGCAGGCGCCGTCATGTGACGGCAACTCTGGGAAGTACCTGCATGAAAACCGTTCGGCCCGACAATAGCGATCGCCGCACAACATGGGCACCATCATGATCCGTTTTGTCGGACTGCTGCTGGCGGCGGTGTTTCTTCTGGTGCTGATCTGGAGCCGCTGATCCTTTTCGGCCGGCGGGACCTAAAGGTCGTCTTTCAGCGACTATAGTTAGCAGACTCTAACTTATTGGACGGTGATCGGATCACCCTCAAGCGAGTAGGCGCCATCCGCGTAGCCCTTGACCACCAGCCCGGTGCCGAACATCACCGCAAGCGTTACGGTTGCGAAGATAAAGCCCACAAATCTCAAACCCCGGCGGTCCGCCATGATCGTTCCCTCAACTCAATCCCTGTGTCTTGTTTGACAGGCACAGGTTCAAAATGAGTTAGCGAGGAAACGGTTCCGTCCGCCTGGTTCAGACGTTGCTGTTCCGTCGTGGGACAAAGGCCGTCGCCAGCACCGAGAACACCAGCTCGCCGTGCTGGTTGGTTCCGGTGTTGCGGGCCTCCAGGATTCCCCATTCGGGACGACTCGAAGAGGCGCGCAGCAACAGAACCTCAGTCGCAAAACTGATCGTGTCACCCGCCAGCACCGGCCTGATCCAGCGCAGCTCGCGAAATCCAGGTGATGGTCCCCAAGCCGCAACTTTCTCGCCGCGCGCCGCAGCCTCGCCGGCCTGGCGCTTTGCATCGGCCACCAGGAGTTTCATGCACGCCGATCCGACGTGCCAACCCGACGCGGCAAGGCCGCCGAACAACGATCTGCGCCCTTCTTCCTCGTCCAGATGAAAGCGCTGCGGATCGAACTGCAGCGCGAATTTCTTGATTCCGTCGGCAGTGAATGAGAACGAACCCAGTTCACGCCGCTGCCCGACCTCGATGTCCTCGAAGAACCGCATCAGCCCGCCTGCCCGGCCGCGTTGTCGTCACGCCGTCGGACGATGATCGGCGAGACCATCTCGCACAACGCCTGTCCAGCCGCGTTACTCACGACGGCCCGGAACGTCACAATGCCTGTGGTCGGGCGGCTCCGGGAAACCCTCGCTTCCGTCACATCGACGTCGAGCATGAGGTCGTCGCCTGGCCGAAGCGGCGCGAGCCAGCGCAACTCGTTGACCCCTGGCGAACCCAGTGAATCCGTGCGGCCGATAAAGCCGTCAAACATCATCCGCATGATGATCGAGCAAAGATGCCAGCCCGAACCGGAAAGTCCCTTCAACATCGAACGCGACGCGGCCTCTTCATCGAGATGCATGGGCTGCGGGTCGAACTCGGCGGCAAAGGCAAGGATCTCCTCGCGCGTGACGCAACGCGGTCCGAAGCTGCCCACGCGGCCCAGCTTGAAGTCTTCGAAAACAAGCGTGTTCATGACGGGGGACATCTTGCAAGAAGCCCGATTGTGGCCGTTATTTGTGGCAATCTCAACCCGCCCACGCGCATGGCTCGTCCCCGACTTGCCCGAACCGGCATTCGGAGCTAGCCCTTTGCTATCAGGGACAGGTTTGACGCGAATCAAATTTCGACTTGCCGGGAGAACGACTGATGTTCGATTTTCAGGATCTGTTTCAGTGGGATCGCTTCATCACACCCACCATCATCAAGACATTTTACTGGCTCGTCATCGCGCTAATCGGGCTGTTCGGCCTCGGTGGCATCTTTTCCGGCCTTGCCGCGATGGCAATCAGCCCATTCGGCGGGTTTCTTCAGCTCTTGGCCTCGATCGCCAGCGTCATCGTCGGCATCATCTTCTCGCGCATTGTCGCCGAATTCATATTGATTGTGTTTCGCATCAACGAACATCTCGGCGCAATCCGCGACCATGGCGCGGAACATTAGACTTGATCAGTTGTTGAACCTAAAATGCATCACGTCGCCGTCGGCGACGACGTATTCCTTGCCCTCCAGCCGCAACTTTCCGGCATCGCGCGCGCCGGCTTCGCCGCCAAGCGCGACATAGTCGGCATAGGCTATGGTTTCGGCACGAATGAAACCCTTCTCGAAATCGGTGTGAATGACGCCGGCCGCCGCGGGAGCCTTTGTGCCGCGATGGATGGTCCAGGCACGGGCTTCCTTCGGGCCGACGGTGAAGTAGGTAATGAGGTCGAGGAGCTGATAGCCGGCGCGGATCAGGCGGTCGAGGCCGGCTTCCTCGAGCCCGAGCGTCTCCAGAAACTCGGTTCGCTCCGCGCGAGACAGCGTCGCGATTTCCGATTCGATCTTGGCCGAGATCGTCACCGCAACCGCACCTTCTTGTTTGGCACGCGCGGCAACCGCGTCCGAAAAACTGTTGCCCTTGGCGGCGGAAGCTTCCTCGACATTGCAGACGTACAACACCGGCTTGGATGTCAACAGGCCGAGCATGACGAAGGCACGTTCTTCTTCGGGCTTGCGCTCGAGAAACCGCGCCGGCTTGCCGTCGCGCAACAGAACCAGCGCGCGATTGACGAGATCGAGCTGCTCCTTGGCATCCTTGTCGTTACCTTTTGCCTTCTTAATCAAATTGTCGACGCGTTTTTCCAGGCTGTCGAGGTCGGCGAGCATCAACTCGGTCTCGATGGTATCGATGTCGGCCAAGGGCACGATCTTGCCTTCGACATGGGTGATGTCGGAATCCTCAAAGCAGCGCACTACATGGGCGACCGCGTCGACCTCGCGGATGGTGGCAAGAAACTGGTTGCCGAGGCCCTCCCCCTTCGAGGCGCCACGCACGAGCCCGGCGATATCGACGAAGGTCAGACGTGTCGGAATGATCTGCGCGGATTTTGCGATCGCGGCCAATTTCTCCAGTCGGGGGTCGGGCACTGCGACCTCACCGACATTGGGCTCGATGGTGCAGAACGGATAATTCGCCGCCTGGGCGGCCGCCGTCTCGGTGAGCGCATTGAACAGCGTCGACTTGCCGACATTGGGCAAACCGACGATACCGCATTTGAATCCCATGATGTGTCCTGAATGCCTGTATCGTGACAAGCAGCGCGTTACGCAGCGCCGCCGTCGTCCCTGTCGAAAAATCCCTTGGCCTGCATTGCCAAATGCACCTTGTTCTGGAACGTCGAATCCTTGCCGCTGGCAAGCAATCCGGCATTGTCGGCGATAGCCGCACACAGCGCCTCGACCCATGGCCAGTCGCTTTTGGCAAAATCCGACAGCACGTGGCCATGCACCAGTTCCTTGATGCCGGGATGACCGATGCCCAGCCGCACGCGGCGATATTCGTTGCCGATATGCGCGGAGACCGAACGCAAACCGTTGTGGCCGGCGATGCCGCCACCAACCTTGACCCGTACCTTGGCCGGAGGCAGTTCGAGCTCGTCCTGAAACACGATGATCTCGCCGGCCCCAAGCTTGAAGAAGTTCGCGGCTTCCTGAACCGCCCGACCGGATTCGTTCATGAACGTCGCCGGCCGGAGCAGGACAACCTTCTCGTGGTCGAGGGTGCCTTCCGATGTCTCGCCCTGAAAGCGGCGGCGCCAAGGTGCAAAACCGTGACGCCGCGCAATTTCATTGACGGCCATGAAGCCGATGTTGTGCCGGTTGTTCGCGTATTTCGCGTCGGGATTGCCGAGGCCAACAAAGAGTTGCATGACGCCGGCATCCCGCGGCTAGTGTGGGGGCTCAGAAGTTCTCTTCACTCTGACCCCGATTCCGTCAAGAGAACTTCTGAGCCATCACACTAGAAAACTTGAGGCTTCCAGCGTCCTTTCGTACCCGAAATTCGAGAGAAGGAGCCGAACTTCGGATACGGGACACCAATTACTTCTTCTTGTCGCCGCCACTGGCAGGCGCTTTGGCGCCGGCCGCTGGCGCCTTCGCACCCGCCGCAGGAGCGGCAGCAGCACCTGCCGCAGGCGCGGCAGCAGCAGCGCCAGCCGCAGGAGCCGCAGCGCCGGCCGCAGGCGCGGCAGCGGCGGCAGCACCGGCGGCGGCTGCAGCCGCAGCCGCCTTCATTTCTTCGGCGTAGCCGGACGGCGGCACGATGGTTACCAGCGTCACGTCCTCGCGCAACAGCGACTTCACGCCGGCAGGCAATTTGATGTCGGACAAATGCAGCGAGTGGCTGATCTCGAGCCCGCTGACATCGGCTTCGACGAATTGCGGGATGTTATCGACCGAGCATTCCAGGTCGATCGTGTGGGTCACGATATTGACCGTGCCGCCGCGCTTCACGCCGGGTGAGGATTTAGCGTTCTGGATGTGCAGGGGAACGCTGACGCGGATAGTCGCGCCTTCGCCGAGCCTCATGAAATCGACATGGATCGGGAAATCGCGCACTGGATCGAGATGGAAGTCCCGCGGAATCACGCGATGCTTCTTGCCCTCCAGATCGATGTCATAAATCGTAGTAAGAAACCGGCCAGCCAGAATGCGCTGGCGCAGGTCGGCATCATCGACCGAAATGGTCACGGGGGGCTGGTTGTTGCCATAGATCACTCCGGGCACTCTCCCGGCGCGACGCTCTGCCCGGGCGGCCCCCTTGCCGCTATTCGGACGCGCGGTCGCCTTCAATTCCTTGACGGTCGCCATTGTCTTAAGTCCTTGTTTTCTAAAAAGTTAAAGGCCGCATTGCGGCCCGTTTGGCGTTCGCAGCAAGCCTCCAGGGGTGCGGGGGCTGCGAGCGTGGCGGCGTTCTAGCCCCAAAGTCCCGAAATGACAAGGAAATGCAGGGATCTTTCTCCGTGTTTTAGACCCCGGTCCAGCCCTTGGCCGTGCCTTGTCAGGCGCTCGCCAGCGGCCAATCCGTCGCTTTCAGAACACCGTGCTATCCGTCCGTCTTCAGGCTGCCGGCATCGGATGCCGTACGCGAACCGCCGAGCGCGGCTTCCAGTGCAGCGATGCGCGCTTTCAGCGCCTCGTTTTCCTCGCGCGCCAGGCGCGCCATGTCCTTGACGGCCTCGAACTCCTCGCGCTTGACGATGTCGAGGTCGCGCAGGACCTTTTCAGCCTGATTGCGCACGAGAGTATCGACCTCGCGCTTGACGCCTTGTGCGGCGCCGGCGGCATCGTTCATCAAACGCCCGATCTCGTCGAAAAAGCGATTGCTGGTCTGGGTCATCCCTCAAATCTCCGGTCGTCTGCACAGGGTCGGCACAACAAGACAATGGCGATCCGGACGACGCGGTTCAAGGCCGACATTGTTCCCATTTGGCAGCGTGCCTTGTCATGCGCCGGTTTCCTTGTAATCGTATCAAATGCCTTGCCAGGAAGCCATCAATCGAGAAGCGAGCAGAAGCGCCCCATGATCGACCAGCAGATCGAAATTCCGACCAAGGACGGCCACACCACCACCTTCATTACCCATCCCGAGCGCGGCGGACCGCATCCCGGTCATCCTGTTTTACATGGACGCGCCGGCGATCCGGGAGGAACTGCGCGACATGGCACGTCGGCTCGCTACGTCGGGCTATTACGTGATGTTGCCGAATCTTTATTACCGTTCGGGCGTGATGGAGCTCGGCCCATTGCCAGCCGATCCGGAATCACCGGAACGCAAGCGCATGTTCCAGTTGATGGCCTCAATCAACATTCCAATGGTCATGGAGGACACCCGCGCTCTGCTCGCCTTTGCCGAAAGCCAGCCCGCCGCGCGCACGGACAGGGTCGGCGCTGTCGGCTACTGCATGAGCGGTCGATATGCGATCAATGCGGCGACGCATTTCCCTGATCGGGTCAAGGCGGCAGCGTCGATCTACGGAACGCATCTTGCTACCGACCAGCCCGACAGCCCCCATCTCGCCGGCCAGAGGACCAAGGCCGAACTCTATTTCGGCTGTGCCGAGACCGACATCTACGCGCCGATGGAGACAATCGAAAAAGTAAAGCAGGCGATGGCCAACGATCGGGCCAACGCCGAAGTCGAGATCTATCCCGGCACCCATCATGGCTTCGCGTTTCCGAAACGGCCGGTCTACGATCGCGACGCGGCCGAACGGCATTGGGAACGGCTGCTCTCGCTCTATCGCCGCAATCTCTTGTCATAGGAAGGCGCGATGTCCTTCCTCACCATCGCCTTTCCGGTTTTCGATCCCGTCGCCATTGCGATCGGCCCGTTCGCCGTCCGCTGGTACGCGCTCGCCTATATCGGCGGCATCGTGCTGGGCTGGATCTATGCGCGCGCCTTGCTCAAGAACGAGAAACTTTGGGGCGGGCCGGCGCCGATCTCGCTTGTGCAAATGGACGATTTCATCCTTTGGGTGACGATCGGAATTATCGCCGGCGGCCGCATCGGCTACGTGCTGTTCTATAATCCCTCCTTCTTCGTCCAGCATCCCGCCGAGATTTTCGAGTTGTGGAAAGGCGGAATGTCGTTTCACGGCGGCTTTCTCGGCTGCGTCTTCGCGGTGATCCTGTTCTGCCGCAAGAACAACCTGCCGATCCTGTCGCTCGGTGATGTCGTCACCGCCGTCGGGCCCATCGGGCTGTTTCTCGGGCGGCTCGCCAATTTCATCAATAGCGAATTGTGGGGCCGGCCGGCAGAGGCGAGCCTGCCCTGGGCGGTCGTATTTCCCAATGGCGGGCCGCTGCCGCGCCACCCCAGTCAACTTTACGAGGCGGCGCTTGAGGGTTTCGTGTTGTTTACGATCCTGGCGGTGATGATTCGGATGGGCGCCTTGAAGCGGCCCGGCTTGATCCTCGGCAGCTTTATCGCGATTTATGGTATTGCGCGCATCGTTGGGGAGTTTTTCAGAGAGCCCGATCCGCAACTCGGATTTTTGTGGGGCGGCCTGACCATGGGCATGTTGCTTTCGGTGCCGATGATCATTGCAGGAACAATCATTGTTATGGTGGCATGGCGCCGCAACACCGCAAAGCAAGTGGCGCCGCCCGTTCAAGGAATGACGTGACCGAATATTCGCCGCTCCAGTCGGAGATCAAGAAACTGATCAAGTCGACCGGCCCAATGCCGGTGTGGCGTTACATGGAGCTGTGCCTGACGCATCCCAAGCACGGCTACTACCTTTCCCGCGATCCCTTGGGGCGCGAAGGCGATTTCACCACCGCGCCGGAAGTAAGCCAGATGTTCGGTGAATTGCTGGGGCTGTGGGCCGCGTCGGTGTGGAAGGCGATCGGCTCGCCGCCTCTTGCTGCGGCTGATCGAATGCGGACCCGGCCGCGGCACCATGATGGCGGACGCGCTGCGCGCGCTCCGCGTGCTGCCCCCGCTTTACCAGGCGCTCAGCATCCATCTCGTCGAAGTCAATCCCGTGTTGCGCGAGAAGCAGAAAGCCACGCTCTCCGGCTCCCTCAACATTTCCTGGCACGATACGATCGACGACGTGCCGGACGGTCCCTCCGTCATTTTCGCCAACGAATATTTCGACGTGCTGCCGATCCACCAGGCGGTGAGACGCGAGACCGGTTGGCACGAACGCACCGTCGAACTCGACAGCAACGGCAAGCTGGTGTTCGGCGCGGCGGCCGAACCAACACCGCGTTTCGAAGTGTTGCTGCCACCGCTGGTGCGTGCCGCCCCCGTCGGCGCGGTGTTCGAATGGCGGCCCGACGCCGAGATCATGAAAATCGCAAGCCGGGTTCGTGATCAGGACGGCGCGGCCCTGATCATCGATTACGGCCACCTGCGCAGCGACGCCGGCGATACCTTTCAAGCCATCGCCCGTCACAGTTTCGCCGACCCACTGAAAAATCCCGGACAGGCCGACGTGACGGCGCATGTCGATTTCGAGGCCTTGGTGCGCGCCACCGAGGATCTCGGCGCCCGCGTCCACGGCCCGGTGCCGCAGGGCGATTTTCTCAGGCGGCTCGGCATCGAAACCCGCGCGGTGACGCTGATGGCCAAGGCGACGCCCGAAGCTTCGGAAGACATTGCGGGCGCGCTGAGGCGGCTCATCGGCGGCGGCCGTGACGGCATGGGAGAGATGTTCAAGGTGCTGGCGATCTCGGAGCCGAACATCACCGCGCTGGCGGGGTTCGTCGGTGAAGCATCAGACGCCAAGGCTGAAGCGCCATGAAGCTGGATTCGCCGCTGCTGTCGGCCGTACCCGGCCTGCGTCACGCATTCTTCAGCCGCGATGGGGGCGTCTCCGATGGCATTTATGCTGGCCTCAATGGCGGGCTCGGGTCGAACGACGATCCCGCCAATGTCTTGGAAAATCGTCGCCGGATGGCGGAGCATCTGGGCGTATCGCCCTTGCATTTTCTCGGCGTGCACCAGATCCATTCGCCCGATGCGGTGGTCGCGGCCGGACCTTGGGCGGGCGCGTCGCGACCGCGCGCCGACGCCATCGTCACCCGCACCGAAGGCCTCGCCATTGGCGTCACCGCGGCCGATTGCGGACCGATTCTGTTCGTCGATCCCAACGCGCGCGTGATTGGCGCTGCGCATGCCGGCTGGAAGGGCGCGCTGACCGGCATCGTGGAATCCACGGTGGAAGCCATGGAAAAACTTGGCGCCGGGCGTGGGAGCATCGTCGCCGCGATCGGCCCTCTGATCCGTCAGCACTCTTATGAAGTCGGCAATGAATTCGTCGAAAGATTCTTGCTGGCTGATGCGGAGAACGCCCTGTTCTTCCTTCCCGCGGCGCGCGAGGGCCATGCGATGTTCGACCTCGCCGGCTTCATCCGCAGGCGGCTCGAGAATGCCGGCGTGCTCGTCATCGACGACATCGGCCTCGATACATATTCCGATGAGCGCTTCTTCAGCTACCGCCGCTCGGTGCATCGCCAGGAGCCGGATTACGGCCGCCATGTTCACGCCATCGTTCTTGAAGGCTAGTCTTTGGTTTGACGCGTTTTCTTCGCGCGAACCGGCATCCGTTTCGCGCGAAAACGCCGCGGCCTTGGTCGGAAGTGCTTCTACTGAAACGAAAATCATCTGAGCGCCGTTTACTGCTCCGTCTTGCGCATCACCTGTGGCAGCCCTGCCCTAGACCTTAACGCATTTTAACGATATCGCTGTGGGCGTGATGAGGGACGCATCAGCAACTTTGTTCCGCACCTGCCGGATGGTGCCGCGCGCCGCAATTGCCGCTGCACTCTTGGCCATGGCTTGCGGGCTCGGCGGCTGCGCCGGAAGTGGTACCGCGGCCAGTTCCTTTGCGATGGCCACCAACGCAAGCAGTCCCACCATTGCCTTCGAATCCATCGACGGCCCGCCGCCGCAGGTGTTCGACCGAATGGTCAATGTGCTGGACAGTGAATCCAAACTCCGCAGCCTCTCGATCGTGTCCCGCGAAGGCAGTGCCTCCTATCGGGTGCGGAGTTATCTCGCCGCCCAGGTGAGCCGCGGGCGCACCACCATCGCCTGGGTCTGGGACGTCTACGACCAGAACCAGCAGCGCGCGCTGCGTCTCTCCGGCGAGGAGCCGGCCGGCAAGGCCGGGCGCGATCCCTGGGCCGCCGCCGACGACCTGGTCTTGCGGAAAATCGCGCAGACCGGGCTGAGCGGGCTCAGCAACATGATCAACGGAACGGCCCCGGCGGACGTGCCTCAGGCCGCGCCGCCCGCGCCAGCCAAACGCGGATCGGCGGTAGCGAGCGCCGATCAGCCGTCGTCGGCATCCGACCAATTCAGCGTCAGCGCGCTCGGCTACACCAGTCATTAGCCAAAACGCCTCGGAAACAGCCATTTTTGCCCGGGAAAACCGCCCCCATGGGTTGCCAGCCGGGCCACCCCCTTGATATCACCTCGCCTATCGAAACGCGCTCGTTCGGTGGGAATTGCGATATGCTGAACATTGTATCCAGCAAGGCGCGGGGAGAAGCCTCGATGTCGGCCAAAAACGGCTCCATCAAGCTTGTTGCCGGCAATTCCAATCCTACGCTGGCGCGGGCAATCGCCAAGGGCCTTGACCTGGAACTCACCAAGGCAGTGGTCCGGCGTTTCGCCGACATGGAAATCTTCGTCGAAATCCAGGAAAATGTCCGCGGCTCGGACGTCTACATCCTGCAGTCGACGTCGTTTCCGGCCAACGACCATCTGATGGAACTCCTGATCATCACCGACGCGCTGCGCCGCGCCTCCGCGCGCCGCATTACCGCGGTGGTCCCCTATTTCGGCTATGCAAGGCAGGATCGAAAGTCCGGTTCCCGAACGCCGATTTCGGCCAAGCTGGTCGCGAACCTGATCACCCATGCCGGCGCCGATCGCGTCATGACGCTCGATCTGCATGCCGGCCAAATCCAGGGTTTCTTCGACATCCCGACCGACAATCTCTACGCTTCGCCGGTGATGGTTCGCGATATCCGCGAGCACTTCGACCTCGCCAACGTCATGGTGGTGTCGCCCGACGTCGGCGGCGTGGTGCGCGCACGCGGGCTTGCCAAGCGCATCAATACTCCGCTCGCCATCATCGATAAGCGCCGCGAGCGCGCCGGCGAATCCGAAGTGATGAACGTGATCGGCGACGTCGCCGGATTTACCTGCATCCTGGTCGACGACATCGTCGACTCCGGCGGCACGCTGGTGAACGCCGCGGACGCGCTGCTCGCCGACGGCGCCAAGGAAGTTTACGCCTACATCACCCATGGCGTGCTGTCGGGCGGCGCGGTGACGCGCATCGCCTCGTCGCGGCTGAAGGAGCTGGTCATCACCGACTCGATCCAGCCGACGGATGCTGTCTCCAGGGCGCCCAACATCCGCACCCTTCCCATCGCCTCGCTGATCGCCGAAGCGATCAGCCGCACCGCGTCGGAAGAATCCGTGTCGAGCCTGTTCGACTAGGACGATCATTACTCTCCTTGTCATCCCGGGACGCATCGAAGATGCGAACCCGGAAATGACGATGGTTTGCTCTTTTAGGGCGGGCAAAGGCGCACCCCCCTGCATCGTGCCCACCCTTTTTGCCAAACGGCCTACTTGCCTTTTCGCACCGAGGCTTTCCTTCGGCTGGCGGCAATCTTGTAGGCCGGGCTGGAGGCGGCAGGCTTGATCGCGCTGATGACGCGCGGCGCGATCGGTGACCCCAGACCGGTGCAGGCGTCCCACCCGGGACCCGCGCTGAAGCTGCCATTGTTTCCGGACGTCGTGTCGAGGAAAGCAACTTTGCCCTTGGCGGCATAGAGCGCGGGCTGGATGAAGCCCGCTTGCATACCGTTCTGCGCGTTGGCGACCGCGATCAGGCCGGCCCACAAGGGCGCAACCGCGCTGGTGCCGCCGATCACCATGGTCTGGCCGTCGACCCGGATGATGTAACCGGTCGCGGGATCGGCATCGCCGGCGACATCGGGGACACCGCGCCCGCCTGCCGAAACGGTTGGCTTCGGAACGTTGAAGCCGGATTGCCAGATCGGCAACGGGAACACATTGCTGACGCCGCCGCCGGTCGCGCCGCCCTGTGGCTGGCCATTCCACACCGTCTCTGCGGAGATGCTGGAGCCGCTACCGGCCAGGTTGGTTCCGCCGCAGGCCAGAACGTGCGGGCTTGAAGCGGGAAAATCGACATGATTCTTTTGGTCATTGACGCCATCGGACGAACCGTTGTCGCCGGCCGCTGCCGTAATGGTGATGCCGAGCGCCGCCGCCGACTGGCAAGCGGCGTCAAGCGCCGCCATGGCCTGGGCGGTCCAATTGACCTCGGCCGCGCCCCAGGAGATCGAGATCACGCTTGGCTTGTACTTGGTGTCGTGGACGGCCTGCGCGATCGCGTCCACAAAACCCTGGTCGGTGTTTGGTGCGAAGTAAACGACAATGCGGGCACCCTGGGCAACCGCGCCGGCGACCTCGATGTCCAGCATGACCTCGCCGTCCGCACCGTTGGGACCGTCGGGATTGTTCTTTCCCGCTCCCACCGGCACAGCGATCACCGTCGGCGGCTTCTGCCCGAGCGATTTGAAATAGGCGACGATATCGGCCTGGCGAAAGCCACCGCCGAGTTCGACGATGCCGATGGTCTGACCGGATGCGGTGATGCCTTGCGGGAACTGGTAGAGTTGCCCGACCTGGACCGGCGTGAAGGAGGATTGACCCGCGGCGTGAGGACGCGCGAAGCCATCGGCCCTCGCGGCTTCGGCGGAGACCGCTCCCGCCTCGCCGAGAACCCGGAAATGCGGCTTTGCCTGCGGACGATTGTCGAGGCCGAGCACGGCGACGACATAGCCCTGCAATTCGGCGGGAAGATAGATGCTGCCGTCACGGACGCGGTAAGTCTCGCCGTCGATCGTGCAGTGTGACAGCGACACGCCGAACGCCCGCTGCATGTTGGTGATGCTTCCGGTGAGCTTGACGGTCCGCCGCCCGGGCGCGGGCATGCCGCCCTCCACCTTGAGACCAAATTCCTTGGCAAAACGTTTGACCAGCGCGACCGCCTCGGGGTCGGCGCCGTGGTCGGTGTTGAACCGGGCGTGGGTGAGGCGTTGCTTGCCGGCGACATGCGCCGCCGACAGCGGCTTCTTGCGCCGGACAATCACCGACACCGTCATCTGTTCGGCGGCGGTCGCAGGCCTTTTCGCGGCCGCCAGCTCGACCGGGCGCTTCTCGCTGCCGGACAAGACAGTTCGGCTCTGGGTCGCAAAGTGAGGATGGGCTGTTTGCTGTGCCATTTGACGCTCCCTGAAAGAAGGACAGAAAATTGGTCGAAGGCAGGAAATTTCAGAAGTTACGAAGCTACTGGCGCATCAGCCGACAAAACTTTGTCGATTGAAAAGTTCGCGACAATGACGCGTGATCGGATGAAGCGCCCCTCTCATTAACGTGTATTGTTTGCGCGCTCGCCTTGCCGCTCAGGCACGGAAAGGGTCAGTGATGCCGACCTGGTCGGATCGCGAGACGTGCGGTGTATTGAGAGCACGGATCTGAATTTCAACTTGTGGGATGTTTCACACACACGCCTTCGTGATCTCGCCGCGCGGACGCGCGAGTTTTTCCTGAACGTCCTTGCCCCGCAAAAAGGGCGCAGGGAATGCCGGGCGCTCGGTTCGCGCCCGCAGCCTTGTGTGCGATGGAAGGAAGCACACAAGTGTCGTCACCACGGTCACGCCGGTTCGCCCGGCATTCCCCGCGCAATGGTTTTAACGGCTTATAGCGCGCTCTCCCCGGTGACCGGGCTTTCTTGCCACCGTCGCCCCTCAGAAGCTTGCTTCTCAAGAACTTGACGCCAGCGTCGGGGCGTCAGGACCACACGACTTCGCCGTCCGCAAAGAGAGCACGTTCGTCTGTCGTGCTGCCTTGCGTCCACCGCATCCCGCCCCACGTCCGTGACGATCGCGAAACGCCCCTTGGTTGGAGCGGGACGGATTTGCTCTATTGCTGTTTCTACCAAATCGAAAAACGAAATATTTTTGAGGCAAGGACTGGACACGAAAATCGCGAGACAGCCCGTCGGGCAAATCAGACAGCAACGCATTTGCTACCGGCCCGCCGGCTTCATCCGCGCCACGCGTGCGGCCGAAATACGACGGCTGCTACGGCCTGGCTGCGCGCTGCCCCCGCCTTCGCTCTACGGTGATCTCCGCCAAAATCGACATCGCGATTTCCTCCGGCGTGATCGCGCCGAGGTCGAGGCCGGCCGGGGCCTTGACGCGATCGAGAACGGAAGCCTCAAAGCCTTCGCCGATCAACTTCTCGCGCAGCGCCGCCATCTTGCGGCGGCTGCCGACGAAGGCGTGGTAGGCGGCCGGCGTGTTGACCGCCGCGCGCAACGCGGCTTCGTCGCCCTTGCCTTGCGTCGAGACCACGATGAAGCGTTTGGCTTCGTTCAGCGTTGCGAGCGCAAAGCCGTCGATGAGCATGTCGGCATCCGGCACACCTGTCACATCGGCGGCGGGGGCTGCGACCGTGACGTGATAGCCGAGCTGGCGGGCCTGGGTCGCAAGCGACAGCGCAACGGGGCTGCCACCGAGAATGACGAGAGAGGGATGCGGCAATACCGGCTCGACGAACACGTCCATGGTGCCCTTGCTCGGGCACATGTTGGTCGCAAAACGCACGCCGTCGCGATTTTCACCGGGCTTGACGCCGAGCTCGGCCAGAAGATTCTCCGGCTGCACCGAGACCATGCGCGGCTCGCCGTCGGCGAGCGCGTCGCGCGCGGCCTTGAGCACCGCGCCGCGGGCGCAGCCGCCGCCGATCCAGCCCGCAACGATGGTGCCGTCGGGACGGATGATCGCCTTCGCGCCGGCCTTTGCCGCCGTCACCGACACGGTCCGCACCACGGTTGCGAGCACGAAGGCCTCCTCGGCGGCCTTGAGTTCGGCCACGAGATCCATCACTTCCACATGCTTGGTCATGGGCGTACTCACAGCTTCGCCAGATAGGGTTCGAGCTCGGTCAGGCTTTTCAGCGTGTTGGCCGGCGCATAGAGATCGATATGCGGCAGTGCGGCCTTGATGCCGGCGGCCTCCGGCGCGTAGCCGTCCCACGCCATCATCGGATTGAGCCAGACGATGCGGCGACAGCGTTTTGAAAGCGCCGCCATCTCGCGGCCGAGCAGGTTCGCGTCACCAGTCTCGTAACCATCGGATACGATCATCACGCAAGAGCGTGAATGCAGCACGCGCGCGGCATGCCAGCGATTGAAGGTCTGCAGGCTCTCGCCGATCCTGGTGCCGCCGCCGGCACCCTGCGCCATGATCGAAAGCCGGTCGAGCGCGCGGGCAGCATCCTTTTCCTTCATCGCGTCGGAGACATAAGCAAGCCTTGTATGAAACAGAAAGGCTTCGGCCTCGCGAAACTCGTCGAGCACGCCGTGGATGAACCGCAAGAATACGCCGGTGTACATGCTCATCGAGCCGGAGGCATCGAGCAGGATGACCAGCCGCAGCGGCTTTTCCTTGCGCTCGCCGCCTGACGAGCGAGATCGGCACGCCACCATGGCTGATGTTGCCGTGGATGGTTCGCCGGAGGTCGAGCCGGTAGCCGCGCCGCCGCGCCAGATCGCGCCGCGTCAGCCGCGTGCGCATTGTCCTCGCCAGTCGCGCCGCGACGTCGTGGGCCTGCTCGATCTGCCCGGGGTCGGCCATTTTTCGGAAATCGATTTCCGCGAGATTTTCGGCGCGCGACGCCCCCTCCTTGCGCCCCTCCCCGGCGCGGTCCTCATCCGCCTCGTCGCCTTCCGCGGGAATTTGATCGGTGGCCGCCTCGCCCGTGGCTGGTTGTGATGTCTTGTCCTGCAGATTCTTGAGCGAGGGGCTGTTGGCGGCCTTCGCCGAGCCCGATGTCAGCGAGCGCGAGCGTACGCGTTTGCCGAGCCAGAATGCGTCGAACAGCCCGTCAAACTTGTCCCAGTCGGATTTGCGCGCCGAGAACAGGTGTTTGAGCGCCGAGCGCAGCAATCCCGGCCTGTCGGCATAACCCGCCACCATCAGCGCCGCCGCATCGCGGCCTTCCTGCAGGCCGACGGCAAAACCGCTCTCGCGCAGGGTTTTGAGAAACGCGGCAAGCTTTGCGGCGACAAGGCGAGACACCTCGTCGATCTCGTCATAGCCCGGACTGGTGCCGCAACAACTCATGCGACCTTCCCCAAGATCCGCATCCTAACCTCGCGCGTCAGGCGTGACTTGTCCTCGTGGGTCTTGAGCAGGCACATCAGCGTCTCATGCACCGCCTCGGGCGACTCACGCAAATCCTTGACGCCGATCCCGACCAGCGCGGCGGCCCAGTCGAGCGTCTCCGCGACGCCCGGCACCTTGCGCAGTTCCTCCTTGCGGATGCCTTCGACCATGCGCGCGATCTGCAGCGACAGCGAGGCGGTGGCGCCATCGATCCGCGCCATGATGATGCGGGCCTCGCGATCGACGTCGGGATAGTCGACGTAATGATAGAGGCAGCGGCGACGCAGCGCGTCGGAGAGTTCGCGGGTGCCGTTCGAGGTCAGCACCACATGCGGGATCGTGATCGCGGCAATCGTGCCGAGTTCGGGGATCGACACCTGGAAATCCGACAACAGCTCGAGCAGGAACGCCTCGAACTCGTCGTCGGCGCGATCGATTTCGTCGATCAGAAGCACCGGCGGCTTGTCGCGCCGGATCGCGGCCAGTAGCGGCCGCTCCAGGAGGTATTTTTCCGAGAAGATCTGGTCCTCGATCGCATCGGCATCCTCGCCACGATGCGCCTGGATCGACAGCAACTGTCGCTGGTAGTTCCATTCATAAAGCGCGGCGGATTGATCGAGCCCCTCGTAGCATTGCAGCCGGATCAGCTCGGTGGCGTGCACCGACGCCAGCGCCTTTGCCACTTCGGTCTTGCCGACGCCCGCCTCGCCCTCGAGCAGAAGCGGACGCCTGAGCAATTGCATCAGCGAGATCGCGGTCGCAAGCTCGCTGTCGGCGATATAGCCGGAAACGGCGAGCGCCAGCGCGATCTCCTCGCGGGTTTTCATTCTTGACACGTCTCCACATCATTTGTTCGGTGCTAGCGCTACGTATCCAGCCCCCGTCATTCCGGGATGGTCCGAAGGACCAGACCCGGAATCTCGAGATTCCGGGTTCGATGCTTCGCATCGCCCCGGAATGACGGAAGTTGCATATCAACGTTACGCCGCGAACACTCCCAAATCCTTCGCCGCCTTCCAATTGCGCCAATAGTCGTGCGGCATCTGGATATGGGTGCTCCCCAAAAACGAGAAGGCGTCGTTGACGGCATTGGAGAAGGCAGGCACGCCGCCGACATTCGGGCTCTCGCCGACGCCCTTGGCGCCGATCGGGTGATGCGGCGACGGCGTCACGGTGAAGTCGGTCTCCCAATGCGGGGTCTCGACCGCGGTCGGCATGAAGAAATCCATGAACGAGCCGGTCACCACGTTTCCCGTATCGTCGTAACGGATTTCCTGGCCCATCGCGATCGCAAAGGCCTCGGTCAGGCCGCCATGGACCTGGCCCTCGATGATCATCGGGTTGATGCGGGTGCCGCAATCGTCGAGCGCGTAGAAGCGCCTGATCTTGTAGACACCGGTGTCGACGTCGATGTCCATCACGCAGATATAGGCGCCGAACGGATACGTCATGTTCGGCGGATCGTAATAGCTCACCGCCTCCAGGCCGGGTTCCATACCCGGCGGCACCGAATTATAGGCCGCCCAGCAGATGTCTTTCATTGACATCGTCTTCTCCGGCAGCCCCTTGACGCGGAAGCCGTCGATGTCCCATTCGAGGTCGTCTTCGTGAACCTCGAGCTTGTAGGCGGCGATCATCTGCGCTTTTGCCTTGATCTTGCGCGACGCCATGGCGATCGCGGCACCCGCGACCGGGGTCGAGCGCGAGCCGTAGGTGCCCAGGCCGTAAGGCGCGGTGTCGGTGTTGCCCTCCTCGACCATGATGTTGTCGGCGGGGATTCCGATTTCGGTGGCGATGATCTGGGCCCACGTCGTCTCGTGGCCCTGGCCCTGGCTCTTGGAGCCGACCCGCGCAATGCCGGCGCCGGTCGGATGCATGCGGATCTCGCAGGAATCGAACATCGCAATGCCCAGGATATCGCAATTCTTCGACGGTCCCGCGCCGACGATCTCGGTGAAGAACGACACCCCGACGCCCATGATCTCGCGGGTTTCACCACGCTTGAACGCCGCGCGTTTCTCCGCCTGCTCCTTGCGAAGCTCGGCATATTTCACCGTCTCCATCATCTTGTGCATGGCGGTGTGGTAATCGCCGGAATCGTATTCCCACCCGAGCGCCGAGTGATACGGGAACTGTTCCCGCTTGACGAAATTCCGCAAGCGCAACTCCGCCGGATCCATTTTGAGCTTCTGGGCGAGAATATCCATCGCGCGCTCGATGCAGTAAGCGGCTTCGGTGACGCGGAACGAGCAGCGATAGGCGACGCCACCCGGCGCCTTGTTGGTGTAGATGCCGTCGACCGACAAATGCGCGGTCGGGAAATCATAGGAGCCGGTAACGATATTGAAGAAGCCCGCCGGCCATTTCGACGGATCGGCGCAGGCGTCGAATGCGCCGTGATCGGCGAGCACATGGACGCGAAGCCCCGTGACCTTGCCGTCCTTGGTCGCGGCGATTTCGGCGGTCATGTGGTAATCGCGCGCAAATGACGTTGCGGTCAGGTTCTCGATGCGGTCCTCGACCCATTTCACCGGCTTGCCGGTGACGATGGAAGCCACCGCCGCGCAGATGTAGCCGGGATAGGCGCCGACCTTGTTGCCAAAGCCGCCACCGATATCGGGCGAGATCACATGGATCTTCTGTTCCGGCAGTTTCGCGATCAAGGACACCACCGTGCGGATGACGTGCGGCGCCTGGAAGGTGCCCCAGATCGTCAGCTCGCCCCTGATCTTGTCGAACGAGCAGACGCACTGGCAGGTTTCCAAAGGCGACGGATGGGTACGGTGATAGGAGATCATCTCCTTGATCGTCACCTCCGCTTTTCGGAACGCGGCGTCGGTCAGGTCCTTGTCGCCGACGGTCCATTCGAAGATGTGGTTGTGGTGCTTGCGCGGGCCGTGAGCGCCGGTGGTCTTGCCGGCGAGATCCTCGCGCAGCACCGGGGCATCCTTGTCCATCGCCTTGAACGGGTCGATCAAAACCGGCAGCGGCTCGTATTCGACCACCACCTTGTTGATACCGTCATCCGCCGCATAGCGGTCGGTGGCGACGACGAAGGCGACTTCCTGATTCTGGAACAGAACCTTGCCGTCGGCCAGCACCATCTGCACGTCGCCCGCAAGCGTCGGCATCCAGGCGAGGTTGACGGTCTTGAGCGTCTCGGCGGTGATCACCGCCAATACGCCCGGCACCTTGAGCGCCTCCTCGGAATTGATCGACTTGACCCGCGCATGGGCATGCGGCGAGCGGACGAAATCGCCGTGCAGCATGCCCGGCAATTTCACGTCGTCGACGTAGTTGCCCTTGCCCTGCGTGAAGCGGATGTCTTCGACGCGCTTGCGCTTGCAGCCCATGCCTTCGAGGGCGGCGGTACGTTGTTCCCGCGTGGGAGTCAGGTCGTTCATTCCGCGGCCTCCTTGAATTCAACGCCGTTGATCTTGCTGGCGGCGTACTGGATTGCCTTGACGATGTTCTGATAGCCGGTACAGCGGCAGAAATTGCCCGAAATGCCCATCCGGATTTCTTCTTCCGTGGGCGACGGGTTCTCCTTCAAGAGCCGCTGCGCGCGCACGATCATGCCGGGTGTGCAGAAGCCGCATTGCAGCCCGTGCATCATCCGGAAACCTTCCTGCAATGCCGACAGCGTTCCGTCGGCGTTGGCCACGCCCTCGATGGTCAAGACCTCGGAGCCCTGCGCTTGCACCGCGAACACCGTGCAGCTCTTCACCGACATGCCGTCGAGATCGACGGTGCAAGCGCCGCAATGGGTGGTCTCGCAGCCGATATGGGTGCCGGTGAGCGACAGATTTTCACGCAGGAAATGCACCAGCAGGGTGCGCGGTTCGACGAGGCCTTCGACCTCGGCGCCGTTCACTTTCATGGTCACATGGGTTTTTGCCATTGTTCGTTTCCCCTCTTATTTCGCACGTGACGCGGCGCGCTGCAGCGCCCGCGTCACCATGATGCCGCCGACATGCTTGCGGTATTCGACCGGCCCGCGGGCGTCGGCCGCCGGCGACATGATCGCCACCGCCGCCGCCGCGGCTTTTTTCAGCGCCGCCTGATCGAGGCTGGTTCCGATCACGGCTTTTGCCGCATCGGTCGCCAGCAGCGGCGTTTCGTGCAGGTTGGTCAGGCCGATCGCGCAGGACGCGACCTTGCCGCCCGACATCGTGAGCACGACGGCGGCCGCCGCCGTGGCGTAGTCGCCGACCTTTCGTTTCAGTTTTTCGTAGGCGTAGCCGTGGCCGGCGGCGGGGGCCGGAATCGAGATCGCGGTCAGGATTTCGCCGGGCTCGAGTGCGGTGAAATAGGCGCCCTGGTAGAATTCGGAAGCCGCCACCTCGCGTGCGCCCGAGGTGCCTTCGAGCTTGTAGGCAGCGCCGAGCGTCATCATCAGCGCCGGCATGTCGTTGCCGGGGTCGCCATTGGCGACGTTGCCCCCGATCGTCCCGCGGTAGCGCACCTGTGGGTCGGCGATCAGGTGAGCAGCCTCGTGCAGGATCGGCAGCGCTTTGGCGATGTCGTCGGAGGCCAGCAGCTCGTGCTGGGTGGTCATGGCGCCGATCACGATCCTGCCGCCGTCGCGGCGGATGCCCTTCAACGCCGCGATCCCGTGCAAATCGACCAGATGTTCGGGGGTCGCAAGCCGAAGCTTCATCATCGGGACCAGGCTGTGGCCGCCGGCAAGGGGGCGGGCTTCGTCGCCCAATGTCGAGAGCAGTTTGACCGCGTCGGCGAGCGTCGCAGGCCGGTGATAGCTGAACGGGCCAGGAATCATCGTCTCCTCCATGCGTCTTTATGTTTGGCGCGTATTCTGGTCGCAAAACCGGAAATCCACTTTTGCGGAATAGGCGCTATGTCTTGGCGCGTATTCTGGTCACAGAACCGGAAGCCCACTTTTGCGGAATGCGCGCTTGATCCAGACGTCGGGCGGAGGCTCTTCCCGGAATTTTTCAGAGACAAGGCAGCGGCCGCTGTTTCATCACCGATGGAGAGAATTCGCACGAAATGCGCCCTGACGCGCACGAAATGCGTCAGGCTTCGCGACCTATCCCGGCATGATGATTGCGCTTGGCGAGACCGAGGCGAGCTTTCACCTCGGCGATCTTGGCGCGGCTGACGGGGACGCGGTGCGGGGTCGTGCCGTCGAGTTCGATAACGGCGCCGTCACCCTCCTTGCGGACGAAGGTGATGTGCGGGAGCGCCACGATGTGGCTGCGGTGCACCCGGACGAACAGGCCGGGATCAAGCTGCGCCTCAGCTTCCGAGATCGACCATGGGCACATCCGCTCGCGGGTGCCGTCATGCACCCTTGTATAATGTGCGTCGGCCCGGACGCTGCGCACATCGGCTGCATCTATAAAGTGTGTGCCGTTGGCGCCTTCGACCGGCAATCTTTGCACCGGCGCCGGCCGCGGCGGCTGGCCGAGCCCGCCAAGCGGCGCCGAGGTCAATCGCGGGAAGCTCGCAGCCGAGGTTCCCGCCTCAGGCGAGGCCATCGCGAGGGTGGCGTCGCCGGCCGGATCGACCGTGATGGCCGCCGCCGTTTGCCGGCGCGGATCCGGCACCAGCGACAACAGAAACCCCGCCGCGATGACGAAGCAGAGTACGGCCACGACGACCGAGAGGATTTGCGGCGAAGCGACCAGTCCGCCTACCAACTGGTGGTGGGCTGCTTCCGACCTCGGGACGAAATGCATGCCGTACATTGCGGTGTAATGCATGCCGGACACCGCGATGCCGAACGCGATCGCGCTCAATGCCAAGGGAACGCCGTCCGGCCGAGCCAGGAACGCGCGGAGACCGCCATAGGCCGCGGCAATCGCGATCAGCACCGACAACACCACCATTGCGCCATCATGTTGAATAGCAAAATTGCCGGCCAGGCCATGAATGCCGACATAGTGCATGCTCACGATCCCGGCTCCGAGCAGCACCGCCGAGGAAATCACGCGCTGTTGCGACGGCACCCCGACACTCAGGAAGAACAGGGACACGCCGACCACGAGCGCGCAGATCAGGAACGACACGATGGTCGGAAGCACCAGATAACCGGCATCGGCGGGAATCGGCGCCGCCAGCATGCCGACGAAATGCATGGTCCAGATGCCGACGGCGAGGAACGCGGCCGCGCCCGAGAGCAGCACGCGACGGTTCACGCCCGGCGTCCCGCGGATGCGCGCCGCGAGGCCGAAACCGGTGTAACCTCCCAGGATCGCGATCACCACCGAGAGCGCGACGAGATAGGGATCGTGTCCTTCGAACATGATCGTCTCGGCCGCCCGTCTCCACGGGCATGCCTCCTCCCGCCGCCAAGTTTACATGGCCGGCGGTGGATCGGTAGTCATTTTCAAGCTCTGCCTTGCGAGCGGTTTACCAAAAATCGAGGGCATGCAAATTTCCGGCTCGGCGACCGGCGGGATTTCGCCGCTCGGCCTTTTCAAGCTTATTTGGCAGACGAAATCATCCAATTCGAAATTCGCAGCGACGCGAATCTTGGCGAGAGCCGACTAACGGCTGCCATGATCTTGTTGATCCGCCCGGCAATCACCACCCGATGGTTGGCCTTAAAGCCCTGATAGCCAATCTGGGCGACGTCGCTTGCGGTCATCAACGGCAGCACGTTCGCGCCGAGGCCAGCCTTCGCATCGGCTCAACGCGCCGTGCGACAAGAACCAGATCGTGGCCATCCCTTGCCAATTCGCGCGCAAGACTGGCACCGATGCCGCTGGACGCGCCGGTAACGAGTGCAAGAGGGCGAGCGCTGCCTTTCATATCGAGAAACCCTTTCACTCCGACTGGCCTTGAGGACCTATTCGGCGGCATGCAAGCGCTCCCCGCAGGGCGCTTGAGCCTTGATCGCCGCACGTGCTGCCCAATCTCCCCCAAGGATGGCCCCGGTGAAACCACCGCCGCCGGTGAAGGCCGACGCCAAGTAGAGACCCTCAACGGTGGTTTCCGGCAGCGGCATGAACCCGCGGGTCTGCGGCGCAAAGCCATAAATCCCGCCACCGGGGGTGTTGAGATAGTGATGAAATGACTCGGCGGTCGACATTTCGCGCTGGACCACGGCGCCTGCGATCCCCGGAAACTGGCTATCGAGACTGGCGATGATCCGATCCATCCAGCGTTCCTTGCGCGCCCGCCTTGCGTCGATATCGACGTCGGCCCAGTTGTCCAATCGGTCGACGCCGACCATCGACACGAGATATGGCCCATTTTGGTTCAGTCCCGAGTCGATCTGGTCATAGGCGACGAAGCCATAGGGCACCATCCTTGTTCCCGGATCCTCGCGAAGAAGCGATCCGGCGTCACGCAGGTCGGCAAGTTTCTTCACCCAACCCGGCAAGATTGCAGTTGAATAACTTCGCACACCAAATTCGCGGGATGGACGGCTCAATCCCAATGCGATCATCCACAATGAAATTGACGGGCGCTGGTCCCGATAAGCACTGCTGAATTTGGCGCGGACTTGTTCCGGGAGCATGGCGGCGAGTACGGATGGGGCGGCATTCCCGAATATGACGGGCGCCAAATCCTCCCGCGGATCTCCGCCGCCCCGCGCGTGATGGCGCACGCCGGAAACCCGATCGCCTTTGAGCAGGATGGCGTCCACGTCCCGCGTCCCCTCGACCTCGCCGCCGCCCTCACGGACGATCGCGACCAGCCGATCGCTCAGTGTCTGCGAGCCACCGCGAACGTAATGACCACCGCCCAACAGATAGGACGCCTGCGGTACGGCAAACGCGATAAACGGCATCGTATCGGGATCATCGGTGTAATAGGAAATATTCGGTGCCAACGCGAGCTTCACCGCCTCGTCGTCGCCGAACAGGCGTTGCAGTACCTCGCCAAGCGTTGCTTGCCGGTCACCGATGAGCGGCCAAAGCCGCCGTGGCAACAGGGGCGCGTTCCACAGCCACCAACCGCGGTCGTCGCGATGCTCGCTGAGTACCGCCACGGCGTGGCGAATAGCGCCGATGCGCTCGAAATAGCGGTCGAGCCCTTTCGCTTGGTGGAGGAAGCGCTGTTTCGTGGCGGCAAGTGCCGCATCGAGTCCGCGCGGCAGAACAAAAGGCTCGCCAAGCAAAGGGCTTCGCACTTCGTGCAGGTCGCCGACATCGACGAACGCGATGTCGTGGTCAAGACCGAGCGATCGCAGAACCGGCATCTTCGGATCGTCGGCATCAAGCCCGTCGATCTCGTGCAGCGACGCCTCGACCGCCAGCGCGCCATGACGATAGACCGTCGCAGCGCCGCCGAAATTGTGGTTACGCTCCAGAATAAGGACTCGTGCCCGGCGCGGGTATAGAGCGCCGCGGCGGTCAAGCCGCAAGCCCGGAGCCGATGACGATGGCGTCGAATTGTCGGGACATGCAACCCTCCACAAATGAAGGATTTCACGATAGCCGCCCGACGGCGCATCCACATTGATTCCGCTCAATGTGGATACAGCCTGTCGTTGAATCGGGGGCGTAAAGCTGAAACCGCCCGAACTCTCCGTGACAAACCGCTGGCCTAGACGATCCCCGCCGCGACCTGCCCGCGCAGCCGTTCCAGGCTGAGCAGCGTGTTGGCGCAGGCCTCCGCGACCTCGACGCCCTTGTGCGCAAAATGCTTGCGAAAGAAGTCGACATGCGCGGCGGTCTCGTGGAATTGCTGCGGCGTCACCACCGCCGAGAACACCGGCACCTCGGTGCGCAGCTGCACTTCCATCAGCGCCTTGATCACCGTTTCGGCAATGTATTCGTCGTCGACGACGAGTTCGGCGGCGACGATCGCAGTGTAGCGCCTGGTCTTGGCCAGGAGTTGCACATGCAGCGGAATCTCGAAGGATCCCGGCACCTCGAACACGTCGACTTGCGCGGGCGCGATGTGGCGCGCCTCGATCTCGGCGAGGAATGCGAGGCGGCATTCGGCCACCACGTCGCGATGCCAGGCGGACTGCACGAAGGCGACACGCTGCGGCTTTGCGAAGCGCGGGTGCTGCGCCGCTGGCCTCCGTTCGATCGGCTCGGAAGTTTCTTTGACTTCGGAAGGGTCTTTCGCGTCGGCGGGTTCTTGCGACAACTGATTCATGGCGTTCCTCGTTTACAACCAGAATCAGGGCCAACGGCACGACGTCCCGCGCGTCATGCGGCGGTCGCGACCGTTCTCTTTCATCCGGACTTTGACCGTCGGCTTCGGAATCGCACCGAATCTGCTGACCCTTCCCGCCAGGGGATGTCCCAAAGAGAAGGCGCTCGCGGGCTTGGGCTATCTGCCCTTACCGCCGGTGGGGAGTTTCGCCCCGCCCTGAGAACGCGAGCATTTTCAGGCAAAGTGGCGACCACAACAAGACCGCGCGGTGAAATTCGGCCGGAAAAAATTAACGATTTGGGCGCCGGACGAATCCGATTCCGGTTTGTTCTCATGACAAAAGTTAACGGCCACGAAGAGCTGTGGAAAGATTTGCGCTTTGTCTGTGGATGGACTCTCCGCGCCGTTGCGCGGATTCCGCAAATCACATCACTTCGTCCCGGCAAGCCCTGATCCTGACGCGGGTTGGACCTTCAGGGAACTGCAGTCGGCAGCGACGCGAGAGATCAGCGCGTGTCGGCGTGCCGCGTGCGTATCACCTCGTATCGGGATTTTTTAAAGGCAAGGTCGAGACGGAATGTCCCTCCTCGAAGGCATCATCGATTCCCGGAACAATCCGCTCGCGGTGGTCGAGGATCTCGCCACCGACAACAATTTATCGTTCGAGCGCTCCGGCGAAGACGAGTTGACGATCGTCTCCAAGGGAGACTGGACCGATTACCAGCTTTCCTTCACCTGGATGGCCGAGATCGAGGCGCTGCATCTGGCCTGCGCCTTCGACATGAAGATTCCGCAAGCGCGCCGGGGCGAGGTGCAGCAGTTGATCGCGGCGATCAACGAGCAATTGTGGGTCGGGCATTTCGATATCTGGACCCATACCGGCATGATCATGTACCGCCAGGCGCTGGTGCTGCCGGGCGGGATGACCGCCTCGACCGCACAATGCGAAACCATGCTGGTGAGCGCGATCCACGCCTGCGAGCGCTATTATCCGGCGTTCCAGTTCGTGGTCTGGGCCGGCAAATCGGCCGGCGAGGCCATGAGCGCGGCGATGTTCGACACCGAGGGCGAGGCGTAGGAGCGAGGGCCGTGCCCACCGCCTGTTCGGCATACGCGGTGTCGTCCTCGCGCACGCGGGGACCGATACGCCGTGACGGCAATTGCGTCGCACGGCGCTTGTTGCAAATATCTCGATGAACTAGAACCGCTGGTGGCTATGGGTCCCTGCTTTCGCAGGGACGACGTGAGCATTTATGGTGACAGCTTCCAAATCCCTTACGGGACATCTCGGGCACCATCGTCCTCGCCGGCGCGGGGAAGATGGGTGGCGCGATGCTGTCAGGCTGGCTGGCACAGGGCCTTGCCCCGAAAAGCGTCGTGGTGATCGAGCCGCACGCGTCCGACGACATACGCGCGCTTGCGGCAGAAGGCGTTCGCCTGAACGCTTCCGCGAAGGATGCCGGCCCCGTCGCCGCGTTCGTGATCGCGTTGAAGCCGCAGGCCTTCCGCGAGGCCGCACCCCTCCTGAAACCATATGCCGGCCCCTCCACGCTGGTGGTGTCGATCATGGCGGGCACCACCATCGCCTCGATCGCCGAAGTCTGCGGCGGCAGCGTGGTGCGTGCGATGCCCAATACGCCGGCGGCGATCGGCCGCGGCATCACGGTTGCGGTGGCGGCGAAGAATGTCGGACCTGCGCAGCGCGCGGTCGCCGATCACCTGCTGCGCGCCATCGGATCGGTCGAGTGGGTCGAGGATGAAGGCTTGATGGACGCGGTGACCGCGGTTTCCGGCTCCGGCCCGGCCTATATCTTTCTGCTCGCCGAGGAACTGGCGCGCGCCGGCGTCGCGGCCGGCCTTCCGGCAGAGCTTGCAACCAGACTTGCGCGCGAAACCGTCGCCGGCTCCGGCGAACTCCTGCATCGCTCCGAACTTTCCTCCGCGACGCTGCGCCAGAACGTCACTTCGCCCGGCGGCACCACGGCGGCGGCGCTGCAAGTGCTGATGGGGGCCGACGGCCTGCAGTCGCTCATGACGCGCGCAGTCGCCGCCGCGACGAAGCGATCGAAAGAGCTGGCGAAGTAGCTAACCCAGGCGCTTGGTGAACGCCTCGACATTGACGAGGCTGCGGGCGTGGCGGCCCTCGCCGATGCGCCGCTTGTCGTCGAACGCCTCAACTTCGAAGCGGATCAATCGCCGTTCCACCGCGATCACCCGCGCGGTGGTCCGCACCGTCACACCGACCGGGGTGGCGGAAAGATGCCGGATATCGACCTCGGTGCCGACCGTGACCCAGCCCGGTTGGAGACAAGGCTTGATGGCGTCGGCGGAAGCAAGCTCCATCTCCAGGATCATCATCGGCGTCGCATAGACCATCGGCATGCCCTTGACGAAATGCCCCACCGTCCGCTCCGGCGGCACGACCAAGCTGCGCTCGGCGCTCATGCCGATTTTGATGACGTCGCGTGCGTCCATGGATTTTTCTTGGATAATCCCGTCATTCCGGGACGCGCGCCTTCGCGTGGACCCGGAATCCAGAGGTGATAGATCGAGATTCCGGGTTCGCGCTTCCCGCGCCCCGGAATGACGAAGGAGTCGTTACTTCTTCGCAGCCGCGCGTTCGACGAAGGTCTTGCCGCCCTTCATCTTGTGCGACAACGGCGCCTCGTTGATCTGGATCACCACGGCGTCGGCATCGACGCCGAGGTTCTTCACCAGCGCCTGGGTGATATCCCGCATCATGCCGGCCTTCTGCTCATCGGTGCGGCCAGCGGCCATGCTGACGGTAATTTCGGGCATCTCGATCTCCTTCTGCTCTTTTCTTTCATTGTGGCCGGGGTCGTTCCGGCCATTCACGATCTTCCTATCAAACAAGACGCGGATGCCCGGCACAAGTCCGGGCATGACGTCTGAATGAATGGCTATCCCCACTTCACTTCATGTCGTGCCAGTACCTCACGAACTTTCGTGACAAGTTGGTCTTCCCGACACGAAAACTGCGCAGGCCGGGTCTCGCGCCACTCCTGGTTGGAGGCGATCGCAGCCGCAGCCTTGGCGCCCTCGATCAAATCCTTGATCTGCACCTCGCCGCGCGCCTTTTCGTCCGAGCCCTGAATGATCACGCAAGGCGAGTTGCGCCGATCGGCATATTTGAGCTGATTGCCCATGTTCTTGGGATTGCCGAGAAACAACTCGGCGCGGATTTTTGCGCCGCGCAAGGCGGCGACCATCTTCTGATAATCGGCAACGCGCTCGCGGTCGAACACGGTAACGACCACGGGACCGAATTCGGGCTTGGTATCGAGCTTGCCGAGCAGCGTGAGCGCGGCCTGCAGCCGCGACACGCCGATGGAAAAGCCGGTCGCCGGCACCACCTCGCCGCGAAAGCGCGACACCAAGCCGTCATATCGCCCGCCGCCGCCGACCGAGCCGAACCGAACCGGGCGGCCCTTTTCGTCCTTGGTGTCGAGCAGGAGTTCCACCTCGTAGACCGGGCCGGTGTAGTATTCGAGGCCGCGGACGACGGAGGGATCGATCAGAATGCGATCCGGTCCGTAGCCAGCACGGCAGCAAGCAGATCGCTAATTTGAGAAAGCTCAGCGACCCCTTCTCGTCCCAACATATTGCCTTCGACGTGAGATTCGAGATTCGCGATCGTGCGCTTCGTTCGAGAATTCGCTCTGTGCGCCTAACTTAGGGTCTCCCCAGCCGGTAAGGCTGAGGATGCGAGATATCCCAACGTCGTCAAGCCCGGCGCCCTTGGTGAAGTCGCCGCTTTCCTTCTTCGCCGCCGTCCCACCTACCGGGACCGAGCAATTTACGCAACTTCGTCCCCGAAGACTATCAAGCTTATCGATTGCTCGTAGCACCGTCAGCCGGCGTCCCACATTTTCCTCACCCCCAAGACCACGGTGCTCTCCATCACCCCATCGAGCACCTTGCGGTTATTGACCTTCACCACATAGCTGCCGCGCGGAATGCCGAGCGCCTCCATCGTGTCCGCCGCCATCATGCACATCTCGGCGTCGGCGGCCGCGGCCGACTGACCGCCGGTCGCCGTGCCGACGGTATCGGCGTCGAACTGCATGAACTGGCGAAAGCGGCCGGGACCCGGTTTTTCGTTGCGATAGACGTAGCCGAACCGATAACTGCGGTAGGGCAAGACCAGATTTTCGGTTCCGTATCTCTCCGCCACATAGCGCGCGAGCGGCGCGGTCAGATCGTAGCGCAGCGAAATCCACTGCTCGTCGTCGTCCTGGAACGAGAACACACCCTCATTGGGGCGGTCTTGATCCGGCAGGAATTTGCCGAGCGCGTCGGTGAACTCCATCGCCGGGGTCTCGACCGGCTCGAAGCCGTAACGCTCAAAGACTTCGCGGATTTTCTCGACCATGGCGCGCGTCGCCGCGATCTCGGCGGGGGCGCGATCGGCAAGCCCACGCGGCAGGCGGGCCTTGAGCTTCTGTGGTTTTTTCGGTTTCTCGGCCATTTGGGCTTAAAGGACTTGGGCGGGCTTGGTACCAGCCGCGGCGCGACGCGGCAACCGTAGTTCACTTCACCTCGCCCCGCTTGCGG
Organism: uncultured Alphaproteobacteria bacterium; assembly: GCA_963741185.1. Lineage (GTDB taxonomy): Bacteria > Pseudomonadota > Alphaproteobacteria > Rhizobiales > Xanthobacteraceae > Bradyrhizobium. The sequence goes on along the minus strand of CAVUHE010000010.1, from coordinate 122,739 downwards.
GGAGAGGTCGGAATTCGGGCAACGCCCGAATTCCGGGTGAGGGAGACTATCCGCGAGTCGAACGTGGAGAGAGGCCCCTCACCCCACCCTCTCCCCGCAAGAGCGGGGCGAGGGAGTGAGACGGCGTGCCTATACGCCGCCGGTCACAGCACCTTTCTGATCCAGTTGTGCGGGTCGGTCGCGCGACCGTATTGGATGTCGACCAGCTTCTTGCGCATCCCCATGGCGACGGGGCCGGCCGCGCCGCCGCTGATGAGAAAATCGCCGCTCCCCGAGCACACCTTGCCGATCGGCGAGATGACGGCCGCTGTGCCGCAGGCGAAGGCCTCCTTCAGCTTTCCACTGGCGGCATCAGCGCGCCACTGGTCGATCGTGTAGGCCTCCTCGCGCACCGGCATGCCGGAATCCCTTGCGAGCGCGATGATCGAGTTGCGGGTGATGCCCGGCAGGATGGTGCCCAGCGGCGGCGTCGAGAGCGAACCGTCGTCGAACACGAAGAAAACGTTCATGCCGCCGAGTTCCTCGATGTAGCGGCGCTTGACCGCGTCGAGGAAAACGACCTGATCGCAGCCGTGATCGATCGCCTCGGCCTGCGCGCGAAGGCTCGCGGCGTAATTGCCGCCGCATTTGACGGCGCCGGTTCCGCCGATCGCGGCGCGCGTGTAGTTCTCCGACACCCAGATCGACACCGGCGCAGGTCCGCCCTTGAAATAGGAGCCGACCGGCGAGGCGATGACGGCGAAGATGTATTCCGCGGAAGGCTTCACGCCGAGGAACACCTCGTTCGCGATCATGAAGGGCCGCAGGTAGAGACTGCCCTCGCCTCCCGGGATCCAGGCGCGGTCGATGCGCACGAGCTGCTCGACCGCTTCGACGAACACAGGCTCCGGCAGCGCCGCCATGGCCATGCGCTCGGCCGAATTCCGGAAGCGCCGCGCGTTGGCGTCGGGGCGGAACAGGTTCACGCCGCCGTCATCGCGTTTGTAGGCCTTGAGGCCTTCGAAAATCTCCTGGGCGTAGTGCAGGACGGCTGTGGCGGGATCGAGCGGGAAATTCGCCCGCGATTCGACGCGCGCATCTTGCCAGCCCTTCGCGTGATTGTAGCGGACCACAGCCATATGATCGGTGAAAATCCGGCCGAAGCCTGGGTCCACGAGCCTTGCCGCGCGCTCCTTCTCTGGCGTCGGACTAGTCGTAGGCTGGATGTCGAATTTCAAACTCAGTCCCTTGCTTGCCGCTGTCGGAACCGGCGCGATTTCCGGCGCCGGCCCGTCTCTCCGGGCCTGCTCGAACGAAACTCCCATGGGCTCTCTCCCGGATCGACGCTTTCCTCAGCGTCTCGCGCCGCAGCGCGGTTGGTTGGCCTGTGCCCCCGGCCCCCTCACACCGACGTCCCTAGGACATGCTTTTGTGGAAGGCGGAAGTCCAGTATGTTTGCCGAAACGCCGCTCGACAATCGTGCGGTCAACAAATTCGCGGTCCTGCCGCCACCTCAAGGCCTCCCTTGGCCACCGGAGCAATCCCGCCGACGAGACGACTTAAAATTTCGTCGCGACGGACTCTTTTGTAACATTGAACCCAAGATATGTCAATATGACTGACGTAAATTCCTCCAGGCCTCCGGCCAGCCCCGATTCCCGGGCCAGCGAGGGGCGTTCGCCGGGCGCGACATCCGCCGATCTGCGCTGGGACATCATCGAGCTCTTGTTCTTCGCCTACCGGGATTTCGTCGGCGATGCCGACCACGAACTCGAGGCCTTCGGCTTCGGGCGGGCGCATCACCGCGTGCTGCATTTTGTCTACCGCTACCCCGGGCTGAAAGTGGCCGATCTGCTCGACGTGCTGCGGATCACCAAGCAGTCGCTGGGACGGGTGCTCAAGCAGTTGCTCGATGAAGGCTATATCGTGCAGAAGGCGGGCAACAGCGACCGCCGGCAACGGCTTCTTTTCGCCACAGCCAAGGGCGAGGCGCTGGTGGCCAAGCTCGCAGGGCTGCAGACGGACCGGGTCAACCGCGCGCTGCGCGAGATCGGACCGGCAGGGGCGGACGCAATCCGACAGTTCCTGCGCGCGATGATCGATCGCGACGATCCCGACAAGGTGCTGGAAACCATTTTCGGCACCGGCCATGCAAGCCCAAAAGCAAAGGAATGACGGTGGCCGAAGCCGCAACCATCTCACGAACGCCGCCGCGACCGGCCGACGACGCCCCGCATCTGCTGCTGGTCGATGACGACCGCCGCATCCGCGATCTGTTGTCGCGTTTTCTTTGCGGCGAAGGCTATCGCGTCACCACGGCGATGAGCGCGAAGGACGCCCGCGCCAAACTGCTCGGCCTGCATTTCGACCTGTTGATCCTCGACGTGATGATGCCCGGGGAAACCGGCTTCGATCTGGCCCGTTTCATCCGCAGTTCGTCGTCGGTTCCGATTGTGATGCTGACGGCGCGCCATGAGGCCGAAAGCCGGATCGAAGGCCTGCAGATCGGCGCCGACGATTATGTCGCCAAGCCGTTCGAGCCGCGCGAGCTCTCTTTGCGGATCGGCAACATCCTCAAGCGCACCGCGCCGCCGCCGGTGGAGACGCTGGAGCAGATCGCGTTCGGGCCTTACCTCTATCACCTCGATCGCGGCGAGCTTCGCCAGGGCGAGGAGGTCATCCATCTCACCGACCGCGAGCGCGACATGCTGCGCGTTCTTGCCCTGGCGCGGGGCGAGACCGTGCCGCGCAGCGCTCTGACCGGGGACGGCTCCGTCAATGAGCGCGCGGTCGATGTCCAGATCAACCGCCTGCGGCGCAAGATCGAGCGCGACCCCGCCAATCCGCTGTTCCTGCAGGCGGTGCGCGGCATCGGTTATCGCCTGGTCGCTTCACCCTGAGCTGTTCGCCATGAGTCGTTCGTCATGAATCCTGCCGCCCGATGAGCACGCTCGACACCAGCCTCACGCTGATCCGCACCGCTGCCGGGCGCGTCTCCGCGATCAACGGCTGGATGGGCAACGCGTTCAAGAGCTGGATGCCGACCGGACTTTATGCCCGCGCGCTCCTGATCATGATCGTGCCGATGGTGGTGCTGCAATCGGTCGTGGCCTTTGTGTTCATGGAACGGCACTGGAACACGGTGACGCGGCATCTCTCCGCGGCCGTGGTGCAAGACATCGCCGCCCTGATCGACGTCTACAAGGGTTACCCGCAGGACAAGGACCGCGCGCTGCTGCGGCGGATCGCCCAGCAGCGACTCGGGCTCGTGGTGGATTTCCTTCCCGTCGGCGACATGCCGCCGCCGGGCCCGAAGCCGTTCTTCTCGCTGCTCGACCAGACGCTGTCGCGCCAGCTTGGCCGGCAAATTGCAAAACCGTTCTGGATCGACACCGTCGGCCGCTCCAACCTGGTCGAAATCCGCATTCAACTCGACGACGCGGTGATGCGTATCTTCGCCCAGCGCAGCGCGGCCTATGCCTCGAATTCGGAGATCTTCCTGTTCTGGATGGTCGGCACCTCATCGATCCTTTTGATCGTCGCGGTGCTGTTCCTGCGCAACCAGATCAGGCCGATCCTGCGCCTTGCGGATGCCGCCGAGAGTTTCGGCAAGGGCCGCGAAGCGCCGAACTTCCGTCCCCGCGGCGCGCGCGAGGTTCGCCGCGCCGCGCAGGCGTTCCTCGAGATGAAATCGCGCATCGAACGCTCGATCGAGCAGCGCACCGCGATGCTCGCCGGCGTCTCGCACGATCTGCGCACCATCCTGACCCGCTTCAAGCTTGAGCTGGCGCTGATCGGCGACAGCCCGGAGGTCGACGCCATGCGCAAGGATGTCGACGAGATGTCCGGCATGCTGGAAGATTATCTGGCCTTTGCGCGCGGCGACAGCGGCGAGCAGGCGCAGCCGACCGACATGGCGCTGGCGCTTGAGGAATTGCGCAGCGACGCCGAACGCAATGGCCACACTGCCACCGTTGCGTTCCACGGACTTCCGGTCGTGACGGTGAAGCCCGCCGCCTTCAAGCGCTGCCTCGCCAACCTGGTGTCGAACGCGGCGCGGCACGCCAACGCGATTTCGATCACGGGCCAGCGCGACCATCGCTATTTGACGGTGACGGTCGACGACGACGGTCCCGGCATTCCGCTGTCGATGCGCGAGGAAGTGTTCAAGCCGTTCCTCAGGCTCGACGACGCGCGCAACCAGGATGAGGGCGGCACGGGGCTGGGGCTGGCGATCGCGCGCGACATCGCGCGCTCCCATGGCGGCGACATCACGCTTGGTGACAGTCCGATGGGTGGGCTCAGGGCCACGGTGCGGATACCGGTGTAGCGGATCGACTATCGCGGCAACGGCGGACCGAACTCCCCGCCGCGCCTTGCGGTGCACGTCGAAGCACTTACTTCGGCATCAGGCCCTTGAGCTTTTCGGCGTCCTTGATGTTGAGCTTGTAGCCGCCGGGCATCACGATATCGCCGGGTTTCTGATCAGCCTTGCAGGCGCCCAGCCACTTCGCCTCGATCGTCACGCTGGCGTCCCGCGGCATGCCGGCGGGGCCGCCCTCGCTGTGCGAGGTGGTCTTGACCGTGTAGGCGGAATTGAAATCGCCGATGATCTCGGCATGCGTCGTCATCGACACGCCGGCCACGCTGCACACGGAATCGGAGACGTAGCCGGTCGCGGTCTGCTGGACATCGCGCTTGGAACAGATCTCCTTGGACATCGGCGAGGACACGCTCGCCATGTCCTTGTCCGTGGTCGCATCGGTGCAATGCTGCATCGTCATCTCGGGCATCGGCGAGCCGGCCCGCACCATCTTCATTTCCCACAGCCCCGCCTTGCGAAGCGGCATTTCCACCGCGCGCGCTTGAAGCGTCGGCACCATTGCCACCAGGAAGGCCCCCACCCACAATGAAAAAAGCTGTCGCGTCATGCGTCCCGCTCCCGGTTCAATCGCAATGGGGATGGTCGGCTCAGTACTTTGTGCGCAGCGGCAGATCATTGGCGCCATACGGCACCCAGCGGCAGGCAAAGGAAACATAGCCGCCATATTGCGCATCGACCGCCAGGAATTTCACCACCTTGCCGTACTTTGCGCAGTGATCGACCGCGATCTGGCGTGCATCCGTCGTGGAGGCCAGCTCATAGGCAATGATACCGCCGGTATCGTTGCCCTTGAATGGCGGTACCCAATCGGCCCGCGCAGGCATACAGACCAGCATTCCGCAGGCGACAATCAGGCTCGTGGCCCCCATGATTCGCATCGTTCACTCCGTTTTGCTTGGAGCTCACCTTAGAGCGCATCGGCGGCCGTGAAAAGAACGGCGGGCGGCCTGAAAATGAGTTATTGGCAGGTGTTGCCGCGATGCACTTGACCTTGGCCGGGCTTCGCGGCACGGTTTCGCTGTTCGATCACCCGGCGGACCGACATGCTCAACTTCTTCTCATCTTCTCGAAAAGCCAGCCTGGGCGCTGCGTTCGGTGCCTTGTTCGGCCTACTTGCGTTTGGCCATGCGGCCGAGGCGGCAAATCCGTTGGAGCTGAATTTCTGGCTGTCGGGCCCGAAATATGAGGGCAAGCTCGCCTCTTGCGAAGCCGCGCTGGGGACCATCACCTCCCAGTTCCAGGAAAAAGAGAGCACGTTCTGGAATTCGGCCTTGCGGATCACCGCCTATGGTCGGATCCACGAAACCGCCTACCGGCCCTGGCAATCCGACAACATTCCGCGCCGTTATTGCAGCGGCGACGTCATGCTGAGCGACGGCAAGCTTCGCACCGTCCATTTCTCGATCATCGAGGATGGCGGCTTTGCCAGCTATACCCAGGGCATCGAATGGTGCGTGACGGGGCTTGATCGCGACTGGGCCTACAACCCCGCCTGCGCCGCCGCACGGCCCTGATTCTTCAGGTTATTAACGCGAGCATTTTTCTTTTACCTGAACCGTGGCTCGACGGCGGGTTCTGCAATTTTTCCATTTTTGTTCTTGAAATGTTCTTCTCGAATGCTAAACTTCGAGCACAGGTTGTAGAACGAGGGCATGACCATGTTTGAGTTTCGTTTCGGGCGGTTGGCGCGGATTTCGGCCGGACTTGGCCATTTTCTTTTGGTGGCGCTGATCGGCATTGCCGCGGCGGGAAACGCCGCGGCGCAGGATCGCCGCCAGAACACGCCCGGCGAGTTTGATTTTTACGTGCTGTCGTTGTCCTGGTCGCCGTCCTTCTGCGAGGAGGTAGCGGAGCGTGGCAATGGCGGGCGCTCGCAGCAGGCCCAGTGCGGCGGCGGACGGCCGTTTTCCTTCGTGGTCCACGGTCTGTGGCCGCAATATGAGCACGGCTTTCCCGATTATTGCGAGCGGCCCTCGCCCCGGCTCGACCGCAACATCATGGCGTCGATGCTGGATCTGATGCCGGCGCCCGGGCTGATCTTCAACGAATGGGACAAGCACGGTACCTGCTCGGGACTTGGGGCCCGAGCCTATTTCGAGACCATCCGCAAGGCCCGCGCGGCGGTGAAGATTCCTCCTGAATTCATCGAACTGGCCGATCCGAAGACCGTCTCGCCCCAGGACGTCGAGGACGCCTTCATCAAGGTCAATCCAGGCCTCTCCAGCGCCGCGATCGCGGTCACCTGCAACCGGACACGGCTCAGCGAAGTGCGGATCTGCATGAGCAAGGACCTGCAGTTCCGCGCCTGCGAGGAAATCGATCGCCGCGCCTGCAAGCGCGAACAGGTCGTGATGCCGCCGGTGCGCGGCGGTTAGCGAACGATCACGTCATTCCGGGGCGATGCAAAGCAACGAGCCCCAAATCTCGAGATTCCGGGTCTGGTGCAAAACGCACCATCGCGGAATGACGTGGGTTGCTTTCATCGCCTGATGTCGTAACCCCCTTCCATGAACTATCGTCACGCCTTTCACGCCGGCGGCTTTGCCGATGTCATCAAGCACATCGTGCTGGTACGCATCCTCACCTATCTGCAAGACAAGCAGGCCGCGTTTCGCGTCATCGATACCCATGCCGGCGCCGGCGTCTACGATCTCACGAGCGAAGAGGCCCAACGCGGCGGCGAATGGCTCATGGGTATCGCCCGCATCATGCAGGCGAGATTTTCCGAAACCGCTTCGGCGCTGATGAAGCCCTATCTCGACATCGTCAGGGCCTTCAATCCGCAAGGCACCTCGCTGCTCAAGGCCTATCCGGGATCGCCGTTGATCGCGCGCGCAATGTTAAGGCCGCAGGATCGCCTGACCGCGTGCGAACTCGAGCCGAAGGCGCGAAAGGCACTGATCGACGCGCTGCGGCGTGATGCCCAGGCCCGCGTGGTCGACCTCGACGGCTGGACCGCGTTGCCCGCTTTCGTGCCGCCGAAGGAACGGCGCGGTCTGGTCCTGATCGATCCGCCGTACGAGCACAAGGACGAGTTCGAGCGTCTGGCTGCGGGTTTTTCGGAAGCCTTCGCGAAGTGGCCGACCGGAAGCTACCTGTTGTGGTATCCGGTCAAGAGCCGCCGCGTCACCGACGAGCTGGCGCGGCATGTCGCCAGCGAGGTCGCCGGCGCCAAGCCGCCCGGGAAGGCCTTGCGTCTGGAATTCAGCGTCGCGCCGCAGACGACCGGAACGGGCCTCGCTTCGGCGGGCCTGTTGATCGTCAACCCGCCATGGACATTGATGGGCGAACTCAAAGCCATCCTTCCCGAACTCGAAAAGCCGCTTGGCCAGGGCGGCGCCGGCCGATTCAGGCTCGAGACGCCTAAACCTTAGCCAAGTCCCGCCCGGCCTGCCGTGAAAAAGTTCGATAGGCAATTTGCCGGGAACCGTATTATGCTTGGGGCCTTTGGGATCGGCTTTACGTTCCGCTTCCGCAAATGGTAGCGGCGGAGTGACAAGGCCTCTTATATTTTCGGACGGATCGCAATTCATTGCCAGATCCGCACAGGTGGCCAAGCTTCCGGCAGCGAATGTCCGGTCGGCCGGTACGCGGGGGCGTAGCGGCGGAGCAATGCGGGGGAGGAGTTTTCCCGATGGCCATGACTGGAACGGTCAAGTTCTTCAACGGAGAACGCGGCTATGGCTTCATCAAGCCCGATGATGGCGGTCGCGATGTTTTCGTCCACATCACGGCGGTGGAGCGGGCCGGGTTGAAGGATCTGACCGAAGGACAACGCATCACATTCGAGGTCGAACCGGACAAGAAGGGCAAGGGGCCCAAGGCGGTCAACCTGGTGATTTCGTCCTGAGCGCTAAAAAAATCCCGGCCGGGATGCGGCCGGGAGTTTGTGTCCGGAATTTTCTTGCTCTCAGAAGTGATAGTTCACGCCGGCGCGAACCAATCCGAACCGGTAGCCGTTTTGAACGCCGGTGATCGTGAAGTTGCTGTCGTTGAGATCGACGTAGAGATATTCGAGCTTCGCGCTCCAGTTCGGGGCAAAACCGAATTCGGCACCCAAGCCCGCGGTCCAGCCGGCATTGGTATGGGTCTCCGACAGGCCGAACGTCTCGCCTCGCAATTCGCCGAACGCAAGACCCGCGGTGCCGTAGAACAAGATGTTGCTGAACGAATAGCCGGCCCGGCCGCGCACCGTGCCGAACCAGGGGTTCGAGAACTTCCACGGCGCGAACGTATCGGACGCGCCGGTAGCCTGGATGTCGCCCTCGATGCCGAACACCCACGGGCCCGTTTGCCAGTTGTAGCCGGCCTGCGCGCCACCGACGAAGCCGGAAGGCTTGGTCAGACTGTTGTCGACGGAGCCCCAGGCCCAGCCGATATTGCCGCCAAGATAGGGGCCGGCCCAGCTATACATGTTGAGCGGCTGGTTGACGGTGTAGGGAGCGCGCGATCCGTAAGGAAGATCGGCGGCCTGCGCCGATGTTAGCCAGCCCGCGGCGATCAACGCCGCTGCACCTAAAGCGATCCTGCTCATATCTCACTCTCCCCAACCCGACTGCCGCGATGATTCGCTTCAACGCGCGCTTGAGAGACGCGTCGCGACCAACGGTGTGGTTACGGAATTCCACTTTTTACCGATAAGACTTATCGAGACTTTTAAGTTAAAGGGTTGTTAAGCCCTGCCCCCGGCCGCTTCTTAGTCTTAAGCGAGCGTTAAAATCGCAGGATCCGCAAACGCGGAATTTCGTGCTCGCCTCACGGTGCGATCGCCGAAAAATCCAGCGTGATGAAGGCCTTTGTTGCCGCTGCGACGCTGGCGATGGGCGATGGCGACGCTTAAATTCAGGACCATGGCTCACGATTCTACCGATCAGGCAAAGGCATCCGTCCGGCGGAAACCAGCGGGTGGTTCCGAACCGGCCCGTCCGCAACCGGACCTGCCGCCGCAAGACCGACCTCAAGACCTGGCCGCAGGCGATATCGACCCCGCAACGGTCAACGCGGAGGAGGAGGACGAGGGGCGGCTGCCGGAGATTGCCGAGGAGAGCAATGAGGCGGTGGCCGAAGGCAGGCTTGCGATCGGGCACGCCGCCATCGACAACGCGGTGCGGCTCGCGCCGACCTCGCCCGGCGTCTATCGCATGCTCAACGCGGCGAGCGACGTACTCTACGTCGGCAAGGCCAAGAACGTCCGCAAGCGGCTCGCATCCTACGCCAGGGTGACCGCGCCCCAGCCGGCGCGCATCCTGCGCATGATCGCAGCGACCGTTTCGGTCGAGATCATCTCGACTGCGACCGAAACCGAAGCGCTGCTGCTTGAAGCCAACCTGATCAAGCAATTGCGCCCGCGCTTCAACGTGCAACTGCGCGATGACAAGTCGTTTCCCTATATCCTGATCACGGGCGATCATTGGGCTCCGCAAATTCTCAAACACCGTGGTGCGCAAAGCCGCCCCGGACAATATTTCGGGCCTTTCGCCTCCGCCGGCGCGGTCAATCGCACCATCACGGCGCTCCAGCGCGCCTTCCTGGTGCGCTCCTGCACGGACGCATTCTTCGAAAGCCGCACCCGGCCCTGCCTGCTGTTCCAGATCCGCCGCTGTTCGGGGCCGTGCACTCACGAGATCGACTTTCCCGGCTATACGGAGCTCGTGCGCGAAGCCAAGGATTTCCTCTCGGGCCGCAGCCGGGCCGTGAAGCAGGAGCTCGCCGCCGAGATGGAGAAGGCGTCCGCCGAGCTCGAATTCGAAACCGCAGCACTTTACCGCGACCGGCTCGCCGCGCTTTCGGCGATCCAGTCGCAACAGGGCATCAATCCGCGCACGGTCGAGGAAGCCGACGTGTTCGCCATCCACCAGGAAGGCGGATATTCCTGCGTCGAGGTTTTCTTCTTCCGCACCGGACAGAACTGGGGCAACCGCGCCTATTTTCCGCGCGCGGAGAAGTCATTCACGCCCGAGGAGGTCCTCTCCTCGTTCCTCGCGCAGTTCTATGACGACAAGCCGCCGCCAAAGCTCATCCTGTTGTCGCACGACATCGAGGAATCCGAGTTGATGGCGAGTGCACTATCGATCAAGGCGGGCTTCAAGGTCGAAGTCTCGACGCCCCGGCGCGGCGAGAAGAAGGAGCTGATTGCGCACGCGCTGACCAACGCGCGCGAGGCTTTGGGACGCAAGCTCGCCGATACCGCGACCCAAGGCCGCCTGCTGAGCGGGCTCGTCACCACGCTCGGACTACCGCACCCGCCGCAGCGGATAGAGGTCTACGACAACAGCCACATCCAGGGCACCAACGCGGTCGGCGCGATGATCGTGGCGGGCCCGGACGGCTTCATCAAGAACCAGTATCGCAAGTTCAACATCAAATCCGAAGGCCTGACCCCGGGCGACGACTACGCGATGATGCGCGAAGTGCTGCAACGGCGTTTCAAGCGGCTGCTGACACCCCCGACCGAGGCCGACGCAGCCAGGTCGCGGCCGGATGACGATGCCGTTCCGCAATGGCCCGATCTCGTCATCATCGACGGCGGCCGCGGCCAGCTCAACGCGGCGCGAGAGATTTTCGAGGCGCTTGGATTGAGCCAGGTCGCCCTGCTGGCGGTGGCAAAGGGGCCGGACCGCGACGCCGGCCGCGAAACCCTTTTCATGCCCGACCGCGAGGCCATCAAGCTCGAGCCGCGCGACCCGGTGCTGTACTTCATTCAAAGGCTGCGCGACGAGGCGCACCGCTTCGTCATCGGCTCTCACCGCAAGCTGCGCAAAAAGGACATTCGCGAAGCCGGATTGCAGGAAATTCCCGGCATCGGTCCCTCACGCAAACGTGCCTTGCTGCTCCATTTTGGAACCCTGAAGGAGATCGAGCGGGCCTCGATCGCCGATCTCGGCAAGGTTCCGGGCGTAAGTGCCGAGAGCGCACGGAAGATTTTCGAGTTTTTCCACGCCCAACCGGGGTAAAGCAGGCCCCGCCGGAGTAAAGATGGGATTCTGAGTTATCCAGGTGTCGTCACCAACAGATCATCTACCTCGCCCGGTTGACCTTCATGCTTCAGCGGTATTGGTAAGACGAATGAACATCGCAACGACAAGGGGGGTGGCAAAAAGCTCGCTGTCCCTGCCCAATATTCTGACCTACGCCAGGATTGCCGCCATCCCGGTGGTGGTCGGTTGTATCTATGTGCAGGCCATCATGGACGGCCCGCTTTGGCTGAGGTGGGTGGCGCTGGCCGTGTTCATCGCCGCCGGCGTGACCGATTTCCTCGACGGCTATTATGCGCGGATCTGGGACCAGCAATCGGCGTTCGGCCGGATGCTCGATCCGATCGCCGACAAGCTCCTGGTGGCCTCCTGCCTGTTGATGCTGGCCGCCGACGGGATCATCCACGGTTGGACGCTGTGGGCGGCCATCGTGATCCTGTGCCGCGAAATCCTGGTGTCGGGTCTGCGCGAATATCTCGCCGCACTACGCGTCAGCGTACCGGTCACCAAGCTTGCCAAATGGAAGACGACGATCCAGCTCGTGGCGATCGGGTTCCTGCTTGCCGGCGAAGCCGGCGATCAGGTGATCCCGTTCACCACCCAGATCGGCCTGTCGCTGCTGTGGATCTCGGCGATCTTCACGATTTACACCGGCTGGGACTATTTCCGTGCCGGCATTCATCACCTCATCAAGGAGGATGAGGGATGAAGGTCAAGTATTTCGCCTGGGTCCGTGAGCGGGTAGGCAAATCCGAGGAACTGGTCGAGCCACCGCCGAGCGTTCAAACCATCGAGGATCTGATGGCGTGGCTGGCCAAGCGCGGCGAGACCTACGCCCATGCCTTCGAAAGGCCGCGCGTGATCCGCGCCGCGATCGACCATGCCCATGTCAAATCAGACGCCGCGATCGCCGGCGCCCGCGAGATTGCCTTCTTCCCGCCGATGACCGGCGGCTAGTTCATTGCAAAAGCACCGCGATGCTCTCATGACCGCCAACGTGACCATCCGCATCCAGGAAGCCGATTTCGACATCGCGCGCGAGATATCGGCGCTGACGAAAGGGCGCACCGACATCGGCGCGGTCGTGAGCTTCAGCGGAATTTGCCGGGGCAGCGAGGACAACGAGACCATCGCGGCACTCACCCTCGAGCACTATCCCGGCATGGCGGAAGAAGAAATTGCCCGCCACGTCGACACCGCGGTGTCGCGCTGGCCGCTGACCGGCGTGAGCGTGATTCATCGCGTCGGGCGCATCGCTCCGGGCCAGAATATCGTGCTGGTATTGACGGCGTCGGAGCATCGGCAGGCGGCGTTCCAGGCCGCCGAGTTTCTGATGGATTACCTCAAGGCCAACGCGCCGTTCTGGAAGCGCGAGGAAAGTGCCAGCGGCACCAATTGGGTCGAGGCACGCCACAATGACGATGCCGCCGCAGCGCGCTGGACCAAGTCCTGATGGCCAAGCGCGCCAAAGCATCGGCAAAGCATCGCCGCGCAACACCGAAATTTCCGGCCGCATCGAAACTTCCGAAAGTGTGCGGCCCGGCGAGCTTTCGACCCTGCTCGATTTCGTCCGCTACGCGGCAAGCCGTTTCGTCGAGGCGAAACTTACCTTCGCCCATGGCACGACCGATCCGGTCGCGGAGGCAGCCTTCATGGTCTGCGAGACGCTGCACCTTCACCCCGACCAGTTCGAGAGCTTCGCGACCGCGCGGGTCACCTCAACCGAAGCCAGGTCGATCCTCGAGGTGATCGCGCAGCGCGTCGGCTCGCGAAAACCCGCCGCCTACATCGTCAACAAGATCTACATGCGCGGCCTGCCGTTCTATGTCGACGAGCGCGTGATCGTGCCGCGCTCCTTTATCGGCGAGTTGCTGGAATCGCATTTCAGCGAAGCAGACGACGAGGCCGGTGCGCTGATCGAGGATGCAAGCGCGGTGGAAAACGTGCTCGACCTTTGCACCGGCTCGGGCTGCCTTGCCATTCTTGCCAGCCGGAACTTTCCGAACGCCAGGATCGACGCGGTCGATATCTCAAGGGATGCACTCGACGTCGCTGCGCGCAATGTTGCCGACTATGGTCTTCAAGATCGGGTGATGCTGCACCGCGGCGACCTGTTTGGTCCGATTGGCGACAAGCGCTACGACCTTATCATCTCCAACCCGCCCTATGTCGATGCGCAAGGCATGGCCCGACTTCCGCGCGAGTGCCGCGCCGAGCCGAAACTCGCTCTTGATGGCGGCGCCGACGGACTGGACGTCATCCGCCGCATCCTTAACGAGGCCGGGCGGCATCTGACGGCGGAAGGCGGCCTGTTGTGCGAGATTGGCCGCGGCCGGGGAGCGCTCGAGGCGGCCTATCCGGACACCAATTTTCTCTGGCTTGACACCGAGGATTCGCAAGGCGAAGTGTTCTGGATCGGCGCCGCCGAGCTGTGAAACTTGCGGGTGAACTTGAGCAGGCGCGCAGCTCGCCCTGAAAACCGCCTGAATGAGCGGAAATAGTCCGCCGCGTGGCATTCCGGTCGCGAAGCTGCTAGTTTGCCGGACAGCCCCACGCCCCAAAACTTGAAGAGGCCCCCATGCTGGACAAGAGCCCACGCCCCGCCGCCGTCAATGTGCCCAACGACCTTGCCGCGCACTGGATGCCGTTTACCGCCAACCGGGCCTTCAAGAAGACACCGCGGCTGCTCGCCGGCGCCAAGGACATGCACTACATCACCGTCGACGGCCGCAAGATCATCGATGCCGCCGCCGGCATGTGGTGCACCAACGCGGGTCACGGCCGCAGCCAGATTTCCGAGGCCATCGCCAAGCAGGCCGCGACGATGGACTACGCGCCGCCGTTCCAGTTTGGCATCCCACAGGCTTTCGAGCTCGCCAGCCGGGTCGCCGGTCTCGCACCCGCCGGGCTCGACCACGTATTTTTCTGCAATTCTGGATCGGAAGCCGTCGACACCGCGCTCAAGATCGCGCTCGCCTTTCACCAGATCTCGGGCCAGGGCAGCCGCACCCGCCTGATCGGCCGCGAGCGCGGCTATCACGGCGTCGGCTTCGGCGGCACCTCGGTCGGCGGCATCGTCAATAACCGCCGGCTGTTCGGCACCCTGCTCGCGGGCGTCGACCATCTGTCCCACACCTATGACCGCGAGAAACAGGCCTTCACCAAGGGCGAGCCGGAATACGGCGCGCATTTTGCCGAAGAGCTGGAACGCCTGGTCAACCTGCACGGCGCAAACACCATCGCCGCCGTGATCGTCGAGCCGATGGCGGGGTCGACCGGCGTCCTGCCGGCGCCGAAGGGCTATCTCAAGCGGCTGCGCGAGATCACCCAGAAGCACGGCATTCTCCTGATTTTCGACGAGGTCATCACCGGCTTCGGCCGGCTCGGCTTTGCCTTCGCGGCGGAGCGTTATGGCGTGCTGCCGGACATGATCACCTTTGCCAAGGGCGTCACCAATGGCGCGGCTCCAATGGGCGGTGTCGTGGTGCGCGATACTATCCACGACGCTTTCATGAGCGGTCCGGAGCATGTGGTCGAGCTGACCCACGGCTATACCTATTCGGCCCATCCGCTGGCCTGCGCCGCGGGCCTTGCCACGCTGGATATCTACCGCGACGAAAAACTGTTCGAGCGCGCCCATGCGATGGAGGCCAAATTCGCCGATGCGGTGATGTCGCTGAAGAACGAACCCAACGTGGTGGACATCCGCACCATAGGGCTGACCGCCGGGATCGACCTTTCCCCGCGCCCGGACCTGCCCGGCAAACGCGGCTTCGACGGGCTCAACAGCGCGTTCTTCGACAACGACCTGATGCTGCGGGTCGCCGGCGATACCCTGGCGCTGACCCCGCCGCTCATCGTCAGCGAAGAGCAGATCGGCGAGATCGTGGAGAAGGTCGCCAAGGTGATTCGCGCGGTGGCCTGACCGTGCGGGTTCCCGGTGAACGAAAAATTCGTCGCCGAATCAGCAATGGTGATAGGATCGGTGCCCATATAGAGCAAGGCGGGCACCGCTTCCGGGGGGCGATTGCGCTAGATGATCCGCATTTCCACGATTTTCATTGCCGTTTGCATGGTGCTGGTCGCGGCGTCGCTGGGGCTTGTGCTGTATTCCGTCGCTGGAATCACCGGAACGGAATCGGCGATCGTCGCACTGACCGCGCTGACCTTCCTGATCCTCTACAACGCCGTGTCGATGCGGCTGCGCGACCGTACCGACGTCGGCAGCCAGATTGCGGATTTGTCGCGCGGCACCGCCGATCTCGCACGTCAGGTCGCCGAATTCGGCCGCCGACTTGCCGCGGTGGAGAGCCGGGTGGCCTCGGTCAATTCGGCGGGTGCCGACCGCATCCAGGCGGTGGTCGGCGAGATCAACGAACTCGGCGTGCTGGTCAAACGGCTCGCGGTCACGGTCGCAGGCCATGATGATATCCTGTCCGCAGGGCCGCCGCCGGCGGCGCGTGCCGTCGGGGGTGATGGCGAACCGCAGAAAGAAGCATCGCTCGCCGCAGAAAGCCCGAAAGCGGAGGGCCCCAAACTCGTGGAGGCCCCTCCCGTCGCCGCAAACGAAAAACCGGCGCCCTCCCGCAGCCAGACGCAGATCCTCGCCGCGCTGAGAGCCGCGATCGATGCCAACCGGATCGACATCTACCTGCAGCCGATGGTGAGCTTGCCGCAACGCAAGGTGCGTTTCTACGAAGCGGTGACGCGGTTGCGTGATGAAAACGATCGGATTCTCGTGGCCGACGATTTCATCACCATCGCTGAAGCCGCCGGGCTGATCGGCCGGATCGATCATATGGTGATGCTCCGCTGCGTCCAGGTGCTGCGCCGCTTGATGGTGCGCAACAAAGAGGTTGGGGTTTTCTGCAACGTGGCCGCGGCGACGCTCGGCAATGCCGGCACTTTCGCCCACATCCTGGATTTCCTCGAAGCCAACCGCGCGCTGGCGCCGTCTTTGGTGATCGAATTCAAGCAGGCGACCTTCCGCAATCTCGGCACGACCGAGACCGAGAATCTGGCGGCGCTGGCGCAGCGCGGCTACCGCTTCTCCATCGATCACGTCACCGATCTGAGGATCGAACCGCGCGAACTCGCCGACCGCGGCGTCCGCTTCATCAAGGTGCCGGCCGTGTTGCTGCTCGACCCGAAGCAGTCCTCGACATCGGACATTCACCCATCGGACCTCTCGGACCTGCTCGGCCGATTCGGCATCGACCTGATCGCCGAGCGGATCGAAGGCGAGCGCGCCGTCGTCGATCTGCTCGATTACGATGTGCGGTTCGGACAGGGCTTTCTGTTTGCGCCACCCCGGCCGTTGCGGCCCGAGGCCGCGTCTGCTAACGGCTCGGCCTCGGCGAACAACGCGCAGGAACCCAATGACACCGCAAGACCTGCTTCCGTCGACGCTCCGGCGATCGACCCTCCGCGGGCGACCGGCAACGCCGCGCTGGCGCGGCGCGCCGCCAGTCCGGGCTGACCGGCAAACCCGGCCATGACGGCGCTGAAGTTTGCCGAAAGGCTGCGCGATCTTGTCGGCGATGTGGATGTGCTGCTCAGCGATATCTGGGGCGTCGTCCATAACGGTCTCATCGCCTTCCCCGAAGCCTGCGATGCTCTCCGCAGCTTTCGCGCCCGAGGCGGCACGGTGATCCTGATTACCAATGCGCCGCGGCCGGCCGACTCGGTGCAGCGGCAGCTGCGCAAGCTTCGGGTCGCGGACGAGACCTACGACGCCATCGTCAGTTCAGGCGATCTCACCCGGCATTTTGTTGCCGACCACTCCGGCCAGAGGATGTTCTTGATCGGGCCCGAGCGCGACAGTTCGATCTATCGCGGCCTCGATCCGGTTCTCGCTCCTCTGGAACAGGCCGACTACATCGTCTGCACCGGTCTGTTCGACGATGAAACGGAATCGGCCGAAAACTATCGCGCGATGATGCTGCAGGCGCGCGAGCGCAAGCTGACCCTGGTCTGCGCCAATCCGGACATCGTCGTCGAGCGCGGCGACCGGTTGATCTATTGCGCGGGCGCCATTGCCGAGCTCTACCTCGAGCTCGGCGGCGAAGTGATCTTCTACGGCAAGCCGCACCGGCCGATCTATGAGCGCGCCATCGCGCTCGCCACCGAGCGCCGCGGCCGCGCGGTGCAATTGAACCGCGTGCTTGCGATCGGAGATTCCGTGCGAACGGATCTCGCCGGCGCCCAGGGCTTCGGAATCGATTGCCTGTTCGTGACCCGCGGCATCCACGCCGAAGACTTCGACGGCATCGATCAGCTCGACCCTGCTTCGGTCAGGGAATTGTTCGGCCATCCGCCGCGCGCACTGACGCGGGAGCTGAGGTGGTAATGCCCGTTGGCCACCAAAACGTTCCATCATCGCCGGGCATCGCAAGGACGGCCATCCACGTCCTGACACACGCTCTCGCCCAAAGACGTGGATGCCCGGCACAAGGCAGGACAAGCCCGGGCATGACGAACTTTGATCGGCTGTCGCTTGGCCTGCGGCGCTACGCGCTCGCCATATCCGGGAATACCGCCTCGATCTTGGTCTTCAATGTGGCGGCATTGAACGGCTTGACAATGTAGTTGTTCACGCCGGCCTTCTTGGCGGCGATCACGTTCTCGGTCTTGGATTCGGCCGTGATCATGATGAACGGCGTGGTGGCGAGATTGGGGTCGGCCCGGACCTCGCGGAGCAGGTCGTAGCCGGTCATCGGCTCCATGTTCCAGTCGGAGATCACAAGCCCATATTTCTTGCTGCGCATCTTGTTGAGCGCCGCCGATCCGTCGCTGGCATCATCGATATTTTCGAAGCCGAGCTGCTTAAGGAGATTTCTGATGATGCGAATCATGGTGTTGTAGTCGTCCACCACCAGAACCGTCATCGACAAATCGACCGCCATATCCAATCCCCCGAGCGACACAGAAAACACTGCAAGAATCAATTACCGGCCCTGCCTGGGTAGGAGCCCCCTGCAGTCCGGCTCAAGCACTACCATCAGCCCTTAAACAGCCCGTTAACCGGGTACCGGCCCAGAAGGCCGGCCCTGCGATCCCGGGAAGGTCTCGACGGGCTGCGGCTTGACTTCATCACGCGCCCCAAGCCACGGTCCGCCCCCACCGACCGACTCGAAGAATTCTCAAGATGGCGACCGACTTTACCTTGATACGCGACACCACCCCTGCGGCGGCGCTACCCCGTGGAATGGTGGTTGCGATGGGTAATTTCGACGGCGTCCATCTCGGCCACCGCGCCGTTATCGATGCGGCGCTACGGATGGGACGGGCCCACGGCAGGCCTGCGCTGGCGGTGACGTTCGAGCCGCACCCCCGCAGTTTCTTCAGCCCGAACACCCCGCAATTCCGCCTCACCGACGAGGCCGGAAAACTGAGGTTATTGGCCGGCGCCGGGCTCGCGGGCGCCGTGGTGATGACATTCGACAAACACCGGGCCGGGACCAGCGCGCAAGATTTCATTCACCACGATCTCATCGAGCGGCTCGGGATCAGCGGGATCGCGGTGGGCTACGATTTTCATTTCGGCAAGGGCCGCGTCGGCTCACCCAGCCTCTTGGTCGCGGAGGCGCCCCGGCTTGGCATCGAGGTAGATGTCCAGGCCCACATCGACGTCGCCGAGCGGCCGGTCTCCTCCAGCGCGATCCGCATGGCGCTGGCGGAGGGTGAGATCGCGGACGCCACGGCGATGCTGGGCGGCCCGTGGTTCGTCGACCGGCGAGGTGATCCATGGCGAAAAACGCGGCCGCGACCTCGGCTATCCCACCGCCAACATCCGTCTCGACAAGAATTGCGGCCTCAAGCACGGCATCTATGCGGTGCGGGTCGGAAAGGGCGATAGGCGTTTGGAGGGGGTTGCGAGTTTCGGCCGCCGCCCGACCTTCGACAATGGCGCGCCGCTCCTGGAAATCTTCCTGTTCGATTTCGACGGAGACCTCTACGGACAAAGCCTGGACGTCGCCTTCATCGCCTTCATTCGCGACGAATTGAAGTTCGACAGCATCGAAGCGCTGATCCGCCAGATGGATGACGACAGCAAGCGCGCCCGCGAACGGCTGGCGGAAGCGCCCAACGCGTTCCCGAAGCTCGGGACGGCCGGATAGAGCATGATCCGGTTAGCGCAAAGTGGATACCGGTTTTCCGAAAAAGATCATGCTCAAACAAAAAGATAGAGCGCGATGACGATTCGAAGAAAAGTCATCTCGCTCTAACCTCGCCGAAGCTCCCGGCTCGGGCTTTGCGATTCCCGCCCCCGGCTGCTATGGAAACCCCCATGTTTGCGCGGCGCACCATCAGCATTAGCGGCCCGGCTTCCGCCTGAGCTTTCTGCTCGGCGCAAGACCGGGATTTCCTAAAGACTTCACCCGCGATCGATCGCGCCCTAGCGCCCTTGAGCCAATCAGAGCCGTCATGTCCGAAAAGCCACAAAAGTCCGACGCAACAGACTATTCCAAGACCCTGTTCCTGCCGCAGACGGATTTTCCGATGCGCGCCGGCCTGCCCCAGCGCGAACCCGAAATCCTCAAAAGCTGGAACGCAATCGGCCTCTACGAAGGCTTGCGCAAGCTCTCCGCCGGGCGGCCGAAATTCGTGCTGCATGACGGCCCGCCTTATGCCAACGGCAACATCCATATCGGCACGGCGCTCAACAAGACGCTCAAAGACCTCGTGACCAAAAGCCAGCAGATGCTCGGCTTCGATTCCAACTACGTGCCGGGCTGGGACTGCCACGGCTTGCCGATCGAATGGAAGGTCGAGGAGGAGAACTATCGCTCCAAGGGCAAGGCGAAACCGGATTTTCGCGATTCCGCCGCGATGGTGGCGTTCCGGAAGGAATGCCGCGCCTATGCCACCCATTGGCTCAACGTGCAGCGCGAGGAGTTCAAACGGCTCGGCATCATCGGCGATTGGGACCACCCCTATGCCACGATGGATTATTTCGCCGAGGCGCAGATCGCGCGCGAGCTGATGAAATTCGTCGCCAACGGCACGCTGTACCGCGGCTCCAAGCCCGTGATGTGGAGCGTGGTTGAAAAGACCGCGCTCGCCGAGGCCGAGGTCGAGTACGAGGATTACACCTCCGATACGGTGTGGGTGAAGTTTCCGGTCACCTCGCCCGCCCATGGAGCGCTCGCAGGCGCCAGCGTCGTGATCTGGACCACGACACCGTGGACGCTGCCCGGCAACCGCGCCATCAGCTTTTCGCCGAGGATTGCCTATGGGCTCTATAAGGTCACCGATGCGCCGGCCGATAATTGGGCCACAAACGGCGATCTCCTGATCCTTGCGGACACGCTCGCCGAGAGCGTGTTCAAGCAAGCGCGGGTCACCGCTTATGAAAAAGTCCGCAGCCTTCCGTCGGAGACACTCGACGCGGTGGAATGCGCCCATCCCCTGAAGGGCCTCGGTGAAGGCTACGCGTTCAAGGTTCCGCTTATTGCCGGCGATCACGTCACCGACGACACCGGTACTGGTTTCGTGCATACAGCCCCCGGCCACGGTCGCGAAGACTTCGATGTGTGGACCGCGAATGCGCGCGAGCTGGAAGCCCGCGGCATCTCCACCACCATCCCCTATACTGTCGACGAGAACGGGGCGTTCACCGATCACGCGCCCGGTTTCGCCGGAAAGCGCGTCATCAACGACAAGGGCGAGAAGGGCGATGCCAACGAGGCGGTGATCAAGGCACTGGTCGATGTCCATATGCTGCTGGCGCGCGGGCGGCTGAAGCACCAATACCCGCATTCCTGGCGCTCGAAGAAGCCGGTGATCTTCCGCAACACGCCGCAATGGTTCATCGCGATGGATAAGTCCATCGGCGATCATGGCACCACAAAACCCGGCGACACGCTTCGCGCCCGCGCGCTGCATGCGATCTCGGTGACGCAATGGGTACCGCCGTCGGGACAAAATCGCATCACCGGCATGATCGAGAGCCGGCCAGACTGGGTGGTCTCGCGCCAGCGCGCGTGGGGCGTGCCGATTGCGGTGTTCGTGCGCGAAATGGGCGACGGCATCGTCGAAATCCTGGAGGACGAGGCTGTCAACGACCGCATCGTGGAGGCGTTCCAGACGGAAGGCGCCGACGCCTGGTATATGGCCGGCGCACGTGAGCGCTTCCTGGGCTCGCGCGCCAACGAAGACTGGAAGAAGGTCGACGACATCCTCGACGTCTGGTTCGATTCCGGCTCGACTCATGCGTTCGTGCTGGAAGACCCGGTGCACTTTCCGGGGTTGGCCGGCATCAAGCGCAAGGTCGATGGCGGCGCAGATACCGTGATGTATCTGGAAGGATCCGACCAGCACCGCGGTTGGTTCCAGTCGTCACTCCTGGAAAGCTGCGGCACCCGCGGACGCGCGCCGTTTGACGTCGTC
This sequence comes from uncultured Alphaproteobacteria bacterium, assembly GCA_963741185.1. Lineage (GTDB taxonomy): Bacteria > Pseudomonadota > Alphaproteobacteria > Rhizobiales > Xanthobacteraceae > Bradyrhizobium. The sequence continues at coordinate 101,010 of CAVUHE010000010.1, read as the reverse complement.
CTGACGCACGGCTTCACCCAGGACGAGCACGGCCGCAAGATGTCGAAGTCGCTCGGCAACACGATCGAGCCGCAGGCGGTCATCAAGCAATCCGGCGCCGACATCCTGCGGCTGTGGGTAGCCGCATGCGACTACACCGACGACCAGCGCATCGGTCCGGAAATCCTCAAGAACACCATCGAAACCTACCGCAAGCTGCGCAACACGATCCGCTGGATGCTCGGCACGCTGCATCATTTCAGGCCGGGCGACGAAGTCGCGACAGCGGACATGCCCGAACTCGAGCGGCTGATGCTGCACCGCCTGAGTGAAATCGACGCCGTGGTGCGGCAGGCCTACGCGAACTTCGACTACAAGACCGTGGTCGCAACGCTAGCAAATTTCATGAACACGGATCTGTCGGCGTTCTACTTCGATATTCGCAAAGATGCGCTCTATTGCGATCCGCCTTCGTCGGTCACGCGCAAGGCGGCGCTCACGACGGTCGATGTTCTGTGCGCCGCGGTCCTGAAATGGCTGGCGCCGATCATCAGCTTTACCGCCGACGAGGCCTGGTTCATGTACCGGCCCGGCGGATCACCCTCGGTGCACCTGCTCACCTTCCCGGACAATCTGGCGGGATACCGCGACGACGTGCTGGCCAAGAAGTGGGAAACCATTCGCGACGTGCGCCGTGTCGTCACCGGCGCGCTGGAACTCGAGCGCGCGGCCAAACACATTGGCTCCTCGCTGGAAGCCTCTCCGCTGGTCTATGTCGCGGACAAGACGATCTTCAACACGCTGTTCGATACCGATCTGGCCGAGGTCTGCATCACCTCGAACGCGATGGTGACGAATGAGGACGCGCCCGCCGATGCGTTCCGCTTGAACGACGTTCCCAACGTCGCCGTCGTGGTGGAAAAAGCGGTCGGCACCAAATGCGCCCGTTCGTGGAAGATCCTGCCGAGTGTCGGTGAAGATCCCGAATATCCGGATGTGTCGCCGCGCGACGCCCAGGCGCTGCGCGAATGGAAGGCGATGGGGGTAAAGGTTTGACCGCTCACTTCCGCCTCGGCGCCATCGCGGCCGTGATCGCGCTGGCGCTCGATCAAGCCTCGAAACTGTGGCTGCTGCGCGTGTTCGATATCGGCCGCCGCGGCTCGGTCAAGCTCGCGCCGTTCTTCGATCTGGTGCTGGCGTGGAATCCCGGGATCAGCTTCGGTTGGTTCCAGAACGACAGCCCGACCGCGCAAACCGTCCTGATGCTGGTCAAGGCCGCGGCAGTATTAATACTGGCGGTCTGGATGGCACGGTCGCGCACCCCGGTCGCAACCGTTGCGCTGGGCCTGATCATCGGCGGGGCCATCGGCAATGCCATCGACCGCCTGGCCTATGGCGCGGTGGTCGATTTTGCCCTGTTCCACGTCCAGATCGGCGGAAATACCTTCAATTGGTACGTGTTTAACCTTGCCGATGTTGCGATTGTTGCCGGAGTTGCGGCACTGCTGTATGATTCATTCCTAGGGATACCCGCCGCAAAAGCGCCCTGATCCCGGCAGAAACCCTCTGATCGAGAGCTTGCCGGTGTGTTAGATTGTGCGCCCACGGGTGGGGCCACGGGAAATTTTGGACAGGAAAAACGCTATGCGCCAGACCGAAGCTAGCGGTTGGATCGTGCGGAATTCGACCGGAGCGACGATGCGTGCCGTGCGGCTCGCCGCGATTTCCATGGGCATTCCCTTGGCCATCGGTCTTGCCCTGGCGAGCGGGCCTGCGCGTGCCGGCGAGGTCGACGACAGGACCATCTCGGAAAAGATCATGGATGGCTTCTATGGCACGATCCGCGGCACCAGCATGGACAACCGCGGGATCGACTACCGCGAGCGGTCTCCGCTGGTGGTGCCTCCCAAACTCGATCTGCCGCCGCCGGCAGCCTCGAGCGAAGATGTGAAGATCGCGAATTGGCCCAAGGATCCGGATGAACGGCAACGCAAGGCCGTGATCGCGGCCAAGAAGAAGAACGCGCCGCCGCCGGCCCGTGTTCAGACCACCGCTCAGCCGGAGGCCGTCGCTGCGGGCGGTCCGCCTCGCCCGATCAACATTGCGCCTCCGCCTGAGGATCCGCCCATTCCCGGCACGACCCGTCCCGCTTATGCGAATGACCGGAACGGCACGGCCCGTACCGATCCCGTCTACGACCAGCCAGGCGACCTGTTCAAGGGCGGCGCTTCGGCGTTGGTACCATCGAGTGTGAGCGACGCCTTCGACGTCAGTACCTGGTTCGGCGGCAAGAAGGCCGATCCGGCCGCCGCGGCGGCGCCTGGCACTGAGCCGTCGCGCGAAGCACTGACGCAGCCGCCTGTCGGATATCAAACACCGTCTCCGAACTATCCCTACGGCGTCGCGTCGAAGGGAATCCTGGGCGGGGAATCCAATCCGGACCGCAATCCGCTGGCCCAAAGGTCCAGTTCAACTAGCGTCGTACATTAGAGCGAGATGACTTTTCTTCGAACCGTCATCGCGCTCTATCCTTTTGTTTGAGCATGATCTCCGCGCAAACGCTTTCGCGTTCGTCGCGAGGGAAAGCCGGTATCCACTTTTCCGGATCATGCTCTAGGGCCGTCTGTATCCCGGCTTCCTGACGTTGAGCGGCAGCCGCGCCTGTGGCCATGCTCGACTTTCCCGACGGGTGCTCGGGCATACAGATAGGTCATGATGTCGTTGCATAACTTCAGGATTTCCCTGTTCGCCGTCCTGCTCTCAGGCATTGTGGTCTCCACCGGTGGCGCTCTCGCCCAGACCACCCTGACCTCGGCACCTCCGGTTACTTTTACCCTCGCCAACGGCCTGCAGGTCGTAGTGATTCCGGATCACCGCACCCCGGTCGTCACCGAGATGATCTGGTACAAGGTCGGTTCGGCCGACGAGACCCAAGGCAAATCGGGGCTCGCGCACTTCCTCGAACATCTGATGTTCAAGGGCACGAGCAAGCACCCCGCCGGCGAATTCTCCCAAACGGTGCTGCGGGTCGGCGGCAACGAAAACGCCTTCACCTCAACCGACTACACCGGCTATTTCCAGCGGGTGCCGCGCGAGCAACTCGGCACGATGATGGAGTTCGAAGCCGACCGCATGACCGGTCTCGTGTTGAAGGACGAGACCGTGCTGCCCGAGCGCGACGTCGTGCTCGAGGAATTCAACATGCGGGTGGCCAACAATCCGGAAGCGCGGCTGACCGAGCAGATCATGGCCGCGCTCTATCTCAACCACCCTTATGGACGTCCGGTGATCGGCTGGCATCAGGAAATCGAGAAGCTGGACCGCGAAGACGCGCTGGCGTTCTACCGGCGCTTCTATGCGCCGAACAATGCAATCCTGGTCATCGCCGGCGACGTCGAGGCCGACGAGGTTCGCCCGATGGCGGAACGGAGCTTCGGCCCGATCGCCGCACAGATCGCAATACCGGCGCGGCGTCTTCGTCCCCAGGAACCTGAGCCGGTCGCGCCGCGCACGGTGACGTTGTCCGATCCGCGCGTGGAGCAGCCCGGTGTGCGGCGCTATTATCTGGTTCCTTCCGCCACCACGGCGGCGGCCGGAGAAAGTCCGGCGCTCGATGTGCTCGCGCAGCTCTTGGGTGGCGGTAGCAACTCCTATCTTTATCGCCGGCTCGTGGTCGACCGGCCGCTCGCCGTCACCGCCGGCGCCAGCTATCAAGGCACCTCGCTCGACGCTTCGCAGTTTGCCATATCGGTGGCGCCCAGGGCCGGCGTCGAGTTCGCGCAGGTCGAGCAGGTGGTCGACGAGGTGATCGCCGATATCGGGCAGAACGCGATCCGCGCCGAAGACCTCGAGCGCGTCAAGACCCAACTCATCGCCGAAGCCATCTACGCCCAGGACAATCAGGCGACGCTGGCGCGCTGGTACGGCGGGGCGCTGACCACCGGTCTTAGCATCGAAGATATCAGAAGCTGGCCGGACCGCATTCGCGCCGTCACCGCCGAGCAGGTTCGCCAAGCCGCGCAAAAATGGCTCGACAAGAAACGTTCCGTGACGGGCTATCTGATCAAGGATGCCACGCCGAAACGCGAGGAGAAAAGGTCGTGATGAACCCCAAGGTCGGCGCGCGGCGCGTTGGTTTCCTGATTGCCGGATGCCTGGCAATGACGGCGATGATGTCCCAGCCCTCGCGCGCCGCGGCGAAGATCCAGCACCTGATTTCGCCCGGAGGCATCGAAGCCTGGTTCGTGCAGGATGCCACAGTCCCGCTGGTGGCGATGGAATTTGGCATGAGTGGCGGCGCCGCGCAGGATCCGCCCGGCAAGCCCGGCGTCGGCAACATGGTCGCCGATCTCATCGACGAGGGTTCGGGCGATCTGGATTCCAGGGCGTTTCATGAACATCTCGACCGCCGCGCGATCGAACTGAGTTTCACTGTGACGCGGGATAATTTCCGCGGCAGCATGCGCATGCTGAAGGACAACAAGGATGAGGCCTTCGATCTGCTTCGGATGTCGCTCACCTCGCCGCATTTCGAAACCGCCGACGTCGAACGCATCCGCGCCCAGGTCATGTCCGGCCTGAAGCGCGAAACGTCCAATCCTTCCGCGCTCGCCAGCCGCAAATTCCTGGAAGTCGCCTTCGGCGACCACCCCTATGGCCGGCCGTCCAACGGCACCCTGCAAAGCGTTCCCAACATCACGGTCGCCGATCTGAAGGATTATGTCAGCCGCGTGCTGACAAAGGAAAAATTGAAGATTGCCGTGGTCGGCGATATCGACGCCGCCTCGCTCGGTCGATTGCTGGACCAGACGTTCGGCGGACTGCCGGCCAGGTCGGACCTTGCGGTGATACCCGAGATCGAGCCGACAAGGCCGCCGCAACGCGAGTTCATCGCGCTCGACGTGCCGCAGACCGTGGTGACGTTCGGCGGGCCCGGCATCAAGCGCGACGACCCGAATTTCATGCCGGCCTATGTCGTCAACCACATTCTCGGCGGCGGATCGCTGTCGTCGCGGCTCTACCGCGAAGTCCGCGAGAAGCGCGGCCTTGCCTACTCCGTCTACGACGCGCTGTTGTGGATGGATCACTCGGCGATGTTCGTCGGAAATACCGCAACCCGCGCCGATCGCGCCGGCGAAACCGTCGATGCGGTGACCAGGGAAGTCCGCCGCATCGCCGAGGACGGTCCGACGCAGCTGGAACTGGACGAAGCCAAATCCTACCTCAAGGGCTCGCGGATGCTGTCGCTCGATACCTCCTCGAAGCTCGCCTCGGCTCTGCTGCAATACCAGCTCGATCATCTTCCGATCGACTATCTCGAACGGCGCAATGCCGTCGTCGATGCCGTGACGCTGGATGACGCAAGGCAAGCCGCGCAACGGTTGTGGGGGCATGGCCTTCTCACCGTGATCGTCGGCCGCGCCCCACAGGCCGCCGCGCAGCCCGCGGCCGCGACCCCGTCCAGGGCGAACTGATTTTCGCACGCGCCGCATGGCGCAATGCGCCCTCTGCCCCAAGCGGGAAAGGGAAGGAATTGAGCTTGCGGCCGCAAGCAAACGCCTCGCAAAACCGCTATCCTCCGCGAGCCCGATTCCATGAGGGAATCACTCCCCTTCGGTGACGCCATGCTGCGGATCGCCCGCGACCTTACGATCGACGAGAACGACCTCGACATCTCCTTCGTGCGCGCCTCGGGACCCGGCGGCCAGAACGTCAACAAGCTGTCAACCGCCGCGCAATTGCGCTTCGACACGCGCCGGATCACGCTGCCGGCTGATGCGCAGGCGCGGCTGCTTCGGCTCGCCGGCCAGCGCATGACCAAGGACGGCGTGATCGTAATTCATGCGCAACGTTTCCGGACCCAGGAGCGCAACCGCGCGGACGCGATCGACCGTCTGGTCGAGCTGTTGCGCGAGGCGGTGACCCGCCCGGTTCCGCGACGGCCGACGAGGCCGACACTCGCCTCGAAAAAGCGTCGGCTCGAAGGCAAAAAGCGCCGCAGCGACATCAAGGCAGGGCGCGGCTCGGGCCGCTTCGACGACTGAAGCGCTGGTACCGCGGACGGCAGGAAACGCTGCGAAGAGCGGGGAGAGCGGGGCGGCTGCCCTCCCTTTGGACCGCAAAAGTCCCTAAATTGCGTCCGAATTCCGCGAGTCGTCTCAATGCCCGTCCGACAGCTCCCAGAACAGGTCGTCAACCGCATCGCCGCCGGCGAGGTGGTCGAACGTCCTGCGAGCGTGGTCAAGGAACTGGTCGAGAACGCCATCGACGCCGGCGCGAGCCGGATCGACATCTTCACCGACGGCGGCGGACGGCGACGGATCGGCATCACCGACGACGGCAGCGGCATGACCGCGAGCGATCTTGCGCTCGCCGTCGACCGCCATGCCACCTCCAAGCTCGACGACGAAGACCTGCTGCGGATCCGCACGCTGGGGTTCCGCGGCGAGGCCCTGCCGTCGATTGGAGCGGTCGCAAAGCTTGGCATCATCACGCGCCAGGCGAGCGAGCCCCATGCCTGGTCGCTGTCCGTCGAAGGCGGGGTGAAGTCGGCGATCATGCCGGCGGCCCTCTCCAAGGGCACCCGCGTCGAGGTCAGCGATCTCTTTTATGCGACACCGGCACGGTTGAAGTTTCTCAAGACCGACCGCACCGAAGCCGAGGCGATCCGCGAGGTGGTGCGACGCCTTGCGATGGCACGGCCCGACATCGCCTTCACACTCGCCGGCGAGGAACGCGCGCCGGTCACCTGGGCCGCAGCGCTGCCCGGCGCTGCCGGCCGGCTGACACGGCTCGGCGACATTCTGGGGGCGGATTTCCGCCGCAGCGCCATCGAAGTGCGCGCTGAGCGCGACGGCGTGGTGGTCGAGGGATGTGCCGCCGCGCCCTCGCTGACGCGGGCGAACGCGCTCGGGCAATATCTTTTCGTCAATGGCCGCCCGGTGCGCGACAAGCTGATCCTGGGCGCGGTGCGCGCGGCCTATTCCGATTACCTGCCGCGCGATCGTCATCCGGTGGTGGCATTGTTTGTGACGCTCGAACCCCAGGAGGTCGATGCCAATGTGCATCCGGCCAAGACCGAGGTGCGCTTCCGCAACGCAGGTCTGGTCCGCGCATTGATCGTCCACGCGCTGAAGGACGGTCTTGCCCGCGAGGGAAAGCGTACCGCAGCCAATAGCGACGGCGCGGCTCTCGCCTCGTTCCGCCCATCCTTCGCCCCGCGCCCGACGAATTGGGACTGGCGGCACTCGCCCGCTCATCCGGCAGGCCCGCTGAGGGCTTTCGAAAGCGCGGCCGCGGCGGCGTTTGCGGAACCCGGTCAGGCCGCGTTCGACACAGGTAGCCCGACCGCCGATGTGCGCTTTCAGGACACGCCCGCAGCCGACCTGCTCGATCGTCCGCTTGGAGCTGCGCGGACGCAAATTCACGAGACCTATATCGTGTCGCAAACCCGCGACGGCCTCATTGTCGTGGACCAGCACGCCGCCCATGAGCGCATCGTCTACGAAAGACTGAAGGCGTCGCTGGCGAGGAACGGCGTGCAGCGCCAGATCCTGTTGATTCCCGAGATCGTCGAGCTCGACGAGGCGACGGTGGAAGAGTTGCTCGCACGTAGCGAGGAGCTTGCATCCTTTGGGCTAGCGATCGAATCCTTTGGCCCGGGCGCGGTCGCGGTGCGCGAGACGCCGTCGCTGCTCGGCAAGACCAACGCCGGCGGGCTGTTGCGCGATCTCGCCGAGCATATGGCGGAATGGGATGAGGCGTTGCCGCTGGAACGCCGCCTGATGCATGTCGCGGCCACCATGGCCTGTCATGGCTCGGTACGCGCCGGCCGTCGCCTCAAGCCGGAAGAAATGAACGCACTGCTGCGCGAGATGGAAGACACGCCCAACTCAGGGCAATGCAATCACGGCCGGCCGACCTACGTGGAATTGAAGCTTGCCGATATCGAGAAGCTGTTCGGAAGACGATAGACATGTAGTCGGTAGGGTCCGGGCAAGACACACTACACTGAACTCCCCTCCTCCCGCGCGCACCGCGCGCGGTGGGGAGGGGCGAGCTTTCGGCATTCGCTACCCTTGCCTACGGATTGCCCGCTTTCAAAAATACAAACTCCGTATCGTCATAGGTCCGTCGTTCCAGTTCCTCAAAACCTTCCGGCGCCTTGAACGCCGCGGCCTTGGCTTCCTCGACCACCAGTAGCGCGCCAGGCGTCAGCCAGCCGCCGTCGCGCAACGAGACCAGCGCCTTGTCAGCCAACCCCTTGGCATAGGGCGGATCGAGAAACACCAGCGAGAACGGCTCGACCGGGTGCGCAGGTCCCAGATTCGTGGCATCGCGGCGATAGACCTTGGTGACGCCGCCGAGACCCAGCGCCTCGACATTGTTGCGCATCAGCGCGCGCGCCTCGGCGCCGTTATCGACGAACAGCGTGAATTTGGCGCCGCGCGAGACCGCCTCGATACCGAGTGCGCCGGTGCCGGCGAACAGGTCGAGCACGCGCGCATCCTCGACCGGATCGTCGTAGGCATGGATCAGGATGTTGAACAGCGACTCGCGCAAACGATCCGCAGTCGGGCGGATGTCGCGCGAGGACGGCGAGGCGAGGTTACGGCCCTTCAATCGTCCCCCGACGACCCGCATTAGAAATTCTCGTCATGCCCGGCCTCGTGCCGGGCATCCACGTCTTTGATCCGTCGGTACAAGCAAGACGTGGATGGCCGGGACGAGCCCGGCCAAGACGGCCCATTTAGAGTTCGCAGTATTTCAACCATCGCATTTCACTCGTCCCGTGGCTTGAGATCACGCTTGCCGTGATAGCCGCGCTGGGGGCGCCTTGGGGGGCCGTAGCCATTGGCCTCGGCCTCGTTGCGGGCGCGCGCTTCCTCGCTGCCGGTGCGCTGGACCAGCACGCGGCGGCCCTTGCGATCGGCGATCAGGCCGCTCTTGCCGGAAGGCTTGAACGGTTTTTTGCCGGACGCGGCGTCAACCTCGTCTTCCTCCGCCTTCGCCGTCGTTTCGCCATGGACCGGCCGGTCAAAATCCGCACCCGCCAACGTCGCGATCTTTTCGCCGAGCTGCTCACGCAGCACCCGCGTCTTGACCTCCTCGACCATGCCTTCGGCAAGTTCTGCGAGCTGGAACGGACCGTAGGACACCCGGATCAGGCGATTCACTTCGAGCCCGAGATGCGCCATCACGTTGCGCACCTCGCGGTTCTTGCCTTCGCGGATCGCAAACACCAGCCAGACATTGGCGCCCTGATCGCGCTCCAGCGTCGCATCGATCGGCCCATACTTGACGCCATCGACCTCGACGCCTCGCTTCAATTCGTCGAGCTGCGCCTGAGTCACCTCGCCATGGGCGCGGACACGATAGCGCCGCAGCCAGCCGGTCTCCGGCAGTTCGAGCGCGCGCGCAAGCCCGCCATCATTGGTCAACAGAAGCAGGCCCTCGGTGTTGAAATCGAGCCGGCCGACGCTGATCAGCCGCGGCAGGTCTTCGGGCAGGTTGTCGAACACCGTGGGCCGCCCTTCGGGATCGGCATGGGTTGTCATCAACCCGCGCGGCTTGTGATAGAGAAACAGCCGCGTGCGCTCGCGCGGTGGCAACGGCTTGCCGTCGACGGTGATGACGTCGTTGGCGGTGACATCGAGCGCAGGCGAGTTGATGACGCGGCCGTTGACCGTGACGCGCCCCTGCACGATCCACTCTTCGGCGTCGCGGCGCGAGGCAAGGCCCGCGCGCGACACCACCTTGGCGATGCGCTCGCCGGATTTCTTGACCCGCGGCGGACGCGCCGGGCGGCGCTCTTCCGGCGCGCGCTCGCGATAGGCGCCACGGCCACCGAAGGCCGGGCGTTTTGCGAAGATCTTGCTGTCGTCTTCGTTGTCGCGGCGCGGCCGATCGGCGTCGCGGCGAAACGATCGCGCTTCGCTGCGCGGATGCTCCTGCCAGTCGGTGCGGCCCTCAGAGCGCTCGCGGGGCCGATCAAATTTCGGACGCTCGCGAAAGGGACGATCGCCGGATGGACGATCCTCGCGCGGCCGCGAAAAACGTGGACGCTCATCGCCACGATCTCCCGCTCCGCCCACGCGATCCCGGTCATGCGGTTTGTCGTAACGGGGTTTCTCGAAGCGCGGTTTGTCGAAACCTCGCCCGTCGTCGCGAGGGGGTCGCGAATTACGGCCGGCATGATCAGGCAACGAAGCATCGCGCTTTTGCCAGGGTTTTGAATTGCCGCGATCCGCGCCAAAATCCTTGCGCGGGCCTCTGTCGGGCGCGCCACGCGAAAATTTCCTTTCGCCGCCGAATTTTCTTTCCGGACGATCGCCGAAGGGCCGCTTCTCCCGAGGACGGTCGCCATCCCGCGGCGGCCTCGCACCATATGGGCGGTCTCCTCGCGGACGGTCACCGTCCTTGCGAAAACCCTCGCCGCGCGGTGTGTAGGGCCGTTTCTCACCACCCTCTCGCGGCGCGTAAGGTTTCTTGTCGGCGAATTTCCTGTCCTCAAAGCGCCGCGCCGGACGAGCATCGCCGGCGTCGCTCTTGCGGTCGTCACGACCATAATTTGGGCGATCGCCGCGTGGCGTGTATGGCCGCTTGTCGCCGCCACGGTCTTCGCGCGGCCTGAATGACCGTTTTTCTCCGTCCCCGCCCCGCGATGGCCGATCAGCAAAGGGCTTATCGCCGCGAGGACGCGGCGCGGCGCCATAGTCGCGTCGCGGCGGACGATCTTCGCGATTGCCTGCGTAGGGTTTGCCGGTGCCGGAAAATGGCTTCTTGGCGTAGGATCGCTCGCCCTCGGCCTTGGGCGCAAAGCCACGCTTGGCGAACTTCTTTTCCGGTCCCCGGGGGACGCCGGAGCGGCCCTTGCCGCCGGGTGCACGGTCGCGCCGTCCGCGGGAATCATTGTGTTTGTCGTTGTCGCGGGGCATGAAGGATCTCTTTACGGGTGCAGGGGCAAATCGTAAGCGATGCGCGCTCTCTAAAACCGAGGCGCATTCTCACGCAAAACCGGTATCCACTTTTGCTGAAGGCGTTTGTAGTAGCAGAGTTCTCCTGGCGATACGAGACATGTCCGCACCATCTTTCATGGATTTGGCGCTGAAAGCGGCCGAAACGGCACAAAAAGCCGGAGAAGTGCCGATCGGATGCGTAATTGTGCTTAACAACAAGGTCGTCGCGACGGCGGGAAACCGGACACTTGCCGACCGCGATCCGACGGCACACGCCGAAATGATCGCGATCAGGCAGGCCGCCAGCGCCATTGGCAGCGAGCGGCTGGTCGATTGCGATCTCTACGTCACGCTGGAACCCTGCACGATGTGCGCGGGCGCGATTTCGTTTGCGCGGATCAGGCGGCTCTATTACGGCGCGGCCGATCCCAAGGGGGGTGCGGTGGATTCGGGCGTGAGATTCTTTGCATCTCCAACCTGCCATCACGTCCCGGAAGTCTATTCCGCGGTTGGTGAGGGCGAAGCGGCGGTGTTGTTGCGGGATTTTTTCAAGGCGCGGAGGTAGCACTCTGCTCACCCGTCGTTGCGAGCGAAGCGAAGCAATCCATGCGACCACACGCGAAGAGTGGATTGCTTCGTCGCTTCGCTCCTCGCAATGACGAAAAAACTATAACGCCGCAAAAAACTCCTTCAGCGCCTTCGCCGTTGCATCCGGATTTTCCTCGGTCAAAAAATGCCCGGAATCGATCGGCGCGCCTGAAACATTGGTCGCCCAATTCTTCCAGGTGTCGAGTGGCGTCGCCGCCGCGCGCGCGATGCCGGCATCACCCCACAGCGCCAGCATCGGAATCGTGATCTGCCTGGCCTGATCGCGATCGGCCTTGTCGATATCGAAATCGGCATAGGCGCCGGCGCGGTAATCCTCGCACATCGCGTGCACGCGCGAGGGATCGCGGAATGCCGCAAGATAATGCGCCAGCGCACGCGGATCGATCGCGTCGAGATTTTTCGACTTGGTCTGGCTTGCCATCTTCTGCCTGAGGAAGAAATCCGGATTGCCGCCGATCAGCGTTTCCGGCAGCGGGAAAGGCTGCGCCAGGAACGTCCAGTGATAGATCTTCAGCGCGTAAAGCCGGTCCATCCGCGCCCAATAATCATAGGTCGGCAGAATATCCAGCACCGCAAGCCGCGACAGCCGGCCCGGATGATCGAGCGCCAGACGATAGGCGACGCGACCGCCGCGATCGTGGCCTGCGAGCGCGAAATGCACGTGGCCGAGTTGCTCCATCGCCTCGATCATCGTTTGCGCCATCGCGCGCTTGGTGTAGGGCGTATGATCCTTGTCGCTCTCCGGCATATCCGACCAGCCGTAACCCGGCAGGTCCGCGATGATCAGCGTGAAGCGGTCCGCAAGCTGTCCCGCCACGCGATGCCACATCACATGGGTTTCGGAAAAGCCGTGCAGCAACAGCAGCGGCGGCCCTTTGCCGCCGACGCGGGCAAAGATGCGCCCGGAGCTGGTGTTGATCCATTCGGAGGCATAGCCGGGAAACAGATCGGCGAGATCAGGCATGGCCGCTCACTCCATTCTCTGTGGCGCTATTTTTGCGCTCGTTCCCGCTCCACTGCCTGCCAGCCGATGTCGCGCCGGCAGAAACCCTCCGGCCATTTGATCCGGTCGACCGCCGCGTAGGCGCGCGCTTGCGCTTGCGCAACCGTCTTGCCGGACGCGCAGACATTGAGCACGCGCCCGCCATTGGCGAGAATGCTGCCGTCCTTCGCGATCGTGCCGGCATGAAAGATCTCGACGCCTTCGACACGGCCTGCGTCCTCCAGTCCCTCGATGCGACTTCCCCTGGCATAGTCGCCGGGATAGCCCTTCGCCGCCATCACCACCGTCAGCGCAGGCTCCGGGAACCAGCGCAGATCAAAATTCTTCAACTGGCCGTCGCAGGAGGCGAGCATCGCCGGCACGATATCCGACATCATCCGCAGCATCAGCACCTGGCATTCAGGGTCGCCGAAGCGGACATTATATTCGAACAGCTTCGGCCCGTCCTCGGTCAGCATCACGCCGGCATAGAGAATGCCGCGAAACGGCGTGCCGCGCGCCTTCATGCCGGCGACAGTCGGAACAATGATTCTGGCCATGATCTCGGCGTGAATCTCGCCCGTCACGAACGGCGTCGGCGAGTAGGCGCCCATGCCGCCGGTGTTCGGTCCCTGGTCGTGATCGAACACGCGCTTGTGGTCCTGGGCCGAGGCGAGCGCGATCGCGGTCTCGCCATCGCAGAGTGCAAAAAAGCTGATCTCGCGGCCGGCGAGATATTCCTCGATCACGACCTCGCTGCCCGCCTTTCCGAAGGCGCCGTCGAACATCATGGCGATGGCGGCTTCTGCCTCGGCCATGGTCATGGCGACCACCACACCCTTGCCCGCTGCAAGACCGTCGGCCTTGATCACGATCGGCGCGCCGCTTGCGCGCACATAGGCCAATGCGTCGGCCGCATTGGAGAAACGGCCATAGGCGCCGGTCGGAATGCCAAACTCAGTGCAGAGCGCCTTGGTGAATCCCTTCGAGCCCTCCAGCAACGCGGCCTGCCTGCTCGGCCCAAAAGCCTTGATGCCGGCGCGCGAAAGATCATCGACGATGCCGGCGGCGAGCGGCGTTTCCGGACCGACCACGACGAGTTCGACGGCGTTGCGCTTGCAGAAATCGATCACCGCGGCGTGGTCGGCGATGTCGAGCGCCACACATTCGGCTTCGCGTGCGATACCGGCATTGCCGGGCGCGCACCAGAGTTTTGTCACCAAAGGCGATGCCGCAATCTTCCACGCGAGAGCGTGTTCGCGGCCGCCGGAACCGAGCAGAAGAATGTGCATGGGATGCAGCCAGATAAAGGGTTGCCGCGCAATCGATGGTTCGGTTTAGCACGGCATCGGCGCGCTGCAACAAGCACCTCGCCGGGTGTGGATATGTGCCAGCTCACGTCCGGCCGGCCGAGGCCGCGATGATCTCCTGCAGGGTCGCGACATGGCGGGCGAAGGCGCCACGCCCAATGGCCGTTGCGGCCACCGTGGTTTGCGGCCGCTTGCCGACAAAGGCCTTTTCGACCCCGACATACCCTGCCTTCGACAGCGTCTCGATGTGGGCGCCGAGATTGCCGTCAGTGGCGCCGGTCAGTTTCTTCAGGCGCGAGAATTCAAGTCCCGCGCCTGACGGCAGCGCGTTCAGCGCCGCCATGATCTTCAGCCGCAGCGGCTGGTGGATGATATCGTCAAGCTCGGCCATCGGTTAAATCCTGCGCATCCAGAGGCCGCCCAGGACCAGCCCGCCGCCGTTCACGGCCGCCATCCACAACAAAAACGCGGCGCCGGTGACGAAGAAATATCCGATCAGCGTCAGCACGGTGATGCCAAGTCCGATCGCAATGAATGCTTGACCGAACCACAAGCCGGCCAGGCAGTAGAACAGCATGAAATAGATCGGCCAGAAGGCTCCCATCTCGCGCGGCCCGAAATGGCCGAGCACCGTGCTGCAGAGCAGCCCGAACGCAAAGAACAGCAGGAAGGCCACCGCCATCCGGGCGTCGAAGCCCGGCCCGCCGGCGCCGGGAAACCGAAACACGCTGACCGCGATGGATCCCAATGCCCCGAGCGTGTTGACGCTGATCCAGATGTATCCGGCGTAACGCGGCGAGACGAAAGTCGCGATATTGCCGGCGAACACCAGGACGCCCCACAGGATCATCATTTGGCTTGCGATGTCGTAGGTTCGCGACCGGCGGACGCGCTGGACGATCTGCGCGATGTCGTTCAGCGCCTCGGCGGCCTCCTTTGGATCGACAGTGGTCACGATCCGGCCCGCGCCTTGGCGACGTCATCGGCGACGGCCGCGACGGCGAGAGGATCGCTGACAATGCCCATGTGATCGACGCCCGCGATCAGCTTGACCTCGACCGACGGCGCGACCGCGTGCACCGCGTCGGCATATTTGTCCGCCAGCATCAATTCATCATCGGCGCCGGAAATCAGCGTGAGCGGATTTTTCGCCGCCGCAAGGTCGGCCTTGTAGCCGCGCGTCGCGAAATTGCGCATCAAGCGGTAGGAATAGGTCGATGCGAGTATCCGCTCCGAGTTTGCCGGCACCGCAAAGGCGAGCGTGGGCAGTGCCTCGCAGCAGTCGATGCCGATCCGGCGTAACATCGCCAGCGCCAGAAAGCGCGGAATGTCGGCGCTGGCCCATCCGCCCGAATCGGGCCGGTTGGTCGGCGCGTCATAGCCGAGATAGGGCGCAAGCAGCACGGTGCGCGCAAACAGGTTCTGGATCGGCGAACTCGCGACCCGAAGCGCAAAGCCCCCGCCGGCGGAATGGCCAAGCAACGTCAGCGGCTGATCGGGTGCGGTCTTGCGCACGACGGTCACAAGGTCCTCGAGATCGTTTTCAAGCTGGCCGATATAAGCAACGTCGCCGCGCGTACCGGAGCCGCCATGGCCGCGAATGTCGGGCGCATAGGTTTCCACGCCCCGTGCCGCGAGCGCGCCCGCCAGCGCGTGCACCGCGGGGCTCGATCCCGACGAGCCATGCACGAGAATGGCGATCTTGCCGCTCGCAGGTCCCCGCGCCGGATAGTGCCGATACGACAATTCCGTGCCGTCGCGGGCGGAGAAGCGCTCCAGCGAAGGCATCGTGCTGCGATCGACCGCACGCGCCGCTTTCGACACCGAGGTCAATTCGGGCAGGCGAGAGAGCGGCGTTGCGATCATCGCGGTCAATACCAACGCGGCGGCGCCGACGATGCTCAAGCCCCACCGGATCAGTTTCAGCGGGAACCAGACCGTCCATTTCAGCATGATTTTCCTCCGAACTAGAATCATATAGAGTACTCTATATATCAGAGTATATGCCTACGCAAGCTCTGGATTGGCGATGAACGGCAAAAATCCCTACCTTGGGACCGACCTGAAAACCCCGAATCGATTGTCCGAAATGGCTGCCACCGAGGCCCTGATCAACGCGCCCGAATTCACCGTGTCCGAACTGTCCTCCGCGTTGCGCAGGACCGTGGAGGATGCCTATGGCCACGTCCGGGTGCGCGGCGAGATCTCCGGCTTTAAGGGGCCGCACTCCTCTGGTCATTGCTATTTCGCGCTGAAGGACGACAGCGCGAAGATCGAGGCGGTGATCTGGAAATTCGCTCACGCCCGAATGCGCTTCAAGCCGCAGGAAGGGCTCGAGGTCATCGCCACCGGCAAACTCACGACCTATCCCGGCTCCTCGAAATACCAGATCGTGATCGAGGCGCTCGAGCCTGCGGGCGTCGGCGCGCTGATGGCGCTGATGGAAGAACGCAAGAAGAAACTTGCCGCTGAAGGCCTGTTCGCCGAAGCACGCAAGCAATTGCTGCCGTGGCTGCCGGAAGTGATCGGCGTCGTCACCTCGCCGACGGGCGCGGTGATCCGCGACATACTGCATCGGCTGGAAGACCGCTTTCCGCGCCGCGTGCTGGTGTGGCCGGTGCGCGTGCAGGGCGAAGGCTCGGCCGAACAAATCGCCGGCGCGATCCGCGGCTTCAACGCGTTGCCGGAAGGCGGCAGGATTCCGAGGCCGGATCTCCTGATCGTGGCGCGCGGTGGCGGCTCGCTGGAGGACCTATGGTCGTTCAACGAAGAGATCGTGGTGCGTGCCGCGGCCGACAGCATGATCCCGCTGATCTCGGCGGTCGGCCACGAGACCGATATCACGCTGATCGATTTCGCCGCCGACAAGCGCGCGCCGACGCCGACGGCCGCCGCCGAAATGGCCGTCCCCGTGCGCGCCGAGCTCTTCGTCGAGGTCGCAAGTCTCGCCCGGCGGACGATGCTGTGCTGGCAGCGCGGCCATGACATGCGCCGCAACGAATTGCGCGCCGCCGTGCGCGCGTTGCCCGGCTTGAGCGAACTCCTGGCTGTTCCGCGGCAGCGGCTGGATGGCGCGGCTTCCGCCCTGCCCCGCGGCCTGAAAGCCAATACCCACGCCCATTTCCGCCGCTTCGCCGGTCTTGGCGCACGCCTGACCGTTCGGGTGCTGCGCGCGCAGCTGACGCAGGCCCGGCACCGGCTGACCGCCTCCGGCGAACGGATGGCGCATTCGGCAAAAACCCTGTTGCGAAATCGCCGCGACCGCTTCGCGGGCCTTGAGATCCGGCTCAAAGCCTCAAAGCTCTCCAATGCGCAAGCCCAGCGCCAGGCGATCGCGCGCGACCGCGAGCGCGTGTTGCGGTTGACCGAGCGCGCGCGACGCGCGCTTGCAACTTCAACCCAACGACTTGAAGCGCGCGTCGCCCATAGCGGTCAACTGCTCGGCGCGCTGTCGTATCGTGGGGTCCTCGCGCGCGGCTTTGCCCTGGTGCGCGACACAGCCGGCCACGCGGTGCATTCCGCGGCCAGCATCGCGCCAGGGGCACGGCTCAGTGTGGAATTCGCCGACGGTCGCCTAGCAGCCACGGCGGATGACGATCGGCAAGCGACGACCTCAACGTCAGCAAAGCCGGTTGCGGGCGAAGCAAAACCGGCCGCGCCCAAGCGCGTTACCAAACCGGTCGGCCAGGGAAGCTTGTTCTAGAGCGAGATGGCTTTTCTTCGAATCGTCATCGCGCTCTATCTTTTTGTTTGAGCATGATCTCCGCGCAAACGCTTCCGCGTTTGTCGCGAGGGAAAACCGGTATCCACTTTTCCGGATCATGCTCTAGCAAGGTCCATCAACGTCATGTTCGGACCTGTCGCAGGCATCCACGTCTTCTTCTTTATCTGATGCAACACAAGACGTAGATGGCCAGCGACATAGGCGAGCAGAAGCGACACCGTCCTTCGGACGGCTATGCCCGGCCATGACGGTCAAGGTTGTGCGGTCGAATTCAAGCTCACCGCGCGAGCCACTCCGCAACGCGTCTCCGCGAATCGGCGCGCGCTTCCGCGTCAGTGCCGACGTGTCCTTTCTCGGGATCGCCGGCGTCGGCATTCGGGCCGATCGCATGAAGGGGCGAATTGGCGAGATCGAAATCATGATAGGCGCTGGGATAGACCACGATCCGCGCCAGCGCGCTGCGCCCGTGCGCGCCCTCGACCATCTGGCGGCAGGCGGGCGGCGAACTGACGTCGTCCTTGGCACCGATCAAGAGCAGGGTCGGAACCCGCGCGCTCCATCCGAGTCCCGACGAGAGGCGGCAGTCCGGATAGAACGCAACGGCCGAACGAAAATCCGGCTCGACGTGGCGCAGCGTCAATTGCGGACGAACTGCCCACAATACCGCGCTCGCGCCGTTGGCCCAGCCGAGCAGGCTGATGCGGTCGCGCGCCGCCCAGGGCTGCTGGATCAGCCATTGCCGCGCCGCCAGTATGTCGGCCACACGCTCGCGACGGGCGTATATCCGCCGTTCCTTGACGCGGCATTGCGGGCCGAGCTCGCGCGAACCGTAGCTGTCCGGAAACAAGACGGCCTTGCCTTCCTTCAACAGGTCTTCCGCCCAATCGCGGTAACGCGGCTGAACCGGCTCGGAATGGCCAGCCAATCCTCCGCACCCGTGCAGCGCGATCACGACCGGAAACGGTCCATCACCGTCAGGCTTGTAAAGCTGTGCGCGCAAGACCGCGCTGCCGGAGGGAATCTCGACCTGATGCGGCACGGGCAGCGGCGCGGCGTCCGCCGCAAACGCCACGACAAAAAGCGCCAGAAGGATGATGGCAGCGCGAGGGCGCATCGGGTTTGCCGGATCGTGATGGTGCTTGAAAACAGCGTCCATTCGTCGGCAGGCTAACATGCGGCCTCGTCGCGATTCATCACAAATCGGTGGGTTTGACGGGCGGACACGGCGACCTATTTATGCTACATGGACATAATGGCGTCGGCCCAGAAATAGCCGGAAACGATCGGAGAATTTTGCCGTGCTGAATAAATTCGGCCCCTCGGGCCATGGCGAAGCCAAGCTGCAATATTTGGACGGTGATTTCCGCGTGGTTTCACCCGGAACCTATGTGCGTTGCGCGGTGACCGACGCGCGGATACCGCTCGACGAGTTGAAATACTGGAGCGTCGATCTGCAGGAGGCCTACGCTTTGCCGAGCGCCGTGCTGCAGCGGCATTTTCCCGGCGCCTTGAAAAGCTAGAGCATGATCCGGACCCGAAGGGCCGCGTTAGCGCAAAGTGGATACCGGTTTTCCCTCGCGACAAACGCGAAGGCGTTTGCGCGGAGATCATGCTCAAACAAAAAGATAGAGCGCGATGACGATTCGAAGAAAAATCATCTCGCTCTGTGGGTTAGTTCGGCGCGCGATATTTCTTCTCGCGCGCCTTGAAAAGCCAGTCCGAAACCATCTTCTTCAGTGCGGTGGGATCGTCGACCTCAAGCGTCACCGGAAACGGTACAATGTCCTGCGCCCCATCCGGAACACGCTCGCGGCCGCGTAGCCGCGCCAGATCCTTTTCCGTCGTTACCAGCACAAGTGAATCACGCCTGGCCTGCGCGATCAAACTTTCGACCTCGCTTTGCGAAAACGGATGATGATCAGCGAAAGCCCGTTCGTGCACCACCACTATCCCGCAGGCGCGCAAGGTTCTGAAGAACCTGCGGGGATCGCCGATGCCGGCAAAGGCCAACACACGCTTGCCGCCAAGCGAGGTGACCCGCGCCGCATCGGCGTGCAAATGCGCCGACAATACCGGCTTGCCCCGTGCCGCGACCGCGGCAGCGACCGCGCCGGCCGCGGTTCCATTGCCGACGACGATCAGCCCATCGGTTCGGGCAATTTGCGGCGGCAATGGCGCGCGCAAGGGACCGGCCGGAAACACGCAAGCATTGCCGAGGCCGCGTTGAGCGTCGATCACGATCAATGAGGCATCCTTGGCGATGGCCGGATTCTGGAAGCCGTCATCCATCACGATCACGCTGGCGCCTTGCGCGCGCGCCAAAGCGAGCCCGTCGATGCGCTCGCGCGCGACCACCACCGGCACTGTCCCGGCCAGCATCAACGGCTCGTCACCGACATCGCTTGCCGTGTGACGATCGGGATCGACCATCACCGGCCCGCGCAACCGTCCGCCATAGCCGCGGCTGAGCACGACCGGTGTCTCGCCGAGATCGCGCAGCAGCTTGACAAGGGCCCGCACCGTCGGGGTCTTGCCGGCGCCGCCGACGTGATAATTGCCGACACAAATCACGGGGACGCCGGCATCAAATCCATTGCGCTGCAAGCGATGGCCGGCAATCGCGCCGTAGACGGCCGCGAGCGGCATCAACAATCGCGACATCCATGATGATGGCCGGTACCAGAAGGCCGGCTCATGCATCCGCCGCCCCCACTTCAAGCCGCAATTGCAACAGATAGGGTTCGAGCGCCGCCAGCGTGCGGTCGAGCGCGCCGCCAAGTTGCGAAACCACGCGCTCGGCTGCCGCAACCGACAGATGGCGCGCCGCAGGATCAGCCAGCAACCTGCCAAGCTGCTTTACCAGCGCCTCTTGCGTGTCGGCCTGCTTCGCGCCGCCGCCACTGTCGAGGGCCTCGTAGACATCGGAAAAATTGAAGACGTGAGGTCCGTGAACAACCGACGCGCCGAGCTTGACAGCCTCGATCGGATTCTGCCCACCATGTTCGACCAGCGATCCTCCCATGAACACGATCGGTGAGAGCCGATAGAACAGCCCCAATTCGCCCATGGTGTCGGCGACGTAGATGTCAGTGGCAGCGGTCGGCAGTTCCTCGCGCGAACGCAAGGCCGCATGAAGGCCGGCAGCGGAAATCATGCGCGAGATCGCTTCGCCACGGCCGGGATGGCGCGGCACGATCACGGTCAACAGCGAGGGAAAGAATCCGACAAGCGCGCGGTGCGCTTCGATCAGGATTTCCTCTTCGCCGGGATGCGTCGAGGCCGCCACGATCACCGGGCGGCCGCGCGTCACCGACATCAACCGCTCCAGCTTGGTGAAATCGGCCGGCGGCGCCGGAACATCCAGTTTCAGATTGCCGGTGACGACGACGTTGCGGCTGCCGAGCGCGGTAAAGCGCTCCGCATCGACCCGCGACTGGGCAAGGCAAACATCGAACCGGCCGAGCAGCGCCGAAATCGTGCTGCTCACCCTGCGCCAGCGTGGAAACGAGCGATGCGACATGCGGCCGTTGATCAGCACCATCGGCAACCGTCGCGCCGCGCTCGACAGGATCAGATTCGGCCACAAATCGGACTCGATGAAAAGCGCGAGGCTCGGCCGCCAGTGATCGAGAAAGCGCGCGACATAGCGCGGAGAATCGTAAGGGACATATTGATGGATGATATCGGCGGGAAACCGCTTGGCGACGATGGCCGCCGAGGTCACTGTGCCCGAAGTCAGGAGAATGCGGAGATTCAATGCGCGCAACCTCTCGATCAAGGCCGCCGCCGCCAGCACCTCGCCGACGCTCGCGCCGTGAATCCACACCAACGGCCCGTGAGGTCGGACATTCCTGCTCATGCCGCGACGCTCGCCGACGCGCGCGGGGTCCTCCTTGCCCTGCTTCAGTCGCCGCTTGATCAGCGCAGGAGCCAGCGGCGCGGCCGCAGCGGACAGCCGCTGGTAGACGCGTAGCGTCATAGGCAAGGAGTTAGCCATGCCCCGCCTCTCCCGGATGGCCCAGTCGCGCATAAGCGCGATCGGTCGCATCGTTCAAGGTCGCTTCCAGTCGCGCGCGCAAGCCTTCCATCGCCTCGGCACCGGCATCGGGTGGCACCATGATAACTTCGCCTCCCACCAGTGCACCTCGCCCGAACGGCAGATTGATCGTGGTCCGGTCCCAGTTTTTCAGGCGCCAATAGCGGCTGGTCACCATAGCAAACGGCATGATCGGCCGTCCGGATTCGCGCGCCAGCATGATGATGCCGAGGCCGGCGATCCGCGAACGCTTCGGCACATCGGCAGTCAGTGCGACGTTATAACCCTGTTCAAGGGCCCGCACCATCTCCTTGAACGCGCCCACCCCGCCCTTGCGGTGAAACGCCGAGCCGTGATCTCCGGAGCCGCGGATGGTGCCGATCCCAAGCCTCTCGGCGGCAATCGCGTTGAACTCGCCATCGCGATGCCGCGATATGAGTACCTTGGCGCGGTGGATATCCTTGGTCTTGATGAAGGGCGTGAGGAAATGCTGGCCGTGCCAGAAAGCGAAGATCGCCGGCATCTGCGGCTCGACGATTTCATAGACGTCAGGCGGGTCGAAACTGAACCTGTTGGTCAGCCAGACCAGCCGCAGAAATTCGGCCGTGAGAAAACCCACAACGCGCTGAAACCAGCTGCTGCGCAGCACATTGCGGATTAGTTTTTTCAACGGGCAGGCTTTGCGTCTTGACCTGGATCGAGCAGCCGGTGGAGATGCACGATGAAATATCGCATGTGGGCGTTGTCCACGGTCTGTTGGGCCTTCGCCTTCCAGGCGGTGTAGGCGGCCGCGTAATTGGGGAAGAGGCCCACGATTTCCACCTGAGAAAGGTCCCTGAACGTCGTGTGCTCGAGATTGGTCAGTTCGCCACCGAGGACCAGATGGAGCAATTGCTGTGGCGCACTATCCGACATGATCTTTCTTCCTCACACGATTCCAGTTGAGCGCAAATTTCGACGAATCGGGGATGCTTAGGGCAAGGGGCGGGCTCGAAAATGCTCGACGATGCTTGCATGACGATCGCGCCCCGCTGCCACAAGCACCCCGTGCGTCACCTCGGGGCGATTATACAGGATGTCATCCCCCGAAAGCGCGGTCATGTTACCATCCGCTTCCTGCACGATCAAATTTGCCGCAGCAAGGTCCCAGTCGCGACTCTGACCGCCTGCAAAGGCTGCATCCAGCCTGCCCTGAGCGACGCGGCACAGCCGAAGCGCCAACGATCCGATCCGGGGGTGGAGAGAAATTTCCTCAGCGGAACGCTTCAGGCGTTCAACCAACGGCTTCGGACCGGCCACGCGAGAAAAATCGAGGTCCGTTCCGGACGTCGCATGAACCGGCGCGCCGTTGAGCAGCGCGCCCTGGCCTCGCTCGGCAAAAAAGAATTCATCGCTGGCCGGCGCGAACACGGCTGCCAGCAGCGGCCGCGTGTCCTCGACCAGCGCAACGCTCACGCACCAGTCTTCACGGCCGGCAAGATAGGCGCGCGTGCCATCGATCGGATCGACGATCCAGACTTGCCGCTTGCCGAGACGCCCTTCATCGTCCGCGCTCTCCTCCGACAGCCAGCCATAATCCGGCGTGGCGGACCGCAACCTGCCTGCGATCAGGTCGTTGACCGCAATATCGGCCTCCGAGACGGGTGACGACGCACCCTTGGTCCAGTTCTTCAGTTCGGTACGGAACAGCGACAGTGCCAGCGCGCCGGCCTCTCGCACCGCCTCGGTCAGCAAGGCGGCGTCGCGCGTTACCTCATCACGCGCCAGAATTTTCGCGTGCAAACCGTCGCCGCTAGCGTCCACCAAGCGTCAATCCCTCGATCCGCAGCGTCGGCGCGTTGACGCCATAGCGAAAGGTCAGGTCGTTGGCCGGCGTCAGTGATTTGAATATGTCCAGAAGATGACCTGCGATCGTCACCTCGCTGACGGGATAAGTGATCTTGCCGTTCTCGATCCAGAAGCCCGAGGCTCCACGGCTATAGTCACCCGTCACGCCATTGACACCGGAGCCGATCAGGTCGGTGACGTAGAATCCCTGACGGATATCCGACATCAGCTCGGCCGGCGAAGGCTCGCCCGCCTCGAGATGAAGGTTATAGGATCCCGGCGACGGCGACGACGACACCCCGCGGTGGGCGTGACCGGTCGTGACCAGCCCGAGCTCGCGCGCGGTCGCGCAGTCGAGCAGCCAAGATGTCAAAACGCCCTCATCGATGATCGCAAGCCGCTTGACCCTGACGCCCTCGGCATCGAAGGTCTGCGAACGCAGCCCGCGCACCCGCAGCGGGTCGTCAATGATACGGATATTCTTTGCAAACAGCTGCTCGCCAAGACGACCTTTCAGAAAGCTGGTCTTGCGCGCGATCGAGGCGCCGTTGATCGCCCCCACCAAATGACCGACGATCGAGCCGGAGACACGCGGGTCAAACAGCACGGGCACCTTGCAGGTTTCCACCTTGCGCGGATTGGCGCGCGCGACCGTACGCTCACCCGCGGTGCGGCCGACGCTTTCGGGCGCGGCGAGATCGGCGGCGTGCGGTGCGGTGGTGAAGTCGTAATCGCGCTCCATCGCGGTGCCTTCGCCCGATATGGCGGTCACCGAGATGCCTTGGCTCGAGCGCAAATAGGAACCATGAAAACCGGTGCTGGTCACCAGCACCATGCCGCCAATTCCGGTCGAGGCCGACGCGCCGCCCGATTTGGTCACGCCCTTGACGGCGAGCGCGGCCGCTTCGGCCTCGACCGCACGGCGCTCAAGTTCGGCCGTGGTCGGGACACGGGGATCGAGCAGGTCGAGATCGGGAAACTCGTGCGCCAGCAGCGACGGATCGGCGAGACCGACATATTTGTCATCCGGCGCGACGCGCGCCATCGCCACCGCGCGCTCGGCGAGCCGGGCGACACCATCGCCGCTGACATCGTTGGTCGAAACCACCGCCTGGCGCTGTCCAACCAACACGCGCAGGCCGACATCGTCGCCTTCCGAACGCTCGGATTCCTCGACACGCCCGTCGCGCACCTCGACCCCTTGCGAAACGCCGCGCACCGCCACCGCGTCGGCAGCGTCCGCGCCGGCGCGACGGGCAGCCTCGACGAGACGCTGGGCGAGCTCACTCAGGGCGGACTGATCGAACAGGTCGGAGGCGGCCGCGCCATGTGACGGACGCGATGCGGTCGATGGTGAAGAGATCACGAACAAATCCCGGGGATTCAAGAGGGATCGGAGAGACTGCCAGAGCAAATCACTGGCCACATGAGATGTGCCTGATTCACGGGGATTTCAAGCATTTTCACGTGCCAAAAGCCAACGATTTTCGCAACTTCCGTAACATCGCGTCAATCATGTCGGCCAAGGTCTTGTCAATCATGCCGGCGAAAGCTGGTCCGGTGACCACGGATTAACCAGCCTTTTTAAGCGAATTCGCCACGCGGCTCGGCTAGCCTCTCGCATATCGACCGGGAACATAATCCCGGCGGGGAGACTAAAGCCGTGAGGCGTCAAATAGCAACAAGCGGGATCAATCCCG
This sequence comes from uncultured Alphaproteobacteria bacterium, assembly GCA_963741185.1. Classification (GTDB taxonomy): domain Bacteria; phylum Pseudomonadota; class Alphaproteobacteria; order Rhizobiales; family Xanthobacteraceae; genus Bradyrhizobium. Next base: position 75,885 of record CAVUHE010000010.1, on the reverse strand, counting down.
CCGGGTCGAGCTGCGCATTGCGGCTCGACCCTCTCTCTCTTCCTGTCAGCTTCGACGCGCATGACGTTCGCGCCGATGGCGGCGTGCGCAAGGTCGAACTCCACCGCGAACGTGTCGTGCTGCGGCGTGCCGTCCGGGGCATGCGGATGGCCATTAATGTTCGCGTGAGTGATTTCCGCGGCGTCGCGTTGCGCGGCGTCGACGATGCCCAGATGCTCGTACTCCTTCACCGCGATCCGTCACTGACAGTTCCGCTGTGCGTGAGTTCGGACCGCGACGAGATTGCGACTGCATGGCGAATGTGGAGCGAAATCCTCGCGCTGCCGCAATTGCCGGAGGACGAGGCTTGCGAGCCCGCGGCGCGGCGGCGGCGGCACAATGCGATCCGGGCCCGACGCCCGAAATTCCTGGTGCGGCGGCGCGGCGGTGGATTGCTTGATCCTGCCAACGTGCATCGCGGCGAGCGCGAGATCATCGCGCGGAACTGACCGCAGAGGATCGCGACGTCAGCCAGCGGCCATCCAGGCGTCCGCGAGCAGTCCCGCAAACAACAACAGCCCGGCATCGCGGTTGGATTTGAAGATGCGCAGGCAAAGCGCGGGATCACCGATCTTGAGTCGCCGGATTTGCCAGGCAAGATGTGTCGCGAACGCGCCAAGTCCGATCCACGCCGGAAAATGGGGGCTGGCACGCCAGATCGCAACGCCGATCAACATCACCGCAAGCGCGTAGAACACGGTCACCGCCCGATGGGTATGTTCGCCGAACAGGCGCGCGGTCGAGCGCACCCCGATCAACGCGTCGTCTTCGGCATCCTGATGCGCGTAGATGGTGTCATAACCGATCACCCAGAGAATCGAACCGGCATAGAGAAAAAGCGCGGTCGCATCGATCCGCCCGAGGATGACGGCAAATCCCATCAGCGCGCCCCATGAGAAGGCGAGACCGAGCACCACCTGCGGCCACCAGGTGATGCGCTTCATGAAGGGATAGACGGCGACGATGGCGAGCGAGGCGATGCCCGTCGCCACCGCGAAGCGGTTGAATTGCAGCAACACCGCAAGCCCGATCAAGGCCTGCACGACAAGAAAGACAAGCGCTTGCGCCACGCTGACCTGTCCCGCCGGTATCGGCCGCGACCGCGTGCGTTCCACCTTTGCGTCAAGTTCGCGATCGGTGATGTCGTTCCAGGTGCACCCGGCGCCGCGCATCGCAAAGGCGCCGACGAAAAACAGCGCGATGACGATGGGCAATCGGCTCAGACTGTGGGTGAGGCCTGCGGCAAGCGCCGCGGACCACCAGCACGGCATCAGCAACAGCCAGGAGCCGATCGGCCGATCGAGGCGGGCGAGCCGCAGATACGGCCGCGACCATGACGGCGCAAGCGTATCGACCCAATTGCCGGTCGCGTCCGCAACGCGGGCCGCAGCCTCGCTCATCTTGGCCCGGCGTCCTCTTTCGAAAATTCGCTCAGGTCCGCGGCGCTTCTCATCGCGCCAGCGCGTTGCCGCTCAGCGTATCGAACGTGCCGCCGCCCTTTTTTGTGGTGGCAACTTCCGGAAGGGCGGTTGCAGAACCCAGCACATCGCTCAAGCTCGGACCTGCGGGTCCCTGCTTTTGCATTTGCTCAGCGACTCCACAGACCTTTTGCTGCATCCCTTCGGTGCCCTTGTGGCCATTCTTCAACTGATCCAGGATCTGCGGCGGAATTCCGCACGACGCCGTATGGCTTTCGACGTATTTGATCATCTTGATCTCGACCTGGGCGAAGTTCCCAATCAGCTTGCAGGCCTCGGACGGTGGAGCATGCCGTTCGCTGGCTGCCTTGATCAGCTTGCCACGCTTCTCCGCCTCTTCGCGAAGAGGAAGGAACGCCTTCATGCAATCGTCGGGCGGGCCTCCTTGCGTCGGCGGGGCGGCAAAGGGCGAACTGGCGAACGGCGCCGCGCCGGTCGCCGGAAACGCACTGGGCGCGGGCGCGGTGCCAAGGGACGGCGCCGCACCGTTCACCGGCGGAAATGGCGAGCCATTCGCCGGCGCAGCAGTCTGGCCGGGCAGCGGCGCCGGAAAAGCACCTTGCGCGAGGACTTGGCCGGCGTGAAACACGACGACGGCCACGGCGAGTGGCATGATCAGGCGACGGATCATCAAAGCTGTTCCCTCAGGCAAGGTCCAACGGCCCCTAGCGTCTTCCCGATAGGAGAGCGACTCCGGTAAGCCAGTTTACGATTGCTCCTAACCCTTAACAACCCGTGGAATTGGGCAACAGCGCGGCGTTGAGCCGCGCCGATTCGCCGATAATCGCGCATTTTCTCATCCTTTGGGCTAAAAGACCCGCGAATTGGAACGTTCGCGATGCTGAAAACGGATTTTCGCCAGCCTCGGCTGTTTGTCGACGCCACCCTGGCGACGGACGCCACGGTCGCGCTTGGGCGCGAACAGAGCAACTATCTCGGCAATGTGCTGCGGTTCTCCGAAGGCGATACCATTCTGGTTTTCAATGGACGAGACGGCGAGTGGCGGGCTTCGATCTCTGGCCGCAAACGACCCGACGCTCTCGCGATCATGGCCCAGACCCGGCCGCAGGATCGCCTGCCTGACCTCGCTTACGTCTTCGCGCCGCTGAAACATGCCCGTCTCGATTACATGGTGCAGAAAGCGGTCGAAATGGGGGCTTCCTCGCTGCAGCCGGTTTTGACGCGTTTCACCCAGGTCTCGCGGGTGAATATCGAGCGGATGCGGGCGAATGTCATCGAGGCGGCCGAGCAATGCGGCATCCTTGGCATCGCCGAGGTCGCAGATCCGATACCGCTCGATCGGTATTTGAACGAACGCAAGACGCAGCGTCTCTTGATCTTCTGTGACGAGGCGGCCGACGTCGCCGATCCCTTGCAGGCCTTGCGGGGCGAGAAAGCCGGCGACGGCATCGACATCCTGATTGGCCCTGAAGGCGGATTTGCCGAGGAGGAGCGCACTGTCCTGCTGCGGCAGACGCGGACCTTGCGGCTTTCGCTCGGGCCGCGAATCCTGCGCGCGGATACGGCCGGCGTGGCCGCGCTTGCCTTGGTCCAGGCTGCGCTGGGAGACTGGACCGCGGGCGGCGCGGCGGAATAGGTCAGTCCCTTAACCAAGCTTTCCTGAGACGATCGGTCTTGGCTGCTGGTTTGGCCGCTTGTTAAGTCACTTGGCCGATCTTGGTCGAAACGCCGCCCGGGCCATGCTAAGGGCTGCGCCAGCGTTTGCGCGACCGGCTTTCGCGGCCAGGCGGAACCCCGGTCAGCCGCAAGAAATAACTTTAAATCAATGACTTACGCGCATTCCAGTGGTACAGCCCGCAATCGGGGAATTTGGACTTCGAGATGAGTGTGAACGCCACCCCTCGTGCGACCGGATCCGCCGCGTGGGCGGACGCCCTGCTATTGTCGTTCGCCCGGGCTGGCTACACCCGGGCTGAACCCGCGATCCTGCAACCCGCCGAGCCCTTTCTCGACCTCTCGGGCGAAGACATCCGCAAAAGCCTTTACCTGACCACGGATGCCGGCGGCGAAGAACTGTGCCTTCGCCCCGATCTGACCATTCCGGTGGCGCGGGACTATCTCGCATCACGCAAGGCGGGCCAGCCCGCCGGCTTCAGCTATCTCGGCCCGGTGTTTCGTTATCGCGGCGGCCGGCCGAGCGAATTTCTGCAGGCCGGCATCGAATCCTTCGGCCGGCAGGATCGCTCCGCTGCGGATGCGGAAATGCTCGCGCTGGCGCTCGAGGCCACGAGCGCGTTCGGCTTGGCCGAGGTCGAGATCCGCACCGGCGATGTCGCGCTGTTCACCGCGCTGATCGATGCCCTCAATCTCTATCCGGTCTGGCGGCGGCGGCTGATCAAGGATTTCAACCGCAAGATCAGCCTGGAGCAGGATCTCGAGCGGCTGACGCTCGCGACCGCATCGACGCGTAACGAATATGAGGGCGTGCTCGCCGCTCTCGCAGGCTCCGATCGCAAGGCGGCGCTGGCGCTGGTGACCGACCTGATGTCGATCGCCGGCACCACCAATGTCGGGGGCCGCACGGTCGCGGAAATCGCCGACCGATTCCTCGAGCAGTCGACGCTGAAGGGCGGCGCGCTGCCTCGCGATGCGCTCGGTCTGATCAAGCGATTCCTCGCGATCTCCGGCGACCCTGTTGAATCCATTGCCCGGTTGCGCGCGCTTGCCGCTGACGCCAAGCTCGACATCAACGCCGCCATCGATGCGTTCGAAAGCCGTGTCGGCTTCATGGCCGCGCGCGGCATCGACACCGGCGCGACGCGCTTTTCGACCTCGTTCGGCCGCGGCCTCGACTATTACACCGGCTTCGAATTCGAACTGCATGCCAAGGGCAACGGCGTCGAGCCGCTGGTGGCGGGCGGACGCTATGACGGGCTGATGACCCAGCTCGGCTCCAAAACCCCGATCCCCGCGGTCGGATTCTCGGTCTGGGTCGAGACCTTGACGCAGCTTGGCGGCAAAACCTCTGCAAGTGGGAGGACGTCATGACGGCGCCCTTCGTTCTCGCGGTTCCCTCGAAGGGCCGCTTGCAGGAAAACGCCGAAGCGTTCTTCACCCGCGCCGGACTTGCGCTGGCCAAGCCCCGCGGCGCCCGCGACTATCGCGGCACCATCTCCGGGCTCGATAATGTCGAGATCGCCTATCTCTCCGCGAGCGAGATCGCTTCCCAGCTCGCGCGCGGCATGGTCCATCTCGGCGTCACCGGCGAGGATCTGGTGCGCGAAAGCATCGCGGATGCCGACAAGCGCGTGCTCTTGATCGACAGTCTCGGCTTTGGCAGCGCCAACGTCGTGGTCGCCGTGCCGCAGGCCTGGATCGACGTCCGGACCATGGCCGATCTCGACGACGTCACCACCGGCTTCCGCGCGCAGCATAACCGGCGGATGCGGGTGGCGACCAAGTACATCAACCTCACCCGGACATTCTTTGCCGCGCATGGCATTGTCGACTACCGCATCATCGAGAGCGCAGGCGCCACCGAAGGCGCGCCCGCGGTCGGCACCGCGGAGATGATCGTCGATATCACGACGACCGGCGCGACGCTTGCCGCCAACGGCCTGAAGGTTCTCGATGACGGGGTGATCCTGCGCAGTCAGGCCAATCTCGTGGCATCGCGCGACGCCGACTGGTCGAACGAGGCGCGCGAGGCTGCGCGCGTGATCCTCGATCATATCGCCGCCCGTGCCCGCGCCAGCAAATACCGGGAGGTCCGCACCCGCTTCGCAGCTTGCGATGCGGCGCTTCTGGCCGAGGCCCACAACCGCTTCGGCGTGGTGTCGCCGTTCGGCGGACCGACCTCGTCGGGAATGGTGACGCTGCACTGTCCGCCGGCGCAGCTCTACGCGCTCGGCAGTTTCCTGCGTGCCCACGGCGCGGAAACGGTATCGGTAGCCTCACTCGACTATGTGCTCGACCGCGACAACCCGCTGTTCGCCAGGCTTGAGGCGTTCCTGCAGCGATAAGACGAAAGGCCGCGGGCACAAGCCCGTGGCGACAATCCACCGCAATTGCCATATGCTGGGTATTGAGGATGGTGGAACCTGATTGATGATGCTGGGTACTGACGTTTCTCGCCTTTCTACCACCGCGGCGACGGCCGCGGCGCAGGGGCTATCGATTGTGGTGCCCCTGTACAACGAGGCGGCCGGGCTCGCGTTGCTGCACCAGCGGCTTTGCGCGCTGGCAAAGACGCTTGGCGACCGCTATCGCCTGCCTTGCGAGGTCGTCTATGTCGATGACGGCAGCTCTGACGCGACACTTTCCATCGCGCGCGGCCTTGCCGCCGATTCTCTCGATATCCAGGTGGTGTCGCTGTCGCGCAACTTCGGCAAGGAAGCCGCCCTGATGGCGGGACTTGACCACGCCAGGCGAGGCGCCGTGTTGTTCATGGACGGCGATGGCCAGCACCCGCCAGATCTCGTGGAAAAGCTCGTCGGTCACTGGATCGACGACGGCTACGACGTGGTCTATACGGCGAAAGCCCATCGCGACAACGAACCGTTCCTGCGGCGACTTGCCGTGCGCGGCTTCTACGCACTGATCAATTGGGGCGCACGGCAGAAAATCCCGGAAGATGCCGGCGACTTTCGCCTGCTGTCGCCGCGCGCCGCGGCGGCCTTGCGTCAGCTCCCCGAACGCAATCGGTTCTTCAAGGGCCTTGCGAGCTGGATCGGCTTCCGCCAGATCCGCGTCGATTACGAGCCCGCGCCGCGCGCGCACGGCATGACGACTTTCAGCGCCGGCCGGCTGGTCGGGCTTTCGATCGAAGGCCTGACCTCTTTCTCGGTCGCGCCGCTGCGTTTTGCGAGTCTGCTCGGCGTAGCGCTTGCCTCCGTGGCCTTTCTGTTCGGGCTTTCGATCCTGTGGGAAACCTGGACAACCGGAAAATCGGTCCCCGGCTATCCCTCGCTGGTGGTCGGCCTGATGACGATCGGCGGCGTGCAGCTCATCATGATCGGCATCGTCGGGGAATATATCGGCAAGATTCTTTCCGAGCTGAAGGCGCGTCCGATCTATTTCGTTGCCGAGCACAGCGAGAAGCGGACCGAGGCGAAAGCCGAGGCCAGCGTCGGCGAAAGGACCGCGGCCGAGTGAACGATGCCGCCGGGTGATCCGATTCCAACATTCGCATCCCGTCTGGGAGGCACCTTGCGAAGGTTGGAATCCTAAGGACCACCGGCCAACGAAAATTACCGGTGGAGCTTTGGATTTGACGTTCGCATCGAGGAATCGCGGCAAATGGTAGCGAACGTCTCATCCGCTCCACCAGCGCGCCGCATCTGGTTGTGCGCCGACGATTACGGTATCAGTCCCGGCGTCAACCGTGCGATCCGCGATCTGATCGAACGCGGCCGTCTGAATGCGACCTCCGCCATGGTGGTCGGCCCGGCGATCGGCCGCGACGAAGTGAGCGCGCTCAGATCTGCAGCCGCAGCAAATCCGCGCTGCGCCATCGGCCTCCACGTTACCCTGACGGCGCCGTTTCGTCCCCTGACCATGCATTTCGGGCCGGTCGATGGCGGCATGTTCTTGCCGTTTGCGAAACTGCTGCGCGTTGGCCTGATGGGGCGGCTCGACCCTGAAGTCATCCGCACGGAACTGATGGTGCAATTTTCAACCTTTGGCGACTTGTTCGGCCGCACTCCGGACTTTGTCGATGGTCACCAGCATGCGCAGCTGTTTCCGGGCGTGCGCGAGGCCTTTCTGGCGGCGGTCAAGGAGGCCGCGCCCGACGCCTGGGTTCGGCAATGCGGTCGCAATCGACCTTTGACGGAGCGGCTCGCCTCGCCAAAGGCATTGGTTCTCGACGTCTTGAGCGCGCAGTTTCGTCGCCGCGCCGTCCGCGCCAATATTGCCTTCAACCCCGGCTTCGCCGGGGCCTATGATTTTTCCAGACAATCCGATTTCGACGCACTGATGCAAGACTTCCTCGAAGGCCTGCCCGAGGCTGGTGTCATCATGTGTCACCCAGGGGTGGTGGACGATATCCTTGTCGGCCTCGATCCGCTGACGGACCAGCGGGAACGCGAATACGCCTTTCTCGGCGGCGAGCATTTTCCGCCTTTACTGGCGATGAACAAGGTTACGCTCGGCTGAAATCTCCGACATGCGCCAGCGCAGATTTTCCGGCGTTCAATCAATCATTTGCGTACCAGGTCGCGGAAACTACCCCAACATTCGGACGCTTTGCCGCATACATAAATTTAATTCACGACCACACTACCCGCGGCGTAAAGGGCGCCTACATCTGCCCGGCGCTTTCGAAGCGAGGAGAATCGCGATGACACCGCAAGAACGCCAAATGGTTGACGACCTTTTCGACCGGCTCGCAAAAATGGAGGGCGCGCCGCGCGACCCGGACGCCATTGCTGCGATCGCGCAAGGCCTGCGCGCCGCCCCCAACGCGGTTTACGCGCTGGTGCAAACGGTGCTGGTCCAGGACGAAGCGCTCAGGCGTGCGAACAGCCGAATCCAGGAACTGGAGGCGGCGAACACGCCCCAACAAGAGCAAGGCGGCGGGTTCCTCGATTCGATGCGCAATACCGTTTTCGGGCAAGGTGAGCCGCGCGGCTCGGTACCGAATGTGCGGCCGCCCGAAGTCGGCAATCGTCCGGTTTGGAACAGCGGCCAGGTGATGCAGCAGACGATGCCCCCGGGACAGTACGACCAGGGCCACTACGGGCAACCCTATGGTAGCCCCCCGGGCCCGATGGGTGGCGGGATGGGGGGCGGCATGGGCGGCGGCGGTTCGTTTCTGGGAACCGCGGCAGCCACCGCGGCCGGGGTCGTCGGCGGGTCGCTGCTGCTCAACAGCATCCGCTCGATGATGGGAGGAAGCCGTCACGGCTTCGGCGACGCTTCAGCCATGAGCGAAAGGGCCACGGGCGGAAATCCCTGGTCGGATCAGTCAAACAGCGGCCTCGCGCGAGACGCCGGAATTAACAATATCGGCTCGTCCGGCGACCGGGCCGACGACAATTCGCGGTCGGGACTTTTCGATACCGCCTCGAACGATGACGACCGTGACGACATGGATCTTGACCAGGACGAGTTAGACGGCGACGGTGACAGCGACTTCGCCTGATGCGATTGCTCTGAAACACGAAGAACGGCCGCCCGAAACGGACGGCCGTTTTTTTATTTTCGTTATGACGATCGATCAGATCACGACGACCCTGGTGCCGACATTGACGCGGCCATAGAGGTCGATCACGTCCTCATTCCGCATCCGGATGCAACCCGACGAGACATTGGTGCCGATCGTCCAGGGTTCGTTGGATCCGTGAATGCGATAGAGCGACGACCCCAGATACATCGCACGTGCCCCAAGCGGATTTTGCGGACCGCCTTCCATGTGCCGCGGCAGGTCCGGCCGCCGCGTCAGCATTTCCGGAGGCGGCGTCCAGTCCGGCCATTCCTTCTTGGCCGAAATCTGCTTGATCCCGGACCACGTGAAACCGGGGCGGCCGACACCGATGCCGTAACGCACCGCCTTGCCGTTGCCCTGCACGAGGTAGAGGAATTTGTTGGGCGTATCGACGACGATCGTGCCGGCGCCCTCCCTGCCGTCGTAGTCGACCACCTGTTTCTCGTATTTTGGATCGAAGGCCGGACGCGCAGGCTCGCTCAGGCCCTGCTGGGGCATAACTTGCTGCGGCTCCATTTGCGGGAACAGCAGACGCTGTGACTGGTATGAAGGCTGCTGCTGATAGCCGGGCTGCCGATAGCGGTCGCCTTGAACCTGCCCATCGCCGAACAGGAACTCGATGAAGCCGCCTCCCATATTGGAGCGCTCCGCCGAGGCCATTCGCATCGGTGCGGCGACAGGCTGCTGAGCCGATTGATCGTGGTGGATCACCATCGGTTGGGTGACAAACTCCGCCTCGTTCGCCGCCGCCTGGGAAAGTCCGAGGCTGAGGAACGACACGCCGGCAAGGAGCGCGACATACATTCTGTTGGTCATCGACGTACTCATACTGTTTTCGTCGTGGGAGCGCCGGAGCGGCGCCTTTGCACGACACCAGCTAAGATCGAAAACCTCATCGGTTTGGTAAACAGAACCGGCATTTTGATTCACCACGTCGTCAAATGCGCGCGGTATCGTCCGGTAGCGTTTATTTTCAGTGAACGCACAGGAAGCTTGGTTAATCGTTGGTGTGCGCGCCCGACACCGCTCTTGGTAACCGGTTCCCGGCGTGAACTTCATGTTAAATCGGGTCTGCTTTAAAGCGCAGCGGAGTGAAGTTCAGGGACACATCTCATGCCGGTTCATCGCAGACGTTTTCGTATCGAAGAAGCAATTGCTGGCGACATGACAATGCCGCCGGACGTTGACGCCGAAGTCGGTCCCATGCACCGCGAGATCATGACCGAGCTGCGCGCCATCCGCGCCCAGATGGCCTCCCCTCGCTCGAGCGCGGCAGCCGATGCACTCGACCAATCGGTCACGCACGAAGTCGCCGAGGCCCAGGCGCTGCTTGAAACCTATCGTGCCCAGATCGAGCAATGCGAGAAGCTCAAGGTCGAGCTTGATCTCATCTATGACGCCATCAGCCGCACCAAGCGGGAAATCGCGGTGCTGCACGGCAAGAGCTTCAACGGCGAGGAAATGGCCAAGGTCAACGGCGAACTGGGCGCCGTGGTCGGCGGCACCGAGGAAGCCACGCAGCAAATTCTCGAGGCCGCCGAATCGATCGACAACGCGGCGACTGCACTGAGCCGGATAACCTCGCCCGATCAGCAAAAGCTGCTCAGTGAAGAAATTCAGGAACGCGTCGTTTCGATCTTCGAGGCCTGCAACTTCCAGGATCTGACCGGTCAGCGTATCAAGAAGGTGATGACCACGATGAAGTTCATCGAAAATCATATCACCATCATGATGGATATTTGGGGTGGGGTCGACGCCATCAAGGCACATGCCCCTGCCATCGTCGACACCCGCGAGGGCGACGCCAGGCTGTTGAACGGTCCGAAGACGGAAGGTGACGTCGGTCACGCTTCGCAGGACGACATCGACGCCTTGTTCGACTGACGGCACGATTTCTCGCGCCTGAAACAACAAAACGCCGGCGCAAGGCCGGCGTTTTGCATTGAGAGATCAATTGATCAGCTCACGCGCGCGGCGCGCAGCGGACGTAGACCATGTTGCCGTAGCGGGTCGCCGCATCCTTGTCGATGAAGCGGGTGACCAGGACCCGTCCGTCAAAGGAGACGATTTCGCGGTCCTGCTCGCCGCCGGCCGGTCCGGCAGGGCCGATATAATTCTTGCCGCCCGGGCCGCCCTTGAGGCGCAATTCCTGGGGCGTCGCCTGATCGGCCAGATGCATGACGACGCCGCCGTTGGTGCCTGCCCCGATCACGTAAGGTTGTTTGCACTGGGCTTTTGCCGCGGCTTCGGTGCGGGCGCGATCATTGGGATTCTGGAACGACGCAAGACCCCACTTGCCGACAATCTCGTCGGCGCGGATCGTTGCCGGCATTTCGGGCGCAGGCGCAGGCTCGGGCGCCACCGATGGGGCCGACGAAAACGAGGGCAGGCTCATGCTGCTGCATGCCCCGAGCAGGATCGTGAGCGCCGATGCGATTCCCAGATTGGCAGCCGCCCGCGCGCTACTTGAACCGACCATGTTCTCCCCCAAACAAATCCGAGGCCGCACCCGTCCTGCAGCCAAGCGCAAAAACCCTGCCGGAGCAATGACGTCCGGCAAATTACGCCGGCGCACCGATTTGGTTTCCGCAAGCATGCTACATCTGCCTCACCAAGGCCTTAACCCGCCCTTTGCTTGACAGGACCGGCCCCACGCAATATCCGAAGGGCGCACAATTGGCACTCTGAGAGTGCGATTGCCAAAAAACAAACGATTCTGCCCTCGGCGATGTCGAATACGCCCGTATTCCTAGCCACCTTCGATGGCAAACCGACCAGCAAACCAAGCCTCCAAAGGAACTGTCATGACTAAAACCAAATTTCGTCCACTGCATGACCGCGTCGTGGTCAAGCGTATCGACGCCGAGGAAAAGACCAAGGGCGGCATTATCATTCCCGACACCGCCAAGGAAAAGCCCTCGCAAGGCGAAATCACGGCGGTCGGTCCCGGCGGCCGCGACGAATCCGGCAAGCTGATCCCGATCGACCTCAAGGTCGGCGACCGCGTCCTGTTCGGCAAATGGTCCGGCACCGAGGTCAAGCTCGACGGCGAGGATCTCCTGATCATGAAGGAGAGCGACATCATGGGCGTCATCGCCTGAGCAACGCGGAATCGCCGCTGGTCCCCTGTCGGGATGCCCGAATTCGGGCAACCCATCTTCCAAATTCGGTGGATTGCCGGGTCATCCGACGCGAGGACAAGAAGCCTCGCGCCCTCGCCCCGGAACCAACCGCATCGACCCATCAAATCCACCAGGAGTGAATTCAAATGGCAGCCAAAGACGTCAAATTTTCCGGAGACGCGCGTGATCGCATGCTGCGCGGCGTCGACGTTCTCGCCAATGCGGTCAAGGTGACGCTCGGTCCCAAGGGCCGCAACGTCGTCATCGAAAAGAGCTTCGGCGCTCCCCGCATCACCAAGGACGGCGTCACCGTCGCCAAGGAAATCGAACTTGACGACAAGTTCGAGAATATGGGCGCGCAGATGCTGCGCGAAGTCGCCTCCAAGACCAACGACACCGCCGGCGACGGCACCACCACCGCCACCGTCCTTGCCCAGGCGATCGTGCGGGAGGGCGCCAAGGCGGTTGCCGCCGGCATGAACCCGATGGACCTCAAGCGCGGCATCGAGGTTGCGGTGACGGCGGTGGTCAAGGACCTTGAGAAGCGCGCCAAACCGGTCGCCTCCTCTTCCGAAGTCGCCCAGGTCGGCACCATTTCATCCAATGGCGATGCCGCGATCGGCAAGATGATCGCGCAGGCGATGCAGAAAGTCGGCAATGAAGGCGTCATCACCGTCGAGGAAAACAAGTCGCTCGAGACCGAAGTTGACATCGTCGAGGGCATGAAGTTCGACCGCGGTTATCTGTCGCCCTATTTCGTCACAAACGGCGAAAAGATGACTGCCGAGCTCGAGGACGTTTACGTGCTGTTGCACGAGAAGAAGCTGTCGGGTCTGCAGGCGATGCTGCCGGTGCTGGAGGCCGTGGTGCAGTCGGGCAAGCCGCTTCTGATCATCGCCGAGGACGTCGAAGGCGAGGCCTTGGCGACGCTGGTGGTCAACCGTCTGCGCGGCGGGCTCAAGGTCGCCGCCGTCAAGGCTCCCGGCTTCGGCGACCGCCGCAAGGCGATGCTGGAAGACATCGCGATCCTGACCGGCGGCCAGCTGATCTCGGACGAACTCGGCATGAAGCTCGAGAGCGTCACGATCAACATGCTCGGCCGCGCGCGCAAGGTCGTGATCGACAAGGAAAACACCACGATCGTCAACGGCGCCGGCAAGAAGAAGGACATCGAGGCCCGCGTCAACCAGATCAAGGCACAGATCGAGGAAACCTCCTCGGACTATGACCGCGAGAAGCTGCAGGAGCGTCTGGCCAAGCTCGCAGGCGGCGTCGCGGTGATCCGCGTCGGCGGCGCGACCGAGGTCGAGGTCAAGGAGAAGAAGGACCGTGTCGAGGATGCGCTCAACGCCACGCGCGCAGCCGTGCAGGAAGGCATCGTGCCGGGCGGCGGCGTCGCCCTGCTGCGCGCCAAGAAGGCGGTCGGCCGTATCCACAACGAAAACTCCGACGTGCAGGCCGGCATCAACATCGTGCTCAAGGCGCTGGAAGCTCCGATCCGCCAGATCGCGGAGAACGCCGGTGTCGAGGGTTCGATCGTCGTCGGCAAGATTCTGGAAGACAAGTCCGAGACGTTCGGCTTCGACGCCCAGACCGAAGAGTATGTCGACATGGTCGCCAAGGGTATCGTCGATCCTGCCAAGGTGGTCCGCACCGCATTGCAGGATGCAGCATCCGTGGCCGCGCTTCTCGTGACGACCGAGGCCATGGTCGCGGAACTGCCAAAGGAGCCGGCTCCGGCCGCCGCCGGTGGCGGACACGGACATGGCGGCATGGGTTTCTGAGGCGCCGTTTCACAATCAATCGAGAAGGCCGCCCACGGGCGGCCTTCTTTTTGGCGATTTGTCGGAAGCTTTGCTAGGAAGGGCCCACTTGGTTTCGATTCCAATCAGAACCGGCAAGGCTCTCCGCGGAGCCCTTGACCTATCGTTCCAAAGGAACTGCCCATGCGCGTCCCTCTGCTTCTCCTGGTCGGACTGATCGTAGCTTCGACTGGCCTGGCCTACGGCCAAATGAAGCTGTCGCCGAAGGCCGCGCCCGGGGCGAACGAAACCCGATATTTTACCGCTATCGATGGGCTGATGGACGGCAACGCCGACGTGATCCTCAAGGAGACCCGGCAAGGCAAGACCGTCACCGCGGCGGTGCTCGACGTCTGCTATCCCGTGGCCAAGGGGTCCGACCGCAAGGATCGCTTTGTCGCCAACCTTGCCGTCAGCGGCCAGACCTTGAGCGGCACCACGCAGAGTATCGCCGGCAAGTTGCCGGTCACGGTGAAGCTCGTGCGCAAGCCGACCGGCGAAAACTTCGAATTCAAGGGCCAGATCAGCGTCGGTCAGACCGTAACCGAGGTGAACTCGACCGACAATTCGGACCTCAGCGAGAAGGAATTCCAGGAAAGCCAGACCACCGACGACGGCATCACCCCATCGCCAAAGGATTTCACCGAAGTGTCGCCGGAATCGATCGGCGCGCGCGTCAAGCTCGATGCAGTCCTGGATTTTCTCAAAGGCCTGAAAGGCCAGGACGTCGAAGTTTCCTTGAGCAGCCTCGCAGTGACTTGCGACGCGCTGCGCGCCGGCGAACAGACGATCAGTCTTTCTGCCGATCCTGACCGCGCCGCCAACCTGATCGCCAAATTCAAGGCATCGCCGGGCGTCGTCGCCGTTGGCTGGACCACCGGTGTCGTCGAAATGGACCGCACCATCCGTTTTCCGGCTGCCGACTGGCGTGACGGCGATCGGCTCAACAGGGAAAAACTCGCATCCGCGATCTCCAACGTTCTCGCCGCGACCCTTGGGGCAAAGCCGTCGTCCGCGGCGTGGAGCGCCACGACCGGCAAATTGAAATTGACGTTCAAGCGGCCGAACCAAACGTTCCCGGGGCTCGACCTCACCGACACCATCGAGGTGACCGCGCTGGCGGCGCCGGAAAAGCCCGGCCCATCCGACCGCCTGATGCTGTGGATCAGCACTCCCGCCGTTTCGACGACGGATGAGACGGTCGGCGCGAAGCTCAATCTGACCAACGATTCCAATGGCGACGAAGAAGGCGAGCAAAAGGACGACAACGGCTCCGTCGACGCGCTGGCCAAGGAATTCAAGGGACAACGCTGGGACGCCGACAAGTCGGCCTGGAAGTAGGGCTGACGGTGCGCGGGCGGGCCGATCCTCGCCGAGGAATCTCTAGAGCGAGATGACTTTTCTTCGAATCGTCATCGCGCTCTATCTTTTTGTTTGAGCATGATCTCCGCGCAAACGCTTTCGCGTTTGTCGCGAGGGAAAAGCGGTATCCACTTTTCCGGATCATGCTTTAGTTGGTGTTGATCCGAAATCGCAGTGGCTTGGTTCCGACAAAGGACACCAGATCCCCCCGACGCTTCCAGGTTGCGGCCTCGCTCAGCGCCGCGACGAGTTCATCGTCTGCCTGCGCCCGCGCCGGCGGGCAGTCGCGATCCTGCAACTGACCGGGGACAAAGATCACGGTATTGCCCGCGACCGAAAACTGGCCCGTGCCGCTCTTGCACCACAGATCGAGCCTGACCTCGCCATTGTCACCGATCTCAAGCGTCGGAATCCGCTTCGACCCTGGTTGACGTGCGGCATCGAGCGTCATCTCGAACCCGAACGGAAACCCGTCATCGGCGCGGGCGGGACCTGCCGTAATCACTGCCACTGCCAGCGCCGCAGCGGCGGCGTGTCCCAGAAAGACCGTCGTTGAAAACATGCCGTCCCCTCGAATTAGCCGGACGCTTCCCGGCGGCGCCGTTTTAATCGGCAAGCGCGGCATTGACCAGATTGGGCGCGACAAAATTTATCGCTGCGCAAACAATATCCCCGCGTCCACAGGACGCGGGGATATTGATCGACGTGCGCGGGGCCGCCGCTCCGAACCGATGGCTACTTCAGCACCATGAGCGTGAATGGATAGACGTAGGCCTGCAGCATGACAAAGAGGCCGACCAGACATGCCAGCGCGATCGAGTGTTTGAACACGAAGCGCAGGATCGTGCCTTCATGTCCATACCAGTTGGTCGCGGTGGAGGCGACGACGATCGACTGGGCGTCGATCATCTTGCCCATGACGCCGCCGGAGGAGTTCGCCGCGGCCATCAGCACCGACGACAGGCCCAACTGCTCCGAGGTGATTTTCTGCAGATTGCCGAACAGGATGTTCGATGCGGTATCCGATCCCGTCAGGGCGACACCGAGCCAGCCGAGCAGCGTGCCGAAGAAGGGATAGAGGATTCCTGTCGCCGCGAACGCAAGGCCGAGCGTCGCGTCGACGCCGGAGAGGCGCGTCAGCGTGCCGATCGCCAGCATCGCTGAGATCGTGATCAGCGAGACCGCGCAAATTCTCAGCGTGCGGCCGTATTCCGCGATCATCTTGGCCGGCGAGAAGCCCATCAGGAAGCCCGAAATGATCGCCGCGATCAGCATGCCGGTTCCGGTGAACGACAGATAGGTGAAGCCAAATACTGCTCCCTCCGGTGTCGGCTTTGCCGCCACTGGCGGCATCTTGTTGATCATGTTGTGCAGTTCGGGAACGGGATAAGCGTAGGTGAAGATCGAATTCGCCCAGGTCTTGAACGCACCGTTGCCCCAGATCAGCATCACGATACAAACGACGATCCATGGCAGCAGAGAGCTCCAGACTTGCGCCTGGGTTAACGGGGTCTTGTCCATCGGTTTGGCGGGCGTCATCGTCGCCAGCAATTCATCGTTGCCGCGCAGCGCCGGAGATAGCCAGAGCTGCTTCGGCTGCCAGACCTTGAGGAACAGGATGAGGCAGCCCATCGAGATCAGCGAGGCGCCGATATCGACGATCCAGGGATTGATGAAGTTCGAAATCACGAACTGCGGCACCGCGAACGAGATCCCGGTGACCAGGATGGCCGGCCAGACGTCCTTCATGCCCTTCCAGCCGGCAAACGCCCACACCACCCAGAACGGTACGATCAGCGAAAACACCGGCAACTGGCGTCCGACCATCGCACCGAGAATATAGGGATCGAGACCGGTCACCGAAGCGAGCCCCTGAATTGGCGTGCCGAGCGCGCCGTAGGCGACCGGCGCCGTATTGGCGATCAGCGAAAGGCCAGATGCCGCGAGCGGCGAGAAGCCGAGGCCGATCAGGACCGCTCCGGTCACGGCGACCGGTGTCCCGAAGCCCGACGCACCCTCAAAGAACGCCCCGAATGAGAATGCGATCAGCAATAGCTGCAGGCGCCGGTCTTCGGTCACGCCACCAATGGCACGCTGCAACAGATCGAAGCGACCGGTAGCAACCGTGACGCGGTATAGGAAAATGACGTTGAGCACGATCCAGCCGATCGGGAAGAACCCTGCCACCACGCCGAGCAGCGATGCGCGGATCGACATGTTTGCCGGCATCGTGAAAATGTAAATCGCGATGAGGTTGGCGACGATCAGCGCAACGATGGCGGCGATATGCGCCTTGACCTTGCCGCTTGCGATCAAAACCAACAGCGTGACGACAGGGATCGCGGCGGCGATGGTCGAAAGCACGCTATTGTTAAAAGGATTATAGACTTGATTCCACATTGCAATTCCTCCCCACGCGCTTCTTCGGCACCCCGACCCGCGTGAACGATCGGTGCACCTGGCGCGATTGCCAAGGGGCTTTTAGCAAAGCGCGGCGTCAAAGGCGATTTGGCCGTGCCAAACCCGCTCACAAACGCGCGAAATGTGAAGGCCCCCTGCCCCACGCCATTGTGGACATGCTAGAGTTGAGTCTGAGGCTGGGACAAGCGAACGCAGACCGTGAGCATTACGACTTTAGTCTAGGCACTCGCATCTCCCCCATTTAAAAGACCTTTTGGCCATCCTCCCGGAGACCAGATTCTGTGAACAACATCCGCTTGAGGCCCGCGACCGTATGGCGGATCGCTGCTCCCTATTTCCGTTCCGAGGACAAATTCGCAGGCCGCCTGTTGTTGGCGTCGGTCGTTACCATCGAACTGACGGTGGTTGCGATCAATGTGCTGCTGAACCAGTGGAACAACCGTTTCTACAATGCGCTGCAAGAGAAGAATTGGGACGGCTTCGTCAGGGAAATCGGCATTTTTTGCATCCTGGCCGCTTGCTACATCGCGCTTGCCGTCTACCAGCTCTATCTCAACCAGTGGCTTCAGATCCGCTGGCGGCGCTGGCTGACCAGCCATTATCTGGGCGAATGGCTGCATGACGCCAATCACTACCGCATGCAGCTTCAGGGCGATGCCGCCGACAATCCGGATCAGCGCATTGCCGACGACGTGAGGCTGTTTGTCGATCAAACACTGAGCATCTGTGTCGGCTTCCTGAGCGCGGTGGTGACGCTGGCCTCCTTCGTGGTCATTCTGTGGGGGCTCTCGGCCGAATCGCCGCTGACGCTGTTCGGCATCGAGTTCCATATCCCCGGCTATCTGGTGTGGGGTGCGCTGATCTATGCCGTCTTTGGAACCATGCTGACCCACTGGATCGGCTCTCCACTGGTCATGCTCGACTTCCAGCAACAGCGCTTCGAGGCCGACTTCCGCTTCAACCTCGTGCGAGGACGCGAGAATTCCGAACAGATCGCCCTGTTGCAAGGCGAGAACGCCGAGCGGGAACGGCTCTCGGAACGTTTCGGGCGCGTCGTCCAAAACTGGTACCAGATCATGCAGCGGACCAAGCGGCTGACGGCGTTTACGTCGAGCTACGCGCAAGCCGCGGTGGTTTTTCCGTATGTCCTGGTGGCGCCGGCCTACTTTGCCGACAAGATCCAGCTCGGCGGCATGATGCAAACCGCATCTGCCTTCTCCAGCGTGCAGCAGGCGCTTTCGTTTTTCGTGTCCATCTATCGCGCGCTGGCAGAATGGCGCGCGGTGATCGCGCGCCTGGACGGTTTCGAGGAGGCGATCGCCACTGCCACGAGGCTGCCGAGCGCCACCAATTCGATCGATGTCGTGCGTTCGGCCGGCAGCGACACGATCGAACTCCGGCAGCTTCTGGTCCGGCTACCCAATGGAACACCCCTGGTCGCGGCCGACGGCTTCGGCATCAGGAGCCACGAGCACACCTTGGTGACCGGCCCGGCCGGAGCCGGCAAGTCGACCCTGTTCCGTGCCATTGCCGGAGTCTGGCCGTTCGGAAACGGCGAGGTCGCAATACCAGCCAAGGCGACGTTGATGATGCTGCCCCAGCGGCCATATTTTCCGATCGGTTCGCTGAAGGCCGCGATCGTCTACCCGGCGGCGCCCGACGCATACAGTTCGGAACTCGTCGGGCGCGCCCTCACCTCCGTGGGCCTGCCTCAGCTGGCATCGAGGCTCGAGGAGGAAGCACACTGGAACCGGATGCTCTCGCTCGGCGAGCAGCAGCGGCTTGGCCTCGCACGCGCGCTTCTACATGCGCCGCAGTATCTGTTCCTTGACGAGGCGACCGCCTCGCTCGATGAAGCGTCCGAGGCGGCGCTCTACCGTCTGCTGGCCGAGAAGCTGCCGGCAACGACCGTGGTCTCGATCGGCCATCGCAGCACGCTTGAGGCCTTCCACGATCGCCACGTCGTGCTCGCCCGCGACGGCGATCGATTTGCACTTCAGGACCGGGTCAGGAGTGCCAAGCCGTCATAGCCAAGCGCAGCGGCCACGGCCGGCGCGATATCGGGAGGAGCGATGCGACGCGCCCTCCTCACGAACCCTTGCCGGTTCGGTTGGATTGATCCTCGAAAAGCAAAAAGCGGCAAATTGCTCTGCCGCTCTTTCTGCAACCGCGGAAAAGTAACTACTTCAGATTGGTGATCGCGGTCAGGTCGGCCGAGAGCTTGACGATGCCGGCCGCGCCGCACCAGTTCGAACCTGCCCCGCCGGGATTGATCGAGGTGACGTTGGTCGTTCCGGAAGCATTGAAAGCACTGGTGAACGCGTTGCAATTGCCCTTCGACAAATTGGTGTCAGAGTAGCGAAGATCAAGCGTGAACACCTTGTAGGTGAAGCCGACACCAATGTTCCAGGTGTTGTAGCTGGCATAGGGGATGCCGGCGGCGAATCGCGTACCGGCGCCGGTGCCGTAGAACCGGTCTGACGTCCCGAGCCACTGCCGGCCGAACTCGCCGGAGACGTACATGCCGACACCGCTCTTGCCGAACGTCGTGCTGGGCGCGGTGTATTTGCCCGTGATCGACGCATAGTCGCCCCAGGCGCCAGAGTTCAGGAAATTCGGCGTGTAAAATTCGTTGATGCCGAACTGCCAGTTGTCGTTGACGGTGTAATTGGCCTTGCCGTAGGCCTCGAAGAAGCTGACGTTGCTCTTCATGACGTTGCCGTCCGCGAGGAAGATGGTGTTGGTGCTGATCGCGCAAACATTGCCGCCGGGAATGCCGCCGGTGAGGACGTTGTCGGCGCAACTTCCGCCCGGATAAAGGTAACCCCAAACACCGAAGTCGAGCGCGAAGGCGCCGAAGGTCGGTCGAATACCGCCGTAGACATCGACTTCAGCGGCGGCACGGTTGGCGAAGGAAATGCTTTCCGCGGACGTGCCGATATAGAGTTGCAGGTCCTTGTTGATGTTATAACGCGGCTCGAAATAGGCCGCGACCGATGGCTTGTGGTTGGACTGGGTG
The DNA here is from genome assembly GCA_963741185.1 of uncultured Alphaproteobacteria bacterium. GTDB lineage: Bacteria > Pseudomonadota > Alphaproteobacteria > Rhizobiales > Xanthobacteraceae > Bradyrhizobium. The sequence goes on along the minus strand of CAVUHE010000010.1, from coordinate 55,474 downwards.
ACACCGCGGAAGATGTAATCGTTCATCACTGCGCCGCCGAAGGCGACATCCCAGGGATCGAAAGGTGCCGGCGGCGGCGCCTTGAGCGCCTTCAGAGGCATATCAGCAGCAAAAGCCGAACCTGCCATCGCCAACAGCGCGGCGGCGAAAATCACTTTCTTCATTGAGAGCCATCCACTTGTTCATTCAGCGTCCGAGCGATTGGACGGCAGCCGAATTCGTTAACCCGGCCAGCAATCTGGTATGGACAGGCTAGAGTATGAAGCAAAAATTGTGATCATCTGCATAGATTTTATGCGTCATTGGGGTGCTGCGAGAGGTTTGTTCGCGATTGTTGTAATCTGACAACAACTCTTGCGAACATCGCCTCAAGCGAACAACTTCCGGACACCGGCTTGGCGACCAACGCCGGCAAAGCCAAGGGCGCCTATCGAATCAGAGTTGTCGCTGCCGAGCCCCGATTCGCCGCGGCTGTTTGCCCAAAAGAAAAAGGGCCGCACCGGCTAGCGCTGCGGCCTTTCCAATACGAATCCGGATGGACCGTTTTAGTTACTGTCGTCTCCGCCGGAGAACGGTGGCGACGGCGAGTGCTCCCAAGACGGCGCTGGGCTTGGTGTATGGGTCGGGGCAGCCGGACTGGGTGTGGCCCAACTCGATGCCGATGGAGCGGGGGCCGGCGCCGGCGCTGCCGCAGGCTTGGGTGCAGCAGGTTTGGCTGGAGCGGCTCGCTTCGCGGCGGCCTTCTTCGCCTTCTTGGCCGACTTCTTCGGGGCAGCCTTCTTGGCGGATTTCTTCGCCGACTTCTTGGCCTTCTTCGCCGACTTCTTTGCAGATTTCTTGGCTGATTTTTTCGCCGACTTCTTGGCGGATTTTTTCTTCGCTGTCAGAAGCTTTTTACTCTTCTTAGCCTTCTTGCCTTTTTTCTTTTTGCCTTTAGCCATCGTGGTCCTCCTGTTGCGGCTGAGCCGTGTCTATCGAGCGCTCAAGTCGTCTTCCGTGTAAGGCCAATCGATCAGTTCAATCCCGGCCGCGGACCGCCCGTCGCCCAATCGAGAAGCTCAATCGTGTGCACCACAGGAACTGACGTGCCGCCGGCAATCTGCACCATGCACCCGATATTGCCCGCAGCAATCATGTCCGGCTTGACCATCGCAATATTGGCGACCTTTCGATCGCGCAATTTGTTCGCAATGTCAGGCTGGAGAATGTTGTACGTCCCCGCCGAACCGCAGCACAAATGGCTCTCGGGTACATCTTTCACCACGAATCCGTTCTTGGAAAGCAATTCTTTCGGGGCATTCGTGATTTTCTGGCCGTGCTGCAGCGAACAGGCCGAGTGATAGGCGACGACAATGTCGCCATGTTGCTGCTGCGGGGGCTTCAAATCGATGCCGCTGACATACTCGGTGATGTCCTTGGCCAGCGCCGAAACCTTCGCGGCGCCGGCGGCAAAATCCGCCTCCTCGCGCAGCATGAAACCGTAGTCCTTGATCACGGTGCCGCAGCCTGACGCTGTGACCAGGATGGCGTCGAGGCCGCCCCGCTCGGCCTCCGCGAGCCAGGCGGCGACGTTGGCCCGTGCGCGAGCCAGCGCGTCGCCATCGCGGCCAAGGTGATGGGTCAGCGCACCGCAACATTTCTCGTCCTTGACCAGCACGACCTCGATGCCGTGACGTGTCAAAAGGTTGACGGCCGCCTGGTTGATGCGGGGCGCCAGGACCTGCTGCGCGCAACCTTGCAGCAGGGCGACCCGTCCCCGCCTGTCGCCAATGGCCGCGAAAACACTGCCTCCGGCAGGACCCGGCGCCGGCAGGTGGCGCGGTGCGAGCGTCAGCATCGCCCTCATTCGTCGTAGCAAGGTCGGCGATGCCGAGGCCTGCTCCGGCAGCAAGGCGGCCAGCGGACGGGCCATGCGCGCCAGGATCATGCTGGTGCGAAACAAGGCCGGGCGCGGCAGCACGAGAGCAAGCACCGCGCGCAAAAGCCGCTCGGTCAAGGGTCGTTTGTAGTCCCGTTCGATCCTGACCCGCGCCTGATCCACCAGATGCATGTAGTTCACACCCGAGGGGCACGTGGTCATGCAGGCGAGGCACGAAAGACAACGGTCGATGTGCTTGACGACGTCGCTGGTCGGCGGCCGATCCTTTTCCAGCATCTCCTTGATGAGATAGATCCGGCCACGCGGGCTATCGAGCTCGTCGCCGAGCAGCACATAGGTCGGACAGGTGGCGGTACAAAATCCGCAATGCACGCATGCCCGCAGGATCTTGTCTGCTTCGGCGATATCGGGGTCGGCGAGCTGAGTGAGGGTGAATTCGGTCTTCATGCCACCGATCCCCGTGTCATCCGGCCGCGATTGAGGATGTTTTTCGGATCGAAACTTGAGCGAACCCGTTCGCTTAAGGCGGCGATACCGCTGTTTGGCGGGTGAAACACCTCGACATTGCGCCTCACTTCGTCGGACGCGCGCAGCAGCATGGCATGACCGCCGGCGGCCTCGACGCAAGGGCGCACCGACGCCGCTTGGGCATCAGCCTTGGGCGGCAGCGCCGCCCAGATCAGGCCACCGCCCCAATCGTAGATCACCTCGCCACCGGTATCGCGCGCCAGACGCTGGCCCAATGCGCCGCCCGAGGCCGGCGGACAGACGATCCGCCACACCGGCCACGCCCCGAGCGCACCCTTCGCCGCGAACGGCTCGACGTCGCGAATGGAACTCCAGATCGCTGCCGAGGCCGTATCTTCGAGAATTTCGACCGCGCCAAACGACGACAGCACCTTGGCAAGGGCGGCTGCGCGGTGGGCGGCAGACGCCGTGATGCCCTCCAGCCTCAACAATGTGACCGCATTGCGCGGCGATCCGAGCTCGCCGAGGGCGCCTGCGGCGGCGCGAAGCGCCGAATTCGGCACATGCGCTGCGCCGGAAACATCGAACGGGGAACCCAGCGCCACCGTCATCGCCCGGTTTGCCGTCACATCGTCCAGGCCGCGCAGTACCAAACTACGCTCGCTCTCGGGCCTCGGCGTGACCTTCAGCGTCACCTCGGTCATGACCGCAAGCGTGCCCCACGACCCCGCCAGCAGCTTGCAAAGATCGTATCCGGTGACGTTCTTCACCACCCGGCCACCGGCCTTGAAGCTGTCGCCGAAGCCGGACACCGCATGTGCGCCGAGCAAATGGTCGCGGGCGCCGCCGGCCTGAATGCGGCGCGGTCCGGCAAGGCCGGCGCCGATCATGCCGCCGATGGTTCCCCCCGCCGGTGTGCCCAACAGCCGCGCGGTGTCGGCCGGCTCGAATGCAAATTGCTGATTCTTGGAGTCGATCAGCGACTTGACGTCGGCGAGCGGCGCGCCCGCCTCAACGGTGATGATCAGCTCGTTCGGCTCATAGGATTTCACGGCGTTGAGCGCCGACAGATCGAGCAGCGCGTTGGTCGCCATCGGCTGGCCGATCATCCGCTTCGAACCGTGGCCGATGATTTCCAGCGGCTGCTCGCCGGCGATCGCCGCGCGCACCGCCTGTTCGACATCCCTTGCGTCACGAACTTTGAGAATATCCACGCCTTGAGTCTCGCGCTCCTCGCACGCCCATCCTGAAATGGCCGCGTCTATCTCCGCCATCCGAATCCCGGACCATCCCTTCTAAAGACGTGGCTGACGGGCACAAGGGGTGAACCCTGTGAGCGGCGGCACCTGCCCGCTGCATGGACAGATTGAGCGCCGATATCGGCGGCTCCCGCGGCTGGCTGCTGCACCAGTTCCCGATCGCCGATCCAGCACGCGCACGGCGCCCTTACTTCGATCCTTATCGAAGCATTCACAACAACCATTCGGTAATTATCGAATTATACCTGTCGATCACGATGCGATCGGCGGGGTTGAGCAACAAGGAGCGGAACCATGGGTCAATATGCAATGAACAAGAGCGTCAGCGAGACCGTCAATGGCGGCGGCCTGCTGGTGGTCGCGCAATGGGAAGCCAAGGAAGGACAGGCAGACCGGATCGCCGATATCCTGTCGCGCTTCCTGCCGGAGGCACAACGCGAACCTGGGGCAAAGCTATTTCTGATTTCGAGAGCCAAGGAAAATCCCGCGCAGTTTCTGTTCTACGAACTGTTTCGCGACGAAGCTGCCTTCAAGGCGCATCAGGAGAGCGCGCATTTCAAGACCTACATCGCCGGCGAGGCGCTGCCTCTCCTCGCCAAACGCGAACGCGCGCAATACGCGTTGCTGTGATTGATGTTCCGACGCCCGCAAGCTGCCGGCTTGCGGGCGCTTCGGCCGGCTCGATCTCCAGCGCTCAAAACCGCGGAATATCCGGGAATGCCAGCTTGCCGCCGTGCACGTGCATGCGGCCGAGTTCGGCGCAGCGGTGCAGGGTCGGGAACACCTTGCCGGGGTTGAGCAGCCCCCGCGCGTCGAACGCGCATTTCAGCCGCTGCTGCTGATTGAGATCGATCTCGCTGAACATCTCCGGCATCAGGTCGCGCTTTTCGATGCCGACGCCATGTTCGCCGGTCAGCACGCCGCCGAGCTCGACGCAGGCCCGCAAAATATCGGCGCCGAAAGCCTCGGCCCGCTCCATCTCGCCCGGCTGGTTGGCGTCGTAAAGGATCAGCGGATGCAGATTGCCGTCGCCGGCATGGAATACGTTGGCGACACGCAGATCGTATTTTTTGGACAGCTCGCGGATTCTGGCCAGCGCTTCCGGCAATGCGCCGCGCGGGATGGTGCCATCCATGCAGAGATAGTCCGGCGAAATCCGTCCCACGGCGGGAAACGCCGCCTTGCGGCCGGCCCAGAACAGATTGCGCTCAGCTTCCGAATTGGAGATCTGGCAGGAGGTCGAGCCGCAGCCCTGCGCGATCGCCTCCACCCGCTTGATCAATTCATCGACCTCGACGCCCGGACCATCGAGTTCGATGATGAGAAGCGCCTCGACATCGAGCGGATAGCCGGCATGGACAAAGGCTTCGGCGGCGTGGATCGCGGGCTTGTCCATCATTTCCATGCCGCCGGGGATGATGCCAGCGCCGATGATCCGCGCCACGCATTCGCCGGCCGCCTCGACCTCAGCAAAGCCGACCATCAGCGCACGCGCCGTCTCCGGCTTCTGCAGGATTCGCACCGTGACCTCGGTAATGACACCGAGCAGGCCTTCGGAACCGGTGATGATGCCCATCAAATCGTATCCGCCGGCCTCGGCGGACTTGCCGCCGACGCGAAGGATTTCGCCTGATATCAGCACGATCTCGCAACCGAGCACGTTGTTGGTGGTCATGCCGTATTTCAGGCAATGCACGCCGCCGGAATTCTCCGCGACATTACCGCCGATCGAGCAGGCAATCTGCGACGACGGGTCCGGCGCATAGTAGAACCCGGCATGGGCAACCGCCTGACTGATGGCCAGATTGGTCACCCCCGGTTCGGTCACGACCACGCGGTTGTCAAAATCAATCTCACGGATGCGCTTGAATTTGCCGAGCCCCAGCAGCACGGCATCGGCAAGCGGCAATGCGCCTCCGGACAGTGAGGTTCCAGAACCACGCGGCACCACCTTGATGCCTTGTTCGAAGCAAAATTTGAGAACCTGCGACACCTGTTCGGTGGTGTCCGGAAGCACCACCACCATCGGTGGCTGCCGGTACGCCATCAGGCCATCGGACTCGTAAGGTAGCATTTCGGCGGCGCTGTCGATCACGCCTTCGCCCGGCACGATGGCGCGCAACGCTTTGACGATTACGTCACGCCGATCCAAAACCGCCTGATCCGGCGCGGGCATCAAGATGGCCATCAGAATTTCTCCAGCCGCCGGCCCAAGGAGCCCCGCGACTTTGCCGATTTATCACGAAGAATCAAGCACGTCTGGATCGCTTTGGGTAGACCGCAAGGAGACATGGCGGTCGGGAATATCCGAAAGGCTTAAGGGGATGGCGGAAACCCGAACGGCATTTCGTGGCTTGTCGATCATGCGGGGCCTGTGCAACAAACAACCCCGTGCCAACCCAACCAACAAAGAGCAGATAATGAAAAAATTGACACTGAGCGTGCTGGTCGTCATCGCCTCGTCGGGGGCCATCCCGGCAGCACTGGCGCAGGACGCCGCGGCCGGCAAGACGTCATTCAACAAATGCCTGGCATGTCATGCGATCGGGGAAGACGCCAAGAACAAGGTGGGACCGCAGCTCAACGGGCTTGATGGCCGCAAGTCCGGCACAGCACCTGATTATAACTACTCCGATGCCAACAAGAATTCAGGCATCACCTGGAACGAGGCCGCGTTCAAGGATTATATCAAGGACCCGAAGGCGAAGATTCCCGGCACCAAGATGGCGTTCGCCGGCATCAAGAACGAGAAGGAAGCCAACGATCTCTGGGCCTACATCTCGCAGTACGACAAGGACGGCAAGACGAAGTAGGGCGAGCGGCGTTTTTCACTATCCCTCGCCCCGCTCTTGCTGGGTGAGCGGCAAATTCCGAGTACGACGGTGCAAACCCAGGCTATGCCAGCGCGCTTGCCATTATCGTGCCTTACAAAGCCACACCGTGCGGCCGCCGGCGCGGGGGTCGTCAACGACATGCGCGACCACCCCGAAGCCCGATTGACCGAGGAGGCTCTCGTACTCGGTGGGGGCGAGGCTCGCGTGGTACAACGGATCGCCGCGATAGCTGCCGATCGCCTCGCCGTGCCCGTCCCCGGTGTTGAACATCAACATCGCGCCGGGTAGCGCATGCGCCGCGAACACCGCAAACATTGCCCGCTGGTGGTCGTGGTCGAGATGGAAGTAACTGTCCCAGGCCAGGATGCCGGCGAAACGCCGGCCCAGCGACACGGCGCGCACGAGCGCGACAGGCCTCTCAATTTGCTGCGGCCGCCGCGCGGTGCGCAATCCCGCCGATCATCGCCTCGATCTCGGCGATCACGAGGTCCGGCGCGGCGTTCTGAATCATGTGACCGACGCCCGGCAGCACGATGAGTTTCGCACCACGGACCGCAGCAGCAAATGGGCGGGAATGAATGTTCGTCGACACCGTCTTGTCGACGTCGCCTGAAATCACCACCGTCGGCGCCTTGATTTCTGCATAGCGCGACGCCTGCTGCTTGACGGCTTCCTTCAACGTCACGAGATCGCGCGCATTGGCGAGGAACTCGCGTGGACGCAGCAATAGCGGCGTCGCGGTCTCGCGGATAAAATTGTCCGGCATGGTCTGCGGCAGAAACACGTTGCGCGCGCCCGGCCCAGCGAAGAAATAGCCAAGCGGCAGCGTGACGGTATTGGCGAGCAGTGGGCCGATCACCGGCGTGGTGACGAGTTCGTTGTACCAGCCGACGCCGCCGGGCCAAGGATAGGCCACCGGCGCCAGCATCATCAGGCCGGCGACGCGCGCGGGATAATCGAGCGCGATCCGTGCCCCGAGCGCGCCGGCCCATGAATGCACCACCAGGACCGCCGGGCCGACACCCAGTTTCTCCAGCGCCTCCGCGATCATTTGGCCCTGAATTGCCGGCGTCGAATCGTCTTCGCGCATCCGCGTGCTCCAGCCATGACCTGGCCGGTCGATCAGGATGACCCGATGCTTTGCCGCCAGTATCTCGCCAAGTGGTTTGCGCATGGCCTCCAGATTCGAACTCGCCCCATGGATCAACACCACCGGCTGACCGCCGCGCGGCCCGATATCGACGACGTTGAGTGTTGCGCCGGCAACCTCGATCATGTCGCCCTGCGCGGGATAGATGCGCTGCACGGCGATGACACCAGCCTGCGTGATCAGCGCCAGCATCAACAGCGCCGCCACGAACACGAGTGGTATCATTGCAAGGATCCGGATCGGTCTGGGCACAAAGAAGCTACGGTTTGGAGCAAGGCGGGTTGCGCGCGCGGGCTGGGTTTTGCGAATTTTCCACCCTGCGGGGCGCGTATCCAGCGGCCGTCTTCATACAACCGTCATCGCCAGCTTTCTATAAGGATGAGCGGCACTTTCGGGTTCCGACCGGCACGCGCCTTCGAAGCTTTCGCAATCTTGGCTATCCACATAATCCACAGCAACGGGTGGGTCCCCAAAGGGTTATCCCATCCGATGGGAACATTGAGAGGGTTTTCGATGACTTCCGGACCAAATGAAGCCGCGATCGACGAAATCGTCGCCAGGTGCAACGGCGATCTTCGAGGCGCAGTAAAGGCACTCCTGCTGGTCAACGAGCAGCTGGAGGCGGAACTTCAACAGCTTCAGGCCGTCATGGCGCATGGCGGGCTGGCGGGACAGGCCCGCAACGTTCTGCATTAGAAACGTCTGGCGTTAGATATCGCGACCTTCGACCTTCTCGCTGAGGGTCTTGACCAACTCCGGCACCTTCTCGAGGTGCGGGTTGACCGCGAGCGCCTTGCGGAATGCGTCGAGCGCGCGTTTTTCGTCGCCGAGGTCCTGCATGATCATGCCAAGCCCGGCAAGCGCGCCGAAATGGCGCGGCTCCCGAATCAGGACCTGCTCGATGTCCTTCAGCGAATGGGCATAGTCGTTCTTCAGGTAATACAGCGTTGCACGCCGGTTCCACCCCTCGACATAGTCGGGGCGCAGCTTGACGACGGCATCGAGCAACTTCAGTGCGACATCCATCTGCTGGGCGTCCATCGCGGCCTTGGCGCGCATCATCAACAGCGCCGTGGTATCGCTCGGCGTCTGCAGCCAAAGCGCCCAGATCCTTGCCTCGACGTGCTTGGCGCTGGCCTCATCAGGTGCTGCCTTGAGCGCGCCGAACAGGAAATCCAGCCCACGCGTCTTGTCGGCGCTGACCTTTGGCAACTTGCCGGGGGCGTCTGGTAATTTCTTCTGATGTTTCGGCGGGACCAGGTCCTGCGCAAGCGCTGGAAGTGGCACCGCGGCTGTAATCGCGGTGAGGAGAATTGCGAGCCGGCACCGTCGCGCGGCAGGGAATCTCATGGCCATGCAGCAAGTCTAGACACAGCAAAAGCTGCTTGCAAAGCCGTAAGGCGTCAAAGACCTGTGAGGAGGAATACCCGCATACCCAGCCCCGTGAGGGCCAGAATCAAACTTGGTGCAGCAACCCAGCCTTAGCCTTGCTTAGCTTAACCCTGCCGAGCCTTGAAACGGCGCTGAACCTTGTTGATCACATAAACCCGGCCCTTGCGGCGGACCAGACGGTTGTTGCGGTGACGACCGCGCAACGATTTCAGCGAGTTACGGACCTTCATGGGACAATCCTGATGCTTTGAAAGGCCGCGTTCGGCACGATCGTTCGGGAAGGCGAAAATGGCAAAATAGGCTTTATCCCGCCGGCGGCCGCGCCGCCCGGGACGCGCGGTTTCTAAGCCATTGGGCGGTCAAATGTCAATCCAAACAGGGCCGTTTTGGGCGGTCTGAGTCTCCGGCGAGGCCCAGAAGACATCCCCCGCTGCTGCGGGCTGTCTTGCCAGTTTGTTATATGTTATAATCAATTTTCAGGGCTGTCGCAGCCCCCGGAAAACCCAAATGTCAAAATTGAAGCTGCCCAATATCGAAGACGTCGTGGCGATCGACATCCACACCCATGCCGAAGAGCCCTGCGGCCTGCATGGCGATGACGGCTATGACGATTTTCAGGCGCAGATGGCGGAATACTTCAAGTCGCCGAACAAGCATCCGCCGACGGTGCCGGAAACCGCGGCCTACTATCGCGCCAAGAAGATCGCGGCTGTGATCTTCCCGGTCGACGCCGAGCGCGAGACCGGATTCCGCCGTTACAATAATTACGAGATGCTCGAGGTCGCGGCGGAAAATTCCGACGTACTGATCCCTTTCGTCAGCATCGATCCGCACAAGGGCAAGCTCGGCGTTCGCGAGGCGCGGAAGCTGATCGAGGAATTCGGCGTCAAAGGCTTCAAGTTTCATCCGACCATGCAGGGCTTTTATCCCAACGATCGCATGGCCTATTCCCTCTACGAGGCGATCAGCGACGGCGGGGCGATCGCGTTGTTTCATACCGGCCAGACCGGGGTCGGCAGCGGCATGCGTGGGGGCATGGGGATGCGGCTGAAATATTCCAACCCGATGTACATGGACGATGTGGCGGCGGATTTTCCGGACCTCAAGATCATCCTCGCGCACCCGTCCTTCCCCTGGCAGGAAGAGGCGCTGTCGGTCGCAACCCACAAGCCGAACGTTTATATCGATCTCTCCGGCTGGTCCCCGAAATATTTTCCGCCCATTCTCGTGCGCTACATCAACTCGATCCTGCAGGACAAGATGCTGTTCGGCTCGGATTGGCCGGTGATCACGCCCGATCGCTGGTTGTCGGACTTTGCCAAGCTCGACATCCGTGACGAGATCAGGCCAAAAGTGCTAAAGGCCAATGCGCGCAGGCTTCTGAACATCTAGCGCGCGCGAAAGCGAGCAGTCCCGTGACGATCAAAGCCGTTGTGTTCGATGCCTATGGCACGCTCTACGACATTCAGTCGGTGGCGACCGTCACCGAGGAGGCCTTTCCCGGATATGGCGAGATCATCACCCAGATCTGGCGCATCAAGCAGCTCGAATACACCTGGCTTCGCTCGCTGATGCGGCGCTACGAGGACTTTTCGGTCGTCACCAGGGATTCCCTCGCCTACACCATTCGAGTGCTCGGGCTGACGCATGATGCGGCAACCTTTGAGCGCATCATCGACAAATATCTGTATCTCGATCTCTATCCGGATGCGAAGGCCACGATCGAAAAGCTGAAGGGCCGCAAGCTCGCCATTCTCTCCAACGGCTCGCCGCCATGCTCGACGCGCTGGTGCGAAACAGCGGCCTCGACCGCGTGCTGGACGCAACCATCAGCATCGACTCGCAGAAAATCTTCAAGCCGGCGCCCGATGCCTACGCCCCGATCGAAACCAGGCTTGGCGTGCGCCCCGCCGAGGTGCTGTTCGTATCCTCCAATCCGTGGGACGCTTGTGGCGCCAAAGCCTTTGGACTAAACGTCGCTTGGATCGAGCGGGTCACGCCGGAAGCGATGGCGCTGGCCTGCGTCAAGAGCGACGTGGTTCCTCCGCTCACGATGTTCAAGGCGATCCGTACGCAAATGGACGAGCTTGGTATTGAGCCCGACTACCGTATCCATGCCCTGTCAGAATTGACCGACCTTATCGCCCGTCCATGAGTCTTGAATCCGTCCGCGCGTTTTTCGCCGAGAAGGCGCCTGATATCACCGTGATCGAATTGCCGAAGAGTTCGGCGACCGTGGCACTGGCCGCCGAGGCCTATGGCGTCGAGCCGGCGCGGATCGCCAAGACGCTCAGCCTGAGGATCGGCGAACAGGTGATCCTCATCGTCGCCAGCGGCACCGCACGGATGGACAACAAGAAGGTCAAGGCGCGTTTCGGCGGCAAGCCGAAGATGCTGGGTCTCGATGAGGTCGCCGACATCACCGGCCATGAGGTGGGCGGCGTCTGCCCGTTCGGCCTGAAGGCGCCGCTGCCGATTTACTGCGACGTTTCGCTGAAGGAATTCGATGAAGTCGTGCCTGCGGCGGGCTCGACCCACAGCGCGGTTCGCATCGCACCATCGCGGATGGCCGAACTGGTCGCGGCCGAATGGATCGATGTCTGCTGAGATGTTCGCAAACGAAGTATTGGACGGCACGTTGTCGAAGTCGTAATTTACGTTATCTGTTGATGGTCCGCGCCTGCGCGCGACTACGGTTGGACCAGCGCGGACCGGCGTACGGAGGTCCGAGATGAAATCGCATCGGCTTCCCTTTGAAAATCGATGGACGAGCGGTGAACACGCATGGCACTGGTACCGCGAGCTTGAACGCCTGGGCGTTCCTAACGTGCGAGCGATGTTCGCCGATCACGAAATGCATCATGCCGATGACAGCTCGGTTGTTTCAGACGTTCCTGCCGGGTTTGTGCGGGACTGGCTCAATTATCATGACCGGCACGACGGCAGCAGCCAAACGAGATGGTTGGCCGTAACCATGGTCCTCGCATTTGTCGCCGCTGCCGCATCTATCGTCGCGATGCTGCGAACGTGGTGACGGCGGTGGAGCCTGTCTCACTAGCGGCTGTAGGATGATCTCGGCCGATCGTCGCGCCGCCCCGACGCGGCCTGGTCCGGCACGTTGGCATTTGAATCGAACACCGCGCGGCACGGCCCGCTGAGCTGCGCCGTATTTTGCTGCAGGCAAGCAACGATCCGATTGATGTCAGGGATCTGCGCGCCGCACAGCCGGAAAACGTCGGGCGTGCAGGCCATCTGCTGTTCCAATGTTCCGCGGTACTCCTGCGAAACAGCCGGGGTCGCGCAGGCGATCCCGGCGGCGATCGACATCGCAAGACTCAGGAAAACTCGGTTCGCTGGCATATCCGGTTCCCTCATTCGGATTGCGTGCCCAGTCAACCAGACAAGGCGATCCGCTTCCGGATTCGAATATCCAATGAAATGAGGCGAGCGATGGTTCTCGCCGAACAAGAAAATGTGAGGGCCCGGCGAGGCGCCGAGCACATTTATCCCGCCCGAACGCGGGAGCCTCGGTGTTGCGAGTTCCCCTATTCCACCCTGCCGATTTTCCTCACCGCGGCGACCAGACGCGCGCTGTCGGCTTCGATGAATTTTGAAAATTCCGGCGCGTCCATGTAGGCGACCGGACTCCCTGCGGTTTCGAAAGTCTTGTTCACCTCCGGACTTTTCACCGCCTGCGCCATCGCCTCGCGCAACCGCGTCATGATCGGCGCCGGCAGCGCGGCTTGCGCGAACAGGCCGGCCCAGATGTAGAACTCGACATCCTTGTAGCCGAGTTCCTTGAAGGTCGGCAGATCGGGAAAACTCGCAATCCGTTCCGCGCCCCAATTGGCCAGCACTCGCATCTTTCCGTCATCGACCTGCTGCTTCAGCGTGCCCGGCGCCGACGCCAGTGCCTGCACCGTTCCGGTCAGGATCGCGTTGAGCGCAGGACCCGCGCCGCGAAACGGGATGTGAAGCAATTTGATGCCGGCGGAGGCCGCAAACATTTCCATCGCCACATGCAGCGTGCCGTAGGGACCGGACGAGCCGTAGGGAATTTGGCCCGGACGCTTCTTGGCGTCTTCGACGAAATCGGCCAGCGTCTTCCACGGCGCCGATGCCGGCACCGCAAGCAAGGTGGGATCGGCGAGAACGCGGGCGACCGGCACAAATTGCGACACTTCGTAAACCGGCGGACGATCGAACAGGCGGTCCGCCTCCGGCAACACCGCCAGCGACGACAGCGTCATCAGCAATGTATAGCCATCCGGCTCGGCGCGCGCGGCAGCGGCGTTGCCGATCGCCCCACCCGCACCACCCGCCCGATTGTCGACAATGACGGACTTGCCCAGAATCTTTTCCAGCGCCAGCGCCACCGGCCGGGCGGCGAGATCGGCCTGACCGCCGGCAGGAAACGGCACGATCATGGTGATCGTGCGTGCCGGCCACGCAGCTTGCGCGACGGCAGAAACCGGGCGCACGGCTTGCAGCAGCGGCAGCCCGGCCGTGATTTTGAGAAGTTCACGTCGATTCATCGGCAATTTTCTCCCGCATGATTTTTGTTTTGTCTGTTGGGATAGAGCCTATAGCCTGATCCGGGTGAGAGCAAAGCCGACCCACCACCTGCGCCTCATTCGCGCCGCGGCGATTTCAGCCGCTTCGCCTTGGCAAAATGCTTGGCCAGAAAATCTGCCAGGACCTCGACGCGGGCCGGACGCGGACCACCCGGCGGTGTCACCAGATGCACCGCGCCTTCAGGCTGCTTCCAGCCCTTCAGGATCACTTCGACTTCGCCCGCCTCGATGGCATCGGCGACGATGAAGTCCGGAAGGTCGGCGATGCCGAGACCTGCGATCACCGCCGGCAACAGCGCCTCACCATTGTTGACCCGCAACTGGCCCGCCGGACGAACGCTCGCCACTTCGCCTGCGGCATTGCTGTAGTGCCAGACATCGGGCGTCGACACATAGGCGTAGCCAAAGCATTTGTGTTGGGCGAGATGCATCGGATGCGTCGGTCGGCCGTGACCCCTGAGATAAGAAGGCGCCGCAACGGTGTGACGCGCCACCGGGCAAAGCCGGCGCGCGATCAGCGATGAATCCGGTAGCCGCGCGATCCGCAGGCCCGCGTCGAACCCCTCGCCGATCAGATCCACCATCGCGTCAGAGAGATGGAGATCGATGGCGATATCAGGATAGGCTTTCATGAACTCCGGCAGGATCGGCGCCACCGCCTTCACACCGAACGTCATCGGCACCGCAAGACGAACGAGGCCGCGCGGCGTCACCGATTGGGCCAGCGCTTCGTTCTCCGCGGCCTCGCCATCGGCCAGCAGGCGTTCGGCGCGGGCGGATAATTTTTGTCCGGCATCGGTCAGGGCCAGCCGCCGCGACGTGCGGTTGAACAGCCGCGCCCCGAGACGTTCCTCCAGCCGGCTGACGGCTTTTGAAACGGTCGCCTTGGACAACGAAAGTTCGCTGGCGGCCGCCGCAAATGACCGTAACTCAACGACTTTTGCGAAAATCGCGAGGCCTTCGAAATCGGGGAGTTTTGCCATCCGGATCGTCCCACAAGCGAATAAATGGAAACAATGTGTTTCTATTGTTTCTATTTATGCACGAGCGGGGAATGCATATCCAGAGGGTCATCAGAACCCCAGGGAACCTCCCATGATCGAACTCAGACCTTTCAACAAGCTTGGCGCAGCCGACCATGGCTGGCTGAAAGCCAAACATCACTTCTCATTCGGCAGTCACTACGACCCCGGCAACATGGGCCACGGCGCCTTGCGGGTGTGGAACGATGACGAGATCGCGCCGAACACCGGCTTTCCCGCCCATCCCCACGCCAACATGGAAATCATCACCTATGTCCGGGAAGGCGCCATCACTCACCAGGACAGCCTTGGCAACAAGGGCCGCACCGAGGCAGGCGACGTTCAAGTGATGAGCGCTGGCTCCGGCATTCGTCACTCCGAATACAATCTCGAGCCGAAGCCGACGAAGATCTTCCAGATCTGGATTGAGCCGAAAGCGCAAGGAGGCCAGCCGACCTGGGGCGCCAAACCATTCCCGAAGTCGGACCGCTCGGGCAATTTCGTCACCATCGCCAGCGGATTTTCCGACGACAAGGACGCGCTGCCGATCCGCGCCGATGCGCGGGTTCTTGCCGCGACGCTGAAAGCCGGCGAAAGCGCGCAATACATCCCTCACAAAACGCGCAACCTCTATCTGGTGCCGGCGGCCGGCGAGGTCGAGATCAACGGCGTCCGCGTCAACGCACGCGACGGCGTCGCGATCCGCGACGAGGCCCAGCTCAAGATAACGGCGCTGGAAGATTCCGAACTGGTGCTGGTCGACGCGGCGTGAATGACGAGCCGCCGATAACCCATCCTTGCAACAGACATGTCATGCGCGAGCGAAAGCGCCAAGCGAGTCCTCGCCAAACAGGCCCGCGCATTGATCCCCCTCGAAAAGCAAATCTCAAGAATTTGAATTGCCGGCTCACGCCGGCAATGAGACCCACCTGCAAATTTCAATCCTCGATTGAATCATCCCTCTGGAGATCATCATGACGAAAGTTCTCGTGCTCTATTATTCGGCCTATGGCCATATCGAAGCCATGGCGAACGCCATCGCACAGGGCGCCCGCGAAGCAGGCGCGACGGTCGATATCAAACGCGTGCCTGAACTTGTTCCGCCCGAGGTCGCGAAGGCATCGCACTTCAAGGTCGATCAGGCGGCTCCAGTGGCAAAAATCGATGATCTCGTGAACTACGATGCCATTATCGTGGGCACCGGCACCCGCTTCGGCCGCATGGCGTCACAGATGGCCAACTTCCTCGATCAAGCCGGCGGCCTCTGGGCCAAGGGCGCGCTGAACGGCAAGGTCGGCGGCGCCTTCACCGCGAGCGCGACCCAGCATGGCGGTCAGGAGACCACGCTGTTTTCGATCATCGCCAACCTTCTTCATTTTGGGATGGTCATTGTCGGCATGAACTACGGCTTTGCCGGCCAGATGAAACTGGACGAAGTCACCGGCGGCGCGCCCTACGGCGCGACCACGATCACGGGTGGCGATGGCAGCCGCCAGCCATCCGAAAACGAGCTCGCGGGCGCACGATACCAGGGTCGCATGATCGCGGAGACTGCCAAGAAACTGCATGGATAATGCAATCGGGCGGCAATCTCCGGCCAGGAGTGCCGCCCTTCCTCCGTTCCGCGACCGGCGGACAAGCCCTCGGTAAACAGACGGTGTTGTGAAGTTGGCGCCACGTCACCCGACTTGTTCCAATCATTGACAAATTTGAGTTGATAATCAGAGCCGAGACCACGTTCGGCTCCGACGACGCGCGGGATGCCGATGACAGCGTAGCGGTGATTCATGAGCCAGACACTTACGGGCCCCTGGCCCGAATTGCCGACCGCCGCGTGGCGCGAGACCTATGCCACGCTGCATCTATGGACTCAGATCGTCGGCAAGATCCGCCTGGCCCGCACGCCCTGGCTGAACCACTCCTGGCATGTCGCACTTTACGTCACAACATATGGACTGACGACCTCGCCGATCCCCGATGGCGCGCGCACATTTCAGATCGACTTTGACTTCATCAATCATCATTTGCGGATTTCGACCAGCAGTGGCGCAACGCGACGGTTGGCGCTTGCCGGTCATTCGGTTGCGAGTTTCTACACGGCCGTGATGACCGCGCTCGCCGAACTCGACATTCATATCGCAATCGATGACATGCCAAACGAGTTGCCGGACCCGGTGCGGTTTTCGGACGACGACCTGCATGCCTCTTACGATCCGGACGCGGTGCGACGCCTGCTGCAAATTCTCGTCAATACCGACCGCGTGTTCAAGCAATTCCGCACCGGCTTCCTCGGCAAGGCAAGCCCGGTGCATTTTTTCTGGGGCAGTTTCGATCTCGCCGTCACGCGTTTCTCGGGGCGCCGCGCTCCGCGCCATCCCGGTGGCGTGCCGCATCTGTCCGATGCCGTCGCCTGCGAGGCTTATTCCCACGAGGAGAGCAGTGCTGGCTTCTGGCCCGGCTCCGGCGCGATCGATTATCCGGCGTTCTACTCCTATGCCTATCCCGAACCCGCCGGCTTCCGGACCGCACGGGTGCGGCCCGACGCGGCATTCTTCAGCGAGACTCTGGGCGAATTCATCCTGCCCTATGACGCTGTCCGCACGGCGGCCCAGCCGGATCAGGCGCTGCTCGAATTCCTGCAGAGCACCTATGAGGCCGCGGCCGACGCCGGCAAATGGGACCGAGATGCGCTGGAATGCGCATCCGGCAAACCGAGCGTGGTGCGGCTGGTCTAGTTTCCTGTGTGCGAAAAGGCGCGCTATTTGCGGAAGACGCCACGGCGCCGCCGATTTGACCAACTTCCTTTTCCTGCGGCTATCCACCTGCGTGCGATCTCGCGCGCCACACATGCGCGGCCACCTCTTGCACCTCCGGAGCGAGACCGGCTAGCATGAAAACGATAGAGAAGAGCAATACGCGGCAGCATTCAGGCCGTGGGAATTCGAGGGAGGAAATCATGAAATTCACACACCGGTTCTGGCGATATCTTCTGATGCCGATGTCGCTCGCCGGCATGTTGAGCATTGGCTCGGCGGCCGAACTCAATCCGGCCGCGGTGATCTATAAACTGCCGGATCAGATCCCGTGGAGTCCGGTCGATGCCCGCGGTGCGCAAAGCGCTGTCGTTGTTGGCGATCCGAGCAAGCCCGGCTTTTACATGGTCTACAACAAATGGACCAAGGGCAATCATTTCAGCCGGCCGCATTTCCATCCCAACGACCGCTACATTGTGGTGCTGCAGGGAACCTGGTGGGTGGGTTCAGGTCCGAAATTCGATCCGGCCAACACCACCCCGATGCCTGCCGGAAGTTTCGTCACCCATTTCGGCAAGCAAGTTCACTGGGACGGCGCCAAAGACGAGGATGCCGTGCTGCTGATCATGGGAGAAGGCCCGGCCACCGCGACCGGGGCGGAAGAGAAATAACCCCGACGAAGCCGGTCTATTCCGCCGACATGAACTGGCCGAGATCGTATTGCCGGCCTGGTCGCGTTTCGACCGGAGAAACACCGTTTGGAGGATTGGATGCATCAGGCTGCAGATGTGCAATTCGAGCGCGCCGTGAACCAATTCGCCCGTTGGCGCGCGGTCCCGGAGCCAGCCAGATCGCCAGCGCCCGCATGGTGGTGGGGCTCGGCCTTCGAGCTGCGCGACGAGCGACGGTCGATGCCGGACGCGTGGTGCGCAAGCCTCGAATTGCCTGAGGGGGCGACCTACGCCGACGGAGCGCGGATTATTCTCGAGAGCCTCGCCGGCCAGACTACCCTGCCTTGGCCCGGCGGGTTTCCCGGCCATGAAGCGGTGGTCGCAGAATGAGAGGTGATGCGTGCGCTGGCTTAAGTTTACGGCAAACAAGCAGACATCCTGGGGCATCGTCGAAGGCGATCGCGCGATCGCGATCAACGGCGATCCGTTCGGGGAATGGCAACGCTCGCCACGTTCATATTCATTGTCGGAGGTGAAGATCGAGTTGCCGCTGGTGCCGCGCACGTTCTACTGCGTCGGCCTGAACTACGTGAGACATCTCAAGGAGGCTGCAGACAAGCGCGGCGAGATCCCCAACGTGCCCGATCGGCCCGAGATCGGCTATCGCGCGCAGAACGCGCTGATTGCCCATGACGAAGAGGTGGTGATTCCCGCAATCGCGACTGAGAAGATACATTACGAAGGCGAACTGGTCGTCGTCATCGGCAAAAAAGCAAAACACCTCGACGCGGACGACGCGATGTCCTGTGTATTCGGTTACACCATCGGCAACGACGTCAGCGAGCGGACCTGGCAGAAGGCTGACCGCGGACTTTGGCGCGCCAAGAATACCGACACTTTCAAGCCGATGGGACCGTGGATCGAAACCTCAGTCGATCTCGACAAGATGGAAACCATCGTGAGACTGAACGGCAAGGAGAGCAATCGCTTCCGCACCAATGACATGATCTTCGGCATCAAGGAATTCATTGTCGAGATGTCGAAGTATTTCACGTTGTGGCCGGGCGACGTGATTTGGATGGGAACTGACGGTACCTCACCGGATCTCAAGGCCGGCGATGTCGTCGAAATCGAGATCACCGGGATCGGCACCTTACGCAACAGATTTGTCGCGGAGACCGCACCGGAAAACACGGTATGAGCCGCCACGCGACCGCGCATCATTTCCTCGAGGCGATTGTCGATCTCGGCGTCGATTACATTTTTGCCAATTTGGGTACCGATCATGTGTCCTTGATCGAAGCGTTGGCCCACTGGGATCGTGAGGGGCGCAAACACCCCGAAATGATCCTGTGCCCGCACGAGGTCGTCGCCGTGCACATGGCAGGCGGCTATGCGCTGGCGACCGGACGAGCCCAGGCGGTGTTCGTGCATGTCGATGCCGGCACGGCCAATGCCTGCATGGCGATCCAGAACCTGTTTCGCTACCGGCTGCCGGTGATGCTGTTTGCCGGCCGCGCGCCCTACACGCTGCACGGCGAATTACCGGGCTCGCGCGACACTTATGTGCATTTCGTGCAGGACCCGTTCGACATCGCCAGCATCGTCAGGCCTTACGTCAAATGGGAGTATTCATTGCCGTCAGGCATTGTGGTGAGGGAGGCGTTGGCCCGCGCCAGTGCGTTCGCGCAAAGCGACCCGGCTGGTCCGGTCTATATGATGCTGCCGCGCGAAACGCTGGCGGAAGAATGGGACGACGAGGCCATGCCGGCCTATCCGTCGGCGCGATACGGCGGTGTGCAGGCCGGTGGCGTTGAGCCTGCGAGAATCAATGCGATCGCCGAAGCCCTGATGGCAGCGGAAAATCCGATTGCATTGACGGCCTATCTCGGCCGCAAGCCGGAGGCGGTCGCGGTGCTGGAGCGGCTGGCACTGACGTGTGGCATCAAGGTCGCCGAGTTCAATTCGATCGACCTCAACATTTCGCAGGATTCGCCGTGTTTCGCCGGCTTCGATCCGTTGCCCTTGCTTGAACAGGCTGACCTCGGCCTGTTGCTGGATTCGGATGTGCCCTTCATTCCGCAATTTGCCAAGCAAGCCCACGCCATCAAATGGATCCAGATCGATGTCGATCCCCTGAAGTCTGATTTTCCAATGTGGGGATTTCCGACCGACATGCGAATCCAGGGGGATTGCGGAATCGTGCTGCGGCAGGTGCTCGAAGCCGTGGACGCGCGCGCCGATAGTGCATGGCGTCGGCGCGTCGCCGAGCGGATCGCAAGCTGGGGCGGCGCCCGGGAAGCCGCCGTCAAGCGACATGCGGCAGCGCGTGCCGACAAGGGTGTTTCCGGCGCGCTGAGCCCGGCCTTCCTGTTCGCAACCCTGAACGAAAAACTGTCGCAGGACGACATCGTCGTGAACGAGGCGATCCGCAACGGACCCGTCCTGCAGGAGCAGATCAGGCGCACCAGGCCGCGGAGTTACGTCGGTCTCGCCGGTGGCGGCCTTGGATTTTCGGGCGGCATGGCGCTCGGGCTGAAGCTGGCGCAGCCGGGTCGCCGCATCGTGCAAGTCATTGGTGACGGAGGATTTCATTTCTCCTCGCCCGACAGTGTGTATGCGGTGGCGCAGCAATACCGGATTCCCATCCTGACGATTGTCGTGGACAATGGCGGCTGGCAAGCAGTGAAGTCGGCGGTGCAACGCGTTTATCCGAAGGGCGTCGCCGCCGAAACCGATCAGTTTCAATCGCGATTGATGTCGGGCCGTCAGGGCGAGCGGCGGGATTTTTCGGCAGTAGCGAGCGCATTCGGCGCGCACGGCGAATGCGTCACCGAGCCGGATGAACTTGCGGCCTCCATCGACCGTTGCCTCGCCGCGCTGGATGACGGCCAAGCGGCGGTGCTCCACGTTCACGTCACACGGCTTTGACGCAAACCCACGTCGCGGCCCAGGGAAGTGCGAAACGCCATGAGAAATTCCTGCCGATGCTCTTTGGTTGCTCTCGGATTGACGGCGCTCACCGCGGCATCGCCCGGCTCCGCCCGCGCGGAAGAAGATCCGTCGAAATACCCGACGCGGGCCATTCACATTGTCGTCGGCTTCACACCCGGCGGCGGCAACGATCTCATCGCGCGGATCGTGGGGCAGAAATTGTCCGAAGGCCTCGGCCAGCCCGTCATCATCGACAACAAGCCCGGCGGCGGCGCGATCGTTGCGACCGAATACGTCGCCAAGTCGCCGCCCGACGGCTACACGCTGCTCGTCGGCGCCAGCGGCGCCATGGCAATCAATCCGGCCGTCTACGCCAAGCTGTCTTACGATTCGATCAGGGATTTCGTTCCGATCTCCGAACTCGGATCGTTTCCGTTGATCCTGATCGTCAACGCCGCCTCGCCGCTCAAGTCGGTCGCCGATCTTGTTGCCTTCGCAAAAGCAAATCCGGACAAGACGAATTACGCCTCCTCCTCCGCCGCGTTCCAGCTCGTCACCGAATTGTTCAAGCAGAAAACCGGCGCGCCGATGCAGGAGATTCCCTACAAGGGCGCCAACGATTCGGTGATGGCGGTGATTTCCGGCCAGGTGACCGCGACCATCGCCGACGCGGGCCCGGTGTCGAGCCAGGTCAAAGGCGGCCAGGTGCGCGCGCTTGCGGTGGCCGCGCCAAGGCGAACCGAAGACCTGCCGGATGTTCCGACCATGAAGGAAGCCGGCGCCGACGTCGATGCGGTGCTGTGGAGCGGCCTATTTGCGCCGCGGCAGACGCCGCCCGAAATCGTGAAAAAAATCGAGGGCGAACTGATGCGGATCGTCAAGTTACCTGACGTCGTCGCGCGGCTTAAGCCGCTTGGCATCCAGCCGGTGGGAAACTCGTCGGCGGAATTTGCGCAAATTCTCGCATCCGATATCGCGCGGTGGAGCGAAGTTGCCAAAGCCGGCAATATCAGGATCGAGCAGTAGCGCTACGGGACGAAACTGGACCGAAGAATGCCGTTGCAATGGTGGCGACGGCGACATTGAGGATCAGCGCGCCAAGGCCGACATAAAACACGTAACGGCTCGGGAACGAGCTCCGAGGCGGCTATCGACGATCGGATCGCCGCTCCGTCCAACAAATTTGCGCTGCCGGATCGCAGCGCTTCAAGCGCGTTCGCGTGATCACAATGACGCCGCGGACGGGTATCCCGCCGCGGCGTCAGAAGGTCTCCGAACCAACCGGCCTCGGCGCCGGAAACGCCGGGACGGTCGGGCCGTTATTTTACGAGGTCGGCGCCGACCTTGCAGATCAAGGCGTCCTGATCGCCGGTGCCGCCGCTACAGCCGATGGCACCGATCAGCTTGCCGTTTTCAACGAGTGGAAATCCACCGGGGCTTGCGACCAGGGTGGGGTCCAGGGTTGCGACATAGCCGTGGCCGGTTTCAAAGGCATTGTAGAACAGTCGGGATTCGCGACGGAACCGCGCCGCCGTGCGGGCCTTGCCGACCGAAATCGAACCGGAGGCGATTTGCGCCCCTTCCATCCGCTCGAACTGGACCAGCTCGCCATTGGTATCGACGATGGCGATGTTCATCTTCCAATTTCGCTTTTTGGCTTCGGCTTCGGCCGCGGCCATCACCTGCTTGGCCTGCTCAAGCCCGATCGAGGTGCCGTACGGAATATCGAAAGGCATCTTGTCCGGCGTTCCGCCCGCGGCCGGAGGCGCCGGCGGCGTTGCCGGCGCAGGGGCCGGGGCTTGAGCGAAGGCCTGCGAGCTGATCACCGCAACGGCGCAAGCCGCCAATGTCATCGAAATAACTGAACGCATCGTTTTCTCCCGGTTGAAGTCCGTTTTCATGGTAATGCCATTAAAGTCAACGCCGCGTCACATCGGCGGCGTCAATCCGTCCTTGCCGTAGGTGACGCGCGGGGTTTGCACCGTGCCGTCAGCCTGCTTCTTTCCGGCGCCGACAAAGATCTTGGTGCCCGGCTTGAGATCATTCTTGTCGCCCATGATGTACGTGACGACCGCGGTTTCCGGGGTCACCAGGACTTTCTTTTCGCCGTCCTTGTATTTGACCGACAATACCGGTCCCTCGACGCCAGCAACCGTTTGCTCGACGTTGGCGTTGGTCATTTTGGTGTTCGGCTTGAGGTCCCAGTCGTAATGGCCCTCACCGGTGCCACGCATCGATTCAGGGAAGATGTGCACCTCGATGGCCTTCTGGCTGCCGTCGGGCTGCGTCATTCCGGTCGCGCCCACGAACATGCCAGGCTTGATGTCGGCCATCGTCGACTTCACGATCGCCACGTACAGGCCGGGGTCGCTGACCGTCACCTTCAGCTCCGCACCGTCGCGATTCTTGACCACGTAGACGGCGCCATCGACCTTTTCGATAGTGCCGCGGATGCGCACCGTTTCCTGTGCCGACGCCGGCAGGGCGAAACAGATCAGGGCGAAACTCGCAGCAGCGAGCGAGCGCTGAAGCGTACTGGGCATTGTAATCCTCCATGGGTCTGAATTGCCGACTGACGGACTGATTATCGGGCCAAGGGCCGTCCGCCAAGTGCCTGAAAGACGCCCCCTCTGCAACCCCGGTGTTCAGCCAATATTCCACCGCACTGCAACAGGAGGCCTTCCCAACGTCACCCTATTCGGCCTTGATCCCGGCGTCCCGAATGACGCGGCGCCAACGCTCCTCCTCGCCGCGGACATACCGGTCAAGCTCCTCCGGGGGACGGGTGATCATGACGAGACCCTCATTCGCCCCAAGCCTTTTGAAGGCCTCCGATTGGACCGCCAGGGCTGCCGATTTGTTGAGCCGGTCGATGATTCCGGCCGGAGTGCCGGCAGGCGCGAACAGGCCATACCAGCTTTCGGCGGCATAGCCGGGAACGCCGGCCTCCGCCACCGTCGGCAATTGCGGAAAGGCGAGCGAACGTTCCGCCGACGTGACCGCGATCGCGCGCAGTTGCCCGCTTTCGACCAGCGAGGCCGCACTCGCCACCGTCGTGAACATCAGCTGGATCTGGCCGCCGATCAGGTCGGTGATCGCGGGCGCGGCGCCCTTGTAGGGCACCGCCGTCAGATTGACCTTGGCCATGTCCTTGAACAATTCGCCCGCGAGATGGGCCGAGGTGCCGACGCCGAACGTCCCATACGACAATCTATCCGGATTGGCCTTCGCCGCCGCGATCAGCTCGGCAATCGAACGAATGGGGGATTTGGGATTGACCACCACGAGGTTGAAGGAGCGCGCGATCATCGCGACCGCCGCAAAATCCTTGTGCGGATCGTAGGGCAAGTTCGCATTGAGGCTCGAATTGACCGCATGCGAGAACGTCCCCATCAAAAGCGTGTAGCCATCCGGTGCGCTCGCGGCGACCGCCTGGGTTCCGATGATGGTCCCGGCCCCGGGCTTGTTCTCGATGATGATCGAGACACCGAGATCCCTTGCCATCTCTTGCGCAAGCGTTCGCGCGACCACATCGGTGCCTCCGCCCGGCGCAAAGGGGACGACGATTCTGATCGCCCGTTCCGGGTAACCGGCCCTGGCGTCGGCGATCGAGAAAACAGCGAGCAGAACGGCGATGAGCCCGGACAGACCGGAGGGTGGGATCATATTGCGTGCAAGGAACATGAGCATTCGTTGGCACCAGGCCTTTCCAAACACAGCGTAGCAGATTTGTGTCCCGAACAATGCCATGCGCTGGGCGACTGCCGATACGACGCCGCATGCGCGCGCCAATATGGACCTCGGGATCGGCCGTGGATTAAAAACGAGAAAACAAACATTTTGGGGAGGATATCATGAGACGCTGGATCGTCGGATTGCTGTTGTTGATCGGAACTCCCGCGCTTGCGCAGCAAGCCGTGCCCTCCATCTCATTCGACTCTGTGGCCAATCCGCTTCGGCTGCCGCCCAACATCTACTTCGGCGAAGTTTCGGGCGTCTCCGTCAATTCGAAGGACCACATTTTCGTGCTGTCGCGCGGCAACACCAGCGGCCCGGCTTACGCCGCGGCGGCGACGCAACTCCTGGAATTCGATGCCAAGGGGCAGTTCGTCCGCGAGATCGGCAAAAACCTCTATGCCTGGTCGTTCGGCCATACTGTCAAGGTCGACCCGGCCGACAATATCTGGGTAACCGACAAGGGCTCCGACATGGTGATCAAGTTCGATCCCGAGGGCCGCGTCGTGATGGTGTTCGGCCGCAAGCAGGAGGCGTCGGACGAAGATACCGCGCCATTAAAGCATCCGAAGCCGCCGTTGCCGCCCGAGGATGGCAGGTTCCGACAGGTCACCGACGTGGCCTGGGACAAGGCCGGCGACGCCTTTATCAGTGACGGTTATATCAATTCACGCGTCGCCAAAGTGGACAAGGACGGCAACTGGCTGAAGTCATGGGGAGACCCCGGCAAGGAGCCCGGTCAATTCAACACGCCGCATTCGATTGCGACCGACGCCAATGACAACGTCTATGTCGCCGATCGCGGCAACCGTCGAATCCAGGTCTTCGACAAGGACGGCAAATTCCTGCGACAGTTCACGATCGACGTGCCAGTGCCGCCGGATGCAAAGCCCGCGATCGGCAGGATTCCCGACGAGGCGATGATCGCAAGAGGCACCTTCGCGCCGGGTGCACCATGGTCGATCTGCATCACGCCGCCGCCGCATCAGGTGCTTTACAGTTCCGATGCATGGCCCGGCCGCATCTACAAGCTCAGCCTCGACGGCAAGGTGCTTGGCGTGCTCGGCCAGTCCGGCAAGCAATTGAAACAATTCGGCTGGATTCACGCGATGGCTTGTCCGTCGGAGAATGTGATCTTCGTGGCGGAACTTTTGAACTGGCGCGTGCAGAAGCTGATCCTGAAGCCATGATGTGACCACCTTGGCTAAGAGAATCAGGAGAGGATCATGACCAAAACAGAATTTGCAACGATCATCGCCCTCGTCGTTTCCGTGAACCCCTGTCTTTGTCCATCGGCGAATGCCGAGGGCGACCAGGTCAAGGCCGTTCTCAGCGAGAAACTGCCCAACGTGCCCGGTAAAAGCCTGACAGCCGTCGTCGTCACCTATGCACCCGGCGGCAAGTCGCTCAGCCATCATCACGCCGGAAGCGTATTCGCCTATGTGCTGTCGGGGGAAATTCGATCCGAGAATTCTGTCACCGGTCCGGCCAGGGTTTACAAGGCAGGCGAAAGCTTCTTCGAGCCGCCGGGCAGCGAACATCTTGTCAGTGAGAACGCCAGCACGACCGAACCCGCGAGCCTGCTTGCCGTGTTCGTCGCCGATGACGGCGCCAAGCTGACGACCTTCGGCAAATGAGGCTTGAACGTTACTGCGCGGTGGCGCGGGCGAAATCGATATAGATCTCGCGCAGACGCGTGGCCATCGGCCCCGGTTTGCCGTTGGCGACGGTCTTGCCGTCGATGCTCACGACCGGCTGTACGAACAAGGAGGCGCTGGTGACGAAGGCTTCCTTCGCCGCCAGCGCTTCTTGAATCGTAAACGCCCGCTCCTCGACGCGCAGCTGACGCTCCTCGGCAAGCGCGACAACTGCCTTGCGCGTACAACCCGGCAGGATCGCGGATGAGTTCTGTCGCGTGACCAGCACGTCGTCCTGGGTCAGGATGAATGCCGATGACGAACCACCCTCGGTCACCTTGCCGTCCTCGATCATCCAGGCTTCGCCCGCGCCGGCTTCCGCTGCCGCCTGTTTTGCGAGCACCTGCGCCAGGAGCGCCACGCTCTTGACGTCACGCCGCGCCCAACGAATATCGGGCACCGTGATCACGCCGATACCGTTCTTGGCCGCCGGAGCGTTGATGATGTCCTTGACCGAAGTGAACATGACAAACGTCGGCTTGACACCCTTCGGGAAGGCAAAGTCGCGTCCGACATCCGCGCCGCGGGTCACCTCCATATAGACCAGTCCATTTGCGAGTTGATTGCGCGCGATCAGCTCCCGCTGGATTTCAACGATGCGGGAGAGTGGCTCCGGCAAGGCAAGCGCGATTTCGCCGACCGAACGCTCCAGCCGCGCCAGATGCGAGGCATTGTCGACCAATTTTCCGTCGAGGACGGCCGAAACCTCGTAGATGCCGTCGGCGAACAAAAAGCCACGGTCCAAAATCGAGACCTTGGCCTCAGCGAGTGGCACGAACGCGCCGTTGACGTAGGCGATCTGATCCAAGCGAATTCTCCTTAGCGAGCCATCACAACATATACGCAAAATGTCACTGACGATAAACCCCGGTGCCGTCATTCCAGGATGGTTCGGAGGACCAGACCTCAGATGCGCAATTGCGCATCGGGGAATCCCGGATTTCTCCGATGTGCAACTGCATATCGGAGCTCGCACCTCGCGCGCCCCGGAATGACGAATCCTAATGCGACAAGATTTTCGACAAGAACTTCTGCGCGCGGTCGCTGCGGGGCTTCCCGAAGAAATCCTCCCTTAGCGCGTCTTCGACGATTTCGCCTCTGTCCATGAAGATCACCCGATGCGCGACTTTGCTCGCGAAGCCCATTTCGTGGGTGACGACCATCATGGTCATGCCGTCGCGTGCGAGATCCACCATCACGTCGAGCACCTCGCTGATCATTTCAGGGTCGAGCGCGGAGGTGGGTTCATCGAACAGCATAGCGATCGGATCCATCGCAAGCGCGCGGGCAATCGCCACGCGCTGCTGCTGGCCACCGGAGAGTTCCGCAGGGTATTTTTTCGCGTGATCCTTGAGGCCAACGCGATCGAGCAGTTTCGAACCCTTGGCGACCGCCTCGTCATGCGATCGCCCCAAGACCTTCTCCTGTGCAAGGCAAAGATTGTCGATGATCCTCAAATGCGGGAAGAGCTCGAAATGCTGAAACACCATCCCGACGCGGGCCCGCAGTTTCGGCAAATCGGTTCGGGGATCGTTGACCCGAATGCCATCAACGACGATTTGTCCGGCCTGAAACGGCTCCAGCGCATTGACGCACTTGATCAGCGTCGATTTTCCCGATCCCGACGGGCCGCACACCACCACCACCTCACCCTTGGCGACGCTGGTCGTGCAATCCTTCAGCGCCTGAAAGTTCGGCCCGTACCATTTGTCGACGTGGCTGATCTCGATCATCGGTGATCCTACTAATGGACGAAGGCGATGCGCGCCTGAAGGCGCCTGACGCCGAACGACGCGACACAGGAAATCACGAAATAGATGACGGCCGCGAACAGATACATCTCGACCAGCCGTCCATCGCGTTGCGCGACCTTGCTGGCTGCGCCCAGAAAATCCGGAATTGACAGCACATAGACCAGCGAAGTGTCCTGAAACAACACAATGGTCTGCGTCAGCAACACCGGAAGCATGTTGCGGAACGCCTGCGGTAGCACGACGTAACGCATCGTCTGGCTGTAGGTGAGGCCGAGCGCCTGGGCGGCGGCAGGCTGCCCCTTCGAGATCGACTGGATGCCCGCACGCATGATTTCCGCGAAATATGCCGCCTCGAACAGAGTAAAGGTGACGAGCGAGGACGCAAACGCGCCGACGCGAACCGGCCGCGAGGCTCCCGTCAGCCACTGTCCAATATAGGGCACGAGGAAATAGAACCAGAAGATCACCAGCACTAGCGGCAACGACCGCATCAGATCGACGTAGAGGCCGGCAATTCGCGCGAGCAGCCAGGAGCCGGACAGCCGCATCATCGCAATCAGCGTTCCGAAGATAATGCCGCCGAAGGTGGCAAGGCTAGTCAGCGTCAGCGTAAACGTCATGCCGTCGAAAAACAAATAGCCGAGCGAGCGGCGAATGACGTCGAAGTCGAAATTGGTGAACATATTGCTATTTCCCCGTGATGTAGCCGGGGATCGCCACGCCACGCTCGACGAAGCGCATGGCGATGACGACAACGATATTGACCAGCAGATAAAGTATCGTCGCAGCAGTGAAGGCTTCGAACACCTGAAAGGAAAACTCCTGCATCGCGCGCGCCTCGGCGGTCAGCTCGATCAGGCCGATCGTGATCGCCACCGACGTGTTCTTGATGGTCGAGAGGAATTCGGACGTCAGCGGCGGCAGGATAATGCGGAACGCCATCGGCAACAGCACGTAGCGATAGGTTTGCGCTGTCGTCAATCCGAGCGCGGTGGCCGCTTGTTTCTGTCCTCGCGGCAGCGCGTTGATGCCGGAACGCGTCTGTTCGGCCACGCGCGCGGACATGAACAGCCCAATCCCGATCGCCGCCGTAAAGAATGGCGCATTGGGCATTTGCTTCAGCCAAAGCCCCCAGGAAGGCGGCAGGATTTCCGGCAGGACGAAGAACCAAAGAAACAGCTGCACCAGCAGCGGCATGTTGCGGAAGAATTCGACATAGGCAAAGCTGACCCAGGACGCGGTCTTCGACGGCAGAGTGCGGAGCACGCCGACGACTGCTCCGAAAGCAAGCGCAATGATCCAGGCGCAAAGCGCGGTCTCGATCGTCAGCACAAGCCCCGAGAGCAGCATGTCGAGATAGGTGCCGGTCCCGTTCGGCGCCGGCTCCCAGAAGACGCGCCAGTTCCAATGATAGTTCAAAACGTCGGTCCCCGCGCTGCTACAGGTTGGCCCGGTGCTGTCGCCGTTCGCTCAAGCAATGTCCGCGCCATCGCAAGTCCCCACAAGTCCTACATCGTCTTGTAGGAATCAGGATCGGGTGAATCGGTTGGCTTGGCAAACGCCTTCTTCAGTTCCGCACCGATAGGCACGTTGAGATTTAAGTCCTTCGGAGGAATTTTCTGCAGGAACCATTTGTCGTAAAGCCTGGCGCCTTCCGGGCTCTGGTAGAGCGCCGCGGTGGCTTCATCCGTCACCTTCTTGAACGCCGGATCGTCCTTGCGCAACATGATGCCGTAGGGCTCCGGCTTGGAAAATGCGTCCGAGGAGATGACGTAGGCACTGGGGTCTTTCGATCCGGCGGCGAAGCTCGCCAACAGAATGTCGTCCAGCACCGCCGCGACCGCGCGATCGGTCTCGACCATCAGGAAGGATTCGGCATGTTCCTTGGCCGGGATGATGTTGATGCCGAGGTTGCGCGCGGCGTTGGCTTCGGTGAGCTGCTTGATGTTGGTGGTGCCGGAGGTGGAGGCCACCGATTTGCCCTTGAGATCCTCGATCGAGTTGAGCTTGCTCGATTTCTTCGAGATAAAGCGTGTCGCGGTGAGGAAGTGAGTGTTGGTGAAGGCGACCTGCTTCAGGCGGTCGGGATTGTTGGTCGTCGATCCGCATTCGAGGTCGATGGTGCCGTTGGCAAGCAACGGAATGCGGGTGGATGACGTCACCGGGTTGAACTCGACCGTGAGCTTGTCGAGCTTGAGCTCCTTTTTCACGGCGTCGACGATCTTGAGACAGATATCAATCGCAAAGCCGATCGGCTTCTGATTGTCGTCCAGATAGGAGAATGGAATGGAAGAATCGCGGTAACCGACCGTGATGACGCCGGTCTCCTTGATCTTCTTGAGCGTCCCCGCCAGCTCCTCGGCGTCGGCCTGCGCGGCACAAAAAGCTGCAGCGAACGCAAGACCCAGGATGCGCAGGCGGTTCATTCGTACTCTCCTCACTTGGATGATTTTCTCGGATGATTTCGACAATGCTTGCTTTGTTCAGTCCGGAACGGAATGCGACCTTCGACTTAAGGGCGCGGCGACGGCCCGGTCTTCCAGGCCTTTCTCATGCAAGGACCGGGCCGTCGCCTGAACCAATAAAGCCCTACATCGCCTTGTAGGAATCCGGATCTGGGGAATCCGAAGGCTTGGCGAATTCATTCTTCAGCTCCGCGCCCATCGGGACATTGAGATTCAACCCCTTGGGCGGAATCTTCTGCATGAACCATTTGTCGTAGAGCTTTGCGCCTTCCCCGCTCTGATAGAGCGCCGCAGTAGCGGCATCCACCACTTTCTTGAAGGCGACATCATCCTTGCGCACCATAATGCCGTAGGGCTCGGGCTTGGAGAATGCATCCGTGGAGATGACATAGGCGCCGGGTTCCTTCGAACCGGCAACAAGGCTCGCCAGCAGAATATCGTCCATCACGAACGCCACCGCTCGATCGGTCTCCACCATCAGGAACGCCTCGGCATGGTCCTTTGCCGGAATGATGTTGATGCCGAGATTGCGGGCAGAGTTGGCTTCATTGAGCTGTTTGATGTTGGTGGTGCCAGAGGTCGAAACCACCGATTTGCCCTTGAGATCGTCGATCGACTTGATGTTGCTCGCTTTCTTCGAAACGAAGCGGCTCGCGGTCAGGAAGTGCGTATTGGTGAACCAGACCTGCTTCTGGCGCTCGGCGTTGTTGGTGGTCGAACCGCATTCAAGGTCGACGGTGCCATTGGCCATCAGCGGAATACGTGTGGCCGAGGTGACGGGATTGAGCTTGACCTCAAGCTTGTCGAGCTTGAGCTCCTTCTTCACTGCATCGACGATCCTGTTGCAAATGTCCATGGCGTAACCGACCGGCTTCTGGCTGTCGTCGAGGTAGGAAAACGGAATCGACGAGTCGCGATAGCCGAGCGTAATCGCGCCGGTCTCCTTGACATTCTTCAAGGTCCCCGTGAGTTCCTCTGCATTCGACTGGCATGCACAGAACGCAAAGGCGAGCGCATAGCCAAGAATACGCGTGCGTTTCATAAATATACTCCTTGTTTGTCGGATGTAGTTTGCCTGAGAATCTGATTCAGAACCGGCACGATGTAGCGGCGAAATTGTTCAGGATTTTCGCTCATCGGAAAATGACCGAGTTGCTCCATGATAGTGACGCTGGCGCCCGTGATCGCTGCCGCCGTCCGTTTGGTATCGTCCGGCGTGCAGGAGAAATCATACTCACCGGTGAGCAGATAAAGCGGACACGCGGTTGTGTCGACCCCCTTAATGCGGCCGCGCAAATCCCCATCGACCCGATAGAAATAAAGGTCGCCCTTGAACACGCCCGGCCCGCCCTGCTTGTAGCACCACAGGGTTTCACGGCGGGAAGCTTCAGGGCTTTGCGGCGCCATCAAGCCCGACACCAGCGCCGCGCACACCTCGCCGCCATGCACGTCGGGACGGTTCAGCCAGCTCGTATCATACCACGGTGCCTGAAAGTCGGCGGCCTCAAGGCCGATCAAGGCACGGAATTCGGACGCGTGCTCGATTGCGAGGTTAAGAACGATGCGACCGCCGATCGAGCAGCCCATCACAACGGGTTTCTTCAGGGCCAGCGCCTTGCAGAACGCGCGGACGGTCTCGGTATAACGCGCGGTCGTGAGGCGATATTCCTCACCGGTCCAGTTCGCCGGCGGATTTGATTTGCCGTGCCAGGGCAAATCGAACGCGATGATCCGATATTTCCTCGCCAGCTCCTCGTCCGCGAGCAAATGTCGCCATTGGCGTCCATCGGAGCCCGCCGTGTGCAGACAGACCAGCGGTGTGCCCGCGCCGTTCTCCTCGAAATAGATACGGTTGATTTCGCCGTCGATCTCGACGTGAACGTAGCGGCCGACCAGGGGCTCGATGGTGCCGTTCATGAAACCCCCACCGAAGCGTTCAGCCGGGGAAGCGCCAGCATGTCCTTGAAATACTGAAGGTGCGCCATGAAGGGATGCAGGTCGCCTTCCAGCACGGCTTCTTGGCGCTTGGTAAGGGCGAAGAGATCGTGCCAGCCCGGACGCGGCACAGGTTTCCAATACTCGGCCCAGGCGGCCGGCGAGGCACGATACGCAAAGCGCCATGACCGCATCAGGACCGGTGCCGGCGTCAGGTCGATGATCCTGCCGCCACGGATCGACGCATGAAACGGATGATCCATCGGCCCCAGCAGACACTCGCAGTTCAGCGTACGGCCGCGAAGAATCAATGCGGGGTCCTGATCGAGCAGCGCGGGGATTCCCGCGAAGGCTCCGATCACCGCGGCGTCGCTTGCGTTCGAAGGTGACGTCATTCGCATCAAGCAGGCTTTTCCTGCAATAGCCACATTGGCAACCCAACGAGACAGGTCCTCCGGCCGGAGGCATTTACCTTATGGTCCGAACGTCCCGCCATCGCAAGACGCCTTTGGCCGCGCGGCATGACTGCGCCACTCCGCCACGCCCCGCGCAAAATTCTATAAGGGGCCATTCATCTCGCCCAAATCCCAGAACAGACCCGCCATGATACCGAGCGCCTCTTCGGTGACCGATAGAGAGAATATGTTCATCGGGTGCATGCTGGGAGCAGCCCGGATAGGAGTGCGGCACCCACATCGTGGGCAGGCCGAGGACGTCGGAGAACACATCGTTTGGCAGCGAGCCCCCGAAATTCGGCAACACCGCAGGTGCCTTCCCGGTGGTCTTGCGGATCGAGTCGGCCGTCCAGTTGATCCAGGGACTATCGAAATCGGTGCGAGATGCGGCGAACCTTGCGTTGCCTGTACCTCGACCATGGCAAAACCGCGAGCGTGTAAATGCGCCCTGATCACGTCGGCGATGTTGTCGACCCGCGTGCCGACAACAAACCGGAGCTGCAGCACGGCCGATGCGTGTCCTGGAATGGCGTTGGCCGGCTTGTCGATATTGCCGGACGACATCGCCAAGACTTCCAGCGTGTTCCACGCATAAAGCCGCTCGGCCGCCGACAAGCCTTCCTCACCCCAGTTCTCCGCGAGCGCCGGCTCATCCGGCGTCGGCTCAATCTTGACGTCGGCAAGGCTAGCGCGGATCTGGTTGGACAGGCGGGGCGGCTTCAATTGCTCCACCTGCAAACGCCCATGCCCGTCAACAAGCGTGGCGATCACGCTGGCAAGGATGGTCGCGGGGTTTGCGAGGACGCCGCCCCAATTGCCTGAATGATGCGCGCCCTCGCGCAGGTTCACATCCAGATGAATTCTTATTCCGCCGCGGCAACCAAGGAAAAGCGTGGGACGATCGGCCGAGAGCCTCGGTCCGTCGGAGGCGAGAAGCAAGTCGGCTGTGAGCTCATCACGAAGCTGTTCGCACACTTGGCGCAAATCCGGTGATCCGATCTCCTCGCCGGTTTCGATGAGGAACTTCGCATTGAAGCCGAGCCGGCCGCCGCGTGCCTCCCGCACGGCCCGCAGCGCCGATATGTTTATGCTGTGCTGGCCCTTGTTGTCGGCGATACCCCGGCCATAGACCCGGTTGCCTGAAATCGTCGCTCGCCACGGATCGAGATTATCGCGCCACTCTCCGACCATGCCGTCGACGACATCGCCGTGTCCGTACATGAGAACGGTGGGGGCCGATCCGCCCTCACGATATTCGGCAAGAAGACAAGGTCCGTTTCCTGACGGGGATTCGATCAGCCTCGTCGAGAAATCGAGTTTCGCAAAGGCGGGCTGAAGGTCTTCGGTGAGATAGGCGCGCAACGCGTCACCCTTGTCGGGATTTTGGCTTTCCGTCTGATAGGCGACCCTTCGATCGAGTTCGCCGAGAAACTCGCCCGAATGAAGCATCTGGTGGGCCCGGGCAATGGCATCGGTTCTGGTCATGACGTTCTTGTCTCGGCCGCTCGCTCTCGGAATTTTCTCAATTTATCGAGATAATCCGTCGGCTGGAAGCCTTGAGGATTTGCCTTTGCTAAAGCGGGGGAGAATGCCACAATTTGAAAAACGTCCCGCCGTTTGATCGGGCGAAGCTGAAGGTAGACCTCTATGAAAACGATCCTGCGCGCCTCGGCTGTCTGCGTGCTGTTTGCAGGTTCCGCGCTGGCCCTGACCGGCGAACGCATGCCGGAAATCCCGCTCGACAAAATGTCGCCCGCCCAGCGCAGCATTGCCGATGCCATCATGTCCGGACCGAGAGGGAGGATGAGCGGCCCCTTCAACGCGTGGCTGCGCAGTCCGGAGCTGGCCGATCGCCTGCAAAAGGTCGGCGAGTATGTCAGGTTCAACACTTCGCTCGACAAGCGCATCAACGAGATGGCGATCCTGATGACGGCACAAGCCTGGGGCTCGACATATGAATGGTACGCGCATGCGCCACTGGCGCTCAAGGCCGGCCTCGATCCCGCGATCGTCACCGCCATCGGGGCGGGGCGAAAACCCGACAACATGAAGGACGATGAAGCGATCGTCTGGGAGTTCACCACACAGCTGCGGCGCGATCACGGCGTCGACGATGCGATCTATGCCAAAGCGCTGGAAAAATTCGGCGAGCGGGGCATCATCGATCTGATCGGGGTGAACGGGTATTACGACGTGGTTTCGATGACGCTCAACGTTGCGCACGTGAAACCGCCGGCTGATGCTGAATTGCCCTTTAAGCAGGCCGGCCGGTAGTCTCCGATTTTGTAACGATCGCGCCGGCAACCAGGCGAGCGCGACAAGGGCGTTGAAGGTTATCTGATCATGAAAAAGGAAATCCGGCTCAACGCCTTTGCGATGAACTGCGTCGCCCATCAATCGCCGGGGCTGTGGACTCATCCGCGCGACCGCACCGCTGAATATAACCGGCTGCCCTACTGGATCGATCTTGCCAGGACGCTGGAACGCGGACGCTTCGACGGACTGTTCCTGGCCGATGTGCTCGGCGTCTACGACGTTTTCGGCGGCAACCCGGACGCGGCGTTGCGCAACGCCGCTCAGACACCCGCCAACGATCCGCTGCTGCTGATTCCGGCGATGGCCGCGGTGACCGAAAATCTTGGCTTCGGGGTGACATCCAATCTGTCCTACGAGCCGCCCTATACGTTCGCGCGGCGGATGTCGACGCTCGATCATCTCACCGAGGGGCGGGTCGGCTGGAACGTCGTCACCGGCTATCTCGACAGCGCCGCCAAAGGGGCCGGCAAGGACAAGCAAACGGCGCACGATGATCGTTACGATGTCGCCGACGAATATATGGAAGTGGTCTACAAGCTCTGGGAAGGAAGCTGGGAAAATGACGCTGCATTGCGCGACCGCGCGCGCGGCATCTTCGCCGATCCTTCGAAAGTGCATCGGATCCGGCATCAGGGGAACAACTACCGCATCGATGCGATTCACCTCGCTGAACCGTCGCCGCAACGCACGCCCGTGCTTTATCAGGCCGGCACTTCGCCGCGTGGACGTCAGTTCGCCGCAGAGCACGCCGAATGCGTCTTCATGTCGGGACCGTCGGCCAAGATCATCGCGCCACGCGTCGCCGGCATTCGCGATCTCGCGGCGAAGGGCGGACGCAACCCGGCTGACATCCTGATGTTCAGCATGTTCACCATGATCCTCGGACGGACCGAAGCCGAGGCTCGATCCAAATATGACGACTACCGCAGCCACATCAGCCCCGAAGGCGCGTTGACGCTGATGTCCGGCTGGACCGGGGTCGATTTCTCGACCTACGACCTCGACCAGGAGGTTCGTCATGTCGAGAACGATGCCGGTCGCACCGCGATGGACAACATCACCCGCGCCGATCCGGATCGGGTTTGGACCGTGCGCGAGGTCGCCCAGCATGTCGGCATCGGCGGTATCGGACCGGTCGTGGTCGGCACACCGGAAAAAGTCGCCAACGCGGTCGAGGCGTGGTTCGACCAGACCGACGTCGACGGGCTGAACGTGCCGTTTGCGATTTCGCCCGGCGATTTCGAAGACATCACCGAGATGCTGGTGCCGGAGCTCACGCGGCGCGGGCGGTACAAGGCTTCGTACCGTCCGGGCACCTTGCGCGAAAAATTGTTCGGCACCGGCCGCGCACGGCTCGAAGCGCCGCATCCGGCCGTGCAGTTCCGGCCACAAAAGACGGCGAAGGCGGCGGAGTAGCTTCGTTCCGTCATTGCGAGGAGCGAAGCGACGAAGCAATCCATGCCCTTTGCTTGGCTGTGGATTGCTTCGCTTCGCTCGCAATGACGAGTTAAACCGTACCATCCACCACGACCTCGATCAGTTTTGCGCCCGGCCTTTTGAACGCCGAGCCGAGCGCAGCCTTCAGCTCGCCCGCTTGTGTAATCCGCATCGCCTCAAGCCCGAGCGATTTTGCGATGCCGGCAAAATCGACCGGCGGATCGGCAAAATCCATGCCGACGTAATGATCGTCGCCATGAAACGCGAGCAATCTTTGTTTGATGATGCGATAACCGCCATTGTTGACGATCACCACCGTTAGCGGCAGCTTGTGATGCGCCGCGGTCCACAATGCCTGGATCGAATACATCGCGCTGCCGTCGCCCGAATAACAAACCACCGGCCGGTCCGGATTGGCCATGCTGACGCCCACGGACGCCGGCAACCCCCAACCAATCCCGCCTGAGGCCAGCGCGTGGTAGCCGTAGCGGTCGCGATGCGGCCGCAACGCAAGCATCTGGCGCGAAGACGTCAGTCCCTCGTCGACAAGAATGGCGTTTTCGGGCATCGCCTCGACCACCTGCAAGGTCAGATAGTCCGGATCGATCGGGGAGCGATCCCCTAACTTGGCGATCTGCTCGACAAGCGTTGCGCGCCGCGCCGTCCAGTTCTTCGGGGCAAGTGCCGTCATGCCCTGTTTGGCGCGGGCATCCAATACTGCGCTGCCCTTGGATTTCAGCGCGGGCAGAAGCGCGCGCAGGGTTTCCTTCACGTCCGCCTTGAGCGCAATCTCCGCGCCGTAATTCTTGGCGAGGTCCCATTCGACGAGACCGATCTGCACGATCGGCAATCCGTCGGGCAACGGCTCGACCTCGCTGTGCACCGACATCCGCAAGGGATCGGCGCCCAGCACGATCAGAAGGTCGTAGGACGACAAGAGCTCGCGCACCTGCGTCTGCGAGCGCGACAACGCGCCCATGAAGCACGGACTCTCGGACAAAAAATGCGCGCCGTAGGGCGCCGACTGCTGATACGCGGGGCAGCCGAGAGCTGCGGCCAGCGAAGCCGCCTCCTGCAGCGCGTCGCTCTTGACGATCTCGTCGCCGGCGATGATGACCGGCCGCTCGGATTTGAGGATGCGCGCGGCGAGTTCGGCCAGCGCCTCGTCGGATGGTTTGACGCGGGTATCGACCCGGGTCGAGCGGCCAAGTTCGATGCCGGCCTCCGAATTGAGGATATCGCCCGGCAGAGAGATGAACACCGGTCCGGTCGGCGGCGTGGTCGCAATCTTGGCGGCGCGGCGCACGATCCGCGGCAGATCCTCCAGCCGTGTCACCTCGACCGCCCATTTCACCAGCGGCTCGGCCATCCGCACCAGCGGCCCATAGAGCAAGGGCTCCATCAGTCCATGGCCCTGCTCCTGCTGACCGGCGGTCAGAATCATCGGTGTGCCCGTGAATTGCGCGTTGTAGAGCGATCCCATCGCATTGCCGAGTCCGGGCGCGACATGGACATTGCAGGCGACGAGACGGCCCGACGCCCGGCTGAAACCGTCGGCGATCGCGACCACAAGGCTCTCCTGCATCGCCATCACATAGGTGAGGTCCGGATGATCCTTTAGCGCGTGCATGATCGGCAATTCGGTGGTGCCGGGATTGCCGAACAGATGCGTGATGCCCTCGTCCTTGAGAAGTGCGAGGAATGCCGAGCGCCCGGTGATGCAATTCTTCATGCTTCCTCCAGCCCGCGGCCGTTGTCGGGGCGAGGCATCATGATCAAACTTGATGCGCCGAAGCAAGGAAGCGCGTTCATGGCAGCCCTGCGGATGGGCACGGGCGGCGCCTGTGGCCGTTCAAAACATGCCCTCGCGATCGCTCCCAAGCTTCTTCTTCGAGCGCTGCCAGACCACGCCTGGAAAGCCCTTCAGCGGCACCAGCGGCGCCCCGGTATAGGCCCATTCCTGCAGCTCTTCGATGGCGACATGATAGAGCGGCTGGCGGCCGGTGCGGCCGGAGAAAAGCGCACGCGGAATATTCACCATATGCGGCGAACGCGTTCGCTCATAGGTGAGCGGCGTGCCGCAGCGCTTGCAGAAGCTGCGCGTGGCTTTCGCGTTCCTGTCTTCGAAACACGCGATGGCTGTTTCGCCGCTGGTGACCCGAAAGCGTTTGCGCCAGCTTCCGACATAGGTCGCGTAGGCCGCGCCATGCGCACGCCGGCTCGCCGCCGAATGGTCGTGCCAGGCCCAGCGCGCCGGAACATCGATCTCGAAGCAGACGTCGCCGCAAAGGCATTGGCCCTTGGCAATGCCGACTGCCGTAGGTGCTTTTGGCATTTGCGTCGCTCGCCTCCATCGTCATTGCGCCGACTCCAACTCGCCATAGACGGGGTAATCGGTGTAACCTACCGCCTCGCCGCCATAGAAGGTCGCACGGTTGTAGGGCGTCAGCGGAAACCCGTGCTGAAGCCGGCGCGGCAAGTCGGGATTGGAAATGAAGATGCGACCGAACGCGATGGCATCGGCATGACCACCCGCGATCGCGGCTTCGGCCGTCTCCCCGGTGAAACCGCCGGCCGAGATCAGAACGCCGCGCCAGATGGGGCGGAACAGCACCATCGCCGACGGTACGTTCTGATGATTGACCTCGGCGCGGCCCGCCCCGCTCGACCGCGGCTCGATGAAATGCAGATACGCCAGGCCAAGCGGATTTAGTGCCTCGATGACGTGGGTATAGAGCGGCATCGGATCGGCTTCGCCGCTGCCATTGGCGACGCCGTAAGGCGACAATCGCACGCTGACGCGATTCGAGCCCCAGACCTCGATCGCAGCCTTCGTGATTTCCATCAACAGGCGCGCACGGTTTTCGATTGAACCGCCATATTGATCGGTGCGCAAATTGGTGTGCGACTGCAGGAATTGTTCGATCAGATAGCCGTTGGCGCCGTGGATTTCGACACCGTCGAACCCTGCCTTCATCGCGTTTCTTGCGGCCTGCGCAAACGCTTCGACGATTTTCTTGACTTCGCCGGTCTCAAGCGCCCGCGGCGTCTCATAAGGCACCATCTTGCCGTCGGCGGTCATCGCCAACATACCGTTGCCCGTGATCGGCACCGCCGAGGGCGCGACCGGCAACGCGCCGCCGGGCTGGAACGAGGAATGCGACGCGCGGCCGACATGCCAGATCTGGAGAAAGATCAATCCGCCCTTGGCGTGAACCGCATCGACGACG
Organism: uncultured Alphaproteobacteria bacterium; assembly: GCA_963741185.1. Lineage (GTDB taxonomy): Bacteria > Pseudomonadota > Alphaproteobacteria > Rhizobiales > Xanthobacteraceae > Bradyrhizobium. Next base: position 15,514 of record CAVUHE010000010.1, on the reverse strand, counting down.
CCGCGCCATCCCTTGATCTGCTGGTCCGAGTAAATACCAGGGGTGCCGGGATTGCCACGCGCGGTCGCCATGACGGGCGAGGCCTCTGCGATGATCAGCCCGCCCGGCGTGGCGCGCTGCCCGTAATATTCCGCATTCAGCGCCCGCGGCGCGAAACTTGATCGGTCCGCGCGCATGCGCGTCAGGGGCGCCATCACGACGCGATGCTGGAGCCGGTACGGGCCGACCTTGAGCGACGAAAACAATGAGGGAAATTGCATCTCTGCTCCAAAATTCCTTGAGTCCGGCAAGTTACATAAAGAAGGAGTGGCAGTCGAAAACCGCCACTCCCGAACGCGGCAAATGGATAGCGCCTACGCCGTCTTGATCCAGACCGCCTTGACGTTGAGATATTCTTCCAAATGCTGCTTGCCGGACTCGCGGCCATACCCGCTCATCTTATAGCCGCCGAACGGCACCGCCGGGTCCATCGCCTGATAGCAGTTGACCCAGACCGAGCCGGCGCGAAGCGCCTTGGCAACCCGGTGCGCCTTGCTGACGTCCCTGGTCCAAACCCCGCTGCCGAGGCCGAAGGTCGTGGCATTGGCGCGCTTGATCAATTCGTCAGGGTCCTTGAAGGAAATCGCCGAAATAACCGGTCCGAAAATCTCCTCCTGCGCGATCCGCATATTGTCCTGGACATTGGCGAACACCGTCGGTGGCACGAAATAGCCTTTCGACAGCGCACCTTCGGTGAGTCGGGCACCGCCGGCGAGCGCGCGAGCGCCCTCCTTCTGGCCGATGGCGAGATAGCCCGAGACGCGCTCGAGCTGCTGTTCCGACACCAGCGGGCCGATTTGCGTGTTGGGATCGAGGCCGTTACCGACCTGCAGCTTCTTGCCGAACTCGGCGACGCGGCCGACGAATTCGTCATACACCTTGTCCTCGACGAAAAGCCGCGTACCCGCGCTGCAGATCTGCCCGGAATTGGCAAACACCGCCATCGCCGCACCCGGAACCGCCGCGTCAAGATCAGCATCGGCAAACACAATGTCCGGCGACTTGCCGCCGAGTTCGAGCGACACCCGCTTCAGATTTCCGGCCGACGCCTTGATGATGGATTGACCCGTCACATGAGAGCCGGTGAAGGCAACCTTGTCGACGCCCGCATGCGAGGCCAGCGCCGCGCCCGCGGTCTCGCCATAGCCGGCCACCACGTTGACGACGCCGGGCGGGATTCCGGATTCCATGCAAAGTTCGGCCAGCCGCAGCGAGGTCAGCGGCGCTTCCTCGGCCGGCTTGAGGATCACCGTGCAGCCGGTCGCGATCGCAGGGCCGATCTTCCAGACGCTGGCCGCGAGCGGGCCGTTCCAGGGAATGATCGCGCCGACGACGCCGACCGGCTCCTTCAAGGTGTAGGAGAAAATTTCGCCGGGCAGTGAATTCTCGATGGTTTCGCCTTGCAGGGCGGTCGCCTGCCCCGCGTAATAACGCAGCATGCCGATCACGCGAAGCTTGTTGCCGCGGGTACGGCTGATCGGCGCACCCATGTCGAGCGTGTCGAGCTGCGAAAGCTCCTCGAAATTCTTCTCGACGAGATCGGCGAGTTTCAAGAGAAGGTTTTGCCGCTCGAACGGCTTGACCTTGCTCCATGACCCCTCGAACGCACGGCGCGCGGCGGCCACCGCGCGATTGATATCCTCGGCATCTCCCTCGGCGACGGTCGCGAGCAGTTCGCCGGTCGCCGGATTGTGGGTCTCGAAGCGTTTGCCGGATGCGGCGTCGACCCATTTGCCGTCGATCAGCATCTTCTTGTAGGAGCCATCCGCGAAAGGATGGCGTGTGATCGGAATTGCCTGTGATACAGCCATGTCTGCACTCCCTTGGATCGATCGCTGTTGTGACGATTATGTTGGAAATCTATGGCGTGCAGGTGATGCCGTAAAGCGCGCTCACCGCCGCCGAGAGGGCTCTGAACGAGGGTCTCCCATGCCGTTTCGTGCACGGTGACGTCTGGGTGTCGTCCCAGCGTTCACGGGGACGACCGGCATAGGATTTCGTTTCCAGCCACGCCATCGCGGTCTCGCCGCGCGTGCGCGCGAGTTTTGCTGGAATTGTTACGTCCTCCGATGACAGAGGGCGCAGGGAATGCCGGGTGCACGACGCACCCGCAGCCTCGCGTGCGAAATGAAAAAGCACACGAGCGTAGTCGCCACGGTCACACCGGAAACACCCGGCATTCCCCGCGCAATGGTTTTAACGGCTTCCTTCGCGCTCTTCCCGATCGCAGCCACTGTCAAAGCAACGGCGCATTTTGCCGAAATCGCCGAGATCATCGAAAGTGTGCCGGGCCTTAGCACGATCACCTCGGCCGGCCTGATCGCGGCGATGCCGGAACTGGGCCAGGTAAGCCACAAAGTCGCTGCCGCCTTGTTAGGCGTGGCCCCTTACGATGACGACAGCGGCAAACGGCGGGGCGAACGTCAGATCAAGGGCGGGCGGCGTAAGCTCCGTAATCTGTTCTATATGGCTTGTCTCGGGGCCGCGACACGGCACAACCCTGTGCTCAAGGCTTTCTATCGCCGCCTGCTAGCGAAAGGAAAAGAGAAGAAGGTTGCGCTGGTGGCCTGCATGCGCAAGCTGATCGTCATCCTCAACATCATGATTGCGCGCCGCCAGAAGTGGAACCCAAGCCACTACGCATCGGGCTAAGATAAGGAAGAGCCAAATCTCCCACATCAATACAGTTGCCGGGCTTTCTTGCCACCGTCGCCCCCAAGAAGCTTGCTTCTCAAGAACTTGACGCCAGCGTCGGGGCGTCAGAACCACACGACTTCGCCGTCCGCGAGATCAGCGCGCTCGTCAGCCGCGCCGTCCGCGTCCACCGCATCCCGCACTCAACGTTCGTGACGATCGCGAAACGCCCCTCGAGAGGAGGCGGGACGGCGCGAGCTTGTAGAGATGATTTGCCCGACAGGCAAAGCGGGAAATTTCTTGGCCGCGGACTGGACAGCTAAAATCAGCTTGATCGGATTGCGCAATTCGCGTTTTTGGTGACATTCATCCGCGCGGCTTTCGCTGCCCCTTTTGAAACGGCAAGCAGCACGCCCGGCTTCAAGCCGCAATGACCGCGTACCTCAGCGCGTCGTTGGCGACTGAGTGTCAATCTCCACAATAGGGCTCCACGATTGGAATTTCGTTATATATTTCAAAATATATCGTTTCGCGGTACGGGCCGGTCGGCACCGTTTTTTGGGCTGCCTATAGTGTCGCCGGTGTGGCCCTGCATCACCAAGCGTGATATATCTTGATATATAACAAGGCCTCGCCTGCCCCTGACTTTCGACGACAATGAAAGCGCCACATGTTCGACTCACAATGTGACCTCGCGGCCTTGGTCTACGAGCAAGGACAGGACCCCGACCACGTGCTGCAGGAATTTGCGGACGGCCTGAAGGCTCGCGGATTTCGTGTGGTCGGTCTGGTTCAAACAGGCCACCATTGCGTCGACGCGCAACTGTCAGCGACGCTGCTTCACACCGGCGAGCAGCTACGGCTGCTTCAGGATCTGGGCTCCTGCGCGACCGGCTGCAGGCTGGATGTCGGCCAGCTTCTCGACGCCGGCGCGCAAGTCGCAAACGCCATCGACCAGGGTGCCGACCTCGTCATCGTCAACCGGTTCGGACGGCAGGAACGCGAGGGCAAGGGCCTGTCATTTCTGATCGAGCGCGCATTGGGTGCGGATATACCTGTCGTCATCGCCGTACCCCGCCACCGCTTCGCCGACTGGATCAGATTCGCCGCCGGGATGAGCGTCAAGCTTCGTTGCAGCCGCGAGACATTGGACGCGTGGTGGAACTTGGTCTCCTCGCGAAATGCCGTCCACGTCAGGCAGGGTCACAGCACGACTCGCGAAGTGTTCAAATAGCCTCAAGTATTCTAATTGCCCCCGACCGCAGCCTCACAGCGTCTCTTGCTTGTGGCCGCATTGCTTGCAGGCGAATTTCACCCGCGTGGCGCCACGTTCCGCCGAGATGCGGTTTGGCGCGCCGCATTTCCCGCAAACCGCCTCGATGCGGGTGTTGCCCTGCTTCACGACCAGCGCCTTGCGCGCCATGGTTTCGCGGATGAGACGCTCGGCCTCCTCGCGCATCGACTGCTTCGACATCTCAACCGCACCTGTCGTGACCAAAGATGCGGCCTTATAGCACGAGAAACCTATGCTGCGAGTGACCGGAAGCGAATTCCCCAACCGGACACCTGCTTGCAAAGGGCGCGCAGACCTCACGTCTCAATGATGACGTAGCTGTCCTCGATGTGAACCGGGAAGGTTTCGGCCACGTAAGGGCCCTTGGCGAGCGTTTCGCCGTCCTCGATGACGACCGGATAGGTCCGCACCTTGACGCGATTCGGATCGAACCAGGATTGCCCGTTGCGCATGTCGAATTCCCAGCCGTGCCAGGCACACCGGAGTAACTCGCCGACCCGGGAACGCTGGTAGATTCCGGGCTCGGGCGAGGTCAGGCGCGCCACGCACGCCGCCTTGTCGAGCGGCGCACCGGCATGTGGGCAGCGATTGAGCAGCGCGAAGAACTCGCCGTTGACATGGAACACGACGATGTCGCGGCCGTCCAAGGTGACCACCTTGTTGCCGCCGGGCGGGATATCCGTGGTGCGGGCGACAATGTGACGGGCCATTGGCGGCGATCAAAGCCTGTAGAGCGCGCGCGCGTTGCCGTTGAAGATTTTGAGCCGTTCGGTCTCGGTCAGCGGCGTCCTGAAGGCAAAACGCGGATCGTCGAAATCCCAATGCGGATAATCCGACGAGAATAGCAGGCGATCCACACCCACCCACTCGATCAGCGATCGCAGGTGCTTTGCCTCGTCGGGCTCGTCGATCGGCTGGGTCGTGAACCAGAAATGCCGGCGCACATAGTCGGACGGACGCCGCTTGAGATGCGGAACCTCGCTGCGGAAACGTTCGAAATGCTGGTCCATCCGCCACATGGTGGACGAAATCCAGCCAAACCCGCCTTCGATGAACACGATCTTGAGGCGCGGGAAGCGCTCGGGCACGCCTTCGAGAACCAAACTCGTGAGCGTTGCCGCCATCGTATGCGCGTTCGACTGGTGTTCCTCGGCATAGTAGGACGGCCAGCCGCCGCCGGCCGGCGCGTGACCGCCATAGCCGCCGACATGAATGCCGAGCGGCAAACCAAGCTCCTCCGCGCGCGCATAGATCGGCCAATAGCGATGGCGGCCGAGCGGCTCGTTGGCGCGTGGCGACACGTTGATCTGCACATACTGGCCGATTTTCGCGCAGCGCTCGATCTCGGCGACCGCGGCTTCGGTGTCGTCCTGGCCGACCAGGATCGCGGCCTTCAGCCGCGGCTCCCGGCTGGTCCAGTGCGCGAGCTGCCATTCATTGATGGCGCGCTGGATCGCGGCGCCGAAGTCGAGATTCTGCTGCGAGAAAATGAACATATCGAGCACCTGCAAGAGCCCGAACTCGACGTCGAGCGGATCGAGGTGCTGCTTGCGCATGAAATCGAGATCGGATCCGGGCGGGCCGCCTGTCGGCGGCCATGCATCGCGGCGGGCGATCAGCGGCGAGGACCGCGGATAGGGTGTGGTCCCGATATAGGGCGTGCGCAGATGATCGCCGTAGGTCTTCAAGTGCTCCTGCCAACGCCTGGGCAGGAACGGGTTGAGGTCGCTGCGCGCATGCAGGCTCGGATGGATGTCGCAGTCGATGATGCGGAGCCTGCTCTTTGCGGAGACTTCCTGATCGAGCATGGGGCGGTCGATGACGTCACTCATGCTGTCCTCCTTCGCAATAAGATTAGATTAGGCGGCGAGTTTCAGCCGCGGAAAGGTTTCAAGCGGATTGTCGACACACATGCGCGAAACGATATCGGGCGGCAGATGCGGCGGTATGGCGTCGTCGCCGTCGAATTGCCAGTGCGGATAATCGGACGAGAACAGGAACATCTTGTCCGAGCCGATCATGTCGATGATGTCGGCAACGCCTGTGGCATCGGGTGGCGCGTCGAATGGCTGCGTGGTCAGGCGAATGTGGTCGCGCATGACCGTCGCCGGCTCGCGGTCGATCCAGGGCACTTCGACGCGGACGCCGCGCCAGGTCTTGTTGGCACGCCACATGAAGGCCGGCAGCCAGGTCACGCCGGATTCCATCAGCACCACCTTGAGACCGGGGAATTTCACGAACACGCCCTCGTAGATCAAGCTGAGCACCTGGGACTGAAACGCCTGCGCCTCGGCGAGATAATATTCGTAGCGGTAGGACGGCCAGCCGACCGAGCTCGGCGCCTGGCGATACTGGCTGCCGGCATGGATCGCGATCGGTAGCTTGTGTTTCTCGGCCGCCTGCCAGACCGGCCAGTAGTGCCGTCGCCCGAGCAGGCTCTCGCCTTGTGCCAGCACCAGAACAGAGACGAACCTGGCATCGCCGGCGCGCCGCTCGATCTCCTCGATCGCGAGATCAGGCGCCTGCAAGGGAATAACGATCGAGGCGCGCAGGCGAGAATCGCGCGCCAGCCATTCGGCCGCGATCCAGTCGTTGATCGCCTTGCAGAAGGCGGACGCCATGTAGGGATCGTAAACGGCCTGCGCGCCGTAAAGCACGTTGCAGATCGCGTGGCTCGCGCCCAACTGGTCGAACGCTCCGCGTTGCACCATCGCAAGATTGCTGCCGGGCTTGCCGCCGGCAGGCCGCCAGTCGGCACGGCCAGACAGCGGCATGTTCGGCGGATAGCTGGTCAGATCGAGACCGTCGATGGCCCGGCTCACCACCTGCTCTTTCCAATGATCGTCGAGATAAGGCAGAAGCGTGGTGCGCGTCCCGCCGATCGCGGGATGGATATCGCAGTCGATCCGCGTGGTCGCCATCGAGGTTTCCTCGGATATCGTCATTCCCAGGATATCGTTCTCTATATCATTCTTGGCGACTGCTGCGCGCCGCCATTCAAATGTGCCGCCAACCGGCGGCGAGTGCAAGGGCCGGCTCTGGGCGCAGGCCGGGTGCAGAGCCGGAAATGGTTGATGAAAACGCTGGGAACCGCGGCGAACGCGTCTCCTCGATCAACCTCGCGACGCCTAGCCATGCGAAATTTATCGCTGTGTGATCGGCGATTGCGAGCTAGGCTGTCGATAAGGGCGGCGCGCGCATGGCTGTTCCAGCTTTCTTCACAACACCCATTCGGAGATGCCATGACGATCCTGATCCGCGGCGGCACAGTGGTGAACCACGATCATTCGTGGCGTTCGGACGTGCTCGTCGACAACGGCAAGATCGTTGGGCTTGGCCCGTCGCTCGATCCGCCGGCCGGCACCGAGGTGATCGACGCCGGCGGCTGCTTCGTGATGCCGGGCGGCATCGATCCGCACACCCATCTCGAACTGGCTTTCATGGGCAGCGTATCGGCCGATGATTTCGAATGGGGCACCAAGGCAGCACTCGCCGGCGGCACCACCATGGTCGTGGATTTTTGCATCCCCGATCCCGGCCAGTCGATGCTGGCGGCGTATCAGGACTGGCGGCGCAAATCCGAGAAGGCTGTGTGCGACTACGGCTTCCACATGGCGGTCACCTCGTGGTCGAAGCAGGTGTTCGACGAGATGGAGATCGTCGTCAAAACCTATGGCATCAACACCTTCAAGCACTTCATGGCCTACAAGGGCGCGTTGATGGTCAATGACGACGAGCTCTACAACTCGTTCGCGCGCTGCGCGCAGCTCGGCGCCTTGCCGCTGGTTCACGCCGAGAACGGCGACGTCGTGGCGCGCATGCAGGAGGCCCTGCTCGAGCGCGGCATCACCGGCCCCGAGGGCCATGCGTTTTCGCGTCCGCCCTTGGTCGAAGGCGAGGCCACCAACCGCGCCATCATGATCGCCGATATGACGGGAGCGCCGGTCTATATCGTGCACACCAGTTGCCGTGAATCGCTCGAGGCGATCGCGCGGGCCCGTGCCAGCGGCCGGCGCGTCTTTGGCGAGCCGCTGATTCAGCATCTGCTGCTCGACGCAAGCGAGTACGACAACAAGAGCTGGGACCACGCGGCCCGGCGCGTGATGTCGCCGCCGTTCCGTGACAAGAGCCATCAGGACAGTCTGTGGGCCGGGCTTCAGTCCGGCGCGCTGCAGGTGGTCGCGACCGATCACTGCGCCTTCACCACCGAGCAGAAGCGGCTCGGCACCAACGACTTCCGCAAAATCCCGAACGGAACCGGCGGCCTCGAGGATCGCATGCCGTTGCTCTGGACCGCGGGCGTCAACACCGGGCGACTGACCAGAGAGGAGTTCGTCGCGGTGACCTCGGCCAATATCGCGCGCATCCTCAACATCTATCCGCGCAAAGGCCGGCTCGGCATCGGCTCGGACGCCGATATCGTGGTGTGGGATCCTGCGGCCGGCAAAACCATCAGCGCCAAAAACCAGGTGAGCCGGATCGACTACAATGTGTTCGAGGGATTTTCGTGTCTTGGCGCGCCCATCGTCACGCTGTCGGCGGGCAAGGTCGTCTGGTCAAACGGCGAGCTGCGCGCCGAGAAAGGGGATGGACGTTACGTGGAACGGCCGCCGTTCTCGCCCAGCCATGTTGCCAATTCGACCTGGAAGCAGGCGACTGCCCCGAAAGCGGTGCAGCGCTCCGCCGTGACGCCGTGAGCTGAAACCGTCCGCGAGCTAAAATCGGCAGAACGCCGGTGGTGGAACGGGGCCGAAATACGTTCGCGCGCCCCGATCGGCGTGGCCGTATGCCGTCAAATCGACAAAAACGCGGATCGAGATTTGATCCACGACAGCGTGCCAAGAGCACGCGATAGACGCTCGGTTGGTGAGTGGCCTGCGATGAACAGATATCTCGCGCTTTGCTTCTTGCTGACGACAGTCCCGGGCGCAACTGGCTCGGAGTCCGGCCTGCCGGACATCACAGCCAATCTGGTGAGAACCGGACTTGTGACGGCCGGACTTGCGCTCGATGGCTCGCCGCCCTCTGCACCCGATCAAGCCGCGGCCGATGATTCAAAACCATGCGCGCGCGTGTCGTTTTCGCGGAGCTTGAAATATGGCGAGAGCGATCTGAACGTGCTCGACGTCGCCACCGTCGAGTTCGAGGAAACAACGCCGCGCCCGGTGCTGCTGTTCGTGACAGGAGAAAGCTTCGCCCGCGACGACGGCGCGGCCGACAACACGGATTCGCTCGAGGATGAGGCGATGTGCTTTGCCACGCGCCACGGCATGGTTGGCGTGAAGATGACCTACCGACCGGCTCCGGCAAACCCGTGGCCCGCTGGCGCCCAGGACGTCGCGGCGGCAACCTCGTGGGTCCACCAAAACATCGACCTGTTCGGGGGAAGCCCGAACGAGATCGTGACAATCGGCTATTCGGTGGGAGCTTTTCATGTCGCAAGCTTTCTTGCCCATCCTGAATTTCAGGGACGAGATTCCGGTGTCGCGGGAGCCGTGTTGGTGTCGGGCATTTACCGCGTCGGCGCCGACGCCAGTGCGACCGAAAGGTCCTACTTCGGCACCGACCCCAGCAAATACGAGGAGAGATCGGCATTCCCCGGCATACTCAAAGTCGAAACGCCGATCTTGCTTGCATGGTCAGCCGTCGATCCGCCACGGATCGTCGCTGAGGGCGAAAAACTAAAGGAGCTGTTGTGCAAATCCGTCGCCCATTGCCCGCACACCACGGTGCTGGAGAAACGTGACAGCCTCCCCGCCATCTTTCGGCCGGATGCCTCAAACGGGGGCCTTGCCAGGCCGACGCTGGAACTCGTCAGGGAAATCGAAGCCAGGGGCCTGCCCTGAAACACGCGGAAGCCCGCGCTTAGACCAAATCGCCGATTCGGTGGACTTGGATGGTGGTGTGCGCAGTCGGATACGAACCGGTCTCCGACCGCAATTCCCTGCTATCAGGGAAATAAACACGGAATTTTGCGATTTTAGGGGCCTTTGGAAGCGACATCAGGACGAAAAGCCGCTGTGCTACAATGGTTTACCGGTCAATTCCCTGCAAAAATTAACAGGGAAATTTTTTTTCGGAAATAGGGAAGATTGCTGACCCGAACAGGAAATTTGCATCCTTTAAGCAACGGAAGCCGACCGCAGGATCATGCCCTCCTGCGGGCGGCAATTTACGATGAACGGTCGCACTAGGTTACACTGTCAATCGGCGCCCAAAATTGACCCCTGATCGGCGTCCAATTTTGGCTCTGACGCAACTTTGGTGCAGCCGTGGTCATGTAGCGCCTATCAGACGGGCCTGAAGCAAGTCGAGCTTGGCGCGTCCGTACATTTGACGCTTGACCAGTTTGAGCTTGGTGATCTGGCCCTCGGTCTGTCCGTTGGACCAAGACGTCGTGATCGCGGCGTTGATGGCAGCCTTGTCCTTGATGACGCCGTTGGCAAAAGACGCGACGAGGCTTGCGCATGCTCGTTCCAACCATGGGTCAAGATCTACGTGAGCCTTCTTGCGGATCATCGTATGGAAAGCGGTGATGACCTCTCGAGCTTCCACCAGGAGAGGAACGCCTTGCTCGATCGCCGCAATGGTGACCGTCTCTGACTTTGATAGCGTATCGCGGCCATTGGTCATCAGGCGGGCGATAGTTCTTGCGGACGGCACGCGCTGCAGGCTCTGAGCATCGGGCATTTCGGCACGCCGACGGCGTGTCGCCCATTCTGTAACGACCCGCACCGAGCCCCTAAATCCCTGCGCCTTGAGGCAACGCCACAGGTCGGCGCCGTTACAATGACCAGCAGTCCACTGAGCGTCGAGCCATGGCAGGTGGTGATCGAGTGAGCTCTCGCGCACCCTGAACATATCGGATCGCTGACCTCTCAGCACCCTGCGGACGAGGCCCCGGCTATGTCCGGTGAGCCGTACGATCTCCTTTATGGAGACGCCCGTCTCAACCTGTTTGAGAATTGCCGCGTTGGTGTCCTCACGCCGAAGATAGCCCTCATACTGGATGCGCTCGGCGGCGGTCAGCAAGTCGGGATTTATGGTGGCGGAGCTGACCGCGACGCGGACTTGGCGCATGGATTTGCGAACCGCATCGAGGAAGGCGTGGCTTGCGTTCTCCATGAGGTGCCAACGGTCAGCGACCTGAGTGGCCTGCGGGAGTGCCTTGGTCGCAGCAAGGGCGTAACCGCCGCCGCGGTCGCGCGCGACCACAGCGATCTGTGGTTGCCCCGCGAGCCAGGCTTGCGCAGTGGCTGGCTCTCTGTCGGGTAACAGAGTGATCGGTCGTCGCCGCTCGAGGTCGCAGATGATTGTTCCGTACCGCTGATTGCGCCGCCAGGCCCAGTCGTCGATGCCGATAACGCTCGGCGCAGCAAAGGGCGGACACCCGCGCCTTCGAACCACCCGAAGTAACGTATCGTTGCTCACGGGCAGCATAAGTCGACGGGCAAAACTCGCCGCTGGGCGGCCACCCAAGGCAAGGCCAAGGTGATGGACGACCAGATCGAGCCGCGCCGTTCGCCGCGCCCACGGCGCCAAAGCGCCGTCATCGAAGCGCTCGGTGAAAATACGCCGACCGCACATAACAGTAACGCAGCGGAAGCGGCGCGCCACGACCACCAGGCGAACCGGCCGCCCCGCCAACGGCAGATCGGTGAGGCGTCGCTGATATCGGCTATGGATCCGCCCAGAACTGGCTCCGCATCCAGGACAGAGGCTCGTGTCGCTCGTGGGACGGACGGTGATCACGGTCGCGGCGCCGTCACAGACGGCGCTCTCCACGTCAAACCCGCGAGGGACCAGGGCCGACGGACGTAGGGCTCGCTGCATCATGTTGATTCCTTTGTGAAACCAACGCGAGCCGGCGCTTGAACTTCATCAAAAGTGAGTCAGAGCCAAAATTGCACGCCGAAACACATCGAGGGCGAGGCCGAACGGGTCCGGCTGATCTTCCGGCGCTATCTTGAACTCGGGGGCGTCAACGCGCTGGTGCGAGACCTCCGCGAGCGGAACATCCGAACCAAGGCAAGACTGCTGGCAACGGGTGCGACCCGGGGCGGTGTTCCCTTCGGCCGCGGCTCGCTGTTCTATCTGCTGCGCAATCGGTTTTATGTCGGTGAGGTCAAATACAAGGACGAGATCCTGCCCGGCGAGCAGCCGGCGATCATGGATCGCACGCTATTCGATGCGGTCCAGCAAAAACTTACGGAGCAATGGACCACCCGATCCACGACACGGAACGCAAGCGATCATCTGCTGACCGGGCTGCTGTTCGACGATGCCGATCATCCCATGGTGCCGACACATGCGACCAAGGCCAATGTCCGCTATCGCTACTATGTCTCGCTGCCTCACCTCTATGGGGAGTCAAAGACGGCATCGGTCGGATCGGTCTCCCGCATTCCGGCTGCAGACATAGAGGACATCATCGTTAAGTCTCTCACCGAGCACCTGATCGCTCGGAAGGAGAAGCCGACCCCTGGCATGATGCGCGTCGGAGATAGCAAATTGCTCCTGGAACAGGTCTCTCGCGTTGATGTGTACAAAGATCGTCTGGCGATCCGGTTGAAGCCAGGTGACGAGGAAGCATCCGACTCGGCGGAAGGTCATTCACTCTCGATCCCGTGGCAAAAGCCCCCGTCCAGGAAATCCAGACAGATCCTCATCCCGCACGGTGTACCCAAGAACGAAGTTCGACCGACGCGGATAGAACGCCGTGCGCGTGTTGTCAGCGCCATTGCCCGAGGTCGTCGCTGGCTTGACGAAATCGTATCGGGCTCTGTGACCGATGTTCAACAGATCGCCGCACGTCAAAAATGCAGCGTGCGCCAAGTCAACATGACCATCTCGCTAGCTTTCCTCGCACCGAGCCTCGTCCGAGCGGCGGTTGAAGGTCGTCTGCCACGCGGCATCGGGGTCGAGCGGCTTCGTGATGCGCCCGCCGAATGGAGCCGGCAGTTCGAGTTGCTCGGACTGAATCCGGAATAGCCCAGCGCCAACCGAGGATCGTAAATCCGGGTACCGCGGAAATCGGAATTTCCCACACCGCCGGATGGCCACTTGCCGCTCCCAATTCAGCCGCCGGGAACGGAATTTTTGGATCCAGAGACCGAAGGCTAGAAATTGGCGCAGGAGACCGCCAACGTGCACTGAGACCGAATGATCGCAATGTGACCGGCGAAAATCCCCGCAGAAACGGCCCATTTCCAATCGGCGAAGGTTTCTACGGTTTGGGAAGACTGGATGGTAAGGCCAGACTGGGTGGTGGGCACGACAGGGGCACCACAAATGAGCAATAACAATCACTTACATTAAGGTGCGGGAATTTTCGTCACTTTGAAGCCAAAAGACTATTTTCCGTCCCGCCCTCACCCAAAACAAAGCGCGGGACCGAAGCTGCGCCCGTGCCGCCCCTACCCTTGACCATGTCGCCCGTCGCTGCCCTAATCTGTCAAGCGAGTTGGGAGTTCGATCCTTTTATCGCCGATCATTTTTTCAGTCAGTTGATTTTTGAGGTGCGTATGTCCTACGACCAATACCGCAAGCTTGCAGCCGATTCCCTGGAGCGGGCTCGTCACGCCCGCAAATCAGAAGATATAGACGCCTGGCTGTTGGTCGCTGAAGATTGGCTTAGGCTCGCTGTAGAATCCGACGCGCCAGAGCGGCAGTCCGAATAACAGCGCCGCACCGTCGCCAACCCAACTCGTGCCCAATCAAATTAGGAACCAATGCGGCGGCCCTTAGTAGGCTCCGCGTATCGCTTCCCACGCCGAGCAGCGAGAGCGGCACAGTGAGGCCGAGCGCCTTCGCAGTCTTAAGATTGATGATCTACTCGACCTTGGTGGATCGTTGCACCGGCAGGTCGGCTGGCTTGTCGCCCTTGACAATTCGGCCGACATAGATGCCGACCTGGCGAAGCGCACTCGCGAAGTTGCTTCCATAGCTGATTTAGCGCCCCGACCATGGTGGCTTCCCGGATGGGGAAGAGCTGTTACCGCCAAATATTTCCTATGAATTCGCCGGATTCCAGATTCACTCTAGCGTCGTCGCTCGCTTTGCAGAAGCTTCGGCGCGCCAGTCAGGATTACACTTGCTTGCGATCACCAATCCAATGCCGCCGAGGATAGCGAGCGAAGATGCCGTCAGACGAACCGTAATCCCTTCACCGAGTACCAACGCTCCGCCCAGCGCGGTAATCACCGGCACGCTCAATTGCACGGATGCGCTCTGCGCGGACGTCAGGCCCGGAATAGCCGCGTACCAGATAGTATAGCCGAGCCCCGACGCTACCGCCCCAGAAAGCGCCCCATAGATCAGTCCGGACACGCTGAGCTTGGCACTGAATATTACGACGACAACGCACAAAGCGACGGCCATCGGGAGAGTGCGCAGAAAGTTGCCGGCTGTCGCACCGAGAGGATCCACAACGCCGCGACCAAGAAGGGAATAGGCGCCCCATGCAACACCTGCTACGAGCATAAGAAATGCGCCCATGACCGGAGGCGCCGATGCACCGGGCGCAAGAAGCGCCGCCAGTCCAACTAAGGCGAGCACGAAGCCGAGCCATTGGGCGAGCGTTTGGCGTTCGCCCCGCACGAGACCCGTCACAACCATCGTCGCCTGGACCGCCCCGAAAAGGAGAAGTGCTCCAGCTCCCGCTGGCAGCGAAATGTACGCGAAAGAAAATGCGGAGGCATACGCGAACAGCGCCATCGCAGCGCTCCATGAGCCGCGCACTTGGCCACCTCGTTTGATTACCAACCATATGATCCAGAGCATGACCGTACCGGAAGAGAGCCGTACGAAAGTGAAAGTCGCGGGATCAATCGATGCACTTGTAAAGGCCAGCCTGCACAGCACGGAATTTGCCGCGAATGCCACCATGGCGACCGTTGTCAGTGCAATCGTCCGAGATGCGGGTGAATGGGACGGCAGCTCGAGATAAGTGTTCTTCATTTCAATCTCGCTTGGCTCGTGCGAACGTTCAGTATGATTAACTATCGCCAGCCCTTGAGGAGGCGGGCCTGCCCATCGCCATCACGAGCGTGGCGGCGAGTACCACCGGCCGCCATGTTGGGCGGTAGCGGACCGCGCCACGGACGGCTTTCCGATTTCCAGCGCGCTCATAGAATTGTCCTATCGTGCGGTGTCATGTTTCCGATCAGGTAAGGGCATCGTGTAGGTCGTTGCGGTACCAAGAACGCAGTCTTCTCCCGCCGTATTGCGTACTGTCGTCACGAGCTTGCAGATCGGCTTGTCGCTGCGGACATGTTCGACCTCGACTGTAGCCGTGATCGTCTCCCCGACGCGTACCGCCTTGACGAAACGCCAGTTCGTCTCAAGGAAGACAGTGCCGGGCCCGGGAAGATCCTCTGCGACGACAGCGTTCAACAGCCCGGTCGTGACACCACCTTGAACGATCAGTCCGCCGAACGGAGACTTCGCCGCGAGGTCGGCATCATAGTGAATTGGATTCCTGTCCCCCGTCATTTCCGTGAACATCTCGACGTCACGCATCGACGTCGTACGCCGCCGCTCGGCCCG
>CAVUHE010000009.1:0-318656 GCA_963741185.1 uncultured Alphaproteobacteria bacterium | reverse complement strand
TGCTATGCATAAAGTATAGGGCCAATGCTGCGCCCAACGCAAAAGCTTTGAAATTTGCGGCTATTTGATGGGATGACGGCTAAAGGCGATTGATATCTTCGTTTTCAAGCACCGGCTTTGGATAGCCCCGCATTGCCACCTTGATCATGGCGCGGCCCATCTGTTCGGTCGTGGTCACGTATTTCGGCGCCACCCGATGGAGCAGCGACAAGGCCGGCGCGGTGACGACATAGATCGCCTGTACCCAGGCGGTCTTCGACCTGATGCCATGCAGCGGCTGGATTGCGGCGGGACGAAACATGTAGGCTGCCTTGAACGGCAGCTTGAGCAGGTCGTTTTCGGTCTTGCCCTTCACCCGCGCCCACATCAGCCGGTCCCGCTCCGTGGAATCGGTGCCCTGCCCCGAGACATAGACAAAAACCATCTGCGGATTGAGGCTTGCCAAGGTCGTCGCCGCGGCAAGCGTGATGTCATAGGTGAAATGCCGATAGCGTTCCTCGCTCATCCCGAGCGAGGAGACGCCGAGGCAGAAGAAGCAGGCATCGTATCCCGCCAATCGAGATTCGATCGCCGAATAGTCCGTGAAATCATCGTGGAGCATTTCGCGCAGCTTTGGATGTCGTTGCCCGGTCGGGCTGCGGCCGACCGCAAGCACGATTTCAACACCGCCATCGCGCAGGCATTCGCGCAAAACCCCCTGTCCGACCATTCCGGTGGCACCGAACAGGATGGCCTTCATCCTTTGAAGAACGCCAGGAGATCGGCATTGATCGTGGCAGCTTCCGTGGTCGGCATGCCGTGCGGAAAGCCCTTATAGGTCTTGAGCGTCCCGTTCTTCAGAAGCTTCGCGGACAATGGTCCGGAGTCGGCATAAGGAACGATCTGATCGTCGTCGCCATGCATCACCAGGACGGGCACCGTGATCTTCCTGAGGTCGTCGGTAAAATCGGTCTGCGAGAAGGCGACGACGCCGTCGTAATGCGCTTTCGCGCCGCCCATCATACCCTGTCGCCACCAATTCTGGATGACCGCCTCTGAGACTTTGGCGCCCGGCCGGTTGTAGCCATAGAACGGACCCGCCGCGAGGTCGCGATAGAATTGCGAGCGATTGGCGGCGAGCTGTGCCTGAAGTCCGTCAAAGACGTCCTTGGGGAGACCGCCGGGATTGGCCGGTGTTTTCATCATCAGGGGCGGAACGGCGCTGATGATGGCGGCCTTCGCCACCCGGCTCTCGCCGTGCCGAGCCAGATAGTGCACCACCTCGCCGCCACCGGTGGAATGGCCGACGTGAATGGCGTCGTTCAGATCGAGATGCGCCGTCAAAGCCCCAAGATCGTCCGCATAGTGGTCCATGTCATGGCCGTCGCCGGTCTGGCTGGACCGCCCATGACCGCGGCGGTCATGGGCGATGACTCGAAAGCCTTGGTTGAGGAAGAACAGCATCTGCGTGTCCCAGTCATCCGCCGACAGCGGCCAGCCGTGCGAGAACACCACCGGTTGGCCGGTGCCCCAATCCTTGTAATAGATCTCGGTATCGTCCTTGGTCTTGATCGTCGGCATGACAGGACTCCTTTTGTTTTGCTTCTCTTACCGCGTCTGCGCTGCGCCCGGCGCGTGACGTCGAGCCCACAATGAAGACACCTGAAGTTCGGCTGATTTCACGCGGGGCGGAATCGCCGCGCCGTGCCGATGATCGCGACGACGAAGAACAAAAGCACGATGCCCTGGACGACGGCAAAGGGCGGCTCGCTCGGCGGCACGCTCGGCGCCAGCGCATGCAGCGGGCCGATCTTCAGGAAGCTCTGGATGACCAGGACGAACACGTTGAAATAAAGCGCGGCCATCGCGGTTACCACATAGATCCAGCGCCAGGCGCCTGAGAGCTTCATGACATAGAGCGCGATACAGGCAATCGCGAGCAGCACCAGCGACAGGATGCCGATCATGTGCGACGGCAGCAACTTCTCGAACGGAAACAGAAAGCCGGTGGCACTGGTGAGTATCGTCGTGGCCAGAAACAGCGCAGTCATGCCGGGCATCCGATTGGAGCCAAAAAGCCCGGACAAGACGACAAGGCCCGAAACGATTCCGATCAGGCTGATAACGACGTGCACCATCGTGAACGTAGACAAACTCATACCTAGGACCATGACACGCTCCCCTTTTTCGATCCGGACAAATGCTATACGAAAAATCCGCCGGTGCCGATCGCGCGCACGGCAATCCAGGGATGCAGAAGCTGATCCATAGCGGGCGCCGACTTCGATAATTCGCAATGCCGTCACAAAACGCGCCGCGCTATCTGCCGGTTGCCGCGCCCTAACGATTGAGAAATTCGACGAGTTTAGGAATGACCTGATCGGGCGCTTCTTCCATCAGCCAATGCCCCGATCCCTTGACGACAACCCCTTCGACGTCGGAATCGACAAGTTTTCCTTGATTGATCAAGAAGGTGCCGGAGGCTTTCTCGCCGGCGAGCACCAGCATCGGCATCCGCAATTTGGTCTTCGCAAATCCGGCGAAGTCCGCTCCATCTTGCTCGAAGGCATGGAAGACCTCGAAGCCGGCAGCCATGTGACCCGGCTGCGCATATTCCTTTGCGTAGAATTCACGGTCCTTTTCCGGCAGCGACTTCTTCGGGTCGGCGGCGAAGTCATTCCAGAAATGCTCCAGATAGATGCGTTCGCGACCCTTGACCAGCGCCAGCGGCGTCGTGCCGTAGAAATGGAAATGCCACTTGTCACGCAGCAGCCAGACGGTAGTCCAGTCACCGACACCGGGCAGGAACGCATCCATCAATACGATGCGATCGACCTCGGCCGGATATTGGGCGGCATAGGCATAGGCGACCATTAATCCGATATCATGCCCGACCAGGCGGATACGGTCGAATTTGAGGCTCTTCACCAGCGCGTGGATATCCTGCGCCATCGCCGCCTTGGTATAGCCATCTGGTGCCGCGGAGGATTGACCGAAGCCCCGCAGGTCCGGCGCGATAACAGTATGCCTGTCGGCAAGTTTTGCGATCAGCGGCAGCCACATGTGGCTTGATTCAGCATAGCCATGCAACAGCACCACCGGATCGCCCTTGCCGGCGATCAGATAGTGCAGCCTGACGCCGTTCACCTCGGCGAATTTGCTTTGCGGCATCTGCGCGAAGGCCTTGCCCGGACCGAGCACGGAGATGGACAGCGCCAACAGCGTGGCGACACATACGATTTTGATCGCGTGAGGCATCCAGTTTCCCTTTTGAATGAAGGCTGGTTTCAATAATAACGCGGGATCGGGCCATTATGTGGTGTTTTCCGATTCGACAGATCGAACACGACCTCATCGACATAGCACCAGCCCCATCCTTCCGGCGGATCGTAACCTTCGATGATCGGATGTCCGGTGGCACGGAAATGCTTGGTGGCATGTTTGTTGGGAGAATTGTCGCAACAGCCGACGTGGCCGCAACTGCGGCAGATGCGTAGATGCAGCCACACACTGCCGCTCTTCAGGCATTCCTCGCAACCAAGCGCACTCGGCGTGACGTTGCCGATGCCGGCGATGTGCGTGCAACCTTTTGGCATCCTATCCCCTTTCAAAGCGCAGGCTTTGCCGCGTCGCCGAGATAGCCATGCAGCGCGGCAACCACCTGTGCGCCCTCGCCGATCGCGCCGCCCACCCGCTTGACCGATCCGGAGCGCACATCGCCGACGGCGAAAACGCCCGGCACCGAAGTTTCCAGCGCCGATGCCGGCCGGCTATCGCCCTCCTTGCCTTGCGCGCCGGTCACGACAAAGCCGGCGCGGTCGACGGTCACGCCGCAGCCGTCGAGCCAGCCGGTCGCCGGATCGGCGCCGACGAACAGGAACACGTTTTGAATGTCGAAAGTGCTTTCCTCGCTCGACAGCCTGCTGCGCCAGCGCACGCGCTCGAGCGAGCCGCCCGCCCCGCTTTCGAGGCCGACAACCTCGCTGTTGAACATCAATTCGATATTCGGCGCCGCCTCGATGCGCTCGATCAAATAGCGCGACATGCTGGCGCCGAGGCCGCCGCCGCGGATCACCATGTACACCTTGCGGGCATGTCCGGAGAGGAAGACCGCGGCCTGACCGGCGGAGTTGCCGCCGCCGACCAGGATGACCTCTTGCTGGGCGCAAAGCCGCGCCTCGATCGGCGAGGCCCAGTACCAGACGCCACGACCTTCGAAATCCGCGAGGTTTTCGATTTCGGGCCGCCGATAACGTGCGCCGCTTGCGACCACAACCGAGCGCGCCCGCAAAACGTCGCCATTGTCGAGCCTCAGGCCGAAGCCACCGTCCTGTTGCGAACAATCGAGCGACTGCACCTCGACCGGAATCATCACCTCGGCGCCGAATTTCTGCGCCTGGTTGAAGGCCCGGGCGGTGAGCGCATGTCCGGAAATTCCGGTTGGGAAGCCGAGGTAATTCTCGATCCGCGCGCTGGCGCCGGCCTGTCCTCCGAAGGCGCGCGTATCGCAGACCGCAACCGCAAGGCCCTCGGACGCGGCATAGACCGCGGTCGACAATCCGGCAGGACCACTGCCGACGACGGCGACGTCGTAGACCTTGTCCTTTGGCAGCGCGCGCACCATGCCCATTACGCGCGCAAGTTCGGATTCGCCTGGATTTCGAAGCACCGTTCCGTCAGGAGCCACAACCAGCGGCCAATCGGCCTGCGACGGTGAGTAACGCACGATCAATTCGGCGGCATCCGTATCCGCCACCGGATCGAGCAATTGATGCGGAATGCCGTTGCGGGCAAGAAATCCCTGCAGACGAACGACGCCCGCCGAATTGGACGGACCGATCAGGACAGGGCCGCCGGCGCCGCCCCGGATCAGACTGACGCGGCGAAGGATGAGCGCGCGCATGATGCGCTCGCCGAGATCAGCTTCAGCAACCAGAAGCGCGCGCAGCCGCTCCGGCGCGATCAGCAGCGTTTCGACCTCGCCCTCCGCGTATCCATCGACCAGCGCGACGCGGCCGGAAAGCTGACCGATCTCGGCGAGAAACTGGCCCGGCCCCTGCTCGATGATGGGCGTGACGTGGCCGAGGCCGTCGCGCTTGGTGATCGCGACATGGCCGGACAACACGACAAACATGCCCGGTCCGACTTTGCCGGTCTCAAACAGGCTTTCGCCATGCTTGTAATTGCGCGTTTCGCCGAACCGGCGCATCCGCGCGATTTCCTCCGGCGTCAGCGACGGAAACGTCTGCTCGTAACGCGGAAACGCGCTCTCTGCCGGCGCCTTCTGGTCTGCGTCGTTTCCCATCGTAGCCTTCTTCCGCCGTTTCCACTCGCCTCTCTCAAGGAAAACCAGACGATCAAGGATATTCCCGGGCGATCCAACCGGCTATTTGTCCGGGTATTCTTCGCTCGCATCTGATGGCGCGAGATCATCAGGATCTGACGACGAGACTGTGAAATCATCCCGTCCCCTGGCTTGCGATTTTCTCCGCTTGAGATTTTCGCGTAGCGCGAGCTTCAGCCGCTCCTGGCGCAGATCCTTGGCGCCCTTTGCGGATTGCCGCTGGCCTTTGGCCTTGCCATGCTTCATCGTCGACCTGTTTTCGAATGCGCCGTATTAGAACCACATCGGCCGGAGACCAACCAGATGGGCGAAATCAACGAGTTGGCATCCCTGCCGCGGCGAACGCTCGACGGCTGGCACCGTTTCGTCGCGTCCGGTGACCATGATCTGCTGGCTTCGCTTCTGGCCGAGCATATCGTGTTTCGCTCGCCTGCCGTGCAATCGCCGATTCCCGGACGGGCGGCGACGATGCTCGTGCTCACAACGGTGACCCGCATTTTCGAGAATTTCCGCTACCACCGCACGTTCGTTGCCGGCTCCCACGACGCCGCGC
Organism: uncultured Alphaproteobacteria bacterium; assembly: GCA_963741185.1. GTDB lineage: Bacteria > Pseudomonadota > Alphaproteobacteria > Rhizobiales > Xanthobacteraceae > Bradyrhizobium. The sequence goes on along the minus strand of CAVUHE010000009.1, from coordinate 312,780 downwards.
TGGAATTTTCCGCCAATATCGGCAAATGGCAACTTAGGGGCGTCGATCTCATCAAATTCAGCCAGACCGGTGAAATGATCGAGTTCGAGGTCATGATTCGCCCGATCAAGGCGCTGGCCGTGCTTGGCGAGGAAATGGGGAACCGGATCGGGCCCCAATTGGCCGCCTTCAAGGCGGCAGCCGGCGCCGGAGCCTGATCAAGGACTTTTTTGGAGGCCTCCACGCGCTTGCGCACCCCTTGGCCTTGTGGCAAGGATCGGCCCGCCTTGTGGGGCCGTTTTCGGCCGATTCTTAAGTGTTCGGGCATGCTGCCGTAGCTCAGTGGTAGAGCACTCCATTGGTAATGGAGAGGTCGACAGTTCAATCCTGTCTGGCAGCACCATTTTTTCGCAGATCTGGTCCCCGCTTTCTGAAACGCTTTCCTTCCAGCGAAGAAAATCTTCCGCGAGCGCGTCGCCACGACGAGGACAAATCTGACGTCGCTGGATGGAGTTCCCGCTGTTACGGCGAGGTCGTCTTCGGCCGCCTGGAATTAAGGCTTCTTTTAGGTTTGATTAGAACCCCGTTAATCACAGAAACTTGTTGTTCCCCAATAGGTTGGGTTGTCCCCGAGTGTGGCCAATGAGTGACAGCTTTTTACTCAAAAGATGTCTATGTCCGCGCCATAGACGGCGCAGAAAGCGCGCGCTCTAAAAAACTCAAGAACAATCTGGAGAACCAACTTATGAAGAAGTTTCTATTGGCTACTGTGGCCCTCGTCGCCCTCGGCGCGACCGTGCCAGCACTTGCAGCCGACCTTCCCGCCCGCACCTACACCAAGGCTCCGGCCTACGCCGCTCCGCTCTATAACTGGACCGGTTTCTATATCGGTGGCCACCTCGGTGGCGCGTTCTCGAGCGACAACAATTTCGGTGGGTTGACCACGGGCAATAACAATGACGGCCGCTTCCTCGGCGGTTTGCAGGCCGGCTATGACTACCAGTTCGCCCCCAATTGGGTCCTCGGTATCGAAGGTCAGTACAGCTGGCTTGCCAACAGCAACAACGGCATCGTCTTCCCGGGCGGCTTCGTCTACACCAACAACCAGCGCGCGCTTGGCTCGGTGACTGGCCGCATCGGCTACACCTGGGGTCCGGGCCTGCTCTACGTGAAGGGCGGCTATGCCTTCTCCGACAACAACGAGTCGGTGACGCTCGCTGGCGTTCCGACCGCGTTTGCGCTCTCCGGCGGCCATCGCGACGGCTACACGGTCGGCGGCGGCTTCGAATACATGTTCACCCAGAACTGGTCGGGCAAGGTCGAGTATCAGTACTATAACTTCGGCAACAGCAACTTCACGGCTCCGGCCGCGCTTGTGCCGTTCGGCAGCTTCCGCACCGACGACCACGTCGTGAAGGCTGGCATCAACTACCGCTTCAACTGGGGCGGCCCGGTGGTTGCGAAGTACTGATCGACTTCCGATCAAGAGAGTCTGAAAAGGCCGGCTTCGCGCCGGCCTTTTTGCTTTCCGCGGCACAAATAACCATATACCGGCCGCCATCCCTGCGCGTTGGCGAATTCCCGATTGTGTTCGACCGGCGACGCGCCGATAGTGCGCCACAAGCCGAGTTGAACAATTTGTAAGCGCCGTCCGATGCACTCAAAAGCAGACCCCATTCAGTCCTCGGTCGAGGCATTGCGTTACCCCTGGGAAAATCATCCCGGCCCCGATCAGGTCGTCGAGGTGATGCCAGGTGTGCTGTGGGTCCGCCTCAAACTGCCGTTCCGTCTCAATCACGTGAATATCTATCTGCTCGCCGACGGCGATGGCTGGGCGATGGTGGATTCCGGCTTCGGCAATGAGGAATCGATCGCAGCCTGGACCGCGCTGTTCGACGGCCCGCTGGCCCACGTCAAGATCACGCGGCTGATCGTCACCCATTCGCATCCCGATCACGTCGGCCTCGCCGGCTGGGTGGTCGAGCATTTCAACTGTCCGCTTTACATGTCGCAGGTCGAATATCTGCAATCGGTCTATCACCAGAACCGCGGCACCGAAGAACGCAAGCAGGCGCAGCGCCTGTTCTTCCGCCGTCACGGCATGGACGAGAACCTGACCGACAAACTGCTCGGCCGTGGCCAGGATTATCTGAAGCGGGTCTCGATCCTCCCGCCGTCCTATCGCCGCATCTCGCACGGCGACGAGATCTCGATCGGCACGCGGCGCTTCAAGGCGATCACCGGCGGCGGCCACGCGCTCGATCAGGTGATGCTGTATTGCGCGGCCGACAAGTTGTTCCTGTCCGCCGATCAGGTGCTGAGCAAGATTTCGCCCAATGTCAGCGTCTGGGCGGTGGAGCCCGACCAGAATTCGCTCGGCGAGTATCTGGCCTCGCTGGCGAGCCTGACGACCACCCTTCCTTACGACCTGCTGGTGCTGCCCGGCCATGGCGTACCGTTCTACGGGCTGAAGACACGAATCAAGCAACTCGCCGATCATCACGAGGAACGTTGCAGGCTGATTGCGGATGCGTGCCGGGACAGTTCGAAGACTTCCAAGGAGCTGGTGCCGGTCGTGTTCCACAAGCACGTGCTCGACGCGCACCAGATGGGATTTGCCGCGGGCGAACTGATCGCGCATGTCAACTACATGCAGGTGGAAGGCCGCCTCACGGTCGAGGAAGTCGACGGCATGCTCCGCTTCCGGACGACGTGACGAGAAGCCAACGCTCGCGGACGCGTCACGTCTCGATACCCAACAGCTTCGCCGCGGTGCGGCCGAGGATGTCGGCCTTCTGGTCGTCGCCGAGCGAAGTGGAAGAAAAGATGTGGTCCACCGGACTGAGTTGCCAGGGAAAGGGGTAGTCGCTGCCCAGCACGATCTGGCTGGCGCCGACTTGCGCCGCCAAATGGCGGATCGCCTCGGGCGTGAACACCAGCGAATCGAAATAGATCTGCTTGAGATATTGGCTCGGGGCTTTCTTCAGCTTGATATCGGGATTGCAGCCTTTGGGACCGACCATGCAGGCGTGGTCGGAGCGATCGGCATAGGATGGCAGGTAGCCGCCGCCATGGGCGGCGATCACTTTCAGGCCGGGAAAGCGATCGAGTGTGCCCTCAAAGATGAGATGCGAAAGCGCGATGGTCGTGTCGAGCGGATTGCCGATGGTGTTGTCGAGCCAGCCATTGCCCGACAGCCGTTTCGCGAGTTCGGGCACGCCGCGCGGATGGACGAAAAGCGGCACGCCAAGTTCCTCCGCCTTGGCCCAGACCGGATGGAATCTGGGATCGGAAAAATCGACGTCATTCACCGAGCCGCCGATCGCGGCGCCCTTCAAGCCCTGCTTCTTGACCGCGGTCTCAAGCTCCTGCACGGCGAGATCGGGCGCCTGCAAGGTGAGCGAGGCGAAGGCGGCGAAGCGGTCGGACCTTGAGGCGCAGAAATCGGCGAGTTTTTCATTCTGGATCTTCACGATCTGTCCGGCTAGATCGCGCTCACGATTGTACCAGAAGGGGTTGATCGACAGGATCTCCATGTCGACGGCCTGCGCGTCCATGGCGGCGAGCCGCTGACCGACGTCGAGCAAGGTCTCTTCGGCGCCCCTGACCGGCCCGAGCTGGAGCTTGATGCCGTCCTCGCCGAGCAGCGCGCCGGCTTCGCGGAAATTGCAATGCGCATGCACGTCAATGGTCTTGATCCGTTTTCCATTGACCATTACGGGCAGTGTCTGCCGTGCCGGCTGCTGCGCGTGGGCGCTGTGCAGGAGACCGCAACCGCAAAACACAATGCCGGTGGCAACGGCAGCGGTGCCGGCCTTCAGAAAATCGCGGCGCGTGGTCATGGCGTTTTCTCCCATGGCAGTTGTTTGCCGGCGCGGTCTGCCACCGCCGCGCCGTGCCGCTTTCTCGTTCCGCCGCGATCGCGGGGCCGGATGCTGAGGATGGTAAGACATGCCACGGGCCGCCAGCAAGCCGGGCACTTAGAGCGAGACGGCTCTTCTTCGAATCGTCATCGCGCTCTATCTTTTTGTTTAAGCATGATCTTTTTCGAAAAACCGGTATCCACTTTGCGCTAACGCGGCCCTTCGGGTCCGGATCATGCTTAGCCGGTCAGAGCTTCAATGCTTCAAAATCTTGGCAAGAAAGACTTTCGCGCGTTCGGACCTCGGGGCGTCGAAGAAGGTCGCCGCGTCGGCGGCCTCAACGATCTCGCCGCCATCCATGAAAAGAACCCGGTTCGCCACGCCCCTGGCAAAGCCCATCTCATGGGTGACGCAAACCATGGTCATGCCCTGGCGCGCCAATCCGGTCATCACATCGAGCACCTCATTGACCATTTCCGGGTCAAGCGCAGAGGTAGGCTCGTCAAACAGCATCACCTCGGGGTCGAGCGCCAGAGCGCGCGCGATCGCCACCCGTTGCTGCTGTCCACCGGACAATTGCGCCGGGTATTTCTCGATGTGAGCCGACAGGCCGACGCGCGCCAGCAACGATCGTGCCTTCTCCTCGGCAACGGCCCTCGGTCGCTTCAGCACCTTGGTTTGCGCAATCGTGACGTTGCTCAAGACCGTCAAATGCGGAAACAATTCGAAACTCTGAAACACCATGCCGACCGAACGGCGCAAGGCCGCGACGTTGGTGACGCCGGGCGCCAGGCGAAAGCCGCCGACGTTGATTTCGCCGGCATCGATCGTCTCAAGCCCGTTCACCGTCTTGATGAGGGTGCTCTTGCCGGAGCCCGAAGGCCCGCAGATCACCACCACCTCGCCGCGGCCGACGCTGGCGGAGCAATCCTTCAGAACCTGGAACGAACCGTAAGACTTCGAAACATGACTGATCTCGATCATCAGCGGGCTCCGTAGGCGAGACGGCCTTGCAGGCGCTTTACGAATTGCGAGGCTGCATAGCAGAACACGAAATAGATCACGCCGACGGTCAGATACATTTCGACCAGCCGGCCGTCGCGCTGCGCGACCTTGGTCGCCGCGCCGAGAAGGTCGGTCGCCGAAATCACGTAGACGAGGGAGGTATCCTGGAACAGCACGATGGTCTGCGTCAGCAGGATCGGCAGCACGTTGCGGATCGCCTGCGGAAACAGAATATAGATGTAAGCGTGGAGCTTGGAGAGCCCGAGCGCCTCGCAGGCGGCGTATTGTCCGGGAGAAATCGAGCGAAACCCGGCGCGCACGATCTCGGCGTAATAGGCCGCTTCGAACAACACAAAAGTCACGAAAATCGTCAGTGACGCCCCGACCGCAACCGGGCGGGCGCTGCGCGTCACCCATCCGATCGCCCACGGCACAAGGAAGAAGACCCAGAAGATCACGAGGATCAGCGGAATGGAGCGCATCAGGTTCACGTAGCCGGTCGCCAGCGTCGACAGCAGTCGGTTTCGCGACAATCGCGCGACCGCAAGCAGGCTTCCAAAGACGATGCCGCCGGTGACACCAACGATCGTGATCTGCACCGTGAACCACAGGCCCTTCAACAGAAAGGGCACTGCAGCGGCGATTGCCGAGAGATCAACCATCATGGCCGCGACGTCCCGCTGGCGAGGCTCGGCAACTGCGCGGCACGCTCGATTCGGTGCATGAGTTGCCAGGCGAGGAGCGCGATCACGAGATAGACGATCGTCACCACGCCAAACGCTTCAAAGGTGCGGAACGTATTCTCGTTGATCTCGCGAGCGGTTGCCGTCAGTTCGACAAGCCCGATCGTGAGCGCCACCGAGGTGTTCTTGAAGATCGTCATGAATTCGTTGGTGAGCGTCGGCAGGATGATCCGGAATGCCTGCGGCAGCAGAATCAAGCGGTACATATTGCCGCGGCCGAAGCCGAGCGCGGCGGCGGCCTGAGTCTGTCCCGCCGGCAAGGCCTCGATCCCGGCGCGAACCTGTTCGGCGATCCGCGCGGCGGTGAATAGGCCAAGGCAGACCAGCGCCGGAATGAAACTCCCCCATGGCGGGTCCATCTGCTTGATCGCCATGCCGATGCGCACCGGCAATAATTCGGGAAGCACGAAGTACCAGAAGAACATCTGCACAAGCAGCGGAATGTTGCGGAAAGTCTCGACATAGACCCGACCGAGCCTGGGCAGAATTCCCGTCGGCAGGGTGCGCGCGACGCCGACGAGCGTTCCGACAATGAGCGCGATCGTCCAGGCGCCGAGCGCAAGCGAGAGCGTCCAGAAAAGACCGCTCACGATCCAGTCAAGATAGCGTCCTGCTCCGTCCGGGGTCGGCTCGAGCAGCAAGGACATGGTCGACCCTCCGGGCTAGATCATGATCCGACGAAATTGAATTCGGTCATAATCCAGCCTCTCACTGGCCATTGGCCTTGTCGCTCGGGGTCTTGATCAGTTCCTTGAGCTTGTCCGATTGCGGGAAATTCAGGTTGATGTTCTTTGGCGGGATCGGGCTCTCGAACCATTTGGTGTAAAGCTTGTCGTAGAGGCCAGACTTCATCGCTTCCGTCAGCGCGTCGTCGACCAGACGTTTGAACTCGGGGTCGCCCTTCGACATCATGACGCCGTAGGGATCGCTCGGAAACGCATCGCTCAGGAAGACGAAATTGTCGGAGAGATCCGGCGTTCGCCTTGAGGCCGGCGAGAAGAATGTCGTCTTCCATGAAGGCGGTGGCACGGCCGGTCTCCACCAGCAGGAAGGATTCGGCGTGATCCTTTCCTTGCAGGATCTTCATGCCGAGACCTTTTTCGGTGTTGAGCTTGGCGACGAACTGGGCCGTGTTGGTGCCCTGGGTCACGACGACCGTCTTGCCCTTGAGGTCATCGGTGGACTTTACGCCTGCGGATTTGAGCGAAATCCATTTGAATTGCGGCGCGTAGAAGATCACCGAATAGGCGACCTCCTGCTGGCGGGCGATGGTATTGGCGGTCGAGCCGCACTCGATATCCACCGTGCCGTTCTTGACGAGGGGAATGCGGTTTGAGGAGTTGACCGCCTGATAGGCCATTTTGAGATCGGCCAGGCCGAGCTTCGCCTTGATTTTCGCAACCACAAGGCCGCACAGCTCGAGCGAGAAGCCGATCGGCTTCTGGCTGTCATCGAGATAGGAAAACGGCACGGAAGAATCGCGATGACCGATCGTGATCGTCCCGGCTTCCTTGATTTTTTGCAGCGTGGGACCGGGGCTTTGCGCCGACGCGGCCGTGAGCGCGAATGCAAAGATGAGGCAAGAAGTGACAAGGCCGCTGGCAAGTTTCGTCATGATGTTCCCCTCTTCCGGTATCTACCGCGCTCGGGCGATGGCCCGGCGTCAACCTCACCCGACCGATGCGACGGCCGCATCGATGGCATCGCCGAGACGTTCGACAACCACGTCAACCTGCGCTTGGTTCACGATGAACGGCGGAGCAAGCAGGACATGGTCGCCTCTCGCGCCATCGATCGTTCCGCCCATCGGGTAGACGATCAGGCCGCGCGCCATGGCTTCGCGCTTGATCCGCGCGTGCAGCTTCAATTCCGGAGCGAACGGCGCTTTTGAATCGCAATCGGAAACCAGTTCGACGGCACGAAACAGGCCGCGTCCGCGGATGTCGCCAACGTGATGGTGGTTGGCAAAGCGTTCTTCCAGGCGCCGCTGCAGGTGATTGCCCATCGCCACGACATTGGCGAGCAAACCGTCGCGGCGAATGACGTCCTGCACGGCAAGCCCGGCGGCGGCGGCCATCGGATGGCCCATATAAGTGTGGCCGTGCTGGAAGAAGCCGGAGCCTTGCGAGAAGGCCTCGAAAATCTGTTTGCTCAGCAAGACGGCGCCGACCGGTTGATAGCCGCCGCCGAGACCCTTGGCGATCGCCATCAAGTCCGGCGCAATGCCATCCTGCTCGCAGGCATGCAGCGTTCCGGTGCGGCCCATGCCGCACATGACTTCATCGAGAATAAGCAGCACGCCGTAGCGGTCGCAAATGGCGCGTATCCGCTTGAAATAGTCGGCGACCGGCGGCACCGCGCCCGACGTCGCGCCAACCACCGTCTCGGCGACAAAGGCGATGACCTGATCGGGCCCGAGTTCGAGGATCTTGTCCTCGAGCCCTTGCGCGGCACGCGCAGCGTAAGCCGCGTCGCTCTCGCCCAGCTGCTGCCAGCGATAGGCAAAACAGGGATCGATATGGTGGGTTTCGATCAGCATGGGGCGGAATTGCGCGCGCCGCCACTCATTGCCGCCGGTTGCGAGCGCCCCCAGCGTATTGCCGTGATAGCTCTGGCGCCGCGCGATGATGTGCCGGCGCTGCGGCTCGCCCTTCTCGACAAAATACTGCCGTGCCATTTTCAGCGCGGCCTCGATCGCCTCCGATCCGCCGCTCACGAGGTAGACGTGGTCGATTCCCGCAGGCGCCGTCTCGATCAGGCGATCGGCCAGCCTCTCGGCGACCTCGGTCGTGAAAAACGCCGTATGCGCGAACGCAATCGTATCGAGCTGCTTGTGCAAGGCTGCAAGGACATCGGGATGGCCGTGTCCAAGACACGACACCGCGGCCCCGCCGGAGGCGTCGATATAGCTTGCACCGCTTCTGTCGAACAATTCGATGCCCTTGCCGCCGACGGCCACCGGCATTTCCGCGTTGGCGGAGCGATGAAGAATATGGGTCATGACGATTTCTTGCTGACTCTCTGCTTGAGATGGGTGTTCAAAGCGGCGAGGTGCCCGTCCGAGTGCCGGAGCGAAGCGAGCGCGTCATCGCCGCCGCGGCCGGCGATGACGGCGCCCAGAACTTCGGCCACGGCGAAGGCCGGCGACATGGCGTGGAAAAATGACGGGCTCTCGGTCGGCACGATGACGACGTGCCGCGCGAGTTGCGCAAGCGGGGCGACCTCGCTGTCGGTGATCGCAACGACTTCTATCCCCTGCTCCACGGCGTATTCCGCAAGCTCAATGGTCAGGCGCGTATAGGGCATCACGCTTGCGACAAGAAGAACGTCGCGGCTTGTCGCGCGCGCCAGGGCATCGGGACCGGTCGCGCCGATACCGTCGATGTGGATCGAACGGTCGCCGACCAGCGTAAGCACATAGTGGAGATGCCAGGCGATCGAGTGGCTGGAGCGCAATCCGAGACAGTAGATGCGGCGCGCCGCCGCCAGCGCCCGGGCGGCCGTCACGAGGCGCTCAAGGTTGACTGGTGTTGCAAGCTGCTCGACCTGCTTGGCGATCGATGTCAGCATTTCGGCCGCCAGCGCCTTGTCGCCCTTCAATTTCTGGCTGATGACCTGGACGCCGGCCTTGCCGGCAAATCCAAGACCGCCATCGCGGACGGCGGCAGCGTACAGTTCGCGCACATCGTCGTAGCCATCCATGCCGAGCCGTTTTGCCAGCCGCGTCATGGTCGCGGGTTGAACGCCGGCCTGACGTGCCTGCTCGCGCATCGACAACAGCGCGACATCGCGCGGCCGGTCGAGCACGTAGCGCGCGCCTGCCTGCAGTTGTGCGGGCATGTCGTCGAATGTCTTGATGATCTGTTCGGTCAGGGGGCCGCGATCCATGTCGCATCCTAGCCCGTTCCGTTGCAGATATGCAACATATGTTTCATAAAGTGAAGATTTAATCCAATTGGATCGAAATGCCAACCAACGTGGACCCTTGGCAGACCATGAGGGCGGGCCCGCAGATGCATTGCTTGTTTCCGAAGTCTGGCCGGCGGTGGTCTACACAGGGCTGCGCATGGTTTCAGGAGAACGCCGACTTTTCCGAAAATACCGAAAAAAGCGGCGAGACAGCTTTAGCCGTGACCTCGCCCGATCAGCGGGGTCTGGTGTGATTGAGGCGCGGACCAGGACTTGATCCTGATCAAGGCCCGATTCCTGCTCGACATTAATCCTAGAAACGCTCTAAAAAGAGCGCACACCCTTCCGACCTTACCCGCCATTCCAGGTTTTTTGCGATGGATTACAGTCAATTCTTCCGCTCCGCCCTCGACCGCCTGCATGACGAGCGGCGTTACCGGATTTTCGCCGACCTCGAACGCATCGCCGGCCGGTTTCCGCACGCGGTGTGGCATTCCCCAAAGGGACCGCGGAACGTCGTGATCTGGTGCTCCAACGACTATCTCGGAATGGGCCAGCACCCCAAGGTCGTCGGCGCGATGGTGGAGACCGCCACAAGGGTCGGCACCGGCGCCGGCGGCACCCGCAACATCGCTGGCACCCATCACCCGCTGGTGCAGCTTGAGCAGGAACTCGCCGATCTCCACGGCAAGGAAGCATCGCTGCTGTTCACCTCGGGCTATGTCTCCAACCAGACCGGGATTGCGACGATCGCCAAGCTCATTCCGAATTGCCTGATCCTGTCGGACGCGCTCAACCACAATTCGATGATCGAGGGCATTCGCCAGTCCGGCTGCGAACGGGTGGTGTTCCGCCACAGCGATATGGCGCATCTCGAAGAATTGCTGCGCGCCGCAAGACCGGATCGACCGAAGCTGATCGCCTGCGAGAGCCTTTACTCGATGGATGGCGATATCGCGCCTCTTGCGAAGATCTGCGATCTCGCCGAGCGATATGGCGCGATGACCTATGTCGACGAGGTTCACGCCGTCGGCATGTATGGTCCCCGTGGCGGCGGCATTGCCGAGCGTGACGGCGTCATGCACCGCATCGATATCCTCGAGGGCACGCTCGCCAAGGCGTATGGCTGCCTCGGCGGCTATATCGCCGCAAGTTCCGAGATCATCGACGCCGTGCGGTCCTACGCGCCCGGCTTTATCTTCACCACCGCGCTGCCACCCGCAATCTGCTCGGCCGCGACGGCGGCGATCCGGCATCTGAAGACCTCGAGCTGGGAGCGCGAGCGCCACCAGGATCGCGCCGCCCGCGTCAAGGCGATCCTGACCGCGGCAGGCCTGCCGGTAATGTCGAGCGATACCCATATCGTGCCGCTGTTCGTCGGCGACCCCGAAAAATGCAAGCGGGCCTCTGATCTTCTCCTGGAAGAGCACAATATCTACATCCAGCCGATCAACTATCCGACCGTCGCCAAGGGCACCGAGCGGCTGCGGATCACCCCTTCGCCCTACCACGACGACGGCCTGATCGATCAGCTCGCCGAAGCCCTGTTGCAGGTCTGGGAACGGCTTGGTTTGCCGTTGAACGAGAAGTCGCTGGCGGCCGAATAACCTTAACCCGCCAAGCGCGACCTGATCCCGGCCTCCGGCCGTTCACGTGCCGTGCTTTGCCGGTCCAATCCGGCTATACTCCCGCCCTGCGGCGAACGTCGTTTGCGGTGGCGCGGAAAGTCGCGCCGAACCTTGCGGAGTAAGTAGCGATGCTGCACGACTGGGGCGTGATCGCAGCCGCCTTCGGCTACATCGGGTTCCTGTTTTTCGTGGCGAGCTACGGCGACCACCTGTCGCCGACCCAGCGCGGCCGCGCCAGTACGCTGATCTATCCGCTGTCGCTGGCGATCTATTGCACCTCCTGGACGTTCTTCGGCTCGGTCGGGTTCGCCACCCGTACCAGCGTAGACTTTCTCGCGATCTATGTTGGTCCGATCCTGATGATCGGGCTGTGCACGCCGTTGCTGCGCCGTGTGATCAAACTGGCAAAATCGCAAAACATCACCTCGATCGCCGATTTCATCGCCGCGCGATACGGCAAGAGCCAGGCGGTGGCAGGAACCGTCGCCTTGATCGCGATCATCGGGTCGGTTCCCTACATCGCCCTCCAGCTCAAGGCCGTGGCCTCGTCGCTTGAAACCATCCTGAGCGAAGACCAGGCCTTTTCCTCGATTCCGATCATCGGCGACATCGCGCTGATCGTCACATTGGCGATGGCGGCGTTCGCAGTGCTGTTCGGAACCCGCCAGGCGGATGCGACGGAACATCAGCATGGCCTGATGCTGGCGGTGGCCACCGAATTGATCGTCAAACTGGTTGCCTTCATTGCCGCCGGCGCATTCGTCACCTTCTGGATGTTCACGCCCGTCGAGCTGGTCGAGCGCGCGATGAAGACGCCGGAGGCGGTGCGCGCCATCGAATACACGCCCTCCTTCGGCAACTTTCTGACCATGGTGCTGTTGTCGTTCTGCGCGATCATGCTGCTGCCGCGTCAGTTCCACGTCAGCGTGGTCGAAAATGCGAGCGACGCCGAAGTGGGCCGCGCGCGCTGGCTGTTCCCGCTTTATCTGGTGGCAATCAACCTGTTCGTGATTCCGATCGCGCTCGCCGGACTTGTGATCTTTCCATTCGGCGTCGTCGACAGCGACATGTTCGTGCTGGCGTTGCCGATGGAGGGAAATGCTGAATTGCTCAGCGTCGTCGTGTTCGTCGGAGGTCTGTCGGCCGCGACCGCGATGGTGATCGTGGAATGCGTCGCGCTTTCGGTGATGGTTTCAAACGACATCGTGATGCCGCTGGTGCTTAAGCGCAGCCGCGAATTGCGCGCCAGCCAGAAGGGTTTTGGCCACTTCCTGCTCGGGGTTCGACGTTTCGCGATTTTCGCGATCATGGCGATGGCCTATTTCTACTACCGGGCGCTGGGCAACGCCCAATTGGCCGCGATCGGCCTTCTGTCCTTCGCGGCCATCGCGCAGCTTGCGCCGGCATTCTTCGGTGGCCTGTTCTGGCAGCGCGCGACCGCGCGCGGCGCCATGGGCGGCATGATGGTCGGCTTTGCGGTGTGGAGTTACACACTGTTCCTGCCGAGCTTCATGGACGGCACGATCGCGGGCCTGGAGTTGCTGCAGCACGGCCCGTTCGGGATCGAAGCATTGCGCCCGCAGGCGCTGTTCGGCGCCGATTTGCCGCCGCTTCTGCATGGCGTGCTCTGGTCGCTCTCGCTTAACCTTCTGGCCTATGTCGGGCTGTCGCTGGGCCGACAACCTTCGTCGATCGAACGATTGCAGGCGGACCTGTTCGCACCCAACGTGCTGGCGCCGATGACGCCGACGTTCCGGCGCTGGCGCACCACGGTGACGGTGCAGGACATCCTGAGCACCGTCGCGCAATATCTCGGCCCCGACCGCGCCCGCGATTCGTTCGAAGCCTTTGCCGCCACTCACAACATCCGGCTCGAGCCGGCGGCGCCGGCGGACTTCGAACTGCTGCAGCATGCCGAACATTTGATCGCGTCCTCGATCGGGGCGGCGTCTTCGCGCCTCGTTATGTCGCTTCTGTTGCGCAAGCGAACCGTCTCCGCCAAGGCCGCGCTCAAACTACTCGACGACTCCCATGCCGCACTTCATTTCAACCGCGAGATATTGCAGACCGCGCTCAATCACGTGCGGCAGGGCATCGCCGTGTTCGACGCCGATCTGCAGCTGATCTGCTCCAACCGCCAATTCGGTGAAATCCTGGGGTTGCCGCCGCATCTGGTTCAGATCGGAATTCCACTTACGGAAATCCTTGAATTCATGACGGCAATCGCTCCATCGGCCTTCGGCGAGAAGGATTTGCTGATGCGGCAGCGGCTGGCCGCCTATACCACGGAGGGCGAGCCGTATCTGGAGCGTCTGCCCGATCGGCACATGGTGATCGAGGTACGCTCCAATCGGATGCCCGGCGGCGGTCTCGTCATCACCTTTTCCGACGTCACGCCGTCATTCGAGGCGGCCGAGGCGCTGGAACGCGCCAACGCCACGCTGGAAAAGCGCGTGCGCGACCGGACCGAAGAACTGACACGCCTGAATTCGGAACTCGCCTACGCCAAGAGTACCGCCGAGGACGCCAATATCTCGAAGACGAGATTTTTGGCAGCGGCGAGCCACGACATCCTTCAGCCGCTGAACGCGGCGCGGCTCTATGTGACGAGCCTTGTCGAGCGCCAGAACGGCGGCGAGGATTCGAGGCTCGTGGAAAACATCGACGATTCGCTCGAGGCGATCGAGGAGATCCTGGGCGCGCTCTTGGATATTTCCCGGCTCGATGCCGGCGCTATGACGACAGCGATTACGAGTTTCAAGATCGGCGACCTGATGCGTTCGCTGGAGATCGAATTTGCGCCGATCGCGCGGGCCAAGGGATTGAAGCTGACGTTCGTGCCGTGTTCGCTTCCGGTGGAATCCGATCGTCTGCTGCTGCGACGGCTGCTGCAAAACCTGATCTCCAACGCCATCAAATACACCCCGCGCGGGCGGGTGCTGGTCGGATGCCGGCGCCACGGCCAATCGGTGCAAATCGGCATTTATGACACCGGCGTTGGTATTCCCGTTCTCAAGCGTGGCGAGATATTCAAGGAGTTTCACCGGCTGGAGCAGGGCGCGCGGATCGCGCGCGGTCTCGGACTTGGGCTATCGATCGTCGAGCGGCTTGCACGCGTCCTCAACCACGGCATTGCACTTGATTCCAATGCCAGTGGCGGCTCGTTTTTCGCCGTGACCGTGCCGACCGCCAAGGCCGTCAACCACACCACCGCCGTCACCAGCGCGACGCCGCTCTCAAGGACGCCGATGAGCGGCTCCCTGATCGTATGCATTGAAAACGACGCAGCGATCCTCGACGGCATGAGAACGTTGCTGACCGCCTGGGACGCCGAGGTCATCGCGGTGAGCGATCCCGAAGCCGCCATCGAGGCAATCGAGGCCGCGGCCAGACCGGTCACCGGCCTCTTGGTCGACTATCATCTTGATCGCGGCAACGGCATCGCCGCGATCCGCGACATCCGTCGCCGGTTTGGCGATGGCATTCCGGCGATCCTGATTACCGCCGATCGCAGCCCGCACGTCCGCGCCGCTGCGCGGGAGGAAAACGTCGCGGTGCTCAACAAGCCAGTCAAGCCGGCATCGCTGCGCGCGTTGCTCGGCCAGTGGCGCACGCAACAGATGGTGGCCGCGGAATAGCGAGTGCAGCATCGTTTCCCGCGAATGGGACTTGTCGCAACATCCAATGAGGACCGCATGAAGATCGCTCGCCTGTTCGTCAGCGCAATGATTGCCATGGCTCTCTTCGCTGTCGTTTCAGCCCAGGTATCGGCCGAAAATGCGCGCGATGTGCTGGCGCCGAAGGGCAGGCTGCGCGTCGGTGTTTATCTCGGTAGTCCCACATCGATGGTCCGGCCGTCGAATACCGGCGAAACCCACGGCCTGAGCTTTGACCTCGGCAAGGAACTCGCCCGCCGCCTCGACCTTCCGTTCGAGCAGGTCAACTACCAGCGCATTGCGGATGTGCTCGAGGGAATGAAAGCCGGCGACGTCGATTTCACGGTCAGCAACGCCACACCTGCGCGAGCGCTCGATGTCGCGTTCAGCCAGACACTGATTTCGCTCGAACTCGGATATCTGGTGTCCGCCACCTCTGCGATCGCAACGGCTTCGGAGTTGGACAAGCCCGGGATGCGGATTGGCGTTACCCAGGGCAGCACCTCGGAGCGAACCCTTCCGAAACTCCTGGCCAACGCGACCGTGGTGCCGGCCCAGAACGTGAAAATCGCGATCCAGATGCTCGAGCGTCGGGAACTGGACGCGTATGCGACCAACAAACCTACGCTGTTTGAAATGTCCGATCAGATGCAGGGCGCGCGGGTGCTGGACGGCCGGTGGGGCGAAGAGCATCTCGCCGTCGCAATTCCCAAGGGCCGCGAGGGCGCAATGGAGTATGTGCGCAGCTTCGTCGGCGACGTGCAGTCGAACGGAACCCTTGCAAGAGCCGTGGCGCAGGCCGGACTTCGAGGTTCGATAGAGGCCAGATAGTCACGCGCTGGGCCGCCATTGGCCGCCGGCGATTTTCGCCGCCGCGATCACCGCCTGGGTGCGGCTCTCGACGCCAAGCTTTTGCAGAATCGCCGATACATGCGCCTTGATGGTCGCCTCCGACACGCCAAGTTCGTAGGCGATCTGCTTGTTGAGCAGGCCTTCCGAAAGCATCATCAGCACCCGCACCTGCTGTGGCGTCAGCGTCACCAGCCGATCGCGAAGACGCGTCAATTCCGGATCCATGGCCGAAGAAAGGTCGGTGTCCGGCGGTATCCAGACGTCGCCCTCCATGACCTTCATGATGGCATCACGCAGCGTGTCGACGCCGAAACGTTTCGGAATGAACCCGGAAGCACCAAAATCCAGCGACCGGCGGATGGTGCCACCGTCGTCGCTGGCCGATACGATCACCACGGGAATGGCTGGATATTGTGCACGCAGGTAAATTAGTCCGGAAAAACCGGAGATTCCCGGCATTGTAAGATCGAGCAGGACCAGATCGACTTCGGAATCCTGCTCGAGCAGCGCGGTCAACTCTTCGAACGATCCAGCCTCGTCAATCCTTGCCGACGCCACAACGCTCGCCACCGCCTGACGCAGGGCGTCGCGGAACAGCGGATGATCATCGGCAATCACGAGGCGGGTGTTGGCAGGGGCAGTCATCTATTTCTTGCAAAGGGTTACGGCAAACCAGTGAGCGCCTCCCGGAGGCTTTGCGGAGCCGTTTTTCTCAGTCGAATTGTCCCCCGGCTCACGACCGCTTGCAAGTGCACAATCTTGCCATGCGGAATAGCAGTTAATTGGCGCAGAGCTTGTGCGCCGCAATAGGGCAAATGCGCGCAGGTGATCGGGTACCCGAAACACGAAGCGTGAGAGCAAGTTCCGCCGCAGCGGGCCGAAAGTCTTATTGGGAGAGGTTTCACGGCGATGTTACCGTGAACGCCAACCTCGTCGCCCGATCTGGGCCTGGCCCGACGTATGGGGATGAGCCTTGCAACAACGATTTCGGGGAGCGATTCAACATGTCGACAATGGCTGCAACGCAAGCGAGAACCGGAGGTATGACGAACGAGGAGCGTTTCGTCATTCTCGCATCATCGCTCGGTACCGTTTTCGAATGGTATGATTTCTATCTCTACGGATCGCTCGCCGGCATTATCGGCGCGCAATTCTTCTCGGCCTATCCGCCGGCAACGCGCGATATCTTCGCGCTATTGGCTTTCGCTGCCGGCTTCCTGGTTCGCCCCTTCGGCGCCATCGTCTTCGGACGCGTCGGCGACATCGTCGGACGCAAATACACCTTCCTGGTCACGATCCTGATCATGGGTCTGTCGACCTTCATCGTCGGCCTGTTGCCGAACGCCGCGACGATCGGCTTTGCCGCGCCGGTCATTCTGATCTGCTTGCGTCTCGCGCAGGGCCTGGCCCTTGGCGGCGAGTATGGCGGGGCCGCAACCTACGTCGCCGAGCATGCACCGCCGGGTAAACGCGGTTACTACACCTCGTTCATCCAGACCACCGCGACACTCGGACTGTTCCTCTCGCTACTGGTGATCCTGTTCACGCGCACCGTGATCGGAGAGGCAGACTTCGCCGCCTGGGGCTGGCGTATTCCCTTCCTGGTTTCGGTCGTTCTGCTGGGTGTGTCGGTGTGGATCCGGCTGCGGCTGAATGAATCGCCGATCTTCCAGAAGATGAAGGACGAGGGAAAGAGCTCGAAGGCCCCGCTGACCGAAGCCTTCGCCAACTGGAGCAACGCCAAGATCGTCCTGCTCGCGCTGATCGGCGCTACCATGGGCCAGGGCGTGGTCTGGTACACCGGCCAGTTCTATGCGCTGTTCTTCCTGCAATCGATCCTGAAGGTCGACGGCTATACCGCCAACCTTCTGATCGCATGGTCGCTGGTGTTCGGCACCGGCTTCTTCATCGTTTTCGGTGCGCTGTCGGACAAGATCGGCCGCAAGCCGATCATCATGGCAGGTTGCCTGATTGCGGCACTCACCTTCTTTCCGATCTTCCGGATGATCTCGACCAACGCCAATCCGGCGCTCGAAAAGGCCATCGAGGCGACCAAGGTCGAAGTCGTCGCCGATCCCACAGGTTGCGGCGATCTGTTCAATCCGGTCGGCACGCGCGTGTTCACGGCGCCCTGCGATACCGCCCGCGCTTTCCTGGCCCAATCGTCGGTCAAGTACTCGACCGTGGCAGGTCCGGCAGGCTCGGGTGTGAAGGTTACTTTCAACGGCAAGGAAGTGCCCTACACCGACGCCAAGACCTCCAACCCGGCAATCACCGCGGCCATCGCAGCCGCGGGCTTTCCCAAGGCAGGCGATGCAGGCATCGTGAAGATGTCGAACCCGTTCGATATCTTCCGTCCGCAGGTGGCGGCGGTGATCGGACTGCTGTTCATCCTGGTGATCTTTGTCACCATGGTGTACGGGCCGATCGCGGCATTGCTGGTCGAACTGTTCCCGACCAAGATCCGCTACACCTCGATGTCGTTGCCCTATCACATCGGCAACGGCTGGTTCGGCGGATTGCTGCCCGCGACCGCGTTTGCGATCGTGGCCTCGACCGGCGATATCTATGCGGGCCTTTGGTATCCGATCATCTTCGCGTCGATCACGGCCGTCGTCGGCTTTCTGTTCCTGCCGGAAACCAAGGACGTCAATATCAACTAGGCCTATCGACCTGGCGCGGCCGGAAAGCCGCCCCCACGAGACGACACAACAAGCCGGCCGTGGATCGCTCCGCGGCCGGCTTTGTTTTGGAGCCGCTCATTGCGGGCCGGTCGCCCCGGCGAATTGCAAGACGATCTCGCGGCGGTGCGGACGCCGACGATGCTCGATCAGGTAGACCGCCTGCCACGTTCCCAGCATCAGTTCACTCTTCAGAACAGGGATTTGCAGCGAGGTCGTCGTCAGCATCGTCTTGACATGAGCGGGCATGTCGTCGGGGCCTTCGCTGTCGTGGCTCCATCCGGCGCCTTCCGGCGCAAGGCGGTCGAGCGCGGTCGTCAAATCCACAAGCACCGACGGATCGGCGTTTTCCTGGATCGTGAGAGAGGCCGAGGTATGGCGGATGAAGAGCGTGACCATCCCCTCGATGGCGCCGGCGTCCTTCGCGAACTCCGCGACCTCGCCTGTGAGGTCGACGAAGCCGCGCCCGGAAGTTTGGACCATGAGCAGTGAGCTGACGATGGCGGTCGCGCTGACGGAGGAGAGCGGACTGCGGGAGAGGGATTTGGGCGAGGTCATAACGAGAAACTCTCCATCATCACGGCCGGGCTCGTCGCGGCCATCCACGTCTTTGCACAGGCTGCTCGACCGAAGACGTGGATGCCCGGCGGAAGGCCGGGCATGGCGGCCATCTAGGCCAATGCGGACTCGAGATCATCAAATCTTGCCGCTGACGTCCTTTTGCATCCGGTTGGCCATCTCGACCAGCCGTCGCCATGCCCGCTCGAGAAACGACATCACGCGATCAATGTCGCGGTCGCTCGGCAATGGAATCTCGAGTTTGCGCTCGCCCTCCGCGACCTTGGGTTCGGCCCTCTTGAGCGAGTCAGATTTCGGCAGCGGCTCGTCGATCTTGCCGTTGACGGTCGGCTCGCGCGCAGCCAATTCGGCTTTTAGTTTTTCCAGCTCTGCTCTGGATCTTTCATTCTCCGCCTGCAGCCGGCCGATCTCCGTATCCAGTGCGGCGCGCTCGTCGGGCACCGCATAGCAGGCCCAACCCGTGCCGGTGTTGTTGCAGGTCGAAACGGCGCCGGTGCGGGTATCCAGCCTGATCACGCCGTCGGCAACCGCCGACAATACGTAGCGTCCGTTCTCGCCGTCGGGCATCGCTTGCACGGCAACATTTCCCATTCCACCGAGGATCAACGCTGTGGCGGCGATGGCGAATTTTGAAGGCGATGTCGCTGTGCTCATGGGATGCTCCCTCAAGGCCGGTTTGAGTCTTCCCTGTTTGCGTTCCTGCCCCTGATCTAGACTTGTGAGCGGTAGGGTGGGCGACCTGACTTCAGCGCGTCCACCAGCAATTCGATCCGATCCTGCCCCCAGAATACCTCGCCGTCCAGAACATAGGCGGGCGAGCCGAAAACATCAGCGGCCAGCGCATCCTGGCGATTCTGTTCGTAGATCATTCCGATTTCGTCGGTCCCCGACCGCTCCACGAGCTGCTTGCCGGGAAGTCCGGAATCGTCGGCCAACCGAACCAGGGTCGCCGGCTCCGCAAGATTGAGCTGGCCCTCCCACACCGCCGCGAAGGCACGGCGCAAAAATAAATCGGGATCGTGGCCGGCCTCGATCGCCGCGATGACGGCGCCGTCGGCGAGTCGGGCGTTGAAGGGCCAATTCGCCGGCTGAAGATGGAAACTCAAACCGCGCTTGTCACGCCAGCGCTGAAGCTCGACCATGCGATAACGCTGCCTTACAGGATGGCGCTTCAACAAAGGCAGCCCGCCGGTTTCCGAAAATAGATCAACAAGCACCACCGGCTTGTGATTCACCTTGAGATCGTAAGTGCTGACGGCTTCCCGGAACAATTTGTGCCCGATATAGGCCCAAGGCGATTGAAGAGAGAAATAATAGTCGATCTGACGCGGCATGTGGTCTCCTGGAAAAATCTGGCCATCGCGCGCCATCCCAACAGACCCACCAGCACGATGCAAGAATCAGCAAGTCCCGAAGGCATACCGGCGATATTGGATTCGCATCCTGTGATCTGTGGTTTTTGGGGTCCAGCCGACCGCCGTCCGGCCGTGAAGTTTTGCCGATTGCGCCTCCGGCTGTTGCAGTGCGGCGACCGCGCCACAGCCGGCTTGCGTCAGATAAAATAAATCCTGATAAATCAACGCAATAGATAGACATGGCGCAATCTTGACTTGATTAGGTGCGGTCAGTATGGTCCGCCCGGCTTTTGAGGGTGACGGGGCGTCGTTTTTATCCACCGCAGCATCGTTTCGGGTCTCCGCAGCATGGCGCAAGGCACGAATGACAGCGAAGATGGAAGCGGGAACAAATCGTCCTCCGATGAGGCTGCGCTTTCCGCAAGGCTCGGAAGTCTGGATCACCGGTTGTCCGAAATTCGGGACAGCCGAAAATTCAGGACTGACCAAACCGGGGTTGGAAGTGGAGACGGCGCCGCCAGAGCCTCAGCGATGGCGCGCGGTTTTCGGCTTTCTTCCGAGTTGGTCGCAGCCGTTGTCGTCGGAGCGCTGATCGGCTGGGGATTCGACCGTTTGCTGTCGACGTCACCCTTCGGGCTCATCGTGTTCTTCCTGCTCGGCTTCGCAGCCGGCGTGCTGAACGTGGTCAGGTCGGCGGGTGTTGCTCCGGACAGAACCGGCCGTTAAGGAGCCGGACGATTTGATTGCAGAACGCCGGCGTGGCCGGCGGGTACCTTAGAGATGCCGCGCGGATGATCGATCCGATCCATCAATTCAACATCGACAAGATCTTCACGATTGGCCATATCGGCAATCAGGAGATCGCCTTCACCAACTCGTCCGCCTACATGCTTGTCTCGGTGGCGCTGATTTCGCTGCTGATGATCGGCACTGGCCGGCAACTGGTCCCCGGCCGCCTGCAGTCGATGGCCGAAATCAGCTACGAATTCGTGGCGAACACGGTTCGAAGCAGCGCGGGCGCGGAAGGCATGAAGTTCTTCCCGCTGGTCTTCTCGCTGTTCATGTTCATCGGTGTTTCGAACATGATCGGGATCATTCCCTACACATTCACGGTATCGAGCCACATCATCGTCACCGCCGCGCTGGCACTGCTGGTGTTCTTCACGGTGCTGGTTTACGGCTTCTACAAGAACGGCCTGAAATTCTTCAAGCTTTTCGTTCCCTCGGGCATTCCGATCGCGATTCTGCCGCTGGTGGTCTTGATCGAGATCATCTCGTTCCTGTCGCGGCCGATCTCGCACAGCGTGCGTCTGTTCGCCAACATGCTGGCCGGGCACATCACGCTGAAAGTGTTCGCAAGCTTCGTCACCATGCTGGGCGCGATGGGCATTGCCGGCTGGGCTGGCGCAGTCTTGCCATTGGCCCTGACGGTCGCGCTGACCGCGCTCGAACTGCTGGTCGCTTTTCTTCAGGCTTACGTCTTCACCATCCTCACCTGCATCTACATCAACGATGCTATCCATCCGGGCCACTGATCCGGCCTCACCACCAAACCTCAAGAAGGAGTTCGTTTCATGGATCCGATTGCCGCGAAGTACATTGGCGCTGGTATTGCCTGCATTGGGATGGGCGGCGCCGGCGCAGGCGTGGGCATCATCTTCGGCAACTACCTTGCCGCCGCGGTGCGCAATCCTTCCGCTGCGCAGGGCCAGTTCGGCAACCTGATTTTCGGTTTCGCCGTGACCGAAGCGCTCGGCATCTTCTCGCTGCTGATCGCGCTCTTGCTGCTATTTGCGCTCTGATCCATCACCGATCTGGCCAATGAGATTCTCGGAGCATAGAATCTCAGTGAGCCGAACAGGAGAAGCCTGTGGCTGAAAGTCATGGCGCCAAGGGCACGGCAGCCCACACCGAGGCAGAGGGCGGCCACAAGGCCCCCTTCCCGCCGTTCCAAAGGGATACTTTTGCTTCTCAGCTGGTGTCCCTGCTGATCGCGTTCGTCGCGCTCTACCTGATCGTCTCGCGCATTGCGCTACCGCGCGTCGGCAAGACGATCGACCAGCGTCAGGACGCGATCGACGGCGATTTGGCCCAGGCGCAAAAACTGAAGGACGAGTCCGACGGCGCGCTGAGAGCCTATGAAAGCGAGCTGGCGGCGGCGCGCTCGCGCGCGCAGGCGATCAGCGCCGAGACCCGCGATAAGCTGAACGCTGCGGCCGAGGCTGAACGCAAGACGCTGGAAGAACGGTTGTCGCTCAAGCTTGCCGACGCCGAAAAGACCATCGCCTCCACGCGCGAAGCGGCGATGAGCAACGTTCGCGGCATTGCCGCGGATGCGGCCAGCGCCATCGTGCAACGGCTGACCGGCGTCGTACCGGACAGCACGTCGGTGGGACAGGCCGTTGACGCATCCTTGAAGGGGTAAGCTCGATGCTCGCCGAACCGGAATTTTGGGTCGCCATCGCCTTCGTCATCCTGATGGGCGTGTTCGCCTATTTCGGCATCCACCGCACGGTGCTCAAAGCGCTCGACCATCGCAGCGAGCGCATCAAGGCCGAACTCGACGACGCCCGCCGCCTGAAGGACGACGCGGCAAAACTGCTTGCGGAATATAAAGCGCGGCGCGCCACCGCGGAACGCGAAGCGCAGGACATCATCGCCTCGGCAAAAGCCGAGGCCGAGCGCATCGCGGCCGAGGCCAAGGCCAAGATGGAGGATTTCGTCATCCGCCGCACCAAGACCGCCGAAAGCAAGATCGGGCTCGCCGAGGCGCAGGCGCTTGCCGACGTCCGCGCGGCCGCGGCCAATGCGGCGGTGGCGGCGGCTTCCACCATCCTGTCGCAATCCGTGAAGGGGCAGGTCGCCGAAGACCTGCTGGCCAAGGGCATCACCGAGGTTCGCGAAAAGCTGAACTGACGATTTCAATTGGTTAAAGCAAAAGCCGGCGCGAGACGATCGCGCCGGCTTTTTTTGCGTTCGCGTCGATTGCGGATCAATTCATCCCGGCGGGTAGCCGAGACCTATTCTACTTTTTCCGCGATGATTTCGGCTCGGGCGTCAGCGCCTGTGGGTCGAAGCCGATATAGAAGACGTAGGATTCACTGGTCAGTCCGGGCGGCATCGTATAGGCGAGATCTTCTCCCACCAGGCTGAACGGCACGCTGTCCTCCGACATCGACACGGTGGTGCGGAAGACCTTGGTGGAGATCACCTTCTCATGGACCCCGGTCTGCACGACGGCGACACGCAGCGGGATTTCGATCGTCGCCGGAGCTCCGGCGGGGCCCGCAATGACCCGGCCCTGAATGCCGATCCGTGCGACGATCTGGCCGCTGGATCGCGTACAATCGCGCGCAGTCCGCGTGATGGTCGCCTGATAGCGTAGCTCGCTTGCGATGGGCTGCTTGCCGGGCGGCGCCACCGCATAGGTGGACGCTCCCGCACAAATCTTCACGACCGGACAATCTGGTTCGACGCCATCCGGCGCGGGCGGCGCTTCGCCGACGGCCTGCGATTTCGAACCGAACAGCTGATTGAATCTGTCGGTGATCGTCGGGAGCGAAGTGGAATTGGGTGAGGCGCTGAAGTCAGTGGTGCTGGTGGTCCCGCTGCACCCCGACAGCAGGGCACCGGCGGCAGCAAGCCCAACCACGACATAGTTCGCCCGACCAGCCACCGCCGCCCGCCTGATCAACCTAAGACGCATTATCCAGATATCCCCGACGAAGTCGCCGCCGATTTGGCGCACCGGCAAACGGCACACGCCGCCGCGTTATAGCAGCGCAATGGCGGCAAACCCAAGGCGCCTGTCATAATCTTGACACCGAGGGTTAACCGCGGAAATCCTCATGCAGCAAGCCAAACAGCAGGTGGTCCTGCCAAACTCCGTTGATGCAAAGATAGCGCCGCGCCAGACCCTCACGGGTGAAGCCGCATTTCTCCAGCACCCGTATCGACGGTGCATTGGAGGGAATGCAGGCGGCTTCGACGCGGTGCAGATTGAGCTCGCCAAACAGCGACGGCAGCAGCACGCGCAGGGCCGCCGTCATGTAACCGCGATGCGCGTGGGGCTGTCCCACCCAGTAACCGATCGTGCCAGCCTGGACGATGCCACGGCGGACATTTGCCAGCGTCACTCCGCCGATCATCGCGCCATCGAACTCGCGGAACACGATGAACGGATATGACCTGTCGGCGGCGATATCCTCGGCATAGCGGCGCAGCCGTCGGCGGAAACCTGAGCGCGTAAGATCATCGGACGGCCAGATCGGCTCCCACGGCGTCAGATAGTTCCGGCTGGTTTCGCGCAGATGCGCCCATTGCAGAAAATCCGACATCTGTGGAGCGCGCAGCAACAGGCCGTGGCCACGCGGCGCAAGCGCGGCCGGTCCGCTCGACGGCAAACGAAACAGGGCCATGCGTGCAACTCCTCGATCCCTGAACCTCAATCATGATCCCATCGGATCACGATCTCATCCTTTACGAGCCTGATCTGCGGGCAGACGCTTCGCGTCTCTTCCGAGGGATACCGGTCCCCACTTTTCCGCGAATGTGGTCCTTCGGATCATGCTCTCGTCACCGAATAACGGCTTTCAATGAAGGCGCGCCTTGGCCTTCGTCTTGGTCAATCCTTCCGCAAAAGCGACCGCCGTGTCCAGCCCCCTCCCGCTGCCCAGCGCCACGACCGCGGGCCGGCTGCGCGATAATAGGGCCCGGGCGGCGTTTCGGGTCGATTCCACATTTACCGCGTCGATCCGTTCCACCAGCTCATCGACCGGCAACGGACGCCCATAGGCCAGCACATGGCGCGCCAGTTGCTCGGCGCGGGAGCTGCAGCTCTCGAGCGCCATCAGTAGCCCCGCCTTCATCTGAGCCCTGGCACGCGCGATCTCGGCCTCGGTCAAAGTCTCGACAGCATCATTGATGACGTCGACGATCACTTCCATCATCTCCGGCGCATCGCCGGGGTCGGTACCTGTGTAGAGTCCAAAAAAGCCGGTATCGCTATAGGGCGCATGGAAGGCATAGATCGAATAGCAAAGTCCGCGCTTTTCGCGCACCTCCTGGAACAGCCGCGACGACATCCCGCCGCCGAGGATGTTGGTGAACACCTGCAGCGAAAATAACGAAAGATCGGTTTGCGGCACCCCCTCGAGCGCCAGCGTCAGATGCGCCTGCTCGAGCTCGCGATGCACCACGCGTGACCCGCCTTTGCCGAACATCGCCGGCTGCGGCTTTGGCGCGGGCGCACCGTCAAAGGCCGCAAATCGCGCCGTCACTTCCTCGACCACCCGTTTGTGATCGACGGCCCCGGCGGCGGCGACCACCATGTCGGGTCCGCGGTAATGCGTCGAAAGATAACCCCGCAGCATATCGCGGTCGAAGGTTTTCAACGTCTTCGCCGTTCCCAGCAACGAACGCCCCATCGGCTGATCCGGGTAACACAGCTCGTTGAGATGCTCGAACACGACGTCGTCGGGCGTATCCTGCGCCGCACCGATTTCTTGCACGATCACGCCCTTCTCGCGCTCCAGCTCGTCCGGCACGAAGGAGGGGTTGGCGAGAATATCCGAGAGCACGTCGAGCGCGAGCGGGACGTCAGCCTTCATCACGCGCGCGTAATAGGCGGTGGTTTCCGTCGAGGTACCGGCGTTGAGATCGCCGCCGACGGCCTCGATTTCCTCGACGATTTCGCGTGACGAGCGCCGCGTCGTGCCCTTGAAGGCCATATGTTCGAGCAGATGCGAGATGCCGTGCTCGTTGGGCCTTTCGTCGCGGCCGCCGACGCCGGCCCACACCCCGAGTGCTGCGGTCTCCAGATGCGGCATGGTATCGGTGATGACGGTAAGGCCGGAAGGCAGCTTGGTCACATCAACACTCATCCGGCGGCTCCTTGCTTCGCAGCACGGCTGACGGTCAGCACAAACCGCGCAATTTCGACCCTATCGTTCTTCATCACATCGAAACGTTCGGGCTTTGTCATCAATCCCTCGAGCCAGGCCGGCAATTCCGGGCGCACGCCGCAGGCTGCCTCCACCGCATCGGGGAATTTCGCGGCATGCGCGGTCGACAGCACGATATTCGGAATTCTCGAATCCCGGGTATCGCGGTCGGCCACCGCCAGCGCCACCGCCGTATGCGGATCCACGAGATCGCCGGCCTCGCGCCAGGTCGCGCGGATGGCGGCGCTTGTCTCGGTCTCGTCGGCGCGTCCAGCATCGAATTCCGCACGGATCGCCGCCAGCATGGCATCGGGCAGCACGAAGCGTCCGGATTGCTTCAACGAGGCCATCAGCCTGCGGACAACGCCCGCGTCGCGGCCGCTCGCCTCGAACAACAGCCGTTCGAAATTCGACGAGACCTGAATGTCCATCGACGGCGAGGTCGAGGCGTGGACCTCGCGCACTTCATAAATACCGGTCTTGAGCGTGCGCGGCAGAATATCGTTGACGTTGGCGGCAATGCGCAACCACCTGACCGGCAAGCCCATGCGCTTGGCGACGAAGCCGGCAAAGATGTCGCCGAAATTTCCGGTGGGCACCGTGAAATCAACCGGCCTTGCCGGGGCCCCGAGCGCCACTGCGGAGGTGAAGTAGTACACCACCTGCGCCATGATCCGCGCCCAGTTGATCGAATTGACCCCCGACAGTGCGACGGCGTCGCGAAAATGATGGTCATTGAACAGCTCCTTCACGATCGCCTGGCAATCGTCGAAGGTGCCTTCGACGGCGAGCGCGTGAACGTTAGCCGCCCCGATCGTGGTCATCATTCTGCGCTGGACGTCGGAGATGCGGCCGTTCGGGAACAGGACGACGAGATCGACATTGTCGAGCCCGGCAAATGCGTCGACTGCGGCACCGCCGGTATCGCCGGAAGTTGCGACCACGATGGTGGTGCGCCGCGCCCGCTTCGCCAGCACGTGATCCATCAGCCGCGAGATCAGCTGCATGGCGACGTCCTTGAAGGCGAGCGTCGGACCGTGAAACAACTCCAGCAGGAACTGGTTGGGCCCGATCTGGTCGAGCGGGACCACCGCCGGATGACGGAACGTCGCGTAGGCCTCGTTGGCCATACGCCCGAGATCGGCGTCGGAAATTTCATCACCGACAAACGGACGGATCACGTCGACCGCAACCTCCCAATAGGGCCGGCCAAAAAACCCGGCGATGGTCTGGGCTGAAAGCTGCGGCCATGCTTCGGGCAGGTAAAGACCGCCGTCGCGGGCAAGCCCCGTCAGCATCACGTCGCAGAAACCCAAGACCGGGGCCTCCCCCCGCGTCGAAATGTATTGCGTCAATCCGCCCTCCAAAGGCTCCAACACTCTGCCAAGCCTTTGACTTTAAAAGATAATATTACTTTGCGCGAGACCAAGTCGGGCGGCACCATAAAGCGTTTTGCGGCCAAGTGGAAACCGGTTCTTGTTCACCCTTTCGCCAACACCGACCAGCGCCCTCGCCTGCCGAAGGCCTCTCGCAGGACCGCGGGCTGCAAATGGACCGTCAATCTCTTCAGCTTGACGGTCGCGCGTCGGCATCTCGCGTAGGCGATGGCCGTGTCGAGCGTCGGACACGCCGTTGAAAAGGCTCGCCGGCCAACCGCAGAATGCTCAAGGAGCGACAAACTATCTGTAATTGACGCAAGCACGGTGAGGTTGCAATCTCCGCGCGGGACCTTGGGGAGACGGTGGATGGCGTCGCGGGAGAATCGAACCAGAGCGCTGGTTGAAAAAATAGACGACGCGATTGAGCAGGCCGAGGACCTCGGATTGACCTTTGTCGCCGGCATCCTGATGATCGCGCGTCTGGAGGCCGTTCAGCCGGACACCGCGACACTTGGCGGGCGCGGAACACAAGAGGGTTCCTGACGCCGAAACCAGATCACCTGCTCTCGCTTGTGGCTCGTCGGTAGGCGCGTGCGCACCTCTTGGAATTAGCTCACTTGAGGTCCTTGCCGGGCGGAATTCCCCGCCTCTGCCCGCGCAGCCAAATCCCGAATGCGATCACGACCGCGCCGGCCAGGGTGAACCAGGTGACGGCGTATTGTAGGTGATCGTCCTTCAGATGCACGTCGAGCGGGCCGGGTTTCGGGATGCCATTTACAGGCACCGGTTGCTCGAGGTCGATATAGAACGGTGCGACCACGCCCCAGCCGAGCGAGCGCGCCATCGCCTGATGATCGCGGGTGAACCACAGACGTTTGGCGGTGTTCTCCGTCGGCGTGAGCAATCCAGCGATTTCGGGAAAGCGGATGTAGCCGGTCAGTGTGACCGGCTCGCCGGTGACGAGGCGCGTCAGCGCGCGATCCTGCTGGGCGCGATCCTGCATCGTGTTCTGTACGAAGCCGGCGTTGACCACGACGGTTTCGCCGCCTGAGAGCCGCGCCGGCAAGAAGGCCCAGGTGCCGGGTCCGGAAATATCGCCGCGCACCGCCGAGCCGGAGCTATAAACCATGGCGTCGGCTCCGGCTGCATAGGTCGCGCTGAAACTGACGCGGCGAAATTCGTTCCGACCTGGCGTCAGTGCATTCCACTGCGCGGGCGGCGGCAGCGAAACGGGTGCGGCCGCGAGCCGTTCGGTCAGAGCCGCTATCAGAGCATGCTTTTCGACGCGGCGTTGCAACTGCCACAAGCCGAGGCCTGTGAACGTCGCCACCATCAAAAGCGTGAAGACGCCAAAGCCCCGGCGCCGCCACCCCATTGTCGCGGTCATTTCGGCTCGCGGTCGATCAGGCGGCCAGGTGCGGCCTTGTGGTGAAATTGAAGTGCGATCAGAAGCGCCTTCATCGAACGCAGCGGCAAAAGCGTGGTCGCCAAAATCAGCGGCAACCACAGCAACGCATGCAGCCAGAACGGCGGCTGATATTTGACCTCCACGATCAATGCGCTGGCGACGACGATCGCTCCCGCGAGCATGATGATGAAGATCGCGGGCCCGTCGCCGGTATCGATAAAGGCATAATCGAGCCCGCAAGATGAACACCGCGGCCGCAAAGTGAGAAAGCCTGCAAAGAGCTTGCCCTCGCCGCAGCGCGGACATCTGCAGGCAAGCCCGCGCATCGCGCTCTGGAAGACCGTCGTTGGGACCGGTTGCGGGCTGGTTGTTGGGTTCATGACAATTCAGTTTATCACAGCGCAGACCGGGACGGTCTTTCGGAAATGGATCCCGGCAAGGCCTTTGGGGGCAGTCAAACAAGAAGGGCGGCCCTTCGGCCGCCCTTTGGGTGCGATCGGTGGGGTTTCAATGCGCCCCGTGCGCCATGCTTTCCGCGCCGTGCCCCCAGACATAGATGCAGGCGAACAGGAACAACCACACCACGTCGACGAAATGCCAGTACCATGCGGCGAACTCGAAACCGAGGTGCTGCTTCGGCGTGAAATGCCCGGCATAGGCGCGCGCCAGGCACACGATCAGGAAGATCGTGCCGACCAGGACATGGAAGCCGTGGAACCCGGTCGCCATGAAGAAAGTCGCCCCGTAGATATTGCCTGCGAAAGAGAAAGCGGCGTGGGCATACTCATAGGCCTGCACGCAGGTGAAGCTTGCCCCCAGCAAGATCGTGAGGATCAAGCCGTATTTCAGGCCCTGGCGATCGTTCTCGAGCAGCGCGTGATGAGCCCAGGTCACGGTAGTGCCCGAGGTCAACAGCAACAGGGTATTCAACAGCGGCAGATGCCAGGGATCGAAGGTCTCGATGCCCTTGGGCGGCCAGACGCCGCCGAACAAGGCCTCACGGGTGGCATGAACGGGATCACCAGGGAACAGCGCCGAATTGAAGAACGCCCAGAACCAGGCGACGAAGAACATCACCTCGGAGGCGATGAACAGGATCATGCCGTAGCGGTGGCTGATCTGCACCACGCGGGTGTGATCGCCCTTGTACTGCGCTTCGCGGATCACATCGGCCCACCAGTTCGCCATGGTGTAGAGCACGCCGATGGTACCGAGCGCGAACACCATCCAGGCGACCGGGTACAGGTGCTTCATCCAGCCGATCGCGCCGACCGCCATGATGAAGGCCGAAACGGAGCCGATGATCGGCCACGGGCTCGGGTCGACGAGGTGATAGTCGTGGTGCTTGACTTGCGCCGTAGCCATTTGCGGTCTCTCCGTTAGCAGTGCCTGTTCGGCACTATTCGTCTCAAAAATCCAATCTCGGAACGCGATGATCAAGAGTTTTGATCAGAGCTTTCCCATTAAAGGCTACCCTTGGGTTTCTCCGGCTCACGCGCGGCGAGCGGCTTCGGTGCCGGATCGCGCACGGGATAGAAGGTATAGGACAGCGTAATGGTGTTGAGCCCGTCATTGTCGCTGTCGTTTACGATCGACGGATCGACGTAGAACACCACGGGCATTTCACGTTTTTCCCCTGGCGTCATGGTCTGTTCGGTGAAGCAGAAACAGTTGATCTTCTGGAAATACGCCCCGACCGTCAGCGGCGCCACATTGTAGGCGGCCTGCCCGGTCGTGGTCCGCGCGGCTTGGTTGGTCACGGTATAGAACACGGTGACCACTTCGCCGATTTTGACCTCGATTTCGGTCTGCTCCGGCGCGAATTTCCACGGTAGCCCGGATGCAACGTTGGAATCGAAGCGCACGACAATCTTGCGCGAAAGCGGCGCACCTGAAGGTGCCGAGGTTGCGACCTGGGTGGTGCCGTTGAAGCCGGTGGCACGGCAAAACCAGTTGTAAAACGGCACCGCCGCATAGGAGGCGCCAACCATCAGCACGACCAAGAGACCGCATATCGCCGCCACCACCGCGTCGCGCGTCAGACCGCGACGCGAAGCCGTTGCCTGGCTTGCGGAGAGCTTTTCGCGCTTGATCGTTTGGTCCACCATGTTGGTTATAACGGCCGCACTAGGACGGCCGGCCCTTTGACGATGGTAACAGCGAAAAACAAGACAACGAGGACGCCAAGCGCCAGTGCGATGGCGATCGATCGCTCGCGACGACTTTTCTTCTGCGCCTCGGTGAGGACAATTCCATTTTGCTCCCGCTTGTCGGCCATTGGTTTGCCATGCGCCCCCTACCAGATTGACGGCGCGAGGGCGTGGACGACGACCTCGATCAGCAAAGTCGCGAACAGCGCAAACAGGTAAAAAATGGAGAAAGCGAATAGTTTTCGCGTGGCCCGCAATGCGTCGCGGCCCTCGCGATGGCGATAGACATTGACCGCGAAAGCCAGCATCCCTCCGCCGAGAGCGAGCGAGGTCACGCCGTAGACCGCATCGAAATAACCGAGCGGCCAGGGCGCGGCGGCGATCGCGACCAGGACGACCGTATAGAGCAAAATCTGCAGCCGCGTCGCATCGGGACCGGCGACGACGGGCAGCATTGGCACGCCTGCGCGGGCATAGTCATCGCTGCGAAACAGCGCCAGCGCCCAGAAATGCGGCGGCGTCCAGAAGAAGATAATCAGGAACAGCAGCAGCGGCTCGACCGACAGCGATCCCGTCGCCGCAGCCCACGCCACCACCGGCGGCAAGGCGCCTGCGGCGCCGCCGATCACGATGTTCTGTGCCGTCCAGCGCTTCAGCGCCATCGTGTAGATCACGACATAGAAGAAGATCGTGAAGGCGAGCAGGCCGCCGGCGATCCAGTTGACGAGGATGCCGAGCGTCATCACCGAGAAAAAGGCCAGCGTCACGCCGAAGGCCAGCGCCTCCGGCGGTGCAACCCGCCCGCGCGGGATCGGCCGGTTGGCGGTACGCGACATCAGAGCATCGATGTCGGCCTCGTACCACATGTTCAACGCGCCCGACGCGCCGGCGCCGACCGCAATGCAGAGGATCGACGTGATCGCCAGCACCGGATGAACGTGGCCCGGCGCGATCATAAGTCCCACGAGCGCGGTGAAGATCACCAGCGACATTACCCGCGGCTTCAGCAGCGCGACGTAATCAGCGACATCGGCCTCCGAAATCCGCGGCGACAGCTCTATGGCGTGTTGATCGACAACCGACAAGACAAGTCTCGCTCTTCTTGAGGGCGCGGCGCGATCAAAAGCGCGCCACGCACCTCATTTACTGCACCCGAGGCAGCACCTCGAACTGATGGAACGGCGGCGGCGACGGCAACGTCCACTCCAGCGTGGTCGCGCCGGCGCCCCACGGATTGTCGGCGGCCTGCTGCTTGCGAATGAATGCGTCGATCACGCCGTAGACGAAGATCAGAACGCCGAAGCCAGAAATATAGGAGCCGATCGAGGAGACCAGATTCCAGCCGGCGAAGGCGTCGGGGTAATCGACATAGCGGCGCGGCATGCCTGAGAGCCCGAGGAAATGCTGCGGGAAGAACACCAGATTGACGCCGACAAAGGTGAACCAGAAGTGCGCCTTGCCGATAGCTTCATTGTACATGTAGCCCGACATTTTCGGGAACCAGTAGTACCAGCCGGCGAAGATCGCGAACACCGCGCCGAGCGACAGCACATAATGGAAATGCGCGACGACGTAGTAAGTGTCCTGCAGCACGCGGTCGACGCCGGCGTTCGCAAGCACCACGCCGGTGACGCCGCCGACGGTGAACAGGAAGATGAAGCCGATCGCCCAAAGCATCGGCGTCTTGAACTCGATCGAGCCGCCCCACATTGTGGCGATCCAGGAGAAGATCTTCACCCCGGTCGGCACCGCGATCACCATGGTGGCGGCGACGAAATAGGCCTGCGTCGCCGACGACATGCCGACCGTGTACATGTGGTGCGCCCACACCACGAACCCGATGCCGCCGATCGCCACCATCGCGTAGGCCATGCCGAGATAGCCGAACACCGGCTTCCTCGAGAAGGTCGAGACGATCTGGCTGATCATGCCGAAGCCCGGCAGGATCAGGATGTAGACTTCGGGATGGCCGAAGAACCAGAACAGATGTTGGAACAGCACCGGATCGCCGCCACCTTCGGCGGAGAAGAACGTGGTGCCGAAATTGCGGTCGGTGAGCAACATGGTGATGGCGCCGGCGAGCACCGGCAGCGACAACAACAGCAGGAACACCGTGACCAGGATCGACCATACGAACAGCGGCATCTTGTGCAGCGTCATGCCTGGCGCGCGCATGTTGAAGATCGTGGTGATGAAATTGATGGCGCCGAGAATCGACGAGGCGCCGGCCAGATGCAGCGAAAGGATCGCGAAGTCCACCGCCGGTCCCGGATGACCGGACGTCGACAGCGGCGCGTAGATGGTCCAGCCCGCGCCGACACCGTTGGCACCCGGCTCACCCTCGACAAAGCTGGAAATCAGCAGCAGCGCAAAGGACGCCGGCAACAGCCAGAACGAGATGTTGTTCATGCGCGGAAACGCCATGTCCGGCGCGCCGATCATCAGCGGCACGAACCAGTTGCCGAAGCCGCCGATCATCGCCGGCATCACCATGAAGAAGATCATGATCAGGCCGTGCGAGGTCACGAAAACATTGTAGGTGTGGGTCTCGTGGAAGATCTGCACCCCCGGATACATCAATTCGATCCGGATCAAGATCGACATCGCGGCGCCGATGATCCCGGCGATGATCGCGAACACCAGGTACATCGTGCCGATGTCCTTGTGGTTGGTCGAATAGACGAAGCGCCGCCATCCGGTCGGATGGTCGTGCGCATGATCATCATGGGCGTGATCGGTATGAGACGCTGCGGTGGTTGCCATTTTCAAATCCTGCCTTGTAGTCTTAGTTAGGACTTTGCAGCCCCATCGCCCTTCGCTGATTGCTTCGCCTTTTGCGGTTGATCTATGCAATCATCTTTGTTCGCTTGGACGCACTTTTTCCAATTATCATAGTCCTGATCGTTCACGACCTTCACCGCGATCGGCATGAAGGCGTGGTCCTTGCCGCAAAGCTCGGAACACTGGCCGTAGTACACGCCGAGCTTGGTGGCCTTGAACCAGGTTTCGTTGAGGCGGCCCGGGATGGCGTCGATCTTGATGCCGAACGCCGGCACGGCGAAGGAGTGGATTACGTCCGAGCCGGTGGTCTGCACGCGGATCACCTTGTTCACCGGCACGACGATCGCGTGGTCTACGGCGAGCAGACGCGGCGGCGGCGGATTGATCTTGGCGCGGTCCTCTTCCGTCAGCATGATCGAGGTGTATTCGATCTTGTCGTCTGGATAGGTGTAAGTCCAGTTCCACTGGTTCCCGGTCGCCTTGAGGGTCACATCGGCCTTGGGAATGTCGAGTTCCTCGAACAGAAGCCGGAACGACGGCACCGCGATGCCGACCAGGATCAGCACGGGAATCAGAGTCCAGGCGACTTCGATCAGGGTGTTGTGGGTGGTCCGCGAGGGAACCGGGTTGGCCTTGGCGTTGAACTTCACAACGACAATGATCAACAGCGCGAGCACGAACAGCGTGATGACGGTGATCAGCACGAACAGAAAATTGTGAAACCAAGTGATGTTGTCCATCACCGGGGAGGCCGATCCCTGCAGCGTAAATTCCCACGGCGCTGGCTGGCCCAATTCGGCTGATGCCATCCCGCTGGCCACAAGCGCCACGCCCGCCACCATAAATCCCGGCAACCGCCGGCCGATTCGGCCATTCGACATCTTCATGCCGCTCGCGCTCCCCTGATAAATCCCCAAAGCATCCCCACCGGATGGCGAAGCATGCTGCACGATCCGCCCCCCGACAAACGGCCTTGGCATGTACTTTAGAAGCACACGGGCCAGATCGCTAGAACGCGTCGAAATCCAGCCTCTCAAACCATAATTCCAAGGGCATCGCAATGCAGTAGTAGGGCGCGGAGGGGTGCATCACCGGCTATTCTGCGGATGTCACATTTTCCAGCGAAATCAGGTAAAAGCACAGACTTTGCAGCCCGGCGCGGCTTGACAGGCGGATTGCCCGATGTAGGCACAGACGAGCCGCTCCCGAGCGACCTGATTCGTGACCTCAAGCGGTGCTAAATCGCCTTCAAGGCGCCGTCATTGCCATATCAGTCCATTCTCGGGCTGGCTTTGCCAAGGAAATCTCAAGGGATCGACCCTGATGGAGCCTTCGAAACACCCGGCGAGGACCGCCGCAAACCGTCCCAATCCCTCCGGCATGCGCTGGCTGGGTGCCGGTCTGATCATGCTTCTCTGGCTCGGCCTCACGGCGGCGGCCAGCGCCCAAGGCGCGGTGCGCTCGGTCCATGGCGACTGGCAAATCCGGTGCGACACCCCGCCGGGCGCGCAAGGTGAGCAATGCGCCCTGATCCAGAGCGTGGTAGCTGAAGACCGGTCCAATGCCGGGCTCACCGTCATCGTGCTCAAGACCGCCGACCAGAAGAGCAAGTTGATGCGGGTGGTGGCGCCACTCGGCGTGCTGTTGCCCTCCGGGCTTGGCCTGAAACTCGACAATGTGGATGTCGGCCGCGCCGGTTTCGTCAGATGCCTGCCTAACGGCTGCGTGGCCGAGGTCGTGATGGACGACAAACTCCTGGGTCAACTCCGCACGGCGAAGACGGCGACCTTTATCATCTTCGAGACACCCGAAGAGGGCATCGGCTTCCCGCTCAGTTTGAACGGGCTCGGCGAAGGATATGACAAGTTGCCGTGAGGCAAATCGCCTCGTTCCAAGACCGCTTGTCGGGCCCTCCCCTTTTTGGCCACTGTTCCTATCTTGAAAGGACCGTCATTGCGGCCAGGCCTACGCGAGGCGGAACCAACCGCGGGTTACAGTCAGGTTACAGTGATGTAACGCGACGGTTCCTGAGGTTTTTGCTTAACTCGCGCCCGTGATGATGGGTCCTGCGGGTGGACGACAGAAAGTTTGGAGCAAATATGACGCCCACGACCTCGCTTCTCGACCGCGCCAATCTCGACCGCGATTCCGTCCGCCATCAGGTCGCCCGCGGGCTTTCCGGTGCCGACGACGGCGAACTGTTCCTCGAATACAGCCAGACCGAAGCGTTGATGTTCGACAACGGCCGGCTGAAGCAGGCGACCTACGACACCTCGCAGGGTTTTGGGCTTCGCGCGGTCAAGGATGACGCGGTCGGCTACGCGCATTCCTCCGATGTCTCGCTGCCGGCGCTGATCCGCGCTGCTGACGCAGTCGCAGCGGTGCGCGGCGGTTATTCCGGAACCCTTGCGGCAGCGCCGGCGCATACCAATGTGCGGCTCTACGGCGATGAAAACCCGCTCGATGCCCCCGGCTTTGAGTCCAAGGTCAAGCTTTTGGCCGAAATCGACGCCTATGTTCGCGACAAGGACCCGCGCGTCCGTCAGGTGACGGTCAGCCTCGGCGCCACCTGGCAGGTGGTCGAGATCCTGCGTCCCGACGGCGAAAGCTACCGCGACATCCGCCCGTTGGTGCGGGTCAATATTTCCGTGGTCGCGGGCCAAGGCGACCGCCAGGAAAGCGGCAGCAAAGGTTATGGCGGCCGCGAAGGCTATGCGCGCTTCATCGATACCAAAGCATGGCGCGAGGCCGCCGATGGCGCGATCCGCGAAGCGCTGGTCAATCTCGAATCGGTTCCAGCGCCGGCCGGCGAAATGGACGTCGTGCTGGGCGCCGGCTGGCCCGGCGTCATGCTGCACGAAGCCGTCGGTCACGGACTAGAGGGCGATTTCAACCGCAAGAAAACCTCCGCCTTCGCAGGCCTGATGGGCCAGCAGGTGGCCGCCAAGGGCGTCACCGTCGTCGACGACGGCACCATGGCTTCGAGGCGAGGCTCGCTGTCGATCGATGACGAAGGCACGCCGACCAACCGCACGGTGCTGATCGAGGATGGTGTCCTCGTCGGCTATATGCAGGACCGCCAGAACGCGCGGCTGATGAACATGAAGCCGACCGGCAACGGCCGCCGTCAAGGCTATGCCCATGTGCCGATGCCGCGCATGACCAACACCTACATGCTGGCGGGCGGTCGCGACCCGGCGGAAATCCTTGCCTCGGTCAAGAACGGCATCTACGCCGCCAATTTCGGCGGCGGCCAGGTCGACATCACCTCGGGTAAATACGTGTTCCAATGCACCGAGGCCTACCGAATAGAAAACGGCAAGGTCGGCGCGCCGTTGAAGGGCGCGATGCTGATCGGCAACGGACCGACCGATCTGCATCGCATCACCATGATCGGCAACGATCTCGCGCTCGATACCGGCATCGGCACCTGCGGCAAGAACGGCCAGGGCGTGCCGGTCGGCGTCGGCCAGCCGACGTTGCGGATGGAGCGCATTACGGTCGGAGGAACCGGCGCATGAACATCAGGCGAGAAGTGATCACAGCGAAGGCGCGCGGCTGGGGCGCTCAAGCCCTCCAGTTCACGGCGGCGCTGGCAATCGTTTTCCTGGCCAAGGGTGCGATCGCCGAACCGTTCTATGTGCCGTCAGGCTCGATGGAGCCGACGCTCCTGATCGGCGACGCCTTGCTGGCGTCGAAATTTCCTTACGGCTATGGCACCGCCTCGCTGCCGATCCAGATCAACCTGCCCGAGACCGGACGGGTGTTTGGCGAGGCACCCAAGCGCGGCGACGTCGTGGTGTTTCGCTGGCCGGGCGACCGGGCGCAGGCCTGGGTCAAACGCGTCGTCGGATTACCCGGCGACCGCATCCAGATGCGGCAGGGCCAGCTCTTCATCAACGATCGCGCCGCATCACTCAAAGCCGACGGCACCGGCGAAGCGGAAGACGACCGTGGCGGATCCGAACCGGCCTATCGTTTCATCGAAACCTTGCCGGGCGGCGTCAGCCACTTGATCTTCAAGCTTCGCGACAACGGCCGGCTCGACAATACGCCTGAGGTGACCGTGCCGCCGGACCACCTGTTCGTGATGGGCGACAATCGCGACAATTCCGCCGACAGCCGCGTCTCCGTCCGCGAGGGCGGCGTCGGATTGTTGCCGATGGACAATTTGGTCGGCCGCGCCGACGCGGTGATCGGATCCTGGGATCTCGGCATGCGCAGCCAGCCGGTGTGGACCTGGCTGTCCGGCTTCCGCCTCGCGCGATTCTTCACCTCGGTGCGTTGAAACGCGACGGCGCCTCAGCTAGCTGTCGCAGCACGTGCCCCTGCCATCCCTTTGGATCGGCGGGCAAGGCACCGAGCCATACGAACAAAACACGCAACAATCGCCGGGCTGCGCTTTGAGCTTTTCGCCGCAGCCTTTGCAGACGTAGAAGAACTGGCAGGCGTCGGTCGGCATCGTTTCGGTGGCTTGAAAGCCGCACTTCGGACACGTCAAAGTCGATTCAAGCTGCATCGCGTAGGCCTGTCGTATCGGTTAAAACGACGTCGTCAAAACAGTGAGCCATTGCGGCGAAGCGTCGACCAGCGCTGCCTCTATCCTTTTGTCGGCGCCGCTGACGATGGCGAGCCCAATCACGACAAAGGCAGCGCCGAGCAGCCCCTTGCCGAGCTTTCCCGCCGACATCAGGCTGGAACGAACGCGCATCAATGTGGCGCGCGACAAGAGCCCAAGCAAGACCAGCGGCAACGCCGCGCCGACGCCGAATATCGCCATGGTCAGCGTCACCCTCGGCAGATCCTGCCCTTGCGAGGCCAGAAGCGACGCCGCGCCGAGCGTCGGGCCGACGCAGGGTGACCATACCGCACCGAGCAGGAGGCCGATCGCGAACTGGCCCGCCAGTCCCGACGCGGCAAAGCCGCTGCCGAAACGGCGGTCCGCCCAGGCCGAAACAGGTCCGCCCGCCGCCGCAAGCCGCGCCTGCCAGGACGGAACCAGCAGAATCGCGCCTAGCGCGACCATGATCACCGCCGCCGTGACACGGAACATGCCGGCATCGATACCGAGCCCAAAACCGGCCAACGCGAGCAGCAGGCCGAGCCCGGTGAAGGACAAGGCAAGACCTGCGGCCAAGGCAAACGCGCCGAACGGATGGGCCGTGACTGCGGTTCCCAGCACGATCGGAACCAGCGGCAATACGCAGGGCGACAGGATGGACAAGAGCCCTGCGGCGAACGCCAAGGCGAGAGCGGTCACAGAAAATCAGAGGCTCTTGTCGAGTAGCGCCGCGATCGTGGCCTCCTTGGTGTCGCCGACCGAGCGACCCTGCTCGGCGCCTCCCTTGAAGACGATCAACGTCGATTGCATCTGCGCGCCGAACTGCTTGACCACCGGCTTCATGGCATCGAAATCGACGCGGAAGATTTTCATATCCTTGAACTTCGGATCTGCGGTCAGCTTGTCGAGGATCGGACCCTGCGCCTTGCAGGTCGGGCACCAGTCGGCATGGATTTCGACCAGGATGGGACTCCCCGACGCCTGAGCCGCCTTGAATGCCTCGGCCGAAAATGGCACCGCCGTGTTGGCTCGTGCTGCTGCGAATTGTACGCCCGTGGCCAAGGCCGCCGTAACCATTGCCCCGCTAAAAACCCTGCGCGTTAACATCATCGTGAGCTCCGTGTTTGCCTGCGCTCCCAAACGTCCCGCAATCAATCATGACCGCATTCGGCGCGCATGGCCATTACGCAGCGGATACCGCGATTGTTACCTCACCACGCCCGAGGTAAAGCCGGGCTTGCGTCGTGGCGGCTTGATGTCCTTCTTCAAGAAACAGTGAGCGTCTTTTCCGACATAGCCTGGCCGCGCATAGGTCCAGGCCCGGCATTTATTGTCGCCGGCACAAGCCGCCTTGCAAACGTCCTCGCCGTCGCCCCGCTTGAGTTCGAAACTGCGGTAGTCGCCGCCATAGCGGTCAATCGAGGTCTCGACCGCGCCATTGCGCGGTTCGACCACGCCTGCGCCGCGCACGCCGGAAACGCAGCAATCATCCTGCACGCGGGCCGGCACGCTGTTCTTCAACCAGCAAACCGCACTGCCGGAGGTGTCGCTCGGATAATTGAAACTCCACGCCCGGCAGCGGCGATCCCGTTCGCACACCAGCGCGCAATCAGCCGGATCGCCTGAGGGCACAACCGAACTGAGATAATCGCCGCCAGGACGGTCAAAATTGGCCTGGGCATGGGCCGCGCGCGTCGCGGTTGCGACCGCAAGAAAAGCGAGCGTCACCAAGCACACCCTGAGCAGGCGATTTCTCCACATTCGCGATGCTCTCAACTAATTGGACTTACCCGCATTTTTGCGGCAGTCATTTGATCGCCATGAACCTGTACGGCAGATGAACGACGCCTCGATGCGGGCACTTCCGCAGGACTGGCCAGGGGGAAAGCACGTCCTCCCCAACGAGTTGGGCCTAGAACGCGTATTCGTCGTAAGCCGGTTCTACCGAGCCTTGCCAGCGACCATGATACTTCGCGAGCATCTCCTCGGCGGGGGTTTGTCCGGAATCGATGATCCGGTCCAATGGCTCCAAATGGCGTGACTCATCGTGGCCGGAGTGATCGACGTGGCCGCGCCGGCGCAGGCCCGCATGCGACAATGCAAGGCATTCCTTTGCGATTTCGAACAGATAGCGGTCCTTGATCCTCGCCTTGAAGCCGAGGCGCGGCACGTCGTCGCGCAGCGACTGGCGTTCGCATGCGCTCCAGGATTTGACGAGCTCCCATGCGGCGTCGAGGCTCAACTCGTCGTAGAGCAGTCCGACCCAAAACGCCGGTAGCGCCGGCAGCCGTCCCCACGGCACGCCGTCGGCGCCGCGCATTTCCAGATAGCGCTTCAAGCGCACCTCGGGGAAAATCGTCGAAAGATGGTTGGCCCAGTCCGACAGCGTCGGACGTTCGCCGGGGAATGCAGCGTTCTTGCCCTCGAAGAAATCGCGGAACGACGACCCCGCGACGTCGATATAGGTCTCGCCGCGCTTGACGAAATACATCGGCACGTCCAGCGCGTAATCCACCCAGCGCTCAAACCCCATGCCATCTTCGAACGCCCACGGGATCATCCCGGCTCGCGCGTTGTCGGTGTCGCGCCAGATTTCGGAGCGAAACGACAGGAAACCGTTGGGCTTGCCTTCCGTGAACGGCGAATTGGCGAACAGCGCCGTCGCCACCGGCTGCAACGCCAGCGAGACCCTGAGCTTCTTGACCATGTCGGCTTCGGACGAGAAGTCGAGATTGGTCTGCACCGTGCAGGTCCGGTACATCATGTCGAGGCCGTAGCGGCCGACCTTCGGCATGTAATTGGTCATGATCTTGTAGCGGCCCTTGGGCATCATCGGAATCTGGGCCCGCGACCATGACGGGGTCATGCCGAGCCCGAGAAAGCCGATGCCGAGCGGCGTCGCGATCTCGCGCACCTGCGCCAGATGCGCCATCAACTCGCTCTGGGTCTGATGCACGGTCTCGACCGGCGCGCCCGACAA
This sequence comes from uncultured Alphaproteobacteria bacterium, assembly GCA_963741185.1. Lineage (GTDB taxonomy): Bacteria > Pseudomonadota > Alphaproteobacteria > Rhizobiales > Xanthobacteraceae > Bradyrhizobium. Next base: position 271,329 of record CAVUHE010000009.1, on the reverse strand, counting down.
TTCGAATTGTCCGCCCGGCTCCAGCGAAATCGCCCCGCCGCCGGTGACGTCGTAGAGCCCGATGATGTTGCCGCGCTCCATGATCGGCTCCCAGCCGAGCAGGAGCTTCATGCCTTCCAGGAGCGCGCCGATGCCGCGCGCGCCTTCATAGGGCACGGGATGATGGCCGATCAGCGTAAAGGGCGTCTTTTCGTGTTCGGTACCGATCCGGAATTCGGAGGCCGGCTTCACGCCCGCTTCCAACCACGCGACCAACTCGTCGCGCGATTGCAGGGGCGTCATATCGATCTGGTCACGCGCCATACGGATTCCGGATGTGAATGTGGATGTGGGGCGTTTCGACCGAACGCGCGCGGTATCGGGAGTACCCGCGACCCCTGCGGTCCGCGGATGCGAGAAGTATGGACGATATCATCGGGCGGGCGCGCCGTCTCTTGCGGCGAGCGAAGGAGCCTCACCGCACGAGCAGCCCAGCCGGTCGAGCAGCCCACAGAGTTTTGCGGCATCCGCGTCCGACAGTTTCGAGCCGACGTGCTTTTCGATCGCGGCGGAATAGGCGCCCCACATTTTCCTTTGCAGCTCGCGGCCGGTCTCGGTGATCTCGACGAACTGGCCGCGCTTGTCGATCTTGCATTCGCGCCGCGCCGCCAATCCCTCGTCGACCAGGCGGTCGATCAGCCGCGAAGTCGAGTATTGCGGCAGCAGCATCTGCTTTTCCAGTTCCACCGGGCGGAGCTCGCCCGACGGCGCGCGCGACAATTCGAGCAACGCATCGTACCAGGCCAGCGGCGGAAACCCGGCCTTTTTCAGATCTTGCTCGACAGCATCAAGCACCCTGCTCTGGACCCGCATCAGGCGAATCCAGGCGGCGGTCGCCTCGGTCGATGGTTTGCGTTTCATGGTCCCGGCCCACAACTGAGAAATGATTGTAGCGCACTTAATGCAGATGCATCAATGTTGACTATTGAATGCAGATGCATTTAGTCATCCCGTTGCCTATTTGCCATAATCCGAGGGAAGGAAAATCCGATGAAGCTTTATTACTCGCCCGGAGCCTGTTCACTTTCGCCCCACATCGCGCTTCTGGAGGCCGGTCTGCCCTACGATCTGGTCAAGGTCGATTTGCGCGCCAAGAAGCTCGAAAATGGCGACGACTATCTGAAGGTCAATCCCAAGGGCCAGGTCCCCGCGCTCGCCCTCGACAATGGCGAACTCGTGACCGAAGGCCCGGTGATCGTGCAGATGATCGCCGACCAGGCTCCAGCCAAGAACCTGGCACCAGCCCGCGACAGCGCCGAGCGCTACCAACTGCAGCAATGGCTCAACTACACCACCGGGGAATTGCACAAGAACATCGGCCCGATGTTCAGCCCGGTGCTTTCGGACGACGCCAAGGCCTTCTTCAAGGACCGGGCGATGGGCAAGTTCAGGTATCTCGACGGTCAACTCGCCGGCCGCGACTACCTGATGGGCAAGCAATTCACCGTCGCCGACGCCTATCTGTTCGTCATGCTGTCATGGGCCGAGCGGATGAAGTTCGACCTCTCCGGCTTGTCGAACCTGCTCGCCTATCAGGCGCGCGTCGCAGCGCGACCGAAGGTCCAGGAGGCCCTGACCAAGGAAGGCCTGACCAAGGCGGCCTGATTGCGACATAGAAAATCATGTCGACGCAAAAGGCCACGGCGATGCCGGGGCTTTTTTTGGGCGCAGAGCGGACGGGGAAATACGCCCAAGATGAGTGCGTATTCTCGAAAGCCAGGGTTGCAGTGGAACCGCAGGCCGGGTTTGGGCGTTGCCGGAAATGCAGCCTGCCGCCGTTTTGTCCTCTTCATCGAGGTCATAAATGCCAAAGCCAAGCGATCAAGCCGCGACAACCCAGCCGATTTCGACATAGATGTCCGGCAGCGTGACCCTGTACCCGCGTTATGGCGCCCCAAGAAAATTATCGTTTCCGTGCACCTTGGAAACTCAACTCTTGCTTCAGCGGCTGGAGCGGGAGCAACAGCGATCTGAAAACAATGGCCGCAGGAACGAGCGGCCCAAAGATCACCAGAAGCCGAACCCGGCCGGAACAAGAAACAAGGCGGGAAGACGACCATGAGACGACACGGCCGAGGGCATCCTCACTTTTGATTGCTGTCGATATAGGCCGCCCACGCAGCCGCTGCCAAAATCTGAGATGGCTTGTCCCGGCAGACCGCTTCGACAGTGGCAATGATGGCGGCGCCGCTGGTTTTCGGTTGGTCCTGCTGGCTCGCCGCCGCCACATAATTCAGGCCGCTCCAGAAGCCATAGATCCAAACAGTTCCCTCGAGCTTGTGATCCCGGCTGGAAAGCCAATAGGAACAATTCCGACTGCCAATACCAGCCAGATTGATCGACGCCTCCCCCGCACGCGCGGTGCTGGCGGTAATAGCAAGGGCAGTCAAGAGAACGATGGCTTGGTTCATTGCGCCGTCTTTGATTAACCTAGAGCGCGATCACTCTTCTTCGAATCGTCATCGCGCTCTATCTTTTTGTCTGAGCATGATCTTTTTCGCAAAAACCGGTATCCACTTTTCCGGATCATGCTCTAGTTCCAAGCCTTGAGAGAGCCCTACGCCGCCTGTTTCTTCGGCGGGAAGCGGCCGTAGAAGGTCTCGCCATTTTCCGCCATCTCGACCAACAATTTCGGTGGGGTGAAGCGCGAGCCGTATTTCGCTTCGAGCTTGCGGCACAACTCGACAAACTTCTTCGTCCCCATGAAATCGATATAAGACAGCGTACCACCAGTGAACGGCGCAAAGCCGAAGCCGAGGATCGACCCGACATCGGCCTCGCGCATGTCGGTGATGACATGATCCTCCACGGTACGCGCGGCTTCCACCGCCTGCACAACGAGGAAGCGCTGCTTCAGTTCCTCGACGTCGAGGGTATCGGGATCGAGATGCTTCGGCTGCAAGCCGCCGAGCGCCTGCCAAAGGCTCTTCTGGCCCTTGCCTTTCTCGGGATAGTCGTAAAATCCCTTGCCGTTCTTGCGGCCGAAACGGCCCTGCTTCTCAACCATCTCGACCAGGAGTTTCTTCTGGGCCTGATCGATGGCGTTGGCGCCGAGGTCGGCTTCCGTCGCCTTCATGATCTTGAGCACGAGATCGAGCGCGACTTCGTCCGACAGTGACAACGGCCCGACCGGCATGCCCGCCATCTTCGCGGTGTTCTCGATCATCGCCGGCGGCACGCCCTCCATCAGCATTTCCAGGCCCTCGGCCGTGAAGCGCAGCACGCAGCGGTTGGCGAAGAAGCCGCGGGAATCGTTCACCACAATCGGCGTCTTGCCGATCAAGCGGACATAATCCAGCGCGGTAGCGAGCGCGACGTCGCCGGTGTTCTTGCCGACGATGATTTCCACCAGCATCATCTTCTCGACCGGCGAGAAGAAATGGATGCCGATGAACCTGCCCTGATCCTTGAATTCTTCCGCCAGCGAATTGATCGGCAGTGTCGAAGTGTTGGAGGCGAAGATCGCATCGCTCTTCAGCAGCGGCTGGGCCTTGGCATAGGTCTCGGCCTTGACCTTTCTATCCTCGAAAACCGCCTCGATGATCAGATCGCAGTCCTTCAAGACATTATAGTCAGCGGTCGCGGTGATGCGCGACAGAATCGAGTCGCGGTCGCTTTCCTTGGCACGACCCTTCTTGATCAGATCGTCGATCACAGCCTGCGCGTGGCCCTTGCCCTTGTCGGCGCTTTCCTGGTCACGGTCGATCAGCACCACATCGATGCCGGCGCGCGCCGAGACGTAGCCGACGCTGGCGCCCATGAAGCCCGCGCCGATCACCGCGAGCTTCTTGACCTTGGTCGGCGGCACGTTTTGCGGACGCCGCGCACCCTTGTTGAGTTCCTGCATCGACAGGAACAGGCTGCGGATCATCGCGGCGGCTTCCTTGCTGCGCAGGATCTGCGCGAAATAACGCGACTCCACCCGAAGCGCGGCGTCGATCGGCAGCTGCAGGCCTTCGTAGACGCATTGCATGATCGCGCGCGCGGCCGGGTAATTGTCGAAGGTCTCGCGCCGGAAGATCGCGTTCCCGGCGGGGAACATCATCATGCCGGCCTTGGAATAGACCGGTCCGCCCGGCAGCTTGAAAGCCTTGTCGTCCCAGGGCGCGACCGCCTTGCCGCCGCCCTTGATCCAGTCCTTGGCCGTCTTGATAAGGTCGCCTGCCGGCACCACGGCGTCGATCAGCTTCAGCGCCTTGGCCTTGTCGAGATTGACGGCCTCGCCCTTCAACAGCAATTGCATCGCATCCTGCGGCGGCACGATACGGGGCACGCGCTGGGTGCCGCCGGCGCCGGGGAACAGCCCGACCTTGACCTCGGGCAACCCAAGACGCGTCTTCGGATTTTGAGCAGCGACACGGTAGTGGCATGACAGCGTGAGCTCGAACGCGCCGCCAAGGGCCAGCCCATTGATCGCGGCCACCCAGGGCTTGCCTGATGTTTCGATGGCGCGAAACACCAGCGAGGATTTGCGACTCTCGTCGAACAGCATCTGATTGGCCGCGACCTCGCCCTTGGCCTCGAGCAAATCGGTATATCTGCGGTTCATGCCCTCCAGCATCGATAGATCAGCTCCGGCCGAAAACGCCTCCTTGCCCGAGGTGACGACGACGCCCTTGACCGCCGCATCCGCAGAAGTCTGCTTTACGATCTCTTCAAGCTCGGTGATCGTGGTCTCGTCGAGCACGTTCATCGAGCGGCCGGGAATGTCCCACGTCAACAGCGCGATGCCGTCGCCGTCAGTCTCAACCTTGAAATTCTTGAAGGCCATTTGTCGCTCCCTCGATGCCGACTGCCGGAAGGCGCGGCGGTTGTTTCTCATCGCACGTGGGCCAGAGCGAGATGGCTTTCCTTCGAATCGTCATCGTGCTCTATCTTTTTCTTTGAGCATGATCTTTTTCGGAAAACCGGTATCCACTTTTTTCCCGATCATGCTGTAGGCGAAGCGTGCCCGCCAGAAGTGTCAGAAGATGGGCACGGCGAACGCGCCTTGTCCACCCTGACGATCGCTCAGACTCTTTCGATGATTGTGGCGGTGCCCATGCCGCCGCCGATGCACAGCGTGACCAGCGCGGTCGATTTATTGCTGCGCTCCAGTTCGTCGAGCACGGTGCCGAGGATCATCGCGCCGGTCGCCCCAAGGGGATGGCCGAGCGCGATCGCGCCGCCATTGACGTTGATCTTGGCGTTGTCGATGTCGAAGGCCTGGATGTAGCGAAGCACGACCGAAGCAAAGGCCTCGTTCAATTCGAACAGGTCGATGTCAGATTTCTTCATGCCCGAGCGTTCGAACAGCTTCTCGGTCACGTCGACCGGACCGGTCAGCATCATCGCGGGCTCGGAGCCGATATTGGTGAAGGCACGGATTTTTGCCCGCGGCTTCAGGCCGTGTTTCTTGCCGGCCTCCTTGCTGCCGAGCAGAACAGCGCCGGCGCCGTCGACAATCCCGGAGGAATTGCCGGCGTGATGGACAAAATTGATGCGTTCGATCTCCGGATGCGACTGGATCGCCACCGCATCGAAGCCGCCCATCTGTGCCATCGTCACGAAGGAGGGCTGCAACTGGCCGAGCGACTGCATCGTCGTCGTGGGTCGCATATGTTCGTCCTTGGCAAGGATCGTCAGGCCGTTGACGTCCTTGACCGGGACCACCGAATTCTTGAAGCGACCCTCATCCCAGGCCTTCGCCGCACGTTGCTGGCTCTGCACCGCATAGGCGTCGACGTCGTCGCGCGAAAAACCATATTTGGTCGCGATCAGGTCGGCGGACACGCCCTGCGGCATGAAATAGGCCGGCACCGCGATCGAGGGATCCATGGGCCAGGCGCCACCGGAGGCACCGATGCCGACCCGGCTCATGGATTCGGCGCCCCCGCCGATCGTAAGTTCATGCTGGCCGCTCATGATCTGGGCCGCGGCAAAATTCACGGCATCGAGGCCCGAAGCGCAGAAGCGGCTGATCTGAACGCCGGGCACGGCTTCACCCAGTCCCGCCTTCAGCGCCGCGAAGCGCGCGATGTCGGAGCCGGCCTCGCCCACCGGGTCGACCACGCCGAGCACGACGTCATCGACCACATCCTCGGCGAGATTGTTGCGTTCCTTGAGGGCTTTCAGCGGCGCGGTCGCCAGCGCCAGCGCCGTGACCTCGTGCAGCGCGCCATCGGCCTTGCCGCGGCCGCGCGGCGTACGAACGTGATCGTAGATATATGCCTCAGGCATGACGCCCTCCCGGATGATGATCGTAATTTAATAGCGGATTGGACCGAGCGGCGAAAACAAATACACCGATCAGAACGCTTCCGCCGCCAATTCCATCATGGTCGCGCTTCCGCTCTGAATGCGCGCAAGATGCACCGACGTTTCCGGCAACATCCGTTCCATGAAGAAGCGGCCGGTTACAAGCTTTGTCGTCAGATAAGGCGTCGTGTCGCCGCCCGCAATCTTGTCTTGGGCGACTTTCGCCATCCGCGCCCACATGTAGCCGAGCGTGACCAGGCCGAACAAATGCAGGTAATCGGTCGCGGCGGCACCGGCATTGTCCGGCTTCGCCATAGCATTCTGCATCAGCCAGGTGGTGGCCTGCTGCAAATGGCCGAGCGCGGTGGAAAGCGGTGTCGCGAAGGGTTTTATGGCCTCCACTGCCCCGTTTTCCTTGGCGAAAGAAGCGACCTCGTTGAAGAACGACATCACCGCACGGCCGCCGTCGCGCGGCAATTTGCGTCCGACGAGATCGAGTGCCTGAATACCGTTGGCGCCTTCGTAGATCATGGCGATACGCGCATCGCGCACGAATTGTTCCATGCCCTGCTCGGCGATATAGCCGTGGCCGCCATACATCTGCTGCGCCTGCACCGCGTTGGAGAAGCCGCCATCGGTCAGCAGGCCCTTCATCACGGGCGTCATGAGTCCCATGTGGTCGTCGGCGGCCTGGCGATCCTTCGGGTCGCTGGAGCGATGGGCAACGTCGCTCTTGAGCGCGGTCCAAACCACCATCGCGCGTGCCGCCTCGTTGAAGGCGCGAATCGTGAGCAAAGTGCGGCGCACGTCGGGATGAACGATAATCGGATCAGCCGGCTTGTCCGGCGCCTTTGGCCCCGAGAGAGCGCGGCCCTGCAGCCGGTCGCGGGCATAGGCCACGGCGTTCTGGTAGGCGACTTCAGACTGCGCCAGCCCTTGCACCGCGACACCAAGCCGCGCCTCGTTCATCATCACGAACATGCCCTGCATGCCCTTGTTTTCCTCGCCGATCAGCCACCCGGTGGCGCCGTCATAGTTCATCACGCAGGTGGAATTGCCGTGAATGCCCATCTTGTGTTCGATCGAACCGCAGGTCACGCCGTTGCGTGCCCCCAGCGATCCATCGGCATTGACCAGGATCTTCGGCACCACGAACAGCGACACGCCTTTGATACCAGCAGGCGCACCCTCGATTCGCGCCAGCACCAGATGGATGATGTTTTCGGCAAGATCGTGCTCGCCGGCGGAAATAAAAATCTTCGTTCCGGTGATTTTGTAGCTGCCGTCCGCCTGCTTGACGGCCTTGGTGCGCAACAGACCGAGATCGGTGCCACATTGCGGCTCGGTGAGATTCATGGTGCCGGTCCATTCACCGGCCACCATCTTCGGCACGAACATCGCCTTCTGTTCGGGCTTGCCGTGCACGATCAGCGCCGCGGTCGCGCCCATGGTCAGGCCGCCATACATCGAAAACGCCATGTTCGCCGAGCACTGGAATTCGTTGACCGCCTGGCTCAAGGTGACCGGCAGGCCCTGGCCGCCATATTCCGTCGGCGCCGAGAGGCCGAGCCAACCGCCCTCGGCCACCTGCTTGAAGGCTTCCTTGAAACCCTTTGGCGTCGTCACACTGCCGTCGTCGTGCCGGGTGCAGCCCTCAAGATCGCCGGCGCGATTGAGAGGCTGCAATACTTCTTCACTGAGTTTTGCGGCCTCTCCCAAAACCGCCTCCCGCACGTCGGCCGAGGCGTCGCTAAACCCGGGAAGATTGTCGTAGCGGTCGATCTGAAACACGTCGTTGAGCAGGAAATTCACGTCTTCCAGGGGAGCTTTATAAATCGGCATGGTGTCCTCTTCGGCGCGCGGCAACTCGTTTAGGGGAGATTTCGCAGCGCAGCAATCGCTGGGTTTCAGACAGAGACCTTATTTCACTTCAAAGAGCCAGTGGCGGCCCTGACGGCATCATGATGCGCCAGCCATCGACCCCAGGGGGTGAAATCACCCCAAAGAGCAACTTTCGGCGCGCGCGTTCCGAATCCTTAACCGGTTATTTACCGTAACACGAAAAAGTCGAGGTCAGAGGCAGACGACCCGCGCGATTTTCGATTGTCTCCTTTCAGGGGACGTGCGGGGAGGCTGAAGGCGCGTTTGGCGCGCCGGATTCGGAACCGGACGAGAGCATGAATTCGCGCGTATCGTGGAGTAATGAAGGCATCGATCCTTCCGTCCGGGAAAGGGCCGAGGCCGCCGCGCGCCGCGCCGGAATGTCGCTGAGCGATTGGCTCAATTCCACCCTCGGCGATGCTGCCCCTCCGAGCTTTCGCCCGCCCTACGAACAGCGGCCGGCGATGCCTAGCCAGGAAAGCGGCGAGGTCGAGGACATTCATCAACGTCTGGACTCGATCGCCCGCCAGATCGAGCAGATTTCGCAAGGCAGACCCCGTAGCGACGCGCCGCGCAGCGACACACCACGCGGCGAAGCGCCCCGTAACGAGCCGGCCGTCGCGCGGCAGTTGAACGACGCCATCGCGCGCCTCGACGCCCGGCTCTCGCAGATTTCAAGCCCGGCTCCGGCACGCCAGCCCCAGACGCAGGACAGGCCGCGTCAGGCCGAGATGGTCGAGCGCGCGGCCGCTCAGGTCTATCGCCCGTCGCCTCCGCTCAGCCCGGCCTCGCTCGATTTCGCGATCGCAGAAATCGCAGCGCGCCAGAATGAGCTCGATAACGTGGCGCCTCAGCAGCGGCCGCCGCGCAGCGCTCCACCAATCGCCCCGCAAGCGACGGCCTACGCCCCGAAGCCGGCACCCACCGCGCCAGCAGGCCTCGATTTTTCGTCGCTCGAGCGTCATCTTCTCAAGATCACGAGCCAGATCGAGGCCTTGAATTGGCCCGATCACATCGACCAGTCGATCGCGGCCTTCCGCAGCGAGCTCTCAGAAATCCGTCACGCCATTGTCGAAGCGATGCCGCGCCAGGCCATCGAATTGATCGAGAACGAAATCCGCTCGCTGGCGCGCCGCATCGAGGACACCCGCCAGAGCCGGCATCGACAGCCAGGCGCTTGCCGGCATCGAACGGGCGCTCGGCGAAATTCGCGAGGTGTTGCGCTCGCTGACCCCGGCCGAGCAGCTGGCCGGCTATGACGAGGCGATCCGCAATCTCGGCGCCAAGCTCGATCAGATATTGCGCGCCAACGACGATCCATCGACGATTCATCAGCTCGAAGGCGCCATCGCAGCACTCCGCGCCATCGTCTCCAATGTCGCATCCAACGATGCGCTGGCGCGGCTTAGCGATGACGTGCACGTGCTGTCGTCCAAGGTCGATCAGCTTGCGCGCTCCGACAACCGTGCTGATTCATTCGCGATCCTCGAACAGCGCATCGCCGCGCTGACGTCGTCGCTGGAGAGCCGCGAGCAGCGGCCGGCGATCCACGAAAACACCGAGCACATCGAGAACGCGCTGCGGGCCTTGTCCGACCGTATCGACCGCATGCCGGTCGGCAACGACAACGCGTCTGCCTTTGCTCATCTCGAACAGCGCGTGTCCTACTTGCTCGAACGGTTGGAGGCCACTAGCGATCACCGCGCCGGCAATCTGGGACGGGTCGAGGAAGGCCTGCAGGACATCCTGCACCATCTCGAACGTCAGCATGCGAGCATTGCGACCTTCGCCGCCAATGGCCGCAGCGAGTCGACCCCCACAGACAGCGGGCTTGCCGATATCGTCAAGCGCGAATTGTCCGACATCCGTTTCAGCCAGGCTGAAACCGGCCGCCACACGCAGGATTCGCTCGAAGCCGTTCACAATACGCTCGGCCATGTGGTCGATCGGCTGGCCATGATCGAAGGCGACCTGCGCACGGCCCGCGTCCAGCCGGCCGCTCCGCAAGCCGAAGCTCCGCTCGCACCCATTTACGCCGCGGCATCGGCGTCACCACCGGAGCCCTCCTTTGTCGCGCCGCCGGCGCCCGAACCTCTCGATGCGGAGCCGCCGGCATTGCCGCAAATGGCTCCGCAGCGGGTCGCGATGGCGCCGCAACCCAAGCCCGAATTGCCCAATCCTGCCGCGATACAGGACCATTTCGACGCAGCCCCGCGGGAATTCCACGTCGCGGCGGTGATGCCGCAGGCCATCGTCACACCAAGCACGATCAGCGAAATTCTGGAGCCGCATACGGCGGCGCCGCGCGTCGCGATCGAGCCGGAGCTGCCGCCCGATCACCCGCTTGAGCCAGGAACGCGGCCTTCGGGGCGAGCGGCTTCGCCATCGGAGAGAATCGCTGCGTCCGAGAACGCCATCAGCGAAATTCCGGCGGCAGCGCGCGAGCCGGTCAGCACTTCGAGTTTCATCGCCGCCGCACGCCGTGCGGCCCAGGCCGCAGCGGCCGCGCCGCCGCCCGATAAGGCTGGCCGCGGCCCGCTGAAGGCAGGTTCCGGCGGCCAGGCCAAGGAACCATCGACAATCACCTCCAAGATCCGCTCGCTGCTGGTCGGCGCGAGCGTCGTTGTCATCGTGCTTGGCACATTCAAGATGGCGATGACGCTGCTCGACACCGGCAGCGCGCCGCAAGTACCGGCGATCGAAAATTCGAGCGAGTCGCAATCCTCGGCCCGGCCTCCGACCGATGACGGTACCAACTCGGCCATGCCGGCCCAAGTGACGCCCTCGATGACGTCGCCAACTCCGATCGGCAAGCAATCATTCAACGGCTATCTGCCGGACAACGCTGACGGCGCCGCGTCGGTGTCGATGCCGCAGAACCTGGGCGTACCGCCGTCTCCTTCCGCAAGCGATGTGACGGGCACCATTCCGTTGCAGCAGACGGCGCCCAACAACGGCAAGCTGGTCCTGATTCCGGTTCCGCCGACTGAGAGATTGCCCGACGCGATCGGCGGGCCTGTGCTGCGCGCCGCCGCCCTCAAAGGCGACCCGACCGCGGCGTATGAGATCGGCGTGCGCTTCGCCGAGGGCAAAGGTGTCGCTCCGAATTTCGACGAAGCCGCGAAATGGTTTGACCGCGCGGCGCGGTCCGGCTTGGTGCCGGCGATCTTCAGGCTGGGGACTCTTTATGAAAAGGGCCTGGCAGTGACAAAGGACGTCGATATCGCCCGTCGTTACTACATCCAGGCCGCCGAACGTGGCAATGCCAAGGCGATGCATAATCTCGCCGTGCTCGACGCCGATGGCGGCGGCAAGGGCGCCAACTACAAGAGCGCGGCACAATGGTTCCGCAAGGCCGCCGATCGCGGCGTCGCGGACAGTCAGTATAACCTCGGTATCCTCTATGCGAGAGGTATCGGCGTCGAACAGAACCTCGCTGAAGTCCTTCAAATGGTTCAGCCTGGCCGCCACCCAAGGCGATGTGGACGCAGGTCACAAGCGCGACGACATCGCCAAGCGGCTCGACGTTCAGTCGCTTGCCGCCGCCAAGCTCGCGATCCAGACCTTCACGCCCGAGCCGCAGCCTGAGGACGCCATCAATGTGGCGAGCCCGGCAGGCGGCTGGGATTCGGCGCCGGCGCAGGCCACCACGACAAAGCCGGCGGTCAAGCCCGTTCAGAGCAAGCGCACCGCCGCTGCGCACTGAGCGACGGCAACCCGCCTGGCGTCGCCGTCATATACCCCAACGACGAAGACGTGTAGACAAGACGCGGCGCATGCGCGGCTCTCGCGCGCCACCCAACAAAGAGAATCGCATTGCCGGTCGATGATCGTCAGGACGGGGAACGTGAATTCCGGATGCCGCCGACCGGACCTTGGGCTGCGCCACCACGCGTGCCGACCGGCGAGCCCCAGGCGTCCCCGCGCTACGCCGCGGCAAAAAGGCGACGTCCAATCTGGTCGGTGATCCTTTTTGCACTCCTGATTTCCGGCGTCGGCATCCGCGCTTACAGCGACCTGTCGCGGCCCGAGGCATGGGCCTATTGGAAGGAATCCTATCTCTCCCCGACCATGACGTCCGCTCTGATCGCGAAGTCCGACCTTGATGGCCCTGCGCGCGGCAGGCCTGCATTGTCCATCAGTGGAACGATCGGCGCGGCAACCGCGGGTTGGTTACGCGAAAGGCTCGACGAGGCTCATCTGGTCGCCGGCGATGCCGTGTTGTTGTCCTCACCTGGCGGCAATCTGGATCAGGCCATCATCATGGGTGAGGTCATTCGGGCGCGGGGGCTCGCAACGGCAGTCGGCGTCGCTGACGCTTCGGGCCACATCAGCCGATCCTACTGCGCCAGCGCCTGCGTACTCGTTTATGCCGGCGGCAAACCTCGCTACGGCATCGAAGGTTCGGTGCTTGGCGTCCACCGCTTTGTGACCACCTTGCCCGGTCGCGATCCCGTCGCCGATACCCAGCGGACCGCGGGGATGGTGTTGAGGTACATGACCAAGATGGGCGTATCCTCATCGGTCGTGGAGGCCATGTCGGAGACCCGCGACGTCCGCTGGCTCGCCCCTCGGGAAGCCTCTGCGATGAACCTCGTCACCGATCCCATCGGCAAACCTTGAGCCCCAGTTCCCCGTTAATCCTTATTTTTCACCACAAGAAAAGATGCACGGTAAAGAGCGCCCAAAAAAGCCGCCTCTGGGAGATTCTTTAGTCCCTCCCTTGGACGATTTCGGCTATGCAGAGGCGCGGCAGTCGATCCGCACTCCCAAAGAAACCATGCCGTGAGCGGTTTCGGCCAGCCTCAGGGCTCATTCCGAAGCAACACGCGTGCAGCTCTACCTTCCGATCGCCGACATACCGGTCAATATTTTCCTCATCCTCGCGATGGGCGCGGCGGTCGGATTCGTGTCGGGGATGTTCGGCATCGGCGGCGGGTTTCTGATGACGCCGCTATTGATCTTCATCGGCATCGCTCCCGCGGTAGCGGTTGCGTCCGTCGCCAGCCACATCGCGGCCTCGTCGTTCTCGGGAGCGATCGCCTATTGGCGCCGGCGCGCCATCGACCCGGCACTGGCATTGGTGCTGCTGAGCGGCGGAACGATCGGCACCGCACTTGGTGTGTGGACCTTCACGCTGCTGCGCTCGCTCGGTCAGCTCGACCTCATGATCGCGCTGTCCTACGTCGTGCTGCTCACCACCGTGGGCGGACTGATGTTCTGGGAGGGCCTGCGTTCGATCATGCGGGTGCGGCGCGGCGTCGCGGTTCCACTGCGCCGTTCGGGCAGCCACGGCTGGATCCATGGTCTGCCGCTGAAGATGCGTTTCAAGCGCTCCAAGATCTATTTGTCGGTCATTCCGGTCGTTGCCGTCGGCCTGATCATTGGTTTCATCGGTGCGGTGATGGGCATCGGCGGCGGCTTCATCCTGATTCCGATCATGATCTACCTGCTGCGGGTGCCGACCTCTACGGTAATCGGCACCTCGATGGTGCTGACGCTGGTGACCATGGTGTTCGCGACCATGCTGCACGCGGTCACCAACCACCTGGTCGATGCCGTACTGGCGCTGATCTTGATGGTCGGCGGCGTAACCGGCGCGCAGTTCGGCGCGCGGGCGGGTCAGCGGATCCGCGGCGAACATTTGAGGCTGTTGCTCGGGTTGTTGATTCTCGCGGTTGGCATCCGTTTTGCGATCGAGCTCGTGATCCGCCCCGACGATCTCTTCACCATCCGGGAAACCGGAGGCGCCGGATGATCGAGCGCCGTTTCCTCGCAGCGGTCGGCCTCGCGCTTCTGCTTGGCACAATCGTTGCCGGGTCACCCGCGCGCGCGGAACGGCTGATCGTGTCGGTCTCGAACCACCGGGTCACCGTGACGCCGAACTATTCCGGCGAAGAACTGGTGCTGTTCGGTTCAGTCGAAAAAGACGCCAACACGCCGGCCACCCGCACCAGCTACGACCTGGTCGTTACCGTCTTCGGTCCCCGCGCCGACATGGTGACACGCCGCAAGGAGCGAAAATTCGGCATCTGGATCAACACCGACTATCGCGAATTTCTCCAGGTGCCGACCTATCTCGCGCTGTTTTCCAACCGGCCGTTCGACGCCATCGCTTCCCCCGACGTCGAGCGGCGGCAGCAGCTTGGTCTCAACAATGTGCTGCTGATGCAGCGCGTCGGCACGGATTACGCCGATGTGGTGCCGAACGATGCGTTCCGTAGCGCCTTCGTGCGGCTGCGGATGGAACACGGACTTTATCGCGAGGAAACCTCCGCGGTGACCTTCCTGACGCCGACGCTGTTTCGCACCGGAATTCCGCTTCCGGCCGAAGTGCCGATCGGGACCTACGAGGTCGAGATCAAGCTGTTTTCCGACGGCGCATTCATCACACGGACCGACACCGCGTTCGATATCGTCAAGGTCGGTTTCGAGCAGTTCGTCGCCAACACCGCGCGCCAGGACGGCTTTTTCTATGGGGCGGTCACGGCTTTCATGGCGCTGGTGACCGGCTGGCTGGCATCGATCGTGTTTCGCAAGGATTAGCGCGGCATATTGATCACGGTAGCGACGCCCGGCTCGAGAAGCTTCAGGCGCGATCCAAACCCGAGCGTATCGAAAGAGGCGCGCAGATCGTCCGCACCCTGACGAAAGTGCGCCCAGCCGTCGGTATGGAGCGGCACAATCACGGCATCGGGAAACGCACGCGCGGTCTCAATGGTGTCGTTGGTATCCATCGTCAGATGGAATGGCCCGCGCGTTTGGGCTGCGCCCGCAAACGGCAGCACGACGCCTGCCCTGAACCGGCGCGCGACCTCGGCGACGCCATCGTACCAGACCGTGTCGCCGCTGATATAGACCGGACGGCCTCCCGATGCGGGCGCCAGCACAAAGCCGATGACGTCTCCGGCCAGAGGCTCGATCCCCGCCGGACCGTGGCGCGCGGGCGTCGCGGTGATGGTCAATGATTGTCCATCCTTGCCCCTCAATTCGGTCGTTGCCCAGGGCGCAAGACCTTCGGCATGTCCCGCGAGCCGCTTGGCGCCGACAATGGTGGTCAGCACGCGCTTGGCTTTGCCTAGAAAGCTTCTGCCGGAATCGTCGAGATTGTCGGCGTGCTGATCGTGGCTGAGCAGGACGGCATCGATCGGGCCAATCTGTTCCGCCGACAGCGCCGGGCCGGCCAGCTTCTCCAGCGTCACGTGGGGCAGTTGATAGGCCCGTGGCGCATCAAAGGTCGGATCGGTGAGGAGCCGAAAGCCATCGATTTCGATCAGCGCGGTCGGGCCGCCGATCAACGTGATGGATAATGTCATGTTGAACCTCTGTTGAATGCAGACCTACCATCAACGCGGCGATGGAATGTCTCGGCTTGAACGTTTGCGCGTCTCTAAATGCCCTCAAGGATGATCACCATGTCCTTGTCACTGGTGGATTGCTTGCGGAGTGCAAAGAGCGGTTGATATTCGGCAGAATTGTACCAGGCATCGAGACTGCCCATGTCCGGGAACTCGATAATGACGACCCGCTCCGGTTTCCAATGCGCCTGCTCCGGGAATCTGTGGCTGCTACCTTTGGTCAGATAGCGTCCGCCATATCGGGCAATCATCGGGCCGACCTTGACTCTGTATTCCTCGAACCTCTCGGGATCGGTGATGATGTGTTCGGCGATATAAAATGCAGGCATCTTGCCCTCCGTGTCGTGGTTACGACGACTGTCTCTCGGCAATATCGACCGGCGACGCCGTCGGGCGTGTCACCAGATAGATGCCCAGCGCCACCGGAACGATCCCCAGCAAATCCCGGATCTCGACGTGCTCGCCCAGCACGAACCAGGCGAACAGCATGCCAAGCGGCGGCATCAGGAAATGGTAGGCGCTGGCCGCGGTCGCTCCGCAGACCTTGAGCAGATGAAACCACAACAGGTAGGCGAGGACCGATCCACCGAGCGTAAGAAACGCGAATGCGGCCACCAGGTGCGCGTTCGGGACGATGTCGCGGACGTCGGCCAGCGTGAACGCGAACGGGAGCAGCACGATACCCCCGGCCAGATTCTGGACGCCGTTGCCGATCCACAGACTGCCTTTCGGCGCCAATATTTTGAAGAGGATCGTGCCGGCCACGATCGAGGAAAGCGATGCCAGCGTGAACAGAATGCCGTTCAGGCTGTCGGTGCCGACCGACATGCGATGCCAGACGATGAAGGCCAGACCGAGAATGCCAAGCGACAATCCGGCAACCTTGCCCAAGGTGAGTTGTTCTCCGAGCACCAGCGCCGCCAGCATCGCGGTGAACACCGGATTGGCGCTGACGATCAGGCCGCCAAGGCCGGCGGACACCGTCTGCAGGCCCGTATAGCCCAGGCCGAGATAGAGCGCATTGTTGGCAACGCCGAGAACCGCAAACACGCAGGTGTCGCGCCATGACAACGACCAGGATTCGCGGCGGACCGCGGAAATCCCCAGGATCACAATTCCCGCCAGCGAAAATCGCGCCGCCAGCAGGATGAGCGGCGGACAATATGTGACGCCGATTTTTCCCGCGACGAAGGCAAAACTCCAGAGCAGGCAGAACAGGCCGATTGAGAGCGGCAGCAGGTTGAAGGATGGGCGGGGAGCCGCGACGGATGGGGCGAGCGACATGGGAAGTCTCCTTGGATCCCCGATGTAGGCTCGCGCCTTGATATTTGGAAATTAAATGTTAAACTAATCGCCAGTGGAAAATTTAATAAGTGGGCCATGCTTGATCTGGAACTCCTGCGCAGTTTCGTGTCCGTGGTCGATGCCGGCGGCTTCACCCGCGCCGGCGAGCGCGTCCACCGCACCCAATCCACCGTCAGCCAACAGATCAAGCGGCTGGAGGACGATGTCGGCCAGACACTGCTGAACCGCAGCGGCAAGGACGTGACGCCGACCGAGGCCGGCGAACGGCTTTTGTCCTATGCGCGGCGGCTGCTGGCGCTGGCCGAGGAGGCCCGCGACGTGCTGACCCGGCCGGGCAACGAAGGCGCGGTGCGGCTCGGCGTGCCCGAGGACTTCGCGGCCTACCGGCTGGCGAAATTGCTGGCGGCATTTTCGCGGTCGCACCCCGGCCTGCGGCTCGATGTCCGCGCCGATCAAAGCACATATCTCAAGCGCGACCTCGAACGCGGCGACCTCGACCTCGCGCTGTTCAAGCGCGACGCCGGCGAAAAGGGCGGCATCGCCGTGTGGCCGGAGCGGGTGCATTGGATCACCAGCAAGAGCCACCCGGTCGATTCAAAAACCGGCTCGGTGCCGCTGATCGGCTATCCCGCCGGCTGTCTATATCGCTCGCGCGCGATTCATGCGCTGGAAAGCGCTGGCCGCACCTGGCACATGGCCTATACCAGTTCCAGCCTTGCCGGCATTCAGGCCGCGGTCGGCGCCGGCATGGGTTTGAGCATTCTCTCGGAGATGGCGATCCAGGCCGATCATCGCGTGTTGACCGCCAGGGATGGCTTCGCGCCGATCGACCGGACCGAAGTTGCACTTGTCGCCTCTCCCGACGCCAGCTCCGGCACGTTGCGGCTCGCCGACCGCCTCGCGGAGTTCTGCAATACGGTGCAAGCGAAGGCGGCGTGAGCTTCACCCCCTTCAGCCCGCAAACAACTGCGCGTGGACATCGCGCAGTTGCCGCTTGAGCAGCTTGCCGCTCGGATTCTTCGGCAAGGCCTCGGCAAACACGATCCGCTTCGGCGCCTTGAACGACGCCAGCACCGTTTGCGAATGCGCCAGCACGTCGGCCTCGGTCAGCGCATGGCCCGACTTGATCACGATCACGGCGACCACCGCTTCGACCCAGCGGGGATGCGGAACGCCGATCACCGCGACTTCCGAGACCGCGGGCAATCGATAAAGCGCCTCCTCGACTTCGCGGCTGGCGACGTTCTCGCCGCCGGTCTTGATCATGTCCTTCTTGCGATCGACGACCGTGATGTAGCCCTCATCATCGACGGTCGCGAGATCGCCGGAGTGGAACCAGTCGCCCTCGAAGGCGGCCGCGGTGCGTTCGTCATCGTGGAAATATCCGACCATCAGATGCGGCGAGCGGTGAACGATCTCGCCGACCTCGCCGGGTGCCACTTCGCGCATGGCGTCGTCGACCACCCGCGTCTCGACATTGAGCACCGCGCGTCCGCATGAGCCCGGCTTGCGCAACTG
Organism: uncultured Alphaproteobacteria bacterium; assembly: GCA_963741185.1. Taxonomy (GTDB): domain Bacteria; phylum Pseudomonadota; class Alphaproteobacteria; order Rhizobiales; family Xanthobacteraceae; genus Bradyrhizobium. Next base: position 252,991 of record CAVUHE010000009.1, on the reverse strand, counting down.
ATCCTCCGGGCCAAGCATCGTCGCCAATGGCGCGATCTCGGTCTGGCCGTAGAGATTCCACAGCCGCACCTTCGGCAGGCGTTGCGCCAGTTCGCGGAGCACTTCGACCGGCATGATGGAAGCGCCGTAATATCCCTTGCGCAGGCTGGAAAGGTCGGTCTGGTCGAACAACGGTGAACGCAGCAGGGAAATCCATACCGTGGGCGGCGCGAAGAACGAACTGATGCGGTATCGCTCGATCAGCGTCAGAAGATTATCCGGCGTGGGGTACGCCGTGATGATGTTGGTCGCGCCGATATAGATCGATGGACCGAAGAACGCGTCGAGTTGCGCGCAATGATACAGCGGCAGCGCATGCAGGGTCAGATCGTCGGCGGCGATGCCGGCATCGACGATACAGCTGACATACTGCCAGATCACCGCGTCATGGGTCAGCATCGCGCCCTTTGGCGAGGATTCGGTGCCGCTGGTATAGACGATCTGCGCCAGATCGGTCTCGCCAAGCTCCGGCTCAGGCGGCGCGGTTTGACAGCCGGCGAGCAGATCGAAGCCGATCATGTCGGCGTTCGACACATCCTTGGGCTCGCTTTCGGCCTCCGCGGGAAGCCAGATGAGATCCCGCACGGCGGTGTCGAGCAGTTTCGCCGCGCGCGCCAGTGGCGCGAGGCCAGAGTCGGTGGCAAGCATGGTCGCGCCGGCATGGCGCAAGATGTAGGCGACTTCCTCCGCCTTCAGCATGAAATTGATCGGCACCAGCACCGCGCCGAGCCTCGCGAGCGCAAACCGCATCGCGACAAAGGCGTGGGAATTTCGCGCCAGCACCGCGACACGTGTGCCCTTGGCGACGCCCCGCTCGGCAAGACCGGCGGCCACGCGGGTGCTGATGCGGTCGAACTCGGCGTAGGTCCAACTTGTGTCGCCGCACACCACGGCGAGCTTGTCGGGGGTGCGCGCGGCGCTGCGGCGCAAGAGGTCGGCAAGGGTCTGGCGACGGGTCACAGAATGCATGCTGGCGTTTCCCATTCGAAAGCGTCTCTCTTTCAGACCAGTCTGCCTGCGGTTCGCTAGGCTTACAAGATGGCTGCGACCAGACACAAACCCGCCGCCTCGCGGCGCGGAGCGCACCCGAGCTTTGCACGAAATTATCCCTCGAAAGACAGAGGGCGCAGGGAAAGCCGGGTGCCCGTTGCACCCGCAGCCTCGCGTGCAAATAAAACAAGGCACACGAGTTATATTAGTCACCACGGTTACAACCGGAATCACCCGGCTTTCCCCGCGCAATGGTTTTAACGGTTTCCTCCGCGCTCTCCTCGGCGACCGGGCTTTCTTGCCACCGTCGTCCCTAAGAAACTTGCTTCTCAAGAACTTGACGCCAGCGTCGGGGCGTCAGGACCACGCGACTTCGCCGTACGCGGATCATGTCATTCGTCGCATGACGTTACCCGCGTCCACCGCATCCCACACCCAACGTCCGTGACGATCGCGATACGCCCCTCTTTTTGGGCGCGGGACGGCAGGAGTCGTAGATTTGATTTGCCCGACGACGAAAGCGAAATATTTTTGCGCAAGGGACTGGACACGATGCGCGAAAAATTGCCCGACAGGCAAATCAGGCGCGGCTGACGGCGTGGCATAACCCGCTCTACGCGCTTCGCTTGCTGCCGACGAGCCGTTTGGCAGCCCCTGCGGCGGCATCGAAATATTCACGACCGCCATGAATCAGCGTCAGCGCCATCGACCCCTCCACCAGCAACATGATCTCGCGGGCATGCTCCTGCGCGTTCGCCACGCGCGCGCCGGCAAGCCGCTCCGCGATCCAGGACTCTGTCTTTGCTTTGGCGCGGCGCGCGATCGCCCGGGCCGGGTGACCGGGCAAATCGGCAAGCTCGACGACGAGCCGGGTGAATCCCGAACCCGACCAACGCGGTGTCGTGCTTGCCCAGCCGCCCAACTGACCGAAGAACGAATTCACCAGACCAACGCGATCGGCAGGCAAGCGGTCACCGATATGCTTGAGACGCTCCGCCGCCAGCTCTTCATAGCGCTGAAGCACGGCGGCGAGCAGATCGTCCTTGCTGCGAAAATACGCATAGACCGTCCGCTTGGTCAGGCCAGCCCGTTCCGCGATTGAATCAACGCTGGATCGCCTGAATCCCAGGCGCCAGAACGACTCATAGGCGGCCTCAACGATCCGCCTGCGAACACCTTCGGTTTGCGTGCGCATGCCGCACCACCCTTTCAAAAGTATACCGGTGAGTACATTTACAGCCTCGCCGCTGCGAGTAACAATATCCGTAAGGCCGTTCGTTGAAACCGGCATCCTTGCAGGATGATCTCGCGGGAGGCGTTGGTCGTGCAATTGGCCTCACTGACATTCAAGTCGATCAGGGCAAGAGCGGTCGTGCTCAAGCTGAAGCGCCCGATCGTCGCCAAGATCGCAACCATCCCCGACTGGCCACTAATACTGATCGATCTCTTCACGGAAGAAGGCGTCGTCGGACGCAGCTATCTTGAGCCTTACACCATCAAGGCGATGCGCTACCTGATCCCGGCGTTGCAGGATTTCGGCGAGATACTGAGAGGCCACCGTGTCGCTCCCGCCGAGCTTTACGACCTGACCCGAAAATCATTGCATTTCGTCGGATACCAAGGGCAATCGATGATCGCTGTCTCGGGTCTCGACATGGCCGCCTGGGACGCACTGGCAAGAGCGGCCAATGTGCCGCTCTGCGTGCTGCTTGGTGGCTCGGTGGGCGCTGTAAAAGCCTACAACAGCAACGGATTGTGGCTTCAGCCACCGGAGGTGCTGGCATCGGACGCCATGAAACTTCGCGATGAAGGCGGTTTCGCGGGGTTGAAGCTACAACTCGGCCGCGAGCGGGCGAGCGACGACATCACCGCCATCGAAGCTGTCAGGATGGCCGTCGGCCAAGACGTCGAACTGATGGCTGACTTCAATCAAGGGCTGAATTTCGCCGATGCGCTGCGGCGTTGCCACATGATCGACGATGCGGGGCTCGCCTGGCTGGAAGAGCCGATCGTCTATGACAATCTCGACGGCTATGTGCAGCTCGCCGCGGAACTGAAGACTCCGATCCAGATCGGCGAGAATTTTTACGGCCCTCGCGATCTTCACGCGGCGCTACAGAGAAGGGCATGCGATCTGGTGATGCCTGATTTCATGCGCATTGGAGGCGTGACAGGCTGGCTTAGGGCCGCTGCGGTCGCCGGTGTCGCGGGCATTCCAATGTCGACCCATCTCTACCCGGAGGTTGGCGCGCACGTGATGCGCGTGACCGAGACCGCACATTGGCTGGAATGGCAGGACTGGGCTGATCCTATTCTGCAAACGCCTTATGAAATCCACGACGGCCTGCTTCATATTCCGAACGTTCCCGGCGTTGGGCTCGAATGGAATGAGGACGCGGTCACGGCGCACCTGGCCGATCTCTAGGCCGGAGGGGTTTGGTTGATCCAAGACCCCGACAGCGCGCCGGGCAAATCAGAACCGTGGGCTCGTCGTTCGCCCCGGCGTCCGCCGTGTCTGCGGTCGGAAACCCTCATTGGTTACGGGGCGTCGGTTGTTCCCATTTTATCCGATTTTAACGGTTTTTAATGGCTAACGGGTAGGCTGCCTGCTTGCGGCAATTGCCGGCTGCACGCATTTGGGGATGTCGCTATGTTGTTCTCGCAATTGAATATTCGTGGACGCTTGATTTTAGGCTTCAGCGTACTTTGCATCCTGTTGGCCGCGGTGGTGGGTACGACCCTCATCAAGGTTCGAACCGTCGGTGAATCAACCGAGCGGACGGTCAACCTTCGTGTTCCGACCGCCATGACCGCAAGCGACCTGGTGGCGGGGGTTTATACCAAACCTCATGATCATTGACCGACGAATGCCCATTCGCGACGAGCGATGGACATGATCTTCCAAGGTTGATCGATGAGGGTGTTCCAGGCGTAGCAGCAGTGATCGACGATATCGTCGAAGGATTTGAAGACGCGGTTTGACAGCCAATTCTGGCGCATGAACTGCCAGATGTTTTCTTGGCTGTTGAGTTCGGGTGAGCGCGGTGGCAACGGCAGGAGCGAGATGTTGTGAGGGACCTTGAGCTGCTTTGCCCCGTGCCAGCCGGCCTGATCGAGGATGATGATGGCGTGGGCGCCGGGAGTAACCTTGGTGGTGATCTCGTCGAGATGAAGCTGCATGGCCTCGCTGTTGCAGAAGGGAAGAACCAACGCGGCGCCGGTTCCAAGTTCAGGGCACACGGCACCGAACAGGTAGGTTGATTGGGTGCGTTGATCGTGAGCGGCCCGAGGCCGCGATCCCTTTCTGGCCCAGCGATAGGTGAGCTTGTTCTTCTGGCCGACCCGCATCTCGTCCTGGAACCAAACTTCTACCGGCGTTTCTGGTGCAAGGCCGTGACGGATTTCTTCCACACGGGCACCGAAGTTTTTTTAAATGCCGCGATCGCATCGGCATCCTGCTTGTAGGCCCTGGGCCGGGCGCTGACGTGTGCAAAGCAGAGGTCTTTCAGAGCACTATGCGTCACTCGCCTCGCTCCGTGGTTTTCTGATCACCGGCAATGACGTGTTCAAGGCCGAGCGGGCAACGTTCTGGAAGGAAATCCAGACGCACGGCGCCGACATGGATCGTCTCTCGGCCCATTGGACGGTCGAGCAGAACAAGATGGATTGGAAACAGGCCAAACCGCTGCTCGATGAAATGCGCAACGCGCAAGACAAGGCCGAGGCGATCGCTCACACCATCGACGAACAGCCTGCGACGAGGATCCTGGCGACCGAGGCGGCTCCGCTTGTCAAACTCATGCTGCAGAAGGCGACCTCCATCATCAACGAGGAAGGCGATATCGCTTCGACCGACACGCGCAAGAGCCTGTTGATCGGCTTCGCCGACACGCGCGGCAGCATGGCGATGGCGATCGGCGCAATCCGCGCCTATCTGCTGACCGCGGACGAGGCCTTCAAAACCGAGTTCGTCGAACTCTGGGCGCTCAATCAGAAAAAGTTCGACGCGCTGTCGCAACGGAGATCGGAGATGACGCCCGATCAGCAGACCGCCTTCGATTCACTCGTTGCAGCGCGAGCCAAGTTCTCGCCGCTGCCGCAGAAGATGTTCGAGATCCGCGCCTCGGACCGCTGGAACATGGCGCAATGGTTCCTGACCAACGAGGCCGCTCCCCGCGCCAACAAGCTGCTCGATATCTTTGCGGGAGCGAAGAACGCCACGGGTGCGCGTTCCGGAGGGATGGTTGCGCGGCAACAGGACGACCTGAAAGCCGACGGCGCCACCGTGCTTGCCGAAACCAATTTCCTGATGACCCTGCTTTGGGTGCTGATGGGTATCGGCATCGGCGTTGCCGCAACCGTTGTCTATCTGACCAACCGCTCGATCGTGCCGCCGATTCTCAAGATGGTCGACGCCATGGGACGGCTTGCCGGCGGCGATCACTCCGTCCAAATTCCCGCAACCGACAAAAAAGATGAAATCGGCCTGATGGCGCGAGCGGTCCTGATCTTCAAGGAGAACATGATCAAGGCCAAGGACCTTGCCGCCAAGGAGGCCGAAGCCATCAAGGAACGTGTGGCGCGCGCGGCGCGGGTGAACGATCTGACCCAGGCATTCGACGCCGACATCACGACGGTGCTCAGGTCGGTGGCGTCGGCCTCCACCGAACTGCAGGCGACGGCATCGTCGATGACCGCGACGGCGGAAGAAACCAGCAACCAGGCGACGGCGGTGGCGGCAGCGACCGAAGAGGCGTCCACCAATGTGCAAACTGTCGCAGCCGCATCCGAGGAACTGGCCAGTTCGGTCAATGAGATCAGCCGTCAGGTGTCGAATTCGGCATCCATCGCGCAGCAAGCCGTGGTGGAGGCCGATCGCACCAATGCGACCGTCCAGAGCCTGTTCAACGACGCGGCCGGCATTGGCGACGTCGTAAAGCTGATCAGCGAAATCGCCAGTCAGACTAACCTATTGGCGCTCAATGCCACGATCGAAGCGGCGCGCGCGGGCGAGGCTGGCAGGGGATTTGCCGTGGTGGCAGCCGAGGTCAAGAGTCTCGCCGAGCAAACCGCCAAGGCAACGGAACAGATCGGCGCTCAGGTTTCGTCGATTCAGGCCTCGTCCAGCGAAGCCGTCAGCGCCATCAAAGGGATCTCCGCGACGATCAACCAGCTCAACGAGATCGCCTCGACGATCGCCAGCGCGGTGGAGGAACAGGGCTCGGCGACACAGGAGATCGCACGCAACGTGCAGCAGGCGGCGCTCGGCACCGGTGAAATCTCCGCAAACGTTACCGGCGTTCAGCAGGCCGCTGGCGATACTGGCGCTGCCGCCCATCAGGTGCTGCAAGCGTCCGACGAGTTGTCCAGGCAGTCCGAGACGATGCGAGTCCAGGTTGAGTCCTTCCTGAGCAACATCAAGGCGGCTTAGCCCGCCCAAAACCCCGGCAGCGCCGGCTCCAGCCGGCCGCCGATCCGAACCGGCGCGACGTTGAGCGCGAGGCCCGTTGCGTCATCGGTCTCGACCGCAACGCCCGAGAACGTCGCTACACCCAGCGCCGGCTCGAAGCGCGCCGAGGGAATGCCGGTCGTGAAGCGCCGCAGCGGTTCCTCCTTCTGCATGCCGATGATCGAATTGTAGTCGCCGGTCATGCCGGCGTCGGTCATATAGGCGGTGCCGCCGGGCAGAATCTGGTGATCGGCGGTCGGCACATGGGTATGGGTGCCGACCACGAGAGACGCGCGGCCGTCGCAGAAGAAGCCGATAGCCTGCTTTTCGCTCGACGCCTCGCCGTGGAAATCGACCACGATCGCGTCCGCCGCAGTCCGCAGCGGACAGGCCTCGAGTTCGCGGGCCACAATCGCGAAGGGATCGTCGAACGGCGTCATGAAGACACGGCCGATGGCGTTGACGACAAGCGCGCGCCTGCCGTTCTTGGCATCGATCAGCGCGCTACCCCTGCCCGGCGTGCCCCTTGGAAAATTCGCCGGGCGGATCAGGCGGCCCGCGCGCTCGATAAAGACCAGCGCCTCGCGCTGATCCCAGGCATGATTGCCGAGCGTGATGGCGTCAGCGCCGGCGTCGATCAGTTCTTGGTAAATCACCTCGGTGATGCCGAAGCCGCCGGCTGCGTTCTCGCCATTGACGACGACGAGATCGAGCGACCAGTCGCGGATCAGGCCCGGCAGATGGTCCGAGATGGCGGTCCGCCCGGCCCGGCCGACCACGTCGCCTACGAAAAGAATGCGCAACTCACAAACTCCGGAAATCGAACGCCTTCTTTTCCGTTAGCACAAAATCGAGCGCCACGTCGTGCTGCATCACCGGGATGGTTTCGATTTCCTGTGCGGCAAAGGCAAGACCGATGGCGATGGGCCTGACTTTGCGCAAATGCGCCAGCGTGTGGTCGTAATGACCGGCGCCATATCCGATGCGGTGCCCCTGGCGATCGAACGCCGCGAGCGGCACCAGCATGATGTTGGGAATGACCTCGGCGGCGGCCGGCGACGGCTCGAGAATGCCGAGCGGCCCGAGCGTCAGCCTGTCATTGGGCGACCAGGTGCGAAACGCCAGCGACTTGCCGCGCGCCAGCACCGCCGGCAGCGCGAGCCGCGCGCCTTTTGCGGCCAATGCTCGCATCAGGGGAACGGGATCGATCTCGCTGCGGATCGGCGAATAGCCGGAGACGATGGTGCCGGGCGCAATCTCAATCGGCAGGCCGCGCGAGGCGATGGCTTCCGCGGCAGCGGTGCGCTGCGCGCCGCTCAATGCGTCGCGCGCCGCGATCGCCGCGGCACGGAGATCGGCTTTGGACGGGGTCGCGGAAGCGTCGGGCATGCGGCATCTTGCTCTGCCGTCATACCCCGCGAAAGCGGGGCACCCAGTAGGCCGCGGCTTCGCGGTTTCATCACGGGCGTCCGCCGGAATACTGGATCACCCGCTTTCGCGGGTGATGACGAGTGTCAATCAAGCAACCAAACACGAAAACAAAAAACAAAAGTGCGAAGCCACGATGGCCGTTGAAGCACTCGATCCCGGAGTTCCCTACGAAAGTAGGTGGGCACCATATGTCCGGGTCCACGGACCCGGCCAGGGACAGTTCCCTAAAGGATCGATAAGGCCCCGGGGATATATGGCTCCTGACGCGCGACGCAGCCTCGCAGCATCAATCTAACCACCGTTCCACCAAACCGCCAGCCTTAACGAGCGGCAATCGCCCTCCCCTTGAGTTTATCGTCAACCTATCGCGACGCCGCCGCCGACCGTGCGGTTCAGCACCTGCGTGGTTTTCTCGATCCGTTCGGCGGCGGCGTGCAAGGCATTGGCCACCGCGACCTGCGTCGCCTTGGCGCGATCGGCGGCGGTCAAGCGGACATCGCGCAGCGCGACAAGTTCCTCTTCAAGCGCGCGGATGCGATTGTTGGCGTCGAGCAATTCATCGCACACGGTGAGTGCCGCCATCACGGTCAGGCGGGCATCGCCGATCTCGCCGAACTTGCCGCGCAGGCTCTCGATCCGCGATTCCAGACTCTCGGCGAGCTTGAGCAGCCGCACTTCCTGGCCCTCCTCGCAGGCCATCCGGTACTGCCGGCCGTTGAGGGTGACGTTGATATGGCTCATTCGATCTCTCCCGCATCGAGCACCGAACGGATGGTGCCGATCGCCGCATCAAGTCTTTCGGCGATCTCGCGATTGGCGCGTTCGAGCCGACGCGACTTCACCAGCGATCCGTCGAGTTCGTCGGCAAGCCGCGATCGATCCGCGCCCAGCGCCTGGATGCGGGCCGCCAATTCGTCCTCGTCGCGATCGGCCTCGCGCCGCCGCTCGACCGCGCGCTCCAGCGCATCGAGCGCCGCCATCAGCCGACGCGTGGCTGCATCGATATCGACGACTGGTTCGGCATTGGCCGAACCGTTGACAGGTTGATCGCTCATGACAGGCGGCGTGGACCTCCGTGGCCGGACACGCAGCAAAATCGGCGGTTCGGCAAGCGTTTAGACGGGGAAATTTACGTGGCAAGCGAGGCCAGCGCAACGCCGCAGCAGAACTATGCACCGCTAGATATCCTCGCTTGGGGCATGAAACCCGGTTTCCACTTTTTGCGGATCATGCACCAGGCAACTTTTCCGCGTCGCGACGCGTTTCTCTGCCTTGGACTCTGGGAAGTGAGATGCTATCCAGCCGGCACTTTCCGTTGCCTTCGCGCTCGACCCGAGGCATTTCGCTCCCCGGCGGATCGCCACCCAAGCACTTCATTTCAGGCGGATTTTCATCATGACGCATGTCGAACACTCCCGTATGGCCAATGCGATCCGGGGGCTTGCGATGGACGCGGTGGAGAAGGCGAACTCCGGCCATCCCGGCCTGCCGATGGGCGCCGCCGACATCGCCACCGTGCTGTTCACGCAGGTCCTGAAATTCGACTCCGCCGATCCGAAGTGGCCGGACCGCGACCGCTTCGTGCTGTCGGCCGGCCACGGCTCGATGCTGCTCTATGCGCTGCTCTATCTCACCGGCAATGCCGAGATGACGCTCGACCAGATCAAGCGCTTCCGCCAGGTGGATTCGCTCACGCCCGGTCATCCGGAGAATTTCCGCACCAGGGGCGTGGAGACCACCACTGGACCGCTCGGGCAAGGCATCGCGACCTCGATCGGCATGGCGCTCGCGGAAAGAATGCTCGCCGCCGAATTCGGCAAGAAGATCGTCGATCATCACACCTACGTGCTCGCCTCCGATGGCGACCTGATGGAGGGCGTGTCGCAGGAAGCAATCGCGATGGCCGGGCACTGGAAACTCAACAAGCTGATCGTGCTCTACGACGACAACGGCATCTCGATCGACGGCCCGATCTCGATCGCCGACTCGGTCGATCAGGTGAAGCGGTTCAAATCGGCCGGCTGGGCGGCGGAACGGATCGACGGCCAGGATCAGGCGGCGATCGCGGCCGCAATCGCCCGCGCGCAGAAATCCAACAAGCCCTCGCTGATCGCCTGCAAGACGACGATCGGCTACGGCGCGCCGCACAAGGCCGGCACCGCGAAAGCCCATGGCGAGGCGCTTGGCGCCGACGAACTGAAGGCCGCCAAGGAAAAACTCGGCATTTCGCTCGAGCCGTTCTCGGTGCCGGACGACGTGTTGAAGGCCTGGCGCGAGGCGGGCAGCCGAGGGGCTGGAGCCCGCAAGGAGTGGGAGGCGCGGTTCGCTGAACTCGGCCCGCGCAAGCGCGCCGAGTTCGAGCGGCGGCTGCGTCACGAGCGTCCGGCTTCGCTTGCGAAAGCGCTGAAGGACCACAAGAAGAAGCTGATCGAGACCCCGCAGAACATCGCGACGCGCAAATCGTCGGAGTCCGCGATCGAGGCGATCGCGGCCGCGATGCCGATGGAATTTCTGGCGGGCTCCGCCGACCTCACCGGCTCCAACAACAACAAGGCGAAGTCGGCGGTGGCGTTTTCGGCCAAGACGCCGAAGGGCCGCTTCATCCATTACGGCATTCGCGAGCACGGCATGGCGGCGGCCATGAACGGCATTTTCCTGCACGGCGGCTTCGCACCGAACGGCGCCACTTTCCTGGTGTTCACCGATTATGCCCGTCCGGCGATGCGGCTCGCCGCGCTGATGGGCACGGGGGTGGTCTATGTGATGACCCACGATTCGATCGGGCTTGGCGAAGACGGTCCGACGCACCAGCCGGTCGAACATCTCGCAGCGCTCCGCGCCATGCCCAACATGCGGGTGTTCCGCCCCTGCGACGCCATCGAAGTCGCCGAGTGCTGGGAACTCGCGCTCAACCGCACCGACGGGCCGACGGTGCTGGCGCTGACCCGCCAGAACCTACCGCAGCTTCGCACCACCGCTCCGGCGGACAACCCTTGCAGCCATGGCGGCTATGAACTGGTCGCAGCCCAAGGCGAAGCCAGGGTGTCGCTATTTGCGACCGGTTCCGAGGTCGAGATCGCGGTCGCCGCGCAGAAACAATTGGTCGAGCGCGGCATTGCGACGCGGGTGGTCTCGGTGCCCTCGCTCGAATTGCTGCTGGCGCAGCCGGCCGAACGGCGCGAGGCGATCATCGGCAGGGCCCCGGTCAAGGTCGCGATCGAGGCCGCGGTCCGGTGGGGATGGGATGCCGTGATCGGTCAGGATGGCGCTTTTATCGGCATGCACGGTTTCGGCGAGAGCGGGCCGGCCAAGGACCTCTACAAGCATTTCGGAATTACCGCCGAGGCTGCGGTTAACGCAGTTCTGAAACGCCTGGCCTGAAGGCCGACGACGGTTGAGCTTGGTCGGAAAAAGGACTAGCTAAGCGTCATATATTCCGTTCTCGCCCGGCCGAACCGGGCGATCCGCCGTCCAAATCTCCGCAAGGGGCGCTGCGCTCCCCCGCGGGGACGGCATCAGCTTTAGAGGAGAAACGAGCATGGCAGTCCGCGTCGCGATCAACGGATTTGGCCGTATCGGCCGCAACGTGCTGCGGGCGATCGCCGAGTTCGGCCGCAAGGATATCGAGGTGGTCGGGATCAACGATCTCGGCCCGGTCGAGACCAACGCGCACCTGTTGCGCTTCGACAGCGTGCATGGCCGTTTCCCCGGGACTGTGACCATCGACGGCGATTCGATCAGCGTCGGCAACGGCAAGATCAAGGTTTCCGCCGAGCGCGATCCGGCCAAGCTGCCTTGGAAGGCGCTCGGCGTCGACATCGCATTGGAATGCACCGGCATCTTCACCGCCAAGGACAAGGCTTCGCTGCACCTGACCGCCGGCGCCAAGCGCGTGCTGGTCTCGGCGCCGGCCGAAAACGCCGACGCGACCATCGTCTACGGCGTCAACCACGACAAACTGACCAAGGATCACCTGGTCGTCTCCAACGGTTCCTGCACCACCAACTGCCTCGCGCCGGTCGCAAAGGTGCTCAACGACACCGTCGGCATCGAGATGGGCTTCATGACCACGATCCACGCCTATACCGGCGACCAGCCGACGCTCGACACCCTGCACAAGGATCTCTATCGCGGCCGCGCGGCGGCGATGTCGATGATCCCGACCTCCACGGGTGCGGCCAAGGCGATTGGCCTCGTGCTGCCGGAACTCAACGGCAAGCTCGACGGCGTTGCGATCCGCGTGCCGACCCCGAACGTCTCGGTGGTGGATCTGAAGATCGTCGCGTCCCGCAAGACCACCAAGGAAGAGATCAACGAGGCGATGAAGCGCGCTTCCGAGCAGCAGCTCAAGGGCATCCTCGGCTACACCACACAGCCCAACGTCTCGATCGACTTCAACCACGACCCGCATTCCTCCACCTTCCACATGGATCAGACCAAGGTGCAGAACGGCACACTGGTGCGGGTGATGTCGTGGTACGACAATGAATGGGGCTTTTCCAACCGCATGGCGGATACAGCCGTGGCGATGGGGAAACTGCTCTGATTTCCAAACCTCATGGTTCGAGACGCGCGCAAGATGCGCGCTCCTCACCATGAGGGACCTCATCCTGAGGAGCCGAGCGTAGCGAGGCGTCTCGAAGGATGGGCTGCGCGAGACCGAAATGACAAAAACATTCCGCACCCTCGATGACGTCGACGTAAAGGGCAAGCGCGTGCTGCTGCGCGTCGACCTCAACGTCCCGATGGAGCAAGGCCGCGTCACCGACGCCACAAGGCTCGAACGCGTCGCGCCCACCATCACCGAAATATCCGGCAAGGGCGGCAAGGTGATTTTGCTCGCGCATTTCGGCCGGCCGAAGGGACGCGATCCCAAGGAAACGCTCAAACCCGTCGCCGCCGCGCTCTCGCAGGTGATCAAGAAGCCCGTCGCCTTCGCCGAGGATTGCATCGGCGAGGTTGCCGCAAGAGCTATCGCGGCAATGAAGGACGGCGACATCCTCTGTCTTGAGAACACGCGGTTTCATAAAGAGGAAGAAAAGAACGATCCAGCCTTTGTCGCCGAACTGGCAAAACTCGGCGATATCTGGGTCAACGATGCTTTTTCCGCCGCGCACCGCGCGCATGCGTCGACCGAAGGCCTCGGCCATCAACTGCCGGCCTATGCCGGGCGCACCATGCAGGCCGAACTCGACGCGCTGAACAAGGCGCTGGAGGCGCCAACCCGGCCGGTGATCGCGATCATCGGCGGCGCCAAGGTCTCCACCAAGATCGACCTGTTGGAAAATCTCGTCAGCAAGGTCGATGCGCTGGTGATCGGCGGGGGCATGGCCAACACCTTCCTGCATGCGCAAGGCGTAGGCATCGGCAAGTCGCTCGCGGAAAAGGATCTCGCCGCAACCGCGCTGCGGATCGTCGAAAAGGCCAAAGCCGCCAATTGCGCCATCATCCTTCCCGTGGACGCGGTGGTGGCGTTTCAGTTCGCAGCCAATTCGCCGTCCCACGCCTATGGCCTCGATGCGATCCCCGCCGACGGCATGATCCTCGATGTCGGCCCACAATCGGTGGCGCGGATTCATGCAGCGATCGACGACGCCGCAACCCTGGTCTGGAACGGCCCCTTGGGCGCGTTCGAGATGACGCCGTTCGACCGCGGCACCATGGTCGCGGCCAGGCACGCGGCCGAGCGGACCAAGGCAAAGAAGCTGGTTTCGGTGGCCGGCGGCGGCGACACCGTGGCGGCGCTGAACCAGGCCGGCGTGGCCGGCGCTTTCACCTATGTTTCGACGGCGGGCGGCGCGTTTCTTGAATGGATGGAAGGGAAACCCTTGCCCGGTGTCGAGGTTTTAAAAATACGCTAGAATTGCAGTCAGGCCGGACCGGGCATTTTTTGGCCCAAACACGGAGAGAAAGACCATGGCTCGGATCACGTTGCGTCAATTGCTCGACCACGCGGCGGAGCACGATTATGGCGTGCCGGCCTTCAACATCAACAACATGGAACAGGCGCTGGCCATCATGGAGGCGGCCTCCAGCCTCGACGCGCCGGTCATCATCCAGGCCTCACGCGGTGCGCGGTCCTACGCCAACGACGTCATGCTCAGGCACATGATGGATGCGGTCACCGAAATCTACCCGCAGATTCCGGTCTGCGTGCATCTCGATCACGGCAACGAGCCCGCCACCTGCATGACCGCAATCCAGTCCGGCTTCACCTCCGTCATGATGGACGGTTCGCTGAAGGCCGACGGCAAGACTGCAGCCGACTGGGACTACAATGTCGGCGTCACCAAGAAGGTCACCGACATGGCGCATCTCGGCGGCATCTCGGTGGAAGGCGAACTCGGCGTGCTCGGTTCGCTCGAGACCGGCATGGGCGACAAGGAGGACGGCCACGGCGCGGAGGGCAAGCTCTCGCACGACCAGCTCCTGACCAATCCGGACGAAGCGGTGAAGTTCGTCAAGGAGACGAAGGTCGACGCGCTGGCGATCGCGATGGGCACCTCGCACGGCGCCTACAAATTCACCCGCAAGCCGGACGGTAACATTCTGGCCATGAACGTGATCGAGGAGATTCACCGCAAGCTGCCGAACATGCATCTGGTGATGCACGGCTCGTCCTCGGTGCCGCAGGATCTGCAGGACATCATCAACGCCAATGGCGGCAAGATGAAGCCGACCTGGGGCGTGCCGGTGGCCGAGATTCAGCGCGGCATCAAGAACGGCGTCCGCAAGATCAACATCGACACCGACAACCGGATGGCGATGACCGGACAGATCCGGAAGGTGCTGAACGACAACCCCGAGGAATTCGATCCGCGCAAATACCTCAAGCCGGCGATGGAGGCGATGGCCAAGCTGTGTAAACAGCGGCTGCAGGAATTCAACACCGCAGGCCAGGCGGGCAAGATCAAGAAAGTGCTGACGACGGCCGAGATGGCGAAGCGTTACGCCAAGGGCGAACTCGATCCAAAGGTCGCGTGATGCTCAAACAGAGGAATAAGACTATGATGCGATTTACCTAATCGCATCATAGTAAGCATTATGGCTGCCAAACCTGTTCCGCCACGACCCGTGCCGCGACTTTATCTCGCGACGCCGGTGGTGGATGATCCCGAGGCCTTGCTGACAAGCCTCCCGCAACTGCTCGCGCAAGCCGATGTCGCGGCCGTACTGCTGCGGCAGAAGCCATCGGACCCGCGCACCATGATCTCACGCATCAAGGCCTTGGCGCCCGCGGTCCAGAACAAGGGCGCGGCGCTGTTGCTCGACGGTCATGCCGAGCTGGTGGCGCGCGGCGGCGCCGATGGCGCACATCTGACCGGCATCGAAGCCCTTCAGGAGGCGCTGCCGACCTTGAAGCCGGACCGTATCGCAGGAATAGGCGGGCTCGCGACACGGCACGATTCCATGGCGGCGGGGGAACTGGGTGCGGATTACGTGCTGTTCGGCGAGCCCGACGCTCACGGGCAACGGCCGTCGGTCGAGGCGATTTCGGAGCGCCTGCAATGGTGGGATGAATTGTTCGAACCGCCTTGCGTCGGATTTGCCTCAGCCCTCGACGAGGTCGGCACGTTCGCGGCTTCGGGTGCGGATTTCGTGTTGGTCGGCGACTTCATCTGGGCCGATCCGCGCGGCGCGGTCACGGCGCTGAAAGAGGCCGAGCAGGCGATCCGGCAGGCCCACGCTGCGGCGTCCGGAAAAGCCAAGGCTCACCAAGGATAACAGGCGGACATGAAGATCCTGCGTCCAATCCTGGGCTTCGCAATGCTTCTGGCGTTGACGGCAAACGTGGCGGCGCAAGTCTCGCTCGCGCCGACGGCGGCGCAAACGCCGGAGACGTCGAGCACACAAGCCGCAAAGGCGAAAGCAAAGCCGGCTGCCAGGAAACCCGCCGCGACCTCGCCTGCGGCCACTCCGGCACCGACCGCGACGGTCACGCCGGCTCCGGTACCCGACGATCCCAACCTCGATCTGGTGTACGGCGCCTATCAGCGCGGCTTTTACAAGACCGCCTTCGATCTTGCGACCAAGCGCGCGGAGGAGAACGGCGATCCCAAGGCGATGACGATGCTCGGCGAGCTCTATGCCAATGCGATGGGCGTCAAGCGCGACGATGCGAAAGCAGCCCAATGGTATAAACGCGCCGCCGACAGCGGCGACCGTGAAGCGATGTTCGAGCTCGCGATGCTTCGCCTCGCCGGCCGGGGCGGCGCGGTTAATCGCGAGGAGGCCGCCAAACTGCTGGCGTCCTCGGCCAAGCTCGGCAATCCCAAGGCCGCTTACAATCTCGCCCTACTCTATCTCGACGGACAGACGCTGCCGCAGGACCTCAGGCGCTCGGCGGAACTTCTGCGCATTGCCGCCGACGCCGGCAGTGCGGAAGCCCAATACGCGCTCGCGACCTTTTATAAAGAGGGCACGGGCGTGCCGAAGGACCCCGAAAAGGCGGTCCGGCTGCTGCAGGCGGCGTCGCTTGCCGACAATGTCGATGCCGAGGTCGAATACGCGATCGCGCTTTATAATGGCACCGGCACGCCGAAGAACGAAGCCGCCGCGGTGGCGCTGCTGCGAAAGGCGGCCAAGCGAAACAGTCCGGTCGCCCAGAACCGTCTCGCCCGGGTCCTTGCGAGCGGGACGCCGGCCGACAGGATCGAGGCGCTCAAATGGCACACCGTTGCCAAAACCGCCGGGAAGGGCGACCCCGAGCTCGACGAGGCGCTCGCGAAGCTGAGCGCGGAGGATCGCGCCAAGGCGGACGCCGCCGCGCGCAAATGGCTGGGCACCAAATGATCCGCCTTGACGCCACCGCCACCACAGGGCACCCACTGTCTTGACCTCTCCCGACGGCGGGAGGAGGCGCATCGTCATCGTCGAGACATCAACGGCAAGCCGGGATCATGCTGCATTCAGCTCTCATCAACGTCATGGTCAAGGCGGCGCGGCGCGCGGGGCGCAGTCTCAAGCGCGATCTTGGCGAAGTGGAAAATCTTCAGGTGTCGCTGAAGGGGCCGGCCAATTTCGTCACCATGGCGGACCGCCGCGCCGAGGAGATGCTCTATTCGGATCTTTCCAAGGCGCGCCCCGGTTACGGCTTCATCGGCGAGGAAGGCGGAACGCGCATCGGCGATGACAAGACCCACACCTGGATCGTCGACCCGCTCGACGGTACCACCAACTTCCTGCACGGCATTCCGCAATTTGCGATTTCGATCGCGCTTCAGCGCGAGGGCACGATCATCGCAGGCGTGATCTACAATCCCGCCAATGAAGAACTCTACACCGCCGAACGCGGCAAGGGCGCCTTCCTCAATGATCAACGCCTGCGCGTCGCCGGCCGGCGCAAGCTTTCCGAATGCGTCATCGCTTGCGGGCTGCCGCATATCGGGCGCGGCGACCACGAGCTGTCGCGCGCCGAGATGACCGAAATCCAGAACAAAGTCGCGGGCCTGCGCCGGTTCGGGGCTGCCGCGCTCGACATGGCCTTCGTCGCCGCCGGCCGTCTCGATGGCTATTGGGAACGAAACCTTCAAGCCTGGGACATGGCGGCCGGCCAAATCATGGTGCGCGAATCCGGAGGCATCGTCTCAGGTATCGCCGGCGACGACGACCCGCTCAAAACCGGCCACGTGGTCTGCGGCAATGAATTCATCCACGCGGAACTGGTGAAGATTCTCAGGCCGCTGGGCACGTGACGTGCCGCCCCTCCCTTCGGAGGAGGGGCAAGCGGACACAATCCTCAAGCGGCGGGAGTTCGCCGCGGCACCTTACGCGGTCGCTGGAAACCCATAAAGCCTGGCCGGGTTCTGCACCAGAATGGCGTTTCGCGTCGCCTCGTTCGGTGCCCATTCCGCCAGCAGATCGAACAAGACTGCGTCGTCTGGCTTCTCCTTCTCGGTCGGATGCGGCCAATCGCTCGCCCACACCATTCTCTCGGGGGCAGCTTTGATATAGGCGCGAGCAATCACCACCGTGTCGGAATAACTCGGCGGCCCCACCTTGGTGTCCTGATAAGCGCCCGACAACTTGACCCACGTCTTGCCCTTGTCGATTAGCTTGCTGATCGTCTTGAACCCAGCCGTGTCCAGAGCATTGGGCTGAGCGAGCCTACCAAGATGATCGAACACAATCGGGGCGGGCAATCGCAGCAACAAATCCTCAATCGCGGCGATCTGCTCACCCTTCATATGAATTTGGAGGTGCCAACCGAGATCATTCACACGCTTCGACAAAGGTTCGATCATGTCGACTGTTGTGGCGCCGGCCTGCACCAAATTGAAGCGAATCCCACGGATGCCGGAATCGTTCATGCGCTTAAGTTCGGCATCAGCGATACTGGCATCGACGACGGCCACGCCCCGCGCCGTCGGGCCGATTTGCGCAATCGCGTCGATGGTAATCCGGTTGTCGGTCCCATAGGTTGAAGGGGTCACCACGACATTTCGCGTCGTTCCTGTCCGCCTTTGTAACAATTTATAATCGGCGACAAGCGCGTCGGAGGGCTTGAGCGTTGCCGTCGGGGCAATGGGGTATTTGGCGTCGTAGATGTGCATGTGACAATCACAAGCATTGGGTGGCGCCTTGAGCTTTGGTAGCTCCGTCCCGGTCGAATAAGGCACCTGCTGAGCATCCGCCCTCCGCACACCAATGCCGGCGCCAGCCGACGCCATTGCCAACACGCCAGCGGCCTTGAGGAACTCACGACGACTGGACGAGATCGGCTGCATGGAAGTCCTCCCATTTTTTTCATTGAAAACGAGGGAAAATACCACAGCACGTGACGGAAGCCCATCCGGTTCTTACGACGTGTTTATGACCAAGTCCCGGCCGCTCTGCCGACGCGGACAAGCCGACAGAGCAAAGTTGGATTGGTCTCATCATCGCGGGAAAAAAGCGGATATCGTCAACCGCCGCTAAACCGCCTTCATCCCATAATGACTGACGCCCCATTCGCTGCCGCCGGCGTAGCCCAACAGGCCTGACGTGGTGAGGAAGAACCAGCGCCGGAACTGACCTTCTAATCGTGTCGAACTAGGCCGCTGCTGGAAACCGTTCGATCCAATGACGCGCAATGTCCATTCGTCGGCAAATCCAAACCCGGTCGTGCCTTTGGACGTAGTCCAGAAACCGTTGCAACGAAGCGATGCGGCCAGGCAAGCCCGCGAGGCGACAGTGAAGGCCCACAGACATCATCTTTGGGTGGGCCTCGCCCTCCGCGTAGAGCACGTCGAAGGCATCCTTTAAATGAAGGAAAAACTCCTGGCCCGTGTCGAAGCCCGGCGCTGACGCAAACCGCATATCGTTGTTGTCGAAGGTGTATGGGACGATCAGATGATGGCGACCATCGACGTTTGTCCAATACGGCAGGTCATCGTTGTAGGCGTCAGAATCGTAGAGGAACGAACCTTGCGCTACCACGAGCCGCCTCGTGTTGATGCTTAAGCGCCCGGTGTACCAACCTACCGGGGCCTTGCCGGTAAGATCCTCGATTGCCTTGATGCACCGTCGCATATCGCATGCCTCAAGAGGCTCGGTCACATCGCGATAATCGATCCACCTCCACCCGTGGGCTGCAATTTCGTGGCCGGCATCCGACATCGCCGCGGCAACCCGGGGATTTCGTTCCAGCGCAGCGCCGACCGCGAACACGGTTATGGGTGTTCGCCGCTCCTTGAACAGAGCTAGCAACCGCCAGACCCCAACTCGACTGCCATATTCGTAAAGAGACTCCATGACTAGATTTCTCTTCCCGGGCCACGGCTGGACTCCAACCATGTCTGAATTCAAAGTCTCCGAGGAGTCGTCCCCGTGGAGAACGTTTCTCTCCGCGCCCTCTTCGTAGTTCAGCACGATCTGAAGCGCGATCCTGGCGTTATCTGGCCATTGCGGGTTCGGTGGATCGTCGGCATAGCCGATCAAGTCTCTCGGGTAGGCTTGACCTGTCATCGCTTCCGTCCTCCTGATATGGCCGACACGTTGAGGCTCTTCATGGCGCCTGCATGCCATCTGAATCGGTGATCTTCAGATGTTCGACCAGCCAGCGAAGCGCGGCTGGAATTGGCTCTATGATCGGTATGCCGAAGCGAGGTGCCAAGCGAGAGGCCGCTTGAGCAAGCGGTCCGCCGCCGATGATCACGGCTTCCGCTCCGTCCAGTTCGATGGACCTTCGAACGGCCTCTTCGAGCGCTGAATTCAGGCGGTCTGAGTCTCGTGTCAGTGATAAGGGATCGTCCGGCGTTAAACGAATTCCCGTGTAGAGATCGCCGAGTCCAAGCTCGGCAGGCTTGGCATTGATAAGCGCCGCCAAACCGGGCGTGGTGGTTGCGACGCCGAACCGCCGACGTGCTACAGCGGCCTCAAGCATTGCAGCTTCGCAAAGCCCAACCACTGGAATTGCGATCTCGCGTCGCAGGATGTCGAGGCCGGGATCGCCGAAGGCCCCCACGATGATTCCGCCAACTCTGGCGGCCTCGCGGCGACCAATCTCGACGACCTCGCCGGCCGATGCCATCAACTGCCTTTCGCTGACGATCATCGGGGCACCTCGTGCAGCGGTAGCGCCCCTGACATTGAATTCATCGGGGGCAACCGAAGTCGCAATCCCGACCATCATTTCGGTTGTCGCCACAGTCGTGTTGGGATTGATGAGCAGGATATCGATCACGGCTAGCGTCCTTGCATCGCTGCACAAAATGTCGGCAGCCGTCGCACTCGCTTTGCTGCAGACAGTTTTCCGATAATGTGTCAAAAAACATCTGCAAAGAAGCCAAATCTGAGAGGCGTGCCGGCGGATTTGTTATTGCGGACAATGAACGACAGATTTTTGCTGGGAGGCTGATATGTCAGACCATCCGTCAAGCAAGACAGTTGCTGCGGACACGACCGTATCCGGATCGACATCGAACGGCTCGCGCTCCCTGAAGCGTGTTGCGTTCGCCAGTCTTGTCGGCACAACGCTCGAATTCTATGACCACTTCGTTTACGGATCTGCGGCGGCGCTGGTCTTTCCAAAGCTGTTTTTCCCGCAAGGGGATTTGCTTATGGCGACCTTGCTGTCGATCACGACGTATGGTGTCGCCTTTGTGGCACGCCCCGTCGGCGCTGCGGTCTTCGGCCACTTTGGAGATAGGCTCGGCCGAAAGATGGTTCTGCTTTCCACGCTGCTCATCATGGGCGTCGCCACGGTCCTGATTGGACTACTTCCGACCTACGCGGCCGTCGGATACCTCGCCCCTGTGTTGCTGGTCGTCTTGCGGTTCGCGCAGGGCTTCGCTCTTGGCGGTGAATGGGGAGGAGCCGCTCTCATGGTCGCCGAATTCGATCCCGAGGGCCAGCGCCGCGGCTTCTTCGGCAGTCTGGTCCAGGTCGCAAGCCCTCTTGGGGTCCTGATCGCGAATGCGGTCTTCGCGACGGTCACCTGGTCGACGTCACCTGAAGCGTTCTTGTCTTGGGGATGGCGAGTACCGTTCTTGCTAAGTGCCATCTTGGTCGGCTTCGGCCTGTACATCCGGCGGAACCTCGCCGAGTCTCCGGTGTTCGAGGAAATGGAGGACACTCACCGAGAGGCAGAGATGCCCCTGGTCGAAACCTTCAGGGATCATTGGCGCGAGGTGCTGCTTGCCACCGGAAGCCGCGCCGGCGAAGGCGTGATCTGGTACGTGTTCTCGCTGTTCCTCCTGGTGTACGGCACCCAGCAATTGGGCTTGTCGTCCTCGACCGGCCTGACCGCAGTGTTGATGGGCGCGGTCGTCGGTGTGTTCGCAATTCCATTCTTCGGGTGGCTATCCGACCGAGTGGGCCGCGTGCCGGTCATTATTGGCGGCGCGCTGGGTGCCGCAGTATGGGTGTTCGCTTATTTCTTGCTACTCGAAACACGAAACCCAACAATCGTGGTGCTCGCGGCGATGGTCGGGATGCTGTGTCAGGCAGCACTGTGGGCTCCATTGGCCTCCTTCGTCCCCGAAATGTTCCCTGCGCCGGTTCGCTGCACAGGTGCATCGTTGGGTTTCCAGCTGGCGGGCGTCTTTGGCGGAGCGCTCTCGCCAATCGTCGCGGTTTGGTTGATTGGTCGCTTTCATACCTGGTTTCCGGTGGCCCTCTACAGCCTAGCAGGGCTGGCAATCATTGTGGTGTCCGTCCTGGTCGTTGGCGAAACCGCGCGCGTCAATCTGCACGCCAAAGGGAATTTGGCATCTCGTTCGGGCTTGCCCGATGCCGCGCCGGAAGGCATCGTGAGAGCGTGACCGTGCCGATGAGGCGGCCTAACCTCGGCACGTAAAGTCGTGCGATCAATTGAGAACCGGACAATCTGCCTTTGGGACAAGGCTGACGTGACCGTCGCTCTAAAGCATGTCGGCCGTTGAGGGAGAGACCGACATCAACCGCCGCCGCTAAACCGCCTTCATCCTATAATGACTGACGCCCCATTCGCTGCCGCCGGCGTAACCGAACAGGCCTGACGTGGCGAGGAAGAACCAGCGCCAGCGCCGCATCCACAGAGCGGTGTCCTCGCCATAGACGCCGCGCAGGATGTCTTCGATCTCGACGCGATGGTGATCGAAATTGGCGAGCCAGTCGAGTGCGGTGCGCTGGTAATGCTCCCCGCTCCAGCGCCATTCCTTTTCGACCTCGAACAGATCGGAATATTGCCGGATCAAATAATGGCTCGGCATCACCCCGCCGGTGAAGAAATGCTGCGCGATCCAGTCCTCCGAATCCGAACGATCGAACAGGTAGGTTCCGGCGCGATGGGTGAAGATGTGCATGAAGAAGCGACCGTCCGGATTGAGCCATGACCGCAGCCGTCCCATCAATTCGCGCCAGTTCATGATGTGCTCGAACATCTCCACCGATACGATGCGATCGAACGTCAGAGCGGGATCGAAACCGTTCATGTCGGCGGTGACCACGCGAAGATTCTTCAATCCACGCGCCGCGGCTTCACCCTGGATATGCATCCGCTGCGAATGCGAATTCGATACCGCGACAATTTCCGAATTCGGAAACTGCCGCGCCATTGCAAGCGACAGCGAGCCCCAGCCACAACCGAGTTCGAGGATCGATTGCGCGTCGGCGAGATCGGCATGCTCGATGGTCTGGCGCAACGCTTCTTCCTCGGCCTCCCGCAGCGTCGACGCCGGCCCGCGGTAGAAGCAGGATGAATATTTGCGGTTCGGTCCAAGCACGCGCTCGAAGAAGGCCGCCGGCACCTCGTAATGCTGGGCGTTGGCGGCGTCGGTGTGCTCGGCGATGGCGTGGGCCGCCATTTCGCTGGCAAAGCGGGCATCGCTTTTCGCGTCGCCCGCCGCGAGCCGCGCCGCCGTGCGGGAACACAGCCGCTGGATCGCCGCGCGGATCACGAGATCGGGCAGCGGCACCCGCTCCGCCGCGCCGATAACCGAGGAAACGAAGCTCATGTGGTCACTCCCTTTCGCGGTGGCAGCGGAAAGAAGATGCTGGTGCGCGCCTGGTAATCGCGGTAGCGCGCGCCCCGCGAACGCAGCATCTGCTGCTCAAGCGGCGGGATGCCGGTGACATGGACCAGGATCCAGTACATGAAGGCCGGCGCCAGCAAGGTTGCAAAGCCCCAGGGGTAAGAAAGAGGGTAATCGGGCGAGATCGCGATCAGGGGATAAGCAAGCCAGCCCAGCCATTCGAAGAAATAGTTCGGATGCCGCGACCAGCGCCAAAGGCCTGTGTCGCACACCCTCCCCTGGTTGGCGGGATTATCTCTGAAATTCTTGAGCTGCGCGTCGGCGAACGCCTCGCCCGCAATTCCCGCAAGCAGCACCAGTGCGGCCAGATAGTCCTGCAGGCGCAGCGCATCGTGTGGGGCATGCGCGGCGACAAAGATCGCAAACGCCAGCGGGATCGATCCGAGCCCTTGGTTCTGCAGGAACACGAACATCTTGCGCGGCGCATCGACGCCCCATTCACGGGCAAACGCCGCATAGCGCGGATCGTCGGCGATATCAGCGGTCCGCACCGCGATGTGCACGCCAAGCCGAAGCGACCAAATCGCCACCAGACAGGCAACCAGCCATTGCCTTGCGTTGGGAGCGGCGCCCGCGACCGGCCACAGCGCGCTGGCGGCGCCGACGAGCCCGAGCGAAAACGTCCAGATGGTATCGACCCAGCCGGAATTGCCGGTGCGCTGCTGGATCACCCACGCCCCCGCCATCAGGATCGAGAGCGACAACGCGATCGCGGCCAGCGCCTCAAGGTGCAAGATCATCGAAAATCCCCGTTAACCGCCTGAGACGTCAAAGCTTTGTAGAAATACGCAAGAGCCGCCGCCGGGTTTCACGCGGAAGTTCCCCATCTCTTCCCCGGATTGATGGCGAGCGGCCTTTTTTCTAAGGCGCGCTGTGCCATATTGGGGCCCGAAAGAAGCGCCTTCTCGCAACGGATGACATCGGCAATGCCTTCTGGCCCCTCCTCCTCCCGCTCCGGCATGGAGATCGAACTGACGAAGCTCTCCTCGCCACGGATTTTCCTGGTGCGGATGGTGGTGTTCCTCGTGCTGTGCGCGCTGGTGATGGTGATACTCTACAGGCAGATCGTCACCGCCTTTTTCGCCAATCCCGGGCTCAACGCGCTGATCGGCCTGGTGCTGCTGATCGGCATCATCCTGTCGTTCCGCCAGGTGGTCCGGCTCTATCCGGAAGTGGCCTGGGTCAACAATTTCCGCATCGCCGACCCCGGCCTCGCGGTCGAGCGACAGCACCCGACGCTGCTGGCGCCGATGGCGGCGATCCTCGGCGGCGAGCGCAGCGGGCGAATGATTATCTCGCAGCAGACCATGCGGCATTTGCTCGACTCCATCGCCACCCGCCTCGACGAGGCTCGCGACATTTCCCGCTACATGACCGGCCTTTTGGTGTTTCTCGGCCTGCTCGGCACCTTCTGGGGCCTGATCGAAACCGTGGGCTCGGTCGGCAAGGTGATCGACGGCCTGAAGGTCGGCGGCGACGCCGGCGCGCTGTTCGACACCTTGAAGGAAGGCCTTGCCGCGCCGCTCGGCGGCATGGGCATTTCGTTTTCATCCTCGCTGTTTGGTCTCGCCGGCTCGTTGATCCTCGGCTTTCTCGATCTGCAATCGAGCCAGGCGCAAAACCGCTTCTATACCGACCTCGAAGACTGGCTTGCCTCGACGGTGCGCGGCTATTCCGGCGAGGCGGGGCCGAGCGGAGATCTTCAGGGCGCGATCGAGCGGCTGCGGCTGGCGCTGGAGGAAGGCGGCACGAACCGCGGCACCACCGTCGCGATGGCCAATCTCGCCGAAGCCATTCAGGGCCTCGTCACCCATATGCGCACCGAGCAGCAGATGATCCGCGAATGGGCCGACGGTCAGGGCGAGCAGAACCGCGAGATCAAGAAATTGCTCGAGCGGCTCGCCCGCCAACCGGAGAAGGGTTAGGGGTGTTGCCCCGG
Source organism: uncultured Alphaproteobacteria bacterium (assembly GCA_963741185.1). Taxonomy (GTDB): domain Bacteria; phylum Pseudomonadota; class Alphaproteobacteria; order Rhizobiales; family Xanthobacteraceae; genus Bradyrhizobium. The sequence continues at coordinate 227,649 of CAVUHE010000009.1, read as the reverse complement.
AACGTTCCCCGGCCGCATGGTTCGAGACGCCCGGCGTTGCCGTGCTCCTCACCATGAGGATCCAAGGCCTCATCCTGGGGAGGCGCGAAGCGCCGTCTCGAAGGATGAAGCCATCGAACTGGAAGAATGCTTTTTGACGGAGAAAGCTTGAATGGCCCTCGCCCGCGCCCGCCGCAGTGAAACAGGATTCAACTACTGGCCAGGCTTCGTCGACGCGCTGTCGACGCTGGTGCTCTCGATCGTGTTTCTGCTCTCGGTCTTCCTGGTGGTGCAATTCTTCCTGTCGCAGGAGGTCACCGGCAAGGACAAGGCGCTGGAACAACTCAACGCCAAGATCGCGGAATTGAGCGATCTCCTCTCGCTGGAGAAGCTCGGCAAGATCAATCTCGATGATCAGCTCACTCAAATGCGCGCCGGGCTCGCATCCGCCGAGACCGAGCGCGACCGCGTCAAGGGTCTCTATGAAGGCCTCGCGGGCGCGGGCAGCGACGCCGCGGGGCGCGCCGGCGAGCTCAACAAGGCGCTGGATTCCGAGAAACAGGTGTCGGCGCGCGCGCTGGCGCAGATCGAGGTGTTGAACCAGCAGATCAGCGCGTTGCGGCGCCAGCTCGCGGCGCTCGAGGAAGCGCTCCAGACCTCGGAGAAACGCGATCGCGAATCGCAAGGGCGGATCGCCGATCTCGGTCAGCGGTTGAACGTCGCGCTGGCGCAGAGGGTTCAGGAATTGTCGCGCTATCGCTCCGAATTCTTCGGACGGCTGCGCGCCATTCTCGGCAACCGGCCGGACATACGGATCGTCGGCGACCGTTTTGTGTTTCAGTCGGAAGTCTTCTTCGACACTGGACAGGCCCAGCTCCTGCCCGAAGGCCGCGCCGAACTCGACAAGCTCGCAACCGCCCTGACCGAACTCGACAAGCAGATCCCGAGCGAGATCGCCTGGGTGCTGCGGGTCGACGGCCACACCGACGTGCGGCCGATCAACAGCCCGCTGTTCAAGTCGAACTGGGAGCTGTCGTCGGCGCGCGCGATCTCGGTGGTGCAGTATCTGATTTCGCTCGGCGTTCCCGCGCAACGGCTGGTCGCGGCCGGCTTCGCCGAGTTCCAGCCGCTCGACATCGGCGCGAGCGAAGAGGCCTACCGCCGCAACCGCCGGATCGAGCTGAAGCTGACGGAACGGTAGTGGCGTCGCTGTCCCGGACAAGCGAGCCTTCGTCGGGCGACGTTTATCCGGGAGCCAGGTCTTGAGGTGCCATTCGTTCGATGGAAACCGAGCCTGCTCCGCTAGGCGACGGACGCTGCCCTCGCTTGACTCGCCGGGACATGATGGCTTTGCCGATGACGCCAACTTTCCCTTCGCCGCTATCGGCCGCCGACGAAGATGCGGCAATCGCGCTATGGCTTGAGAGCTGGCAGCAGGCCTATCCTTCGATCGATTTTGCCGCGCGCATGGCGTGGTGGCGCGAGCGCTGGCGCACCGAACTGGTGCCCGAAGCTGCGATTGTTGTCGCGGAGCATTCAGGCGCGCTGGTCGGCTTCGTGACCATCGACGGCAAAGGCTATCTCGACCAGCTCGTGGTCGCGCCGGATCATTGGGGCTCTGCGCTTGCCACCACGTTGGTCAATGAGGCGAAACGGATTTCGCCCGACAAGATCACGCTCCTGGTCAACACCGACAATACGAGAGCGATCCGCTTCTACGCGCGCAACGGCTTCGTTCACGCCGGCGAGGACGTGAACCCGATTTCGGGCCGGCCGGTGCTGAAGATGGAATGGAAGGGGTAGTACCGATTCGTCTGTTCCCCGCCTGACGCCGAAAGCTCCCTGACCCGGACGTGAACTGGAAAGTTCTCGCCGAGCCGATGGTCCGGTCCTCTGGGGTGATAGTCCCTTCCTATAGTCCGATCCTTGCATCCAACATGCGGTCGTGTATATATAGCCATATGGCTATACAAAGCTCGTCAAGTCTGGACCACACGTTTCGGGCCTTGGCCGACGGAACACGCCGCGCGATGATTCACGCGCTTGCACACGGCAAGGCGCGAAGCGCTGGCGAGCTTGGCCGACAGTTCGACTCCGCCCAGCCCACGATCTCGAAGCACTTAAAGGTGCTGGAGCAGGCCGGACTGGTCGAGCGCTGCATTGAAGGACGCGTCCACCGATTTCGGCTGCGGCGAAAGCCGCTGCAAGACGCGGGTGGATGGATCGCGCGTCATCAGGCATTCTGGACCGGAGCCGTCGCGCAGCTTGATCAGCTTTTGTCGGAGAAAGCGCGCGATGAAAGGTAAAACGTACGCCGAAGTGCGCCGCCATTTGGCAGCCGCGCCTGAAAAGGTATTCGCGGCCTTTTCCGAAGCGCGCCTTGTCGCCCGATGGCTGTCGCCGTCCCCTGAAATCACGCTTACGTTGTTGCAGTTCGACTTTCGCGTCGGGGGAGCGTACCGTTTCGCCTACCATCTGCCGGACCGGAAGACCGTCATCGTCGGCGGCGTCTATCGATCGATCGACCCCCCATCGGCGATCGTCTTCTCCTGGATCATCGAGCCTCCAGACGAGCACGCAGGTATCGAATCCGAAGTAACCGTGACCATCACTCCAGAGGGGAGCGGCACCGAACTCCGCATCCGGCACGCCAGGCTGACCCGGGCCGACGCCGTCCTTCGGCACGACGAGGGCTGGCGTGGCGCCATGGATCAGTTGGCCGAGCTACTTGACTGCGGGGCACGGCTCATGGCCGCTAGTTTCGACATCGCCCGCGCCGTACGCAAGGCCCTTGCGAATGCCGGCACCGTCCGGGAAGTCGTGATGTTCGGTGGGATCGGCTTCATGCTGAACGGCAACCTTGCTTCGATGACATCCAGAACCGGCGTGCTCATGCGCGTCGGCAAGGACAGGCTGGATGAGGCGCTTGCTCAGCCCGGCGCGCGTCCCATGATCATGAGAGGGAGACCGATGGTGGGTTACGTGTTCGTCGATTCTCCGAATCTGACGGAACGCACCGGGAAAGCGTTGCTGAAGCTGACGCGTGCCTTCGTCCAAACCCTGCCGCCAAAGGTTCCCGCCGCAAAATCCAGGCGGGCCAAACGAAAAACAAAATTGAAAGGAAGACAAAAATGACGCGGTTCTTTTTTGGTGTTCTTGCGTATATCGTGCCGACATTCGCACTCGGGATTGTTTGGCATCTGATCCTGTTCGAACAGTACTACAAGGCGCTCGCGATCTATCGGAACGACATCATCATTCCGTTCGGCTTTCTCTCGATGTTGATACAGGCGATTATTTTCGCGTGGATTTACCAAAGAACTTTTGCACGATGGAACGCCACGTTGCTCTCACGCGGTCTATTATACGCCCTTGGCGGCGCCGCCCTATCGTGGAGCTTCACCACGATCGCCGTAGCAGCAAAGAACGTGATGGCGTCAGTTCCCGACTACCTGGTGATCGAGACCGCATTCACCGCTGTTCAGTGGATCATGGTCGGACCGCTCACCGCCGTTGCCTTTGGCCAAGTGTCACCGTCGGGCGTTCGATTCCCGGCGTCGAATGTCGCGGGCTAAGCGTCGTCCTGGCGGTTCCTGCCGACGGTCAGTTACGCTTGCGACCAGCCCCAATCCAACGATAGCTATTCCGGCGAAGAGGGGTTACGCCCCCTCAAACTGCAATCGCGCCAGCCGCGCGTAAAGTCCGCCGGCGGCGACGAGCGAGGCGTGAGTGCCCTGCTCGACGATGCAGCCCTGATCCAGAACCATGATCCGGTCGCAGGACAGCACGGTGGCAAGCCGATGCGCGATCACAAGCGTGGTGCGGTGACGCATCAATTCCTCGAGTGCCGTCTGCACCAGCGTCTCGGACTCCGCATCGAGCGCCGACGTCGCCTCGTCCAGCAGCAACAGCGGCGCCTCGCGCAGGATCGCGCGCGCGATCGCGATGCGCTGGCGCTGGCCGCCGGACAGCGTGACGCCGCGCTCGCCGAGCTGCGCGTCGAAGCCTTCGGGCAGCCGACGGATGAATTCGGACGCGTGCGCCAGATCGGCGGCGCGCTCGACTTCGGCATCGGTCGCCTCGGGGCGGCCGAAGCGTATGTTCTCGCGAGCGCTTGCGGCGAACACCACCGATTCCTGGGGCACCAGCGCAATTCGCTTCCGTACCTCGCGAGGATCGGCCGATCTGATCGGAACGCCATCGAGCGAAATAGTACCGGAAGCCGGATCGTAGAAGCGCAGCAAGAGATGAAACAGCGTGCTCTTGCCCGCGCCCGACGGACCGACGATTGCGACCTTCTCGCCGGCGCGCACCGAGAGCGACACGCCATCGACCGCCAACGTATTTGGCCGCGTCGGGTAGGCGAAGCTGACGGCTTCGAAACTGACGTCGCCGCGCGCAGGTTCCGCCAGCGCACGCGGCGAGGCGGGTGCCGTGATCTCTGACTTCACGCGAAGAATTTCGAACAATCGCTCCGCGGCGCCTGACGCGGCCGAGACTTCGCCCCAGACTTCGCTGAGCTGACCGAGGGCTGCGGCGGCGAACGCGGTATAGAGCACGAACTGGCCGAGCCGGCCCGGGCTGATCAAGCCGGTCAGCACGTCATTCGATCCGATCCAGAGGATCACCACGACGCTGGTAAACACGATGAAGATGATGATGGCGGTGAGCACCGCACGCGCGCGCGTCGAACTGCGGGCAGCGTCATAGGCCTGCTCGACTTCGCCGCCGAAGCGCGCATCGGCCAACCGCTCGCCGGTATAGGCCTGCACGGTGCGGATCGCGCCGACCAGCTCGGAGGCGTAGGCGGTGGCGTCCGCCAGCGTGTCCTGGGCGTTGCGCGACAGCCGCCGCACCCAGCGCCCGAACGCCACCAGGGGCAGCACGATCACCGGAATCGCCAGCAGCACCAAGCCGGACAGCCTCGGGCTCGTGATCACCATCATCGCGGTGGCGCCGATAAACAGCATGAGGTTGCGCAGCGCGATCGACACCGAAGCACCGACCGCGGATTTGATCTGGGTGGTGTCGGCGGTCAGCCGCGAGATCAATTCACCACTGCGGGAGGAATTGAAGAATGCCGGCGACAGCGACATCAGATGCGCGAACACGTCGCGGCGCAGATCAGCGACGATGCGTTCGCCGATAGTCATCACCAGATAGAACCGCGACGCGCTCGCCATGGCGAGCACCGCGACGACCGCGACCATGACGCTGAAATAGCTGTTGATCCGGGCGATGCCCTCGGGGGTGAAACCGAAGTCGATCATCCGTCGCACCGCGACCGGCACGAGCAGGGTCGTGACGGCTGCGATCGTCAGCGAAACAAAGGCAAGCGCGGCGCGGCCGCGGTAGCGCGCCACATAGGGCGCGAGCGCCAGCAGCGGGCGAAGCCGAGCGCTGCGCTTGGCCGGCGATGTCGGATCCGGCGCGAGAGATGCCGCCGCGATGGCAGATGCCCCTGCGGCCGCCAAATCGGGCCGCGGCGCCTTATCGTCACCCCGGTCTTCAAGCCGTTCCACTGCGCTCATGAGATCTGAACCAATCGCTTTGCCGCTCCCAGATAGGCCCCCAGGCCTGCACTGGCAAATCCGGGGCGGACCGGGTCGGGGAACATACTTAGCTTGTTTTGGCGAGCCGCCTACGTTATAGAGCCGCCCAAATCCGTCATTCCAACACCCGGAACACGGGCGCAGGCGCGCCGAAGGACCCGTCATGAAAGCCGAAATTCATCCGAATTATCATATGATTACGGTCGTCATGACCGATGGCACCGAGTATCAGACGCGCTCCACCTGGGGCAAGGAAGGCGACAAGCTGAACCTCGATATCGACCCCAAATCGCATCCGGCCTGGATCGGTGGCGCCCAGCAGATCCTCGATCGCGGTGGCCGGGTCTCCCGGTTCCAGAAGAAGTTTTCGGGCTTCCTCAAGAAGGACTGACCGTCTCGCTTTCAAGCGAGGCATCAGAGCAAAGCGCCCCTGGCTGGTCAGGGGCGTTTTTTCATTAGGCACGATGCCAATCCCGTCTTTGCGAGCCAATGGGTCGCGCCAATGCGCGCCCCGTTGGCTCGCAACGACGGTGCGATGATACGAGCCTTACTGCTCGAACGCCGCCTTCAGGCGGTTGAGCTGGGGCACCAGCGGATTGCCGATCGGGGCGCGCTCCGTGGTCGGCGCATGAATTGTGGCATCGAGCCGACGTACCTTGGCTTGCAGGGCCATCGAACGGCCGATCAGATCCTGCAAATGCAGAGGCAGTTTTTCGATCATCTCGCTCGGGCCGGGATCGGCGGCGGAGAGCTTGACCTTGGTCTTTTCGCGATTGGCCTGGGTCAGCGTCATCTCGCCTTCCTTGACCGCGCGATGCAGCAACAGCCACGAGGCCAGCTGCATCAGGCGGGTGGTCAGGCGCATGCTTTCGGTTGCGTAAGTGAGGCTGACGGAGCGGTCGAGAGCCTTGGCTTCGGTGCGGCCGGCCCCATCCAGATAGGCCGCGGTCTCTTCGACCAGGTCCATGCCCTCGCGGAACAGGGTTCCGAACGCCGCCGAATTGGTCAGCCTCTCGCTGAATTGTACGAGCGGGGTTTCGCCCTGCGACCGGTCCGACATCGTTAACGCCTCACGCAACTGTCTACCCCGCCGGTTCGTACCCGGCGCTTTATGATGAACAAATCATTGCGCGCTCGCGGGCGAGAGTCCAGCCGCAAGAGCTATTATGGTTTCCAGCAGGTCGAGGCGGGACGCCTAAACGATGTCCAAAAAAGAGCCGCCGTTTCCGGCGGCTTTTGAAGTTGATAACAGGGAGGCGTCAAACAGAGTGACAGGAGCCACTCGGTGTCCAAAAGAGGACAGGCGCAGTCATAACCGAGAAAGCTTAATCAAAAGTAAACGAACGGTTTTTTTCAGGATTTGTTTGCCATGTCGGCCATTGGCCGAGCGCCGGCGATGGAACCTTTTCATCCTCGTCTCCGCGCACGCGAGGACGATATCCACGCCTACGACTTGAAGAAATTGTTGGCGGCCTCCTTCGATGCGCGCTTCTTGGTCGCCGCCACCTGCAACCGCTCGATCTCCGAAGTCAGGAGCGCGATCCGCTCGGAGAGCTCCTCGACCGACAAGAGCGAGAGGTCCTGCCCGATCTCGTGGGTGACTTTCTTTCTCGGCTTGTCGTCGTCCTCGATGGCCATCTGCCCTGCTCCGCGTTCAACAAATGCCCTGAGGCGGTTGCCAGCCGTAGCGCCGCTGGCTAATCAAGCCCCTTCGAAATCTTAGCGTTTGGCCGAGGACAAATCATGGAAAAAGTTCCTTCGCAAATGACCGTCATCGGCATCAGCAAGCCCGGTGGTCCGGAAGTGCTGCTGCCCGAAACCCGCGCGGTGCCGATACCGGGGCCGAACGAAATCCTGATCAAGGTCGCGGCCGCCGGCGTCAACCGTCCCGACGTTGCCCAGCGTTCCGGCTCCTACCCGCCGCCGCCCGGCGCCAGCGATCTGCCCGGCCTTGAAGTGGCCGGCGAAGTCGTCGCGCTCGGCGAGGGATGCCACAAGCACAAGCTCGGCGACAAGGTGATGTCGCTGGTCGCCGGCGGCGGCTACGCGCAATATTGCATCGCGCAGGATGCCCAGGCGATGACCGTGCCGCCCTCGCTGTCGATGCTCGAGGCCGGCGCCACGCCTGAAACGCTGATGACGGTTTGGCACAATGTGTTCGAGCGCGGCCGGCTTCAGCCCGGCGAGACGATTCTGATCCATGGTGGCTCGTCCGGCATCGGCACCATGGCGATCCAGCTCGCCAAGGCCTTCGGCTCGAAGGTGATCGTCACCGTAGGTTCAAAGGACAAGGCCGATGCCTGCCTCAAGCTCGGCGCCGATCACGCCATCAACTACAAGTCCGACGACTTCGTCGCAGCCGCCAAAACGATGACGTCAGGCGCAGGCCCCAATCTCATCCTCGACATGGTCGGCGGCGATTATGTCGAGCGCAATTACGACGCGGCCGCCGTCGATGGACGCATTGTCCAGATCGCACTGCTTGGCGGGCCCAAGGCGACGGTCAATTTTGCCAAGCTGATGGTGAAAAGACTGCATCACACCGGCTCGACATTGCGGCCCCGCAATAATGCGGACAAGGCCGCCATGGTGAATGCCATCGAGGCCAAGGTGATGCCGCTGTTGCGAGAGGGGCGCATAAAACCCCTGATGGACAGCACTTTCCCGCTGGAAAAGGCGGCCGATGCACATCGGCGCATGGAGAGCAGCGAACATATTGGCAAAATTGTGTTGTCCCTTTAACGCTCGCGACCGATCTCTGGCCGGAAACCCTTTGATTTCCTTCGCATTCATGTCATTTATCCGCTGCGTCGGGTGTTAGGCCTCGCCCGCAGACGATGTGGACCGCGGAGAACTGAAATTGCGTCTGATCAGGTGCCTTGCGCCGCTCGCGCTGGGCTTCATGATTTTTGCGGCCGCGCCGCCAGCGCGAGCGATTGACGCTGTCAGCGTCCGCGGCGACGTGTCTGCGATCGACCTGACCGCGGTGCTCGATCATCAGCGCAGCGACACCGACCGCATTCAGGTCTCCACCGCGCCGGGCACCGACGGTATCGTCCGCCGCATCGAAGTCCGCGCCCGCGAGGGCGGGCAGTACTGGGTGGTGTTCGCGCTCGCCAACAACACCGACGACCAGCTCGATCGTCTGATTGTTGCCCCCCACTACCGCATCGTGTCGTCGGGCCTGTTGTGGCCCGATCTCGGCCTGTCGCGTATCGCGACCATCACGCCCTCGACCGGCGATCGTCCGGAACGGCAGGAGAGCGCGACTGCGGACATCTTCCGCATCACGCTCGATCCCGGCGCCGTCATCACCTTTGTCGCGGAGCTGCGCACCGATAAATTGCCGCAGCTCTATCTGTGGGAGCCCGATGCCTACAAGGACAAGGTCAACTCCTTCACGCTGTACCAGGGCATCGTGATCGGCATCTCCGGATTGCTCGCGCTGGTGCTGACCATCCTGTTCGTGGTCAAGGGCAGCATCATGTTCCCGGCCGCCGCCGCGCTTGCGTGGGCGGTGCTGGTCTATATCGGCGTCGACTTCGGCTTCTGGGGCAAGGTGCTCGACATGTCGAACAATGCCGAACGTGTCTGGCGCGCGGGCGGCGAGGCGATACTCGCCGCGACGCTTCTGGTGTTCCTGTTCGCCTATCTCAATCTCAGCCGCTGGCATGTGCGCTATTCCCACATCACCGTCGGCTGGCTGGTGTTTCTCGGTTCGCTGGTCGCGCTCGCTCTGTTCGACCCCGCGGTCGCCTCGGGCATCGCGCGCATGTCGCTGGTCATGATCGCCTTCGCGGGCTTTGCGCTGATCGTCTATCTCTCCACTCACGGCTTCGACCGCGCGGTGCTCCTGATCCCGACCTGGTTCCTGCTGGTGGTCTGGGTGATCGCCGCCGGCATGACGGTGGCCGGCAGCGTCACCAACGACATCGTCGGCCCCGCGCTGCTCGGCGGCCTCGTTCTGATCGTGATGCTGATCGGATTCACGGTGATGCAGCACGCCTTTGCCGGCGGCGGCGCCACCACCGGCATCGTCTCCGATGTCGAGCGGCGGGCGCTGGCGCTGACCGGCTCCGGCGACCTGATCTGGGATTGGGACGTCTCCGCCGACAAGGTCTTCACCAGTCCCGAGACCGAAAGCCTGCTCGGCCTGAAACGCGGCACGCTGGAAGGCCCGGCCGCGAAATGGCTCGAAGTGCTGCACCCGCTCGATCAGGACCGCTTCCGAGCCGCGCTCGACAGCGTGCTCGATCAGCGCCGCGGGCGGCTGGTGCAGGATTTCCGCCTGCGCACGCCCGACGGGCACTTCATGTGGTTCGCGCTGAAGGCGCGCCCGGTGGTCGGCTCGGACGGCGAGGTCTCACGCGTGGTCGGCACGCTCACCGACGTCACCGAGGCCAAGAACGCCGAGGAGCGCATGTTGCACGACTCGGTGCACGACAACCTCACCGGCCTGCCGAACCGCAAGCTCTTCATCGATCGCTTGGCCGCGGTCGCCAACTTCGCCAAGGCCATGCCGAACCTGCGGCCGACGCTGATGGTGATCGACCTCGACCGCTTCAAGCAGGTCAACGATTCCGTCGGCATCGCGGTCGGCGATTCGATCCTGCTGACGCTGGCGCGGCGGCTGACCCGCATCCTCAAGCCGCAGGACACGCTGGCACGTCTGGCCGGCGACCAGTTCGGCCTCATCCTGATGTCCGAACAGGACCCGGCGCGCATCACCGCCTTCGCCGAAACCATCCGCAAGACCATCCGCGCGCCGATCGCCTTCAACGACCGCGAGATTTTCCTCACCGCCTCGATCGGGCTTGCGCTCTCCGATCCGCAGACGCAGCTCTCCGACGAGATCATCAAGGACGCCGAGCTTGCGATGTATCACTCCAAGCGCATCGGCGGCGACCGCATCGATGTGTACAAGCCGGCGATGCGTGCGCGAAAGACCGACCGGTTGACGCTGGAAAGCGAATTGCGCCGTGCCATCGAGCGCGAGGAAATCACCATACTCTATCAGCCGATCGTGCGGCTGGAAGATCGCTCGATCGCCGGCTTCGAGGCCCTGGCGCGCTGGGATCATCCCAAACTCGGACGGATGTCGCCGGTGGAATTCATCTCGATCGCCGAGGAGATCGGCCTGATCGTCGATCTCGGCATGTTCGTGCTCGACCAGACCGCCAAGCAGCTCGCCGTCTGGCAGCGCGCGATGCGCTCGCGCGAGCCGATCTTTGCCAGCGTCAACGTGTCCTCGCGGCAATTATTGCGGCACGATCTGATCCACGACATCCGCACCGTGCTGTCGCGTTCCTCGGTGGCGCGCGGCACGCTCAAGCTCGAACTGACCGAATCGCTGGTCATGGAAAATCCGGAACACGCAGCCCAGATGCTGACGCGGATCCGTGAACTCGGCACCGGACTGTCGCTGGATGATTTCGGTACCGGCCATTCCTCGCTGGCCTATCTGCAGCGCTTCCCGTTCGACACCATAAAGATCGACCAGTCCTTCGTGCGCACCACCAGCCGCGGCACCCGCCCGGTGATCCTCAAATCGATCATCGCGCTTGCCCACGACCTCGGCATGGACGTGGTCGCCGAAGGCGCGGAAACCGATTCGGACGCGGTCGAACTTTACCAATTGGGCTGCGAATACGCACAAGGCTTCGCCTTTGGCGAGCCGATGGACGCCGACGCCGCGATGCGGCTCTTGACCGAAGTCCGGCTCGAAGCGGCGAGCTAGCCGCGACCCTATTCGTCGTCGCCCGGGGCCCTACGCCGCGGCTTACTCATCTGGCGTTGAGGCCAGTTGCCTTGGTCCAACAACGGCACTCGGTTATGGATCCCCGCCTTGGTGGCGGCGACGGCTTTTGTCGGCCACCTTCTTGAACCGCACGCCCTTGCCGTCGGGCTGCCGCGTGGCGATGTAGCCGGCGGCGAGACAGGCCTCGCGCTGCGGCATCTTTTCCTGGGGGCTGCGCAGGGTCTCCCACCACGACGCGCGCTGCGCCGCGCGCGGCAGCGCCGCGTCGATGATCTCCTCGATCTCCTCGAAGCTCAGCACAAATTCGTCGTGCTTCTGCCTCCTCAGATAATCGCGCAGCGCGTCGTAATCGTTCACTTGTTTCCTCGAGGGTTGATCCGCCGGGACTGGTCACGGACCCCGGACCGGGCACCAGGGCGGTCTGAGGGACCGGCCATACGCGGCATTGATAGTTCAGCGCGCGCTTCCGTGCAAAATTGCAGAATTCGTTGTTTTGGCTCGCGCTGCCGGTCCAGGCCACCCGCCGCGGGCGAGTTTCCCCAATGCCGGAAACGAAGCATTAACGCATAGTCGCGCTCCCGTTGGGCATTTAAGTCGACGGCAACCATTCCGGGCGCATGCGGAGTGGGGAGCACGCGATGGCAATCGGACGGCGCACAGACAAAGCCAGCCCGCACTGGCGACTATCGGCAAAGCTATTGATCGTGTTCGCCTTGGTCACGGTCATCGGCTTTTCCGCAATCTGCGCCAGCGTGATGCTCGACATGCGCCGCGGCGAGGAAGAGCTGGCGCGCCAGACCCTTGAAAATCTCGCCTCCGGCATCGATGCCGACATTGGCCGGAACGTCGAACTCTTCGACCTGTCGCTGCGCTCTGTGGCAGACAACTTTGGCGCCCCGGGGATCAACGATGTCAGCAAGCCGATCCGGCAGCTGATCCTGTTCGACCACGCGGCGACTGCAAAGCATTTTGGCGCGATTCAGGTGTTCAACGCCGAGGGAATGCTGACCCTCGATGCCGCCACGCTCGATCCGGTACCCGAAGATCGCAGCGACGAGGAATACTTCAAGGTTCATCGCGACAACCCGGATGCGGGTCTGTTCATCAGCCGACCCACGCTGCACCATGGCGCCTATGCCATCGTCCTCAGCCGCCGCATCACCGGCGAGGACGGACGCTTTCTCGGCGTGGTCGCAGGCTCGATCCGCTTCAGCTATTTCCACGATCTGTTCGGACGCCTGCAGCTTGGCCCGGACGATACCATCACCGTTTTCCGTCGCGACGGCACCGTGATCATGCGAACGCCGTTCGACCTCGACGTGATCGGCAAGAACCTCGGCGATCTGCCCGGCGTGAAGCGGGCGCTGTCCGAACCGAGCGGATCCTATTCGGGAACAGCCTCGACCGGTCACACGCCACGGCTCTACGTCTGGCGCGACGGCACAAGGCCGCTCGTCGTTCTGGTCGGGAAACCCTGGCGCGATATCTTCAGACTCTGGCAAATCGAGGCGACCCGGATCGGCGCGATCATGTCGGCGCTTATCCTGTTCGTGGTGGGCGTGACGCTGTTCCTGGCGCGTGAAATCGGCCGCCGCGCAGCCGCCGAGGAAAAGCTCGAGGAGCTTGCGACAACCGACGCGCTCACGGGTTTGCGAAACCGACGCAAATTCGACGCCGCCATCGAAGCCGAATGGCGTCGCGCGGCGCGCCAGAAGAAGCCGCTCGCATTGCTCATGATCGATGCCGACCATTTCAAGTCCTACAACGACACATTCGGGCATCAGGCCGGCGACGAGGTTCTGGTCGGCATCGCAATCTGCATTTCGGATACGGTGCGGCGGGCCGGCGACTGCGCCGCGCGCTACGGTGGCGAGGAGTTTGCCGCGCTGCTGCCGGACCTCTCACCCACGGAGGCTTTCAGGTTCGCCGAAACGATCAGGATGAAGGTCGAACGATGGGCCGGCGAGGCGGCGATGACGACCGTCAGCATCGGCGTCGCCAGCCTGATCCCCAATGCGACCACGGACGCAGCTGATCTCGTGAACGCCGCCGACAAGGCGCTTTACGCCGCCAAGGCCTCCGGCCGCAACCGATCGGTGCTTTCAGGAATTTCAAACCTGTCGCTGGTGGCCTGACGAACCGTAGCCAGGCCCGTCATTGCGAGCGCGCAAGCCAAGCCATCCAAAGGTCAAGCGAAGACCGGATTGCTTCGTCGCCTTCGCGCAATGACACGGGAGCGACCTCGGGCTATTCCCCCAGATACTTCTTCATCTCCGCACGCAGGCCGGCGCGCAGCTCCGGGCGTGCCATGCCGAAGGCGATATTGGCGCGCAGGAAGCCGGCCTTGGAGCCGCAATCGTGCCGCTCGCCCTTGAACTCGACGCCATAGAAGCTTTGCGTTTTCGTTAACCCGATCATCGCATCGGTGAGCTGGATCTCGCCGCCGGCGCCACGTTCCTGGGTTTGCAGGATCTTGAAGATTTCCGGCTGCAGGATGTAGCGCCCGGTGATCGAGAGGTTCGACGGCGCGGTGCCCTTCGGCGGCTTCTCCACCATGCCGTCGACCTCGAAGAGGTTGCCCTGGCGCTTGCCGACGCCGCAAATGCCGTATTGGTGCGTGAGATTTTCGGGCACGGCTTCCACCGCGATCAGGTTTGATTTCTTGCCAAGCTTGCCGGCGGCCTCGATCATCTGCGCGAGGCAACCCGGCGTGTTGAGCACGAGTTCATCCGGCAGCACTACAGCAAACGGCTCGTCGCCGACGATATCTCGCGCGCACCACACGGCGTGACCAAGACCGAGCGGCGCCTGCTGGCGGGTAAAGCTCATGGCGCCGGCTTCCGGCTGGTCGCGGGCGAGGATTTCCATCTCCGCCTTCTTGCCGCGCGCGGCAAGCGTCGCGTCGAGTTCATACATCCGGTCGAAATGATCCTCGATCACGCCCTTGTTGCGGCCGGTGACAAAGATGAAATGTTCAATGCCGGCTTCCTTGGCCTCATCGACCACGTACTGAATCAGCGGCTTGTCGACAATGGTCAGCATTTCCTTCGGCATCGCCTTGGTGGCGGGCAGGACGCGGGTGCCGAGGCCGGCGACGGGAAAGACGGCTTTGCGGATTTTCATCGGGTGTGGGACTGCCTTGCGGGAGAATAGGGAAATAACTTTGATCGCATGTTGGTAGCCGTTTTTGCAGCCGGGAACAAAGGTGGACGCAGGTTGGGGGCTACCCTCTGCCTTTTTCAGGATATGAGCCAAATCCCTAACGCAAAAGATGTGCCTTTGTTAAGCTATTGGAAACCGTGACCGGGCCTCCTGAATGCGGGTCATTTCAGGGCCTTGGGGTGGAAAATGACGCGACAGACACGACGGTCGGAGACACGACGAACGGGCGCGGTAATCCTTGCCGCAACCATGCTTTGGAGTTGCGTGGCGCGCGCGCAATCCTCGGGCGCCGGCCCGCTCGACTTTCTCGGCAATATTTTCAGCGGCTCGAAGGGCAGCCAGACGGCCCCAGGCACGCCCGCCCCGCCGGCGACGGCACCCGCAAGTGGCGCACCACAGCCATGGAGCGGCGAGGACGGCGCCTCCGGCCACCCCTTGATGACGGCCAGCGCGATCCGCGAGGCAGCGGCGAATTTCGACAATTGCGTCGCCGCGATGTGGCCTGACGCGGCGCGCCGCAACATCTCGCGCGACAGCTTTCAGCGCTTTACGGCGGGACTGACCCCGGACCTTCGCATCATGGACCTGATGGATTCGCAGCCCGAGTTCACCAAGTCGATCTGGGACTACCTCGACATATTGGTCAACGACAACCGCCTCGCAAAGGGCCGCGAGGTCCTCACCAAATACAAGCCGCAATTCGACGCGACCGAAAAGGCCTATGGCGTCGATCGCTACGTGATCGCGGCGATCTGGGGCATCGAGTTGAATTACTCCACCCAGATGGGCGACCGCAGCGTTCTGCAATCGACCGCGACGCTCGCCTGCATCGGCCGACGCCAGAAATATTTCAAGGATGAGTTTCTCTCGGCGCTGGAGATCCTGCACCGCGGCGATCTGCGCCCCGAGCAAATGCGCGGTTCCTGGGCCGGAGCCTTTGGTCCCACCCAATTCATGCCGACCGCTTTCAAGCGCTATGCCGTCGACGCCGACGGTGATGGCCGCCGCGACGTGGTCGACGACCCGGCCGATCTGATCGCCTCCACCGCCAACAATCTGAAAAAGGACGGCTGGCAGTCCGGTCAGCCCTGGGGCTTCGAGGTCGTCGTGCCGAAAGGCTTCAACTACATGCTGGCGGATCGGGCGAAGGCGATGACGTTTCCGCAATGGGAGCATCTGGGCATCAAGCGCGCCAATGGTCAGCCCTTCCCGCCGTCCGCCGAAAAGCCCTACCTGCTTGCGCCCGCCGGCGCCGAGGGGCCGGGCTTTTTGATGCTGCAGAATTTCCGCGTGATCATGAAGTATAATCCGGCGGAGGCCTATGCGCTGGCGATCGGTCATTTCGCCGACCGGCTACGGGGCGGACAGCCCTTCGTGCAGCCCTGGCCGCGTCAAGAACGGGAATTAACCCGCGCGGAGCGGCTGGAATTGCAACAGCTTCTGGCCCAGCGCGGGTTCTATCGCGGCACCCCGGACGGCCAGTTCGGCGGCGAGACCAGGGAGGCGCTCCGCGGCTTCCAGGCCTCTATCGGGGCACCGGCCGACGGTTTTGCTTCTTCCGAGGTGCTGGAACGGCTCCGTGGCAGGTGATTCGCGACGATCCGGCTCCGAAGTAACCCTGTTTGACCCTTGCGCCGTCTGCAGGCGGGAAAACCGGTTCCCAGTCGAACCAGATCATGCTCTACGACATTGCCCAAGAGGTTGGGGGCGGCAGCAGGTGATACCCCGCCCAAGGCGGTAAATCCGCCCGCTTGCAGCCTGATTCAGCTATTATAGGCGTTGTCCGAACGACCCATTGCGACCAAGCCGTATGCCAAAGACAAAATCCTTTTTGCGCGCATTCACCGAGACCGGCCCGCTGATCGTATTGGCCGTTGCGGTTGCGCTGCTGGTTGGCATCGTGGCACCGGCCTCCGCGCAGTTTTTCAATTTCGGTGGACCGCCGCGGCCGCCCCCGCAATCGATGCCGTCGCCAGGCAGTCGTGGAATGGGCGGCTGGTTCGGCGGTGACCTGTTTGCGCCGTTCCAGCAACAGCCACCAAAGCGGGTCGAAAATTTTTCCAAGGCACCCCCGCCGGAAAAACGCGACACCATTCCGGAGCGCAACGTGCTGGTGCTCGGCGACGCGATGGCGGATTGGCTCGCTTACGGTCTTGAGGATGCCTATGTCGAACAACCCGACATGGGCGTGATCCGCAGACACAAGACCGTCTCCGGCCTCATCAGATATCAGCCCAAGGGCGATCCGGTGGATTGGGCCGCCGCGGCCAAGGGTATTCTGTCCACCGAAAAACCCGACGTCATCGTCATGATGCTCGGTCTCAACGACCGCGTCGCGATGCGGGAGCCGGCGACCGAGAAATCGGACGGCAAGGCCGGCGACAAGAAGACCGACAAGAAGGACGCCCGCAGCAAGCCCGATTCCAAACCCGGCGAGGCGAAGCCGGACGATGCCGCCGCGGCGAAACCCGACGAAAAAGTCCTTGATACCGAATTGTCGCCGGACGACGCCGCCGACAATGATACGCCGCCGGTCATGACACCGGAAAGAAACACGCGGTCGCCGACGGGGCTGGTCGAGTTCCGCGAGGAGCGTTGGGTCGAACTCTACAGCAAGAAAATCGATGAAATGATCGCCGTCATGAAATCGAAGGGCGTGCCAGTGCTGTGGGTCGGCCTGCCGGCCGTGCGTGGCGCCAAGGCGACCGCGGACACGCTGTTTCTGGATTCGCTGTATCGCGAGGCCTCGGCCAAGGCGGGTATCACCTATGTCGATGTCTGGGACGGATTTGTCGACGAGGGCGGACGCTTCCTGCAACAAGGCCCCGACTTCGAAGGCCAGATCCGGCGTCTGCGCTCCTATGACGGCGTGTATTTCACCAAGCCCGGCGCCCGCAAGCTTGCGCATTATGTCGAGCGCGAGATCACCCGGCTGCTGGCGACGCGCTCGTCGCCGATCGCGCTGCCCAGCGAACCGACCACGCCCGATGCCAACGCGCTGCCGGGTCAACCGGCGCCGCGTCCGCTCGCGGGACCGATCCTGCCGCTGGTGGCGTCCTCCGTCGGCACCGATCAGTTGCTCGGCGGCCCGGGATCGCGTCCGGCCGCGGTCGACGCGCTCGTCGCCCGTACGCTTGTGAAAGGCGAACCACTGGTGCCGCCCGCCGGGCGCGCCGATGATTTCGCCTGGCCACGACGTGAAGTCGGACGCGAACCGGCCAAGGGCGAGACTCCGGTGGCCGCGGTTTCGCCGGAGGGAACGCCCAACTCAGCCGCGGCGGGGATGAAGCCGAAAAAGCCTCTTACGATTCAGCCCGGCCAACCCGGTCAACCGAACGCGCCGGTTCAAACGGCACCGCCGGGACTCCGGAATTTCTTCGGATTTGGAAGCCCGCAACCAGCGCCGCCGCCGCGTCAGGTGCAGCCGCCGCCACGCGTGCCCGGCCCCGCCATCCCGCCCGGCGTGCCACGACCGCCGGCCAATGTGGGACGCTCGGCGTCGGCGCCGCCGGGTAACCTCACGCGATAATCTCAACCGTAATAGCGCCAGCGCGGCGGCGGCCGACGCGGCGAACGCGTCATCAAAAGCGCCAGCCCAAAGCCGATCCCGCCCGCGATCAAGAGCGCTCCAAGCGGATTGTCCTGCACCCTTTTCGAAACAACTTGCGATCCGTCGCGCAAGGTCTCGCCACCGTGCTGATAGGCGTCCTTGGCATAGTTGACGGCAGCCTCGCCCGCGTCGCGCGCCGCATCCTTGGCCTGGCCATAAAGATTTTGCACCGAACCCACCGCCTCTCGCGCCCGGCCCGCCGCCTGCGTTTGGGCGTTGCCCGTCGCGTCACCGACGGCACCCTCGACCTTCCCGGCGAAATCCTTTGCCGAGCCGGCAATTCGATCCTTGTCCATCGCGGTCACTCCCTGTTGCACCCCTTCACACCGCGAGCGGATTCAAGCGGGTCGGGCTGATCTTCAAGGAGGTAACCGGTGAGGTCCGTTCCGGTTCCACGCAACGCAGCAAGCCTTCTTAGGCCGTTGACTTGGCAAAGTCGGCGAGTAGCCTTTCGTCTCAAATGCCGCGGGATAAACCGCTCGCGCCGATCAGGAGGCACGCCATGACCGTGACGATCCGTCAGCTTCACCCGCACTTTTTCGGTGAGGTCTCCGGCGTCGATTTGCGAAAGCCGCTGACGCCGCAAGAGGCGCGCGATATCGAAGCCGGGATGGATCAATACGCGGTACTGCTGTTCCGCGATCAGGACATCACGGATGAACAGCAACTGGCCTTCGCCCTGAATTTCGGCGAGCGCGAGAGCGCGCGCGGCGGCACCGTCACCAAGAAGGAAGATTACCGGCTGACCTCGGGACTGAACGACGTTTCCAATCTCGGCAAGGACGGCAAACCCTTGCCGCGCGACCATCGCACGCATTTGTTCAATCTCGGCAACTGCCTGTGGCACTCCGACAGTTCGTTCCGCCCGATTCCGGCAAAGTTCTCGCTGCTGTCGGCGCGGTTGGTGAACCCCAAGGGCGGCAACACCGAGTTTGCCGACATGCGCGCGGCCTATGATGCGCTCGACGACGAGACCAAGGCCGAGATCGAGGACCTGATCTGCGAGCATTCGCTGATGCATTCACGGGGATCGCTGGGCTTTGTCGATTATACCGACGAAGAAAAGCAGATGTTCAAGCCCGTGCTGCAACGCCTGGTGCGCACCCATCCGGGGCATCGCCGCAAGTCGCTCTATCTGTCATCGCATGCCGGCGCGATTGTCGGCATGAGCGTGCCGGAGGCGCGGCTGTTGCTGCGCGACCTCACCGAACACGCCACACAGCGCGAATTCGTCCACGTTCACACATGGACCGTGCATGATCTGGTGATGTGGGATAACCGCCAGACCATGCATCGCGTGCGCCGCTACGACCAGTCGCAGCCGCGCGACATGCGCCGCGCCACGGTGGCCGGCACCGAGCCCACCGTCGCGCAACAGGCGGCCGAGTGAACGACGCGGGTGCGCGCGAAATTCGCGCTTAGGCGTGCCCGGCTTCGTTCGACAGCATGCCAGGATCGATCCCGATCTTGCGCAGCGCGCGGGCGTATTTTTCCTCGACATCGCCGCCGAAGATCAGGTCGGAATCGGCGTCGCAATGCAGCCACCCATTGTCCTGGATTTCGCTTTCCAGCTGACCTGCGGCCCAGCCGGCATAACCCAGCGCGAGTATGGCGTGCTTCGGCCCGGCGCCCTTGGCGATGGCTTTGAGGATATCGACGGTTGCGGTCAGACAAATCTCGTCGTCGATCCGCAGCGTCGCATCCTGGATGAAGAAATCGCTTGAATGCAGCACGAAACCGCGCCCGGTTTCCACCGGACCGCCCTTGAGCACCCTCAGGGTCTCGACATTTTCCGGCAGCTTGATCTGGTCGGCCTTCTTGATGATGTCGAGCTGCACCAGCAAATCCGGAAAGTCGATGCTGCCCGCCGGGCGATTGACGATGATGCCCATGGCGCCCTCTGCCGAATGTGCGCAGAGATAAATCACCGACCGCTCGAAGCGCGGGTCGCCCATGACAGGCATGGCGATGAGCAACTGACCATCGAGATAGCCTTGGCCCGCCGATCCGCCGCCGGCGCCGGGGGCATTGTGGCGAAACGCTCGTGGTCGTTTGCCTTCAGGGTTCATCCGCAAAGGACTCTCGTGTCAACATCTATCCTGATATTGGGTGTCGGTTCTGTCAATCAAGCTCCCCAAGACGCGTTCCGACAAGGCTTCACAAGCAATTCAATAGCTTACCATCTAGCCAGGCTGTAAGGACGTTTCATGACCGCCGTAGTTCCCCTGCGAGCCGCGCTCGGCTTTGCCCTGACCGCCCTGGCTTCATCCGCGAGCTTCGAGGCCCGCGCCGAGGACGCCTCGCCCTGGCAAAAGGGCGGGCACTCCGCCGTGCGCCTGCTCGCCGGATCGCGCAGCGGACCGGTCCTGCTCGGCGGTATCGCCGTTCAGCTTGATTCGGGCTGGAAGACTTACTGGCGTACCTCCGGCGATTCCGGCGTTCCGCCGCGCTTCGACTTCTCCAAATCGGACAATGTCGAGGCGGTCACGATTCTGTGGCCGGCGCCGACAAAATTCGACGATGGCGCCGGTGGCATCTCGCTCGGCTATCGCAACCAGGTGGTGCTGCCGTTGCGGATCGTGCCGAAGAGCACCGACAAGCCGGTGACGCTTCGCGCCGATATCAGCTATGCGATCTGCGAGAAAATTTGCATTCCGGTCGAGGCCAGCGCTGAACTTGCCTTCGCCAGTGTAGCCAGCACCGAAGACAATGTGCTGTTCACAGCGCTCGATACGGTTCCAAAGCCAGCCAGCGTCGGCGATCCGAACCCGCTGACTATCCGGGACGTCAAGCGCGAGGGCAAATCCTCCGTTCTGGTCGATGTACTCTCGCCAGATGCGCGAACGGTCAGCCTGTTTGTCGAAGGACCGACGCCCGACTGGGCACTGCCGATCCCAAAACTGCTCGAGCCGAGCCCACCCGGGGTCAAGCGCTTTGCCTTCGAGCTCGATGGCGTGCCGCCGGGAACCAATCCGCAAGGTGCCGCGCTGAAATTAACGCTGGTCGGCGGCGACCGCTCCTACGAATTCAATATCAATCTGGATTAGTGGACAGTCGTCCCTGCGACATGTTTGGTCCCTGCGTTCGCAGGAACGACTGCCAGCACCCAACCGATTCTTAACGAATAGTTGATAGGCCGAACCATCGCCGCTTTGCCCGGTAGCCGAGGGATCCCCCGTTTTGGCCGTGATGGATGCTCAATCCGCAACAACTCCGCCCGCCGGCGTGATCGCGCGGCTGCGCGCGATGCTTGGCAACTCCCTTGCCGGCTCCAGCGAAGCTTCCGTGACCAAGCGTCTTGCCGGCACGATCTTCATCATCCGCGTCGTTAGCGCCGCGCTCGCTTATCTCTCGCAAATTTTGCTCGCGCGCTGGATGGGCGGCTCCGATTACGGAATCTATGTCTATGTCTGGACCTGGGTGCTGCTGCTCGGCAGCATGATGGACTTCGGCATCTCGGCGTCGGCGCAGAAGATCATCCCCGAATATCGCGCCAGCGGCGAGCACGCGCTGTTGCGCGGCTTTCTCTCCGGCAGCCGTTGGATCACCCTTGTCGTATCCTCGATTGTCTCAGGGGTGCTGGCCGGTATCGTCAAGCTGCTGTCGCCGTGGATCGACACCGGCGCGATCGTTCCGCTCTACATCGGCTGCGTCACGCTGCCGGCCTTCGTCGTCGCCAACACCCAGGACGGCATCGCGCGCTCGCATGACTGGATGCGGCTCGGGCTGATGCCGCAATTCATCGTCCGCCAGTCGCTGATCATCGGCGTCACTGCCGGCATGTTCGTGCTCGGCTTCCATCTCGGCGCGACCGCCGCAATGCTTGCAAGTGCCGTCGCGGTCTGGATTGCCATGATCGGCCAGATGGTGGTGCTGAACCGCCGCCTCGGCAGCCGCGTCGAGCCCGGCCCGAAGGCCTACGATGTCCGCGGCTGGCTCTCGGTCTCGCTGCCGATCCTGATGGTTGAAGGCTTTTATCTGCTGTTGTCCTACACCGACGTGCTGGTGTTGCAGCAATTCCGCTCGTCGCAGGAAGTCGGCGTCTATTTCGCCGTGGTGAAGACGCTCGCACTGGTGTCGTTCATTCATTACGCGATGTCGGCGACCACGGCACACCGGTTTGCTGAATATCACGCCATCGGCGACACGGCGCGACTGTCGGCGTACCTTGCGCATGCGATCAAATGGACGTTCTGGCCGTCGCTGGCCGCGACCTTGCTGCTGTTGGCTTTGGGCAAGCCACTGCTCTGGCTGTTCGGGCCGCAATTCGTGATCGGCTACGACATCATGTTCATTGCCGCCATCGGCCTCGTCGTGCGCGCCGCGATCGGCCCGGTCGAACGGCTGCTCAATATGCTCGGCCATCAATATATCTGCGCGCTGGCCTATGCGCTGGCTTTCGTCATGAACGTCGTGCTCTGCGTTCTGCTAGTACCGCGCTTCGGCGGCCACGGCGCTGCGGCCGCGACCTCGATCTCGCTTTTCTTCGAGACCGTGCTGTTGTTCTGGATCGTGCGCCAGCGGCTTGGGCTTCACGTGCTGGCATTCGGGAAGAGAAGCTGAACGTCTTTCCCAAGGATTGCGCCTTCAAACCACCGGTATGCGGCTATAGCGTTCAACAAGCGCGTCTTGCGGGACCGCCCCAAGCCAAGCAAGACAGCTTCGCGAAGGCATGTAGAGAATGGCGGGGCCGGCAAGCGAGCTGCCGACAGGCTCACAATGCGCTATGGGTCGTTTATTGCCTTCGCTTGGCGTGGGACCTTGCACGGACCGGCTGACCCAACTCTTGATGGCTTGTCTAATCGCGGCGCCGACTTGGTCAGCAGGAATGCGGACGCTCAAGCGATTGCCTTTTGCTGCACGGTTTGGCTCCGGGAAGATGGTTGCACGTGTTGTTGATTTGGCAGCTGCCGTAGAAGAAGGGACGGCGCTGCGGATAGTGCCGCTTGCAACGGGGGAAGCATCGACAGCGGCTGTTCCGGCGACGACGCCGACCGCGACCGCAGCCGCCGCAAGGATCGCAGCGATGACTATCCATTTGCGCTGGTGCATCATTACAGTCAGGCGCCGCCTGTTGATTGCGGTCATCTATCATCACCAAACGAGGATGAAAGATCCGCGGCAACTATCTTCACCATCCGAACAGGCAGACCAAGTGCATACTCGGCAGCGACAGCAAAATCGTCCGAGTGGTAAAGCTTGATGTCGGCAGCGCAATTCTCCGCTGGAACGAAAATCTGCAGAACATCTTCATTGATGTCGCCAACTTTAATTCCAACGCATAGCCTTTCGAAATCGTGCTCGCCCAGAAGATTTCTCAGCATCGCGCTCATGGCAAGTTGCTGGTCACTTGTTGGTCGCAACTCATTCAGTAAAGTAGTTGGTGTCATTTTTATTCCCCGGACCCCACGCGAGCTTTAGGGACGCCAAGCATCCGCTGCCGGCGGGAAATGATCCGATCAATGCGGCTTCTCGTACTGGCGTGATCGGACGTTTGGATAAGCATGTCAGGCATCACTTTATGCACACTGTCTTTCGCATCACATGTTCCGCCTGAATTTCAAAACGTCAGCCGAACTCCCACATTGATCTTGATCATCCGCGTCATCTGGCGTTCAGGTCGAACGTCGCTAGCCGCGTAGCACACGGTTTCGGCTAAGATTGATCATGGGTGATCAATCGAGGAAAAGAGTGCTGGGTTGAGAGGCCACATGCCAAGGCGTTCTTGACCAAGGCTGGCTCAGCCAAACGGCCGTGTCGTTTTGTCGCGCGGTAATTGGGCTCGTTGCGCCCACCTCCAGTTTTGCGATGCCACTACCGTTCCCGATCAAACCTGGTCGCAAAGCATCGCGCGTAACGCATCGGGCGCCAGAATCCTGATGCGGCGGTATGACAGCGCAACGTGACCGTCCGTCTCAAGCTTGCGCAAGATGGCGCCAGCCGTGGTCCGAGCGACGTTGGCCATATAAGCGAGATCTTCATGGTTTATGTCGATTTCGATCTCACGAGGGTCCAGCCGATTGACGTGGCGGCAATTGCCAATGCGGAGCAGAACCGCCACGAACCGCTGAACGTGGTTACGGATCATCAAATCGTCGGATCCGCCGATGGCCATATCAAGATGTGCAATCGTTACCAACGCAAAGAGCCGCCACGCCGAGGGGTCGCGCCTGACGATTTCGTCGATGGCTCGCAGAGGCAGATGCAGCAGTTCGGAGTCCCGCGTAGCGGTTAGACCGACCCGTCGAGGCTGACGCGTAATAGCAGCCGCCTCTCCAAACCAGGTACCTGGCATCGCAAAATGCGCGATGTAAGGTCCTTGTTCACCAGGCGCGATCGAAACGGCAAGGCCGCCCGAAACGATGCCGAACATGCCGCCGGGTTCATCACCGATCGAGTAAACCCGCGTGCCCGCCTTGAATTGTTCCCGCGAACTTCTCTCAAGCACCGCGCGCCGAAACGACAATGGCGTATGGCCAAGCCAACCTTGATTGAGAACGTCATCACGCGCGACAAGCTGATCCAACTTTTCTCTCCAATTGATCGTCCATGATCAATGTCATTTTGGGGTCCCTGTTACGTGGTTACTTGATCTAGCGCAATTGGCCCGCAGTTACGCGCGGCTCGCGGTACCGGGCTACAAGCTCAAAAAAGTCAACCATTCGCCAAAAAACGCCAGATCGCAAAAAGTTGGATGACAGGGAGCATATAATGACAACTGCAAGGATCCTCGCCGGAGCGTTCTTATGTACGGCGCTATCACTCGGCGTAATCGAGCAGAGCGTTGCGCTGCCGATGATGAACGGCGGAATGCAAGCGGCCGGTGACGACATGATCGTAGCCGTCCGCGCGGCGCGCGGCGGAGGCGCGAGAGCCGGCGGCGCTCACGTGAACCGTACCAACGTTAGCCGTACTAACGTTAGCCGAACCAACGTCAACGTAAACCGGCGCACCAACGTCAATGTCAATGTCAACCGGAATGTCCGTGTTGGTGTCGGTGTGCGACCGGTCCGGGCATGGGGTGCGCGGCCCTACTACGGAACGATCGTCGGCGGCGTCGCATTGGGAAGCTTCATCGCGGTATCAGCGATGGGCGTCGCTCCGGTCGCACCAGCAGCGAACATGTGCTGGTTCTGGACGGATTCGTCGCAGATGAGCGGGTACTGGGATTATTGCCAGGCGCCGTACTGAAAACCTGCTTTCTAAAATTCAGCTCGAAGTCGGCAGCCTCGCAAGGGGCTTGCCTCCAGTTTACGTTACAGGAGTGCGTCCATGTTTCGTCAGGTATCTTTCGCAGCGGCGCTCCTGGCGCCGATGCTGGCGCTATCGATCGCAACCGCGCAGGAAATCCTTCCGTTCCCGCCCACGCCTTCCGCCTCCACGCCCGGTCTGACGATACCGGACTCCACTTACAAGAAACGCGTCGAGCCGAAGCATCTCGCCGACGGGGCGCCGAACATCCTGATCATCCTGATGGACGACCTTGGTCCGGCGACACCGTCGACCTATGGCGGGGAGATCAACACGCCGACGCTCGATCGTATTGCGAAGATGGGCGTCTCGTTCAACCGCTTCCACTCGACCGCGATGTGCTCGCCGACGCGCGCAGCCCTGCTCACGGGGCGTAACGCGACCTTCGTCGGCAACGGCCAGATCGCAGCACTCGCCAACGATTTCGACGGCTTCACCGGCATCATCCCGAAATCCTCGGCAACGGTTGCGGAAGTGTTGAAGGATTACGGCTATAACACTGGGGCCTGGGGCAAGTGGCACAATACACCCGAAGAGCAGATCACCTCCAAGGGGCCGTTCGACTACTGGCCGACCGGCTACGGCTTTGAGTATTTCTACGGTTTCCTCGCCGGCGAAGCCTCGCAATATGAGCCGACACTGGTGCGTAACACCACTTACGTCACCGAGGAAAAGCGAAAAGGCTATCACCTCACCGAAGACATCGCCGAAGACGCGATCAAATGGCTCCGTGAGCAACGGGCCTACGCGCCGGACAAGCCGTTCTTCATGTACTGGGCTCCGGGTGCTTCGCACGGCCCGCATCAGATCATGAAGGAATGGGCGGACAGGTATAAGGGCAAGTTCGACGACGGCTGGGATGCCTATCGCGAGCGCGCCTTCAAGCGCGCCAAGGACAAGGGATGGATTCCGCAAGAAACCCAATTGACGCCGCGGCCCGAGACGATGGCCTCCTGGGCCTCGATCCCCGAAGATGAAAAGCCGTTCCAGCGTCGTCTGATGGAGATCTTCGCTGGCTTCACCGAGCATGCGGACTACAACGCCGGCCGCGTCATCGATGAAATCCAGCGCCAAGGCAAGCTCGACAACACACTGATCTTCTACATCTGGGGCGACAACGGCTCATCGTCGGAAGGCCTCAACGGAACGATCAGCGAGCAATTGGCGCAGAACGGAATTCCGACCAAGATTTCGCAACATCTCGAGGCGTTGAAGGAACTCGGCGGCCTCGACGTTCTCGGTGGTCCGAAGACCGACAACATGTACCATGCCGGTTGGGCGTGGGCGGGCAGCACGCCGTATCAAGGCACCAAACTCATGGGCGCCTATTTCGGTGGCACGCGCCAGCCCATGGCGGTGGCCTGGCCCAAGGGCATCAAGGCCGATGCGACTCCGCGCGCGCAATTTCATCACGTCATCGACATCGTGCCGACGATCTACGAGATCGCCAAGATCACGCCGCCGCGCGTCGTCAACGGATTCGAGCAGGACCCGATCGAAGGCGTGAGCATGCGCTATACGCTTGACTGACGCCCAAGCCGAGGGACGACGCAAGACGCAGTTCTTCGACATCATGGCGAGCCGCGGCATCTACCACGACGGCTGGTTTGCGAGCGCACGCGGCCCGCGTGAGGCATGGGTGGGCGGAATGCCGCCGGGCATCAGGCAGTGGTCTCCGCTGACCGACAAATGGGAGCTCTACAACATCGACAAAGACTGGAGCCAGGCGAACGATCTTGCCGCGTCCAATCCGCAAAAGCTCGAGGAGATGAAGCTTCTCTTCCTTGTCGAATCCGCGAAAAACAAAAACCTTCCGATCGGCGGCGGCTTGTGGTCCACCGCGATATACCATCCAGAAGACGCGCCCTCCACGCCCGTCACCGAATGGACCTTCGATGGTCCGATGAGCCGGATGCCGGAATCGGCCGCACCCAAGCTCGGAAAAGTCGACAGCCTTGTGAGCATGGACGTCGACGTGCCCGCGAATGCCAACGGCGTGCTCTACGCGCTGGCGGGCTTTTCCGGCGGCGTGACGTGCTACGTCAAGGACGGCATCCTGAGTTACGAGTTCAACCTGTTCGAGGTCGCGCGCACCAAGATCAAGGCCAAGGACAGGCTGGCGGCGGGCAAGGCCAGGATCGAGGTTGAATCAAAACTCGTCGGCCCTATTGGCGGTGCGATGAACGTCACGCTCAAAGTGAATGGCCAGATCGTTGCGCAAGGCCAGGTGCCGGCGGCAATGTCGCTTCACTTCACGTCGAACGCGACTTTCGACATCGGCAGCGACCTCGATTCACCGGTATCGCTCGACTATTTCGACAAGGCGCCGTTCGCGTTCAACGGCACCATCGGCACAACCAAGATTTCGTATTTGAAGAAGTAGGAATTCAAAGCGGATGATTCGATGCGACCTGCACCAAGTTCGTGCTGGATTGGGAAATGATCACAGGAAGAAAACCAATGAGCAAAATTAGGAAACTGGTACTCGGATCGTTTGCATTGATCGCCGGCGCGGCTTCCGTAAGCGCTCCAGCGGCCGCACAACAGCAACAAAGGCCCAACATCGTCATCATCTGGGGCGACGATATCGGCCAGTCCGATATTAGCGCCTATTCGCACGGATTGATGGGCTTCAAGACACCCAACATCGACCGTATCGCGAAGGAAGGGGTGATGCTCACCGACTACTACGCCGAGCAGAGCTGCACCGCCGGTCGGGCCTCGTTCATCACAGGCCAGTCCGGTTTGCGCACCGGCATGACCAAGGTCGGCCTGCCGGGCGCCACGCTGGGACTGCAGAAGGAGGATCCGACGATTGCCGAGCTGCTCAAACCGCTCGGCTATGCGACGGGACAATTCGGCAAAAACCATCTCGGCGACCGCAACGAGTTTCTGCCGACCGTTCATGGCTTTGACGAGTTCTACGGCAACCTTTACCACTTGAACGCCGAAGAAGAACCTGAGCTGCCGGACTATCCAAAAAATCCCGAGTTCCGAGCGAAGTTCGGTCCACGCGGCGTCATGGATTGCAAGGCTTCGGACAAGGACGACCCCACGGTCGATCCGCGTTTCGGCAAGGTCGGAAAGCAGGTATGCACGGACACGGGCCCGCTGACCAGGGCACGGATGGTGACGATCGACGACGACATCGCGAGCAGGGCCGCGGATTTCATCAAGCGGCAAAAAGCCGCCAACAAGCCGTTCTTCGTATGGGTGAATACAACCCACATGCACTTCCGCACCCATACCAAGCCGGAGAGCATCGGCCAGTCCGGACGGTGGCAGAGCCCTTATCACGACACCATGATCGACCACGACAAGAACGTCGGAACGGTTCTTAAGGCGCTGGACGATCTCGGCATCGCGGACAACACCTTCGTCATGTACTCGACCGACAACGGCCCACATATGAATTCGTGGCCGGATGGCGCGATGACGCCATTCCGAAATGAAAAGAACTCGAACTGGGAAGGCGCCTACCGGGTACCCGCAATGTTCCGCTGGCCGGGCAAGATCAAGCCCGCGCAGGTATCGAACGAGATGGCCGCCCACCTTGATTTGCTGCCTACGATTCTGGCGGTAGCCGGCGATACACAAGTCAAGGACAAGCTGGCAGGTGGCTACAAGGTTGGCGATATGACCTACAAGGTTCATCTCGACGGCGACAGCCTCGTGCCCCATCTGACCGGGCAAGCCGCGAAAAGTCCGCGGGAGTCGTTCTTTTACATCAACGACGACCAGCAGTTGACAGGCCTGCGATACGACAACTGGAAGCTCGTGTTCATGGAACAGCGTGCGCCGGGAACGATGCGCGTCTGGTCGGAGCCGTTCACAAACTTGCGGGTCCCGAAAATCTTCAACCTCCGGACCGACCCGTACGAGCGCGCGGACATCACTTCGAACACTTACTACGATTGGCTATTGGACCACGCCTTTCAACTCGTTCCCGCGCAAGCTTACGTTGGCGAGTTCCTGATGACGTTCAAGGACTATCCGCAACGTCAGAAGGCAGCCAGTTTCAACATGGATGAAGTCCTCGCGAAACTGCGGGAAAGCTCGTCGAAGTAGGTGACACGATTTGTGCGGCCACCAACGTGGTGGACGCGGCCCTGATTCATGAAAGGGAAAGAAATGAGCACGCGATCAAAAGGGTTCGTCCTGGCCGTGGCGCTGGGGGCGGCTCAACTCTTCCCACTCGACGTCGCAACGGCGCAAAGGGCGCAGACTGCAGCACCGACGGACGGCTCGGTGCTTCCGTTTCCGCCGGTGCCATCGGCGAGCGTCGCCGCACCA
The DNA here is from genome assembly GCA_963741185.1 of uncultured Alphaproteobacteria bacterium. Taxonomy (GTDB): domain Bacteria; phylum Pseudomonadota; class Alphaproteobacteria; order Rhizobiales; family Xanthobacteraceae; genus Bradyrhizobium. The sequence continues at coordinate 198,044 of CAVUHE010000009.1, read as the reverse complement.
AGGTTGCAGGATTCGATTCACAAGCGACGGGCGCAGCCGAACCATTTGCGCGAGGGCGCGCCCAATGTGCTGATCATCCTCATGGACGACGTCGGCTTCGGCCAGGCCTCGACGTTCGGGGGCGAGGTCAACACGCCGACGCTGAGTAAAATTGCCGACCAAGGCATCAGCTACAACACCTTCCACACCACCTCGATCTGCTCGCCAACGCGCGCGGCGTTGTTGACCGGGCGCAATCACCAACGGGTCGGCAATGGCACCATCGCCGAGCGCGCCGTGGACTGGGATGGTTATACCGGCGTGATCCCAAAGACGTCCGCCACGATGGCGGAAGTCCTGCGCGACTACGGTTACAAGACCGCGGCGATCGGCAAGTGGCACAACACGCCCGCCGATCAAACGACCTCGATGGGCCCATTCGATCGCTGGCCGACCGGGCATGGCTTCGACTATTTCTATGGCTTCCTCGCCGGCGAGACGTCGCAGTGGGAGCCGCGACTGGTCGAGAACACCAACCAGATCGAGCCGCCGCACAGCGAAAAATATCACCTCACCGAAGACCTCGCGCAACGCGGCATCGACTGGCTGCGGCACCACCAGGCGTTTGCTCCCGACAAGCCGTTCTTCCTGTATTGGGCGCCGGGCGCAGGCCACGGACCGCACCAGATCTTCAAGGAATGGGCCGACAAGTACAAGGGCAAGTTCGACGACGGCTGGGATGCTTATCGCGAGCGCGTCTTCGCACGCCAGAAGCAAATGGGCTGGATACCGGCTGACACCAAACTCACCCCGCGCGCCGAATCGATGCCCGGCTGGGACAGCATTCCCGAAGCACAACGCCCGTTCCAGCGCCGGCTGATGGAAATTTTCGCCGGCTTCGTCGAGCACGCCGACACGCAGGCCGGCCGGATGGTGGACGAGCTCGATCGTCTCGGCATCCGCGACAACACCATCGTGATCTATATCTTTGGCGACAACGGTGCGAGCGCCGAAGGCCAGAACGGCACCATCAGCGAATTGCTGGCGCAGAACGGGATTCCGAACACCGTCGAGCAGCAAATCGCCGCGCTCGATAAAATCGGCGGGCTTGACGTTCTGGGGTCTCCGAAGACCGACAGCATGTACCACGCCGGTTGGGCCTGGGCCGGCAACACACCGTTCCATCATACAAAGCTGGTCGCGTCGCACTTTGGCGGCACGCGCAATCCGATGGTGATCTCATGGCCGAAGGGCATCAAGCCCGATCACACCCCGCGGCCTCAATTCCACCACGTCAACGACATCGCACCGACCATCTACGAGATCGTCGGCATCAAGCCGCCGAAGGTGGTCGACGGGTTTGTTCAGGACCCGATCGATGGCGTAAGCCTTGCCTATACCTTTAGTGATCCGAAGGCGCCCACGCGCAAGAAGGTCCAGTATTTCGACAACAATGGCAGCCGCGCGATCTATCAGGACGGCTGGATCGCCGCAACCTTTGGTCCGCTGGTTCCGTGGTTACCTGGCGCCCCCGGTCTTGCCACCTGGGACTCCGCCAAGGACAAGTGGGAGCTCTATCAGATCAGCAAGGACTTCTCTGAAGCCAATGATCTCGCAGGCAACGAGCCGAAGCGTCTCGCCGATCTACAGAAGGTGTTCGACGCGCAGGCCAAGGCCAACAAGGTCTATCCGCTCGGCGCCGGCATCTGGCTTCGCCTGCATCCCGAAGATCGCATCAAGTCGCCGTATACAAGCTGGCGGTTCGATGCGAGCACGACGCGCATGCCCGAGTTTTCCGCGCCGGGTCTGGGTCGTGAGAACAACACGGTCACCATCGACGCCGAGCTCGGCGAAAATGCTTCCGGCGTTCTCTATGCGCTGGGTGGAGCCGGCGGCGGCCTCGCGCTGTACATGGACAAGGGTGACCTCGTCTACGAATACAACATGATGATCATCGAGCGCACCATCGCGCGGTCCGCCGCGAAGATCGCCGCAGGCAAGCGGCGCATCGAGGTCACGACCCGGCTGGAGAGCCCCAAACCGCTGTCGCCAGCCGAAATCGTCTTGAAGGTCGACGGGCAGGAAGTCGCGCGCGCCACGGTCAAGCGCACCGTGCCTGCGGCGTTCTCGGCGAGCGAGACCTTCGACGTCGGCGTCGACCTCGGCTCGACCGTATCGCTCGACTATTTCGATCGCGCCCCGTTCAGGTTCGACGGTAAGATCGAGAAGGTGGAGGTCAAGCTGAATTGAGCTATTGCACGAGTGCGACGGAAGCAGAAACAGGACGCGGCCAACGATCGTCGTCTTGAAGAATTCCTTCATGGTAAAGTCCCCGCAGGAAAAGGCGATTTTACCGCGCATTTCTTCTTCAATAGGCCGCCCATGAACAATCTCCGCCGGGGATCCGTGCTAGCGACAATCGGGACGTCGGGCATAGCAAGGAAAAAGGGCCGTGATAATGAAATATACGATGTTTGTATTGGCCTCGCTGGCCTTCGCTGCAGCAATCGCCCCAGATGAAGCAAACGCTGTCGTCTGCGCCCGTGGCGTTGTCAGGGCGGGTTGCGCCGGACCGAATGGAGCTGTCGTTGTTGGTCGGCCGGTCGTTGTTGCTCGGCCCGTTGTCGTTGCGCCGGTCGTCCGGCCCGTCGTTGTCGCGCCGGCCGTCGTTGCACCAGCCTGTGCCTGGGTAAACGGCGTGCGGGTCTGCCGCTAGTTCGGATCACTTAGACTTCTGCCGCCCAAGACTTCCCCGCCCAAAGTTTTGAACTGACGCCGCGCCCCTACGACAAAGGCGACGCGCTGTCTGAGACATTGAACGCACAAACAGAGAGGAGAAATTCATGAAGAAGATGAAATCGACATACGCGCTCGCCTGCGCCGCCGCCCTGACGCTTGTCGGCGTTTCCAGCAGCCAGGCGCAGGTTCCGTTGTCGGCCTATGCCGACGCGAACGGATTTATCGACGTTCAGGCGCTCACCTGCGCGCAACTTGCCGGAACCTTCCAGGAGGACGCCGACATGCTCGCGGCATGGTACAGCGGATGGTACAATGGTCTGGCGAAGAAGCACTTCGCACACATCACGCGGGTGAAGCCAGGCGAGCATCTGGTGATTCAATATTGCAAGCAGCACCCCGAGGAAAAAATCATTCACGCCATCGACGTCGTTCTGAAGGAGACGCGGAAATAGTGTTCGTTCCCCGGATCAAGTCGAAACGATTTTCAAAACAAGTGACAGCGCGAACCCGCGCTTTTTTCAAATGAGGTAACACAATGAGTATTTTCGGTAAGATCATGGGCGCAATATTCGGCACCAAAGCTGACGCCGCCACGCCGGCCGCAACCGCGGGCGCCGGTTCGACCGCTCCATCATCGACGGCAGTGAGCGTCGATGTCGCGCCCATTCTCGATAAGGCGGTCGCCGCCAAGAAGGAGAAGCTCGAATGGCGGACCTCGATCGTAGATTTGATGAAAGCGCTTGATATCGACTCGAGCTTCGCCGCGCGCAAGGAGTTGGCGAAGGAACTCAATTATTCCGGCGACACCAACGACTCCGCATCCATGAATATCTGGTTACATAAGCAAGTCTTGACCAAACTTGCCGCGAATGGGGGAAAGCTACCGGCCGATCTCAAGATCTAGCCGACCCAAATCCAGAGTTTTGCAACGGCAACCGGAGGTAACGATGGGACTACTTGACGTAATCAATGGCATGCAGAACGGCCCCCGTGGCGAACCCACCCCCAAAGGCAGCGAGGGCATGTCGGTCATGACGAAGGCGATCCTTGCATTGCTTGCGTACAAGGCCGTCAAGCACCTCGGTGGGGGCCAACCGGAGGCACACCCGGCGGGCGATCCTCCTGCCGCACCAACACCGCTACCCGGCAATACCGTCAATGCCGGCTTTCCCGGTGGCGGACTTGGCGATCTGCTCAAGGGCGGCCTTGGTGGTCTGCTTGCGGGCGGGGCCGCGGGAAACGTTCTCAGCGGCGGCCTCGGCGATCTGCTTAAGCAATTCCAACAAAGCGGCCATACCGAGGTTGCCAATTCGTGGGTGAGCAAAGGATCCAACAAGCAAATTTCGGAGAATGATTTGGCAAGCGTATTGGGCCCTGATCAGATCAGCGCGTTGATGAACCAGACTGGTTTATCGCGCGAAGAACTACTATCCGGTCTCAGCCAGCAATTGCCGCAAGTCATCAATCACTTGACGCCTGACGGACGCTTGCCGACAGAACGGGAAATTTCGCGCCTGCTTTAGTCGACCGCAGGTGATGTGGTATTTGTCTCTACGAGCGTCCGCCTGGGTTCTCCGCGCGGACGCGCGACTAATATCAACGAGTAGCGGCCATGAGCGGCACAGAGGGAGGGCACATGAAAAAGCCAACTGCAGAATTTATCGGGACGTTTTCGCTGGTGTTCGTCGGATGCGGCGCGGCGGGCATCGGTGGAATGGGAACCGGCCGACCGCCATTGACGTACTTGGAATTGCGTTCGCGTTCGGGCTGGCATCGTCGCGATGGCATATGGGATCGGTCAGATTTCCGGTTGCCACGTCAATTCGGCCGTTAGTATTGGCGTGCTGTCGCCGGCCGCATGACGACGAGCGATTTCATCTCTTACATCGTTGCGCAGGTCCTCGGCGCATTGCCGGCGCGGTTTGCTTTATATTATTCCTCCGGAAAATCCGCAGTGGACTCCCGGGGGTCTCGCCACAGAACGGCTACGGCCCAGGTTACCTCGGTGAATACAATCTGGTGTCTGCCTTCCTGACTTCGAATTCATCGCGACCTTTCTTCTTCCTGTACGTCATCTCGGTACCACCGCGAAAAGCGCGGCGCCGTCCAATTCGCCGGCCTAGCCATTGGACTTTGCCTTGTCGCTCATTCATCTCTTCCTGCATCCCGTCACTAACGTCTCGGTCAATCCGGCGCGATCTCCGGTCCGGCGCTATTGTCGGCGGAGCGTACAGCCGGCCGCTCTGGTTGTTCTGGTTGGCGCCCATCCTCGGCGCGGCGGTCGCCGGCGTGCATCGGCCGCTGGTAATATCGTGAGTCAGATGCGGCGTAAGCTTGGTTTCACGCCTTGCTGAAGGAGGAAGGAAAAAACCCTTTCCTCCCTCGCGAACGACCGATACCGGATCAGCCTAGTTGCTTTTGTGTCGCGGGGTCTCGCCACCTACTCCGCGGTCCAGCCGCCATCGATCGAGAGATTGGCGCCGGTGATCTGCGCCGCGTCGTCGCCGCACAGAAACAGCGCCAGCGCTGCAACCTGCTCGGAGGTGACGAACTCCTTGGTCGGCTGCGCCTCCAGCAGCACGTCATGAATGACCTGTTCCTTGGTCATGTTGCGTGCCTTCATGGTTTCGGGAATCTGGTGCTCGACCAGCGGCGTCCAGACATAGCCCGGGCTGATGCAATTGCAGGTGATCTTGAAGGTCGCAAGCTCCAGCGCCACCGTCTTGGTGAGCCCGGCGATGCCGTGCTTGGCCGAGACGTAGGCCGACTTGAATGGCGAAGCCACCAGCGAATGGGCGGAAGCGGTGTTGATGATGCGGCCCCAGCCGCGCTTCTTCATGCCCGGCACGACGACGCGGGTGGCGTGAAACGCCGCGGACAGGTTGATCGCGATGATCGCGTCCCATTTCTCGATCGGAAATTCCTCGATCGGCGAGACGAACTGGATGCCGGCATTGTTGACGAGAACGTCGACCGAGCCGAACGTCTTTTCGCCAAGCGCGATCATGTCGGCGATCTCGGCGGGCTTGGTCATGTCGGCGGGGGAATGGATCGCCTTGACCTTGAAGTCGCTCTCGATCGCCGAGCGCTCCTTCTCGATGTCGGCCGGCGCACCCATGCCGTTGATAACGATGTTGGCTCCGGCGCCGGCGAAAGCGCGGGCATAAGCGAGCCCGATGCCGCTGGTCGAACCGGTCACGACCGCGGTCTTGCCTGTCAGGATACCCATTCCGTTCACTCCTTCTTGATGGGGCTTTCTTCGCCCGAGAGATCGTAGGAAACCATGGTTTCGCCGGATTGCGGCCGATCCAGCCACTCCTTATGACGCATCGACAGATGAACGTCACGCACGCCCGCCTCCCAATGTTCCTTCATGGCGACATGGGAAAAGTCGTAATCCTTTGAAGATGTCTCGTAGTTCTTGCTCTTGTAGATCAGGTGCACCACCGTCACCGTGTTCTCTTTGGTGGCTTCGAGCAAGAAGGTTGCCGACGGATCATCCTTGAGATTGTCGGGCAACTTGCCGATCAGATCGCGAACGGCCTTGCGCGCATTGTGGAGCTGCCGGTTCTTGTCGGTGGTCATACGGGTGCGGCTGGAAAAGCGAATGTCCTTCTCCCGCTCGGCGGCCTCCAACAGCGTTTCCGGCAGCGGTCCGCGGGCACTGAAAAGATCGACCTGGAAGATCAACAAGTCATTGGTGGTTTCGGCATCGAGCACATAGTCGAGCGGTGTATTCGAGGCGATGCCGCCGTCCCAATAATGCTCGCCGTCGATGACGATGGAGGGAAAGCCGGGCGGCAGCGCGCCGGACGCCATGATGTGCTCCGGGCCGATCCTCTTGCCGAGCCGATTGAACTCCACGTTGTCGAAATATTTGAAATTGCCCGAGGTCACTCCCACCGCGCCGACGCTGAGCCGGCACTCCAGATCATTGATGCGATCGAAGTGGACGAGGCGTTCGAGCGTCTTGCGAAGCGGTGTGGTGTCGTAATAGCTCTGCGACTCCGGGCTCCCTTGCGGCCACAGCGGCGCCGGCGGCAGCCGCGGCGTGAAGAAACCCGGCGCACCGAAGGTTGCGACGAGGGCCGCGCTGGTCTCGTTGAACAGCGAACGTTCGCGCTCGCCGCGCGCGATCGGAACAACCCACGACGTGGGCGATGAAACCGTCTCCCAGAATTCCTTCAGCTTATCGACGCGCTCTGACGGCTCGTTGCCGGCGATGATCGCGGCGTTGATGGCGCCGATCGAGATACCGGCAATCCAGTCCGGCCGGAAATCGTAGTGGCAAAGCGCCTGATAGGCACCCGCCTGATAGGAACCGAGCGCACCGCCGCCTTGCAGGACAAGGACACGCTCTGCCTTCGCGGGCGTCTTTGCTGGCACTGGATCGGCAGGATTCATCATCGCCCCCCGGATCGGCCGAGATAGTGAGTGTGCACCGTGGCGTCAGTTCGCGATGCCGTCAATCTGCGAGGGTGCCCGTCGGGACCGGCACGCCGAGCTGCTCACGAGGTTGTGTCGATGCCAGGATGAGCGTCCAGAACACCTTGTATTTGGTATTCGGAGCATAGCTCGCCGCGATGCCTAATTTTGTGACATCATTTTGAAGCATATTCGCCCGGTGTGGCGGCGAGTCGCGCCAGCCTGAGAACGCCTCGGCCAGGGTGTGATAGCCGGCGGACACATTTTCCACCGCCAACGTCGCGGGGTATCCGGCTGCCTGCAGGCGCTTTGGCAGCGGCGCCTTCACGTCATGGTCGAGCTTGTTGCGGCTGGCCATCGCCCGCGACTGTGTCTCCGCAGCCTTCATCAGCTCAGGATCGACCATCACCGCGCCGAGGCCGTTATTCTTCCGGTAGAGCGAGATCATCGTGGCCGCCGACTGGGCGTCGAGCTTGGCGCCAGGCTCGGCCATGTTGAAATACATGCTCGGCTGTTCGAGCGGAACATCCCCCGCGCAGCCGCCAAGCGCCAGCAGTCCGATAATCGCGGCCAACGCCCGCATGATTCGAGGTTCCCCCTGCGCATGATCCGCCAAAGTGGAGCGGTTTGGCGATAAGATCATGCGCCTATTTAATCGTTTAGAGCGCGATCGGACGCAAAACCGGGCGCCACTTTTGCTGATCGCGCTCTGGTAAGGGGGTGGTTGTTGCATGCCAACCGTGGCTGAATGGTGAACGGCAGGGCTTTTTTCGGGCGGCAAAAGCCCTGTCGATATCCGCGAATGCGGGTGACACAGTATCAGCGATGGGACCGAGAAGCATCGGCGTACTGGATACCCGCTTTCGCGGATATGATGGCTGGTGTTTATTGCGCGGTTTTACCTGACGATCCGCAAGCGTGCTCTTACGACGTCTTGACCGTGTGGATGCCGCATTCCGTCTTGGGCCGGCCACGCCAGCGACCGGCGCGCGCATCCTCATCCGGCGAGGTCCGGCTGGTGCAGGGCATGCATCCGACCGAGCGAAAGCCCGATGCCACCAGCGGATGCGGCGGCAGGCCCGCCTTAGCGTAGATCGCTTCGATCTCCTCACGCGAGACGTTTGCGAACGGATTGAACTTCAACCGGACACCATCAGCCTCGACCACCGGAATGGCGGCGCGCAAGGCGCCCTGAAAACGCTTGCGGCCGTTGATCCAGGCCGAAAACGGCGCCAGCGCGCGCTTCAACGGCTCGACCTTGCGGATACGGCAGCAGGCATCCGGGTCCGAGAACCATAATTCGCGGTCGGGATCCTCCCGCCGCAACGTCTCCTCGACCGGCTTGATGGAACGGACGTCGCGCAGGCCAAGCTTTGCGATCAACGTGTCGCGATAGGCGAGCGTTTCCTCGAACAACCATCCGGTATCGAGAAAGATCACGGGGATCGCGGGATCGACATCGGCCATCACCTTGAGAAGGGCAGCCGATTCACTACCGAATGAGGAGACAAGTGCGAGGCGCTCGCGGCCGGCGACCCGTAAAGCGCCGGCGATCACCTCCGCCGGCTTGGCGTCGCGGAGCGTCTGATCGAGTTCCGTCGCCGCCGGCAAACCGGGCGTACGTTTCAGTCGGATTCGCCGTCGCAAGCTCGCTCACTATCCGGCACTCTCCGAATGGCGCTGCTGCATCCGCCGATGAAGCGCGGTCAAGCGGCCATCGCCGGTTGGCTGATAGAACACCGAGTAGCGCCTGACGCTGACGGCGAACGCTTCCGCGTCGCTGTCCTTCTTCACTTCAAACGCGTCAAATCCCGCGCGCAGCATGAACACGAACTGGTCGCGCAACACCTGGCCGGTGGCGCGCAATTCGCCGTCATAGCCATGGCGCTCGCGCAGAAGCCGCGCCTGGCTATAGGCACGACCGTCGCGGAAGGTCGGAAACACCAACGCGATCATCGCCAACCTTTCGAGCCAGGGCACGAGATCATCGACGTCGCGGTTGTTGGGCCAGATCACGCCCAGCTTGCCCGCGCGTTTCAACAGCGCCTCCGGATCCTCGAGAAACCGCGCCGCCGAAACCAGCACCGCGCCGTCGCCGGGCAGTTCGGCGCCATCCTGGACGTGGACGAAGATGTCGGCGGCTGTATTTCCGTTCTTAACGAGTGGCATAGACCCGCTCCCTGAAAGGCTCGACGCCAAGCCGCTTCACTGTATCGACGAAGAGTTCGTCGGGACGCTCGCGCAGCGCCAGATAGGCTTCGACTATATCCTCGACCACGTCGGCGACGTCGCCATAAGGAACAGCGGGCCCAATCAAGGCGCCGAGTTCAGCGTTCTCGTCGGCGCGGCCGCCGATCGTGATCTGATAGAATTCCTCGCCATTCTTCTCGACGCCGAGAATGCCGATATGGCCGACGTGGTGATGGCCGCAGGCATTGATGCAGCCGGAGATATTGATGTGGAGCCGGCCGATCAAATCGGCGGTGTCATGATTGGCAAAGCGCCGGGTCAGTTCCTGCGCGATCGGGATCGAGCGCGCATTGGCGAGCGAGCAATAGTCCAGGCCGGGGCAGGCGATGATGTCCGAGACCAGATTGACGTTCGGCGTGGCCAGTCCGATTTTGTCGAGCGCCTTCCACAGCGCCGGCAGGTCACGCCTGGCGACATGGGGCAGCGCGAGGTTCTGCTCGTGACCGACGCGGATTTCGCCGAACGAATATTTGTCGGCGAGATCGGCGAGCGCATCCATCTGGTCCGCCGTGGCATCGCCGGGCGGTCCGCCCACCGGCTTCAACGACAACGTCACGATCGCGTAGCCCTGTACCTTGTGCGTAAACACCGAGTTCTTGCGCCACCGTTCGAACAGCGGATCGTGTGCGGCCTTCTTCAGTTCTTCCGGCATATGCGGTAGTTTTTCGTAAGCAGGATAGGTGAAGCGCGAACGGACGTCCTCGATGACGGCGCCGTCCAGTATCAGGGCGCTGTCGCCCATCGCGCGCCACTCGTCCTCGACTTCGGCTGCGAATTTCTCGATACCGAGTTCATGTACCAGGATTTTGATGCGGGCCTTGTAGATGTTGTCGCGGCGGCCGTACTGATTGTAGACGCGCAGGATCGCCTCGACATAGCTCAGAAGGTCGCGGCCATGGACGAACGGCTTGATGGTCTTGCCGATGAACGGGGTGCGGCCCAATCCGCCGCCGACCAGCACCTCGAAGCCGGTCTCACCTTGCACATTCTTGTGCAGACGCAGGCCGATATCGTGAATCTTGATCGCGGCGCGATCATGCGCGGAGGCAGTGATCGCGAATTTGAATTTGCGCGGCAGGAAGGAGAATTCCGGATGCAGCGTCGTGTATTGTCGCAACAGTTCGGACCAGATGCGGGGATCCTCGATCTCGCCCGGCGCCACGCCCGCCCATTGATCGGATGTGACGTTGCGCGTGTTATTGCCTGACGTCTGCATGGCGTGAATGCCGACTTCGGCGAGATCGGCAAGCGCATCGGGTAATTCGGCAAGCTTGATCCAGTTGAACTGGATGTTCTGCCGCGTGGTGAAGTGTCCGTAACCGCGGTCGTAGCGCCGCGCCACATGCGCGAGCCGCCGCAATTGCTTCGACGACAGCGTACCGTAGGGAATGGCGACCCGGAACATATAGGCGTGCAGTTGCAGATAGACGCCGTTCTGCAGCCGCAGCATCTTGAATTCGTCTTCGGTGAGCTCGCCGGACAGTCGGCGCTTCACCTGGTCGCGAAACTCCTCAACGCGTTCGTTGATGAGGGTGCGGTCGAGTTCATCATATGCATACATGATGGAGGGCCTTAAGCGGGAACCGGAAGGAGGTCGATGGTGACGCCCTTGAGTCGAATATGTTCGCGCAGATTGCCGGGCTTGATCTTGCCGCCGTCCTTGATGTCGACGGGGGCGATATAGGCGCCGACCGCGCCGATATCGTCGGCGACCGATTCGGCGAGCAGTGCGCGCGCTTCCTCGGCCGTGCGCACGATCGCGGCTTCCGACAGGTCGGTCGACCAGGCCTTCGCGGCCGTGCGGTAAATCACCGCGCCGTCAAAGGTGCGGTTGGCGGTGACGATGGAAGGACCGGTGATCTTGATCTTCTGTTGCAGCGGGGATGTCATTCGGCAGCGACCTGAAAGTAAGAGGCGAGTTGAGCAAGTTGCGATTGGCGCGCGGGCGCGGCACGCGCGACCACGTCACCGATGATGAGAATGGCCGGACCGCCGTCGATCTCGTCGACCAGATCAGGCAAGCAATCGAGCGTGCCGACCGCGGCCTGCGCGTCCGGCCGCGTGACGCGGGCAAATACGCCGACCGGAGTCTGCGGCGAACGACCCGCGGCCAATAGCCCTGCGCGCACCGACGGCGCTGCGGTCATCCCCATATAGACGACGATCGTCATCTTGGTATCGGTCAAGGTCGACCAGTCGACGGCTTGCGCATCTTTCGCCTTGTGCGCGGTGAGAAACGTGATGCGCAGTGCTTCGTGGCGGAAGGTGAGCGGCACTTCGAATTGCGCGGCGGCGCCAAGGCCTGCGGTAATTCCGGGAATGACCGAATAGGCGACGCCGGCCTGCCGAAGCGCTTCGATCTCCTCGCCGCCGCGGCCAAAAACAAAGGGATCGCCGCCCTTCAACCGCACCGCGCGCTGCCCCGACTTTGCCGCTTCGATCAACAGGCCGTTGATGGCGTCCTGGCCGATGCCACGCTTGCCGACCCGGCGGCCGACCGGCACGCGCGCGGCATCGCGGCGGGCGCGATCGAGAATTTCCGGTGCGACCAGTTCATCGTAGAAAACAACGTCGGCGTCCTGCAGCGCGCGCAGCGCCTTCACGGTGAGCAGATCCGGATCGCCAGGGCCGGCGCCAACCAGCGTCACTCTGCCCTCGGTCTGGCCCGACGGCAGGCGGCCTGCAAAATCGGAGGGATCGCGAATGTCCTGCAGCGCGGCTTCGGCCTCATCGCTGCGCCCGGCAAGCACGAGTGCTCCGATCGGGCCGTCGATAACGCGTTCCCAGAAACGACGGCGAAGGGCAAATTCGGGAATGCGAGCATGGATCGCCTTGCGCCAGCGGCCAATGAAGCCGGCGAGTTCGCCGATCCGCGCCGGGAGCACAGCCTCGATACGTTCGCGCACGCGGCGCGCCACGACCGGCGAAGTCCCGCCGGTGCCGACCGCGACGACGACATCGCCGCGGTCAACGATGGCGGGAAAAATGAAAGTCGAATGTTCGAGATCGTCCATCACGTTCACGGGCAGGCCGGCGGCCTTTGCCCGCGCCGACACCGCACGACCAACCTCGCCGGCGCCCGCGCAAACAATCGCGATCACACCGTCAAGACCGGCCGTCAGCGGATCGCCCGCGGCAAGCTCGATTCTTGCCGCATCCTTGGCGGCAAGACCACCGAGGTCATGATTGCCATCGGTCGCATACCAGCGAACCCGCGCGCCGGCGGAAGCGAGCAGCCGCAGCTTCGCCCGCGCCAAATCGCCGGCGCCGACCAGCAGCACCACGCCGCTGTGCAGATCAAGGAATACCGGCAGGAATCGCATGCGATACTCGCTTCCCCAACTTCCGGGGTTGACTGGAATTATTTTCTATATATGTCTCATTCAACGCCCGCAAAGAGAAAATTATTTCTTCTCTATTGCAGTGCAACTATAGAATTTTCGCCTCCCAAGGCCAAGGGCCGGTAGATGCATCTTCTCGACAAAAGCCACGCAAGCGACCGGCTGGATCGGACGCTCCCGAACGGACCATCCACGGTCACGCAGATCTCAACCGCCGGCCTCGTTCAGGCGCCGTCGATGGACCACCTCGATGCGCTGGAAGCCCAGAGCATCTACATTTTCCGCGAGGCCTTCGCGCGGCTGAAGAAGCTCGCGCTGCTGTGGTCGTTGGGCAAGGATTCCAACGTCATGATCTGGCTCGCGCGCAAGGCCTTTTTCGGCCGCGTGCCATTTCCGGCCATGCACGTCGATACCGGCAAGAAATTTCCCGAGATGTACGCATTCCGCGATCACTACGGCAAGGAATGGGAACTCGACTTGCGGATCGAACCCTGTCCACCGATCGACGCCGTCGATCCGACCTTGCCACCCGCCGCCCGATCGGCCGCGCGCAAGACCGAAGGATTGAAGCTCGCGCTCGCCAAATACGGCTTCGACGGATTGATCGCGGGCATCCGCCGCGACGAAGAGGCGACGCGCGCCAAAGAGCGGGTGTTCTCGCCGCGCGGTACCGAAGGCGGATGGGACGTGCGCGATCAGCCGCCGGAATTCTGGGATCAGTTCAACGCCTCACCGCCGCCGGGCGCGCATCTGCGCGTGCACCCGATCCTGCATTGGACCGAAGCCGACATCTGGGCTTACACCAGGCGCGAAAACATCCCGATCATTCCGCTTTATCTCGCCAAGGACGGCAAGCGTTACCGCTCGCTCGGCGATGCCGACATCACCCATCCGGTGGCTTCGACCGCGTCCAGTATCGAGGAGATTCTTTTCGAACTCGACCGCACCAAGGTGCCGGAACGCGCCGGCCGCGCGCTCGATCACGAAACCGAGGACGCCTTCGAGCGGCTGCGCGTCGCCGGCTATCTCTGACCGACAACAGGTTGAGCGTGACCATGAACATGACCGTCCCCGCCGCGCTGTCGGCAACGCCAAACGGCACCACGCGCCCCCAGGTGCGCATTGTCATCGTCGGCCATGTCGACCACGGCAAATCGACATTGGTCGGAAGACTCCTGCACGAAACCGGCAGCCTGCCGGAAGGCAAGCTCGAGATGCTCAAAGCCGTCAGCGCGCGGCGTGGCATGCCGTTCGAATGGTCGTTCCTGCTCGATGCGCTGCAGACCGAACGCGACCAGGGCATCACCATCGACACCACCCAGATCCGCTTCCGCACGCGTTCGCGCGAAGTGGTGCTGATCGATGCGCCCGGCCACGCCGAATTCCTCCGCAACATGATCACCGGCGCATCGCAGGCGGACGGCGCGCTTCTGATCATCGACGCGCTGGAGGGCGTGCGCGACCAGACGCGCCGACATGGCTATCTGTTGCATCTACTCGGCGTCAAACAGGTCGCGGTGGTCGTCAACAAGATGGACCGGGTCGATTTCAGCGCGACGCGATTTGCCGAGATCCGCGATGAGATCTCCGCCCACCTGACCGGCCTTGGCGTCACGCCTCTTGCGATTATTCCAATTTCGGCGCGCGACGGCGACGGCGTCACGGAGCGTACGTCGAGGACCCGCTGGTACGATGGCCCGACCGTGGTCGAGGCGCTCGATGCGCTCGAGCCCGCCCACCCGCTGGAGCAGTTGGCGCTGCGGTTGCCGGTGCAGGCGATCTACAAATTCGACGACCGTCGCATTGTCGCGGGCCGAATCGAGTCCGGTCACCTCGCCGCCGGCGACGAAATCGTCATCATGCCCGCGGGGAAGATTGCGAAAATCAGGAGCGTCGAGGGCTGGCCGGTGACTCCGGTCAAGGGCGCCCAGACGGCCGGGCGATCGGTCGGCATCACGCTCGATCGCGAACTGTTCCTCGAGCGCGGCGACGTCATCGCCCATGTCGGATCGAGTCCGCGCGACACGCGCCGGATCCGGGCTCGCATCTTCTGGCTGCACGACAAGGAGCTCACCAAGGGCGAGCAAATCCTGGTCCGGCTCGGCACGAGGGAGAGTCGTGCCAGTGTGGTTGCGATCGAGAAAGCCGTCGATCCCGGTGAATTGTCGAGCGTCGAGAACAAATCGATCGCGAAGAACCATGTCGGCGAGGTCGACATCTCGCTGGCGCAGCCGGTCGCCGCCGATCCCTACACCGACAATCCGCGCACCGGACGGCTGGTGATCGAGGTCGGTGGCCGTATCGCCGGCGGTGGGTTGGTGCTGTCTGTCGATGCCGGGCAGCGCGCCGTCCCCGTTGATATCGTGCCGGTGGAATCCGCGCTGCATCCCGACGAGCGCTCGGCGCGCTACCGTCACAACGGCGCGGTGGTTTGGCTGACGGGATTGCCGGCCTCCGGAAAATCGACGCTGGCGCGCGCGCTGGAGCGCAGGCTATTCGCCAGTGGCGGTTCGCCGGTCTTGCTCGACGGCGACACGCTGCGCGCCGGGCTCAACGGTGACCTTGGTTTCTCCGCCGAGGATCGCAGCGAAAACATCCGCCGGCTCGCCGAAGTCGCGACACATCTGGCACGCAACGGACACGTCGCCATCGTCGCGGCGGTTTCACCCTCGCGCCAAGACCGCGCCGCCGCGCGCCGCATCGCCGATGCCACATTTCGCGAGATCCACGTCGCAACGCCTGCGGAAATCTGCGAAAGCCGCGATCCCAAGGGCCACTACGCCAAGGCGCGCGCCGGGGCGCTGGCAGCCTTCACCGGCATCGGCAACGATTACCAGGCCCCCGAGAGATGCGAACTCGTGCTCGACACCTCCACGCGGTCCGTCAGCGAGGCAACCGACGAGATCGAGCGGATGCTGAGGCGGACCGGCGTCCTGTTCGACGAAGTGGTTGATCTCGCTGCCAATATTTGAGCAGCGGCCCGCCCCTGGAATAGGCAATTGAAGGGCTTTTCTTGAGCCCTTCTTTGGCGCTAAAAGGCGCCTGAACGATGCGCCTCTTGGCGCTTTTTTTGCCCTGAAATCCCTGAAAGCTGCGCTTTTCGCGCCGTTTCTCGTGAGAAAAACTCCATCATGAACCGTATCGACGCCCACGGATTGAAGATCGCCCCCGTTCTGTTTGATTTCATCGCAAAGGAAGCGATCCCGAAAACCGGAATTGCACCCGACGCCTTCTGGGCCGGGCTTGCCGCGATCGTCCGCGATCTGGCGCCGAAAAATCGTGAACTGCTCGCCTTCCGCGATAGCCTGCAGGCGAAAATCGATGCCTGGCACCGCGCCAACCAGGGCAAGCCGGTCGACCTCAATGCCTATACGGCCTTTCTAAAGGAGATCGGCTATCTGCTGCCGGAACCGGCCACGCAGAAGGTCGAGACCGTCAATGTCGACGAGGAGATCGGCAAGATCTGCGGACCCCAGCTGGTCGTGCCCCTCACCAATGCGCGCTACGCGCTCAACGCCGCAAATGCGCGCTGGGGCAGTCTCTATGACGCGTTTTACGGTACCGACGCGATCCCGCACGACCCAAGCGAAGGCGGCAAAGGTTTCAACAAGGCGCGCGGCGACAAGGTGGTCGCAAAGGCCAAGACCTTCCTCGATTCCGCCGTACCGCTTGCGACCGGCAGCCACACCGACGTGACGTCCTACAGCGTCATCAGCGGCCAGCTCGCCGTCAAGATGAAGAGCGGCAACGCCACCGCGCTGAAGTCGAACGCGCAGTTTGCTGGCTTCCGCGGCGATGCCGCCGCGCCCTCGGCCATCCTTTTGGTCAACAACGGCCTGCATATCGAAATCAGGATCGACCGCAGCCACGTGATCGGCAAGGACGATCCGGCCGGCGTCGCCGACGTGATCATGGAGGCCGCCGTCAGCACCATCCTCGACATGGAAGACAGCGTTGCGACGGTGGACGCTGAAGACAAGGTGCTGGTCTATCGCAATACGCTTGGCCTGATGAACGGTACCCTGTCGGCTGATTTCGAGAAGGGCGGCAAGACATTGAAGCGCTCGCTCAACCCCGACCGCGTCTACACCACGCCCGACGGAAAGGAACTCAAGCTGCACGGCCGCAGCCTGTTGTTGATGCGCAATGTCGGTCACCACATGTTCACCGACGCGGTGCTCGATTCGGCCGGCGAGGAAATTCCGGAAGGCCTGCTCGATGCCGCCGTCACCGGCCTGCTTGCGATTCATGATCTCAAGAGTAATTCGAAGATCCGCAACAGCCGCACCGGCTCGGTCTATATCGTCAAGCCGAAGATGCACGGCCCCGACGAGGTTGCGCTTACCTGCGAGCTCTTCGCGCGGGTCGAGAAGATGCTGTCGTTGCCGGAAAATACCCTCAAGGTCGGCATCATGGACGAGGAACGCCGCACCACCGTCAACCTGAAGGCCTGCATTCAACAGGCCTTGAAGCGCATCGTCTTCATCAACACCGGTTTCCTAGACCGCACCGGCGACGAGATCCACACCTCGATGGAAGCCGGCCCCATGATCCGCAAGAACGACATGCGGGCGCAGCCGTGGATCAAGGCCTATGAGGACTGGAACGTCGACATCGGCCTGATCGACGGCCTGCCCGGCCACGCCCAGATCGGCAAGGGCATGTGGGCCGCGCCCGACATGATGGCCGCCATGCTGGCGCAGAAGATCGCGCACCCGCAGGCCGGCGCCACCACGGCCTGGGTTCCTTCACCGACCGCCGCGACCCTGCACGCGATCCACTACCACCAGGTCAACGTGCTGGCGCGCCAGCAGGAGCTGGCGAAGGGCGGGCCGCGCGGAAAGCTTTCGGACATCCTCACCATTCCAGTATCGAAATCGAACTGGGCACCCGACGATGTGCGGCAGGAGATCGACAACAACTGCCAGGGCATTCTCGGTTACGTCGTGCGCTGGATCGATCAGGGCGTCGGCTGCTCCAAGGTGCCGGACATTCACGACGTCGGGCTGATGGAAGACCGCGCGACCTTGCGCATTTCGAGCCAGCACCTGGCGAACTGGCTGCATCAGGGCGTCATCACCAGGGAGCAGGTGATGGACTCGCTGAAGCGGATGGCCCTGGTGGTGGACGGCCAGAACAAGGGCGATCCCCTGTACCGGCCGATGGCGCCCGGTTTCGATGGCGTCGCCTTCAAGGCGGCCTGCGATCTGGTCTTCAAGGGACGCGAGCAGCCGAACGGCTACACCGAATACATTCTCACCGCGCGGCGTCGAGAAGCCAAGGCGGCGGGCTGAGGCGATTTTTCCCGGAACGATCGAGTGCCGCGATCGTTAGCTCGTCATCCCAACACAACAGGAGATGGCGATGGATTGGAACCGCATCGAAGGCAACTGGAAGCAATTCAAGGGCGCGGCCAAGGAAAAGTGGGGCAAGCTCACCGACGACGATCTCAACGTGATCGAAGGCCGCCGCGAGCAGCTCGAGGGCAAGCTGCAGCAGCGCTACGGCTTCGCCAAGGATCAGATTCACAGGGATGTGGATGATTGGTTCAAGACCCTCAAGTGAGGGTTGTTCGTCAGACAAGGAAGCCCCGGTTTTCGCCGGGGCTTTTTCTTTGATGCTTCAGTCACGCTCATGTCCTGAAGCCCGGACGAGAGGCAAGCTAGAACACCGCGATATATTTGAGCAGTGAGATCACGCCGAGAATGATGACAATGACGCGCACGATCTGCTTGGCACGGCCGTCGAGCGGCAGCAGATTGACCAGATACAGAATCAAGATGACGACCAGAAAAGTGACGAGCACACTTATAAGCATGTAAACTCCCCTGATACCCGCGAGAAGAGAAATTCCACTCACCTCAACGCACCATTGGCGTATTGGTTCCCGTTAAGGAACTCGTTGCCGAAGTGCCTGCAAAATCGGCAGTTTGTGGTCGCCCCCGCGTAACAAGAGCTAGCCGCGCTGTCCAAAAATTTAATCTTTCTTGGCTATGTAGGCCACGTGCTCTGGGGGCCCCTTATGCTCGATCGTCTCACCGTATCTTCGCTGATCAAATCGGTCATCGTCCTGATGGCGGTCTGCATGACCGCACTGCTCTGCGTCACCGCCTGGAATTCCTGGCATCGCCTGACCATGACCAACCGAATTTCGATGGTCGCGGACGCCTCATCCAGTCTTTTCAGGGCGATGCATAATCTGCGCAGCGATCGATCGACTACCAATCGCAGCTTGAACGATGAAGCGGTGCTGGCGCCGGAAACTCAACAATATCTTCGCGACACCCGCGACGCCCAGATGCCCCCCATGCAATCGGCCGCCGAAGTGCTCGCCTCGATAGAGTTTCCCGATCAAAAGACCCTGCTACCCGAGTTGAACCGCCTCATAACGACGCTGATCGCGCTGGAGACCGAGACCTGGGACGCCGTGAAAAAGCCAAAGGCCGAGCGCCGGCCGGCGCTCGGCAAGGAATTCATGGACAATACGGCGGCGGTGCTCGAGACCCTCGACAAGGTATCGAGCCGGATCGCCGCCTCGGTAAATCATGACGACCCGGTCATCGATCAGCTCCTGATGATCAAGCAGCTCGCCTGGCTGATGCGCAATACGGCCGGCGAAGCGTCGCTGCTGATTTCCAATGGCATCGCCTCCGGCCGCGCCGCGCCTGATCTGCGCCAGAACTACACCAAGCTCGTCGGCGGCATCGAGGGCGCTTGGGGTGCGCTGCAGACGGTAGCGGCGACCTCAGAGCTGCCGCCGAACCTCGTCGAAGCGATGGCCGGGGCGAAGGCGGCCTATTTCGATCCGCAATTTCTGACCCTTCGCGATCGCCTGGTGAACGCGCTACTGACCGGCGAAAAGCCCGAAATGAAGGCCAATGAATGGAGCCCGCTCTCGGTCAAGCACATGAGCAGTGCGGTCATCCTCGCCGAGCGCGCGCTCGACACCGCCAAGGGCTACGCCCAGACCCAGCATTCCGAAGCCCAGCGTGCGCTGGCGCTGCAACTTGCACTGCTCGCCGCGGCCTTCGCCCTGACCGTCGGGACCATGACCGCCGTGACCCGCCGCATCATCCGCCCGCTGCACAACATGCGCGACGCCATGCTGAAAGTCGCCGCGGGCGACCTGACGGTCGAGACCGGGTACGAACGGCGCCGCGACGAGATCGGCGCGCTCGCCGGCGCGCTCGAAACCTTCAAGCAACAGGCCAAGGACAAGCTCAAGATCGAAGAGCAGGAGCGTCAACGTAACGCAGGCGCCGCCACACGTCAGCGGGCCATCGAAGGCTATGTCAGTGAATTCGAAAGCCTGGTGCACCAGACGCTCAACCAATTGAACGACGCCTCAAGCCAGATGAGGACGACCTCGGCGGACCTGTCGGCGGTCTCCGGTCAGACCAATTCGCGTGTCAAGGTCGCGGAGAAGGCTTCTGGAGAGGCTTCGGTGAACGTCGAGAGCGTGGCTTCGGCGTCGCAGGAACTGAGTGCCTCGATCGACGACATCTCCCGGCAAGCCTCGCACGCCGCCGGAATTGCCAGCCGCGCTGTCGACGGGCGCGGGAAACCGACGGTACCGTCCAGGGACTGGCGAAGACCGCCGCCGGGATCGGCGAGGTGATCGGCCTGATCAATTCCATCGCGGCCCAGACCAACCTGCTGGCGCTGAACGCGACGATCGAGGCGGCGCGCGCCGGGGAGGCGGGCAGAGGCTTTGCCGTGGTGGCGTCCGAGGTCAAATCGCTGGCGAGCCAGACGGCCAAGGCGACCGACGACATCTCCGAACAGATTGCCGACATTCAGAGGGTCGCGGGCGAGGCGATCGAAGCGATCAAGGGAATTGGTGGCATCATCGCGGAGGTGAACGAGGTCGCGACCGCGATCGCTGCCGCGGTCGAAGAGCAGGGCGCCGCCACCCAGGAAATCTCGCGCAACACCCAGTACGCCGCGCAAGGCACACGGAACGTCTCCGAGAATATCACGGGCGTCAAAGCCGACGCGGATGCCGCGGCTGCGCGGCCGAGAACGTCAAACATGCCTCTGAAACGCTGGAGACCCAAAGTCTTCAACTGAGCGGCCAGGTCACCGAATTCCTGCGCAAGATCCGCGCGGCTTGATTTTCCGAACTCCGGTCGTCCCGGCCAGGCGACGCGCCACCCGGGCCCAGGGCGACCGGCGTTGGCTGTTGCGAAAACCGTCAATCGATCGAAATGCGCCAAGCGAAGCCGCGTCACGGCGTACGCCGGGATGACTAACCATTCGCCTTGCTACTGCGATGCCACCACCGGCGCGCGCCGATAATGCGAGCGCACCGATTCCGGCGCGGGCGAGAGATTAAGCGAGGTGCCGCGGCGATCGGCGCTGCGGCCGGAAACCATCAGCCCGCCGGGGCCTGCCACGATATCGCCCTTGCGAAGGGTGGGGTCGTCTTCGATTCGGACCGCGGCGAGACCGGTTGGGTCCTTGCCGTTGCAGGTGCAACCGGCGACAAGCTCATCGCGATAGCGAAACGCGTTCGGCAATTCGGAATAAGGCTTCCCGCTCTCGGTGACGGCGTTCTCGATATTGCTGCCGTAGACCACCTTGGTCTCGCTGGCGGGGCAGAGGCTGTTGCAGGAAGCCGCCTTGGTTTGATTGCCGCTCGCGGTGATCGGGAAATGGCGTCCGTCGCAGGTGCGCACGCAATAAGCCTGCGAACCGCCGGAATAAGAATAGAGCGGGCGCTGGTGTTGCGGCACGTCTCCTCCCGGAGCGCTCGGGTTGCCCTCACTCGCATAGGGCAATGGCATCATCGGCGCCTGTGACCGGCTACCTCCGAAACCGCCGAACAGCGCGGAAAGAAAATCCTCAGCCCGCGCAGTGGGCGCTGATGCCACCGCGACCAGAACCACAACAGCGCCCAATCCCAACCTGCCTGATCGCATGACCATGTTCGTCGTCTCCCAGACAGGGCTCTAGCTTCAGTACGGCGAGGAGGTGGAAAGGTTCATCGCCTGACGCCCCGAAGGCAGCGTCGTCACCGCAGGGCGCGACCGTGGCGCGGATCGAACCTGCGTACCTCCGCCGCCAGCCGCTCTTGCCTCAAGGTGCGGGGCATTCTTCGGCAGGACCACCACCCGAGTACCGATGTCGACGCGGGCGAACAGGTCCGTGACGTCTTCGTTGGTCAGCCGGATGCAACCGCTGGAAACAAATTTCCCGATCGTCGTGGGGTCGTTGGTGCCGTGGATGCGGTATTCGCTGGAGCCGAGATACATCGCGCGAGCGCCGAGCGGATTGCCGGGGCCGCCCGCCATGAAGCGCGGCAGATAGGGCTGACGCGCGATCATTTGCGCCGGCGGATGCCAATCCGGCCACTCCGCCTTGTTGCTGATGGTCTGCACGCCCGACCATGTGAACCCCTCGCGGCCGACACCGACGCCATAGCGAATGGCGCGGCCCTGACCGAGCACGTAGTAGAGCACCGTGTTGCCGGTATCGATGATGACGGTGCCGGGTGCTTCGTTGGTATCGAGGTTGACGACAGCGCGTCGCAGCCGTTCGGGAAGCACGACGGTGCTTCCGCCTTCATCCGATCGGGCGGCAGCGGACGGCGTCGCGATCAGATTATCCGACGGAAAGGCAGTTTGCGGCGCCGGCGCGTAGCCAAGCATCTGCGCGCTCGCCTGGCTCGAAAGAAAGAGCGGCCCAAGGACGAGGGCGCCAAGGACGAGGAGCGCGTCGAACGCGCGCCTTCGCTGCCTGCGATTGACGGCGGTACCCTGTGCCATGACCTGCCCTCCTTGAATGGCACGCGACGATGCCCGGTCCGGAAGTTCACTCAGAGTCGTGCGGCAATAGCGGATGGTTTGATTGATAGGCCCGCTCGCGCCAGAGGCCTTTGATCCATCGCAAGCCTTTCCGGCCGCCATCGGCGCGGCGCCCTGACGATGATTGCCTGCGAATGTCTGTGTCATGATCTGCCCCGATGCGGCGTGCGTGAACATCACGTTGATGCCTGTGACCCAACAAACGTCGACGAGGCCGCGCAGTTCCGCCGCGAGCCAACTCGAGCCGCGCCTGTCCTCGAGTTTCACGTTCGCGCGACGGAACCTTTATGGGGTATTGCGGGTTTGGTCCGCCTGAGCCCGTTCGCGCGATGTCGCAGCTCACCGTCAATGGTCGCCGTAGCGCGGGGAGAGCCTGTTGCGTGTCCTGCCCAACGAACGTGCGCTGCCGAAGGACACCATCGGCACGCCGCTGCCTGACAGCGACATCGAAGTGCCGCCGGTTATTCGCCGCACCGAGCTCGTTGCTTTTGCGCTGGTCGCGTTGCTGTTGATCTGCGTTTTCGCCGTTCTCTATGTCGCCAAGGCATTCTTCCTCCCCATCGTTGCGGCATTCGTGGTCGGCACCATGTTGTCGCCGGCCGCGGGCTTTCTCGAACGGCATCGAATCCCGCGCGCGCTGTCGGCGATCCTGATCGTGAGCGCGGTTGGCGCGGGCGTCACCTTCATCGTCGGGCTGATCTCTTCGTCGGTGATGGAATGGAGTACACGGTTGCCGGAGCTTGGCGCCGGGCTCAGGGACAAGCTGCATATCTTCGATCGGCCGCTCGCTTTGTGGCAGGAATTGCAGAACATGCTCGGCGGATCCGACACCTTCCCGGCCGCGCCGTTCCAGATGCCGAAATTCGAATGGGTGCAGCCCACGCTCGAATTCCTGTCACCGACCTTCACCGAATTCCTGCTGTTCTTCGCGACGCTGGTCCTGTTCATCGCAAGCTGGCGCGATTTGCGGCGCGCCTTGATCCTGACATTTACCGGGCATGAGTCCCGGTTGCGGACCCTGCGCATTCTCAATGCCATCGAGGAGCATCTTGGCGGTTATCTCTTGACGGTGACGATGATCAATCTCGGCGTGGGCGCTGCGACCGGCCTGATTTGCGCCCTCACCGGCATGCCCAATCCGGCGGGGCTCGGCGCGCTCGCCGCGACATTGAATTACTTTCCGATCATAGGCCCGGTCGCGATGTTTGTGACCCTGACGCTGGTCGGCTTGATCGCATTCTCCACCATCGGCGCCGGCTTGATCGCACCCATCGCCTTTGTCGGGCTTACTTTTCTCGAAGGCCATTTCATCACCCCGACCATCATCGGCCGCAGGCTCGAGCTCAATGCGCTGGCCGTGTTCATCGCGCTCGCCTTCTGGACCTGGCTTTGGGGGCCGATGGGCGGCTTCTTGTCGTCACCGCTTCTGATCGTGACGCTGATCCTGCGAGATCATTTGTGGCCGCCGAATGAGCCGAACCTGCCGTAGGACCTATCGACGCTGCAGTTTGCAGTTTCGTCGCGGGAACTTCCCGCGGGCCGAGGCGTTTGTGCCGTAGCTGAATTTGGATGCCAGGAGCTTTTGATGTCGAGTACAGATGGCGAAATCGGAATGAGAAATCTGACGGACAAAGCGACCTATGAACGCCTTGAGAAGGATGTAACAGCCGTGAAAAACGATATCACCGCCCTCACCGAACAGATCACCGACGCGCTCAATTCATTCGCCGGCACCGCCCGCAAACAGGCGCGCCGCGGCTACAAGCAGGCGCGCGCCAATGTGGATTCGGCGGTCGATGAAATTTCCGAGCGCGGCAGTGCGGTCATGGACGCCGCCCAGGACGCGGCGACGTCGATCGAGGAAACGCTGGAGGACGTCATCGCGCAGCGTCCGCTCGCAACCGTGGGCCTCGCGCTCGGACTTGGCTTTCTGATCGGCGTGACGTGGCGCCGCTAGAACAGGGCGCGGTCATGACCGCCTCGCCGAAATTCATTCTGCATGTTTCGAACCGGGTGGTGTGATGTTTGCGCGCTTGATCGACGATTTCAAGGAATCGACCGGCACCGCCTTGCGGCTGACGTCGCTTGCGGCGGTGGCGGCGATTGCCGCGTTTGTCACGATCTCCTTTCTGTGCGCGGCGGCGTTCGTCTATGTGCTGGAGACCTATGGTCTAATCCAGGCCTGCCTGACCGGCGCCGGAATTTTCCTTCTCGTCGCATTGATTGCGGCCGCGCTTTACGCCGCACGGAAAAATCGTGCGCGGACGCACGCGGCGGAAACCACGAAATCCGCGCTCCACACCGCGCTTGCCGATCCGATGCTGGTGGCTACCGGCATTCAGCTTGTCCGCGCCATCGGGGTGAAAAAGCTGATTCCGATTCTGGCGGTCGGCGGATTGGCGCTCGGATTATTCGCCAGCCGCAATGCCTCGACGGACGAAGCACCGGCGGAGTGAGCTGCCAGCCACTGGTCTCGCACGTTTGGCGCCCGATAGTCATTTCCGAATTCGTCATTCCGGGATGGTCCGCAGGACCAGACCCGGAATCTCGAGATTCTCCGAAGTGCAATTGCAAATCGTGGTTCGATGCTTACGCATCGCCCTGGAATGATGGCGGTTGCAAGGATTTCACGTCACGCAGCGGCCCGGTTGAAGCAGCTTGGCGACTTCAGTCAGTATGCTGACGACGGGTTCGCAAGCCACCATCGGCTTGCGATTGTTCACGCCAGGCGATGTCGAAGGGTTGCCGGCGCCGGCAGCCACGGGTACGCGAACCAGGAAAGACGTGTCCGCGAAACCACCCAGTCGAAGCGAAATCGTTTGCGTCTGCAGGGGCGAGCCCACCGGGCGCGCCGCACGATCGGCTTTCGCGGCGCGATTGATTCCACCCGCCGAGGACACTGAGGACGACATGGGCTCCGGTAAGACATGGTCCTGCGTCGCTTCGGGAAGATCGCGGCCCAGCGCGAACTGCGCCGCGCCAAAAGTCAGCGAGAGAGCGATCGCAGCCAATATCCCTGTCGTCAGCCGTGACATTTCTTGTCCGCCGTCCATCGCCCCACGGCGATCGACAAGGCAACGCCGCACAAACGACAAAGTTTCGCGAAACCCGCGATCACTTAACTGTGTGTAGGAAAATTCGCGCCTGGCCGGAACGAGTTCAGTGCTTCTGCGTCATCCTCACAGCCGGTTATCCCCCTGCCCCATTGACCGGCGATGTAGGGCGCGGCTGTGGTGATGCCAGTCGCGCCCTGCTTTTTTCCGCGGAAATCGAGCAAATCTACTCCTACCGCCCCATCATCCGCCCCACCTTTTGAAATCGGATCAGCGCGTCGGGACCTTGCTTGGGTACTGAACTTTTCGTGATCATAGTTGCCTCTGGTGTTCCGCAAGCCGAGTTTCATGGCCGATCCGCTTGTGAACAACTGGTTGCGAAGGCACCAGGCTTTGGATCGATGCCGTCATGCGAAGCGGCCGCTCGCCAGTTGGATCGAGCCGACATGTTCTTGCCGACGCGGGCAAACTCAATGCGTTACAGATACGCGATGAGTTCCTTCGCACGGACACGGCCGTTATCCGGACTGATATCCCCGAGGCTCTGCGTACGCAATCCATCGCCTCGCATGGGACAATCGCGTACCTGGTAGGATGGCGATAGCCGCGCGGCGGCACGGATGGCTGGGTGCCCCTGCCGGGCCATCATTTGCGCCGACGATCCGACAGCGGGTGTTGGTAGCGCAACCTCAGTTCAACCAGTGCATGCGCATCGAGATCGCGACGGCGCACACGCTCGCGCAGCTGGGCCAGAACCTCATCGGGGAGCACGCATAGCAGCTCCCATCCCTCACGCTGATCATCAAATATCGCAACGATGTCTGCATCGAAGCGCGCCGGGTCGAAGGCTCTGCGGTGCGAGCGTTCCTCTCCCGGCAAGTCGACCGCGCCTTCAACCACGGAAGGGCTGATCGGCACGTCCGTTCCCTTTTTATTATCTAGTTCTTTATAGGCAGGTCCGTTTGGGACCTGCGGGTATTCTTTATACGCGGGGCCCTTTCGGCCCCGCGGCTCCGCAGGTCCCTTTCCGCCCTGCGGACCAGGCGGCGCTTCCACCGGATCGATCAGCCCCAATGGCACGTCGCGAACAACGTAGTCGATTTCGCAGAATTGGCGTTCATCGGCGGTTCGCAGCTGCTCGCGGGTGACGTAGCCGGCGCCGATCAACTCACGGAAAATACGCTGCAGCTTTTTGCGGCCGACGCGCAGCGTCCGGCCGACATGGTCAAGGCGGACTTGCCAGTTGTGGGGGCGGGACAGCAGATAGCCGAGCACGCCTTTGGCCTCGATCGAGAGCCGATCATCGCGGAAGATCGCGTTCGGAACGATGGTGAACTGTGCCCGATGCTCGCGGCGGACAATCGTCATCGCTGCGTGGTCTCCACCAACACCGCCGGACCCTGTCGAAGGCGTACCTCAACAACCAGTGCGTGGAGGGAAACAGCGCGCGTCGTGCGCGGCCACCGTTCTTCCGGATTGGCGCGGGTTCAGAGCGGTGCCGGGACTTGGTCCAACAACGCGTCAGCGGCGTCCGGCCATTCCAAGCCGTCTATTCACTCTGTCACCTACTCGGCGAAACATGAATGGCCGGAAGTCGCGCTATTCCACGCTATGGCACGCTTGGCCAATGACGTGCCGCTGACGCGGGGGCGGCTTGATCACACCCGACCTTGCGGGCCACGCGAGAGGGTTGCAGGCACCGTGTTCCAACGATGAGCAACAGGCGGACGACGGGGCCTGCAGGACGCTTGAGAGGCTTGCTGGTTGATTTGATCGCGTGGTCCGGAGGAGAGCTGCGCTTCCAGCGGCGTGCCCTCCCTGGCCGATCCGCTTGTCAGCTACGAGGGGCACTGCCAATTTCGGACGCCCGCCAAGGTCGGGGTATCGCGGGCCGGCCGCTAAGCCGCAACGCTTTCCTTCGTGACGACGGTGACGACCCACCGCGATGGGCTGGCAGCGACCTCTCTCACGGAGCGGACCGGTCCCATGATCGACGCCCCCTCGATCGTCAACATCGTTTTTTCGTTCCGATATTGGGCGTACCGGCAACGACGCGCCAGGAGTTGATCAGTTGTCTCGAACGTTTTCATGCGACCCCGATGGTCGCGGTACGCAATACAGTTCCACGACGAATCTAGGATATCGGGAAACCCTTAAACAAAGATTCCTCGGCACCTTCGACAAGCAGGTGGCGGTGTTGGGGATATCAATAGCCCTTGGGACTTTCATAGGCCCAGCCCGCGTTTCCGGCCAAAACTCCATTCCATTCCATCACCCATGAAGCCGGTGATGTGCTGGCCGATACGCTTTTCGAGAAGGGGCTGCCACGGCACCAGTTGGAAGCCGATGCCGTCATCGATCATGGCGAAGCGGCCGCTGGCGAGCTGTGTGGAGCCGACAAGCGTGCCGCTGACGTATTCGCCGGTCTTGGCGGCGGTGAATTTCAGCCCGCGTTCGGCAGCCATCGCCCGGCCCACGCGGTTCACTTCGGTACGCTCGAGATTGGCGATAAAATCCTTTGACACACGGATACGGCCGTCCTCCAACCGGGCGGCGTAGCCCATGCTCACGAGGCCCTGCCTGCGTTGTTCGATCGCCTCAGTGACCACCCGGCCGAACCCGGTATTGGCAAGCGTGGCTCGGCTGTGCGAGGCCATTTCCCGGTCGAGCCAGGTCGCGCCATCATGGCCGATCTGCTGGTCAAGGCCGGTGGGAGACAGGACGCTGATGCGGATGTTGGCGTGGTCCCGCGCCAGATCGTAGGCCTGGCCGCGCTCGAGGAGATCGGCGGGGACACGCCAGTGATCCGCGTCGATACGTTCAGCATGACCAGCCCGACGCAGCGCCTCCAGCCGGCGGACGTGGGAGCGAACGAAGGCCTCGGGGTCTCCGCCTAAGCGGTCGATGGCGGCTCGCGCCCGCTCCAGATGCAGGGATGGACGATAGACACCTCCGTCACCGGCGACATCCATGATGTTGCGGTCCGCAGCGCGCGGCCCGGGAGGGACGGAGCCAGCCGCGACGATCATGCCTCGGCCGACGTCCTCGGCGCGGGCGGCATCCAGTTCGATGTGATGCACGCACCCGTCCACCCCGTCGATCACCAGCCGGACCCGCTCACCCAACTCGTCGCCGCCAAGCCCTTTGTCGAGCACGCGACCGACGATGCGCTCGGCCATCTTCTCGCGATGCAGGACGTAGCGCGCGGGATGGCGGTCGTCCGCCAGCCCTTCGCGCTCCAACGCCCGGTGCATGGCCTTGATGATGTCGCCGCGTTCACCGAGCTCCCGCAACACCGGCTCGGCCTTTGGCGATACGATCCATTTGCCGGTCTCGATCTCGGTCGCCAGCCCCATGCGCTCAAGCTTGCGCGCCCGCTCGATCAGCAGTGCGCGGTTCTGACGGGACGTGTCACGCATGTCCTGGTCGGGGCGCAGGTCGGAAAACTCCTTGCCCTGCTGATCGGCGATCAGCATCCGGTCGAGCCGGGTGAAGCGGTCGGCATCCACTTCCCGCTCAAGCTGCTTGGTCACCTCCAACTCGGTCTGGCGGCCCAGTTCCAACGTAACAAACACGCTGGCCCGCTCACGAATGCCATAGGCGATATAGTCACCGGCGATGTTGAGGGTCTTGCCGTCGTCCGTGATGCCGCGCAGGACGATGTGGGTGTGCGGGTGACCAGTGTTGTGGTGATCGACCGCGATCCAGTCGAGCTTCGTCCCGAGGTCGGCTTCCATCTGCTTCATCAGGTCGCGGGTGGTCTGGCGTGGGTCGGACAGCTCAGCCCCCTCCTCGGCCGAGACGATGAAACGGAACTGGTGACGGTCGTCACGTCCCCGATCAAGGAACGCACGGCCGTCCTCCATGTCACGCTCGGCCGAATAGACCTGGCCCTTCTCGCCATGCTTTGTGACGCCGTCACGCTCGAGGTAACGCAGGTGTGCGTCCACGGCTTTGGCGCTGACAAACTGCCGTCCCCGGGCGGCTCCCCGCTGCGGGTTGAGTTTTACGACGCGGGCCTTCACTGCCACCCGCCGTGCCCGCGTGCGAGCCCCGCTGCCGTCCCGGCTCCACGCGCTCCGATCCTTCAACGTCTGCGCCGTTGCCGCACCCCTGCCCCGCGCGTTGAAGCGGCCCCCTCCCTTCCCGGTGCCGAAGTCACGGTTCGGATTGCCGCCGGCCCGAAGTATGGCCCGCTGGACCTCGCCGACGAAGCTGGTCGGGCGTCCACGCGCCGCGCCGATCCGGCGCCCGGCTTGCTGCCCGCCGCCACGGTCGCGGACCCTGCCGGGACGGATACGAAAATCGTCTTCGTTGCGCGCCATCAGGCGACGATTGGAAGTCAGGACGCGCTTGGAAAGAGAAGAATGCCATAGTCGTATAGTAGCGCAGAAAGGCTTGCGCCGGCGAACCTTTGGCAATCTCCCAGTCTTCACACGTTCAGGAGCGACGGCTCTCGGAGCATTGAAAGAGAATGATAATCGGAAAAAGCGCCGCTCGCTATTTTCGACGGAACGTCGGACCTCGACCCAAAACAATGTGCAGACAAACACTTAGGAACGCAGTCACGGAGGCGGGGAAACCGCTTTATCTTGCGATCCTTCAGCCGGGGCAATTTCGCCACTTTGTCTTTAATGAATTATCGGAAGCCCTCAGTTGGGTTAAGCGCGTCGGCCCGACAATACTTCGGTCAATTCCATCCCGGTCTACCGTTTGAGAACTTCAAGCTCAGTACAATTTATTGGGTCACCTGCGTCCGAACAGGCCGCCCATCATGCCGCCGATCAGACCGCCTGGACCCCCACCGCCGCCCCCACCGCGACGACGGGCCGGACGGTCGTCATCGGACTTGTCGCGGCTGCTGGAGCTGGCCTGCGCCGCCGTGACCATTTCCGTCAGTAGCGCCTTATGCTGCAGTGTATTGAGGAAGCCGGTCTTGGGATAACCGCGGGCCCCCTGCCAACGCGTGATGGCGGCGCGGGTCGACTCGTCGAACTTTCCGTTGACCTTAGTGTCGAAGCCCAGACCGGTCAGCCCGCGCTGCGCGTCGCGACGCTTTCCCTTGTCGAGGCCGATCTGATGTTCGGTTACCTGAGTCGCTTCGTCGGTAAAGATTGCCGGATCGACGGATGCCGACAGGTCGCGGGTGGTCGTGCTCAGACCGGCTTTGGCAGCATCCGCACTGACGAGAATTCCCAGGATTGACAGTGCGAGGATCAAGACGCGCATTCCTACTCTTCCCTTATCTATTCAAACACACATCCGTGAAACTCGAACTTCCGGCGGTGTCTAAATCTCAGAACGTCCAGACGTGCCTTGACGAATTCACCCTTAATTTCTGGATAAATCCTTGTCTACCTGGGTATCGTCACCCATCCCCGTTGTGTCTGCAGCTGGCCGATGGCACTGGCGACAATTCATTTTGGCGCGACATGCAGGTATTCTTCGTTATTGTCGTGACGCTTCCCAACGGCCGCTGCAGGCTATTCCGCTGGAAGCCCCATTCCACCTGCCAGACCCGCCATTTCCATTGAGTTGGCCGTTTGCGTAAGCACCACGGATCGAGACCTTTACGACGCCTTCTCGTCCGATGCTGCCCGAAACATCCGCCGGACCCGAAACCCTTCCGTCGATAACAGTGAGCGGATACCGAACGGACGGCTCGCAATTTCCAGCCCTTGTTAGAATTGTCACGTTCCAAAGTCCGTCGTAAGGCTGTTGGGCGAAGGCGGGCGCGACTGTGGAAGCCAATGCAATCAGGCCGAAAGCAATTATGCGTCGTGCTGTCATGTTCTGCCTCCTATCGGCGCGCAATTACCAAACGAGCTTCGTGAACCGTCGCCCCGGACTCGCCGCTACGCAAACAAGACGCGTTGAAGTTGGGCCAGACCTGTTGCAAACAATTTCGGGCAATCGGCCGAATATCCAACCGATCTCCTTTGGCCAAGACACTCGTTTCGCTTGCTTCGACCTGAGGAGCAGGCAAGGCAACAACCGCCGCTCCCAGGAGGCCAAATATTGCCAGGGCCGTGATAGATTTGATCATTTGGGGCTGCTGACTGTGGCTCGTAGCCGATCCCACTACGCTCGGGGATACAATTCACAACCGTTGGAGCCATAAAGAGTTCCGCGAATGAAATTTATATTCCATATACCCTTTCAAATAAGGCACAGCACGAGCGGACTTTGCAAGTGATCGAACCTCAAAAAGTGCTTCCAAAGCTAGAGTCCGCGTCGCCTTCAGGTTTTGAGGTCATTGCGATGCGTAGGCCGTCATCAATGACGAGGCGAGATCTGAAGCTCCATCAGCGCCATTCTTTGCAACGTTGCTGGGTCTCTCTCGCCTTCCTTGGCAGTGCGAAGGATAGTTTCGGCTATGGACTGCACATGTGCGGAACTAACCGGGTCGGGCAGCGACGCAACCGCAGCGTCCAGGGCATTTTTCATAATGCTTATAGTTTCAGGTGGAAAAGATGCGTTCGAAAAGTCTTTCATCTCAAGTCAAGCTCAATCGAATTCTTGAGGGGACCGTCGCCGGAAGCGCCCCTATCCAATAGTTCCGTGAGGCCAAGAAGATGTGGCGGCAATCGGTTTGGATTTCCTGCCAGTGCGGCATGCAGCCTTTCGCCGATCTCCGTGCAGATTGCACCGCTATGGACGCGATTGATATGAACGCCGTTTTGATCTTGGTTCGTCATGAGGAGGCCGTTTGTTGCAGTTCAACGTAACTGCAAACCAAGTCCCAGGAAGGGAAATGGTTCATCCAGGATCGGTCGGAAGCCGAAAATAAGAAGCTACGAGGATTGCAATGGTGGCGGCATCCCACATGCGGCGGCGCCCATACACTCTAACGGCGAATGATTGCAATCGCTCAGGCAGCGATGCTGGGTTTGGCGAATGCAGAGAGTTTTAGACGGTTGAGATCACGTTCGCCGGAGGCCGCCTGCTGAAGAATCTGCTCCGCCACTTTAAACGGCGCAGACAGGGGACAATCACCTTACCGGCCATTTCATCGATAGGAGACAGCAGCGCTGGCTTGATCAGCATCGTCGCTGGTGACACATCCAACGTTATCGGGAATCGTTGGCCCGACACACTGGCAACGCACCAGCGTCTCATTGAGGGCGTGCGTCCCATGATAAGGTAGGTACGGCTACGTTCGACACCGCCCGACGCAGCACACCTCCATGCAAACGCAACGCAACGGCGAGCCGTCGAGGGAAACCCTGGCGGCTTTTGCGCGTGGCCACGCAGCCAAGGCAGCTTGGCTCAAACAAGAAAGCCGCCAGACGGAGGCGGCTTTCTTCAGAATAGTCGCCACCTGGCGGTGAAGTTTCACCAACTATGATGATGGCCCCATCCATAGTGACGACCTCGGCCACCGTGATGGCCCCAGCCGTGTACTCGGATTGTCGAGGTGTCAGTGCCGATAAGGGCATTAGGGTTTGCGCTCGGCATCGCCGACGCAGACAGCATTGGAGCGAGCACAAAAGTGCAAGCTGCAAATCCGACGTTCTTAGTGAGATCGCTTCAAATACCAGGGAACTTAAACACCTTGGGGCAGTTCCCTTTCCATGGACCGGGTTCCTCGGCATCCACTCAATCAAAAATGGAAGATCGATAAAATGAGAAAAACGTTCATGGCTACCGTGGCCGTCGCAACCTTAATGGCGGCAACGGGTTTCGCCACGGCTCAAAGTGTTAATCAAGGTGGAATGAAGGGTGCGGAATCTCCGGCTGCCGCTTCGCCGAAGGGTGAAAGCGCGGCACCGACGAACGCTCCTGCTGCCAAGGCAGAGACGCCCGGCGCGGCGAAAGCGGGACTACCGCAACAAGCTCAGGAAAAGGGCGAACATTCGGGCGTCATCGCGCAGAGCAAGCCTGACGCAAAAGCGGCTGGCGAGATGAAAGCCGACAGCAAGGCAAGGGAGTCCGACTCAACTAATTCGAAAGAAATGAAGAATCCGACTGCTGAAACCAAATCACCTGCTTCTGACAGCAAGGCGACAGGCGAGATGAAGACTGACAGCAAGTCTAAGGCGTCCGAGTCTATGACTTCGGCCCCTAATTCGAAAGATGCAAAGAGCCAGACTGCCGAAACCAAGTCACCGGCTTCCGAAAACAAGACTACTGGAAACGCTGCGACCGCGGCGACTTCGGCCCCGCCTGCTGAAAAGCAGACGCAGATCGTCTCTGCGATCAAGCAGGAGAAGGTAGAGGAAGTAACGAATGTCAACTTCAACATATCAATCGGAACTGCGGTTCCGAGCAACGTGCGTTTCTATCCACTCCCGACTCGGATTGTAGAAATCTATCCGGAGTGGCGTGGATACGATTTCATTCGAGTTCACGGCCGATACATCATTCTTCGTCCGCACACGCGCGAGATTGTCTACATCATCGAAGGCTAACTATGTGTGATAAGGGCGGCGAAAGCCGCCCTTATTCATTGCGAGGCTTATGTTCAAGTTAGACTACTGTTCGTTGGAGACATATATGCCAGGAACTGGCTGGCCGCCGCAGACCGTGCCCATGGGGCTGATCAGACCGTTTACCTCGTTGGGGACAGCTTTTGCGCAAGTGGCGCTGTCTACCGCGAAACCGAGATCGAGCGAGCCGACTTCGAAACCATCATCGCCGAATTCTTGACTGGCCATGGCTTCGGCATTTGGTCAGGCTCGGCACGCCTTCCTTGGCTCCGCAAAGCGCCGCATCCTCCCGGGGCCGCTCCGAAAGCGCCCATGCGAGCATGATACCCCCTTCGAAACTTTCTATGTCCAAGTCTATGTCTAAGCACGGAACCTTTACACCGCTCATGTATTGGGTATGCAGCGGCGGAACCGGGAGACCGGCAGCCGCTTATGAAGGCCGCACGGAGTCATGCCCGAGCGGCTTTTTTATCGTAGTCGGCGCGTGTCCCCCTTTTGGAATCAGCATGTTTGAAAATTATTTAGGAGCGACCCAGGTTATGGAAAGCAGATGAGGCCTGTGATCAGGCAGCCATTTAGGGCGCGCACTACTGAAGAACTTATGGCACTGCTCAGCGCGGTGGCAACTGCGATTCTCGCTGTCATAATTATCGCGATGCTCTATTTTGGTCGCGAAATCTTCGTGCCCATTGCATTGGCGATTCTGCTCAGCTTCGTGCTGGCGCCGCTGGTCGGAATACTGCAGCGTATCCATGTGCCGCGCGGGTTGGCGGTCGTGAGCGTGGTCATACTTGCCTTCGCGCTCATTTTTGCGATGGGGAGTCTTCTCGCCACGCAACTGACGCAACTCGCCGGAGATCTTCCTCGATATCAATCGACGATAAGCGAAAAGATCCAATCTTTCCGGGATACAAAAGCTGGCAGGGGCACGCTGGAACGCGCCTCCGACATGCTGAAGGATCTCAGCAAAGAGCTCGATAAGCCAAAAGACGCCGCATCTGCACGTGCGTCAAGCTCGACCATTAGTCCGAATGTGCCGCGACCACAGACGCCAGTTCCGGTTGAAGTACGCCAGCCCGATCCTGGTGCGCTGGAGAGCCTGCGGACTTTGATCTCCCCGCTCGTTCATCCGCTCGCGACGACCGGCATCATCATCATTTTCGTCATCTTCATTCTGCTTCAACGCGAAGATCTTCGTAACCGGCTCATTCGGCTGGCGGGCTCATATGACCTCCAACGTACGACAGCGGCGCTCGACGACGCGGCGAGCCGCCTTAGTCGGCTTTTCCTGACTCAGCTCATCGTGAACGGCGCCTTTGGCGTGGTGATCGGGATAGGTCTGTGGTTCATAGGCATTCCAAGCGCGATCCTGTGGGGCATCCTGGCGGCAGTCCTCCGCTTCGTTCCCTACATCGGCGCCGTCATCGCGGCCGCGTTCCCGCTTGCGCTGGCGGTAGCCGTCGATCCCGGCTGGTCGATGCTGCTGTGGACGCTCGCGCTTTTTCTTGTTGTGGAGCCGGTCGTCGGCCATGTCATCGAGCCGATGGTCTACGGCCACAGCACAGGGCTTTCTCCCGTTGCCGTAGTCGCGTCGGCGACGTTCTGGACCGCACTTTGGGGTCCTATTGGGCTCGTCCTCGCGACGCCTCTCACGGTATGCCTTGTTGTGCTCGGGCGTCATGTGGAACGCCTGGAATTTCTTGACGTCATGTTTGGGGACCGGCCGGCTCTTTCTCCCCCCGAAATCTTCTACCAGCGGATGCTGGCTGGTGATCCGACGGAAGCCGCCGAAAAGGCCGAAGAATTCCTGAAAGAACGGTCTCTGGCTTCGTACTATGATGAGGTCGCCTTGAAGGGTTTGCAGCTGGCGCAAGTCGATGCCGAGCGCGGCGCGCTTGACCAGGAGCGTCTCACAAAGATTCGAGACGCCGTCAGCGAATTTGCCAGCGACCTTTCCGATCAGGATGACCGGCCGCCGGCGAAAGTCAATCTAACCACCGATGCAGAAGCATCGTCCGCGGTAGAAAGCGTCGCCGAAAATGCGGCGCATGAAAATTTGCCCATTCTCAGCAAAGAAACCCTGCCGCCGGAATGGCAGGGTGAACATCCCGTCCTCTGCGTGGCCGGACGTAGTCTCATCGATGAAGCGGCCGCGATCATGCTGGCTCAGCTCTCGACTGCACACGGTCTAGCAGCGCGGGTCGAAGGGGCGGAAGCGCTCTCCACGACGAATGTCTTCCGACTTGATACCACCGGCGTTGCGATCGTCTGCCTGGTCTATCTCGATGCCAGTGGACCAGCGCACATGCGTTACTCCGTTCGGCGCCTAAGGCGGAAGTTACCAAAGGCAACCATTATCCTGGGCTGTTGGGTCAAGGACATCGACCCAGCTGCGTTGGAACTGTTGCGGGAAGGCGCGAAAGCCGATCTCGTTGCCGCGAGCCTGGGCGAGGCGGTCAAGCTGTGCATCGAGGCGACGGGAGTGGAGGACCAATGTCAAGCAGCCTCCAGGCAGAAACCTTCCACAACGGCCGCTGCGTGAGATTTCGGTAGTAACGGGCTTCCAGCGCTCGCGTGCCGATGTGCGCTACTCCGATGACCTCGGTCGGCGCTGGGCAGGCAGCGAGGTAGAATGGTTGGAGGGTTAGGTCACGCCGCGTCTTCAAATCGGCTCTCTATAACCGGAACCGAAACTGGCCTTGTCGGTTAGTTCTGGAGAACTTCATCTTAGGGGTGTGCACCATGGACAAGGATCGAATTGCTGGTTCGGCGAAGGATTTCACCGGCAAAGTCGAAGGTACCGTCGGCGACATCGCCGGCGACGTAAAGACGCAGGCCTCGGGTCGTGTCCGCGAGGCGACTGGCACGGCGCAGAACTTATACGGCCAGGCCAAAGATGCAGCACGCGACGCTTCGGAAGCCGGCGTCAGCTACGCCAAAGACGCTTATGAGAACAGCGGCGATACTTTCCGTGACGGCTCGCAAGCGATTGCGAAGAAGGTGCAGGCCAACCCACTCGGTTCGATTTTGATTGCGGGCGGGATCGGTTTTGCGTTGGCGCTATTGATGACGCGACCGCCGCGCCGATCGCCGCCGCGCGGGCGATATTACGGTTGAGATAGCCTGTCGGAAAATTCGCGCTTTGATTAGTTGGCTGTTTGTTGGCTTGGAGATTGAATTGTGAGTGATGACAGCCCGCTGGCCCCTTTCGCTTACGAAGGTCTGGATCCCGTTCCAGAACCGAAATCCACCATCGCCGAAGTCTCCGAAGCGGTTAAAGGGACAGTCAATCGAGTTAGCGGCGCGATAGAAGCGGGTCGAAAGCCAGGTATGCCGTTGAGCATTTTGAGTAACATCGCGCGCGAAGCTCCGCTTGGTTCGCTGTTGATCGCGTTCCTGCTCGGAATTGCGGTCGCCCGCCGCCGCTGATGGTTTGGGCGCGCTAAGCGTCCCGGGCCCGCCGGTTCAAGCCGTCGGTTTTTTTGGATCCGGCTCAGGGCTGTTGAACTTATTTCTCAGAGGTGCAGCCCGAAAAAGCCCGCAACAAAGATTACAACGACCACAACACCGATGATGTAAAAAATATTCATTACATACTCCCATCTGAGTTATGCACTTCAGAAGAAAGCACGACGCTCCAATAGGAGACGTTTTGAGACAACATTATGTTCCTTAGATCTTCCGGATCGCAGTCCGGCGCAGCGATGTCCATTCCGGGTCAATTTCGGAGTTGGCGCACGTAACCGCGAGGTCCGCTTTGCCCCCCAGAAGCGGACATCGTCCGCTGGACCGTCGGCATGTCCAAAAAGCCAAAAGGCGACATGGAGCGATTAGTCGGATGAAATGAGGCCGCCAACTGACGCGGCTAT
The DNA here is from genome assembly GCA_963741185.1 of uncultured Alphaproteobacteria bacterium. GTDB lineage: Bacteria > Pseudomonadota > Alphaproteobacteria > Rhizobiales > Xanthobacteraceae > Bradyrhizobium. The sequence goes on along the minus strand of CAVUHE010000009.1, from coordinate 160,153 downwards.
TTCTTTGGCGCTACCCAAGCCTCAGTCGCAGCGCTTTCGATGACGTGCCGCTGAACTCTCTTACAATGTGGGCAAGCAAACGTTCGCAGGTCTTGGCCCCACATGCTAGGCTCAATTGCCGCCAGCCTCATCGGAGAATCGCAGGCGGTGCATTGCGGACCTTGGTTTTGTTTGTCTAGCATGGCGTTGCCTTCAGTTTGGCGCTCTTAGTTCGCCCGCGAGCCAACCGGCGGCCTTCGATGAGGTGAAGGGATCCGATGAAACGACTTTGATCTCGACGTGATCGCACTTTGGGCATTCGAACAATCGGTGTTCGAATCCAGTTGCGCCAGGCAAAACACGCTCCAGCATCATCCGCGTTTGGCAACGAGAGCAGCGAGGGCGCTCAATGGCGGTCAAGAAATGTTGGTAAGAGGTCACGATGTTTCCCTGCGTTGGGCGGGAGCGTTACCGGACTCTCTGTCACCGATAGTTGCCGATGGTGGGGCGGTGATAGAACCAACTTACGCCTCCGGTTCCCGACTTGGTGAGCAATATTGCTCAGTCATGGAAATTTCACGAATGCGACGTGTGCCAGCCTGACGACGGGAATGATAGCTGGCCGCGCCGCTTGTTGATCCACTGCCGGATGCCCGGCCGCCATCCGATGAAATGACGGCCCCAGCAAGTACCCCCGTGCCGGCGCCGTTTTCCTAATGCTAGGCCGCGACCCCTGCTTAGGAACCACCGCGCAAGATTGCCATTTGGTCCCGGCGGGAGGATGCTGTCGCTCGCGGGCACCATGGAGAGCAGCATGAGCAAAAGCCGGTCTCGACAATCGCCACCGCAACCACGACGGCGAAATCAGCCACAAGCACGGCAACACCCTCATTGGCACGTTGCGCACGATTTACGGACAAAATTTTGCCGCCGGCTATCCCGCGACCGAGAAGCTGAGCGAAGTCCTGCTTCAGCTCAACGAGACGTCGCTAAGCCAGCTCCGCCGCGACTGCTTCGCGCACTCTCGTTCCCGGGATCAGGTCGCCTAACGCCTGCGGCTACCAACGCCCGGCTTGCCGGGTCAACTTCACAATCGCGAGCAGCAGCACGTTAGTCGAGATTCCTTAATCTCGTTCGGCCTTCTTATCCCTGGTACGGCCCTTGTGATCGCCCTGCACTGCAGTCGAGGGCGGCGTCAGGAACGCGTCGAAGCGCTCCTTGACGATGGCGTAGCATTCGCATGACGCCTTCTCCAGGCCCGCTCGGTCGAGAACCTGTATGGTGCCGCGGCGATAACTGATCAGGCCCGCCGTCTGCATCGATTGTGCGGCAAGCGTTACGGATTTCCGATTGGCGCCGAGCATGTTCGAAAGAAATTCGTGCGTGTATGGCAGTGCTTCACCTCCGGCCCGGTCGTGCATCATCAGCAGCCACCTGCACATTCGCTCTTCTATCGAGTGCATCGAATTGCAGGCGACCGTCTGCTGGACCTGCGAAAGCAGGGTCTCCGAGTAACTCACGAACAGATCCCGTACATGCTCGCTGTTCTTGAATTCATACTGCAGCAGCTCGATCGGGCAGCGAACCGCAGGACCTGCGAGTTGCACAATGCAGCGGTTGAAAGAGACGCGGCTGTACATCGCTGCAAAGAGGCCGAAAGCACCTTCGCGGCCTATGTTGGCGGTCTCGATAGCGGCGCCATTCTCCAAAACCGTCAACAGCGAGAGAACCGAACCCCGCGGGAAATAGGCGTGCTTGAGAAGACCACCCGCGTCGCAGACCATCTCACCGAGCTTGAATTCGATGGCCTCGAGGTGGGGATCTATCCGCGTGCGGCTCGCCGGCTCCAGGGCGCCGAGCAGTCGATTGCTTCGCAGGTCTTGCATTTTGGGCATCGCTTTAGGTCGATATAATCCAAATTTTCTGGGCCTAACCTCGCGAGAAGCAACGAGAATGCCAGGTTGGATTTGAACGAATATTGGCCTCAAGCCTGAGCAAAATAGCTCAGTGGAGGGTTTCGATCAAACTTACCTACGGGGAATTGACCAGCGAAAGCAACTCCTCGACCAGTGCAGCAGTGCGGTAAGGTTTGCAGCGGCCCGACGGAAATTCGGAGGGCAGTAGCCGGACCTGGTCCGATAGGCGGCCGGCGGGCCTGGGCTGGCTCTTACCGCGCATCCGGTGTGGGTACCCCCGTCGAACCATCGGGTCAAGTCAAGTGATTGCCCAAGCGAAGCCTTCAGCGAGTATCCAAAGCCAACCGATCATCGCGACAGCAATAGCGGTGAGATAGAGGAATCCGAAAACGCGCGCATTCATGACACTACTTTGGGGCGAGACGCTCTTTTCTCGCTGGTTTGGCTGATTGCGCCTCGATGATTGCCTGGCGCAGCCGCATGACTTCGGCATAGCGTACAGAGAGTGGCTTCTCTGTCCGGAGACGCGCCTTCGCAGTAGCCAGCTGAATGAGATCCGATGCCAGTCGCAGGCACCCTTGTTCGCGCTTTCGGTCGCTCTCGGTTCCGGACATTCGCACCTTTTGGCAGAAGGGAATGATCGCACACCATTCCTCGTGCTGTCGGTGGTCCACACCACAGAGCAGCACCCACGTATTCGGGCAGGACGGGTTGCTCATGCATCAAGGCGCTCAAGTGAGCTGTTTTGCCTGCACAGTGTTTAAGGCGAGCGTGGACTGCGCTTCGGCGGCTACGTCTACAGGCGGCCTTATTACGGATACAGGCACGTTTACCTCTACGGCGACCCCCGTTATTTAGTGGTCCAAGAACGGATATATCCCAATTTCTCTCCGCGAGTGTCGAAAGCGGTTAAAACGTTGGAACAGCTCGCGGAAAAAGAAACGGCCCCAGCGCGGGGGCGGGCTGGGGCCATCATTCATCAGATGCTATGTGCGGCAAGAGCATCTGGTCGTACCTACCAAGTCACCTCGGTGACATTCGTTCCAAGCAACTGATTACGTGCGGACCTTTAAGCGACCAAGCGCGTTGAGGTCATAAGACCGGGGCAACCACGACCGCGGAGCTTTGGCCATGAACACGATTCCTCTTCACCTTCAAAGACGCTTTGAGCAGCGGTGGGCCGCTAAATTTGTGCGGCCGGTTGCATCCGCCACGCGCAAAATTATTGTCGCGAAGGGCACCATCAACAGCCTGGCGCGCCCGGCGAAAGAGAAAGAAAGGCCCGCTGACTCAACCCGGCGGGCTTAGTCAGCACTGGAGCCGGCGGGCTCGTCAGCGCATCGCGCCCCAGTGCTCATTTGTAACTTGGCCGGCACACCTCCAATACAGTTAGGACACCAATGCTTCATACGCTCACAGTTGTCCTGGCGCTCATTGGCATAGCCGCCATTGCTATCGTCATTCTCGCTGTGTGGACCGCGATGGTCTCGCGTAGGCGAGGACGACGACCGCGGGCAAGTTAGGCCGCCTCAGTTGACCGCCTCTTTCATTAGATACCCGCCTTTAGGCAGAACCAATGAATATTTTTTTGTTGACCGCGCGCTGAGCCTATACAGCGCTATCGCAGACCGTTCCGAGACGAGGGGAGCCCGTAAAGGGCTCTCCGAGCATCTGATGAAGACGTACATGGAGGGCGAAAAAGACGAACACCGCCTGACGGTGGAAGGGCTGTCATACTTTCACAATCTGGATCGGGAAATCGACACCCGAAGTTAGTTACCACGGATTTATCCCCTTAGAGCTTCCCGCTGTTTCCGCAACGAACCCCGCCGCGTGATTCTCGCCTTCGCGGCGCGAACTGCTTCCGTCCTTGTTGGCATTTGCTCTGGTTGTGGCGCCTTCATCACCCTTTCGACCGTGGGCATCATTGGTACCGTCAGAATCCAAGCGCGCGCTCGGGGCTGCGTTCTCATTGGGCCGGTAGTTGGCTTGATTTTGGGCATGCTGGATAACTCGTTCCTGCCTGGTTCGTTCAAGACAAAACCCGGGGCCTGGCGGTATTTGACCCCAATGCCCTGCTGCCAATGTCAAAGAAATGGCCCCAGCACGGGGCGGTGCTGCGGCCATCATTCATCGGATGCCTGGGGGTGTGGCATCCGGGAGTCATCAGCAAGCCGCATCGGCGACATTGGTTCCAAGCAACTATCGTCTGCGGACCTTTAGGCGACCAAGCGCGTTGGCAGCGTCCCAATTCGTGAAATTTAAGTGAATGAGCAATACTGCTCGTCGATCGGAAGCGCCTTATGGTATCCTGGTTCCATCACCGCCCCATCGCGGCATCTACCGGTGACTGAGAGTGTAGCGCTCCCGCCTGATCTAAGGCGAAGCATCATGAGCACGCAGAAAACTACCCAACAGAAGTGGCACGAGCAATCCGAGGCCGCGAAAGACGAGGCAACCAAGTTGCCCTACGGGAAACTGAAGAACAAACTGCTGCTAAAGGCCCGTCAGCTACAGACCGCTTCCCAGATCAGTGAGTGGCTATCAATCCCCGGGCTTACGTGCGCCTACGTAGGCCACCTCGGTCGGCGGAGGAGATTTCCGTGTCGCTGAACGATGACCGAAGCCCGCTCCTAGATATGATGAATTGTATTGTCTGTCATCAAACAATGAAACTCGAGAAGATCGATCCGGATGATGGAGGCAATGACCTCATCCAATATCGGTGCAAACTGTGCGGCCGCATTGAGCGACTGCGCCTGTTTCGCCGAAGTCGCGAATAAGGCAGACCCGCGTCGCACCGATCGCACTCAGTTATTTTCGAAATGACCCCTATATGCATTAAAAAACGAAAAGCTCCGCCGATATCATACCGAAAAGCTTGCGGTAGGAACGAAACCGCGTAAATGGCGTTCCGTCGGATTGCTGCCCAGACCAGAGGCGCGACCTTTACAGTCAAGGGGTTGCACCGATCGACACGGTGTCTGCGCCCTCCGACACAGTTCATTACCAGGGATCGATGACCAGCCAGCATCTCCCATGCGGCAGCCGTCACCAGCATCAGCACAATTGTGGCAGCAAGCAAGGCGATCGAAAGCAGCAACCCGTCTTCCTCGATATAGGCAAGCGAGATCAGGCCAATCGCCAAAGCGGGAATGACGTTGCTCAGGGGTATCGGAATGAACACAAGCGTCGCGCTCAGGATCACGACGACGGCGTCGACCAGCCGCAGCACGCCAGCTACGATCGAAAGCCCCGGTGTGAACGCGACCAGAGCGAGCAGCAGCATGATGATTCCGAAGGAGCGCTTGTGCAAGCCTTGCATAAGCCAACCAAGGGTGAATTGGTCAGTCGGCATCCCGTCATGCAGGCGCTGCAACACGACGGAGGTTGGAACAAGCAACTCTGTGTCAGCCGGCGATCTCAGGATCAAAAAGGGTCTGCCGATGCGATGCGTGCAATCATACCCGATCGCCTGGAGAAGAGCGCACGAAAACAGCGCTCCAGTGGCTTGCTGCCTCAGAGCTACAACTTTTATTAGCGCTCTTCACGCTCCTTTAGCAGCGGCTTCTCGTGCAAAACCGCGCTAAGCAGTGAGCTGTTAACCTCGATATGCCCGTTGTAGCTGATGAGCCCCAGCTTGCGAAACTTGTTCATGAAGTGGCTGACCCGGGATCGCGTGGTCCCGACCATTTCCGCCAGAGTTGCCTGACTGATATTCGGACTAATCGGTTGCGGGCTGCCTTCCTTGCCGAAATTTGCGAGCAGCAAGAGCAGCCGTGCGAGCCGCCGCTCGCTTGAATTGAAGAGCTGGTCGATGAGGTCCTCCTCAATCCGGCTGTTCCGGGTCAGGAGATAGGTCATGAATAGCTCCGAAAATTTCGGCTCATCATGAATAGCGGCGATCATCGCGGATTTCGTAATGGACGTGATCAGGCAATCATCCATCGCCGTTGTCGTCGAAATGCGTAGCTTGTGACCATTCATGCAGCCCTCGCCGAAAAACTGGCCGGGCTCTAGAATCGCGACGACGGCTTCCTTGCCTTGCTCGGAAAGGACCGTCAGCTTGACCTTGCCTTTGTGAATGTAAAACACCGCATCGGCGGCATCGCCTTGCTTGAACACGTGCTCGTCCTTGCGGAATTCGAGAATTGTCTTCCCGTTTCCGACTTTCGCGAGGTAGCCCTTCGCATCGAACTCGTCGTTGGCAGGCGTGGTCAACAGAAGGCTCCATTGACGCAGGGGTCAGGCTGCGGCTTCAGTGGGTCATTGCTTCCGCAAGCCGCCGACAGGGAGATTAGACCGCGATTGTCCGCAATTCTACGGAGAATTCCCGCCTTTTTGAGCGCCTCACTTCGCTGCGCACCAGACGCCATGCTCTGTGCCTCTTCAAGAGTATCTGCCGCCATATCGTTCAGATTGCGGACATCTCCACGCAAAACTGGTGCGGAAGTGACGATATGAGCGTAGTTGCACCTGGTGCAGTCGGAGGTGCGAAATATCGAAGCCGGATGGTCTGCGCAACAGGCGCGCTAAGTTCATCGCTGCACAGCATTTTGGGCAACTCGGGTCGCCCGCCGGCGACAGGGAGCGCGTAATGAGGGGTGAGTTCCGACTCCGCAGCTCGCGTGCGTTGAAGCTCGCGCAAAGCGACAAGACGATCCGACGGCGGCATTATAGGCATAGGGACCGCGGTTCAACTCGTCATGCAGGTGTAGAGGAAGGACCAACTCTTTCGACCTTCGAGATGCCTATTCCCGGATTGTTTCTGGCAATCCGACCACTTGGTCTTGTCCTTGGCCGATTTCTTCTGCGCAGCGTCCCATTGCCTCATTGTCCAGGTCTCGACTTGCGTAGAGACAGCCGATCCGGACGACATCGATACGGGAACGGCTTGCGCTTTGGGGGAGGTGGTTTGGGACGTTGCTGTTAGTGGATTCGCGATTGCTGCGAAGGCCACCAGGGCAACGGCTGCGATATAAGATTTGTGAATTTTCACGGACTTTCCATATCTTTTTTGTGTTGCGAAACTGTCGCGCACCGACGACCTAGTGATGATCCCGGAGATGATCCAAGGTGGATTCCTTTCCGAAGGCGCTCTCCACTGATTTCTTCAAGCTATGGACTGCGCCACGGATCGCTTGATCCATCATCATTTCATGATGGGTCACAACGATGGGTTCACGGCCATCGCGACGCGCTTCGATTGTGCAGCATTTGTCGTCGTGACCGGCTTTGTTGCCGGTCGCGTCGCTGAGGTACACATCGACCCGCCGGATGCGATCGCCGAACCGGTCCAGAGTAGTTTGCACGACGATTTTAACTTCGTCTGAAAGCTGCTCGCTACCGTGAATGTTGCCGTCTGTTCTGACTTCGATCAGCATCATCAACTCCCTCATTTTTGCGCGGCCTTCCGACTATCTTATGGGTGCCCGATGCCTCGTTCGGGAGATCGTGAACGCGGCTGCTGCAACATAGGCGCTAAGCTTGGCGCTGGTGTGATCAATAATGCTCACCTGGCGCGCATGGCTGCCGCGTTGCGCCTGCTCAAGTTATCGTAGGACCGATCCAAGTATTTGACTTCGACCACGAGGGAGCCGAAGGGGAGTTCAGGAAATCCTGCTAATTTGACTTCCTGGAACTGGATTTCAGACATGTTCGGCGCGGCAGACGCTGGCAGATCAAATCCGGCCCAGAACCAGCAATACGACGAGGATGATCAGGATTACCCCGACGACACCGATCCCACCGTGACCGAAGCCGTAGCCGTAACCGCCGAAGCGACCACTGAAGCCGCCAAGCAAGAAGATGACAAGGATAATGATGAGTATCAGTCCGAGCGACATAATCTGAATCCTTTGGTTGACCTCGATGATCCGAGTAGGTCGATATTGACATCCTGATCTTCATGCTTCCGCTGACATCTGTCGGCGGCGTCATCAGGAATGGCGTACCACCTTTTTTCGATTGAAATACCGAGCTCGCCGATGCTGATCTCGAGGCCAGTCTTTTTCTGCTGCTTGATGCGATCGCTGCTAGTGGCGCGCAACGTGCGGCGCGGCCACCCCTCGCAATCGTTCCACAAACCAGAATGCCCAAATAGTAACGAACGAGAGAACGAAAATTCCTCCGCATGCCAAGAAGGTTGATGAAAAACTTGTGGTCATGACATCCTCTAACGGTTGCTAATTGCTTCTACCAAATCGTTTGCCTGCTGAGACGGCCTCTTACGGGCAACCGGTTCAACACCGTTTGCTGCTTTGCCAGCCGCTCGTCTCAGACAAGACTGGCGGTGATGCAGCCAACATGCGCTTTTGAGGTCCTGGTGTCCTAGTCAATATTGCACAATGCTCGGAATATTGTTCAGTCGACGCTGGAACCTTTCGAGTAGTGGCGAATTAAGGCCCGCTAGGTTTTGCTCACCCGATATTCATTTTCACCGACTCACAAAGCCTACCAAACCAGGCAGAAAAGACGGAGCATTAAGAATGCGCGTTTTGGAGGCCGACAACACGTTATGGCCGTGTACTGATCTGAAAATGGTACAAGTGTCGGCTGAGCGGCTTAGTGCGGCGGGGATCGCCTAACCCACCCACGGCATCCCAAGTGATCCCTCGGCCCACCCCCGCTCTCACGAGGAATTGGTAATGCACACATTTTTCTTTGACATGAAAGATGGCGTTCCCCTGAGAGATCGAGTGGGTCTTGAGTTCATCACTAATGCCGAAGCGATTGAGCATTGTAGGGCGCTTGCACAGCACATTCGTGACTGCAGCCTTCGCGACGACCAATTTGCGATATCTGTCGTTGACGGTGCCGGAAGTGAGATTTATCGGGAGTTTGTCCACGGTACTTGAGCTTAATAATAGCCAGTGAGATTAATAATAGCCAGATCTCAACGCTCCTCCATTTGAGGTTTGAAAAATAGCGGGTGGTGATCCACTGCTGCGATTGTACAAAAGGTTCGAACAACGAGCCCCAGGACAGAAATAGGATGGCGCGAAGAGCGCGGCGTGACTTCTGCCCTTACTTGGCCATTCGCCAACCGAACAGTACGACAGCAGCACCGACTGCCGCTGCAATAACCGATGTGACTATCCCGCCGCCGAGCGCAAGCAGCAAGGCGACGTGATAGCCAACGAAGGCACCAGCAACACCGACCAATGCGCTTGTGATCATTCCGCGGTCGATCCGACGACAACTGGTAGACAGCATGAAAAAGATTCTCTTCGCGACAGTCGCTACGCTTGCACTCGCAGCACCTTCATTCGCGGCTGAACCGGCAAAGACGGTCGGCCAAGCGCCGCAATCGTTTTACCTAGCTCAAGATACCGGGACGATGAAATGTCAAATCGTCGAGACCGAGCCCGTTGCTGGCGGCAAAATCAAGGTCGTCGGTGCTGCTCACTCGACAAAGGCATCGGCTGAGACGGCTCTGAAAGCCGACAAAACTTGCGTCAACTGATTTAGCCCGTCTTATTCGCCAGAGGGCGCCTGAGATGGCTGGCGAGCGTGGTGTAAAGCGCTGAAGCGGCGTAGGGTTCGGTTGCGAAGCCAACCCCATCACCTTCAACCGCGAACGCCACGCCCGCCATGACCGATGATACGATTTTGCCATTCTCATTTCCAGCCATTCACACCAAGAAAGTCATAGCTGCCTTCGATGGCGGTCGCCTGACCTCGAACGGGGGCGTGATGCTTCTGGCGATGGCCGAGCGGCGTCTCGGCTTGGCCGACAATTTGGCCCGGGTGTTGCCCGATCGGCGCGATCCGACACGGGTCGTGCACAGCCTTGTCGATATGTTCCGCGCTCGCATGTTCGCGATCTGCTGCGGCTACGAGGACGCCGACGACCTCGATCATCTGCGGTCTGATCCCGCATTCAAGCTGGCCTGCGGGCGTCTGCCGGACACGGGCCGGGATTTGTGTTCCCAGCCGACGCTGTCGCGGCTGGAGAATTCGCCGCGCCTGCGCGACGTGATCCGACTGACCTACATCTTGGTCGACGCATGGATGGATAGCTATCCGTGCGAGCCAGCATCCGTCACGCTCGACATCGACGACACATGCGATGTCGTCCACGGCCATCAGCAGCTTTCGCTGTTCAACGCTCATTATGACGAACGCTGCTTCCTGCCGATCCACGTCTACGACACGGAGAAGAGCCGGCCCGTTGCGGTTGTGCTGCGGCCCGGCAAGACGCCTAGCGGCGTCGAGGTGCGTGCCCATCTGCGCCGCCTGGTGCGGCACATCCGCACGCGATGGCACAAGACGCGAATTACGTTCCGTGGCGACGGGCACTATGCTCGGCCGGAAGCGATGACGTGGTGCGAGAACAACGGCATCGACTACATCTTCGGTCTGTCCGGTACCAAGCCGCTCGCCAGAAAAGTCGACGAGGTCGCCGACGATATTCGTACGCGACGCGCCATCGAGAACCTGCCTGTTCTGCGCGGCTATGCCGAGACCCGCCACAAGGCAAAGTCCTGGGATCGCGAACGGCGAACCGCCGCCCGTATTGAGGCGACCACGCTCGGCCTCGACATCCGCTTCGTCGTCACCAGCCTCGATGTCGGCTCAGCCGAGTGGATCTACGACAGCTTGTATTGCGCGCGCGGCCAGGCCGAAAATCTGATCAAGCTGCATAAGACACAGCTCGCCTCCGATCGCACCAGCTGCCGTTCGGCGCTCGCCAATCAGGTCCGTCTCGTGCTCCACACCGCCGCTTATTGGTTGATGCTGACCGTGCGCGACGCCATTCCCAAGGCCCGGGAATTGGCCACTGCCGAGTTCGCGACGCTGCGTCTTCGTCTCTTGAAAATCGCAGCCCGCGTGGTCGAGACTACCAGCCGCATTCGCCTTGCGTTCGCCGCGGCATGTCCCGAAGCCGACCTCTTCCGCAGTTTGCCAGGTGCGCTGCTGCCGCTCGGTCCGTAACCGGCGGGGCATCCGCCCCTGTTCGCCCAACCTATCCCTCAAGCGCGTTGCAAAGTACGGGTCGTCAGCGGTAAAAAGCCGAAGGCATTCCTGTGCGCCTCGTCAGAGGAGATGCGCGGCCACACCAATCGGATAAAAAAACCGCACTCTCACGAATAGAACGGGTTAGTTACGTCGCAAGGATCCGGGCGGGTCTATCGGTTAACAATCGTAAAAAACCTTGGACCCGCCCCGCTAACGTGCCGGCCAGACAAGTCTGCTTCTAACGTTCACCAGCATCCAAAATCCATGCCCGGTCAGCGAATGCCACATAAATTCGCTCCTGCCCAAGAGCGACGCCAAGCTCAGTCGACAGTTCATTCAACATTGCCTCGATTGTCTCATTGGGCAAATGACCTAGATAGGCGTGGACAACTTCGCCAGTGAACAGCGCCACCGGTTCGCGATCTGAGCCAACCGTGCCATCTGGGCGCGGCCACGCGTAGGTAACTTCCGCGCGGATGAACATACCGGATAGCGCGGGGTCGTTTCATCCAGGCACGCGCGGTCCGGACGGCCTCGGAAACGTCGAAGACACGGCCATCGGCGTCCCACCCCTCGCGCCCCACACTGATGCGAAAATCACGGCGAGGACCTAGCGAGCCCGGAACAAGAGAATAATCATTAGTCTTCGGTGCGGGAGATCGAGCGCTCATTTCCCTTTTGCCTTTCGGCGGTTGATCGATAGACCCAATCGGATCGTGTTCTTAGGTATGTTGGACGATAGCTCAGTAAATTCCAGTCATCGGCAGTATTCGCTGCAAAATTGCGCCGAGGCAAATCAGTACAACGAGCAACTTGAGCAGATTTGCAAGACGGCGGTCGGTGGCAAACTTATCGATGGCCCAAAAACAGATTGCGCCTACAACAACGATGGTCAAAACCGATATCAAGACAAGGATCACGGCGGCACCCCTATTGTTATTTCCGATATGAGACGTAATTCCACTTCACTCAGTCGCCAACCTCAATCAATTTGTTTGTCTTTTGCAGACCGCGTAGCTTCTTGCCTGGTCCCTTTCTTGATTTCTTCTGGGCATCAGCGATGAGACGATCCGGGCTGCGCTCTACCGCGCTCAGCAGCGTTTTCATGATCGCGTCGCGAGCCTTTTTACTCGGCGAATACCCGTGAATTGTTATCTTAAATTTGTCCTTGCCGGCTTGGTACTCGTGATCGATCTTCGGCTTCTTGGACATTTCTCTCTCCTACCGCCACCCTTAAATGTGTGCAACTTAAGCGACTATCGCGCAGCGCCGTCGGCCCGCTTTCACAACGCATGAGCCACAAAGCGAGGGAGCCCACCCAACCGAGGCCGCCTTACTGCGAGCCTTCGACGGTGAAGGCGTCTAGCCACGCTTTATCTCTGGATAACCTGCGAAGGGACCGCGAGCAACGGAGGATAGTGCGGCCCAATTCGACAAGTTCGGCCACCTTACAAAACGAAGTGTCATCTCCCGTGGTGTTGCGCTTTAAGGAGGCATGCTGCGCAGCGTGGCTCAAGAGCGCGAGGGCCCGCTGGTCAATATTGCTCACCTTTCGAAATTACAAACAAAGAGAACCGGCCCCAGAGCGGGGGCATCTGGAGCCGTCCATCCTGCCCTACCGCATCAAGTCGTCCAGCCAATGTTCGTTCCAACCTAAGCCAACCAGGACGGAAGCCGTGAGCGCGGCGAAAGCGAGGATGACGCGGCGCGGTTCGTTGCAGAAGCAGAGGGAAGCGCTGAAGGGATAAATCCCGTTTGGGGCAATTAACTTCGAGAGTTGAGTTCTCGATCTAGATCGTGAAGGTATGACAGCCCTTCCACCGTCAGGCGATGCTCATCTTTTTCGCCCTCGATATACTTTTTCATCAGATGCTCGGAAAGCCCTTTACGGGCTCCCTTCGTCTCGGAACGGTCTGCGAGCGCGCCGTATATGCTCAGCGCGCGTTCAACGGGGAGAATATTCATTGGATCTCTTTCAGTGCGGTTTGATCTGCTGAATAGCTAAGGCTCAATGCCCTGGATCGTTCCAATGCTTTCATCAGGAGTCGGAAATTGTAGGTAGTCACGGAATCCGGTTTGGCAACGCGGCGGCGCGGCCGGTTACGTCCGAAAAGTGCAGCCAATAGGCGACATTGCGCCACCATTACAACGCGAGACTCTATTTTTCGACGCGGAACCAGGTCGGGTTCGTGATGTTGTCCTCGGCGAGCATCCAGAAGACTTGCGCGTCGGCGGCGCTAGCTGGCTCGGAGAGAGCGTCGTGGATCCCCAGGATCAGAAGCGCCTCGACTACAATACACGTCGATCTATTCAGGCGTACGGTTGCGACTCCCGATCACGTCGATTTTGTTAGCCTCGAGGAACGATTTAAGTCCGCGTACGATCACCAAGCGCCGACGCCCGACGGTTGTCGTAGCGAGTTGTCCAGCCCCTATCAACTCGTAAAGCTTCGTCCGTCCCAAGCTCGTCGCCTCGCACGCTTCATCGATCGTGCAACTCAGCCGCTGGAAAAAGGGAATGGTTCGCTCTTCGGGCTTCGGAGAAGATAATGAGGTCTCGTTTGGTCGATTTTTCTCGCGTTGATTGTATCTCACAGACCGTCCTCCACACAGAAACTCGATAGTGCAAAAGTTGATCGTGCGACGAGCGGGGTCAATACGTATATCCGAGGCTCCCCGCGTACTGTAGCGTACGGCAACGGCCGTTCGAATATATCCGGATGTCAACGACGGCGAATGAATTTTTTCGCGATCAGTCGCAGAATAGGAGTTGTCGAAAAATAGAGGAAGAACTGCATGGTAACTGATGTGTGACTAGTCGGAACGATGACCTACTCCGCACCGGAGCGATCGAATAAACTTGGACTGGCAACGCGCGGCGCGTTCCTCGGATGTGCGACGGGGTAGTCAATCGTCCAAATGCGGCGCCTAGCGCAACTCCGCGATTTGTCTTGGAGGGAGCCCTCGATCGTCTGCCCCCGGCTCTCGCGAAGCGAAAGTAACAACGTTAGAGGCTCCTCCGGCATAGCAAGCCCATGCCTCCATAAGCTGACGCCTTTTTTTGAGAGCGTTGCCGCGCCTATAGGCTTGCTCAACTTCGTCGCCCACCTTGTGAGCGAGTGCCATTTCCGCGATGTCGCGTTCGTGGGTTGTTTCGTCGCCTGCCCAGTCACGGAAACTGGAGCGGAACCCGTGCGTCGTAATCGTTGGGTAAACCGCCTTGAGCGCGTGGAGGACGGCGTTCATACCCAGCGGCTTCTCCCCGTCTCTCGACCACTGGCCCGCGAAAACATATGTATCGGATGAAGCGCCCTTTGGGATCACGGCCTTCAGGATCGAAACGGCGCGGTCGGAGAGCGGCACTTCGAAACATGCACCTTCCGAACTGTCTTCTGTCTTCATACGCTCTCCCGGAACGATCCAGAGCCTTTCGACAAAATCCACCTCGCGCACACGCATAAACCGGGCTTCACCGGTGCGCACCGCCGTAAGAATGATAAATTCGGCGGCGAGGTTCACGTTGCTGTCGGCGCTCTTATGCTTTTCCTGAAGAGCACACACAATTCTTGGCACGTCCTTATATGGTGCGGCCTGATGGTGGCGCTTTGAGCGTTTGGCCTTCGGAAGGAGTTCCTTTAAATTCCCACGCCATATCGCAGGATTTTCACCGGAACGCAGTTCTTTGGCCCGCGCAGCCATAAATACGCGCTCGATGCGGCTTCGCGTCTCGCGTGCCGTGCGATTAATCGTCAGCCACATCGGCGACAAGATCGCCAGTATGTCCGTCGTGTTGATTTCTTGAAGATGCTTCGAGCGGATAGGTTGGCACCGCACTTCGAGATCGCGTTTCCAATCTGCGTAGGTCTTCTTGCCTTTGAAGCCAGACTTGATCGATTGCAGCAACGCATCGGCGAATTCTCCGAAGGTGACGCCCGCCACCTTTTCTGCCCTTCGCTCCGTCGCGGGGTCTTTGCCTTCTGCGAGCTTCTTGCGCGCATCGGCGGCCTTGAGCCGGGCAGCGGCGAGCGACAGACCGTCCTTGCCTTTTCCCTTTGCCGGTCCAAGGCCAAGCTCTCTGCGCTTGCTGGTGCCGCGCACACGGTACAGGAATATCCATTGGCGTCGGCCATGCACACCGGCCTCGATCGCGAGGTATAGCCCCCCACCGTCACCATGGCGCCCGGGCTCCGCAATGGTTTCCGCCTCGCGCGCGGAAAGCTTGTGCAACTGTCTTTTGGCCATCTCCGCCCCACCATCCGCCCCACCATTGAACGCGGATCGCGGTGAATTCCAGCGATCTTCCGTGAACGTTGGTAGGCCTTCCAGAGAGGAATTATAGCTGACTCAACAGATACTTAGAAGCTCATCCACGAACTGTAGCGAACAGCCATGAAATCGCACCGCAGACGTGGTGATGCCAGTCGCGCCCTGCTTTTTTCCGCTATCCCGCTGATTTCAAAAAGCTTTCGTACCCTCCTCTCATGCTGGTATCTGGCCCGGCCTCACCGCGTGAGATTGACGCCTGCGTCATCCACGTGCAGCAACAACGCGCAGCATATGGACCGGTGGGGCATTGGGCGACTTCCTGGGGATTGTCGGGGTTTCGATCGGCGTCAGCCTCGCGGCGACGGCGATCGCGGCTGCCATCAGCCTTCCGCTTGGGGCGGCGCTCGCGATCTTTTCCTTTCGGGGACGGCGGTTGCTGGTCATCTTGGCCAACGCGTTTTTTGGCCTGCCGCCGGTCGTTGTCGGGTTGGTCCTGTACCTTGCGCTGTCGCGCTCCGGCCCGCTCGGATTTCTCGAATTGCTTTACACGCCCGCGGCGATGGTGATCGCGCAGGCGATCCTGGCCGCGCCCATCATGACCGCGCTGGTCCATCGCGCCAGCGAACGGGCCTGGGCGCGCTATGGCGACGAGCTGATCAGCGATGGCGCCTCACACGTGCAAGCCATTCCGCAAATCCTGCACATCATCCGCGCGGACCTCCTGACCGCGGTGCTCGCGGGTCTTGGCCGGACCATTTCGGAAGTCGGCGCGGTGATCCTTGTCGGCGGCAATATCCGGGGGCTGACGCGAACCATGACCACGGCGATTGCGCTCCAGACCAGTCAGGGCGAGCTGTCATTGGCGTTGGCGCTCGGTGCGGTGCTGGTCGGGATCAGCATTTCGATCAGCGCGACGGTGTTCGCAATGGCCGGCGGGGCACGAAGCGCGGGGAGCGACGAGGCATGATTGAAATCCGATCCCTGCTTGCGTTGATGGTTGCCGCCATAGCCCTCCATTCCAGTCCGGCCGCGGCGGAATCCATCGTTCTGGCCTCCACCACCTCAGTCGAAAGCTCCGGGCTTTTGGCAAACATTCTTCCGCAGTTTACCGCGAAGTCCGGGATTGCGGTTCACGTCGTCGCGCAAGGCACCGGCAAGGCGCTCGACACCGCCCGGCGCGGCGATGCGGATATTCTGCTGGTCCACGACCCGGAGGCCGAGGCGCAATTCATGGCTGAAGGCCATGGCCGCACGCGGCGGCAAATTGCCTGGAACGATTTCATCCTGGTCGGCCCCGCCGCCGATCCGGCGCATGTACGCGGCGGCAAGGACAGTGCGGCCGCGCTGAAAGCCATTGCGTCTGCGCGAGTGCCTTTTGTGTCGCGCGGCGACAACAGCGGCACGCACGCAGCCGAGCTGCGGCTCTGGAAGCTCGCCGGGCAAGACCCGGGGACGTCGGCGGAAAAATGGTATCGCGACATCGGCGGTGGGATGGGCCAGGCGCTCAACGCCGCAAGCGCGATGGAGGCCTACACGCTGACCGACCGCGGCACATGGCTCAGCTTCAACAACAAGGGCTCGCTGGTAATCGCGGTCGAAGGCGACCCGCGCCTGATCAACCGCTACGATCTCATCGAACTCGATCCGCAAAAACATGCTGGCGCAAAGCTTGCTCCGGCAAAAATCCTTGCGGACTGGCTGGTGTCGCCGGAAGGGCAGCAGGCGATCGGCGCGTATCAGGTGAACGGGGAGAGACTATTCAATCCGTCTGCGGCCGCACCGAAGTAAGTTGCGCGCCGAAGTCAATTGAATCGACCCGAGGGCGCGATTGCACGCCCGGGTCGCTTCCTATCGTCAGGCTTCTGAAAGCTTACGCCACTCTTTTAAGCCACTCTTGTCACGCCACCCTTGGCGTGCGGTTCCGCGAGTTGCGCTGAAAGAACAGCGCCTGGCTCGCCACCGCCGACACCATCGCGGGCTGGAACGGTTTCGAGATCAGGAACGCCGGCTCCGGGCGCTCGCCGGTCAGGAAGCGCTCGGGATAGGCTGTGATGAACACCACCGGCACTTCGAAGGTCCGCAGCAGCTCGTTGACCGCATCGAGCCCCGAAGAGCCGTCGGCCAGTTGAATATCCGCCAGGATCAGGCCCGGCTTCCTGTTCTTGGCAAGCGCCACGGCGTCGGTGTGCGTGCGGGCAACGCCGATCACATGATGGCCGAGATTCTTCACGAGGCTTTCGAGATCCATCGCGATGAAGGTCTCGTCCTCGATGATGAGCACATCGGTGGCGATCTCCGCCGCCATTTCGCGCCCCGCAGTATCGGCGAGCTTGCGCGTCTCGACGACGTCGATGCCGAGAATGAAGGCCACTTCCTCTTCCGAGAAGCCTTCGAGCGACAACAGCAGAAACGCCTGGCGCGGCAGAGGGGTGATGTTCGAAAGCCTCCGCTCGGGCGGCATCGGCAACGTCGTCACGTCGGGATCGTCATTGATCGAGACCGAGTTCCAGATCTGTGTAAAGAGCCGGAACAGCCCAGCGCGCGGCCCATGACGTTCGTCAAGCAGGGAGGGATCCTGCAACAGGGCCTCGAGCATGGCTCCGACATAAGCGTCGCCCGACGCCTGGTTTCCGGTCAACGCGCGGGCGTAGCGGCGCAGCAACGGCAAGTGTTCGGCAACGAGCTGTGATCGGGACATCCCCACTCCATCCTTCTTCTTGGGCCAAGACCTCTCAAAAGGGGGTGACCCGGCATCCCCCAGAGTGCCTGAACTACGCCCGGGGCCAAGAAAAGTTCCCCCATTTGCGGAACTTTTCGGCCCAGGTTGAATTAGGCATTTCACAGAGGTAGCTGACGCAGGGGCAAATTCGAGGATTAGCCGTGAAAATACAAAAGCTTAACACTCGGAGTAGCGTGGGACAGGACATGAAAGAAGCAAAAAAGCAGGGCGGCCTGAACGCCGAGATTCAATCCCGAATAGGCCACCAGCTGCGTGCCATGTACGACGACGTCGTCCGGCAAGGAGTTCCAGACCGGTTCGTCGAGCTGATCCGGAAGCTTGATGTGCCGGCGCCTGATACCCAAATGGGAAGCACGGGCGACCAAACGACCAAAAATGACGGGAGGGACTAATGCCTCTCACCGATTCGCTCCGCGACGACATCCTGGCGTCGGTTCCAAGTCTGCGCGCTTTCGCGATCTCGCTTTCTGGTAACGGCGACCGCGCCGACGATCTCGTGCAGGAAACGCTTTTGCGCGCGCTTGCCAATATCGATTCCTTTCAGCCCGGCTCGAACCTGCCGGCGTGGCTGTTCACGATCCTGCGCAACCTGTTCCGCTCGGACTACCGCAAGCGGCGGCGGGAGGTGGAAGACGGCGATGGAAGCTATGCCAAGACCCTGAAGACCCAGCCGGCGCAGAGCGCGCATCTGGAGTTTGAGGAATTCCGTGCGGCGCTTGACAAGCTTCCACAAGACCAGCGGGAAGCACTCATCCTGGTCGGCGCCTCCGGCTTCTCCTATGAGGATGCCGCGGCGATCTGCGGCTGCGCGGTCGGCACCATCAAGAGCCGCGTCAACCGGGCCCGATCGAAACTCTCGGCCTTGCTCTATGTCGATGGCGCCGAGGATTTCGGCCCCGACGAAACCGTGCGCGCGGTGATCGGCGGTAGCGGCGGCTAGATCCAATCCGGCCTCCAACTCACTCAGCGTCCTTCCGGCATGCGCCGTGACGCGCGGATTTCGAGGTGATTTGCGCGAGACTGCCGGTTCACGCCTTGCGTGCCCCGGAATAACGCAGGCCGGCGGCGCTAAAGCACCGGCTTCAAGGCGCGGAGAACTGCTCGGTCCGATCTCTTTCCGACATATCCACCACGGTTTCCATCGGCGCGGTGAGTTCGTAGACGTAGCTCACATCGGTGAAGTATCGTTTCGATGTTCCGCCAAGCGCCTCCGGCGCCACGCGGTCGAGCAGGATGACGCCGAAATCACTGTCGGCGCGGCGGGTCGCCGCGCTGGTATTGAATTCTTCCCAGCGAAAATGAAAGATCGCGTCGGGCTCTTCGCCGGTCACTTCCCAATGCGCAACGATGTGAGGATGCTTGCCGACCAGCGAAAGCCCTTCGTCCGAATGCGACGCCAGTTCGAAGAACAGGAGCGACAGCGACTGCGCCGCCCGCGCGCTGACGATGATCTCGGGGCCGGAGATCGCGATACGCTCGGCATGGGGAATTGCGCGCGCTTCGAACAGCCCCTTCAGTTTCACGCCCTGCCATTGGCTTTCACTGAGCAATGAGACCACGTTCGACATGGCGTGAATCCGGCCAATCAGGAGCTCGCGCGCGACGTCGATATCCGAACCATGCCGCAGCGTGCGCGTCACGATCGACTGGATTACCGCAAGGATATTCTTGACGCGGTGATTGAGTTCGTCGATCACCGCGGTCAATCGCCGCTCGAAGCCGATCCGCACCTGTATTTCGCGGCTTAATCGCAGGTTGTTGTAGGCGACATATCCGAACAACCCGCAGACGATCGCGGTCAATGCGAGTCCGATCGCGGCCACGATCGCGGCGGTCTGCTCGGCGCGTTTCACCGCGTTGGTCTTGGCATAATAGCTAAGCGACCAGTCGCGGCCTCCGAATGCAACCACTCGCGTCACTGCCGGCACCGGATCTTGCGGACTTGCCGTTCGCGTTATGACGATGCCCCGGTCATTTGCGATCAGCTCGGCATTGTCACTACGGGGATCCTTCAGTGCCACCGAGAACAGCGACAAATCGTCATTGGCGAGCATCAGCGGCGCCAGTTCATAGGAGAAGGTCACAAAGCCCGCCGGCTGCGCCTCGTTGTCCTGCAACACTGGCGCGGCAAGCACGAGACCGACCGGCCCGTCCGGGCGTAACAGAGGGAGGGGATCTGACGCGACAGGCTTCATCTCGGCCATCGCGCGCGCCAGCATCGGTCCCATGATCGGATGCTGGTCGAAACAGCGGCCCGGAAAACCCTTCGTCTGTTCGCTGCGCGGTTCGACATCCATCAGCACATCGACCGGGTGGTCGATGGAGGCCGTCTCCAACGGAGCGTCTTCAAACCCGCGGATGGTCGGGTCAGGAAATCCCGCGCTTGCCAGTTCGGCATGCGCCGCTTCCAATTCGTCCGGCCGCAGCCGCGCGATCCAGCTTGCGACCACAAAATCGGTCTTGAAAGCATAGATCGACGAGCGCAGCGGCTGCAGCATATTGGCCTTGATCACCGAAGGCGAACGGAACAGCCCCGATGCGACGCGCGCGAGCAATTCGCGCTCTGTCAGTCGGTCCTGCACCAGACTCGCATGCACGTCGATTGCCCGCGCCAGCGCGATGCCATCGACTGTCAGTTCCTGATCATGGACGCGATAGGCCGCAAGCCCCGAGAGCAGGACCCCGATAAGTGCGATAAAACCGGTGATGAGACCCAGCCGAACCACTCGCTCACTCAAATTGATTATGTTGGCAAAGAAGCACAAAAAGCATTGGGCGGCCGCCGGAGCGACCATAAACCGAAGCGCGATGAGGGCCAACCGTCTGGCATAGTGGGCCAGCGACCATCGATACGCAACTGCGGTGGCGGGACAGACATAACACGAAGGTCAAGGAGGCTTTCACGCGTGACATTTTGGTAGCGCCAGAGAACGCTAACCGCGGCAGGCGGATTTTGTTCCCGGATTAACCAGCGAAACGGGCCCGCTCTCGAGCGGGCAAGGTTAACGATTAAGCCTGGCGTGCACAGCGCAGGATCTGCCAAAGTGTGAGCGCTTCGAGCGACAAGATGATGCGCCGCTTCATTATTTTGGAGCGCGATCGGACGCAAACCGGATTCTACTTTTGTTGATCGCGTCTTGCTCTTGGCGCGGACCTTTGGCCTGAGACCGCCCTTGGTCTCGATGAAGCCGATAATGCGATCAAGGCCTTCGCTCTTTTTCAGATTGGTCATCACAAACGGCCGTTCGCCGCGCATCCGCCGCGCGTCAGTGTCCATCTTCTCCAGCGATGCCCCGACATAAGGGGCGAGGTCGATCTTGTTGATCACGAGCAGATCCGACCGGGTGATGCCGGGCCCGCCTTTGGAGGGAATCTTGTCGCCGGCAGCGACGTCGATCACGTAAATCGTCAGATCGGCGAGTTCCGGCGAGAAGGTGGCGGCGAGATTGTCGCCACCGGATTCGATCAGCACCACGTCGAGGTCCGGAAACTTGGCGCGCATGTCGGCAACTGCCGCCAGGTTCATCGAGGCATCCTCGCGTATCGCGGTGTGCGGACAACCGCCGGTCTCGACACCCGCGATCCGATCCGGGGTCAGCGAGCCGGAGCGCACCAGAAACTCGGCATCCCATTTGGTGTAGATGTCGTTGGTGATGGCGGCGATATCGTAACGTTCCCGCATCGACTTGCAGAGCAGGTCCATCAACGCGGTCTTTCCCGATCCGACAGGGCCCCCGATGCCGACACGAAGCGGGCCGTGAGATTTTGACATTGCGAGGGTTCTCCTGATTGTCGTCGTCCCTGCATTCGCAGGGGCGACCCCGTGGACAGGTCGCGTACTCATGACCGGAACAGCCTCGTATATTGCGCCTCGTGCCGCATGCTGGCGAGATCGGCGCGGAAGGTCGCGCTGCCGAGATCGTCGAGCGAAGCCGCGAGCGCGCGCCTTGCGGTCGCAGCCACGACCGGCTCGAGCTGCGCCAGCACGCGCTGGCTATCGGTCTGTCCCAGTGGAACAAGGCGCGCGCCAGCGGAGATCCAGTTCGAGGTCACCGCATGCAGGAACCCATGAAGCGTGGACTCCAGCGCAATCGCGTGCGCGGCGCTGACCAGGCCGACCGCGACGGGATAGACGATGACGCCGCCGCAACAGGTGATCAACCGATCGAGGGAAACGCAATTCCATGCCGCGCGGGCGATCTCGACGAACGCCCGTCCCTGCGCCGAGGTTTCCAGTTGGCGTTCGCGCGAGGGTGCGAAGGCGGATGCGAGCTCGGCGATGTCGACAAGCATAGCTTCGTCGCCAGACGACGCGGCCCGGTGCGTTTGCGCAACAAAGACGCTGTCGCAAAACCCCGCGCCATCGGCCAACATCGAGGCGAGCCAACCCTTGAGGGATGCGGCATCGCCGATATCGCCCGCCTCCACCGCCCATTCGATGCCGCTGGAATAGGAGAACGCGCCGACCGGGAACGACGGCGAAAGCCAGGTCATCAGCCGGTACAGCGCGGCCGCCTCGCCCTCCGACATTGCGCTCAAGCTGGCAGCCGGCACGTCTTGGCGTGGAACTTCCGCGTCCGGCATCGCGCGGCGTGGCCGCCTCGGCGGCTTATTTGCGGTCATGAGCATGGGAATGGCCGTGTTGATGGTCATGATCGCAATGCTCGTCATGGTGATGATGGCCGTGATCTTGACCGTGGTCGTGGTGACGATCATGGTCGTGATGGTGATGACCGCCATCGTCATGCGACGAATGACCGTGCCCCGCGTGGCCATGCGCTTCGCCCGCGTGCGCATCGCCGGCATAGGCGCCGCCTTCCGGATCGAACGGCGCTTCGATCTCGATGATGCGCGCTCCCAACCCCTTCACCATCGCCTCGATGACGTGATCGCGTCGGATGCGCAGCCCCCTGCCCGTGATCTGCGTCGGCAGATGGCGATTCCCGAGGTGCCAGGCGACCCGAACCAGATGCTGCGGGTCGTTGCAGCGGATCTCCACGAGCGGCTCCGGCGCCGCGACGACCTCGACCAGCCGGCCATCGTCGAGCACCAATGCGTCGCCGCCGCGTAGCGCGATCGCATTTTCCAGATCGAGCAGGAACTCGAGCCCGCGCGTGCCGGTCATCACCATCCGCCGCCGGTGGCGATCGTCGAAATCGAGCACCACAGTATCGGCCGGTGGCTCGCTCCAGCGATGTTGGCCTCGAACCTGCGTGGCGCGGATCATTGGGTGTCGACCATGGGATACTGTCCTAGTACATGAAATAGCGCTGCGCCAACGGCAGCACTTCAGCAGGCGCGCAGGTGAGGAGTTCGCCGTCGGCGCGCACCTCATAGGTTTCCGGATCGACCTCGATCTTCGGCGTGGCGTCGTTGTGAATCATGCTTTTCTTGGAAATGCCGCCACGGGTGTTCTGCACCGCGTAGAGCTTTTTGCCGATGCCGAGTTTTCTTCCAAGCCCGGACGCCAGCGCCGCCTTGGAGGAGAACACCACCGATGAGGCTGTCAGCGACTTGCCGAACGCCGCAAACATCGGCTGGTAATGCACCGGCTGCGGCGTCGGAATCGACGCGTTCGGATCGCCCATCGGCGCCGCCACGATCGAGCCGCCCTTGATGATGCATTCCGGCTTGACGCCGAAGAAGGCCGGCGCCCACAGCACGAGGTCGGCGAGCTTGCCCTTTTCCACCGAACCGATCAGTTTCGACACGCCGTGCGCGATCGCGGGATTGATGGTGTATTTGGCGATGTAGCGCTTGACGCGAAAATTGTCGTTGTTGCCCTTTTCTTGCGGCAACGCGCCGCGCTGCTTCTTCATCTTGTCGGCGGTCTGCCAGGTGCGGATGATGACTTCGCCGAGCCGGCCCATGGCTTGCGAATCCGATGACATCATCGAGAGCGCACCGAGATCGTGCAGGATGTCTTCCGCCGCGATGGTTTCCTTGCGGATGCGGCTCTCGGCAAAGGCCAGATCCTCGGCGATCGAGGGATCGAGATGGTGACACACCATCAGCATGTCGAGATGCTCGTCGATGGTGTTGCGGGTGAACGGGCGCGTCGGATTGGTCGAGGACGGCAGCACGTTCTTCAAGCCCGCGATCTTGATGATGTCCGGCGCGTGACCGCCGCCGGCGCCTTCGGTGTGGAAGGCGTGGATGGTGCGGCCCTTGAACGCCTTCACCGTATCCTCGACGAAACCCAACTCGTTGAGCGTGTCGGAGTGCAACATCACCTGGACGTCGTAATCGTCGGCAACCGCAAGGCAGTTGTCGATCGCCGCCGGCGTCGTGCCCCAATCCTCGTGGAGCTTGAGCGCACAGGCGCCCGCCTTGATCATCTCGACCAGCGACGCCGGCCGCGAGGCATTGCCCTTGCCGGAAATGCCGAGATTGACCGGAAACGCGTCGAACGACTGGATCATCCGCGCGATGTGCCAGGGGCCAGGCGTGCAGGTCGTGGCATAGGTGCCGTGCGAAGGGCCGGTGCCGCCGCCCAGCATCGAGGTAACGCCGGACATCAGCGCATGTTCGATCTGCTGCGGGCAGATGAAATGGATGTGGCTGTCGAAGCCGCCGGCGGTGAGGATCTTTCCCTCGCCCGCGATGATGTCGGTGCCGGGGCCGATCACGATGGTCACGCCGGGCTGGATGTCGGGATTGCCGGCCTTGCCAATCGCGCTGATCATGCCTTCCTTGATCGCGACGTCGGCCTTCACGATGCCCCAGTGATCGACGATCAGCGCATTGGTGATGACGGTGTCGGCCGCGCCCTGCTTGTTGGTGACCTGGGACTGGCCCATGCCGTCGCGGATCACCTTGCCGCCGCCGAATTTTACTTCCTCGCCGTAGGTGGTGAGATCCTTCTCGACCTCGATGATCAGATCAGTATCGGCGAGCCGCACCCGGTCGCCGGTGGTCGGCCCGAACATGTCGGCATAGACGGAACGTTTGATTTTTACGGACATGATTTGGCCCCGACTGCTTTGGACATGTTCACAGCTTCCCCATCACCTCGCCGCGAAAACCGTAGATGGTCCGCTTGCCCGCGAGCGCCACGAGTTGCACATCGCGGGTCTGGCCAGGCTCGAACCGCACCGCGGTGCCGGCGGCGATATCGAGCCGCATGCCGCGGGCTTTCTTTCGGTCGAATTTCAGCGCCGGATTGGTTTCGAAGAAATGATAATGCGAGCCGACCTGGATCGGACGATCGCCGGAATTGGCGACCGTCAGCGTCACGGTCTTGCGGCCGGCATTGAGCTCGATCTCGCCGTCCTTGATGAAGAGTTCGCCGGGGATCATTCTATCTTTCTCCGTCACTTCTGGATTCCGGGACCATCGTTTCGCGCTGTCTCGGAATGACTGGCGTCACCTTATCGGCTCATGCACGGTGACAAGCTTGGTACCATCCGGAAACGTCGCTTCCACCTGAATGTCATGGATCATCTCGGCAATGCCCGGCATCACCTGGGCGCGGTTCAAAACCTGGGCGCCGGCCTGCATCAGTTCGGCCACGGTGCGGCCGTCGCGCGCACCCTCGACGATGAAGTCCGAGATGATGGCCACGGCCTCGGGGTGATTGAGCTTGACGCCGCGCTCCAGTCGTCGTCGCGCCACCATGGCCGCCATCGAAATCAGGAGCTTGTCTTTTTCGCGAGGAGAGAGATTCATGGAAGCACTCTGATTGGGCTGAACTGATCCGGTTGAGCGAACATTCTAGTTGAAGCACATGAGTTGAGCCGCATTCTAGTTAAGCCAGAGCCGCGGCAACGCGGAGCCACTGGCGCGGCCGAGCACCGCCATCATGTCGGTGCGCAGCCGCGCCGCATCTTGGGCACAGAAGCGGACCATTGCAAATCCATTCCAGCAGGAGATACCGACCTCGCCACCGAACGTGTTGGTCAGGTCGCGAATCCGCTCCACGAGCGCTTCGTCGCCCGGCACGATCAGGGCGGTGCCGATGGCCACGCCGCCATTGGCGACCGCGGGTTTTGCGAGCTTTTCGCCGATATCGCCATCGATACGAATATTTTCCGCAAATACCAGCTTGCCCGCACGGCGCAGCCGCCAGCGGTCGATGAATTCGCCCTGACGCATCTTCTCCCCCATCGCGGCGCGGCCGAACACCACGATCTCGCAGACCAGGAGCGAGGCGCTTTCCGAAATATCGATATCGAACCGGCGCTCTACCCGCGCCCGGTCGAACAGAATGGTTTCCTGCGGCAGCCACGCGAGGTGCGCGTGCGCAGCAGCCTTCATTGCAATATGAAGCCGCGCAGGGGCCCCCTCGGCGCGGTAGATTTTTTCCGCCGCCGCCGTCGTGACGGTAAGCCGCGCCCCTTCGCCGGTCGCGATATCGACGTCGAACCGATCACCGCCGGCGACCCCGCCCGCGGTATTGACGAACACCGCCGACAGGCCTTCCGCCTCGGGCGAGGGAAACCGCACGCGCAGCGAGCCGGATTCATGGAGATGGCGGCGCCGGGTGACGCCGTCGACCAGATGCACGTCGAAGCTCACCGCGCCCCGGGCGCGGTTGGCCGCAAAGATCGCCGAAGTCACGCTGGTTCTATCGGTTCGCATTCGCCCCAACTCATCCCATAAGGGCGCAGCGACGAGAGCCGCTCGCGTCACTCGTCAACTCCTACAGCGCCATCTGGCGGCTGATCTCGCCCGCGTCGAGATTGTTTCGATCGCAGGCGTATTTGACGGCGCCCCTGTCCATGACCGCGAAATTGTCGCCGAGCTCGCAGGCAAAGTCGAGATATTGTTCCACCAGCACGATCGCGATGTTGCCGAGGCTGCGCAGATAGGTGATCGCGCGCCCGATATCCTTGATGATCGATGGCTGGATGCCCTCCGTCGGCTCGTCCAGGAGCAGCAGTTTCGGCCGCATCACCAACGCCCGGCCGATCGCGAGCTGCTGCTGCTGGCCGCCGGAAAGATCGCCGCCGCGCCGACCCAGCATCGATTGCAGCACCGGAAACAGCGAGAACACGTCGTCGGGAATATTGCGGTCCTGGCGCTTCAACGGACCAAAGCCGGTCTTGAGATTTTCCTCCACGGTCAGCAGCGGGAAAATCTCCCGCCCCTGCGGCACCAGGCCGATGCCCTTTCGCGCCCGCTCATAGGGCTTCAGGCCGGTGATATCGGTGCCGTCGAACGTGATCGATCCGCCGGAAATGGGATATTGCCCGACCATCGCGCGCAACAGGCTGGTCTTGCCGACGCCGTTGCGGCCGAGCACGCAGGTCACCTTGCCCGGCTCTGCCGAGAGCGACACGCCGCGCAGCGCCTGGGCCGCGCCGTAATAGAGGCTGATGTTGTCGACCTTCAGCATGGATCAGCGCCCCAGATACACTTCGACGACGCGCTCGTTCGCCGAAACCTGATCGATGGTTCCCTCGGCGAGCACGGTGCCTTCGTGCAGGCACGTCACCTTGACGCCGAGTTCGCGCACGAAGGTCATGTCGTGCTCGACGACCATGATGGTCTTGTCCTTGTTGATTTCCTTCAGAAGCTCCGCGGTCTGGTGGGTTTCGACGTCGGTCATTCCCGCGACCGGTTCGTCGACGAGCAGCAGCTTCGGATCCTGCGCGAGCAGCATGCCGATCTCAAGCCACTGTTTCTGGCCGTGCGACAGGCTTCCCGCGAACCGATCGCGGGCGTCCTTCAGGCGAATGGTCTCCAGCACGCGCTCGATGCGCTCGGACTCAGGCCTCGTCTCCCGCCAGAACAAGGTGCCCTTCACGCTGTGATCGACATTGAGCGCCAGCAGCAGATTGTCCTCGATGGTCTGGCTTTCGAACACCGTCGGCTTCTGGAATTTGCGGCCGATCCCGAGTTCGGCAATCCGCGTCTCGTCGAGCCTTGTGAGGTCGGTGACGCCGTCGAACAGGACCGTGCCTTCATCCGGTTTGGTCTTGCCGGTGATGATATCCATCATCGTGGTCTTGCCGGCGCCGTTCGGACCGATGATGGCGCGCATTTCACCCGGCTCGAGTGTCAGCGACAGGTTGTTGATGGCGTGAAAGCCGTCGAAGGAGACGTGCACGCCGTCGAGATAGAGCAGTGCGGAAGTTGCGCGGTTATCCATGACGTTCATGCGCTCACTCCGCCATATCCGGTTCGCTGACACCGTCCTCGCGCGCGGCGCTCTCGGCGTTTTCCGAAAGCCGCTTGGCTTTCCACGGCTCCCACCACGAATTGAAGGTGCCGACGATGCCCTTGGGCAACAGCAGCGTCACCAGGATGAACATGGCGCCGAGCATGAAGAGCCAGTAGGGCGCCAGCGGGCCCGAGGTGAAGTAGGTCTTGGCGTAATTGACGACGACCGCGCCGAGCGCCGCGCCGATCAGCGTGCCGCGGCCGCCGACCGCCACCCAGATCACCGCCTCGATGGAGTTTCCAGGCGCAAACTCGCTGGGATTGATGATGCCGACCTGCGGCACGTAGAGTGCGCCGGCAACCCCGGCCATGCAGGCCGACAGCGTAAAGACGAACAGCTTGTAGGATTCGACGCGGTAGCCGAGAAACCGCGTTCGGGATTCGGCGTCGCGAATGGCGATCAACACCTTGCCGAGTTTTGACGTGACCACCGCGCGGCAGATCAGAAAGCCGATGATCAGCGCCAGACAGCTCAGCGCGAACAAGAGCCGCACGCGTGCCATCCGCCTGCACGTTAAATCCGAGAATATCCTTGAAGTCGGTCAGGCCATTGTTGCCGCCGAATCCGAAATCGTTGCGGAAGAAAGCGAGCAGCAGCGCATAGGTCATCGCCTGGGTGATGATGGAGAGATAAACGCCGGTGACGCGGGAACGAAAAGCCAGCCAGCCGAAGCAGAAGGCCAGCAAGCCCGGCACGAGAACGACCATCAGCGCCGCGAACCAGAACATGTCGAAGCCGTGCCAGTACCACGGCAGTTTCGGATAATTCAGGAACACCATGAAATCGGGCAGGATCGGATTGCCATAGACACCGCGGCTGCCGATCTGGCGCATCAGATACATGCCCATGGCGTAGCCGCCGAGCGCGAAGAAAGCGCCGTGGCCGAGCGAAAGGATGCCGCAATAACCCCAGATCAAGTCGATCGCGAGCGCGAGGATCGCGTAGCAGGCATATTTGCCGAACAGCGCCACCAGATAGGTCGGCACCTGCAGCATCGAACCGGAGGGCAGCAACAGGTTCGACAATGGGATCAACACGCCGCAGGCGGCCACCACGATCAAAAACACCGTCGCGCTGCGATCGAGCAAACGCGTGAGCGCGTGCGGCATCATGCTTCCACCGCCCGCCCCTTGAGCGCGAACAGGCCGCGCGGGCGTTTCTGAATGAACAGGATGATCAGCACCAGGATCGCGATCTTGCCGAGCACGGCTCCTGCAACCGGCTCCAGGAACTTGTTGGCGATACCGAGCGTGAAGGCCCCGACCAGAGTGCCCCACAAATTGCCGACGCCGCCGAACACCACGACCATGAAGGAGTCGATGATGTAGCTCTGGCCGAGATTGGGGCTGACATTGTCGATCTGCGACAAGGCGACGCCGGCGATCCCGGCAATGCCCGAGCCGAGCCCGAAGGTCAGCGCATCGACCCGCGAGGTCGCGATTCCCATCGACGCCGCCATGCGGCGGTTCTGCGTCACCGCGCGCATCTCAAGGCCAAGCGCGGTAAAGCGCAGCATGGCGAGCAGGATGGCGAACACCGCCATCGTGAAGCAAAGGATCCACAGCCGGTTATAGGTGATCGTGATCTGTCCGAGCTCGAAGGCGCCGCTCATCCAGGAGGGATTGCCGACTTCGCGGTTGGTGGGACCAAAGGCGGTGCGTACCGCCTGTTGCAGCACCAGCGAAAGGCCCCAGGTCGCGAGCAAGGTTTCCAGCGGGCGGCCATAGAGGAAGCGGATGATCGTACGTTCGATCAGCACGCCGATCGCACCGGCGACGATGAAGGCGAGCGGGACGGCGATCAGAAGCGAATAATCGAACAGACCGGGATAGCTCGTGCGAATGACCTCTTGCACCACGAAGGTCGTGTAGGCTCCCAACATCACCATTTCGCCGTGGGCCATGTTGATGACGCCCATGACGCCGAAGGTGATCGCAAGTCCGATCGCCGCGAGCAACAGAACCGACCCGAGCGAGAGGCCATACCAGGCGTTTTGCACGGCCGACCAGATCGCGAGCGTGCTTTGAATCGAGGAGATCGCGCCAGAAATGGCTTTCGCGATCACCGGCGGCTGATCGCCGCCGAGGCTTGTCAGAAGCGCCAGCGCTTCCTGATCGCCCCGCGCCTTGATGGTGGCGATCGCCTCGAGCTTTTCGACGTCGGTGGAATCGGACTTGTAGAGCACGATCGCCGCGCGGGCTTCGGTAAAGGCCGCCTTGGCGGCCTTGTTGGTTTCCTTTGCCAGCGCATTGTCGATCACCGGCAGCGCGGTCTCTTCGTGCGACTTGAAGACGGATTGCGCGGCCGCGATCCGCTTGGCGGGGTCGGGTGACAACAGGGTCAGTCCGCCAAGCGCGGCCTCGACGGTACGCCGCAGGCGGTTGTTGAGGCGAACGGCGGCGGCGTTGTCGGGCAGCTTGTCCACCGCGCCGCCTGTTGCGGCATCGATGATCTTGCCGTCAGCTTGCGTGACATAGACCTTCTTGGTGTCGAGGTCGGCCGAGAGCCGGCCATCCTGGAGTGCGCTGATGATGACAAAGGCGAGCGGATTGCCCGAGGTCGCAACAACACCGATTGCCTCGTCGGTATCGGAAAATTCGTCATTGGCGAATTTGGCGACCGCATCCTCGAAGGGGCCTGCGAACGCTGGCAAGGCGAAGGCGGCGATCAATAAGGCAGAAAGGACAAGCGCGCGAACACGGTCAAGAACATTGGCGACCACTGGACGACCCCGGCAGAAGTAGCAGGGAAGGCGGCGACATCGCCGCCTTCCCGATCTCGTGGATCAACATTGCAAGCTTAGCATGATCTCCGCGTGATCTCCTGGCAAATACGCAGGGCAAACATTTCCCCGCTTGCCTCGAGCGAAGCCGATCGACCTTTTCGGATCATGCTCTTGTTTGAGCACGGGTCCCTTCGGAAAACCGACTTCGCTGTCTTCTTTCGATCACGCTGCGGAGATCAGGATCCCTGCCCGCCGCACTTGTTGGTCTTGGTGTTGTAGTTGCCGCACTTCTTGCCAACCCAGTCGCCGATCAGGTCCTTGGAGCCCTCGAGCTCCTTCGACCATGCATCGCCAGCCACCAGGCCCGGGGTCTTCCACACCACGTCGAACTGGCCGTTACCCTTGATCTCGCCGATGAACACCGGCTTGGTGATGTGGTGGTTCGGAAGCATCTTGGAGATGCCGCCGGTCAGGTTCGGCGCTTCGATGCCGGGCAGTGCGTCAATCACCTTGTCCGGATCGGTCGACTTCACCTTCTCGACCGCCTTGACCCACATGGCGAAGCCGATCACGTGAGCTTCCATCGGATCGTTGGTCACGCGCTTCGGATTCTTGGTGTAGGCCTGCCAATCCTTGATGAACTTCTCGTTGGCGGGCGTCTTGATCGACTCGAAGTAGTTCCAGGCGGCGAGATGGCCGAGCAGCGGCTTGGTATCGATGCCGGCGAGTTCTTCCTCACCGACCGAGAACGCGACAACCGGAATGTCGGTCGCCTTGATGCCCTGGTTGCCGAGTTCCTTGTAGAAGGGAACGTTGGCGTCGCCGTTGATGGTGGAGACCACCGCGGTTTTCTTGCCGGCCGAGCCGAACTTCTTGATGTCGGCCACGATCGTCTGCCAGTCGCTGTGACCGAACGGCGTGTAGTTGATCATGATGTCTTCGTCCTTGACGCCCTTCGACTTCAGATAGGCTTCAAGGATCTTGTTGGTGGTGCGCGGATAGACGTAGTCGGTGCCGGCCAGCACCCAGCGCTTCACCTTTTCGTCCTTCATCAGGTAGTCGACGGCAGGGATCGCCTGCTGATTCGGAGCAGCGCCGGTGTAGAACACGTTGCGCTCGCTTTCCTCGCCCTCATACTGCACCGGATAGAACAGGATGTTGTTCAGCTCCTTGAACACCGGGAGCACCGATTTGCGCGAAACCGAGGTCCAGCAGCCGAACACGACAGCGACCTTGTCCTTGGTGATCAGCTCGCGGGCCTTTTCGGCAAATAGCGGCCAGTTGGAGGCGGGATCGACGACGACAGCCTCGAGTTTCTTGCCGAGCAGGCCGCCCTTTTTGTTCTGCTCGTCGATCAGGAAGAGAACGGTGTCCTTCAGCGTGGTTTCGCTGATGGCCATGGTGCCGGAGAGCGAGTGGAGCACGCCGACCTTGATCGTGTCGTCAGCTGCTTGCGCGTTCGAGAACGTGGCCAAGCCGAGAACCAGCCCGGCGGTCGCTGCGAGCCAGCGACGACGGCTCAACGCCGCCAAGTCATGAGTAAGTTGTGTAAGCATGAAATGTCATCTCCCTGACGCAGGCGTGAAACGCTGCGAAACGGCCCCACGGCCGCCTGCGTTAAGAGAATCGCAAGAACCATGCCACGGTGCATCAGTGGGTTAAACAGATGGCATTGTTGAGGAATTCGACGCTCCGCGGAAGCCTCAGAAAGCGAGTTTTCGCTTAATTTTTAGGCGGAAAAAATGTATGCTTTGGTTGCAGAATGATTAATTTTTACAGCAAATGTAACTCTGATGCAAAGTACTGGCACAAAAATTTGGCAGCCTGGGCTAGCGGAAAGTTAAACCTTTGCGCCTGTTTCTGACGAGACTCGCGGGATGAATGGACGATTCACCCTTGAAAGCGCCGTCGTTCGTGTTCCATATGAGGTGCACGACCCCGGAAATCATCGGGTCACCGCGAGCCGCGTGTTCTGAGCCTGTCCAACGGGTTTCTGGCTTGCCCCTTCAGCTAACCAAAACCGACGCCCCAAACACGCGGGTGTCCCAGACACCCCGCGCAAGCCCCTGGCGAACCATGCCGGGCGCTCGCCTTTTATGATGGAAAGTACCCACCTTTTGACCTCCTTTCAGGATTTCGGCCTCGCCGATCCAATTTCGCGTGCGCTCAAGGAAGAGAAATATCTGACGCCCACGCCTATCCAGGCCCAAACAATTCCTCTCGCACTTGCCGGCCGTGACGTGGTCGGTATCGCCCAGACCGGTACCGGCAAGACCGCAGCTTTCGCGCTGCCGATCCTGCACCGCATTCTGGAAAACCGAATCAAGCCGCAGCCCAAGACCTGCCGCGTCCTCGTCCTCAGCCCCACCCGTGAATTGTCCGGGCAAATTCTCGACAGTTTCAACGCCTATGGCCGCCATATGCGCCTCACTTCGGCGCTGGCGATCGGTGGCGTCCCGATGGGCCGTCAGGTCCGCTCGGTCATGCAGGGTGTCGAAGTCATGGTGGCCACGCCCGGCCGCCTGCTCGATCTCGTGCAAAGCAACGGGCTAAAGCTCGGACAGGTCGAATTTCTCGTGCTCGACGAAGCCGACCGCATGCTGGACATGGGCTTCATCAACGACATTCGGAAAATCGTCGCCAAAATGCCGATCAGGCGGCAAACGCTGTTCTTCTCGGCAACCATGCCCAGGGACATCGCCGAGCTGGCCGATGCCATGCTGCGCGATCCGGCGCGGGTGGCCGTAACCCCGGTCGCCTCGACCGTCGAGCGCATCACCCAGCGGATCGTCCAGGTTGATCACTCCGCCAAGCCCGCCTGGCTCGCCCAGCTCTTGAAGCAGGAGCCGGTCGATCGTGCGCTGGTCTTTACCCGGACCAAGCATGGCGCCGACAAGGTGGTGAAGGGCCTCGCTCGGGCCGGTATCGCCGCCGACGCGATCCACGGCAACAAATCGCAAAACCATCGCGAACGAGTGCTGGCGGCGTTCCGCACCGGCGAGATCCGCACTCTGGTCGCCACCGACATTGCCGCCCGCGGCATCGACGTTGATGGCATCTCGCATGTGGTGAATTTCGATCTTCCCAACGTTCCGGAGACCTACGTGCATCGCATCGGCCGCACTGCGCGCGCAGGTGCTGACGGCATTGCGATATCGCTGGTCGCAGGCGCTGAGGAACTGGCCTATCTGCGTGACATCGAGAAGCTGATCCGCATCGCGTTGCCGAGAGAAGACCGGCGTACGCCCGGTCATCGCGACGCGGCGCCGACGCCACATCGCGGCGGACGGTCTTCGCCGCGCGGCCATGCAGCGCGGGTAAATGAGGCCGCGCCCGCATCGAAAGGTCCTCGCCGACACCACCGTCATGGTGGTAATAATGGCGCTCCACAAACCAACCGGAACGAGGTCAACCGGCAGGAGCCGCACCGTCCGTCGCAAGGCGGCGGCAAGGCTGAAGGATTGCAGGGCGTCGCGTTTTTGTACCGAGAAAGCCGTCCGAATACCCGACCCAACCGCACGCAACGGCCACGCTAGCCGTCGGTCGACCTGGAGATACCCATGGCTAAAGAAGAGCTGATCCAGTTCGAAGGACTGGTCACCGAAATCCTCCCCGATGCCCGCTACCGCGTCCAGCTGGACGCGGGGCACGAGATCGTCGCCTATACCGCCGGCAAGATGAAGAAGAACCGGATCAAGACGCTGGCGGGAGACCGGGTGACGATCGAAATGTCGCCCTATGATCTCG
The DNA here is from genome assembly GCA_963741185.1 of uncultured Alphaproteobacteria bacterium. Taxonomy (GTDB): domain Bacteria; phylum Pseudomonadota; class Alphaproteobacteria; order Rhizobiales; family Xanthobacteraceae; genus Bradyrhizobium. Next base: position 125,655 of record CAVUHE010000009.1, on the reverse strand, counting down.
AAAAAGGCCGCCTCATTTTCCGTCACAAGGACGAACGTCCTGGTGGCGGTGGTGGTGCCGGCGGTACTGGCGGAAGCGGCGGGGCACGAGGCGCGCCGCCGCGTGGCCAGTTCCGCCGCAGGTAAGCATCGCTGACGAAGCTTTTGTCAAAATTGCGCATGACAAGTTCACGTCGGCACTCGGACGCCGGTCGCCTCCAGCACCCCCCTTGACACGGTCAAAAAATCGCGCACCTCAGGATTGTTTTGGGGGCTACTTTGGAATAATATGAATTAATCGATTTTCGGCCGGACGACATTAGCTATCCACCGGTACAGCCGGTTTAGACGCTGACGACCCTTCCAAAAATTCGATCTCACCAGCCTGCGAGAGTGGGCTTTACTATGTCTATCTTGAGAAGGGACTATCCCGTGAGCATGGGAACCGTGAAGTGGTTTAACGCGACCAAGGGCTTCGGCTTCATCCAGCCGGATGACGGTGGCAACGACGTGTTCGTCCACATCAGTGCCGTCGAACGCGCCGGACTTGGAACTCTGCGTGAAGGCCAAAAGATCAGCTACGAAATCGTGGCCGATCGCCGTTCTGGCAAGTCTTCGGCCGACAATCTGCGCGCCGCTGGCTAAGCGAATTTCATCCGGTCCGGCCCGCGAGAGCCAGAAACGGACAATTCGGACAAACGGAAAAGGCCGCGCTGTCAGCGCGGCCTTTTTTCCTAAAGGAGCCGGCAATCCGCCTCAAGGCAACGGACAGTTGCCGGCGACCAGAGCGGGCAGATTATTATAAACAACGCAGGTGACCTGACGCGGCCGCGTATAGGCGACATCGCCCAAACTCACGCCGGTCGGCATCATCACGTACCCGACCGCGGGCACGTATTTATAACCCACCTCGCTGAAGATCAGATAGGTCTGCTTCACCAAAAGCGACGGCGGCACTATGCTTGTCACGTCGTCGCCGGCATTGCGGGTCGACGCCGTCAGCGTTGCCTGCGTGGCGCCGCTCCCGATGGTCGCAGCCTTGCTCCATTGAATCTTTGCGGTAAGGCCGGAGTCGACATAGATCTCCGAAACTGTGGCTCTCGTGGGCGTCGATGCATAGGGCTGGAAAATCGAGATGCTCGCGGTGAAGACGTTTTGCAAATAGCTGTCGTTCACCGTCGCCTGTGTCGCCTGAGGCGCCGACGACGGCGCTTGAGATGTCAGGTCGGACAGCGTTCTCGCCACCAGGGTAACCTTCCGGTCCACCGCCACGCCTGAGGAAAATTCGACCACGCCAAAAAACATCACCAGCATCAGCGGAACGATCACGGCGAACTCCGTCGCCGCTATGCCGCTGCGATCGCTGAACATCTCCAGGACGGAACGCAGTGCGCGAAGTCCAATGCGCGAGATCGGGGCCGTCTTCATCGCCGCTTCCTCAATAAGGCTCGTTTTGGAACGCGGCAGTCGCAACCAGGAGCCGCTTACTGCCGGATAGATTGGAGATATTGTATCCGAGCCCGGTGACGAAAATCGGCCATTGATAGAACAGCCGCACCACAACGATGTTTCCGGGGCCGCCGGGACTGTAGCCAAGGGTGCTGGGGTCGAAATTGCCGTTGGCATCGATCTGGCTGTTGATGACCACGTTCGAGAACGCCGGATAGCTCTTCACGTCGACGTAGACCTTCGGACAGGCGAACAGCGCGGGGATCTGGGCGCAGACAACTCCGTCCCTGAAATTCGACCACTGCGAGTAGTTCGCGTTCTGCGCCTGCCCTGTCAGAACCTGGCGCGCGGAATTCTGCGTAATCGTTTCCAGCACCTGGCTGGCAAAGAACATGATCGCCGTCTCGATGATCGCAAACAGCAGCGCGAAGAAGAGCGGCGCGACGAGCGCGAATTCAACGGCGGCCGAACCCCGCCGATTACGACGGAACCGACGGAAGATATTTGCGGTGGCGGCTCTTGGGGCGGCGGGCGACGGCATTGAGGAAACCCCCAGACGGGCAACGAATGTCCAGCCCGTGAGAAGTAGCGGAAAGTGATTGTTGAAGTGTTTCGCGCGATCGAAGCAGGACGGCCCGCCGCGTTAACCCCGCGTTAGGGTTAACAGACTATTGCTGGGCACATTCGGCTCAGTCCGTCTCCAGATACCGTGAGTCCATGTGCATGCGTCAGCAATCCAGCCTTGCGCGGCTCCTTGCGTCCGCGGCCTTGACGGCGATTTTGGCTACCGGGCTCGGCGGTTGCCAGACCATGTCCGACATCACCGGATCGATTTCGCCAAAGCCTGCATCGAGCCCCGAAGCCGATGCGCACCGCGACGCCGAAGCCTATGGCGAGCGTTACCGCGCCGATCCAAAGAATGCGGAGGCCGCCTTGGCCTATGGCCAGGCGCTGCGCGCCTCGGGGCAGCGCAGCCAAGCCGCCGCCGTGCTCGAACAGGCCACCATTGCCCATCCCAGTGACAAGGCGCTGCTCGCCGCCTACGGCCGGGCGCTGGCGGACAACGGTAACTTCCAGCAGGCGTTCGACGTCCTCACCCGCGCGCATTCGCCGGATAACCCCGATTGGCGGATTCTATCGGTGCAGGGCACCACGCTCGATCAGCTTGGCCGGCACGAAGAAGCGCGCCGGTACTATGCGAGCGCCTTGAAGATCGTGCCCGACGAGCCGTCGGTGCTTTCCAACCTCGGCCTGTCCTACGTCCTTTCGAAGAACCTGCCGAAAGCGGAGGAAGTACTCCGCCAGGCCTATGCCAGTACCCGGGCCGATGCGCGGGTGCGGCAGAATCTGGCCCTGGCGGTCGGCCTGCAGGGGCGCTTTGCCGAGGCTGAGCAGATCGTCCGGGCCGATCTGCCCGCGGAGGAGGCGGCGGCGAATGTCGCCTATCTCAAGCAGATGCTTAAGCCGCAAGGACGATTCCCGTACCGCGACCTCGGCAAAAATGCCCGTCGCGTCCCTCAATCGTCCGGAGTGACGGTTCGTTCAAGCGATCTCCGGAGAACCTTGTTTCGCACTGGTCGCCGCGCCCGACGAGCACCCAAGGCAATCGGCGCGATTCATCGCGCCGATCGCGTCACTGCATCGCCGCGACCTTGATGCCGGTCGGTCCGAGAATGACGACAAACAGCACCGGCAGGAAGAACAGGATCATCGGCACCGTCAGTTTCGGCGGCAGCGCGGCTGCCTTCTTCTCGGCCTCGTTCATGCGCATGTCGCGATTTTCCTGCGCCATAACGCGCAAGCTCTGGCCGAGTGGCGTCCCGTAGCGCTCCGATTGCTGCAAGGCGAGACAGACCGACTTGACGCCGTCAAGGCCGGTGCGCTTGGCAAGATTCTCGTAGGCGACCTTGCGATCCTGGAGATAAGAGAGTTCGGCGGTGGTCAGCGTGAATTCTTCGGACAGCGCCACCGACTGCGTCACGATCTCGACGCTGACCTTGCGGAAGGCGGCTTCGATCGACATGCCGGACTCGATACAGATCAGCAAGAGATCAAGTGCATCGGGAAAGGCGCGCCGGATCGAGAGCTGGCGTTTCGAGATCGCATTCTTCAGGAACAACATCGGCGCCTGAAGGCCGAGATATGCGGCGCCGATGCAGATGCCGATCTTGACCGGCGTCGACTGCTGCATATGCGAGATCACGAAAACATACAGGATCGACGCGATGAAAAACACGATGGGCGTCACCATGCGGAAGAACAGGAATGTGACGTAGGGAGCCTGTCCGCGGTAACCCGCCATCGTGAGCTTTTCGCGCGCGGCTTCCTGGGCCAACCATTTTCCGAGATTGAAGTCTTCCACCACTTTGGAGACGATCTGTTTTGGCGTCTGACGCAGAGAAACCTTTTCGGACTTGGACAGGCGCTCGCGCTCTCGCGCCCGAATCCGCTCGCGCTCGCTGGCGACCGCTTTCATGCGCTTTGCCAGGCTTTCGCCCGCAAACAGCGGCATGATCAAGGTGTAGGCCGTCGCGCTTGAGGCGATAGCGGCGAGCAGCATGGCCATGAACCGCGCGTCGTGAAGCTTGTCGACCAGAAAACTAATCATGCTGCACCGTCAGAAGTCGAAATTGATCATTTTCTTCATTACGAGGATGCCCATCGACATCCAGATCACGCAGCCGACAAGCATCAATTGGCCGGTCGGATGTGTCCATAACAGAGAGATGTAGTCGGGTGTCGTCAGGTAGACGAGCAGCATGACGATCGGCGGCAGTGCGCCGATGATGCCCGCTGATGCCTTGGCTTCCATCGACATGGCCTGGATCTTTTCGGCCATCTTCTTGCGGTCGCGCAGCACCTTGGAGAGGTTGCCGAGGGCTTCGGAGAGGTTGCCTCCCGATTTTTGCTGGATCGCGATGACGATCCCGAAGAAGTTCGCCTCCGGTACCGGCATCCGCTCGAACAGGCGTGCGCATGCCTCGCCAAGCGGCATGCCGATGGCCTGGGTCTCGATGATGGCCAGGAACTCGCCCTTGAGCGGTTCGGGCGAATCGGCTGCGACCACCTTGATGGATTCAAACAGCGGCAGCCCGGCTTTGATGCCGCGAACGATCACGTCGACGGCATCCGGCAGCGCGCGAAGGAAGGCCTTCTCCCGCCGCTTCTTGAGAAAACCCAGCAGCCAACGCGGCAGGCCGAAACCGGCGGCGAACGCCATGCCGATGGCCGCCAGCGGCCCGCCTCCGCCCAGCATTGCCAGGACAAAGGCGATGGCGGCCAGAATGCCCGATGCAATCATGAATTTCCGCGGGGTCCAATCGAGGCCCGCTTGCGTGAGACGCGCGGTCAACGTGACTTTCTTGTCCTTCAGCCGCCGCGCTTCGACTTCCTTCAAAGATCCTTCGATCTGTTCGCGGCGCGAGCGCTGGTCCTTCTGGGTTTGGCGAGCTGCAACCGGTTCCGCCTTCGCGACGGATGCGCGGCGGCCTTCGGCCTTCTTCTCTCCCGAAAGCAACGGATAGATGAAGACCCAGGCCACCCCGCCGATGGCAGCGGCGGCAAGGAAGGCCAGCGCAAGTGCTTGCATCTTCATGGCGCTCTCCTCAGACCTCGCCCGCGACTTCGGCGGCGTCGAGCGCCGCGGCAAGCCGCTTCTCTTCGTTGTAATATCGCGCACGTTCCCAGAAACGCGGCCGCCCGATCCCGGTCGAACGATGCCGGCCCAGGATCTTGCCGCTTGCGTCTTCACCCATCATGTCGAACAGGAACAAATCCTGGGTGATGATGGTGTCGCCCTCCATGCCCATCACCTCGGTGATATGCGTGATCCGGCGGGAGCCATCGCGCAGGCGGGCAGCCTGGATGATGACGTCGATCGAAGCGCAGATCATCTCGCGGATGGTGCGCGAGGGCAGCGAAAATCCGCCCATTGTGATCATCGATTCGCAGCGCGACAGCGCCTCGCGGGGGTTGTTGGCGTGCAGCGTGCCCATCGACCCGTCGTGGCCCGTGTTCATGGCTTGCAGCAGATCGAACGCCTCCGGTCCGCGGACTTCGCCGACGATGATACGTTCGGGCCGCATACGCAGGCAGTTCCGGACCAGTTCGCGCATCGTGACCTGACCCTCGCCCTCGATATTGGGCGGCCGGGTTTCCAGCCGCACCACATGCGGCTGCTGCAGCTGCAGTTCGGCGGCGTCTTCGCAGGTGATGACGCGCTCTTCGTCGTCGATATAGTTGGTCAGGCAGTTCAGAAGCGTCGTCTTGCCAGAGCCGGTGCCGCCGGAAATCAGCACGTTGCAACGGCAGCGGCCGATGATCTGCAGAATTTCCGCGCCCTCCGGCGTGATCGCGCCGAACTTGACCAGCTGATCCAGTGTCAGCTTGTCCTTTTTGAATTTTCGGATCGTCAGGGCGGGACCATCGATCGCCAGCGGCGGAACGATGGCGTTGACGCGGGAGCCGTCGGCCAGGCGCGCGTCGCAGATCGGAGATGATTCGTCGACGCGCCGGCCGACCTGGCTGACGATGCGCTGGCATATGTTGAGAAGCTGCTGATTGTCGCGGAAGCGGATGCCGGTGCGCTGAATTTTTCCCGCGACTTCGATATAGACCGTGCCGGCGCCGTTGACCATGATGTCGGCGATGTCGTCGCGCGACAATAGCGGCTCAAGCGGGCCATAGCCGAGAACGTCGTTGCAGATGTCGTCGAGCAGCTCTTCCTGCTCGGCAATCGACATAACGATGTTCTTGATCGCGATGATCTCGTTGACGATATCGCGGATTTCCTCGCGCGCCGATTCGCCGTCAAGTTTGGCGAGCTGGGCAAGATCGATCGCTTCGATCAGGGCGCCGAAGATCGTCGCTTTGACTTGATAATAGGTATCGGAGCGCCGCGCTTCGACGACAGGCGGAGGTGGCGCCGGCTTGGCCGGGGCCATGGGCGGGGAGGAAACAGTCGGCGGCGACGGAGCGCGTGGCGCCGCTGCGGCGCCAGACGGAGGTTCCGGCGCGACAACCGCGGGTCTTGCTACCCTCGAATTGCCTTCTGTACCACTACGCTTACCAAACACGACTTTACTCCAGGCGGGTCAAGCTACTTTGCCCGCAGTTTCTCGATCAGGGGTGCCAGGAACGAACCGCGCGGCTTTTTGGTCTCACCGCGGCCTGTCAGCCGTTGCGCTATCTGCAGGAACATTTCGGTGCTTCGATGGGTTGCGGAAATCTCCGCGATCATCTGGCCGTTGTTGGCGGCCGAGCCGAACATTTGCGGGTCGAACGGAATCGACACGATCGGGTCGCTCTCGATTGCCTTGGCGAATTCGCTCGCGTTTATTTCCGGCCGCTTGGGAATGCCGACCTGATTCAGGCAATAAAGCGGCGTCCGATCGTTGGGTCGCGCGGCCTTCAGCAGGTCGAAGATATTCTTGGTGTTTCGCAGGTTGGCGAGGTCTGGCGCGGCGACGATCAGGATATCGTCGGCGGCGACCAATGCGCGTTTGGTCCAGCCCGACCATTGATGGGGGATATCGAGCACGATGCACGGCATCGTGGTGCGAAGAGTGTCGAAGATCGCATCGAATGCGTCGGCGCCGAAGTCATAGACGCGATCGAGCGTGGCCGGCGCCGCCAGCAGACTGAGATGGTCGGTGCATTTCGACAGCAGGCGGTCGATGAACGCCGTGTCGACGCGATCGGGTGAGAATACCGCGTCGGCAATCCCTTGCGGCGGATCCTGATTGTAGTCGAGGCCGGCGGTGCCGAACGCCAGGTCGAGATCGGCGACCACGGAATCAAGCGCCAGATCGCGCGCGATGGCCCAGGCCACATTGTGCGCAATGGTGGAGGCGCCGACGCCGCCTTTTGCGCCGACGACCGCGATGACGCGGCCGACGGCCTTGGCCTCCGGTGAGGAGAACAGCCCGCAAATCGAGCGCACCACGTCCAGTGTATTGACCGGCGCGATCACGTAATCGCTGACGCCGCGGCGCACCAATTCGCGATACAGGGTGACGTCATTGACGCGGCCGATCACGATGACGCGCGTGCCGGAATCGCACACGGTCGCGAGTTGATCGAGGCCGGTCAATATATCGTTGCGGCCCTCTGTCTCGAGGATGATCACATTCGGGGTAGGCGCAGTCCGATAGGCTTCGATGGCAGCCGCCATGCCGCCCATCTGAATCTTCAGGTGAGCCTTGGCAAGCCGCCGGTCTTCGCCCCCCGACTGCACCGCGGCGGCGGTCTCCACCGTCTCGCAGAAGGCCTGCACCGACACACGCGGTGCTGGGGCAATATGATCTTCCGCGGGCGGCGCGGTGCCGTCCGGCTGCGGTTCGTAACTCTGGCGCGCGTAACTGATCATTTTCCTGTATCGCTGAGTTTGGCCTTATCGGCTTCGGGATAAATAGTCGTGGTCGGGATGCCCTTGCGATACTTCTCGAAGCCTTGGCTGCGTCGAATCGTATAGGCGGGGGTTTCGGGACGCGGCTGCACGAGGTCCGACGGATTTTCCACCATCGCCGCCATGTTGCGCTGATAGGCGCAGCCGAAATTGTAGTACGGCTTGTTCTCGAAATAGCCCTTGTCCTTGATCGAAGGACCGAGATCCTCGGGCCACAGCCCGCAAGGTCCGGCTATGGCGGAGATTTTCGGGTAGTTGAGCCGTACCGTTGCCAATTGACGTGGGTCATCCGGACGATAGTGGCGAACGGTGATGCCGCGCGGTGGCACGCCGGCCGCCGCGAGCATCGCGTTAGCTTCGCGGAATGCCTCCGCCGCGGCCCGCGCGTTAGGAGTGCCGACCGGCACATCGGCCACAATCGCGCCGGTGCCCTCATGGAGCCAGATCTGCGCCAGTCCCGTCACGTCGGCGCGTTGCTCGGCGGACAAGCCGCCGCGCGCCTGACCGACGAACAGCACGATGGAGCGATTGGCCTCCTGGATCGCGATCGGATGCCGCAGGCGATAATCGTCAGGCACGCTTGCCGTCGTCACCACTTCGTCGGTATGCGTGCAGGCGCCAAGCGCGACGGCGAGACCGATCAGCGCGCCTGCCAAGCGTAAAGCTTGCTTGCATTCGACGGGTATCTTGGCTGTCATCATCTTCGTCCTCGTCCCGCCTCAGTCAGTAATAAAGCCATAGGTGCCGCGATAATTCCGCGCCGGCTCGACACGGCCGGGAACGCCATAAATCCGGTTGATACTGCCCAGAAGGTCCGACTGAGGATCCGAAGCCGAGGCGAACCCGTCATCCGGACGCGACAGGTCCTTCTGTGCGACGGCCCGCACGACATAGGGCGTCACCAGCACCATCAGCTCGGTCTGGTTGTTGACGAAGTCCCGGCTACGGAACAGCGTGCCCAGCACGGGCAATTGCGAAAGACCGGGAAGGCCATTGATCGCCTGCTTGGTCTGCTCCTGGATCAGGCCCGCCATCGCCATCGATCCGCCCGAAGGGATTTCCAGCGTCGTCTCCGCGCGGCGGGTCTTGACCGAGGGAACCGTGATCCCGGTGACCGTGATCGAGTTGTCGTTCGAGACTTCCGACACTTCCGTCATCACCCGCAGGCTGATGCGGCCTTCGGTAAGCACGACCGGCGTGAAGTTGAGCGAGATGCCGAACTTCTTGAAGGCGATCGAGGGCGCGCACTGCCCGACCGCGCCTGCCGCAGTGGTCTGACAGGTGACGCCGGTTGGGATCGGAAATTCACCACCCGCGATGAATGTCGCCGATTCGCCGGAGATTGCCGTCAGATTGGGCTCGGCCAAGGTCCGCACCACGCCGGCGCTCTCCATCGCGCGTATGGTGGCCTGGACCGTGGGGGTTGCACCGAAAGACGGCGTGATGGCGTTGCTGCCGACGAGCGGTTGTCCCGTTACTGTGAAGGGATTGGTATTGTTGAAATTGACGACTGCGGTGCCGTAGTTGAGCTTGCCGCTGAGGTCGATGCCCAATTGCTTGATGATGGTGCGAGCGACTTCGGCGACCGTCACCTTGAGCATTACCTGATCGCGGCCCCGGACCGCGATCGAATTGACGACCTTTTCGGGGCCGCCCGCCAGCCGTGCGGCGAGATCGCCAGCCTGCTGTGCGTCGATCGGGCTGGCAGCGGTGCCGGTAAGGATGATGCCGTCACCGAGACCGTCGATCTGGATGTCGGAATTGGGCAGCGTCTGCTTGAGAACGGCGCGCACGCCGTTGAGGTCGCGCTTGACCGCGATATCATAGGCCGCAATCTGCTGGCCCGCGGAATCGAAGAATACGATATTGGTCTGCCCGATCGCCGCACCGATGATGTAGGCGCGTTGCGCGGAACGCACGACGGCGTTTGCGATCTTCGGATCTGCGACCAGCACGTCCTTGATGTCGCGTGGCAAGTCGATCACGATCGATTTGCCCACGCCGAGCGAGAGAAAGCGCGCATTCATCTGTCCGTCGGCGACGACCGGCGAGGCCGCGCGATAGTCGCTCGCCACGGCCGGAATCAGCACCGGATTGAGCGTCATCGCCGCGACGGCCGAAAACGACAGGGCGCGGACCAGAAGAGTCCGCATTGGGAGTTGATTTCCCCTGCAATTCATATCGTTTAGTCCTTTGGTCACTTTTGTATCGTCGTTGGGTTGGTGACGCCGTAACGAACCACATTGATGCTGCCGCGCTGGCGAGACCGATCGTCGGGCGCGATGTCGACAGAGTTTGCGTCGGCGATGCTGCGCAGCGCCAGCGCCAGCGTGCCGGCCTGGCGCGCGGCTGCGAGAACCGGTACCTGCTCGGGCTTCAATTCAAGCGTCGCCGTCTTGCCGACGACGGAGTTCTGGCCGTCTTTCTCCTTCGGTGCCTGGTCGATCGCCAGAACGCGAATGTTCGGCAGGATGACTTCCGAGACCACGATATCGGTCGAATTGGTACGGTCCGGGTTCTTCTCTCGCCTGGACAGAATGACGTCGACGCGATCGTTGGGCAGAATGAACCCGCCGGCGCCGGTCTCGGGTGAAATCTCGGTCGAGATGGCGCGCATGCCGCTCGGCAGGATTGCCGCCATGAAGCCGGAGCCGTTGGCCTTGATCAGTTTTGCGTCGCGGATGGGTTCGCCGGCGATAAAGGGCGACCGCGCGATCGAACCTGCGATCTCCGTGGTCGCCTCCGGGCGATCGTTGCGGCGAACAAAGGTGTTGCTCGCGGCCGCAGCCGGCCAGGTTTGCCACTGCATGTCGTCGGCCGTGAGCGTCTGGCCAAGGCCGATATCGGATTTGGCCACCAGAACGTCGACGGTCTGCAGTTGCGCGGCCGGTTCCGCCGGAGGCGCCTTGCCGTCCGATCCGCTCGCGAGATAGGCCGCTACGCCACCGGCCCCGATAGCGATTGTCAGGACGACTATACGTGCCCTATTCATACGCTTCACTTTCCACATTACGCCGCGACGCTTCCGTCGCCGTGATGGGAGTTGACCAGCTATTCGTCAAAGCATGGTTAATGAGGCGTATCTAAATCGCCTTAACGAGAGTTTACCTCTGGGGCGATCAGTGCAGGACGAAGTGCGTCAGATCGACAGCCTTGATCCATTCCGTCTCCGGATAAACCACCAGAGCGCCGATCGCGAGCGCGATGCCATAAGGTATTCCGCTCTCCTTGGCGTGGAGTTTGAGCAGCCAGGCCTGACCCGCCAGCGGATATGGCAACGGCCATTGCCGGAACTGGAGCAGCAGCAGTGTCAGCGCGCCGCCGAACAGTGAGGCATAGACCAGATAGTTCAAGAGATGGCCGAAGCCGAACCAGAGCGCTGCGCCCGCCGCTACCTTGGCGTCGCCCCCGCCGACCCAGCCCATGGCAAAACAGCCAAAGGCGACCACGAGAACCGTCGCGCCTGCGCCCAGATGAAGGAGGAAATCGGATGGTGCCATGCCGCTCGCGAGCGCCAGTGCCAGGAAGCTCGCCACCAACGCCAGTGATACCCGGTTCGAGATCGTCATTGTGAAGAGGTCACTCGCCGCCGCGAATGCCATCAGGGCCGGAAACAGCAGGAGGCGTGCAACGTCGATGATCATGGATTTACGCGGCCCGTGCTGATGATCGGAAGTCGGAGGGTCATTGCCAATCTAGCGTTCATTGATGAACAATCGGGAAATGGCGGTGCCCGTCACCAGACACTTGCAATTCGGCAGACGAGAAAGAGCAGCGCAAGCGTCAGCGCAGCACAGACGATCGCGCTCGGCGAACTGGCAAGGGCAACCGCTGGCAGGGTCGCTGGTTGTGCGGCCGCGGCGGCGGCCGGAATTGTACGCATGATTTTACGCCATTTACTGCAGATACAAAAAAGGCCTCGGACTGGCCGAGGCCTCTTAAGGTTTGACCGTAGCTACTGCTTACTTCAGCGAGCTGTTGATCGAGTTGAACTTGGTGTTCAGGTTGCTGCCGAGGCCGTTAACGGCGGCGATAATGGCAAGCGAAATGCCAGCCGCAATGAGGCCGTATTCGATGGCGGTGGCGCCGGACTCGTCCTTCACGAAACGCGCAATGAGATTCTTCATAGGTAACTCCATGTGAACACGTGGCTGGTCGAACTAACTGTGGTCTCGCCGGCGTTCTCAGCACCGTGACCATGGCGCCACCCTAAGGTCGGACAATTGCGGCGCGGTTAATTCGATTGCGCAAACACCGATCGAACTGGCTGTTCTTGAGCAGAGTAAATTTGGAATTAAGGGGTCTCGTAAAATTTGATCGGCGTGAAACCACTTCGCTTTCGCCTTTTAATAAGAGACGGGCGCGCAAGCGCCGCGCGGCCTGGTTTACGGCTCCTTAAGCGGCGAGGCGTACCCCTGAGATACCTGTTCCGATGAGGCCGCGATGTCGAATTTAGCGCTGGAAGTCGTCGAAATGCTTGGCCATACGATCGCCAAGGTAGTGCCTATCACGATCGTGCTGGCGCTGGTGTTTTCGGTGCTGACCCATTTCTGGGCGTGCAACCCCGGAGCACCCTGGTGGCGCAAGCGCGAACTCGTCACCGATCTCTGCTACTGGTTCTTTGTCCCGCTGTTCGCGCGCGTGTTGCGGATCGGATTGCTCGTGCTTGGCGCCGGCGTGGTCTTCAACATTCGCGACGCCGACGAACTGATCGCCTTTTACGACAACGGCCACGGTCCTCTGTCCTTGCTGCCGCTTTGGCTCCAGGGGCTTCTGTTCGTGGTGCTGTCCGACTTCATGCTGTACTGGCTCCACCGGCTATTTCACGGCAGTGGTTTCTGGAAATATCACGCGATCCATCATTCGTCCGAAGATCTCGACTGGATTTCGGCGGCGCGCTTCCATCCCGTAAATCTGTTCCTTGGAACGATTGCGGTCGACGTCATCCTGCTGATGGCCGGTATCTCGCCGAACGTCATGCTCTGGGTCGGGCCCTTTACGACATTCCATTCGGCTTTTGTGCACGCCAATCTGAGCTGGACGCTCGGCCCGTTCAAATACGTGCTGGCGACCCCGGTCTTTCACCGGTGGCATCACACGCAGCTGGAAGAGGGCGGCAATACCAACTTTGCCGGGACGTTTCCAGTTTGGGATATCCTTTTTGGAACCTTCCGGATGCCGGAAAACAGGCTGCCTGAAAATTATGGCGCGGATGATCAAGAAATTCCGAATGAAATTGTTGGGCAACTCGCTTACCCTTTTCGTCACTAGTTCGTAAGCGGTCGAGAATCTCGGACCCATTTGCAGTTCGTTCACTAATTAACGTCAGATTCGGCTGGTCGGGCGCCGGTTCCGCAGCGTATCGCTTTTTCCGGCTTGTCAACGTCCCGGGGTATCGTATGTCATTAGTCTCCTTGCGCTTTCCCACGCGCGCGTGGTTCACATTCCGGTCGCTGGCGGCTGGAATGCTGTTGTGGCCAGTGGTGGCCGTTGCGGAGCCATCCGCGGACGCCATCGCGGTGAATGTCGATCAGGCCAGGCTCGTCAAACTTCCAGCCCGCGTGGCTACCATCGTCGTTGGAAATCCGCTGATCGCAGACGTCGCGCTGCAGGCCGGCGGGGTGATCGTCGTGACCGGAAAGGGCTACGGCGCCACCAATTTCGTCGCAATGGACCGCAGCGGCGAGGTGCTGGTGGATCGCGTCATTCAGGTTGAAGGCCCGACCGACCAGCTCATTACCGTCTATCGCGGCGTCGAGCGTGAATCCTATAGCTGCATGCCGATCTGCCAGCAGCGCATCACCCTTGGTGATGGCGACAAATACTTCAAGGCGGCGATGGATCAGGCTGGAAATCTCAGCAACCACGCTGCCACCAGCGCCGCAGCCACCAGGCAATAGGAGCAGGCGCCAGCGCGACCCACGGCGACGCCGTTCGGCGTGGGAACGCATGTAAGCCAGGCGCGGAGCGCCGCTCCCAAATCGTTAACGCGAGCTTAACGCGGCCTGCCAGCAAAGACCTTCGATTTGGTGACGTTCGGTGTCTCGCCCTGGCGCCAGTCCCTTCCGGACTGCTCGGCTTTCGGTCAAAGCCACGGGAGGCGAGAGGGCCGCGTCTCGGACTCACCCGTCAGAGTTCGATGGCAAGGCGTTTCCTGATTTCGTCGACCCGCCTCTCAAGCGCATCGAACCTGGCGTGCACGGCCTTGTCGTGAAGATAGAAGATATAGCCGCCCCCAAGCGCCGCGAAAATCCAGTGATGGCTCTCCACATAGACCAACATCTGCTCGATCGCGTGCCCCACGGCGGCAATTGCGCTCAACAAAACGTCCATCGCATTCCTCGTCCTGGAGAATATGGAAATCCGGTCCGGAAAGACTTGCGCCTGACCTCAAACGGACGAAGATCGGTCCTGCGTCGGGTTACTTATGGTGCTTGCGCAAATAGGCGTGAAGCGAGTCCATACCGGTCTCGGCCAGCAGGTTTTTCAGCATCATGTCCTTGCGGCGGCCCTTCGCGAAATGCTCGCCATAGGTCTTGCGCAGTGAGCCAATCCGCGTGTTGCCATGCTTCTTGTCGATGCGGCCCGTGGTGTCACGATGCCGGCCATCCAAACCCTTCCTGGCCATTTAACGCTCCCGGAGTGCTGGTCCAATCAGCGGCAGGCTATCACGCTCGCGCAGGAACGTGTAGAGGCCCGCCCCATTCACTCTGGTTTGACGTCATATGCCATTGTAGAACTTCGGGGACGCTTGCGACGGGGCCCGGCACCGTCGAAACGCCTTGCCTCGTCCGTTTCATTTGAAGACCGAGAGAAGCATGCATCCAGTGTTCGAGACCGCGCCAACCGCGCCGGCCATTCCCATTAGGTTTGTGACCAAGGCGACCTGGGACGCGATCTCGGCCGAACTTCCCGCGCAAGCGCGGCAATTCGCGCGTGCCAACGGATTTTCGGCCAAACCCGGCGCGTGTCTGACGCTGCCCTCCGCCGACGGCGAGATCGCCGAGGTCCTGTTCGGATTGGACGACGAGACCAGCAAGTCACGCGATCCATTCCGGCCCGGTCAGTTGCCGGGCCTGCTGCCGCCGGGGGTCTATCGTTTCGCCAACATCGCACCGCCCGATGCGCGCCTCGCCGCACTGGCCTTTGTGCTTGGCAGCTATCGCTTCGGCCGCTACCGCAAAGCCGACGCGCTCGAGGCAAGGCTGGTGCCGCCCGATGGCATCGACGTCGCCGACATCGCACGGATCGCGGAGGCGGCCGCGCTTGCCCGTGACCTCATCAATACGCCGGCCAACGATATGGGACCGGCAGAACTGGCGCTGGTGGCGCGCGAACTCGCGCAGCGTTATGGCGCGGATTTCAACTGCGTGGTCGGCGACGATCTAACCCGACAGAATTTTCCGCTGATCCATGCGGTCGGCATGGCGTCATCGCGCGCCCCGCGCCTGATTGATTTCAGCTGGGGCGATCCGGCCCATCCCAAGGTCACGCTGGTCGGCAAGGGAGTTTGTTTCGACACCGGCGGGCTCGACCTCAAGCCGTCCAGCAGCATGCTGATCATGAAGAAGGACATGGGCGGGGCCGCCAACGTGCTGGCGCTGGCGCAGATGGTGATGGATGCAAAACTCAAGGTGCGCCTGCGGGTTTTGATTCCCGCCGTCGAGAACGCGGTCGCCGGCAATGCCTTCCGCCCCCTCGACGTCTTTCCGTCGCGCAAGGGCCTGACGGTTGAAATCGGCAACACCGATGCCGAGGGCCGCCTGGTGCTGGCCGATGCGCTGGCGCTCGCGGACGAGGAGAAACCCGATCTGCTGATCGATCTCGGCACGCTGACGGGCGCGGCACGGGTGGCACTCGGTCCGGATCTGCCGCCCTTCTACACCGACGATGAGCGATTGGCGCAGGAGCTTTCGGCATGCGCGAATCTTGAGAACGATCCGTTGTGGCGCTTGCCGCTCTGGCCGCCATATGACAGCTGGCTTGATTCGAAAGTCGCCAATGTCAACAACGCGTCGTCCGGCACCTTCGCGGGCTCGATCACCTGCGCGCTGTTCCTGCAGCGTTTTGTCGAAGCCGCCAAGAGCTGGCTGCATGTCGATATCTATGGCTGGACACCGTCGGCGAAACCGGCGCGGCCGGAGGGTGGCGAATGCCAGGCCGCGCGGGCCATCTACAAACTCCTGGGCGACCGCTATGGATGATCCGCGCATGACTCCGGCGCGGCCCGACCTTGCCGCAAAATATCTCGAAGGCAAGGTCGAGGCGAAGCGCTTCGTAACCGGCGAAGAATTTGAGATTTCGGATGCTATCGCGCCCGTGCGCCGCGCACCCTCCCCCGATGCCGAGCTCTCCACGCAAGCGCTCAAGGGCGAGCGAGCCACAATCTACGACCGCAACGGCGAAGGCTGGGCATGGGGACAATTGAACAGCGATGGCTATGTGGGCTGGCTGCCGGATCGCGCGCTCGCAAAGCCCGCAGGCAAGCCGACCCACAAAGTCACCGGATTGCGGACTTTTGCCTTTCCCGGACCCTCGATCAAACTCCCCCCGATCGAGACGCTGGTGATGGGGGCAATGATCGACGTGACGCGCGACGAAGGTTCGTTCGTCGTCACGCGCGAAGGCTGGTATCTGCCGCGACGACACGTCGGCCCGATCGATAGCCGTGCCGCCGATTTTGTCGCGATCGCCGAACAATTCACGGGCACCCCCTATCTGTGGGGCGGGAAAAGCAGCCTCGGCGTCGATTGTTCAGGCCTGGTGCAAGTGTCGCTCAACGCCGCGGGCACCGGCTGCCCGCGCGACAGCGACATGCAGCAAGACGGGCTCGGCAGAGCGCTAGACCCGCGCGAGGCGAGGAAACTCAGGCGCGGTGACCTGATTTTCTGGAAAGGACATGTGGCGATCGTGCGCGACGCCGATACGATCGTCCACGCCAATGCCCATCACATGGCAACCGTGATCGAAAATACCAGCGAAGCGATCACGCGCATCAAGGCCGCGGGCAGCGACATCACCGCGATCAAGCGGTTGAGCTAAAGCGAATTCGGCTTCGTCCGAAAAGGCTGTGGCGCGCTATTCCGCGACGACCCCGCCGTTTGCTGTTTCCAGCCGGAACGCGGCGGCAAACAGCGCGCGGGTGTAATCGGTCTTCGGGTTCTTGAACAAATCCAAAGCCGGCCCCTCCTCCACCACCTTGCCCTGGCGCATCACGATCAAATGGCTTGCGAGCGAGGCCACCACGCGCAAATCGTGCGAGATGAACATGTAGGTCAGGTCGCGCTTGCGCTGCAATTCGCGTAACAGATCGACCATCTGCGCCTGGAACAGCATGTCGAGCGCGCTGGTCGGCTCATCCAGGACTACGAAGTTCGGCTCCAGCACGGCGGCCCGCGCAATACTGATGCGCTGGCGCTGGCCGCCGGAGAATTCATGCGGGTAGCGGAATCGCGTCGCCGGGTCCATGCCGACATCGCGCAGCGCCCTGATCACGCGCGCCTCTCGCTCGGCCTCGGAGAGCGATTTCTGGTGCACGCTGAGGCCTTCCGCTACGATGTCGCCGACCGACATGCGCGGGCTCAAAGATCCGAACGGATCCTGAAACACGATCTGCATGTCGCGGCGGAACGGACGCATCGCCTTGAAACGTAACCCCTGGATCGGCTTGCCCAGGAAAACGATGGGGCCATCGGACGAAATCAGCCGCAACAGCGCCAGACCAAGCGTGGTCTTGCCCGAACCGGACTCGCCGACCACGCCAAGCGTCTCGCCCTTGCGCACCGCGAGGCTGACACCATCGACCGCCTTGATGTAGCCAACGGTCGAACGCAAGAATCCACGCTTGATCGGAAACCAGACCTTCAGATCGCTCGCCGATATCACGACGGGAGAGTCGGGCCGCGGCGGCGCCGGATCTGGCTTCGGCTCGGCGGCGAGCAGCGCGCGCGTGTAAGGGTGTTGCGGCGCGGTGAAGACCTGTTCCACCGGTCCCTGCTCGACGATCTTGCCGCCGTTCATGACGCAGACCACATCCGCGATGCGGCGTACGATGCCGAGATCGTGGGTGATGAACAACAGGCTCATGCCGAGCCGCTTGCGAATATCGGCGAGCAGGCTAAGGATTTGCGCCTGCACCGTAACGTCAAGCGCCGTGGTCGGCTCGTCGGCGATCAACAGGTCGGGCTCATTGGCGAGCGCCATCGCAATCATGACGCGCTGGCGCTGGCCGCCGGACAATTGATGCGGATAGCTCGCGAGCCGGGTTTGGGGATCGGGGATGCCGACCTGCGTCAGCAGTTCAAGCGTGCGCGCCCGTATCATCTCCCCACTGGCGCCGCTGTGAAGCTGCAGGATTTCGCCGATCTGGGACTCGATCGTGTGCAACGGATTGAGCGATGTCATCGGCTCCTGGAAGATGATCGAAATGTCGTTGCCGCGAATGCCGCGCATCTCGCGCTCCGACAGCGTCAGCAGTTCCCGGCCCTTGAACAGAATGCTGCCGGAGGGATGCGAGGCGGTCGGATACGGCAAAAGCTTGAGAACCGACAATGCGCTGACGGATTTCCCGGAACCGGATTCTCCGACCAGCGCCACGCACTGGCCGCGCCGGATCGAAAACGAAACGTGGTCGACGGCGATCGAGGTGCCGCTCGGCTGATGAAATGCCACCGACAAATCTCTGATGTCGAGCAGTGGCTGGTTGACGGCGTCCATAGCTGGCGTCCTATCTGAACGTCTTGCGCGGATCGAACGCATCGCGCACGGCTTCGCCAATGAAAATCAATAACGACAGCATGATCGCGACCGCAAAGAAACCGGTGAAGCCGAGCCACGGCGCCTGAACGTTGGCCTTGCCCTGCGACAACAATTCACCGAGCGATGGCGACCCCGGCGGCAGGCCGAAGCCAAGGAAATCGAGCGCGGTCAGCGTCATCACCGAAGACGAGACGATGAAAGGCAGGAACGTCATGGTCGCCACCATGGCGTTCGGCAAGAGATGCCGGAACATGATCACCGCGTTGGAGACGCCGAGCGCGCGCGCAGCCTGAATGTACTCGAAATTGCGCCCGCGCAGGAATTCAGCCCGCACCAGGCCGACCAGCGATACCCATGAGAACAACAGCAGGATGCCGAGCAGGACAAAGAAGCCGGGCACCAGCACCGAGGACAGGATCAACAGAAGATAGAGCGCGGGAATGGCGCTCCAGACCTCGATAAAACGCTGGAAGCCGAGGTCGATCCAGCCGCCGAAATAGCCCTGCACGCCGCCAGCGGCGACGCCGATGAGCGAGGAGATGATGGTCAGACTGAGGCCGAACAGCACCGAGATACGAAAGCCGTAGATCAGGCGCGCGACCACGTCGCGGCCCTGATCGTCGGTGCCGAGCCAGTTGTATTCGAGGTCTCGACAGCTATCGAGATGCTTTCTCACCACCACTTCCCTGCACTCCGCCTCCGTCAGCATCCAGGTTGGTTTCGATGGCGCGGGCGTCGGCAGGTCGAGATTGTGCGTATCGTAGGAATAGCGGATCAGCGGCCAGACGATGGTGCCGCCCTTCGCCGCGATCAGCTTTTGCAAATAAGGATCGCGATAGTCGGCCGCGGTCTCGAAGTCGCCGCCGAAAGTGGTCTCCGAATAGCTGACGAAGGCCGGCCAGTACAGATGCCCGTCGAACCTGATCAGGAACGGACGATCATTGGCGATCAACTCGGCGAACAGCGATACAAAGAACAGGATCAGAAAAATCCACAGCGACCAATAACCTCTGCGGTTCGATTTGAAATTCTGCCAGCGCCGGCGGTTGAGCGGCGAAAGACTGAACCGATGACGCGTAGCGGGAACCGCTGCGCCGATCGGCGACTGCGCGGTGGTCTCGACTGGCGGAGGGGCGGTGTCCTCTTTCCGAAGTTCGTAGGTCATTGCCGCACCCACCCGTACGAACTTCGGAAAGCAAAGGACACCGCCAAATCCACGATTCCAGCGCCGCTTGGCGAACTGAAGTTCCTGAGAGAACTTTGCAGCAAGCGCTGTAGGAACTTCAGCTCGGCGGTGCTGGTGATCGTCATCAGACCTCCCGCGCCTCGAAGTCGATCCGCGGGTCAACCCACATGTAAGCAAGATCGGAGACTAGATTGACGACCAGACCAACCAGCGAAAAAATGAACAACGTTCCGAACACCACCGGATAATCGCGGTTCAGCACGCTCTCGAAACCGAGCAGGCCGAGCCCATCGAGCGAGAAGATGGTCTCGATCAAAAGCGAGCCCGAGAAGAAAGCGTGGATGAACGCGCCGGGAAACCCCGCGATCACGATCAGCATCGCATTGCGGAAAATGTGATTGTAGAGCACCTGGCCCTCGCTGCACCCCTTGGCGCGCGCGGTCATCACATATTGCTTGCGGATTTCGTCGAGGAACGAATTCTTGGTGAGCAGCGTCATGGTGGCGAAGGCGCCGAGCGCCATCGAAATCAGCGGCAGAGTGATGTGCCAGAAATAGTCGATGATCTTCCAGTACCAGGGAAATTGCGCCCAGCCATCCGAGGTCAGCCCGCGGAGCGGGAAAATGTTGAAGAAGGAGCCACCGGCGAACAGGATGATCAGGAGGATCGCGAACAAAAAGCCCGGGATCGCAAAGCCGATGATGATCACCGCCGAGGTCCAGGTGTCGAACTTCGAACCGTCCATCACCGCCTTGCGGATGCCGAGCGGTATGGAAATCAGATAGGTCAGGAGCGTCATCCAGATTCCGAGCGACATCGAAACCGGCAGTTTCTCCTTGATCAGTTGCAGCACACTGACATCGCGGAAATAGCTCTTGCCGAAATCGAACCGCGCGAAATTCCACAGCATCAGGAGAAAGCGTTCCGGCGCCGGCTTGTCGAAGCCGAATTGCTTTTCCAGGCTCTTGACGAAATCGGGATCGAGTCCCTGCGCGCCGCGGTATTTCGAATTGACCGCATCGGATGAGGCACCGACCTGGCTGCGGGCGCCAAAATCGCCGCCCGACGAACCCGAAATCCGCGATATGCCCCCGGTGTCGGCGCCGGAGAGCTGCGCGATCACCCGCTCAACCGGTCCGCCCGGCGCGAACTGCACCACGACAAAGGATACGAACAGGATTCCCAGCAAGGTCGGGAACATCAAGAGAATGCGGCGCGCGATGTATGCGGTCATGACTATTTCGCCTGCTCGGCCTTGGCCGCCTTGACCGGATCGGTCCACCAGATGTTCCGGCGCGCCGACGCCCTGCGCGTAGCGTGGTGGCTTTTCCGGGTGTCCGAACAGATCCCAATAAGCCAACCGATGCGTGTTGGCGTACCACTGCGGAACCCAGTAGCGACCGGCGCGAAAGACCCGATCGAAGGCGCGGCAGGCAACCGTCAAATCGGCACGGTTGTCGGCGGCGAGAATCTTTTCAATCAGCGTGTCGATGACGGGGTCAGCGATACCGGCCAGATTGTACGATCCCTTGGTCGCGGCCGCCTGCGACGTAAAGAACGGCCGCATGCCGTCGCCCGGCGTTGCCGACATGGAGAAGCGCTCGATCGTCATGTCGAAATCGAAGTCCTCGACGCGGGCGCGGTATTGCACGGGATCGACCAGCCGCAAGCTGGCCTCGATGCCGATGGTGCCGAGATTCTTGATGTAGGGCGCGTGATGCGGCTGCAGGCTGGGCTCATCTGCCAGAAATTCGATCCTGAAGACATCGCCATTCGGCAACAGACGCTTGCCGTCCTTGATCGCGAGGCCGGCCTCCTGCAGCAATTGCGATGCCTTGCGTAGCAGCGAGCGGTCCTGACCCGAGCCATCCGACACCGGCGGCACGAACGGCGGACCGAACACCTCGTCGGGCACCTTGCCGCGAAACGGCTCAAGCAGCTTGAGCTCTTCCGGCGACGGCGGACCGCTCACCATCATGTCCGAATTCTGGAACGGGGAATGGGTGCGGGCATAGGCGCCATACATGATGGTCTTGTTGGTCCATTCGAAATCGAACGCCTGGATCAGCGCCTCACGCACACGCGGGTCCTTGAATTTCTCGCGACGAGTGTTGATGAACCAGCCCTGCGCGCCGGACGGCGTATCGTCAGGCAACGTCTCGCGCTTGACGCGGCCGTCATTTAGGGCTGGAAAATCATAGCGCGTCGCCCAGACCCGAGAGGTGAATTCCTCGCGGTACAGATAGTTCCTTGCGGTGAACCCCTGAAACGCGACGTCGCGGTCGCGATAGAATTCGTAGCGCACGACATCGAAATTATAGCTGCCGCGGGCGACCGGGAGGTCCGCGCCCCACCAATCCTTGACCCGCTCGAATTCGATGTAGCGGTTGACCTCGAATTTCCCGACCTTGTAGGGCCCGCAACCCAAGGGAATATCGAGCGTCGATTCGTCGAACGGCCGCGTCGCGTAGTAGGCCCTTGAGAAAATCGGCAGACCCGCGACATAGAGCGGCACGTCGCGCGCGCGCTTTTCGGCGAAGCTGACGACGAGCGTCGCATCGTCTTCCGCTTCCGCCGTCACCATGTCGCGCATCTGCTGCAGGATCAGGGGATGACCTTTTGTCTTGAGAGCGGTCAGGGAGAACGCCGCGTCATGCGCAGTCAGTCTTGAGCCGTCGTGGAACCGTGCTTCCGGCCGAAGCGTGAAGCGATACGTCAACTTGTCAGGCGAAATCCGCACGGATTTTGCGACCAGGCCGTACATCGCGTCGGGTTCGTCGCCGGCGCGCACCATCAGGGACGCGAACGTCATGTCCATGCCCTGCGCGCCTTCGCCCTTGAGGATATAGGCGTTGAAGGAATTGAAGGTCTGATAGGACTGATTGTAGGCGCGAACCGACGGCACGAGCGAAAACATCCCGCCCTTCGGCGCGTTGACGTTGACGTATTCGAAATGATGAAAGTCAGCTCGGTACTTCAGATCGCCGAATACCGAAATCCCGTGGGCCTCGATTCCGGCGTCCGCTGACATCGCCGGCCGCAGCCAGCACGCGCCCAAGGCGCCAGCGCCAAGACCGAGCACGTGCCGGCGGGATAGTTGCGCCATGCGGGGAAAATCCATCAAGACCTTTTGCCGATCCTGGCGGCCTTGTCGGCGTCGAACCACCACAGGGATGGCAGGCCGGAACGCCCGTATTTCGGCAGGTCGGCGTGGCTGAAGCGGTCCCAGCGCGCATAGCGCGAAAAGCCATAGGTGAATTGCGGCACGACGTAGAAATTCCATAGCAGCACGCGATCGAGCGCCCGGGTCGCGGCCACGAGCTCCGGGCGGTCCTTGGCGAAGATGACCCTGTCGATCAGCGAGTCGACCGCCGGGTTCTTGATGCCGATTGCATTCCGCGAGCCAGGCACGTCGGCGGCCTGCGATCCCCAATATTCCCGCTGCTCATTTCCGGGCGAGAGGGATTCGCCCCATTGATCAATGATCATGTCGTAGTCGAAGTTGCGCAGCCGGTTTTGATATTGTGCATCGTCGACAATCCGGATCGAGGTCGTCACACCAATGCGTTCCAGCGACGGCTTGTAGAACAGCACGATCCGTTCGGCCGAAGGGTCCTGAACCAGGATCTCGACGGTAACGGGCTTTCCCGCCGCATCCACCAGCTTGCGATCCTTTATCTCGTAGCCTGCCTCCTTGAGCAATCTCGCGCTCTCGCGCAGATTGGCACGCACCGCTTCGGGATTGCCGCCAACCGGATTCTGATAGGGCGTAGTGAAGACTTCGACCGGCACCTTGTCACGCACCGTCTCGAGTACCGCCAGTTCCAACCCTTGTGGCAGACCGGAGCAAGCAAGCTCGGTTCCATGGAAGTAGCTGTTGATGCGCGTGTACTGTCCGTAGAACAGCTGCTTGTTCATCTCCTCGAAATCGTAGGCGAAATTGAAGGCGCGGCGCAGGCGCGCGTCCTTGAATTGTTCGCGGCGCAGATTGAGAACAAAGCCCTGCATCCGGCCGGAATCATTGATAGGAAACTCTTCCTTGATCACGCGCTTTTCGCTGAGCGCCGGAAAGTCGTAGGCCGTTGCCCATTGCTTGGCGGAATTCTCGGCGATCCAGTCCGCCTGATCGGCCTTGAACGCTTCCAGCGCGACCAGATTGTCGCGGAAGAACTCGAAACGCAATTCATCGAAATTGTTCTGCCCCACCTGGGTCGGGCTGTTCACACCCCAATAGTCCTTTACCCGCTCCAGCCTGACCGATCGGCCGGCGACAAAATCCTTGATGCGGTAAGGACCGGAACCGAGCGGTGGCTCGAGCGTGGTCGCAGAGATGTCGCGCTTGCGGCCTCCACTGTCGCTGCCCTCCCAGTAATGTTTCGGGAGCACCAGCAATTCACCGATGATCGTCGGCATCTCGCGATTGCCGGACGCATCGAAGGTGAATCTGATATCGCGTTCGCCGGTCTTTTCGACTTTCTCGACGTGACGATAATACGAAGCATACATCGGGCTGTATTTCTTCAGCACCTCGATCGAGAAAATCACGTCCTCAGGCGTCACCGGCTTGCCGTCGTGCCAGCGGGCCTCCTTGCGCAACCGATAGGTCACCCAGGCAAAATCGTCGGGATGGGTTGCCGCCTCGGCCAGCAGGCCATATTCGGTGGCGACCTCGTCATGTGACCGCGCCATCAGCGTTTCGTAGATCAGCGTGGCCGCCGGCGCGATCGAGCCTTTGACGCCCGCGACCGCGATATTGAAATTGTCGAAGGTGCCGAGCGATATCGTGCGGGCGACACCGCCCTTGGGCGCGTCGGCATTGACGTAGTCGAAACGCTTGAAGTCGGCCGGATATTTGACGTCGCCAAACAGCGAAAGCGCGTGCCGCCAGACGGGCTCACCCGCGGAAGTCTGTGCATGCGCGGGGCCGACTGCCGGTAGGCCCGTCAAGGGGCCAAGAGCCGGGGTGATCGCGGCCAGGGCGCCGCCCTGCAAAAGATGTCGTCGGTTGAGTGTCAAGTGAGGATTCCTGTCGCTGTCTCGCATTATTGAGGACGCACTATAAGGCATGGTGTCGGCCGATTAAGTTGCTTTTTGCTCATGATAGCACCGGTTATGCGGCGAAAAGTCCCGGTAACGAAAGCGCGAACAGCAATGGGACCCCCGGGCGGGGGAAACCGGGTTGGGTTGTGGCGGAACGCAAAACGGCCGGGCAAGAGCCCGGCCGTATGAAGCGAGAATTCCGTTTGAAGACAGGGGCGCTACTTCGCTGCCGTCGGCAGCGGAAGGGGATTATCCGAAAGCGATCGCAGATATGCGATCACGTCGGCGCGCTCGGTATCCTTCGGGATACCGGCAAAGCCCATCGCGGTGTTCGGCACGAAGCCTTTGGGATTGGCGATGAACTGGTTCAAGTCGTCATAGGTCCACTTGCCGGTCTTGGCCTTCATGGCGGCGGAATAGTTGAAGCCGGGCTCGCTGGCGCGCTCGCGGCCGACAACGCCGTAAAGGTCTGGGCCGACCTTATTGGGGCCACCCTTGGTGAAATCGTGGCAAGCGGCGCATTTCTTGGCCGCTGCGGCGCCCTTGTCGACCGCAGCCGTCTGCAGCAGCTTCTCGATCGGCTCGGACGGAGCCGGCGCGGCGGGCCCATGGCCGCCGCCTGCCTCTTCCTTCACCGCGATCTCGAACCCCGGCTTTTTCGGCATCTCGGGAGCGAACAGCGCGCCGGCGGTGAAGCTCGTCACCAGCAGAACGAGGCAGGTGCCCAGAATGGCACCGATAATCTTGTTGAGTTCGAAGGAGTCCATTTTCGATCAGGCTCCAGGCCGGAAATATCGACTTAAGGCCGGAGAGAAGCGGCCGCGGATGAGCGTCAGGAATCAGGCTTTGGCACCGCACCCCGAGCCACGTTCAGATATCGGTTTGCCCGTGCTCTGGCAACCCGTATAAATGCCTTCGCTTTTGCCCAATCCCCATAATTTCCGGCTTCTTATCGACCGGGTCCAGACCCCACCCTGATGACCAACTCCCGTATTTTGGTGCTGATTCCCGCCCGCATGGCCGCCGCTCGCCTGCCGGGCAAGCCGCTGTTGGACATTGGCGGCCTGCCCATGATTGTCCACGTGCTGCGCAGGGCGGAAGCTGCTGGAATTGGTCGGGTGGCGGTCGCCACCGATACGCCGGAGATCGCCGCCGCGGTGACCGCGCATGGGGGCGAGGCCGTCATGACCCGCGCCGATCATCTGACGGGATCGGACCGGATCTACGAGGCACTGGGCAAGCTCGACCCTGGCGGCCGCATCGAGACCATTATCAATCTGCAGGGCGATTTTCCCACCATCAGCCCTGACAACATTCGCGACGTGCTGGCGCCGCTTGCCGACCCCGTGGTCGATATCGCAACGCTGGCCGCGGAAATCCACACCCAAGAAGAGGCCTTGAACCCCAACGTGGTGAAGGCCATCGGCTCCCCGATAGGCCCAAGGCGGCTGCGCGCCCTCTATTTCACCCGCGCTACCGCGCCTCACGGCGAGGGGCCGCGCTACCACCACATCGGCCTTTATGCCTACCGCCGGCCCGCGCTGGAGCGTTTTGTCGGCCTCGCCCCCTCGGCATTGGAGCAGCAGGAGAAGCTCGAACAACTCCGCGCGCTGGAGGCCGGCATGCGGATCGACGTCATGATCGTCGGTACCGTCCCACGCGGGGTAGACACCCCCGCCGACCTCGAAACTGCCCGCCGCATACTTTCCAAAACGTGAGCGGCTGATACAAGGCGCCATGACCAAAACAACGACCAAGATCACGAAAATCGCGTTTCAGGGCGAGCCGGGCGCGAACTCCCACATCGCCATTGCCGAGGCCTATCCCGACGCGGAGGCCGTGCCCTGCCCAACCTTCGAGGACGCGCTCGCCGCGATTGCCTCGGGCGAAGCCGACCTCGGCATGATCCCGATCGAAAATTCGGTCGCCGGCCGGGTCGCCGATATCCATCATCTCTTGCCGCAGTCCGGTCTCTTCATCGTCGGCGAATGGTTCCTGCCGATCCATCACCAGCTGATGGCGCCGCGCGGCGCCAAGATGAACGATATCAAGACGGTCGAGAGCCACGTCCACGCGCTCGGGCAATGCCGCCGCATCATCCGCAAACTCGGCATCAAGCCGATCGTGTCGGGAGATACCGCGGGCAGCGCGCGCATCGTGGCCGAGCGCGGCGACAAGAGCTGTGCGGCGATCGCCTCAAGACTCGCGGCCGATATTTACGGCCTCGGCATCCTTGCCGAGGACGTCGAAGACGAGGCCCACAACACCACGCGCTTCGTGGTGCTGGCGCGCGAGGCGGACTGGGCCAAGCAGGGTTCGGGGCCACTGGTCACCACTTTTGTATTTCGGGTGCGCAACCTTCCCGCAGCGCTCTACAAGGCGCTGGGCGGGTTTGCGACCAACGGCGTCAACATGACCAAGCTCGAAAGCTACATGGTCGACGGCAATTTCTTCGCGACGCAATTCTTCGCCGACGTCGACGGCCATCCCGACGACCGGGGCCTTGCCTTTGCGCTTGAGGAACTGAAGTTCTTCTCCCGCGAGTTTCGCATCGTCGGCGTCTATCCTGCCCACCCGTTCCGGGCGACCTTCAGCGAGAAGCAGGAGTGACTGCGGCCTGATCATGCCGCCGCCCGCTTGGCCAATCCGAACGCGTCGGCGAGCAGGCTGTAGGAACGCTTGCGCGTCTCGTGGTCATAGACCGCCGTGATGACCATGAGTTCGTCGGCTTTGCTTGCCGTGACCATCGGCTCAAGCTTTTGCATTAGGCTCGCAGGACTGCCGACAAACAGTCGCGAACGGTTGCGCGCGATCGAGGCGCGTTCGCTTTCGGTATAGGGATAGGCGAGCGCCTCCTCGACGCTGGGCAGCGGCAGATATTGACCGCGATCCCGCCGCAACCGGTTGAGGTCCATCGAGGACGCCAGCCGCTCGGCCTCCGCGTCGGTTTCGGCTGCAACCACGGCGACTGCGAGAATGCCGTGCGGCGTCGAGCGCCAGCCCGAGGGCTTGAAATGGGCGCGGTAATTCGTCATCGCCGCGATCGCATCATAGGTCGCAAAATGATGCGCGAACGCGAATCCCATGCCGACCTGCGCCGCGAGCTCCGAACTGTAATCGCTGGAGCCGAGCAGCCAGATCGGCGGCAGCGGTGTGTCGTCCGGCATCGCCACGACATTGTTGTAGGGATGGCCGGGCGGGAAATCGCGGGTCTCCCACAAGGTCAACTCATGCAGCCGCTCGAGAAAATCATCGCCCTCGCGGCGGTCGAGCCGGCTGCGCAGCGCGTGCGCGGTAGCGCCATCGGTGCCCGGCGCGCGACCGAGGCCGAGATCGATCCGGCCGGGAAACAACGCTTCGAGCATCTTGAAGCGCTCGGCGACGACCAGCGGGGCATGGTTCGGCAGCATCACGCCGCCGGAGCCGACCCGGATGCTCTTGGTCACGGCTGCGATCTGTCCGATCATCAAATCCGGCGCGGGGCTCGCCACGGAGGCGAGGTTATGATGTTCGGCGAGCCAATAGCGGACATAGCCCAGCGTATCGACATGCCGCGCCAGATCGATGCTGTTGCGCAGCGCCGCGGCGGGCTTGGTGCCGGTGGTGACGACGGAGAGGTCGAGGACGGAAAGCGGGATCATGGCGCTAAGCTAGTGCGGCAGGTCGAGGCGACAAAGGCCCCGGCCACGCAGATCAGGCCCGCGAGGGCGAATCGCGGCAAATGTGCCTCCCTTGGCTTTGGGCAGAATTGAGCCAATTTCTTAATATTGTCATTTTGCCCACCACCAATCGTTCTGGTCGTTTTCGAATTTTAATCATGATAAATAGTCGCTTGTTGAAGATTTGGGACAACCAAAAACTGCCCACTTGTTGATAAACTGACGAAATTTCGAGATTGCTTATGGAAAAATTGGGCAATTTCCCATAGATGATGGGCTGTTTCTTTCCTTCCCCTTCCCCTACTTTAAGCCGTCCAGAGCCGGCCCGATGCCGTCCACCGCTTGCGGAGTTTGAGAGTTGATGACCGAGGTTACGCCCCCTGTAGCGGATGGGCAGCGCGCGTTGAAGCATCCGGCGATCTCCTTTGAGTTCTTCCCGCCGAAAACCGAGGAGATGGAACGGAGCCTGTGGGACACCATCAACCGCCTCGCCCCGCTGGCGCCGAGTTTCGTATCGGTAACCTACGGCGCCGGCGGATCGACCCGCGAGCGCACCCATGCCACCATCGCCCGCATCCTCGGCGAGACCACGCTCCTGCCCGCGGCGCATTTGACCTGCGTGGGGGCGGCGCGTGGCGAGATCGACGACATCGTTGGCCGCTATCACGACATCGGCGTCCGCCACATCGTCGCCCTTCGTGGCGACCCGCCCGGCGGCATCGGCACGCCCTACTCCACCCATCCGGACGGCTACCAGACCTCGCCCGAACTCGTGGCGAGCATCAAGCAGCGCTATCCCGATATCGAAGTCTCGGTGTCGGCCTACCCGGAGAAACATCCCGAAAGCCGCGACTTCGACGCCGACATCGACGTCCTGAAGGCCAAGGTCGATGCCGGCGCCTCGCGGGCGATCACGCAAGTCTTCTTCGATAACGACCTCTATTTCCGCTATCTCGACAAGGTCCGCGCGCGCGGCATCTTCATTCCTATCGTGCCGGGCATCATGCCGATGCACAATTTCAAGCAGGCGCGAAGCTTCGTGACCCGCGCCGGCACCACGGTGCCGGACTGGCTCGCCGAGAAATTCGACGGCCTCGACGATGACGCCGAGACCCGAAAGCTGGTGGCGGCGACGGTGGCGGCCGGCCAGGTGCAGAAGCTTGCCAAGCACGGCGTCGACACCTTTCATTTCTACACCATGAATCGCGCGGACCTCGTGTTCGCGATCTGCCATTTGCTCGGCATCCGCCCCACCGGCGCACAGAAGGCCGCCTGAACGATGACCGTGCCCGCCTCTCCCAAGCGAACCGCTTTGCTCGCCGCGGCCCGCGAGCGAATTCTCGTGCTCGACGGCGCCATGGGCACCATGATCCAGGGCCTCGACTATGACGAGGTGGCGTTTCGGGGCGCGCGTTTTGCGAATTTCAGCCGCGACGTCAGGGGCAACAACGATCTCTTGATCCTCACCCAGCCAGAGGCGATCGAGGATATCCACGCCGCTTATTTGCGCGCAGGCGCCGACATCGTAGCCACCAACACGTTTTCCTCGACTTCGATCGCGCAGGCCGATTACGAGATGTCGGACCTCGCCTATGAGCTCAATCGCGAGGGCGCGAAACTTGCCCGCGCCGCCGCCGAGCGCGTGAGCACGGAAGACGGCAAGCCGCGCTTTGTCGCCGGCGCCATCGGCCCGACCAACCGCACCGCTTCGATCTCGCCGGATGTATCCAACCCCGGCTACCGCGCCGTGACCTTCGACGATCTGCGCGCCGCCTATGGCGAGCAGATCAAGGGCCTGATCGACGGCGGGGCCGATCTGCTGCTGGTCGAAACCATCTTCGATACGCTCAATGCCAAGGCCGCGCTGTACGCGATTGCAGAAATCACCGAAGAACGCGGCATCGACGTGCCCGTAATGATCTCCGGCACCATCACCGACAAATCCGGGCGGTTGCTCTCCGGCCAACTCCCCGAGGCGTTCTGGAACTCGGTGCGTCACGCCCGGCCGATCACCATCGGCTTCAACTGCGCGCTCGGCGCGGAAGATCTTCGCGCGCATATCGCCGATATCGGCCGCGTCGCCGACACGCTGGTTTGTGCGTATCCCGAACGCGGGCCTGCCCAACGAATTCGGCCAGTATGACGAGAGCCCGGAATATATGGCGCGCCTGATCGGCGAGTTTGCCGCAGCCGGCCTCGTCAATATCGTCGGCGGCTGCTGCGGCACAACGCCGGACCATATCGCCGCGATTGCCGCAGCCGTCGCACCGCACAGACCGCGCGCCATTCCCGTGATCGAGCCGCGCCTGCGGCTTTCCGGCCTGGAGCCGTTCGAACTGACCTCGGCGATCCCCTTCGTCAACATCGGTGAGCGCACCAACGTCACGGGTTCGGCGAAATTCCGCAAGCTGATCACCGCGGGCGATTACACTTCGGCGCTGCAAGTGGCGCGCGACCAGGTCGAGAACGGCGCGCAGATCATCGACGTCAACATGGACGAGGGATTGCTGGATTCCGAGAAAGCGATGGTGACCTTCCTCCACCTCGTCGCCGCCGAGCCCGATATCGCCCGCGTCCCGGTGATGGTCAATTCCTCGAAATTCAACGTGATCGAAGCCGGCCTGAAATGCGTCCAGGGCAAGCCGGTCGTGAATTCGATCTCGATGAAGGAAGGCGAGGAGAAATTCATCCACGAGGCAAAAATCGCCAAGCGGCACGGCGCCGCCGTGGTGGTGATGGCGTTCGACGAGGCGGGACAGGCCGACACGTTCGCGCGCAAGACCGAGATTTGCAAGCGCGCCTACGACATCCTCGTCAACCGGCTCGACTTCCCCCCCGAAGACATCATCTTCGACCCCAATATTTTCGCGATCGCCACCGGGCTCGAGGAGCACAACAATTACGGCGTCGACTTCATCGAGGCGGCTCGCTGGATCCGCCAAAACCTGCCCCATGCGCATATTTCCGGCGGCGTCTCCAACCTGTCGTTCTCGTTCCGCGGCAACGAGCCGGTGCGCGAGGCCATGCATTCGGTGTTCCTCTATCACGCCATCAAGGCCGGCATGGACTTAGGGATCGTCAATGCCGGGCAGATGATCGTCTATGACGACATCGACCCCGAGCTGCGGCAGACCTGCGAGGACGTCATCCTCAACCGCGACGCCAGCGCCTCCGAGCGCCTTCTCGCGCTTGCCGAAAAATTCCGCGGCAAGGAGAAGAAGACCCAAGAGCAGGACCTCGCCTGGCGCGAATGGCCGGTCGACAAGCGGCTTTCCCACGCGCTCGTGCACGGCATCACCGAATATATCGACGCCGACACCGAGGACGCCCGCAAGCTTTCCACGCGCCCGCTCGACGTGATCGAGGGGCCGCTGATGGCCGGCATGAACATCGTCGGCGACCTTTTCGGCGACGGAAAGATGTTCCTGCCGCAGGTCGTGAAATCCGCCCGCGTGATGAAACAGGCGGTCGCCTACCTCATGCCCTTCATGGAGGAAGAGAAGGCGCGCAATCTCGCCAACGGCATCGCCGGCGATGGCCGCAACTCTGCCGGCAAGATCGTGCTTGCCACCGTCAAGGGCGACGTCCACGACATCGGCAAGAACATCGTCGGCATCGTGTTGCAATGTAACAATTTCGAGGTGATCGACCTCGGCGTCATGGTGCCTGCCGCCAAGATCATCGAGACCGCCAAGCGCGAAGGTGCCGACATCATCGGCCTCTCCGGCCTGATCACGCCTTCCCTTGACGAGATGAGTTTCTCGCCGGCGAACTGGAGCGCGAAGGGCTCGACGTGCCGCTGTTGATCGGCGGCGCCACCACGAGCCGGGTTCATACGGCGGTGAAGATCGACCCGAACTACCGGGCTGGTCCGGTGGTGCACGTCAATGACGCAAGCCGCGCGGTTGGCGTCGCCTCTTCCTTGCTTTCTCCCGACAAGCGCGAGGCTTACGCCGCCGAGATACGCGCCGAATACGCCAGGATTTCCGCGGCACATTTCAGAGCCCAAGCCGACAAGAAGCGCTTGAGGCTTGCCGATGCGCGGGCCAACGCGGTTAGAATCGATTTTGGCAAGGCACCGCCGAAGAAGCCGGCGTTTCTCGGCATCAAGACATTCCACGATTACGACCTCGCGGAGTTGGCGCAATATATCGACTGGACGCCGTTCTTCCAGACCTGGGAGTTGACCGGGCGTTTTCCCGCCATTCTCGACGACCCCAAGGTCGGCGACGTCGCGCGTTCGCTCTATGACGATGCGCGCAAGATGCTCGATCGCATCATTTCGGAGAAATGGTTCAAGGCGCAGGCGACGATCGGCTTCTGGCCGGCCAACACCAAGGGCGACGATGTCGTCGTCTACGCGGATGAGGCGCGCGGCAAAGAGATCGCGACCTTTCACACGCTGCGCCAGCAGCTCGAAAAACGCGAGGGCCGTTTCAACGCGGCGCTGTCCGATTTCATCGCACCAGTCTCCTCGGGCGTACCCGACTATATCGGCGCCTTCGTGGTCACCGCGGGGATCGGCGAGGATGTGGTCGCCGAGAGATTCAAGAACGCCAACGACGATTACTCCTCGATCCTGTGCAAGGCGCTCGCCGACCGTCTCGCGGAAGCATTCGCCGAACGCCTGCATGCCCGCGTGCGCCGGGAATTTTGGAATTATGCGCCGGACGAGCAGTTGACCCCGGAGCAGCTTATTCTCGAGCAATATCAGGGCATCCGCCCCGCGCCCGGCTATCCCGCGCAGCCCGATCACACCGAGAAGGCGACGTTGTTTGCGCTGCTCGATGCCGAGAGGAGCTGCGGCGTGAAGTTAACGGAGAGCTTTGCGATGTGGCCGGGCTCGTCGGTTTCCGGACTCTATTTCAGCCATGCCGAAAGCTTCTATTTCGGCGTCGGCAAGATCGAGCACGACCAGGTGGAAGATTACGCCGTGCGCAAGGGCTGGAGCGTGGCAGAAGCCGAACGCTGGCTGGCGCCGGTCCTGAACTACATCCCCGCGCGGGACCAATCGGCGCAGGATCGCCGCGTGAAAGAGGCGATGCCGACCCAGCTACCCTCTTCGGCCACGCCCGCCAACGACGTCGAAAGCAAGGAAATGCTGTCGCACCCCCCGGGCTGCAATTGCGCGGTGCATCTGGCCTACCGCAAGAAGGCGGCGCGGGCGGGGTGAACTCCGCTCTTGGTCGTCCCCGCGAAAGCGGGGACCCATAACCAAAGCTGCACGCTTCGTTCAAAGCTGAGGCCCCAGCCGTCGCTACAATGCACATCGGTGGTTATGGGTCCCGGGTCGCGCTTCGCTTGCCCGGGACGACGGAGCCGGTTTCAACTTTCAAACAGCCACGCCTCCACATCCTCGCGGCGCGAATCCGCCCGAGCTGTGCGACAAATCTCACGCCGCTCCGGCAACAGAGGGCGCGGGGAATGCCGGGTGCCCGCCGCACCCGCGGCCTCGCGTGCAAAATAAAAAAGCACACGAGCGAAGTCACCACAGGTTCACCGGAACAACCCGGCATTCCCGCACGCGAATGGTTTTAACGGTTTCCTCTGCGCTCTCCTCGGTGACCGGGCTTTGTTGCCACCGTCACTCCTCAGAAGCTTGCTTCTCAAGAACTTGACGCCAGCGTCGGGGCGTCAGGACCACACGACTTCGCCGTCCGCGAGATCAGCGCGCTCGTCAGCCGCGCCGCCCGCGTCCACCGCATCCCGCATCAACGTTCGTGACGATCGCGATACGCCCCTCCTAGTGAGGCGGGACGTGCTTTCCCTATTGCTGTTTCTACCAAGGCTCAAAGCGAAATATTTTTGCGAGAGAGGGTGGACATGAATTTGCGCGAGGTGCCCGTCGGGCAAATCAGCCAGTCCGTTCACCTCGCCCCGTGAAGAACGCGAGAGCGAGAGTTACCACCGTCGCTCGCCTTTAGCCGCTCGGCGGGGCCAGCGGCTGTACAATTTCCTTGAACACCGGCAGCGCCTCGCAACGCGAGGCGTGCGCCGCGAGTGCCGGATGACGCAAATCGTCGAACACGCCGGCATGGGCCTCGCCGGTGAATCTGAGGGCGCAGGCGACGGCGATGTCGGCATGGCCGATCCGTATCCCGGACCAGAACGGCGAGGCGACCGGGGCGCGCGCTTTTTCCAGCGCATCGAGCACGCCGCCTATCTGCGCGTGACAACGCTCGACCCAGATCTTCGACTGTTGATCTTTCCGCAGCACGCGTTCGTAGAGGAGGCTGACCGCCTTGTCAGCAAGGCCGGTCGCTAGCGCGCAAACCTTGAGAGCATGGCGGCGCTCGGGCCCGCGTTCGGCGATCATCGCCTTGTCCGCTCCCACCAGCTCATCGAGATAATCGAGGATCGCCGTGCTCTCGATCAGCGCCTCGCCGCTGTCCAGCACCAGCGTCGGCACGCGCCGCAGCGGATTGAAGGCTGCGATCTTGTCGCCGTCGCCGAAGGTCGACCACGGCCGGTGCTCGAAGGAGAGGCCGTAAAGCCTGAGCGCAATGGCGACACGGCGGACAAAGGGGGAATCGTATTGGCCGATCAGGATCATTGGTGGCGAACTTTCCGATCAAACTTTTTCGTGATTGCCGCATCTGATCGCTGCAATCGCATCTCTGCGACTTTCATTGAGTTATTTTGCTATATTCAATTGATGTCAAGTTACGAGAGACATGAGCGCCATCATGGCTGATATGACGCCGATTACACGCCAACGAATTGCCGAAACCGAGAGAACCATCCGGCCCTATATCCGGCGAACGCCCTTGCTGCGAGTGGACGGGTCCGACTTCGGTCTTTCGCCGGAATTTCTGACATTCAAACTGGAAATGCTGCAGCATTCCGGCTCGTTCAAGGCGCGCGGCGCGTTCGCCAATCTGTTGTTGCGCAAGACCCCTGCCGCAGGCGTGGTGGCGGCTTCAGGCGGCAATCACGGGGCCGCGGTCGCCTATGCAGCGAACCGGCTGGACGTGCCGGCGACCATTTTCGTGCCCGACATCACCTCGCCCGCGAAGATCGAACTGATCCGCAAATGCGGCGCCGAGCTCGTGATCGCGGGCTCGCGTTATGCCGACGCGTTGGCGGCGAGCGAAGCGCACATCGAAAAGACCGGCGCGATGCGCATTCACGCCTTCGATCAGAACGAAACCCTGTTGGGACAGGGAACGGTCGGGCTCGAGCTCGAGGAGGACGCGCCCGATATCGATACGCTGCTTGTCGCGGTCGGCGGCGGTGGATTGATCGGCGGCATCGCGGCCTGGTACGAGAAGCGGATTCGGATCGTCGCTGTCGAGCCTGAGAGCGCGCCGACGCTGCATGCAGCTTTCGCGGCAGGCCGGCCGGTGGACGCGCCCGCCGGCGGTATAGCCGCCGACAGCCTCGCGCCGCGCCGGGTCGGCGAACTGATGTTCGCAATCGCGCGCGTGAATGTCACTGAGGTCGTGCTCGTCACCGATGACGCCATCCGTGGGGCGCAAGCCGCACTCTGGTCGGAATTGCGCGTCGTCGCGGAACCCGGCGGTGCGGCGGCCTTCGCTGCGCTGCTCTCTGGGCGTTACCGGCCTTCCCCTAAAGAACGTGTGGCCGTGTTGGTCTGCGGCGCCAATACCACGGCGGTGCGGTTTGACGGCTAGGTTCCCCCCTCGTCGCTCGCCAATAATCCCTTCACCGCCCGCGCCCAGCCGTTGAGCTTGCGTTCGCGCGTGGCGGCGCTCATCGCCGGCTTGAAGCGACGCTCGAGCCGCCAGTTGTCGGCGAATTTCGCCGGCTCGGGATAGACGCCGGCGTTGAGTCCGGCGAGATAGGCGGCGCCGAGCGCGGTGGTTTCCTGGATCATCGGGCGGTCGACCGGCGCGTCGAGCAGGTCCGCAAGGCGCTGCATGGTCCAGTCGGACGCGGTCATGCCGCCGTCGACGCGGAGCACGATGTGAGCGCCCTTCGCCTCCGGCCAGTCGGCGCGCATCGCGTCCCAGAGATCGACGGTCTGGTAACAGACGCTTTCGAGCGCGGCATGCGCGAGTTCGGCGGGACCGGTGTTGCGCGTGAGCCCGAACAGCGCGCCGCGCACGCGCGGATTCCAGTAGGGCGCGCCAAGGCCGACAAAGGCCGGCACCAGATAGACGCTTTGCGTGGAATCGGATCGGTCGGCGAGCGCGCCCGTCTCGGCGGCCTGCTTGATGATGCCGAGCCCGTCGCGCAGCCATTGCACCGCGGAGCCCGCAACGAAGATCGAGCCTTCAAGCGCGTAGGTGCGCTTGCCCTTCAGCTGATAGGCGATGGTGGTGAGCAGCTTGTTTTTTGATGTCACCGGCGTCGTGCCGGTGTTGAGCAGGGCAAAACAGCCGGTGCCGTAAGTGGACTTCATCATGCCCGGCGAGAAGCAGGCCTGGCCGATGGTGGCGGCCTGCTGGTCGCCGGCGATGCCGGCGATCGCGATCGTCCCACCAAAGAGATCGGGCGTGCTGTCGCCGAAATGGCACGAGGAGTCCTTGACCTCGGGCAGCATCGAGCGCGGCACGCGCAGGATTTTCAGGAGGTCGTCGTCCCAATGCCCGGTGTTGATGTTGAACAACAGCGTGCGCGAGGCGTTGGTGGCGTCGGTGGCGTGCACCTTGCCGCCGGTCAATCGCCACAGCAGGTAGCAATCGACGGTGCCGAACAATAGTTCGCCGCGCTCCGCCCGCGCCCGCGCGCCGGGCACATGGTCGAGAATCCATGAGGCCTTGGTGCCGGAGAAATAAGGATCGATGATCAGCCCGGTCTTGGCCGAGACGGCCGGCTCGTGGCCCTCGCTCTTGAGTCGGGCGCAGATGTCGGCGGTGCGACGATCCTGCCAGACGATGGCGCGATGCACCGCCTGCCCGGTGGCGCGATCCCATACCACGGTGGTCTCGCGCTGGTTGGTGATGCCGATGGCGGCGATGTCTTTCGCCTTGAGGCCGGCTTTTTCCAGCGCGTCACGGCAGGTCATGACGGTCGAAATCCAGATGTCCTCCGGCTCGTGCTCGACCCAGCCGGAGGCCGGAAAATGCTGCGGAAATTCCTGCTGCGCGATCGCCGCGATCGAAATGTCGCCGCGAAACACCATGGCACGCGAGGACGTGGT
Organism: uncultured Alphaproteobacteria bacterium; assembly: GCA_963741185.1. GTDB lineage: Bacteria > Pseudomonadota > Alphaproteobacteria > Rhizobiales > Xanthobacteraceae > Bradyrhizobium. The sequence goes on along the minus strand of CAVUHE010000009.1, from coordinate 88,073 downwards.
GCCCTGATCGATGGCCAGCACAAAGGACATGATGTCTCTCCCTCGCGTTCTCTTGGCGTCGCTTCGCGCGTGTTTGCGGTTGCGTCAAGGCAAGCGGATTGAGGCTGGTTCGTCAATATCCACACGTGCCCCGGATGCTGCGCAGCGCTCTTGCGGTGCGCTGCTGATCCGGGGCCCATGGCCGCAGAGCGCGAGCGTGGGTCCCGGTTCAGCGGAGCAGCGTGAAGTACGCTGCACCGCGCCCGGGACACGAGAGCACCTAAACCGCGGCCGTCGTGACCCCGCCATCGACCACGATGGTCTGGCCGGTCATGAAGCTCGATGCATCCGAGCCGAGATAGGCCACCGCGCCGGCGATCTCGTCGGGTTCGCCGATGCGGCGAAGCGGCGTGGTGGCGCAGCGGCGTTTCAGGCGCTCCTCATCCTCCCACAGCGCGCGGGCGAAATCGGTCTTGACGAGACCCGGCGCGACGCAATTGACGCGCACGCCCTTCGGGCCCCATTCGCCGGCGAGACTGCGGCACAGCGCAAAATCCGCGGCCTTGGAAATTCCGTAGGCTCCGATCACGGTCGAGCCGCGCAAGCCGCCGATCGAGGAGATGATGACGACCGAACCGCTGCCGCGCTCGGCCATCTGCGGAATGGCAAGCTGGCAAAGCCAGATATTGCTCTTGACGTTGGCGGCCATGATCTTGTCGAAGGCGTCGTCCTTGATGTCGAGCAGCGGGCCGTAATACGGGTTGACCGCGGCGTTGCAGACCAGGATGTCGATCCTGCCGTAGTGCAACGTCGCGCCCTTGATCAGCACCTCGACCTCCTCGCGGCGCGAGATGTTGCAGGGAATGACATGGGCCTCGCCGCCCGCCTTCCTGATGCCGTCGGCCACCTCCTGGCAGGCATCGACCTTGCGGCTGGAGATCACGACCTTGGCGCCGAGCTTGGCGAGCAGTTCGGCCGAGGACCGGCCGATGCCGCGGCTGGAGCCGGTGATGATTGCGACCTTGCCGGTGAGGTCGAAGGGGGTGTTTTTCACGACGGTCTCCTCAATCGTCATTCCGGCGCGTCGACGCTCGCCGAACTCATCGAATTCGTCATCGCGAGCGAAGCGAAGCAATCCATCCCGCCGAGAAAGGAAGGAATGGATTGTTTCGTCGCTTCGCTCCTCGCAATGACGGCCAGGCGCAACTACACCAGCCCGCCGCCCTCGGTGACGCGGCGCAGATGATAATCGGTGTCGCCAAAGGTGTTCTCGATCATGGTCAGCCGCTTGAAGTAGTGGCCGATCTTGGCCTCCATGGTCATGCCGATGCCGCCGTGAAGCTGGATCGACTGCTGGCCGACGAACTTTGCGGACTTGCCGATCTGCACTTTCGCCGCCGCGACCGCGGTGGCGCGCTCTTTTGCATCGTCGAAACCACCCGCCATGGTCGCAAACATCGACATGCTGCGGGCCTGTTCGACGGCGACGAACATGTCGGCGGCGCGATGCTGCAGGGTCTGGAAGCTGCCGATCGGCACGCCGAACTGCTTTCGCGTCTTCAGATATTCGACGGTTTCCTTGAGTGACTCATCCATCAGGCCGACCGCCTCGGCGCAGAGCGCGGTGCGCGCCTCGTCGACCACCCGCTCGATCAGCGCCAAGCCATTCTCGCCATCGCCGATCAACGCATCGGTGCCGATCTCGACACCGGTGAAGGTGACGTCGGCGGCGTACAGGCCGTCCTGGGTCGGATAGCTTTTCTTGGCGACGCCCTTGGCGTTGCCCGGTACCAGGAAGACGCCGATGCCGCTTGCCTCGCGCTGGCCGCCGTTGGTGCGCGCGGTCACGATCAGCGTGTCGGCGGCCTCGCCGTTGAGGACGACGAATTTCTCGCCGTCGATCACGTAGGCTCCGCCCTTCTTCTTGGCCGAGGTCGCGACGTCGCCGAGATCGTAGCGCGAATTCTTCTCAAGCTGCGCGAACGCAAAGGTCTTGCTGCCGTCGATGATGCCGCCAATGTGCGCCGCCTTCTGCGCCGCCGAGCCGCCGAGGCGCAGGAAACCGCCGCCGATCACCACCGTTGCGAGATAGGGTTCGAGCACCAGCGCCTTGCCGAGCGCTTCCATCACGATCATGGTCTCGACCGCGCCGGCGCCGAAGCCGCCGTCGTCTTCGGAGAATGGCAGGCCGAGCAGGCCCTGCTCGGCGAACTTGCTCCAGACGCCTTTGCTCCAGCCGCCCTTCTCACTCATGTATTTCTTGCGCGAATTGAAATCGTAGGAGCTGCCGAGGAGCCCATCGACGCTTTCCTTGAGGAGCCGTTGCTCCTCGGACAAATCGAAATCCATTTTCGTACTTCCCCGGATTCTTTCACAAATACTTGTTATGTCGTCATGGCCGGGCTTGTCCCGGCCATCCACGTCTTCTTTGCGGTCCAACAAGAAAGACGTAGATGCCCGGCACAAGGCCGGGCATGACCAGAAGTAAAATCAAAGCCCCAGCACGGCCTTGGTGATGATGTTGCGCTGGATCTCGTTCGATCCGCCATAAATCGAGACCTTGCGGTTGTTGAAATAGCTCGGCGCGATCTGCGCGGTCCACTCCATCGCCTCGTTGCTGCCGTCGTCCCCATGCTCGTCATAGGGCGCGGCGAACGGCCCGATCACTTCCATCAGGAGCTCGGTGGTGGCCTGCTGGATTTCCGAGCCCTTGATCTTGAGGACGGAGGATGCCGGGTTCGGCTTGCCCTTGCCGTGCTTGCCCTCGTCCGCCACGACGCGAAGCTGGGTCAGCTCCAACGCCTTGAGTTCGATCTCGACGGCGGCGAGCTTTTCCCTGAAACCCTGGTCTTCCATCACGGGCTTGCCGCCGGACTCGACCTTGGCGGCGAGATCCTTGATGCGGCGGATCCGCTCCTTGGACACGCCGACGCGGGCGATGCCGGTGCGCTCATTGCCGAGCAGGAACTTGGCGTAGTCCCAGCCCTTGTTCTCCTCGCCGACGAGATTTTCGACCGGCACCTCGACGTCGTCGAAAAACACCTCGTTGACCTCGTAGCCGCCATCGATGGTCTGGATCGGGCGCACGGTGATGCCCTTCGACTTCATGTCCATCAGGATAAAGGAAATGCCGCTCTGCTTCTTCGCCGCGGGGTCGGTGCGGCAAAGGTTGAAGATCATGTCGGCGTGCTGCGCCAGCGTCGTCCAGGTCTTCTGGCCGTTGATGATGTACTTGTCGCCCTTGCGCTCGGCCTTGGTCTTGAGCGAGGCGAGGTCGGAGCCCGAGCCTGGCTCCGAAAAGCCCTGGCACCACCAGTCTTCCACACTGGCGATGCGCGGCAGGTAGTATTTCTTCTGGGCCTCGTTGCCGAAGGTGTAGATCACGGGGCCGACCATGCTGACGCCGAAGGCGAGCGGCGCCGGCGCCGGATGCATCTGCAGTTCCTCGTTGAAGATGTAATGTTGCACCGAGGTCCAGCCGGTGCCGCCATATTCCTTCGGCCAGTGCGATACGCCCCAGCCCTTCTTGTTCAGGATGCGCCACCACTCGACCATCTCGTCCTTGGACAGGTGGCGACCCTCGACCAGCTTCTGCCGCGTCGCCGGCGGCACGTTGTCCCTGAAGAAGGCCCGCACTTCTTCGCGAAACGCCACTTCTTCCTTGCTGAAGTTGAGATCCATCGGATCCTCCTGTGAACGACTGAATTACGTTTCCTCTCGTCGTCCCCGCGAAAGCGGGGACCCATAACCACCGGCGCCTGTCATTGGCAAAGCCGGCTACCGCAAATGCCCGCAACCAGAGGCTGCGGCGTATGGGTCCCGGCTCGCGCTCGCAAGTGATCGCTTGGCCGGGACGACAACGACTACTGCACCACCTCGAACAACCCGGCCGCGCCCATGCCGCCGCCAACGCACATGGTCACGACGGCATATTTGGCCTTGCGGCGGCGGCCTTCGATCAGTGCGTGACCGGTGAGCCGCGCGCCCGACATGCCATAGGGATGGCCGACCGCGATCGCGCCGCCGTCAACGTTGATCTTCTCCGGATCGATGCCGAGCTTGTCGCGGCAATAAAGCACCTGCACCGCGAAGGCCTCGTTCAGCTCCCAAAGATCGATGTCGTCGACCTTCAGGCCGTGGCGCTTGAGCAGGCGCGGCACCGCAAACACCGGTCCGATCCCCATCTCGTCCGGCTCGCAGCCGGCGGCGACGAAACCGCGGAAGATGCCGAGCGGTTTGAGGCCGCGCTTTGCGGCTTCCTTGTCGCTCATGATCACGGAGGCGCTGGCGCCGTCCGAGAGCTGGCTGGCATTGCCGGCGGTGATCGTGAAGCCGTCGCCGCGCACCGGCTTCAAGGCGGCAAGGCCCTCGGCCGTCGTCTCCGGCCGCGGACCCTCGTCCTTTGCCAGCGTGATCTCCTTGAAGGAGATTTCGCCGGTCGCCTTGTCGGCGACGCCCATCATGGTGGTGATCGGCGCCAGTTCATCGTTGAACTTGCCGCCCTGCTGCGCGGCCGCGACGCGGCGCTGGCTCTCCAGCGAATATTCGTCCTGCCGCTCGCGCGAAATTCCGTAGCGCTTGGCGACGACTTCGGCGGTGTCGATCATCGGCATGTAGACCTCGCCCTTGATCTTCAACAGCGCCGGGTCCTGGGTGTGGAACTTGTTGGCGTGGTCGTTCTGCACGAGGCTGATGGATTCGCCGCCGCCACCGACGGCTATCTCGACGCCGTCGAAGATCACCGAGCGCGCCGCGAGCGCAATCGCCTGCAGGCCGGAAGCGCATTGCCGGTCGATCGTGGTGCCACCGACGGTCACGGGGAGCCCCGCGCGCAACAGCGCCTTGCGCGCGATGTTGCCGCCGGTTGTGCCCTGCTGCATGGCCGCGCCCATCACCACGTCCTCGACTTCCCTGGGATCGACCTTCGCGCGGGCAACCGCCTGGCCGATGGCGTGGCCGAGCAGGGTCGCGCCTTCGGTGGCATTGAGTGCGCCGCGATAGGCCTTGCCGATCGGGGTTCGGGCGGTTGAGACGATAACGGCGTCGGTCATGGGCGACCTCCTGTTGCGAGTTGCTGTGGTTTTGGCTGCGCGGTTTGTGGCGTGGATTGCTGATTGCGCAATTCGTGACGCGAGAGCTTGCCGACCGGGGTTCGCGGCAATTCGCTCGCGAACGCGAGGCTTGCGGGAATTTCGTGCTTGCCGAGCTTGCCGGCGAGGAACGCCTTGAGTTCGTCGAGCGAAAAGGCCTCGGCGCCCGGGCGCAATTTGACAAAGGCCTTTGCCGCCTCGCCGCGGTAAGCGTCGGGAATGCCGATCACGATCACTTCCTGCACGGCCGGATGCTCGTAGATCGCCTGCTCGATCATCTGCGGATAGACGTTGAAGCCGCCGGAGATGATCATGTCCTTCTTGCGGTCGACCAGATAGAAATAGCCGTCGCCATCCATGTAGCCGATATCGCCGGTGAGGAAACGATCGCCGACAAAGACCTGCGCGGCGTCCTCGGGGCGGTTCCAGTAGCCCCTGGTGACGTTCGGCCCCTTGATGCGGATCTCGCCGACTTCGCCCGGCGGCAGGACTTTCCGGGGATCATCGAGCGCGACCACCTCCAGCTCGATGCCGGGCAGCATCAGTCCGATCGAACCCGGCTTGTCCGGTCCTTGCTGCGGATGGCCTGTACCGGGCGAGCAGGTCTCGGTCATGCCCCAGCCGCTCTTGAGCTTCATGCTAACCCTGCGCTCGAGGATGTTTGCGACTTCGACCGGCAGCGGCGCGCCACCGGACATGCAGCTCGCCAGCGAGGAGAGATCGCGCTTGTCGAGATCGGGCAGGTTCGCGATCGCGATCCACATGGTGGGCACGCCGGGAAACACGGTGGCGCGCTTGACTTCGATGTCGCGCATGATGGCTTCGACGTCGAAACGCTGATGCAGCGAAATCAGATGCCCGCGCCTCAGCGAGCTCAAGAGAACCACCGTCAGCGCGAAGATATGGAACAGCGGCAGCACGCAGATCACGCGCTCGATCGGGTTGTTGCGCTCGGCGCGCGCCGTCCTGCCCCAGACGTCGTAGATCGACACCGCGGAGGTCAAATTGCCATGACTGAGCATCGCACCCTTCGGCAGCCCGGTGGTGCCACCGGTATATTGCAGCAACGCGACGTCATCGGGCGAGATCCTCGGCCATTGCGCAGGCTTGGTCGCGCCTTGCACGAATTTCGCAAAGGTCACGATCGCCGGGTTGTCCGGGATCGGCGTTTGCGGATTGCCGACCGCGCCCCAATGGTCGTCCTCGCAGACGATCAGGCGATCGAGCAGGCCTCTCTCCAGAAACTTCAGCGCCGTCGGCAACAGCGCCGCAAGATCGCTGGTGACGAGAATGCGCGCGCCGCTGTCGCTCAATTTGTGAGACAGCGCGCGTTCGCCGTCGAGCGGCGACAAATGCACGACACGGGCGCCGGCTTTCAGTGCGCCAAAGAAATTGACGGGGTGATCCGGCGAGTTGCCGAGAAACAGCGCGACTGACGTGTTCTGGCCGAAGCCCGCGCGCAGGAAAGCGGCGGCCGCGGTCTCCGCCTTTTCTTCCAGCTCCGCGTAGCTGATGGCGCGGTCGCGAAACTCGATGGCTGGCCGCGCGCCGAATTCGGCGGCTACCGCCGACAACAAATCCGGCAAGGTCCCGCGCGCGATCGGGTCGCCCCAGTGGACGCCTTCCGGATAGAATTGCTCGCCGGGATGGGTCATGCGAGATAAACCCGTCGCGCGCACCCAATGACAAGTGAGGAAGGCACGACCGCAATGGCTCCCCTCCCCCTTGAGGAGAGGGGTTGGGGGTGGGGGTCCACACGGGCAGTACCGATGCGGCCACCCCCCTCCCTAACCCTCCCCCGCAAGGGGGGAGGGAACGGCGACGCCATGCGGCTAAGTTCCATCACGCGGCTTTCGCCGTCTGTGCGAGCGACGCAAAAGTCTTGCCTTCGGCGGCTAGCCGCTTGAGCAGCGGCGCCGGTTCGAGCGAGGGATCGTTGGTCTCCTTGGCGTAATACGACAGGCGGTCGGCGATGTGCTTCAAACCGACCTGGTCGGCATAGAACATCGGGCCACCACGATAGACCGGCCAGCCATAGCCGTAGAGCCAGATCACGTCGATATCGCTCGGTCGCGCTGCGATCTTCTCCTCGAGGATTCGCGCGCCCTCGTTGATCATCGGATACATCATGCGCTCGAGGATTTCCTCGTCGCTCACTGTGCGCCGCTTGCGTCCCATCCGCTGCAGCGTCTCGTCGATCAGCTTCTCGACCTCGGGATCGGGCATCGGCGCGCGCGAACCGGCCTCATATTTGTAATAACCCTTGCCGGTCTTCTGGCCGAACCGGCCGGCTTCGCACAGCGCATCGGCGATTTCGGATTTGATGCCGCGGTCCTTTCGCGAACGCCAGCCGATATCGAGGCCGGCGAGATCGCCCATCGCGAACGGCCCCATCGGCATGCCGAATTTTGTGACCACCGCATCGACCTGTTGCGGCAACGCGCCCTCAAACAGCAGCTTCTCCGCCTGCTTGCCGCGCTGCGCCAGCATTCGGTTGCCGACAAAGCCGTCGCAGACGCCGACCACTGCCGGCACTTTCGCAATCTTGCGCGCCACCGCCACCGCGGTGGTCAGCGCGTCGGGCGCGGTCTTGGCCGCGCGCACGATCTCGCACAGCTTCATCACATTGGCCGGCGAGAAGAAGTGCATGCCGAGCACGTCCTGCGGACGCTTGGTCTCGTTCGCGATTTCGTCGATGTTCAGATACGAGGTGTTGGAGGCCAGCACCGCGCCGGGCTTGGCGTATTTGTCGAGAGCGGCGAACACTTCCTTCTTGATCGCCATGGTCTCGAACACGGCCTCGATGATCAGGTCGGCATCCCTGACGTTCTCGAGCCCGACCACGCCGTTGATCAGCGCCATGCGCTTTCCGGGCGCGTCCGCCGGAATACCGCCGCGCGCGGCGGTCGCCTCGTAATTCTTCTGCATCACGCCCATGCCGCGCTTGAGCTGCTCCTCGCCGGTTTCGATCAGCGTCACGGGGATACCGGCATTGGCGAACGACATCGCGATACCGCCGCCCATGGTGCCGGCGCCGATGATGGCGACGCGCTCGACGTTGCGCGGCTTTGTTCCCTCGGGAACGCCGGCGATCTTGGCGGCCTCGCGCTCGGAGAAGAACGCATAACGCTGCGCCTTCGACTGCTCGCTCGACACCAGCTTGAGGAAACCCTCGCGCTCCTTCTTCAGGCCTTCGTCGAACGGCAGGTCGATCGCGGCACCGACCGCGTCCGCGGCGGCAAACGGCGCCTCCAGCCCTCGGGCCTTCTTGGTCAGCGCCGCGACCGCGTTGGTGAAGATCGAGCGGTCGGCCCTGGCCGCCGCAAGCTTGCTGTCGTCGTCGCGCAGCTTGCGCAGCGGACGCTTCTCCGCCAGCACCTTGCGCGCAAAAGCCTCGCCGCCGGAGGCGGGACCTTCGACGATCTCCTCGATCAGGCCGTTCTTCAGTGCGTCCGAGGCGGCAATCGGATCGCCACCGACGATCATCTTCACTGCGAGCTCGGGGCCGACCGCGCGCGGCAGGCGCTGGGTTCCGCCGGCGCCCGGCAGCAGGCCGAGTTTCACCTCCGGCAGGCCCAGGCGCGCGTCCTTGGCGGCGACGCGGAAGTGGCAGGCGAGCGCCACTTCAAGACCGCCGCCCAGCGCCGTGCCGTGAATGGCCGCAATCACCGGCTTGGGCGAGTTCTCGATTTCGACCAGCACCTCATGGAGGCCTGGAGGCTTTGGTGGCTTGCCGAATTCGGTGATGTCGGCGCCGGCGATGAAGGTGCGGCCGGCACAGGTCAGCACGATTGCCTTCACTTCCGGATCGGCGATGGCGCGCTTGACGCATTCCAGGATACCGCCGCGCACCGCAGCGCTCAGCGCGTTCACCGGGGGACTGTCGACCGTGACGATGGCAATGACGTCATGACGCTCGAGCCTGACTACTTCGTTCACGGGACTCTCCCTGCTTCTGCTTGTTCTTTAAACGAATTCTTCCAAATTTCGCATTGCGGAATTCAATTCCGCATCTTGACATGGAGGGTTATTTTGAAGCACGTGCCTTGTCAACGAGAGTCCGCGCAGGGGCGTTGGCAGCAGGCAATGAAGCGTCAAGGCAAGAAAGTGGCGACCGATCGCAGCTTCGTCGTCGCGCTTTCACGCGGTCTGGATGTGTTGCGCGCATTCCAACCCAATGACGGGCTTCTTGGCAATCAGGAGATTGCGGCCCGCACCAATTTACCGAAGCCGACCGTGTCGCGGTTGACCTATACCCTCACCAGGCTCGGTTACCTTACACCCGTTCCGCGGTTCGAGAAATATCAGCTTGCGCCCGCAGCGATGGCCCTTGGTTACGCGGCGCTGGCAAATCTCGGCGTTCGTCATTTGTCCGAATCCTTTCGAGACGAATTGATGCGCGAGACCGGTGGAGCGGTCGCGGTCGGCGGCCGCGACCGGCTCAGCATGATCTATTTCGGCCAGAGCCGCGGCATGACGCTCGGTGTTCAACTCGACGTCGGCTCGCGAATTCCGATCGCCACGACCGCGATGGGGCGGGCCTATATCTGGGCACTGCCGGACGAGGAACGCGCGCAATTGTTGCGCGACTTGCGCGAGCACTACGGCGCGCGCTGGGCCAGGATGCGCGACGGCATCGAGCGCGCCGGCGAGACCATGGCAAGACACGGATTTGCGATCTCGGCGGGCGAGTGGCACGACGACATTCATGCGGTCGGCGTAGCACTAAAGCTTAATGACGGAACCGGTCCTTATGCGTTTAACTGTGGTGCGCCCGCATTTCGCTTCACGGAAGATCGGCTGCGCAACGACATTGGACCGCGCCTTGTGGCGATGGTAAGAAATATCGAGGCTGCGCTGGGCGGCGCGGCACCGCAATCAAAAAAACAAGAAAATAAAAGGTCGAAGGCAGGAGGGAAAGTTGCGCGTGTGGTTGAGGGGATCCGATAGGTTTCACCGTCGTGATCCGGCAAATTGGCGCGGCGGTTCCGGCCCAATGGCCGATCTGTGCGGGGCGCGATGACGCAGCCCCAACCGGCGCAGGAAAAATCGCCCCTGCTCGCGGTTTGCGACGTCAGCGTCGTGTTCGGCGGCATCGTTGCGTTGAATGGCGTGTCGTTCGACATGCGCCGGGGTCAGATCCTGGGCCTGATCGGACCGAACGGCGCCGGCAAGACGACACTCTTCAACTGCCTGAGCCGGCTCTATCAGCCGAGCAAGGGGGACATTCTGCTGGAGGGCGAGAGCATCCTGAAGCGGCCGCCGCACCGGATTGCCGAAATCGGCATCGGGCGCACCTTCCAGAACGTCGCGCTTTTTCCAAATCTTTCGGTGCTCGACAATGTTCGGGTCGGCGCCCATTCCCGGACCAACAGCGACATTATCAGCGACTCGCTCAGACTTCCCTGGGTTCGCCGCGGCGAGGCCACGCTCAACACGCGCGTCGAGGAAATTCTCAGTTATCTCGCGCTCGATGACGTCGCCCACGTCACGGTTTCCGGACTGCCCTTCGGTACCCAGAAACGCGTGGAACTGGCGCGTGCGCTCGCGGCCGAGCCGAAGATCCTGCTGCTTGACGAACCCGCCGGCGGTCTCAACCACGAGGAGGTCCATGCGCTTGGCGATCTTATCAAGCGCATCCGCGACGACCGCAAGGTGACGGTCCTGCTCGTCGAACATCACATGGGCCTGGTGATGACCATTGCCGACCACGTGGTCGCGTTGAATTTCGGCCGCAAGCTCGCCGAGGGAACGCCGGCCACGGTGCAGTCCGACCCGGATGTGATCAAGGCCTATCTGGGGAGCAAGGAACAATGACGGCGTTCCTCAGCATCAAGGCGCTGAACGCCTATTACGGCCAGGTCCAGGCGCTCCATGGACTTGAGTTCGCGCTCAAGCAGGGAAGCGTGACCACGCTGCTCGGCGCCAACGGCGCCGGCAAAACCACGACCTTGCGCGCGATCTGCAACATGGTGCGCACGAGCGGGACGATCGAATTCAACGGCGCTCCGCTTTCCGGCCGTTCGACCGAAAACATCGTCCGCCTCGGCATCGCCCACGTGCCGCAGGGCCGCGGCACCTTCACCACCATGACGGTGGAGGAAAACCTTCAGCTCGGCGCGATCACGCGAAGTGACAGGGCCGGCGTGGTGTCCGATATCGAGCGGATGTACGACCACTTTCCGGTCCTCAAGCAGCGTTTTACCCAGCAGGCGGGAACCCTTTCAGGCGGCGAGCAGCAAATGCTCGCGGTCGCGCGTGCGCTTATGCTGCGTCCGCGGCTGATGCTGCTCGACGAGCCGTCGTTCGGGCTGGCGCCGCTGATCGTGCGCGACCTGTTCAAGATTCTCGGCAAGATCAACCGTGAGGACAAGGTCACCATTCTGGTGGTCGAGCAGAACGCGCAACTGGCGCTGGAACTTGCCGATCAGGCCTATGTCATCGAGACCGGACGCATCGTGATGTCGGGCACTGCGGCCGAGATCGCGAACAATGAAGACGTCCGAAAATCCTATCTGGGTTATTGAGGAGCACGGCCATGGAGCTTTTCACCAACCAGGTCCTGGCCGGTATCGCCACCGGCGCCATCTATGCCTGTATGGCGCTCGCCGTCGTCATGATCTACCAGGCGATCGATCATCTCAATTTCGCGCAAGGCGAAATGGCGATGTTCTCGACCTTCGTATCCTGGCAGCTGATGCAATGGGGTGTCCCGTATTGGGGTGCCTTTCTGCTTACACTCGTGCTTTCGTTTGCGGGCGGTATCGCGATCGAACGGTTGCTGTTCAAGCCGCTGGCGAAAGCGCCGATCCTGACCAACGTCGCCGGCTTCATCGCGCTGTTTGCAATCATCAACAGCGTCGCCGGCCTGATCTGGGATTTCACCATCAAGCAATACCCGACGCCGTTCGGCTCCTCGCCGTTCCTCGGCAGCCAGCTGATCTCGACGCATCAGGCCGGCATGATCGGCGTCACCGTGCTGCTGCTGATCGCGCTGTATTTCTTCTTCCAGTTCACGCGGATCGGACTTGCCATGCGCGCGGCGGCCTCGGTCCCTGAATCGGCGCGGCTCGTGGGCATCAACACCTCATGGATGATCGCACTCGGCTGGGGAATGGCGGCAGCGATCGGCTCGATCGCCGGCATGCTGATCGCGCCGGTGGTGTTTCTCGAGCCGAACATGATGGGCGGCGTCCTCATTTACGGGTTTGCTGCCGCCGTGCTCGGCGGCCTGACCAGTCCGTTCGGCGCGGTCATCGGCGGCTTCCTGGTCGGTATCTTCGAAAATCTCGCCGGCACCTACATCCCCGGTGTCGGCAACGAACTGAAGCTGCCGATCGCACTGGCGCTGATCATTACCGTTCTTGTCGTCAAGCCGGCCGGACTGTTCGGCCGGCCCATCGTGAAGCGAGTTTGATCATGAGCGCAGTGCAGGAAACCGTCACCGACGCCCCCGCCGTCGAAGCCGTTCCCAAGAGGGCACTGACGCTCGGCGCCGGCACCTCGCTGGTCGTGCTGGCCTTGCTGATCGCGACGCCGCTGTTCGTGAAAAACTTCATCATCTTCCAGATGACCATGCTCCTGGTCTATGGCCTTGCGGTTCTGGCGCTGAACATCCTGACCGGCGGCAGCGGGCAGTTCTCACTTGGACAAAGTGCGTTCTACGCGGTCGGTGCGTACACGTCGGCGATTTTGATGGAACATTTCGGCATGAATTACGCCCTGACGCTGCCGATCGCGGGCGTTGATCTGCTTCGGCTTTGGATTTCTGTTCGGCCAGCCGGCGCTGCGTCTTTCCGGCGTGTATCTGGCGCTCGCGACCTTTGCGCTGGCGACCGCAATGCCGCAGCTTCTCAAGCTCGGGTATTTCGAGCATTGGACCGGCGGCGTGCAGGGTCTTGTGGTGACCAAGCCCGATGCCCCATTCGGCCTGCCAATGTCGCAGGACATGTGGCTTTACTATTTCACGCTCGTGATCACGATCGCGATCTACATCTTCTCGGTGAATCTCCTGAAGTCGCGTTCCGGGCGCGCCTTCATGGCGATCCGTGACAACGAGATCGCGGCCTCCGCGATGGGCATCGACGTTTCGCTTTACAAGACGCTCGCCTTCGGCGTCAGCGCCGGCATCACCGGCGTTGCCGGCGGGCTAGGTGCGATCGCCGTGCAATTCGTCGCTCCCGACGGCTATACCATCACGCTGGCGATCTCGCTGTTTCTCGGCATGGTCGTCGGCGGCGTCGGATGGTTGCCGGGGTCGATCGTCGGCTCCGCCTTCATCATCTTCGTTCCGAACATCGCCGAAGGAGTCTCCAAGGGTCTTTCCGGCGCCGTGTTCGGCGTCATTCTGTTTCTCGTCATCTTCCTGGTGCCGCACGGCGCAAGGCAGGTCGCGCTGGTCGCCCAGCATTTGCTCGGCAAAATCAAGAAAAGTCTAAGAAGCTAGGAGAAGAAAACGTGCTTTCGAGACCAAACTTTCTGCTCGCCGCACTCGCGGCGACCCTCGTCGCTCTCACCTCGACCACCGCCAGCGTGCTCGCCCAGAAGAAATACGACACCGGCGCCACCGACACCGAGATCAAGATCGGCAACATCATGCCCTACAGCGGCCCGGCTTCCGCCTACGGCGTCATCGGCAAGATCGAGGCTGCCTACTTCAACAAGATCAATGCCGAAGGCGGCATCAACGGCCGCAAGATTGCTTTTCTCAGTTATGACGACGGCTACAGCCCGCCGAAGGCCGTCGAGCAGGCGCGCAAGCTCGTGGAGAGCGATGAAGTCTTGCTCGTCTTCAATCCGCTCGGCACGCCGTCGAATTCGGCAATCCAGAAATATTTGAACGCCAAGAAAGTCCCGCAGATCTTCGTCGCGACCGGCGCCACCAGGTGGAATGACCCCAAGGACTTTCCCTGGACCATGGGCTGGCAGCCGAGCTACCAGAGCGAAGCGCGGATCTACGCGAAGTACCTGATGAAGGAGAAACCGGACGTCAAGATATCGGTGCTCTATCAGAATGACGATTTCGGCAAGGACTATCTCAAAGGCCTGAAGGACGGGCTTGGCGCCAGGGCGTCGATGATCATCGCCGAGGAGAGTTACGAGACCTCGGAGCCGACCATCGACAACCATATCGTCAAGCTCAGAGCCTCGGGCGCCGATGTCTTCATCAGCATCACCACGCCGAAATTCGCGGCGCAGGCGATCAAGAAGATGGCCGAGATCGAGTGGAAGCCGCTGCACATCGTGTCCAACGTCTCGGCCTCGGTCGGCGGCGTGATCAAGCCGGCCGGCTTCGAGAACTCCCAAGGCATTCTGTCGGCCGCCTATGCCAAGGATGGCGCCGATCCACAGTGGGACAGCGATCCCGGGATGATGAAATTCCTGGCGTTCCTGGCAAAGTACGCCCCCGACGCCAACAAGCTCGACCTCTCGGTCGTGTACGGCTATGGCGCGGCGCAGACCATGGCGAAGGTGCTGGAAATGTGCGGTGACAATCTGACCCACGAAAACGTCATGAAGCAGGCCGCGAGCCTGAAGGATTTTACGCCCGACACCCTGCTGCCCGGCGTCAAGATCAATACGTCGCCGACCGACTTCGCCCCGATCAAGCAGCTTCAGATGATGCGCTTCAAGGGCGAGAAATGGGAGCTGTTCGGCGACATCATCAGCGGTGAACTCAGCAATTGATCCGGGAAACCGTCACGCCAGTCACAAAGGCCTACTAAAGCAGCAGCCCTTCGTGCCCCGCGCGAAGGGCTTTTTCTTGTGAGGAAGCCGGTCAGATGGTACTCAAGGCGGCCAGGGTCACAGAGCTTTCGATCAAGAAAGCCGACAAATACCATCCAAATTACTGGACCAGAGGGAGACCGTAATGCCTGTTACCGCGAACAGAATTGCAATCGCGTCAGTGGCCGCGTTCGCGCTGCTTGCCGCATCCGGCAGCGCCGCGCTCGCGCAAAAGAAATACGACACCGGTGCCACTGACACCGAAATCAAGATCGGCAACATCATGCCCTATAGCGGCCCCGCCTCCGCCTATGGCGTGATCGGCAAGACCGAGGCCGCCTACTTCAAGAAGATCAACGATGCCGAAGGCGGCATCAACGGCCGCAAGATCAACTTCATCAGCTATGACGACGGCTACAGCCCGCCGAAGACGGTGGAGCAGGCGCGCAAGCTGGTGGAAAGCGACGAAGTTCTGTTCATCTTCAACTCGCTCGGGACCCCGCCCAATTCCGCGATCCAGAAATACATGAATGCCAAGAAGGTGCCGCAACTCTTCGTCGCCACCGGCGCCACCAAGTGGAACGATCCCAAGGACTTTCCGTGGACCATGGGCTGGCAACCGAACTACCAGAGCGAGTCGCGGATCTATGCGAAATATCTTCTGAAGGAGAAGCCCGGCGCCAAGATCGCCGTACTTTATCAAAATGACGACTACGGCAAGGACTATCTCAAAGGCCTGAAGGACGGACTGGGCGCCCAGGCTGCCTCGATGATCGTCGCCGAGGAAAGCTACGAGACCACCGAGCCCACCATCGACAACCACATCGTCAAGCTCAAATCGACCGGCGCCGACGTATTCGTCAATATCACCACGCCGAAATTCGCGGCCCAGGCGATCAAGAAGGTCGCCGAGATCGAGTGGAAACCGATGCATATCCTCAACAACGTCGGGGCGTCGGTCGGCAGCGTGATCAAGCCCGCGGGGTTCGAGAATGCGCAAGGCATCATTTCCGCGGCCTACTTGAAGGACCCTTCCGATCCGCAATGGGACAACGACCCTGGCATGAAGACGTTCCTCGACTTCCTTGCCAAGGATTTCCCGGAAGGAAACAAGCTCGACGGCTCGGTCATCGTCGGCTACGGCGTCGTTCAAACAATGGTTCAGGTGCTCAAGCAGTGCGGCGACAACCTCACCCGCGAGAACGTCATGAAGCAGGCCGCGAACCTCAAGGATTTCCGCACCGAAGTCCTGCTGCCCGGCATCATGATCAACACCTCGCCGACCGATTTCGCCCCGATCAGCCAGCTTCAGTTGCAGCGCTTCAAGGGCGAGCGCTGGGAGCTGTTTGGCGACGTGATCAGCGGCGACGTCGGCGGCTGACGCGGTCAAGGGTTCAAACAAAACCCCCGCGGCATGCCGCGGGGGTTTTCTTTTGCCGCGATCGGATGGATAACGGGCGTCGCATGTTCCACCGCGAGTGTCCGTGACGAAATGACCGACCGACGCCCTCTCCTGCGCGCGATCTTCGATGCCGCCGTTGCCGCCGCACATCCCGATGTCGTGCTATCGGCGCATCTGCGTCCTGTTCCCAAAGGCAAAGTGCTGTGCCTTGCCGCCGGCAAGGGCGCGGCCGCGATGGCTGCGGCTGCGGAGCGGCATTATCTCGATGGGCTTGGTCTGGAGCCGGCGCGTATGACAGGACTGGCCACCACGCGCCACGGCCACGGCGTGCCGACGCGGCGGATCAAGGTGATCGAAGCGGGCCACCCCGTGCCAGACGAGGCCGGGCTGAAGGCCGCGGACGAGACGCTGCGGCTGGCAGGGCAAGCCTGCCCCGACGATCTGCTGCTGGTGCTGTTATCGGGCGGCGGCTCGGCGAACTGGATCGCGCCGGTGGAGGGCGTGAGCTTCGCCCAGAAGCAACAGGTGACGCGCGCGCTGTTGCGCTCGGGCGCGC
Organism: uncultured Alphaproteobacteria bacterium; assembly: GCA_963741185.1. Lineage (GTDB taxonomy): Bacteria > Pseudomonadota > Alphaproteobacteria > Rhizobiales > Xanthobacteraceae > Bradyrhizobium. The sequence continues at coordinate 71,320 of CAVUHE010000009.1, read as the reverse complement.
CGATCGGCGAGATCAATACCGTCCGCAAGCATTTGTCGCGGATCAAGGGCGGACGGCTGGCGCGGGCAGGACACCGCGCCGAGATCGTGACGCTTGCGATCTCGGACGTTCCGCATGACGATCCTTCCGCGATCGCATCGGGGCCGACGGTGCCGGATCCCACGACGCTTGCGGATGCCCGCGCCATCGTCGCGAAATACCGCCTCGATGTCGACGATGCCGTCCGCCGCGCGCTCGACGACCCCGCGAATGAAAGCTGCAAGCCGGGGGATCCCGCCTTTGCCCGCGCGCGATTTGAACTGATCGCGCGACCGAAGGCCTCGCTTGACGCCGCGATCAAGGTCGCGGCGGACGCCGGATACACGACCATCGACCTTGGCGCGGACCTCGAGGGCGAGGCGCGCGATGTCGCCACCGATCACGCCAGGCTTGCGCTCAAGGCACGGGCCGAAGGCAAGCGGACTGCGATCCTCTCCGGCGGCGAACTCACCGTGACGGTGCGCGGCAACGGGCGCGGCGGCCCCAACCAGGAATATGCGCTGGCGCTGGCCGATCTCCTCAAGGACACGCCGCGCATTTCCGCGCTGGCCGCGGACACCGACGGCGCGGACGGCGGGGCCGGCAGCGCCGGCGATCCGGCGGGCGCGATGATCGACCACAATACATTCGCGAAGATGAGATCGCTCAGGCTCGATCCGAAAACCTATCTCGACAACAACGACGCGACCGCGTTCTTCACCGCGACCGGCGATCTGCTTCTGACCGGGCCGACGCTCACCAATGTCAATGATATCAGGGTGATTTTGGTGGATTGATTGGTTCATCCGCTCATTCCGGGACGCGAAGCGAACTCCGATATGCAATCGTACATCGGAGAACCTCGAGATTTCGTCTGGTCCTTTGGACCATCCCGGAATGACAGCTCTCAAAACTCCTTCGCGATCTTGGTCAGCATCGCGAGCAAGGCGGCGCGGTTGGCGGGGCCGAGCAGATCGTTGAGACGCGCTTCGTGCTTGGCGGCGACGAGTTTTTTTGCCCGCGCCAGCACCGCACGGCCCTTGTCGGTCAGGACGAGAATGTGCGAACGCCGGTCGTTGGTCGATCGGATCCGCGCGCAGAGATCGCGGCTTTCGAGGCCGTCGAGCATCGCCACGAAATTCGGCCGGAGGATTCCGAGCGTGTTGGCAATTTCGGTCTGGTTGCGGCCTGGATTGCGGTCGAGCAAGAGCAGGACCGAGAATTGCGCCGGCGTCAGTTGCAAAGGCGCGACGCAGCGCAGAAAATCCTCGAAGATTTTCAACTGCGCACGCTTGAGCGAATAACCCAGAAGTTCGGACAGTTCGCCCAGTTCGATCGCGGCGTCGGCGACGCCCTCTCCGGCCGCCTCCTTGCGGGCAGGACGGGGTGCCTTGGTGGCATCGGCGGCGGCTTTGGGAACAGTCATCGCTCGGTGTCCGCAATCCAGCTAGCGCGCAGATGATTTTTCTTCGAATCGTCATCGCGCTCCATCTTTTTGTTTGAGCGTGATCTTTTTCGGAAAACCGGTATCCACTTGTCCGGATCATGCTCTAGGCTTGCCGAAAGCCCGGTCTGAAACAGGCCGGGCCTTGAGATTATATTTGATAATTGTTATCCACCATATCAAATACCGGCCGCAGGTTTCAACTGCTGTTGTCGGGCTGCCGGGCGGGCGCCTCGACGTCTGTGCGCGGTCCGACCGGACCATCGAGGGGGAGCGCCCGTCTTGAACACGACGATCATGCTGTTCCTGCTGCAGGACGGCATTACCAACGGCGCGATCTATGCCTTGCTCGGGCTGGCGCTGGTCTTGGTCTTCGCGGTTACCCGCGTCATTTTGATTCCGCAAGGCGAGTTTGTCACCTACGGCGCCCTGAGCTACGCCATGCTGTCATCCGGCCAGGTGCCCGGCACCGCGCGGCTTGCAGTCGCGATGGGGGTCGCAGCCTTTTGCCTCGAGCTGTTTGCGGGCCGCCGGTCGCTGCGCTTCTGGCTGGTCGGTCGCGCCTTTGCGATTTACATCCTGCTTCCCTCGGCCGTCATGGCGCTGACTCATTGGCTCGTCGGCCGTCCGCATCCGCTTGCCCTCAACATCGCGCTGTCGCTTTTGATCGTCGGGACCATCGGGCTGTTTCTCTATCGCATCGCATTTCAACCGATCGCACACACCTCGGTGCTGGTTCTGCTGATCGCGGCGGTCGGCAGCCATCTCGCGCTGCAGGGATTTGGGCTGGTGTTTTTCGGTGCCGAAGGCCAGCGCGGCCCGGCGCTGTCGAACGCCGCCTTCACGATCGATCCGCTGCGCTTTACCGGCCAGAGCATCGCCGTCTATGCCACCACGATCGCGCTGATCGCCGCGCTCTGGATGTTTTTCGGCTTTACCCTTTACGGCAAGGCGCTGCGCGCCACCGCCGTCAATCGCCTCGGCGCGCGCCTGGTCGGCATCAGGACGGCGCTGTCGGGACAGATCGCGTTCCTTCTGGCCTCGGTGATCGGTGCGATTTCCGGGATCCTGATCGTGCCGATCACGACGCTCTATTACGACACCGGCTTCCTGATCGGTCTGAAGGGTTTTGTCGCCGCGATCATCGGCGGGCTCGTCAGTTACCCCCTGACCGCGGTCGCTGCGCTACTGGTCGGCGGCGTGGAGGCCTTCTCCTCGTTCTATGCCAGCAACTTCAAGGAAGTCATCGTCTTCACGCTGATCATTCCGGTTCTCCTGTTGCGCTCGCTGGCGGCACCCGCGGTCGAGGAAGAGAAGGATTGACCGCGATGGTGAGGCAACGGCTGCCGGTGATGCTGTTCGCGCTCGCGATGGCGGCGATCCCCTTCATTCCGGGCATGCCGCCGTTCTGGATCGTGCTGTTGGACAATATCGGACTTTCCGCGCTGGTGGCGATGGGCCTTGTGCTACTCACCGGCGTCGGCGGACTCACGTCGTTTGGCCAGGCGGCGTTTTGCGGCTTCGGCGCTTATACCACCGCAGTGCTGACGACGGCTTACGGCCTCTCACCATGGTTGACGTTGCCGCTCTCGCTCGTCATGAGCGGCATCGCCGCGGTGGCGCTCGGCCTCATCACGGTCAGGCTGTCGGGCCACTATCTGCCGCTCGGCACCATCGCCTGGGGCCTCGGACTGTTCTATCTGTTCAGCAAGCTCGAGTTTCTCGGCCGCAATGACGGCATCTCCGGCATACCGCCGCTTGCGATCGGCGCGCTGAAGATGATCGATCCCGGGACGATCTATTTCGCGATCTGGATCGCGGTTCTGCTCTGCGCGCTGCTGACCATGAATCTGCTGGACTCCCGCACCGGTCGCGCGATTCGCGCGTTGCGGCGCGGGCACGTCGCCGCCGAAGCCTTCGGCATACGCGCGCCACGCGCAAAACTTCTGGTCTTCATCTACGCGGCCGTTCTGGCCGGATTGTCGGGCTGGCTTTACGCGCACTTCCAGCGCGCCGCCAATCCAACCCCGTTTGGCGCACAGGCCGGCATCGAGTATCTTTTCATCGCGGTGGTGGGGGGCGCCGGCTATGTTTGGGGCGGCGTGCTGGGGGCGGCGATCGTCGTCATCCTGAAAGAGATCCTTCAGAGCTACCTGCCGTATTTGTTTCACGGCGAGGGACAGCTCGAGACCATCGTGTTCGGCATCCTGCTGGTGGCCCTGCTCCAGCTCGCGCCGACCGGCGTGTGGCCGTGGCTCACCGCGCGCCTGCCGCTCAAGCCCATCCGCAAGCCGGTCGATGCGGCACCCGCCTTGCCCCGCCGCGCCAGTGCGGCGGCGCACGAAGGCGACCTGCTGCGGATCGACAACGCGCGCAAAGAATTCGGCGGCGTGATCGCGGTCAACGATGTCTCATTCGACGTCCAGGCACGCGAGATCGTCGCCCTGATCGGCCCCAACGGCGCCGGCAAGAGCACGACCTTCAATTTGATCACCGGCGTGCTTACCGCGACCAGTGGCACGATCACCGTTCTCGGCGAGCGGATCGAGAACGCGGCCCCACAGGACGTGACAAAGCTCGGCGTCTCCAGAACCTTCCAGCATGTCAAACTGGTGCCGGACATGACAGTGCTGGAAAACGTGGCGATCGGCGCGCATTTGCGCGGACGCTCGGGCGCGCTCGCCAGCATGTTCCGGCTCGACCGGGCGGATGAAGCCAGATTGCTCGCGGAAGCCGCGCGCCAGATCGAGCGGGTCGGCCTTTCCGGGCACATCGACGCGCCGGCCGGCAGCCTGTCGCTCGGCCAGCAGCGCATCGTCGAGATCGCTCGCGCGCTCTGCGCCGATCCGATCTTGCTTCTGCTCGATGAACCCGCCGCGGGCCTGCGGCATATGGAAAAGCAACAACTCGCCAAGCTCCTTCGCGAGCTTCGCGACGGCGGCATGTCGGTGCTTCTGGTCGAGCACGACATGGGTTTCGTGATGGGCCTCGCCGACCGCATCGTGGTGCTCGACTTCGGCACCAAGATCGCCGACGGCCCGCCGGACGCCGTCAAGGCCAATCCCGACGTGATCAGGGCCTATCTCGGAGCCGTGGCATGAACGCCGGTCCGCGCCCGCTCCTGCAGGTCACCGATGCGCATATTGCCTACGGCAAGGTCGAGGCCGTCCGTGCGGTGTCGCTCGATGTCGCCGAGAACGAGATCGTCACCATCATCGGCGCCAACGGCGCCGGAAAGTCGACGCTGCTGAACGCCATCATGGGAATCCTGCCGCTCAATGGCGGCGTGACTTTCGGACACCGCGACTTGGCGCGGCTGGAGATCGAGGAGCGCGTCGCGGCCGGCCTGAGCCTTGTGCCCGAGCATCGCGAGCTGTTTGCCACCATGAGCGTCGAGGACAATCTCAGGCTGGGCGCGTTCCGGATCGCCAGCGCCGCCGCGTCACGATCGCTTGAACGCACCTACGCGCTGTTTCCGCGGCTGAGGGAACGGCGCAAGCAGCTTGCGGGGACGTTGTCCGGCGGCGAGCAGCAAATGCTGGCAATGGGACGCGCCTTGATGGGCGCACCGAAGCTTTTGATGCTGGATGAGCCGAGCCTGGGTCTGGCGCCGATCATCGTCGCCGATATCTTCCGCACCATCGGCGAGCTTCGCGCCGGCGGCGTGTCGGTCTTGCTGGTGGAGCAAAACGCGCAAGCCGCGCTGCAGATCGCCGACCGCGCCTATGTCATGGAGCTCGGCGAATTCATCCTGAACGGGCCGGCCAGGGAAGTCGCGGCGAACGCGCGCGTCGCCGCGAGTTATCTCGGATTTCTGCCCGAGGGCGAAACCGCGTCCTGAGCTTGTTATTCGTGCCGCGGCGCGAACGCCCCCGCGGTGACCGTGTCGATCTTACCTGTCCTGGGGCCGTGAACTCCGGCCGGTGCTGCGGACGTTGCACGTTTGGGGAGAGAAGCACACCAAGCCACCCTCGCGGCGTGAAGCGCGATGTCGACTCTTCGCGAAACCACCGCCGCTACCAGATCAGAGGATCTAGTGCGCGAAAATCACTGGCGCGACATAACTATCCTGTGGGCCGGGTTTGGCCGCCGGAAACGGCGGGAAGGGACTGGCTCGGCGCAGGATTTCGAGCGCCTCGCGATCGAGCACGTCGTTGCCTGACGATTTCGTCACCGCGCTCTCGATCACCGCGCCAGTGCGGTTCACGACGAACCTCACCACGACCGTGCCCTGTGCCCCTCGTGCCAAGGATGGATAGCGCTTGAATCGCTGCAGATGCCCAAACACCAGCGCGTTGTAGGCATCGGAGCCGGCTTGAGTAAATTGGCCGACACGCTCCGTCTTCGGCGGCGCGCGCGTTTCGGGTGCGGGAGGCCTCTCATCTGGCCTCGGCTCTTCTACTTGCTTCGGCTCGACCTGCGGCAGCGTGACCTCAGCCTCTCGCGGTGGCGACGGTGGCTGCACCACCTCGTTCATTGGTTTTTCCTCGACCTTGGGCAGCTCCTTCGGCGCGGCTTCCGCCTGCTGCATAGTCGGCCCGACCGCGATGTCCTGGTCCTGAACCTCAGGCGAACTGCTTTCGACCGGCGCAAGAGTTACGGCGATGGCCGGAACGACGTCGGGCTGCACCGGCTTGTGGGCGTACCACCACACGACCGCCGCGACGATGGCTGCGTGGAGTGCCAGGATCGCAAGCGCCGCAAGCGCCCAGCGCGTCAGGCCGCGTCGTTCCGGCAGATGCAGCGCCAGCGCATTCATTGTTTGGGCGCCGCTTCTTCCAGCGCGACCAGGGCGAGCTTGAGATAGCCGGCGTCGCGCAAGGTATTCATTACCTCCATCAGCCCGCCATAGCTGAGCGTCTTGTCGGCACGGACAAAGATCGTTGCATCCTTGCGGTTGTTGGTTGCGGTATTCAGTGCGTCCGCCAACGCCTCGCGCGCAACCACAGTGTCGCGGACGGCAATCGTCTCGTCCGGCTTGATGGTTACGAAGACCGGCTTGTCCGGCCGCGGCTGCTCGGGTGCGGTGCTGGCGGGCAGGTTGACGCCGATGTCGACGGTCGCGAGCGGCGCGGCCACCATGAAGATGATGAGCAGCACGAGGATGACATCGATGAACGGCGTGACATTGATCTCGTGCTGGATTTCGAGATCGTCGTTTCCGGAACGTGAACCAAGACGCATCGCCATCACTTCACTCCCGCAGCACGCGGCAATGGAGCGACGCGGCCCCTGTATCCGCGGCTGACCATCAAGAGGAGTTGCGCCGAGGCATCGCCCAAGAGGGTGCGGTAGCCGCCGATCACGCGCGCGAGATGGTTGTAGATCACGACTGCCGGAATGGCCGCGACGAGCCCGAGCGCGGTGGCCAGCAACGCTTCTGCGATGCCAGGCGCGACCACCGCGAGATTGGTGGTGTGGGATTCGGAAATTCCGATGAAAGAGTTCATGATGCCCCAGACCGTGCCGAACAGGCCGACAAACGGAGCCGTGGCGCCGATCGTTGCCAGGATGCCGACGCCGCGTGAAACCCGTCGCGTCATCGCGGCTTCCACGCGCTCCAGCCGCAACGCGACACGCTCCTTGAAACCTTCGTCGACGATGCTGTCGGACAGCTCCGCTTCCCGCGCCGTGGACAGGATCAGCTGCGCGACAGCATCCCTTTCCGCCTCGCACGCGCGTACCACGTCCAAAAGACCGCCGCCGCCTTCCAGCATCTTGAGCCGGCGGTGTGCGACCTTCTGCGCAACCCGAACCTCGATGGTCTTGGCAAGCCAGACCGTCCAGGTCGCGAGCGAAGCGACAGCGAGCCCCACCATCACCGCCTTCACCACGATATCGGCGTTGAGGAACATGCCCCACGGCGACAGATTTCGCGGCAGCAAGGGGTTTTCACCCTGGGCGATCGCGGGTTGTGCGGTGATCGCGAGGCAGGCGAGAATAGCCACCCACACTCCATTGTACAGTCCACCACGGACCACTCGTTTTTTGTCTTTATGCCACATTGGTCCTCGCTTTTTTGATCCGGCCACCGGTCCCGGCGCCTCACAGTTTCTGCGTAATGCCAAAGAAAAAGCCGCGGCGCGGGCCGAACTGCGGCGCGAATACACCGATGCCTGAGCCGTCCCTGATCTCATAGATGGTGTCGAAAAGGTTGACGATGTCGAAGCGCAGCGTGGTCGGCTTGTTCGCCGCCACGATGTTGAAGTCGTGCGAAATCCCGACATTGACCTGGGTGTAGGATGGTACGTGATCGGTGTTTGCAAAGCCCGACCGCAGCCCGCTGCCGTAGATCATTGAGGCACTAAAGCGCGTGCCGTCCCACAGATAGGAGGCGCCGGCCGACGCGGTCAGCTGCTGGGCATGGTCGGTGAAGATAAAGTGGTTGGCGATGAAGGCCAGTTCGTCAGGGCCGAACAGAAATTGGTTCGAGACGATATCCTTGCCGATCTGCGTCGCCCAGGCGAGGCTACCATAGGCGCGGAAATTGCCGTTAGTGTAGTTGGCCTTGAGCTCGACGCCCTCGTTGATTCCGTTGGCGTAGTTGAATCCGCTCAGCACATAGGCCTGCCCGAATTGCCCGTCGTCGAGCAAGTCGCGAGCGAGTTTGTAATAGGCGTCGATGCCGACTTCGAGACCGGGTATTGCACGAATTTTCTGAACTATTCCGATATCGAAGACGTTCGCGCGTTCAGGCAGCACCGGATCGTTGATCGGTACGGCGGGCGTCTGCGTATTGGCGGGGGCGGTCGGGGGCGTGACAAGCGCCAGATTGACCGGGGCCGCGATCACTTGAGTCGGCGGCGTGAAGGTTCGTGCGTAGCCGACGTGGAACGTGGTGTCGTCGGTTGGCTTCCAGGTCAGGCTGACGCGCGGGCTGAGCTGGTTGGCATCGACATACTGGTACATCTGGTCGAACCGCAGACCTGCGTTCAGGGTCAATTGGTTGGTGATCTTCCATTCGTCCTGAACATAGGTGCCGATCAGCCAGCCGAGCTTGGAGCTGGAATCGAAGACGTTGAATGGCGGACCGAACGGAGCGCCGGTTACCGGATCGGTCTGGTTGCCGGTCACGGGATCGACCGGTAATACCGTGGATATGTTGGTGACCAGTGAGCGTTCCGCGCCGACGGAAAATCCGAAGCGAAGCGTATGGGAATAGCCGATGCGCCAGGCGGTGTCCTCCTGAATGCCATTGGTGACACTCTGGCGATAGACGTCGGAGGCCACGCCGTTGATGAGGGTATCACCCACCAGATCGGGCCTATAGTGGATCTGGTTGTAGCGGTTGAAATAGGAAAGCTGGTAGTCGATGTCGCCCGTCGATTTCTGGTATGAGACGACATTGAAATTGGTGAGTTCATACTGCCGTTCGTTGAGTTGCGACGAATCGAAGGTGTTGAGGCCAAAGGCCGTGAAATTCGCCGGCTGCCCGGGATTGTTGGGAATCTGAAACGCGGCGTTGTATATGCCGCCGATATAGGTCAGACGGCTCGTCGGATCGAGTACCGTCGAGACATAGGCAAAGCCCCTTTCCTGCGTCGTGTGGTCGTGAATGGCTTCATTCGCGGGCGTCGGATTCTCCAATCCCAGATTGTTCTGCAGGTACCGCCCTGTCACGAAATACTGGGTCTGTCCGGCCGTACCGCCGTATTCGAAATAGGGCGTGATGGTTTGATGACTGCCGCCATAGAGGCTGACGCTGCCGCTGTTGTTGAATGCATCTGTTTTGGTCTGGATGTCGACGACACCTGACGTGCGCAAGCCGAACTGGGCTGGCAACGCGCCGGTGATCAGGGCAAGGCTGCCGACGATCCCGGTATCGAGAATCTGCCCGAAGGCCCCGACGCCGTCGGGAAGCTGAATGCCGTTGATGCGATACTGAACATTGCCGTGCTCGTTGCGCACATGCAGATCGCCGCTTGCGGCGGAGTCCTGCGTCACGCCTGGAACCTGCAACAGCACCTTGTCGAGGCCGGTATTGACGCCCTGTGGAAGGGCCTCGATCGCCTGATGGGTCACTTCATAGGAAGTGGCCCCGGTCGGCGCCAGTATCGTCTTCCGCGCGGCGTCCAGCTTTTCGTTCTGCGTGGCGACCACCTGCGCCTGCGTCGGCGCAGGCGGAAGATTGGCCACGACCTGAGGCGGCCGTGTGCGGGGCTGTCGCCGTTCGACCGGCGCGACCACGCGGGTCTCCGGCAAGACATTGGCGCCGGTGGCCTGCTCTGGCGCCGTTGGCGCGGACTGCTGTTGTGGGGCGGGCGTGGCGCTTTCCTGCCGAGACTCCGCCGTCGCGGTTGGAGGCGACGGCGGTGATGTCGGGGCGGGAAGCTGCGGCACGGCTGCGGCGGGTGGCGTCTGTGGCGTAATGCCGTTCTGCGCGAGCGCGGGCGCGTTCGACGCAGCCAACAGTGCCAGCGACGATGCTGAAAAGAGAATCCTGCGCTTGGCGCGCGAGGACCGGGGACCAATCATGACGAAATCCTGAGTTCTGCTTCGCGCTCTGCGGCGCGCAGCCATCGAACGGGAGCTTCGACCACGAATGGCGGCGACAAGCCTCAGCGCGTCGCGTCAAAGGGTCGAAGCAGCGATGTCAGGAAATGGGCGGCCCGCGCGACTGAAAAGCTGCTCGTCGCGATTCAGCCAGGGAAAGCGCCGGTTCTGTTGAAACTCTTACCGGAGCGTTGGCCAACGGTTGGTGCAGCGAGGGCGGCGCCGAGGCCAATGCGCTCGCCATCGCCGTCGCGGACATACAGATCGGGCAGAGATAGTCGGCATGGCTATCGTCGGAATTGCCTTGCCTATCGCCGTCGTCCAGCGAGGCGATGGACGCCGCCACTGCGGCGATCCCGTGCCCTGAAGCCTTGCCGTCGATCGCATGGAAGTGACCAAACGACAGCCCAAGGTTCAGCGCCAGCGCGATCAGCGCCAGCCATGTGCCTTGCCTGATGGTGTTTCGAACCCAGCGCATGCGAGCGGTGGTGTCCTTCTGCTTTCAGAAGTCACCATTTTATCTGAACCATCGTTTCCGTCAATCGTGCGTCCGTGACCACGCGCCAGACCTCCGAGAAGCTGCCACCGCAACCGCGGCGTCGAGACTTAGTCTAAAACGGTGGCGATGGCCGTATCATCCGCCTTCGCGGATGGTTCGCTGCGTTGGAAACGCCTCCCACTCACATCGCCGGGACGTACTTCCCGTCCTTGACGGTCAGAATAATGCGCGAGCGATCGTCGAGACCGGAGCGATCCATTTCGGTCCAGTTGTAGACGCCCTGGCTCGCGGCGATTTCGCGTTCGCTCAGGAAAGCCTGACGAATCGCCTCGCGGAATTCCGGCGTGCCGGGCTTTGCCGTTTTCAACGCGGTTGGGATGACGCGTTTGAGAACTTCAAAGGCGTCGTAGGAATGTCCGGCGAACTGGCTGCGGCTGCTGGGACCATATTTGGCCTCGTAGGCGGTGTTGAGCGCAAGGCCAGGCTTCTTGGTCGGCGCGCTGTCGGGCTGGCCTTCGGGATTCATCACCGGCCCGGACGCCATGATCACGCCCTCAGCGGCAGGTCCCGCAATGCGGATGAAGTCCATGCTGGCGGCGCCATGGGTCTGGTAGATCAGGCCCTTGTAGCCGCGCTCGCGCAGTGCCGTCTGCGGCAGGCCCGCCGCGGTGCCGGATGCGCCGACCAGGATCGCATCGGGATTGGCCGCGACCAGTTTCAGCGCCTGCCCTGCGACCGACGTGTCCGGCCGCGCAAAGCGTTCTTCGTCGACCAGCGTCATGCCCATCGGCACGCCTTGCGTCTTGAAGTCGTTGAACCAGAGATCGCCGTAGGAATCGGAGTAGCCGATATAGCCGACGGTTTTGACGTTATGTGCCTTCATGTGCTCGTACAAAACCTTGCCCATGATCGGAACCGGTTGCGGCATCACCACCGACCATTTGGTCCGCTCCGGCGTGACCGGAAACGGCGCGAGGCTGATATGGGGAATGCCCGCCTCGTTGGCGACATTGGACACGGCAATCGTCGGTGGCGTCGTCGACGATCCCATGATGATGTCGGCCCTGGATTCGGTGACGAAACGCCGGGCATTGGTCGTGGCATTGGTTGGATCGCCGCCGTCGTCCAGCACGATAACCTTGAGCGGCAAGCCGCCAATTTCCTTCGGCACGAATTCCAGCGCGTTACGCTCGGGAATGCCGAGCGCCGCCGCGGGGCCCGTGGTCGAGATCGAGATGCCGATGGTGACCTCATTGGTCTGCGCGCTCGCGGATGCCGCTGGCAGCGCGAGCACCGCCGCGGCGATGGCGGCGCTAAGTTGAAACTTTCTCATGAAGTCCTCCCTTGGCTCTTATTGGCATTCTAGACCAGTCTCGCATGACGAGGCGATAGCGCGGATCAGCCGTTCATGAGTTTCGCCACCATCTCTCCCGGAAACGGCGCCGACTTCAACCGGGCGGGATCGTCCGGATCGCGTCCGACGAGCACGCGCGTCTCGAACGCCTCGATCGCCAGCGCCTCACCCTTGAACACCTTGTGGGTGACCTCGAAGCTCGAACGCTTGATGCTCTCGACCCGGCTTTCGATCGTGATCCAGTCGCCATGGGTCGAGGCGATGTAGAATTTCGCCCGCGTGTCCACCATCGGAATGCCGACCAGGCCGTATTTCTTCACGATGTCCTGCTTCGAGAAACCGGCGGCCTCGAACAGGATCGAGGTCGAGTCGTCGAACATCTCGAAGTAGCGCGGGTAATAGACGATGTTGGCGGGATCGCAATCGCCCCACTGGATCTGCACGTCCCTGCGATTGACGAACATCGCCTTAACCCTACCGCGGTGCCATGCGGAGCGAGGCGTCGAGCCGCACCACCTCGCCATTGAGGTAGGGGTTGTCGATCATGTGCAGCACAAGCGAGGCAAATTCGTCGGCATGCCCGAGCCGGCGCGGAAACGGAATCGCAGCCGCGAGTGAATCCTGCGCCTCCTGCGGCAGATTGGCCAGAAGCGGCGTCAGGAACAGCCCCGGCGCGATCGCCAGCACGCGAATGCCGAATTGCGCCAATTCACGCGCGATCGGCAGAGTCATCGCGACGATACCACCTTTCGACGCCGAATAGGCCGATTGCCCGATCTGGCCGTCGAAGGCTGCGATCGAGGCGGTGGAGATCACCACCCCGCGTTCGCCGGTTGCGAGCGGCTCCAGTTTCGACATGTCCGCGGTCGCAAGCCGCAGCATGTTGAACGAGCCGATCAGATTGACCCTGATCACCCTGTCGAAATCGGCAAGAGCCATCGGACCCTCGCGACCGATCACCCGCTTGGCAACGCCGATGCCGGCGCAATTCACCAAGACCCGCGCCGGACCGTGCGCTTTGGAAGCGGCGGCGATCGCGGCTTCCGCCGAGGCGGCATCCGCCACGTCGCAGGCGACCGCGACCCCGCCGATCTCAGCGGCGACGGTTTCGGCGAGCTTGGCGTTAATGTCGCATACCGCGACCTTGGCGCCCTGGGCCGCGAGCCGCCGCGCGGTGGCGGCGCCCAATCCCGATGCCCCGCCGGTGACGATTGCGGCCTGATCCTTCAACTGCATGGCTTCCTCCTGAAATCGATTATTGGCTAAGGCGTTATCACGTCTGCGGCGGGCATGGGCGAATAAAGCGCCTCGACCAGATGGCCGCGGTGATCGAGCACCGCGCGCTGATTGATCGAGCCCTTGTCGGTGACCTCGCCGCGATCGATCGACAGTGGCGCGTCGAGAAGAAGCGCGCGGGTGATCCGCGTCGACGAGCCGGTCGCGCCTGCCAGGAATTTCGCAAATCGCTGCCGGAACGCCTCGCGGATCAAGGGGTCGTCGACCGTGGCGGCGATGTCGTCGAACGGAAGCGTCGGGTTGATGAGCCGGCAACCATCGAGATCAAGCACGACCAACGCCGATATCTCGTCGCGGTTGATGCCGGCAATCACGACATCGCGCACCAGCGGGGCACAGGCGGCGATGAAGCGTGCGCGAAGCGGGCCAACGCTGACCCAAGTGCCGCTTGCCAATTTGAAATCCTCGGCGATACGGCCGTCGAAATCGAATCCGGCGGCAAGGTCCTCCGCCGCGGCGGGCTTGATCGCGTCACCGAACTTGTAATATCCCTCCTCGTCGAAGGCGGCGGCCGTGAGCTGAGGCTGACGCCAATAGCCCGGGGTGACGTTCGGTCCCCTCGCCCGCACCTCGAGCTTGCCGTTGTTCGGAACGAGCTTCGCCTCGTTGCCGAGTACCGGAAGACCGACATGGCCGGAGCGGCTGGTGCGAGGGTTGGCCGACATGAAGAACGGTGCGGTCTCGGTGGCCCCCAGGCCGGTCAGGACAGGCACGCGAAAGCCCGTCTCCTGCGCGGCAAGTTCGTCGAGGCTTTGCCAGACAAAGGGCGAGAGTGCCGCGCCGGAAAAGAACATCGCCTCCAGCCGGTGAAAGAACTTTCTTCGCAACAAGGGATCGTCCCGCAGGTAAGGCAGCAACGACTCATAGCCCTTTGGGACATTGAAATAGACCGTCGGCGAAATCTCGCGAAGATTGCGCACGGTCTCCTCGATGCCGCCGGGCATCGGCTTGCCGGCATCGAGATACATCGAGCCGCCATTGTAAAGCGTGAGCCCTATATTGTGATTGCCCCCAAAGGTGTGATTCCATGGCAGCCAGTCGACGATGACGGGCGGTCCGTCCTTCAGGAAGGCCATGGTCTCGCGGATCATCACCTGATTGGCGCAGATCATCCTTTGCGTGTTGATGACCGCCTTCGGATTGCCGGTCGAGCCCGAGGTCAGCAGGAACTTTGCTATCGTATCGGGACCGATGGACCGGTGGACTGTGTCGAGGCCAGGATGCAGGGGCGCTGCCATCAGATCGGCGAGCAAGGTTACGTCGCGGTTGGGCAACGCGCCGTATGACACCGCGATTTCGGTCCCGGCCGGGACGTTGGCTTCAAGCGCGTCTGTGAATTTTTCGGCGTCGTCGGCGAAGACGAGCCCGGGCGTCAAGAGCTTCATCAGATAGGAAAGCTTGCCGTAATCCCTTGAGACCAGCGAATAGGCCGGCGACACCGGGCAGAACGGAATGCCGGCATACAAGGCACCGAACGCGACCAGCGCGTGGTCGATTGCATTGCCGGAGAGGATGATGACCGGTTTCTCGGCCGAGAGACCGCGCGCGAGCAGGCTGGAGGCGATATGCCGGCTTGCGGCCAATAGCTCCGCATAGGTGATTTGCCGCCAGCCGCCGCCGGCGTCGCGCTCGGCCATGAAGATGCGATCGGGTGCCGCGCCTGCCCAGTGATGCAACCGGTCGGTCAGCCGCACCGGATATTCGCCGAGGGCCACTTTCGGTCGGAGATAGATGGTGCCGTCGGCGCGACGTTCGATCGACACGGATGGATCGCCGAACGAAATCTTGCGCAACGGATACGCCTTGTCGTCCCTCGCCTGCACGGACATGTCGGGTTTGGCGCTCATGTCAGGTCGGCTTTACCTTCGCGGTCTTGCGGTCGAGGAACGCGCGAATGCGAAGTTTTGCCTCTTTGTCACTCTGCGCCACGGTCGCCATCAGCGACTCCATCAAGAGACCGGTTTGCGGATTGGCCTCCGCAATCATCGGCAGCGCCTGCAGCACCGCGAAATTCGTCAGCGGCGCGTTGTTCGCGATGCCCGCGGCAAGGTCGCTGGCCTTGGCCAGCGCCTGGCCCTCTTCGACAAGATACTGCGCAAAGCCGTAGGCCGCACCCTCCGTCGCCGAATAAACCCGTCCCGTGAGCATCATGTCGGTCATCCGCGCCACGCCGATCAGGCGCGGCAGGCGCACCGATCCGCCGCCGCCGACAAAGATGCCGCGCTGACCCTCCGGCAGCGCGAAATAGGCGCTCGGCTCGGCGACGCGAATATGCGCGGCGCAGGCCAGTTCCAGCCCGCCGCCGATCACCGCGCCGCGCAATGCTGCGATCACCGGCACGCGGCTATATTGAATGCGATCGAACACCCGATGCCACATCTGCGAATGCCGCAGTCCCTCCGTCGCGTCGTGCTCGGTCAGTTCCGAAAGATCGAGGCCGGAGGAGAAATGGTCGCCGATGCCGTGGATCACCACCGCGCCAATTCCCTCGGGAAGATTCGAGAAGCACTCGCCGATCGCAAGGATGATCCCGTCGTTGAGTGCATTGCGCTTGGCCGGGCGATTGAGGCCGACGCTCAGCACTGCGCCGGATTGCTCGATCTTGAGCAGTTCGGGCAGACCGGGTGCGGAAGCGGCGGCGTTTCCCATGGGCTTTGGTTCCGTCACAGAATAGTTATGTTTTATAACTAATTGGGAGAGAGTCAATAACTCGTCGTCGTCCCGGACAAGCCAACGGGTCGCGCGAATGCGCGCCCGATAACAGGCTCCGCGCGAGCCGGGACGACACACTGCGCCGGCCCTCGCTCACAACACCTGATGCACGTCGATCACGACACGGTCGGCGTGACGCGCGGCGGAGCCGATGAACAGGCTTTCCATCAGCCAGCGGTATTTCTCGCTACCAGTTTCGAACTTCGGCACGGTGCGGAAATAGATCAGCTTGGGATCGACGACTTCGCCGCGATTGAGTTTTTTCAGGAGCTCGACCGGGCCGAAACGGATGCCTTTGTTGTCGACATAAATCACCGCACCGTCGTCGGTCTCGATCGCATATTTCGCCTCGAGCTCGATCAGCTGATTGGGACGGATGATCTGGAAATCCGCGCCGAACGGGCAGACCTTGCCGTTGATGTCCTTGCCTTTCACCTCGCCGCCGATGATCGGAATGATCCGGCGCACGCCAGTGCCGATCTCGCCGGCCGACGTCGCGCTGCCGATGTGAGCGGTGATGGTGAAGACGTATCTGGTTTGAAGCGCAGGCTCCATGACTCACCCGAGGCTTTGTGCTCGCAAATGGATGCGATCAGCGAACCATCATTTGTTGCGGCAACCAGGTCGCCAGCAACGGAAATGCAATCAGAATAACCAGCCGAACGATATCAGTCACGACAAAGGGAATCACGCCCTTGAAGATCGTCGTAAACGACACGTCCTTGACCACGCTTTTGATGACGAAGACGTTCATGCCGACCGGTGGATGAATCAGGCCGAGTTCCACCGTCATCACAATGATCACGCCAAACCAGATCGGATCGAAGCCGAGCTGGGAGACGACCGGGAAAATGATCGGCACCGTCAAGATGATCATCGCCATCGCGTCCATCAGGCAGCCAAGCACCAGATACATCACCATGATGACGGCGAGCACGCCGTAGCTGCCGAGACCAAGCCCGGTGAGAAACTCCGTGACCTTTTGCGGGGTCTGCGTCACCGTGAGGAAATAACCGAAAATCAACGCACCGATCAGCACCGTGAACACGGCGGCCGCGGTGCGGGTCGCCTGCAGCAGGGATGCAAGAATCTTGTCCTTGTCCAATCGTCCGGTGAGCACGCCGATCAGGAAGGCGCCGGTGGCGCCGACGCCGCCGGCCTCGGTCGGCGTGAAGCGCGGCAGGAACGGCAGGCCGTAAAGCCCGCCGATAACGAACACGAAGAGTAAGACCGGCGCCCAGATATCCTTCAGTCCGGCGAAGCGATCACGCCATGTCGTGTACGCGCCCTTGGGCAGGAAGCCCGGCCGGAAATAGCCGATCAGGGCGATGGTGATCATGTACATGGTCATGGCGAGCAGGCCGGGAATGATGCCGGCGATGAAGAGCTTGCCGATGTCCTGCTCGGTGATGATGCCGTAGACCGCGAGCACCGTGGAAGGCGGCAGCATGGCGCCCAGCGTGCCGCCCGCCGCGATCACGCCGGTGGCGAAGGATTGCGGATAGCCGAAGCGGCGCATTTCCGGATAGGCCACCGCCGAAAAGGTCGCAGCCGTCGCCACCGACGAACCGCAGATCGCGGCAAATCCGCCGCAAGCCGCAACCGTGGCGATTCCCAGGCCTCCGCGCAGATGTCCGACAAAGCCGTTGGCGGCGCGGAACAGGTCGCGGCTCATGCCGGAATTGCTGACGAAGGTGCCCATCAGCAGGAACATCGGAATGACACCAAAGGTATAGTCGGTCACCGTTCGCATCGAGGTCTGGCCGACGAGCTTGAGCGCCGGCGTGCCGCCGACCAGATAGCCGAAGCCCGAGACGCCGACGAGCCCCATCGCCATGCCGACCGGCACGCGCAACAGCATCAGCACGAACAGCGCGACGAATCCGAGAACGGCGACCGCATCGGTGCTCATGCCACGCTCACTCCGTGCCCTTGATCTTGGGGTCGTGCATCTCTTCCGGATGGAAGACCAGGCGGTAGGTGCGGATCGCGATCAGGAGCACCGCTGAGACGTCACCGGCCCACGCCACCGCGAAGAACGGCCAGGTCGGCATGTGCATGTCGAAAGTCGTGACGTTGTCGTTATAGGTGCCGCGGACCTTGTCGAACAACGTCCAGGTCTGCACCGTCACCACGAACAACAGCACGAGCGTTGCGAACACGTCGATCAGGCGCTGGTATTTCGGGCCGACATTGCCCCAGACCAGGTCGACGGTGATGTGGGTACCGCGATAGCTCGTGGCGGCAATGCCCCAGAAGATCAAAATGCCGAGCAGCAGCCGGCCGATATCGAAGGAATTGGGAATCGCATAGTTGAAGAGATTGCGCAGCAGAACCGCGACGAAAATGTTGGCAGCGACGATGCCGACAAATCCGGCCGCAATCCATTCGATCGTATCGATGAAACGATCCATCGAATTGCGTTTCATGTCCGCTCCACACGGCCTTTTCGAATTTTGAGGCAGGCATGGCGGCGGAGAAATTCCGCCGCCATCGATATGCAGAGGGCTTACTGTGTCAGGGCGCTGTATTTGGCCAGCGATGCCCGCAGTTCTGCAAGCGCCGCGTCGGGATCGGTCCCGCCTTTCCTGACGCCATCGGCCCAGGTCTTGACCAGCGGCTCGGCGGCCTTTTTCCACAGCGACGTCTGTTCCGGCGTCAGCTGGTAGACCTCCTGACCGGGCACCGCCTTCACCTTGTCGAGGCCGGCGTCCTCGAACTTGCCCCAGGGCTCGCCGACACGGCCGGCGGCTTCGGTGTTGCAGTTGTCGTCGACCGCCTTCTTCTGCCGATCGGACATCGCGTTATATTTGTCCTTGTTCATCACAAAGACGAAGGTCGTGACGTAGAGCGGCGCGTCCATCTGGAATTTCGTCACCTTGTCGATTCCGAACAGCACCAGCGATCCCCACGGGAAGGTGACGGCGTCGGCGACGCCGCGCTCGATGATGTCGCGAACCTCCGGCGCCGAGGACTGCACATTGGTGCCGCCGAGCTGGGTCACGAAATTGGCAATCGTGGCGTCGGCCGGGCGGATCTTCATGCCCTTGATGTCATCCGGCACGACGATCTTCTTGGTCCGCGAGTGGAACGACGACGGCGCATGGATGAAGGCGAGACAGAACTTGACGTCCTTCATCTCCCTCTCGGCGTATTTGCGGTACCACGCGTCGAGCCCCATCGAGCCGCCCTTGGCGTCCGACATCAGGAAGGGAAGTTCGCCGGCACCGATGATCGGAAAGCGGCCGGGCTGATAGCCCGGATTGACATAGGCGACGTCGGCGATGCCGTCGCGCGCCATGTCGTAATGGTCGAAAGCCTTGCCAAGCTGCTGGGCGGGAAAGACCTTGTATTTGATGGTGCCGCCGGATTGCTTCTCGACCGCCGCGCCCCAGTCCTCCAGCGCCTTCTGCAGCGGATGCGATGCGGGCACCCAGTGCGAGAGCTTCAATTCGAAGGTCTTCTCCTGCCCCATCGCGGGCGACACGCCGACGGCCAAAAGCAGCGCCAGGAGCGTTTTCCTCATCGACATCTTCTCCCCTTCCAGCATCAGGGCTTCGACGGCCCCTTGCAGATATTGTTATATGATATAATTATCAGCGCAAGTATGCGTGGCCATGCCCGCAGGCTGCTCGGTTCAAGCCTATAACAATGCAGGGAGCAAGTGTTGCGGACAAAAGTAGCAATCATTGGCGCGGGGCCGGCGGGGTTGCTGCTGGGGCAGCTGCTGCACACCTACGGCATCGACTCCGTCATCCTGGAGCGCCACACGCCCGAGTATGTGCTTGGCCGCATTCGCGCAGGCCTGCTTGAGGAAGGCACCGTCGCGCTTCTCGACGAGGTTGGCGCCGGGGCGCGTGCCCATGGCGAGGGCCTTGTCCATGGCGGTATCGAACTCGCCTTCAGTGGACGACGTCACCGGATCGATCTGAAATCGCCCACCGGCAAGACCGTGATGATCTACGGCCAGACCGAAGTGACGCTTGATTTGATGAATGCGCGGCGCGCGGCCGGTTTGACGACGATCTATGAGGCCGAGCACGTCAAACCGCTCGACTTTGACACCGACCATCCGCGCCTCACCTATGTCAAGGACGGCGTTACCCACGAGATCGCCTGCGACTTCATTGCCGGCTGCGACGGTTTCCACGGCGTCAGCCGCGCCAGCGTGAAGCCTTCGGCGATCGAAACGTTCGAGCGGATTTATCCGTTCGGCTGGCTCGGGATTCTGTCGGACACGCCCCCGGTCAGCCATGAGCTGATCTACTCCAACCATGCGAGGGGATTTGCCCTTTGCACCATGCGCTCGATGCGGCGAAGCCGCTACTACGTGCAGTGCTCTCTCGACGACCATACCGATCAATGGCCGGACGACAGATTCTGGGATGAATTGAAGCGGCGGCTCGACCAGGAGGCTGCGGACAAGCTCATCATCGGCCCCTCGATCGAGAAGAGCATCGCGCCGTTGCGAAGCTTCGTCGTCGAACCGATGCGGTTCGGGCGGATGTTTCTTGCCGGCGACGCCGCCCATATCGTGCCGCCGACCGGCGCCAAGGGGCTCAACCTCGCGGCCAGTGACGCGCATTATCTCGCTTGCGCTTTGCGCGAATATTACGACGAGAAGTCCGCAGCCGGAATCGATCACTATTCACAAAAGGCGCTGGCGCGAATCTGGAAGGCGGTGCGCTTCTCCTGGTGGATGACCTCGATGCTGCACAAATTTCCGGACACCGGAACCATCGGTGCGCGTATCCAGCTCGCCGAACTCGATTACCTCGTCGATTCCAAGGTGGCGTCGGCATCGCTCGCGGAAAATTACGTCGGCTTGCCGTTCTAAACGGGCTGCCGCCGCACGCGGCATCGCAAGCGGAATCCTGTTTTAAACTTTGTAGGCGGTGCAATTCGCGTCGCATTCGCGTTCAATGGGGTGCGTAACCAGACACCCCGAGCGCTTGCGATGACCGTTTCCGATATTCCCGAAGGTTTCGAGCGCCAGACCCGGCGCAGTCCACTCACGGACCCTTGGGAGCCGATCTATGAGAAGCAAACGCCAGACGCGATCATCCTGGGACTTCGGCTGGCCACGCCGCATACCAACGCACGCGGTTTCGTCCATGGCGGGTTGATTGCCGCACTGACCGACAAGGCGATGGGGCACAGTTGCGGTCATAAGATGGGCGGCACCTATTCGTTGGTGACAGTCAGCATGGCGATCGATTTCATCAGCAGCGCCCAGATCGGACAGTGGCTCACGGTCGAGAGCGATGTGATCAAGACCGGCGGCACGCTATGCTTCGCACAATGTCTTGTCACCGCGGACGGCGAGGCGATCGCGCGGGCGAACGGAACGTTTCGGGTGGTGAAGAAACGAGAGTGAGCTGTGCAGGCAACGACGGCAATCAACCAAAATGCCAGTCACTGATCTCGACCACGAGATCGATGAAGGTCCGCACCTTTGCCGACAATAGCCGCGACGTCGGGTAGACGATGTGGATCGGTAAGGCTGGTGGCTCAAACGTCTTGAGCACGATTTTCAGCCGGCCGCCTTGGATCGCATCCCCCGCCTGGTAGGCCAGCACCCGCGTCAGGCCGCCGTCCTGCACGGCATACTGGATCGCCGCGTCCGCGCTGTTGGTGGCAAAGCGCGGCGTCGGCGTGACGCGAACCTCGCGGCCATCGCTGACAAAGCGCCAATCGGGCGAAGTGGTCATGGCGCCAAACTGAATCGTTTGGTGCGAAGCGATGGCCTCGGGCGTGCTCGGCTCGCCATGAGTTTTGAGATAACCGGGAGAGGCAACCACAATGCGCCGCATCTCGCCGACATGGCGCGCCACCAGGCTTGAATCGGCGAGATGCCCTATCCTGACCGCGAGGTCGACGCCCTCTTCCACCAGATTGATCATGAGATCCGACAGCCGCAGATCGCCGGAAACCTCCGGATAGCGCTTAAGGTATTCCGACATGACCGGACTGACGTGAAGACGTCCGAATCCGACCGGCGCCGAGACCGCCAGCCTTCCGCGCGGCAGCAAACGTTCGCCCTCGACCGCACCTTCGGCCTCGTCGACATCGGCAAGAATCCCCCTGGCACGCTCGAGATAACGTGCGCCGGCGTCCGTCAGCGCCACCGACCGCGTGGTCCGCTGCAACAGACGCGCGCCAAGCCGTTCCTCGAGCGCCGCGATCAGGCGCGTCACGCCCGATGGCGAAAGCCCCAGTTTACGTGCCGCCGGCGCAAAACCCTGGAGGTCCGCAACCGCGACAAAAGCCTGCATGGCGTCGAGACGATCCATCGCATTATTTCATATATTGCAATTATCAAGTGTCAACCCGGTGGATTGTTCAAATTTTGAAAAAGGCCATTTTGGAGGGAGAGCGGCATCGCCGTCCAAGGTGGGAAAGAGCCGGAGATTTCCGATGTCAGATTCGCACAGTTATTCCAGCGATGTCGCGTTCACGCCGGCCGTGAAGGCGATCCAGGCTCGCAAGGGATCGCGCGAAGCCTACTCTCATGTCGAGGCGCGCGGCGGCTGGCGCACCGAGATCGACGAAAACCTCGCCGCGTTTCTGGCGGACGCCAACAGCTTGTATTTCGCAACCGCCAGCGCCGACGGACAGCCTTATATTCAGCACCGCGGCGGGCCAAAGGGCTTCATCAAGGTCCTCGACAACAACACCATCGCCTTCGCCGATTACAGCGGCAACCGGCAATACATCACGCAAGGCAATCTGTCGGAAAATCCCAAGGCGAACATCTTCGTGATGGACTATGCCCACCGCCGTCGGGTGAAGATCTGGGGTGAGGCGCGCGTGGTCGACGACGACCCCGCGCTGCTGCAGTCGCTGATGCCGCAAGGCTACAAGGCTCGGCCCGAGCAGGTGATCCTGTTTCGGATTTCCGCCTGGGACACCAACTGCCCGCAGCATATTCCGCAGAAATTCGATTCCACCGATGTGGCCGCCGCGCTTGCCTCGCGCGATACACGCATCGCGGAGCTCGAAGCGGAGCTGGCTGCGGTGAGGGGCCGGCCCGCCTCTTAGTCGAGACTCACGCCGCCTGCCGCTGCGGCGCCCAGGCGAAGTCCGGATAGTATCGAAGCATCATGCGGTCGACATAGGCCGTGAGATTTCCATATTGCTCGGTTCGCTGCCGCAGCGGTGAGTTGAAGAACGGCGTGAGGATCCCGGCAAGCACCCCGAACACGGTGGCATCGGTGCCGCAAGGCGCCTCACCCATCAAATACGGCTTGTCTCCGAGCTGGACCGACAGCGCGAACAGCGAGCGGGTCGCAAGATCGATGTCCTCGTCCGGGGCGTGACGTCCAAGGCCGCTGATGAGATAATTCTCGGCAACGCGGAATTGGGCGTCTTCGCGAAGCTTCTCGCGCAAGTGCTCCGGCGCCGCATCGAAAAAATGCGTCGGTCCCTTGGCAAAATTCTCCGGATCGACCCAGCGCGCTCCGACCAGCGCCCAGTAGAGATGATGCTCGACCATTCGCTCGACGGCCCAGGCCTGGGCGCGCTGCTGCAGATTGAGCGGGGCGTCAAAATCGAAGCCATATTTGCCCTCGATATGCGCGCGAATGAAGGTCGAATCGGCAACCGCCTCGCCATCGTCGTCGATGAAAGGCAATTGCCCCTTGGGCGAGGCCGTCGGCTTTGACCTTTCCTTGCGATAATCGAGCCCAGCCATTTTCAGCTGGACCTCGGTCTTGGTCACAAACGGACTGATCTCCGGCAGGCCGAAGCCGGTGCCAAAGCCGTAGAGAGTAATCATCAGAACGCTCCCGATTTCCTGAGCATGCGTTTCAGATTAGTCATCCACTGCTGCCACCGTGGTGTCAGCAGTGGCGCCATCGTGGCCCAGAGGTCGAGGCCGTAGAGAATGATCATGGACAAAATCCTCTCGATTTGAGTGTTGTCCCGGTATACTTGCCACCTGCTGCCAACATGCTGTCAGCATCGGATGGCGACCTTCAAATAAAAGCAGCGAGAGACAAAAAATGAGACGTGCCGATCGTCTGTTCCAGATCATTCAGGTGCTTCGCCGCACCCGAAAGCCGCTGACCGCGGACGCGATCGCTGCCGAGCTTGAAACCTCGAAGCGGACGATTTACCGCGACATCGCGACGTTGATGGAACAGCGCGTGCCGATCCGCGGCGAGGCCGGCATGGGTTACATCCTGGAAAAGGGTTTCGACCTGCCGCCCTTGATGCTCACCCCCGACGAGATCGAAGCCGCGGTACTCGGCGCACAATGGGTCGCCGGTCACGCCGATGCCGTCCTGTCTCGCGCAGCAGCCGACCTCATCGCGAAAATCGCCGAGACCGTTCCGGAACGCTTGAGGCCTTTCGTGCTTGAACCTGCGAGCCGCGCCCGTCCGGGCTGGCGCAGGGAACCGGACTGCATCGACATGGCGCGGACGCGGACGCAAATTCACGAGGGAAAGAAAATCGCGCTGCGCTATCGGGACGAACAGGGCCGCGACAGCGAGCGCACGATCTGGCCGATCGCCATCGGCTACCTCGAAGCGGTGCGGCTGCTCGCGGCCTGGTGCGAGCTGCGGCGTGACTTCCGCAGCTTCCGCACCGACCGGGTCATCGATGCGGCCTATCTCGACGAGAAATATCCCGAACGGCGCGATCTGCTCCGGGCGAAGTGGCGGCGAAGCCTGGTATGGGAACATCCGAGCGACGTCTGAGGCGCCAACTGGCCGAACCCGCCGTTCCGCGCTAAACCCTGATCGATGGAAACAGACGTACCGGCCCTCGACGTCGAAAGCCCCTGCCAGACTTGCGGGGCCTGCTGCGCCTATTCCAAAAACTGGCCGCGCTTCACGATCGAGGACGACGCCGCGCTTGACCTCATCCCGGAAATTTTCATCAACGAAAGGCAATCGGGGATGCGTTGCGATGGCGAGCGCTGTTCGGCGCTGTCCGGCCGGATCGGCGTAGCGACCTCATGCACGATCTACGCCGTTCGTCCCGAGGTGTGCCGCACCTGCATGCCCGGCGATGCCGAATGCAACATGGCGCGCCGGCGGCATGGTCTGCCGGCGCTTGCATGATCGTTCGTTATGGATCCCCGCTGGCGCTTGGCCGGGACGAAGATACGGAGAACTACGCCGTTACAGCCTTGGCGTAGTCAGTGAAATCCTCGTCAAGGTCGTCCTCGATCGGCGCGAAGGTCGAGAGCGGCTTGGTCGACAGGGTGATCGGCTTGCGGTTGCCAAACGACGATGACGTCGCGGCGCGCGCGGCCGGCTCGCGGGACAGCGTGTAAAGGGTCGAGCCGACGCGTCCACCGAACTGGACCAACTCCTGCTCGCTGCAGCTCGCGGCGATCGAAAGCGCCAGCGAATACAGATGGCTTCGGCGATAGCAGAACAACGCCAGCATGGCCCGAACATCGGGAGAAACGCTCGCCACCAGTTGCGGCAATCCGTTCTCGTTGGCGCGGTACATTTCTCCGAGCAATTCGTCTCGGACCGGGCAGAAATCGTTCTCGAAGGCGTCGCGGCTTGAAAACATTTGCATATCTCCCAGCGCAGAGGATGCAATGCAAGTCTCTAACGAAAGGTTAACCACGCCCCCCGGTAGTCGTACGGGCCGCCTTGAAGGTGAGGGCCCGATCATGCAAGGCGCCCGCGGCGAATCGGCTAAATCCTCACAGCGCGGCGGCCTTCATCCACCCAGCTACCGCTCGCCCGATCGCCGGCCCTGAATCTTCCTGGATGAAATGCGAGCCGGACACGGTGACTTCGCTCTGGTTCTTCCAGCTCCGGCAGAAATCCCGCAAGCTCCCGACCAGAATGGCCCCGGGCTCGGCATTGACGAACAGTTTTGGCAGGCCGTTCTCCGCCATCCACTTGGCGTAGTCGGAGACAATCTGCACGACCTCGGCGGGTTCGCCGGCGATCGGAATCTGCCGTGGCCAGGTCAGCGTCGGCCAGCGATCCTCGCGCACGAGATAAGGCCTCCGGTATTCCGTCATTTCGGCCTCGGTCAGTTTCCGCAACACCGAACCCGGCAGCACGCGTTCAACGAACATGTTGCGGTCGAGGATCATCGCTTCGCCCTTGTCGGAACGAAAGCCCTGGAAGATCGGCGTAGCCGACGCGCTCCACTCGTCCCAGGAAGCGATCGGTCGTACGATCCCCTCCATATAGGCCATGCCGCGGACACGGTCGCGATGATGGTTGGCCCAGTCGAAACCCAGCGCCGAACCCCAATCATGCACCACGAGCACGAGCGATTCGGCGGGACCGATAACGGCATCGATGAATGCCCAAAGATGTTTGCGGTGCGTCGTGAAGCGGTAGGCGTCGGGACCGGGCGACGGCAGCTTGGCGGAGTGGCCCATGCCGACCAGATCCGGCGCGATCAAACGGCCGAGGCCCTCGAGTTCGGGAATGACGTCGCGCCACAGATAGGACGAGGTCGGGTTACCGTGGAGAAAGAGCACTGGCTTTCCTTCGCCGCGCTCGTGATAGGCCATGTTGGCGCCGAGCACATCGATCGTCTTCATGGCGAGCGGTTGTTCTGTCATTGATCACCTGCCTGTGCGACACACTGCGAACATGCCCCGCGATAGAACCTAGCGCAACCAAATGTCCCCACCCTTTGTGATCTCCGACCTGAGGCAACGACCGGAATTTCTTGACATCGTGGCCGACCGCATTTGGCAAGCATGGTGGAGAGATTCCGGCCATGCTCTGAGCTATATCTCGCGCCGTCTGCGAGATGAGAATCTCAACGCCGACCCGATACCGTTTGCGCTGATCGCCCATGACGACAGGTCGCTTCTGGGTACCGCGTCCGTGATCGTATCCGATCTCGCCGAGCGTCCACACCTCACGCCATGGGTCGCAGCTGTGTGGGTCGAGCCGCATGCGCGCCAACGTGGCGTCGGCGGCGCGCTGGTCAACCGCGCGACGCGAGATTGCTTTGCGCTGGGGGTAAGTCGAGCTTACCTATGCGCGCAGCCAACGCGTTCAGCGTTTTACGAAAGATTGGATTGGACGCCGATTGAACGGGATGTCGGACCACATCATCTGAGCGTGTTTATCCGGGACGCTGTCCCCGAGGCCGGCAGGCTCAGCCGTTCGCCGCCATGAAGATCGACAAACCAAAGCCGGTGAGGTGATGCAGCGCCTGGTCGACCCCGATCAGGGTCCAGAACCACGGGTGCTGATGCTCCTGCGTCACACCAAAGTGCGATGCAATAAAGCCTTTGGCGCGATCGACCGTGATGTGAATGGCAAAATCGATCAAGGCGACGAACCAGAACCGCGGCGCGACAATCAGGATCAACGCCATCGCAACCGCAAGATGCACCAGACAATGGGCCAGGAGCGGCAGCGCCCACCCTCTCCTCTGGTCCTTGCCGATGGCCATCCAGGAATTCTGCAGGACGAAATCAGCGATGACGTGCTTGAAGGTAAGCAGCAACATCCATCCGATCAGCGCGCCTACCGGAACCGACGCGGACATAGGGGGGAACTGCAAGCTGACGCCCTCGATCGACTGACTTCGAATGGTGGGAAAGGACTGGAGGCGTTCAGCGCGACTTCTTCTTAAACCCCGGACAGTTCGCCCAGTATTGTCCTTTTATGACATCTCCGGACCCGGAATGCACCAGCGTGGAACTCGAAAAACGCCAAGAAAAATATCAGGTGTGGCCGAACGGCGATATGCCGGGGCCGGGACCGGGACCGAACATCGCCGGTAAGGTTACCGGTGCAGCTTGTTTGCAATCCGCCCTTCGCCGGATATCATCGACAAAGAGGAAGATTATCGTTCTTTTTTAGATATTTACGATGCCGTTCAGGCGAACTTGGGCGAGTTGATTGCGGCGAAAACGCCTCGGTTGCGGGTATGAGCCATGAGTGCTGAAGTCCCAACGCCAACTCCAGTCAAGCAGCCTGCGCGCGCGTGGCTTTTCGCCAGCACCCGCGGACAAATGCTGGTGTTCGCGTTACTGACACTGATTCTGACGGTCGCAACCGTATGGAGCGGTCGCATCTGGCTGCGGAATTCCGAAACGACCTTCGCCGTCGGCAACGCCAACGGGCCCGAGGCTCGTTTTGCCACCAAGCTTGACGCCGTGCTCAAGAACACCTCTTCGCGGCTGCGCCTCAAGATCCTGCCCGACACGGATGCCGCCAAGGCGCCGGCGCGGTTCGACCGCAAGGAAGCCCAGCTCGCGATGCTGCGCACCGACGCGACGGCACCATTTCCAGCGACGGGCTGGACACCTTCAAGCTCGGATACGAATTCGTGCGCGATGAGATCGGCATGCGGCGCGAAAGCTTGAAGCGCCAGACCGGCCACGATGACAAGGTGGTGATCGTCAAAACCGCACAAAGCGCATAAGGACATTGCTGATTGCCAACACACCGCCGAGCCCAAAGCCGCCGAACTTCGGGACCGAATGTGTCGGGCTCTCGCATTAACGTTGGTTTCCGCAGCTCGTTGACGGCCTCCCCGCGCACGGGCAGTTTGTCAGACCCGGTTTGAAAGCGACAGGCACACGCGCCCCGATGTCCAAGCAGCTTGATTTTCCCGGTCTTGCGCAATTTGCGGCTGCAACAACTGGCCGCAACACGACCAAGGCAGCCTACACCGCCGTCGGCTGTGGCGTCGCCATGATCGTCCTACTGACGGTCGATCCCGCCTACGAGGCGGCGCATCACTATGTCGACGCCGTGCTGTGGGGATGCCAGGCTTTCTTCGTATTCGAGTGGGTGGTCCGGCTTCGCCATGCCTTTCGCCTCGATCGCGGATGGGGCTATGCGCTGTCTTTCCGCGGGCTGGTCGATGCTGGCGCAGCGGTCGCCGTGCCACTTGCGATGATATTTGGTGTCAATCCCAAATCGGCTTGGCTATTTGGCGTGCTCTGGATGCTCAAGGTCGTGCCGGGCATTCCGGGTTTACGGCAATTGCGGCGGGTAGTGGTAGTGGAATCGGGGCCGCTGTTGAGCGTGCTCGTGATCTTCCTGATGGTGTTGTTCCTAGCCGCGGTGGCGGAATATTATCTCGAACGCGACGTCCAGCCGGCAGGCTTCAACAGCGTGCCCGCGGCATTGTGGTGGGCGGTCGCGACCCTGACAACGACCGGATATGGCGACGTCGTGCCGATCACCCCGGCCGGCCGACTGGTCGCGGCGGTCGTCATGATCTGCGGCCTCGGCGTGTTTGGACTGTGGACCGGCATCCTCGCCACCGGCTTTGCGGCGGAGACCCGCCGCGACAATTTCCTCAAGACCTGGGAATCGGTGAGCAAGGTTCCGTTTTTCGCGGCGCTCGGACCCGCGGCGATCGCCGACGTCACGCATATGCTGCGCACGATCGATCTGCCGGCACGCACCATGATCATCCGCAAGGGGCAGGTCGGCGACTGCATGTATTTCATCGCAAGCGGCGAGGTCGAGGTCGACTTGCCGGGCAAGAAGGTGGCGCTCGGAGATGGCGCATTCTTCGGTGAAATGGCGCTGCTCGGCAACAATCTGCGCTCAGCCAATATCACCACGACGCAGGTCTCGCAGCTTCTGGTGCTCGATCTCGTCGATTTCCGCCTGCTGATGGCGCGGCATCCCGATCTCGCCGAGACGATCGATGCCGAGGCCAAGCGGCGTGTGCAGGAGAATAAATAACGCAGGATCCGGAGCAGCGGAAACCGCTCCCCGAAACGATCGTGCCCAAAGGACAGTCGGAGAGAAAAATGTCGGAAGCCGCCGCAAGCCCGCCGGTGCTCGAACTCAACGGCGCGCGCGCCACGATCCGCCTCAACCGGCCGCAACATCTCAACCGGCTGCAGGCCGACGATCTCGATGTGCTCGCGAACCTGTTCGACCGAATCGAGGCCGATGCCGCAATCCGCCTTCTGGTTCTCACCGGCACCGGCCGCGCCTTCAGCGCCGGCTACGATCTGAACTCGGTCGCCGAGCGCGCCGTCAGCACCGTTGAAGAACGCAGCGCCGGATCGGCGTTTGAAGCGGTCGTCAACCGGCTCGAAGACATCGGCGTTCCCACCATCTGCCGTCTCAATGGCGGGGTCTATGGCGGCTCGACCGATCTTGCGCTGGCCTGCGACTTTCGCATCGGCATCGACACCTGCGAGATGTTCATGCCGGCGGCGCGGCTTGGTTTGCATTACTACAAGAGCGGCATCGCCCGTTACGTGGCGCGGCTCGGCGTCGACAACGCGAAGCGGCTGTTCCTGACCGCCGAGAAGATTGGCGCGGCGGAGATGCTGCGGATCGGCTATCTCACCGCGGTCGTGCCCACTGAGGCACTCGACGAGGAGGTCGACAGGCTTGCCAGCCTGCTTGCCGGAAACGCGCCGGTGGCGATGCGCGGGATGAAGCGGACCATCAACGAATTCGCGCGCGGCAAGCTCGACGAGGGGGCCGCCGACCGCCGCCATCGCGAAAGCATGCGCGGCGACGAAATCAAGGAAGGCATCCGGGCCTTTTCGGAAAAACGGCGGCCGAGGTTTTGACGGGAGCCGCCGGTCAAAAAACCTACTCTCCTCATCCTTAAGGACCGTGTCAGCGCGCTGTCGATCGGTCTAATCCTCGACAAAGCTTACGGCGTCGGAAACGCTGGCGCGCGAGGTCCGATAACTGTTGGCCTTGTGATCGCGATCCGCAAAGCCGAACGAGATTCCGCACACCACCCGCCGGTCGTCGCCAAGCTTGAAGTGGCGCCGGATCAAGCCCGAATAGCGCGCGAGCGCCGCCTGCGGGATGGTGGCAAGGCCCAACGCCTGCGCGGCCAAAAGGAAATTGCCGACATAGGCACCGCAGTCGATCGCGCCATAAATGCCGAGCGCTTCGTCGGTGTGGATGATGGCGACGTGCGGGGCGCCGAAGAAGTTGTAGTTTTCGAGCATCTGTCTGGCGTAGGCCATTTTGTCGCCACGCGTGATGCCGAGCGTGTCGTAGAGTTGGAATCCACTTTCCCGGCGGCGCGCCAGATAGGCGCCGCGATATTCCCGCGGAAACGCGAAGTCGCCTTCCTCGGGTGCGGCGGAACTGGCGGTTGTGTAAATCTCCTTGCGAAAGTGTTCCTTGGCCCGGCCGCTGGCGATCAGGACCTGCCAGGGCTGGCTGTTGCACCAGGACGCCGTACGCTGCGCCGCCCGCAATATCCGCTCAATGGTCGGTCGTGGCACCGCATCGGGCTTGAACGCACGGCAGGAAAAACGTTCGCCGAGCAATTCCTCGAGCACGCCGATGCGTTCCTCGGCGCTGTGCCGACCGGCCGGCGGATTTGCGATAACGTTCTCCATGCTCATCGTCCTTTGGTCGGGATCTTGTTGAACGGTACGTCCTTGTCGACGCGGATGTCGCCGGGCAGCCCCAGCACACGCTCGGCGATGATGTTGCGGAGGATTTCGTCGGTGCCGCCCGCGATGCGAGCCGAAGGCGAGGACATCAGCATGGCCTGAAACTGACCGGCGGCGTCAGCCGTCTCGGGATCGTTCAGCAGGCCGTTCGCCCCTTGCAGATCCATCGCATACATTGCGATGTCCTGCAGCATCGAACCCGCGACCAGCTTTCCAATCGAGTTTTCCGGCCCCGGACGCTCGCCTTTCGACAATGCGGAGATCGAACGCATGCTGGTGTATTTCAGACCGCTGTTCTTCACCGCCCAGTTGGCAAGCTTCGAGCGCGTCGCGCGATCGTCGATCGCAAGCCCTTGCTCGGTCATCAGATCGCAGCAGAACTCGAAAACCTCGGAGAAGCCGGTTGCGAGCCTGGCGCCGATCGTCATCCGCTCGTTCATCAAGGTAGTCAGCGACACGTTCCATCCGTCGCCGACCGCGCCGATCCGCTGGGTGTCCGGAACGCGCAGATTCGTGAAAAATACCTCGTTGAATTCCTGCATGCCGTTGGCCTGTTTGATTGGTCTCACCTCCACACCCCGGCTCTTCATGTCGATAAAGAACATGGTCAGGCCCTTGTGCTTGGGCACATTGGGGTCGGTGCGGGTAATGAGGATGCCGTAATCCGCGTAGTGTGCGCCGGAGGTCCAGATCTTCTGGCCGTTGATGATCCAGTGATCGCCGTCGGCTTCCGCGCGAGTGCGCAGGCCCGCCACATCGGAACCGCCGGCCGGCTCCGAAAACAGCTGGCACCAGATTTCCTCGCCCGAGGCGATCTTCGGCAAATAGCGTCGCTTGTCGGCTTCGCTGCCGTAGGTCATCAGCGTCGGCCCGCACATGCCTTCGCCGATCTGGAACGGGCTCGTAAGCTTGAAATAGACGCCCTCTTCCTGCTGCCAGATCACGCGTTCGACAGGGTTCGCACCACGACCGCCATATTCCTTTGGCCAGTGCAGGCAGACCCATCCGCCCTCGGACTTCTTCCTTTGCCAGGCCTTTGCAACCGCCACGATGTCGTGGTTGCGCAATTTAATCCGGCCGAGGGAGGCTCTTGAAAGCTCAGCCTCGAACTCCTTCGGCGCGTTGGCGTCGATCCATTGGCGGGCCTGCGCGCGGAACGCGGCTTCCTGCGGGGTGTCGTCGAAATTCATGGCGAACCTCTGTCCTTCGATTCCGGGGCGGACAAGAAGCGCACGAACCCGGAAATCTCGATCGATAACTTCTGGATTCCGGGCTCGCGCTGCGCGCGCCCCGGAATGACGTGGTGCTATGCCCGGCCCTTAGTCGGAATCTTGTTGAACGGCACGTCCTTGTCGACCCGGATGTCGCCGGGCAAGCCGAGCACGCGCTCGGCGATGATGTTGCGCATGATCTCGTCGGTGCCACCTTCGACGCGGGTGCCGGGCGCGCGCAACAGCATCGCCTGGAATTTTCCGGCGGCATCAGCGTCCTCGGGACCGCTGAGCGCGCCCGCCGCCCCCTGCAGGTCCATCGCAAAAGCCGCGATATCCTGGATCATCGATCCCGCGACCAATTTGCCGATCGAATTCTCGGGCCCCGGCCGCTCGCCCTTCGACAGCGCCGAGATCGCGCGCATGCTGGTGTATTTGAGCCCGCTGGCGCGCACCGCCCAATTGGCCAATTTCGAGCGCACATTGCGGTCGTCGATCGCAAGTCCGTCCTCCAGCATCATGTTGCTGCAGAACTCGAACAGCTCCGGGAAGCCGGTCGCAACGCCGGCGCCGATCGACATGCGCTCGTTCATCAGCGTGGTCAGCGACACGCTCCAGCCGTCATTGACCGCGCCCAGCCGTTGCGCGTCGGGGATTTTCACATCGGTGAAATAGACCTCGTTGAAATCGGATGCGCCGTTGGCCTGCTTGATCGGCTTGATCTCGACGCCGTCGCTCCTCATGTCCAGAAAGAACATGGTGAGCCCCTTGTGCTTGGGCACCGTGGGATCGGTGCGCGTCAACAGGATACCGTAGTCGGAATAATGCGCTCCCGACGTCCAGATCTTCTGGCCGTTGATGATCCAGTCGTCGCCATTCTTCTCCGCGCGGGTGCGCAGCCCAGCGACGTCAGATCCGCCGGCGGGTTCGGAAAACAGCTGGCACCAGATGTGCTCGCCCGATGCGAGTTTCGGGAGCAGACGACGCTTATGGTCTTCACCCGCAAACGCCATCATGGTGGGGCCACACATGCCATGGCCGATGATGAACATGTAGCTGAGCTTGCCGAACGCGCCTTCCTCCTGTTGCCAGATCACGCGCTCGATCGGCGAGGCGCCGCGCCCGCCATATTCCTTTGGCCAGTGCAGGCAGGCCCAGCCGGCATCGGCTTTCTTCTTCTGCCAGGCCTTTGCCACGTCGAGGATGTTGACGCCCTCGAGCTGGGTACGGCCGAGCGAGGATTTTTTCAACTCCTCTTCATATTGCCTCGGTGCGTTCGCGGCGATCCAGGCCTTTGCCTCGGCGCGGAACGCGGCTTCCTGCGGGGTATCGTCAAAGTTCATGGACGTCGTCCTTGCTCGTCAAGCCGCATTGCGCTTTCGCATCCGCTCGATCAGCGCGTCTTCCCAATAAGACAGTGAACCGAGCGACAGCGCGGTCGCGTTGGCGCGCCGGTAATAGAGATGGCAGTCGAACTCCCAGGTGAAACCCATGCCGCCGTGAACCTGGATGTTGTTCTTGGCGCAGTGCTGGAACGCCTGCGTCGCGCTGATGCGTGCGGCGGCGGCGGCCTCCGGCAACTCCGAGGCGTTGGTCGAGAGCGCCCAGGCGCCGTAATAGCAATTCGATCGCGCCAACGTCGCCGAGACGTACATGTCGGCGAGCATGTGTTTCACCGCCTGGAATGAGCCGATCGGCCGACCGAAGGCGATGCGATCGAGCGCATAGTCGCGGCCCATTTCGAGCGCGCGGTCGGCGCCGCCGACCTGCTCGAAGGCCATCAGCACCGCCGCGCGATCGAGCACCTGCGAGACAGATGCTCCAGCCCTCATTGGCGGCGCCGAGCGGCTCTGCCTTGCAATTCTTGAAAATGAGCTCGGCCTGCCCCCGCGACGGATCGACGTTGGTCAGCGCCTTGGCCTCGACGCCTTCGGCCTTCATGTCGACCAAGAACAGCGAAATATCGGTATCGCGCCCGCTCGTGCCCGTGCGCGCGGCGACAATGGCGAAGTCGGCGATCGCGCCGTCAGGCACGGGCTTCTTCGCGCCGTTGAGGTTGCCGGCGGTGGCGGCAAGCTTGATCGCCTGCGGCGACGGATTGCCGCTGCCCTCGAACAGCGCCAGCGTGCCGATGGCTTCACCCGAGGCGATCAAGGGAAGCCATTTCTGCTTTTGTGCCTCGCTGCCGGCGAGAAGAATGGCTTCCGCGGCGAGATAGACGGTCGAGGAAAACGGCACCGGCGCCAGCGCGCGGCCCATCTCTTCCGCGATCACGCACAGTTCGAGATGGCCCGCGCCCGCCCCGCCATAGGCCTCCGGGATCGTGACGCCGAGAAAGCCCATCTCGGCAAGCCCCTTCCACAACTCACGATCGTACGACGCGTTGCCGTCGAGGACCGCGCGCACCGCCTTTGGCGGGCATTTCTCGGCGAGGAATTTCCGCGCCTCGTCGCGCATCTGCTTTTGCTCGTCGGAGAAATCGAAATTCATGGCATTACTCTTTGGTATGGGGACGATTTCGCAGCATGTCGTCCCCGCGAAAGCGGGGACGACAATAACTACCTTGGCGCCATGCGGATTGCGCCGTCGAGCCGGATCGTCTCGCCGTTGAGCATCGCATTCTCGACGATGTGGACGGCGAGATTGCCGTATTCGGATGCATCGCCGAGGCGTGCCGGATGCGGCACCTGCGCGCCGAGACTCTGGCGCGCCTCCTCGCTCAAGCCCATCAGGAGCGGCGTGAAGAACAGGCCGGGCGCAATCGTGTTGACTCGGACCTTGTGCTGGGCGAGATCGCGCGCCGCAGGCAAGGTCAGGCCGACCACGCCGCCCTTGGAAGCCGAATAGGCGATCTGACCGATCTGGCCTTCATAGGCCGCGACGCTTGCGGTGTTGATGATGACGCCGCGCTCTTCGCCGACGGGGGCTTCGGTGAGCAGACGCTCGGCGAACAGCCGCAGCACGTTGAAAGTGCCGATCAGGTTGACGTTGATGATGCGCGCGAACTGGGCGAGCGGATAAACGCCATCCTTGCCGACGATCCGCCGCGACCCGCCGATGCCGGCGCAGTTCACCAGCACGCGCGCAATGCCGTGGGCCTTCTCGGCCGTGGCGATCGCGGCCTTGACCTGCTCCTCGTTGGTCACATCGGCAACGAGCGCAACGCCTTTCACCTCGGCCGCGACCTTCTCGGCATTCTCCTTGCTCTGATCGAGCACGGCGACTTTGGCGCCCTTGGCCGCCATCGCGCGCGCGGTCGCGGCTCCGAGGCCGGAGCCCCCACCGGTGATGAGAACGACAACGTCTTTCAACTGCATGATAAACCTCTCCCTGGGCGTTTCTTGTCTTCGGCGCGTCGCGAACGGCGCTTTTCGCTTATTCGCTCCCTTTGGTCAGCATCCCTCCGCAAATCAACGCTTCCATGTGACGGATGTATTGGCGGCAGACTTCGTCGGTCACCGGCCCCACGCCCGTGGCGCGCGACATCGCGTGGCGTCCGAAAAACAGATGATCGCAGGCGCCGATCAGGCTGGTGTAGAACATCACCGGGTCGATGTTGCGGAACTCGCCGCTCCTGATGCCTTCCGCAAGCAGACGGCGGTGAAAGGCGAGCAGGGGCGCCACAAAGAATTTCGAGACTTCGTCGGCGGCTTCCGCGCTGCTTTCGTGCAAGAGATAATGGGTCAGCCGGTTCATATAGGGAGATTGGTGACAGGCGCGGATGATGCCGGCGATATGCAATTTCAGCTTTGCGGTCGGCGTGATCGGCTGCGCCATCAGATATTCGAGCTGCGCCATCTCGTGAGCCGCATCGCGCGCCAATAGCGCCAGCAGCAGGCCATCCTTGTTGCCGAAATGATATTTCACCAACGCGGCATTGACGCCGGACTTTTGCGCGATGTCGCTTAGCGAAATCTCGATCGACGCGCGCTCGATCATCAACTCACCGGCTGCGACCAGCAGTTTGTCGGCGGTCGCGCTCCTCGCGAGCGGGGGCCTGGTCGGTGCAACGGTGTTCAACACTGAGCTCATGGCCCGCCCGTCCGGAATGACGGGTGCAGCTAACCCCATGGCGGCGGCCTACTCAAGAGTTAATTGAATGATTGACTAAATTGGGTGGCGACACTTTAATCTGGTGATCCACCGAGCCCCACCGACAAAAATCAGGGAGAACGCCCATGGCCGAGGCCTATATCGTCGCAGCCGCCCGCACCGCAGGCGGCCGCAAGGGAGGCCGTCTCGCCGGCTGGCATCCGGCCGATCTCGCCGCCGCGGTGCTCGACGCGCTGGTGGAGCGTTCGGGCGCGGCGCCCGACCAGATCGAGGACGTGATCATGGGTTGCGTCATGCAGGTCGGCGAGCAATCCAACAACATCGCGCGCAACGCCATCATGGCCTCGAAATTGCCGGAGAGCGTGCCGGGCACGTCGATCGACCGGCAGTGCGGCTCCTCGCAGCAGGCGTTGCATTTTGCCGCCCAGGCGGTGATGTCCGGCTCCATGGATGTCGTGATCGCCGCCGGCGTCGAGGCGATGACGCGGGTGCCGATGGGTCTTGCCTCCTCGCTGCCGGCGAAAAACGGTTTTGGCCACTACAAGAGCCCGAACATCGAGAAGCGCTATCCCCATATCCAATTCAGCCAGTTCACCGGCGCGGAGATGATGGCGGAGAAATACGGTCTCTGCAAAGACGAACTCGACGAATTCGCTTATGGCAGCCACCAGCGCGCGATCGCCGCGACGCAAGGAGGCAAGTTCAAGGACGAGATCGTTGCGCTGCCGATCACCCGCGCCGACGGCGCGAGCGACATCCATTCGGTCGATGAAGGCATCCGCTTCGACGTCAGCCTCGACGGCATCAAGGCCGTCAAGCTGATCGCGGAGAACGGCAAGCTGACCGCCGCCAGCGCCAGTCAGATTTGCGATGGTGCCTCCGGCGTGATGGTCGTCAACGAGCGAGGCCTGAAGTCGCTCGGCGTCAAGCCGATGGCTCGGATCCATCACATGACCATGATGGGCGGCGATCCCGTGATCATGCTGGACGCGCCCCTGCATGCCACCGATCGCGCGCTGAAGAAGGCCGGCATGGGAATCGACGACATCGACCTGTTCGAGGTGAACGAAGCCTTTGCCTCGGTGCCGACCGCGTGGTTGAAGACCACCGGCGCCGACCCCGCCAGGCTCAATGTCAACGGCGGCGCGATCGCGCTCGGCCATCCGCTCGGCGGTTCCGGCACCAAGCTGATGACCACGCTCGTCAACGCACTCAGGCAACGCAACAAGCGCTACGGCCTGCAGACCATGTGCGAGGGCGGCGGCATGGCCAACGTGACGATCGTGGAGCGGTTGTAAAGTCGTGGCGACGCCGGCAATTGCCGACGCCTGATCTACGAGCTGTCGTTTGTCGTCGTGCCCGGCCTTGTGCCGGGCATCCACGTCTTTCAATGTAGCCGCCAGCAAGACGTGGATGGCCAGGATAAACCCAGCCATGAGGATTGCGCATGAATACGATCGCCACCCTTTCCGCCATCCCGCTTCCGCCCACCATCCGCTCGCGCTTCGTCGAGGACATCAACGGGCTCTCCATGCACGTGCTGGAGGCGGGCTTCGAGCCCAAAGGCCGGCCATGCGTGCTGCTGCTGCATGGGTTTCCCGAACTTGCCTTCAGCTGGCGCAAGGTGATGCCGCGGCTCGCGGAAGCCGGTTATCACGTGATCGCGCCGGACCAGCGCGGCTACGGCCGCACCACCGGCTGGGACGCGCAATATGACGGCGATCTGAACTCGTTCCGGCTGCCCAATCTGGTGCGCGACGCGCTCGGCCTGGTGTCGGCCTTCGGCTACCGCTCGGTCGCTGCGGTGGTCGGGCATGATTTCGGCAGTTCGGTCGCGGCTTGGTGTGCGCTGATCCGGCCCGATGTGTTTCGATCGGTCGTGATGATGAGCGCGCCATTCGCCGGACCTCCACCGCTCGCTTTCGACACCGCCGATGCGCCGCCGCGACCAAAGCGTGAGGATCCCGTGCATCGCGAGCTGGCGGCATTGCCGCGCCCGCGCAAACATTACCAATGGTACTATTCGATGCGCGAAGCGAATGCGGACATGTGGCACGCGCCGCAGGGCGTGCACGATTTCCTGCGTGCCTACTACCATCAAAAGAGCGCTGACTGGAAAGCGAACAAGCCGTATCCGCTGCAATCATGGTCCGCGGGCGAGCTTGCCAAGTTGCCGACTTATTACGTCATGGATCTTGCGAAAAACATGGCGGAGACGGTTGCGGAAGAAATGCCTTCGATCGAACAGATCGCCGCCAACAAATGGCTGCCCGACGGCGAACTCGCGTTCTACAGCGCTGAATATCAACGCACCGGATTCCAGGGCGGCTTGCAATGGTATCGCTGCGGCACCTCGAACCGCTTCACCGCGGAGCTCCAGACCTGGTCGGGCCGCTCTATCGACGTGCCGTCTTGCTTCATCTCGGGAAAGCAGGATTGGGGCACCTATCAACGCCCCGGCGTGTTCGAGGCGATGCAGAAGACCGCCTGCACCAGCATGATTGGCTGCCATTTGGTCGATGGCGCCGGGCACTGGGTGCAGCAAGAACAGCCGGACGAAGTAAGCAGGTTGCTGATCGCTTTCCTGCACGAAGGTGTGGGAGCGTGCAGAATTTGACCTCGTAATCGCGCATCGTTATAACGATTTAGAATAATTCTAAATCGTGAAGGGGACGTGTGCCGTGAAGAATTTCGCCGATTTGACCGAGCGCGAAGTGCTGGCGGTTGCGATCTCCGCGGAAGAGGAAGACAGCCGCATCTACATGACCTTCGCCGAAGATCTGGCGGAGCGTTATCCGGAATCGGCAAAGCTGTTCGAGCAAATGGCCGATGAGGAAAAAACCCATCGCCACTTGCTGCTGGAGATGTACGAAAAACGCTTCGGCCCGAATCTCCCGCCCATCCGCCGCGACAACGTCAAAGGATTTTTGCGCCGACGCCCGATCTGGCTGACCAAAAATCTGTCGCTCGACGCCATCCGCAAGGAAGTCGGCACGATGGAGTTCGAGGCCGAGCGATTCTACGTCAAGGCCGCCGAACAGACCCAGGATGTCGGCGTACGCCGATTGCTCGGCGATCTTGCGGAAGCGGAAAAAGGCCACGAGAAAACCGCGGCCAAACTGACCGACGAGCTCCTCAAGCCCGATGTGCGCGCGGAAGAAGACGAAACCCGCCGCCGCGTGTTCGTGCTGCAATATGTGCAGCCGGGCCTTGCCGGATTGATGGACGGCTCGGTATCGACGCTCGCGCCGCTGTTCGCCGCGGCCTTTGCCACGCATCAGAACTGGCAGACCTTTCTTGTCGGCCTCGCCGCCTCGATCGGCGCCGGCATCAGCATGGGTTTTGCGGAAGCCTTGTCGGACGACGGTTCGCTCACGGGGCGTGGTTCGCCGTGGTTGCGCGGGTTGACTTGCGGCCTCATGACGACGGTCGGCGGCCTCGGCCACACCATGCCCTATCTGGTGCCCGACTCCTGGTCCAACGCGTTTTGGATTGCGACCGCAATCGCGGGAATCGTGGTGTTCTTCGAATTATGGGCAATCGCCTTCATCCGGGCGCGCTACATGGATACGCCGTTCCTGCAGGCGGTGTTCCAGATCGTGCTCGGCGGCGTCATCGTGCTCGCAGTCGGCATTCTCATCGGAGCGGCCTAGAAAAACATTCGCTCGACAAGTGAGTAGAAAAAGATTGGTCCACGCCACCCTGCTCGACGCATTTGTCGCTACGGCAGGCTCCGTCAAGGCGATGTCACGTAACTTTCGCACGATTTCTGCAACCCTGATCGAGCGACGCCATTGGCGCGCAGCATCCGTTGTGACTCAAAAAAGAAGTCTTTGCTGTCGATGAAGGGAAAAACATGACCGATCGTTTGCAATACGGGACCACCGCGAAAGTGTTCCACTGGCTCATCGTGGCGCTCTTGCTCGTGCAATACCTGATCGGCTGGCTGATGCCTGATGTTCATGCGGGGCCGCCCGGGGCGCCCATGACATTCCATATCTCGGCGGGAATCCTTATCCTGCTGCTCGTTGTTCTGCGGTTGATTTGGCGGCTGACCCACCCGGTCGTGCCGGAAGGCTCGCTTCCTCCGTGGCAGCGGCTGACCTCGGAGGCAGTGCACTGGGCGCTCTATGCGCTGGTCCTGGCGACCACGGTCACCGGCTGGCTGTTCGCATCGTTTCGCGGCTGGTCGATTTCGCTGTTTTATCTCGTTCCGCTGCCGATGCTGGCTTCGAAAAGCGAGGCGAGCGTGAAGGCATTCGACGGCTGGCATCAGGCAGCGGAATGGACGCTGTTGGTCTTGATCGGCATACATGTGGCAGCCGCACTGGCCCACGTCTTCTTCTACCGCGATCGAATCATGCACCGAATGCTCCCCGGATAAACTTTTCGTCAGTGCAGCAACAACGGTCTAGCGGTCGGGGTTCGGACCAAGTCAATCTTCAGGTGTGGAAACATATTGGTAGGACAACGTGGCCAAATCGGAATGGAGCTTCGCGACGGCAACCGAATTGTCGGCTGCCCTTGCAAAACTCGCCGAACTGATCGAGCGCGAATTCGGCGGCTTCGTGCCCCCGACGGCGTTTGATGACTAATCCTATGCGGCAAGCAATTCGCTGACTTCCGCCATGCTGACGGCACGCTCGCCGAGCAGACAATCTGTGATGGCGCGCTGGCTCGCATTGTCGGCGAGGCGGAAGGGATCGGTCGCGGAGAGGCGGTGATCGATCACCAGGCGCGAAAGAAGAAGCCTGCGGGCATCGCCGCGCATCTCATCGATGCGTCCGGCTTCCCAGGCGAGCGCAACGGAACTTGCGGCATGATAGAGCAGGCTGGTCGCGCGCCGTGCATCGGCCTCGCGATCGCTGCGGCCCGCGACCTCGCGGGCAAAACCGACCGCACGATCGGTGAGTTCGCGCAGGCGATCGCGAAAGGCGCGCGGCACGTTGGCGCTATCATCGAGCCTCGCATGCAGCTCGGCGGCAAGCGCGGCATCGGCGCCATGGCGGCCGACTGCCCGCGTCAGCGCGTCGATCGCGACGATGTTGCCGGTGCCTTCCCAGATCGAGCCGAGATGGGCATCGCGCAGTAGTCGCGCCGTTGCAAATTCCTCGACGTAACCGATGCCGCCACGCATCTCCAGCGCATCGCCGCAGACCTTGCGGGCATCGCGCGTGGCGCGGAATTTCAAGGTCGGCGTCAGGATGCGCAGCAACGCCGCGGCGTCCTGGCTGCCGGCCTCGGCGCGATCGAGCGCATCCGCGGTCAGAAAGCTCATCGACAGCGCCTGCTCGGTCGCAAGCATGATCTTCATCAATTGCCGCCGCGCCAGTGGCAAATCGATGATGCGGCTTCCGAACACCACGCGGTTGCTGGCGACCGTCATCGCGTCATGATGGGCGCGGCGCATCAAGGCGGTGGATTTGACGCCGTTGGAGAGCCGCGATGAATTCACCATTTCGGCCATCTGCACAAAGCCGCGATCGAGTTTTCCGACCGCATAGGCAATCGCGCCTTCCAGCTTGATCTCGCCCGACGCCATCGAGCGGGTGCCGAGCTTGTCCTTCAATCGGACGATCCGGTAGTGGTTGGGCGAGCCGTCATCGAGTTTTCGTGGCATCAGGAACAGTCCGACTCCGCGGGTACCGGGACCTGCGCATTGCGGACGCGCCAGCAGCATCACGATCTCGGCGTCGGCGTTGGAGCAGAACCATTTCTCGCCGGTCAGCCGCCAATGATCGCCGTCCTGCACGGCGGTCGTGGTGAGCGTGCCGACGTCGGAGCCGCCTTCCTTCTCGGTCATGAACTGACCGCCCTGGGTCAGCTTGCTCATGTCGGTCTGCGTCAGGCCGTCGAGATATTTCGCCTTTAGCGCCTCGCTGCCGAAATTTGCCAGCAACTTGCCGCAGCCGTCGGTGACATTGATCGGGCAACCCAGGCCAAATTCGGCCTGGTTGAACAGAAACGTAAAGGCGTGCTTGGCAACGACGGGATATTTGTCGGGCCAACCCAGAATGCCCTTGCGAAGCGACATCGCATGAATGCCGAACTCGCCGAACGCTATGCGCTCGAGTTCGCGATAGGCCGGATGGTACTCGATCCACTGGACGTCGCGGCCGAAGCGGTCGCGCTGATGCAGCACCGGCACATGCCGGTCGGCGAGCCGGGCGCATTCGTCGAGATGACCGCCCGCGAGCGCGCCGAGGCGGTCGAGGTGCGGCTCGATATGGTGGAACAGGGCATCGGGAAGATGGATGCGAAGCAGATCGGTCAAAGCCGGGTCGGCGCGATAGAAATTCATGCCCGAGGTGTCGGGGGCGAGCAGTCCCGGATGGCCGGCGGATCTTGCGATGCGATGATGTTTGCGCGGCTGCATTGAATTCTCTTGTTCGCTTCCTCATTTGTTGAGACGAACTATCGCACATCAGGTACCGGAATGTCGCCCTGCCGGGCTAAGGAGACGGCGCAATTTCAGGACAAAATTGCCTGGCAGGGCTGCAAGCATATCCAATAAGCCAAGGAAACTTCTCATGGAAACGCCAAAATACAAGAATGCCCTGATCGTCGGCGCAGGCTCAGGCCTGAGCGCATCGCTGGCACGGCTGTTTGCCCGCGAAGGCA
The DNA here is from genome assembly GCA_963741185.1 of uncultured Alphaproteobacteria bacterium. Taxonomy (GTDB): domain Bacteria; phylum Pseudomonadota; class Alphaproteobacteria; order Rhizobiales; family Xanthobacteraceae; genus Bradyrhizobium. The sequence goes on along the minus strand of CAVUHE010000009.1, from coordinate 28,267 downwards.
TTCGCATTGCGCTCGCGGCGCGTGGCATCGAAAAACTCGGCGCGCTCTGCACCGAGACCGGCGCGCTCGCCTTTGCCTGCAATGCGACGGACCCCGACGAGGTCGAGCGTCTGTTTGGCCTGGTGGAGCGCGAGATCGGGACGCCCGATGTGGTCGTCTACAATGCCAGCGGGCGATCGCGCGGCGCTTTTGTTGATCTCGTGCCCGCCGAGGTGGCGCAGGCGATCTCCGTGAGCGCATTCGGCGGCTTCCTTGTGGCTCAGCAGGCTGCCAAACGGATGCTGCCGAACAGGCACGGCGCCATCCTGTTCACCGGGGCGTCCGCGAGCGTCAAGGGTTATGCGCAGTCCGCGCCGTTTGCGATGGGCAAATTCGCGCTACGCGGGCTCGCCCAGAGCATGGCGCGCGAACTGTCGCCGCAAGGCATCCACGTCGCGCATTTCGTGATCGACGGGGGAATTCGCAGCGCGGCACGTACCGAGCCCGGCGACCGGCCGGATTCGATGCTCGATCCCGACGCCATTGCGTCGAGCTATTGGAACGTACTGCAGCAGCCGCGAAGCGCCTGGACCTGGGAAATGGAATTGCGGCCCTGGGTGGAGAAGTTTTGAGAGGTCACTGTCATTCGGGGATGGTGCGCTAGCACCAGACCCGGAATCCTGAGGTTCCGGGTTCACGCTTCGCGCGCCCCGCAACGACGGCGTCAGTTAGACGGTCGCTCGCTCGGCCCTCCGCTGCGCCACCAATTTCCAGCTTGCGCAGGGGATCTCCTGCGGCACCGATTCGATGCGTTTTTCGAAACGCACCAGCTTCCAATCGTCGGGATGACGTGTGAAGGCGAAGCCGGACTTGCGCGCAAGGCCCATCATGACGTCGTTGGAGCGCAGCGTATCGCCGAACACGCGCGCGGTGCCAAGCGCGGCCGCCCGGCATTCCAGGTTCTTGAGCAACGCCGATCCGATGCCCTGGCCTTGCCAGCGGTCGTCGATCGATATGCCGAACTCGAAACTTGCCGTCGTGGAGTCGAACCCGTAACGGGCTTCGCCGACGATGGTCTCGACGCCGTCGATCATCAGGACCGCGATCACGCTGAACCGATCGAGCTCGCCGACATGGGTGAATTGATCGAGTTGGCTCTGAGGCAGCTCGCTCACGGCGCCGAGGAAGCGGTTGTAGCGGGAGCGAACCGAGAGCGACCGGAAGTAGTTCTGCAAAGCCGCAGCGTCGCGCGGCTCGACAAAACGCACCATCAGCGTCTTGCCGCTGGAGAGCCTCAAGATATCGGTGTGTTGGCGGAGATCATCGAGGCGAAGCGCAGTCACGGCAGGCTCCTGTCGATCTTTGAGGGTCTGGCTGGCACCCCCTTCGGAGGCGGCGCCAGCGCGCATGATCCGCTAAAGTGTGAACGGTTTGGCGCTAAGATCATGCGCAGTTAAAAATCTGGAGCGCGCCCGGGGCGCAAAACCGGATGCCACTTTTGCGGGTCGCGCTCCCGGCTTTTCAAGCCCGCCAAAAAGGCTTCTCGACCTCACGGACGACGTCGCTCCAGGAAAGGCCGACATCGTGCAGGTCGCGGTCGGTCCAGTGGCTCAGCTCGCGCCGCTGGCGCCAGCGGTCGCCCCAGACATTCAGCTTTTCGCTGAATCCGACCAAGAACCCGTATTCATGATTATTTATCATCTTGTCATTTGAGCAGGTGGACATTTTAACCTCCTGAATCTACCATCTGGCAGCCAATATCGATGCTTTGCGAGATTTCGACAAACGACACTTTGTGTCGCTTCAGATGACATAATTTCATGTTCGGGATACCCGGATGACCGCCCGATTGCCATCGCTCAACGGGTTGCGTGCCTTCGAGGCCGCCGCGCGGCATCTGAGCTTCACAAATGCAGCCGCCGAGCTGAACGTGACCCAGACCGCGATCAGCCATCAGATCCGCCGGCTTGAGGAAGAACTCGGGATTCGCCTGTTCGTCCGGCAGAACCGCAATCTGACGCTGACGGCGGAAGCGAAGGAATATCTCCCCGGCATCCGTGCCGCCTTTAACGATCTGCGGCTCGCCACCGACCGCTTGCTGCGCAAGGACGACGACCGTGCGCTGACGGTCTCAACACTGGCGTCGCTGGCGGCGAAGTGGCTGCTGCCGAGGCTTTCCACGTTCCAGCAGGCCCATCCCGGCATCGACGTGCGTATCACCACGTCGACCGGGCTGGTCGATTTCCAGCGCGACAACGTCGACGCCGCGATCCGCTACGGCCGCGGCCATTGGCCCGGCCTGCGCGCCGATTGGCTGATGGCCGATGAATTATTTCCGGTGTGCAGCCCCGCGTTGCTCAAAGGCGACAAGCCGTTGCGGTGCCCGGAAGATCTCGCCCATCACACGCTGTTGCACAGCAGCGGTGGCTACGACGACGACTGGCGGCTATGGCTCACCGCCGCGGGGCTGCCGTCGAACCCGTCGAAACAACCGGGGTTGAGCTTCGATTTGATCCTGATGACAGTGCAGGCCGCGATCGACGGAATTGGCGTTGCGATGGGCCGAACCTCTTATGTCGAGGCCGATATCGCCAAGGGCCGGTTGGTTGTTCCGTTCAAGATCACGCTGCCGGCCGACGCCGGCTTCTATCTCGTCTCGCCCGCGGCGAAAGCCGAGCCGGCCAAGCTATCGGCATTTCGGCAATGGCTGCTAGCCTCGGTTCAGGGCGGCGCGAAAATCACCTGATCGCCGCACCGCCGCAACTCTTCGCAGCGCTTGCGGGCTGCACGGAACCCCTCACCTCGCGTTTTCCGGTTGGTCGAGCCGCGCCGACGTGGCAGATTGCGTCCTCAAGACCTTGCAGAAGACAAAGCACAGGATAATGGGGAGAATTTCATAATGTCGCAATCGCCCGGTTCGCCGCCGCCTCAGCTTAAGTCGCGAATTGGCGCCATTCTCCGATCAACCAGCGGCAATTTCCTCGAACAGTTCGATTTCTTCCTGTTCGGCTTTTACGCGCCCTATATCGCCAAAGCCTTCTTCCCCTCCGAGAACGAGACCGCCGCGCTGCTCAACACGTTCGGCGTGTTCTGGCTGGGCGCCTTGATGCGCCCGGTCGGTGCAATCGTGCTCGGCGCCTATATCGACCGGATCGGCCGCCGCAAGGGCCTGATCGTCACCCTGACGATCATGGCGATCGGCACGGTAACGATCGCGGTCTGTCCGGCCTATGCCAGCATCGGCGTTGCCGCACCCATCATCGTTCTGATCGGCCGCTTGCTGCAGGGCTTCTCCGCCGGCGTCGAGCTCGGCGGCGTCTCGGTCTATCTCGCCGAGATCTCGACCCCCGGCAACAGGGGTTTCTATACTTCGTTCCAATCCTCCAGTCAGCAGGTCGCGATCTTCGTTGCCGCGATCATTGGATATTTCCTCAACCAAACCGTGACGGGCGATACGGTTGCATTCCTTGGAGGGCTCGAATTCGCCAAATGGCGGATTCCATTCTTCGTCGGCTGCCTCATCATTCCCTTCATCTTCGTGCTGCGCCGAACGCTGGAGGAAACGCCGGAATTCCTGGCGATGAAGAAACATCCCTCCACCTCCGAGGTTTTCCGCTCCGCCGCGGTGAACTGGAAGATCATCGTGCTGGGCATGATGGTGGCGATTCTGACCACCACGACCTTCTATTTCGTCACCGTCTACACGCCGACCTTCGGCAGGAACGTGCTGAAGCTTTCCTCTCAGGACGCCCTTCTCGTCACCCTTCTCGTCGCGGTGACCAATTTCATCTGGAATCCGGTTGGAGGTGCGGTGTCCGACCGCATCGGCCGAAAGCCGGTGCTGTTGACGATCGCGTGCCTCTCGCTCCTGACCGCCTACCCCGCGCTGCACTGGCTGGTCGCTGCGCCTACCTTCGGCAAGATGCTCGCGGTCGAAATGATGTTCTCGTTCTATTTTGGCGTTTACAGCGGCACGATGCTGGGCGCGCTGGTCGAGGTGGTGCCCAAGCATGTCCGCACCACCTGCTTCTCGCTCGCCTTCGCGTTGGCCGCAGGCCTGTTTGGCACGTTCACGCCCTTCGCTGCGACCTGGCTGATCGATCACACCGGCGACAAGGCCTCTCCCGGTTTCTGGCTGATGTGTGCCGCCGTCCTCGGCATCGTCGGCACCCTCACGATCTATCGCGGCGGCGAGGCCGCGGTCACGCGGGAGGCGGTCGCGGCTTGAACCCCTTGGCCATGTCGGAGCAACGGATCGGCCTGCCCGGATGCAGGTTTTGATTTTCCATGCAAAACAGATAACAACTTCAGGGCATGGTCGATCTAACCCGTAAATACGACGTGCTGGTGATCGGCGGCGGCAATGCGGCGCTGTGCGCCGCGATCAGCGCGCGGCGGTCCGGCGCTTCTGTGCTGGTGCTGGAGGGCGCGCCGAAATTCTACCGCGGCGGCAACACCCGCCACACCCGCAATATGCGCTGCGCCCATGACGCGGCGACCGATATCCTGACCGGGCCCTATACGGAAGAGGAATTCTGGGAAGACCTGCTTCGCGTCACCGGCGGGGAGACCGACGAAGAGCTGGCGCGTAACATGATCCGCGAATCCAAGGACATCCTTGGCTGGATCGTCGAACAGGGCGTGCGCTGGCAGCCCTCGCTCGGCGGCACGCTCAGCCTGGGGCGGACCAATTCATTCTTCCTGGGCGGCGGCCGGGCGATGCTGAACGCGCTGTACCTCACCGCGGAACAACTCGGCGTCGAGGTTCTCTACGACGCCGAAGTCGTCGATCTCGAAATCGCCGACGGCATGTTCCTTTCGGCCGCGCTGAGGCGGGGCGACGGCCGCGCCACCGTCAAAGCCTCGACGCTCGTCGCCGCCGCCGGCGGTTTCGAGGCCAACATCGAATGGCTCAAGCAATATTGGGGCGAGGCCGCCGACAACTTCCTGATCCGCGGCACGCCTTATAATCGCGGCTCGGTTCTCAAGATGCTGCTCGAAAGGGGCGTTCAGGAAATTGGCGATCCCACGCAATGTCACGCGGTCGCAATCGACGCGCGCGCGCCGAAATTCGACGGCGGCATCATCACCAGACATGATTCCGTGGTGTTTGGCATCGTCGTCAACAAGTACGCCCAGCGCTTCTACGACGAGGGCGAGGATATCTGGCCGAAGCGCTACGCGATCTGGGGAAGGCTGGTGGCAGCCCAGCCGGACCAGATCGCCTATATCATCTTTGATGCGAGCTCGCGCAACAGTTTCATGCCGACGTTGTTTCCGCCGATCGAAGCCAATAGCATCGCAGGTCTCGCCGCCAGGCTGGAACTCGATCCGGCCGCGCTGGAAATAACTGTCGCCGATTTCAACGCGGCGGTGCGGCCCGGCACTTTCGATCACACGATCCTCGACGATTGCCGCACCGAAGGGCTGACGCCGCCGAAGACCCATTGGGCGCGGCGGATCGAAACGCCGCCTTACTACGCCTACCCGGTGCGGCCCGGCATCACCTTCACCTATCTCGGCACCCGCGTGAACAGAGAGGCGCGCATGCTGATGAAGGACGGCAAACCCGCCGCCAATATGTTCGCCGCCGGCGAGATCATGGCCGGCAACGTGCTGGGCAAGGGCTATGCGGCCGGCATGGGAATGACGATCGGCAGCGTGTTCGGGCGTATCGCGGGCCTGGAGGCAGCGAAGAATGCGCGGAATTGAAATAGTGCTCGCGTCACCTCGCCCCGCTTGCGGGGGAAGGGAGAAGAAAGGAAAAACCATGTCACGCCTTGCGATTGCTGCGGCCAGCGCCGCTCTGATGACCACGACATCGCCACACGCCGCCGAGCCGATTTCGCTCAGAGACATGGGCTCGTTCCATGTCGGTGGTCGGCTTGGTCGAAATCAGCGGCAAGCCTGTAAGGGAAGTCGTGTTCACCCCCGGCGGCGTGCCGGCAAAAGTCGATCCCAACGGCACTTATCAGGTCGAGCAGATGTATGTGCAGTACTTCCTGCCCGCCAACGAACGCGGTGCCTATCCGCTTCTGATGTGGCACGGCGGCGGGCTGACCGGCGTGACCTGGGAGACCACGCCCGACGGCCGCGAAGGCTGGCTGAACTATTTCCTGCGCAAGGGCTGGAGCGTCTACAATTCCGACGCGGTCGAGCGCGGCCGCGCCGGCTGGGCGCAATATCCCGACATTTTCAAGAGCGAGCCGGTGTTTTTGACCACGGCCAACCCGTTCGAGCGCTTCCGCATCGGCGACGGCCCGAACTCCTACGATTCCGATCCCGCCAAGCGAAAATTGATGCCGGGCAGCCAGTTTCCGAACGAAGGATACGACAACTTCGTCAAGCAGGGCGTGCCGCGCTGGACCACCAATGACGAGGCGACGCTCGCCGCCTACATTGCCGAAGTCGATCGCATCGGCCCCTGCATCATCATGTTCCACAGCCAGGGCGGCTTTTTTGGCTTCAAGGTCGCGCAGGCGCGGCCCGACAAGGTCAAGGCCCTGATCGCGGTCGAGCCGGCAGGCGTCGGTGATCCCGCCAAGCTCGATACGCTGAAAACCATTCCGACGCTGATCATCTACGGCGACTACATCGAGCGCGATTCGCGCTGGCCCAAGATGCGCGCCACCGGCATCGCATTCGCGGAAGCCGTCAGGGCCGCGGGCGGCAGCGTCGATGTCATCGACCTGCCGCAAACCGGCATCAAGGGCAATTCGCACATGATCATGATGGACAAGAACAATATCGAGGTCGCCGACGTGATCCAGAAATGGCTGGAAGGCAAGGGCCTGACGAAATAGCGACAGCGTTTTTCAAGCGGAGTGGGCGCCGGTTCGCGGCCAGAAAAACCCGTCAGACAAAGAGAAAAAGCACAGCATGCATGGAACCCAAATCCTGGAAGAAGCCGACCGCCTGATGACGGTCTGCAATTCCTGTCGCTATTGCGAGGGGCTCTGCGCGGTGTTTCCGGCGATGGAGATGCGCCGCTCCTTTTCCGACGGCGATTTGAATTATCTCGCCAACCTCTGCCACGCCTGCGGCGCCTGCTACACCGACTGCCAATTCTCGCCACCGCATGAATTCAACGTCAATGTTCCGAGGACGCTCGCCATCGCGCGCGCCGAATCCTGGGCCGCCTATGCCTGGCCGGGCGCTCTATCGGGCCTGTTCGCGCGCAACGGCCTTGCGATCAGCATCATCGCCGCCTTGAGCGTCACGGCATTCATTCTCGGCTTTGCCGCCTTGATCGACCGGCAGATGCTGGTGGGTGTCCATACCGGCCCCGGCGCGTTCTATGCGTTGATGCCGCACAACGCGATGGCCGCGTTGTTTGGCCTCGCCTTCCTGTATGCGATCGTCGCGCTCGTGATGGGCGTGCGTGCTTTCTGGCGCGACATCGGCGAGCCGATCGGGATGGCGATCGAACCAGGCTCGCTCTGGCAGGCGATGAGGGACGCCGGACAGTTGCGTTATCTCGACGGCGGCGGCGTTGGTTGCGTCAACGAGGACGAGCGTCCAAACGACCGCCGCAAAATCTACCATCACCTGGCGTTCTACGGCTTCCTGCTGTGTTTCGCGGCGACCTCAGTCGCGACGCTGTATCATTATCTTCTCGCGCGCGAAGCGCCTTACCCATGGTGGGACCTGCCGGTCATCCTCGGCACGCTTGGCGGCATCGGGCTTGTGATCGGGCCGGCGGCGCTCTTGGTCGAGAAATTCAAGCGCGACCCTGCGTTGGTCGACGAGAGACGAACCGGTATGGACGTCGCCTTCATCGTCATGCTGTTCCTCACCAGTCTTACCGGTCTCGCGCTCCTCGTCTGGCGCGACGCCGCCGCGATGGGACCCTTGCTCGCGCTGCACCTCGGCGTGGTGTTCGCGCTTTTTATCACGCTGCCTTACGGCAAATTCGTCCATGGTCTCTATCGCTATGTCGCATTGGTGCGTTATGCGAAGGAGCGACGGATGATGGGGCATGTATGATTGCCAGTTAAACCGTCACGCCCGACCTTGTGCCGGGCATCCATGTCTTTCTTGATGCGACGACGCCAAGACGTGGATGCCCGGGACAAGCCCGGACATGACGAGGCTACAAATCCACCACCACGTAATCGCTTTCGACCGACACCTTGATGGTCTCGGCGATATATGGCCCCTTCACCACGCTCGCGCCGGGCTCGACATTGACGGCATAGGCTCTGGTGCGGAATCGCTTCGGATCGCAATAGGATTGGCCGGTGCGGATGTCGAATTCCCAGCCGTGCCAGGGACAGCGAATGATTTCGCCGAGCCTTGTGTATTCGATCGCGCCCGGGTCGGACGACTGCGCAAGGCCGATCAGCGGGCCCTCGCACAAAGCCGCGCCCTGATGCGGGCAGCGGTTCAACAGGCCGAAGAACTCGCCCTTGATGTTGAAGATCGCGATCGGGCGCTGATCGATGGTGAGGAATTTTCGTGACCCCGGCGGCAATTCATCCACCGGCGCGATGACGTGCCGCGTCATGTTGTTCTACGCCAAACCGTACAGCTTCATTGCATTGTTCAGGTAGAACGCCTCGCGGTTGACGTCGCTGACGCCGGGTGGCAGCACCCGCGACGGCTCGTCGAAATCCCAGTGTGGGTAGTCGGTGGCAAACAACAATTTGTCCCAGCCGACCCAATCGATCACGTCGAACAGATGATCGCGCCTTTCGGGATCTTCCATCGGCTGCGTGGTCCACCAGATGTGGTCGCGGATATATTCGGATGGCGGCCGCTTGACATGCGGCACCTCGCTTCTGAGCCGCTGCCAATTCCTGTCGAGCCGCCATGACAGCGACGGCGCCCAGCCGAAACCGGCCTCGATCATGATCATCTTGAGCTTGGGGTGCCGCTCGAACACGCCTTCCAGCACCAGGCTCGCCAGCACCGCCTGCTGACATTGCGAATGGCCGACCATCTCCTCGATGTAGAAGCTCGGCCAGCCGGACGCGGTGATCGGATTGCCGCCGAAGCCGAAGGCATGCACCCCGACCGGAAGTCCGACCTCTTCGGCCGCCTCGTAAATCGGCCAATAGCGGCGCTGGCCGAGCGGCTCGACCGTCCGGCTCAACAGCAGCACCTGGACGAAATTCTTGTCCCCCGCGCGCCTGCGGATTTCGGCCGCGGCCTGCGGACCGTCTTCATTGGCGACCACGATCGAGCCCTTCAGGCGGCTGTCCTTACTGGTCCATTTGTCGATCTGCCAGTCATTGATCGCCGAGCAGATCGCGGCGGCCAGTTCGTGGTTGCGCAGCCCCTGCCCGGTGGCGAGCGGGTTGAGCACGCCCAGCACAACGTTGTTGGGGTCAAGGTGCTGCTGCTGCATGAACGCGAGCGACGAGCCCTGCTGGCCGCCTTCGGGCGGGTAGGCGTCGCGGCGCGCCGCGTTCGGTTGCGCTTTCGGATAGGGTGGGCCTCCCAACATACCCTGATAGGCATGCTTGTCGTAGGTCTCGATGTGCTCATGCCAGCGCGTGGCGAGGTAAGGATGGAGTTCGGTCCCGGTGGCGCGCGCCGGATGAATGTCGCAATCGGCAATCGCGGTCTTGGCATGAACCGATGCGGCTTGTTCGGGGCGCTTGCGGAACTGCACGTTCATGGCGTCGTTTCCTTGACCGCCGGCTGCCTCAGGCGGCCGTAGGTCGCAAAGGGGTTGTCGATCATGATCTTGCGGACCAGCTCGGGCGACATCCCCTCGGGCAGTGCGGCATCCCCGTCGAACTGCCAATGCGGATAGTCGGTTGAGAATAGGAGCAATTCGTCGGACTGCATATGATCAAACAGACGATTTAATGTCGCCGGATCGGGCGGCGCATCGATCGGCTGTAACGAAAAGCGAATGTTGCTGCGCACAATTTCCAGCGGCGCCCGGTCCACCCACGGCGTCTCCATGCGGATGCCGCGCCAGAATTTATGCAGCCGCCACAGATAGGATGGCAGCCAGGTGAAGCCACTCTCCAGCATCACCATTTTCAGATTCGGATGCCGGGCGAACACGCCTTCGACGATCAGGCTGGTCAACTGCGTCTGAAACGCCTGCGCCTGCGCGACATAATCCTCGATGTGATAGGAACCCCACCCGACCGAGGTCGGAGGGTTGTGATAACTGGAGCCGGCGTGGATGCCGATCGGCAGGCCCAGCCGCTCGGCTGTGGCATAAATCGGCCAGAGGACGCGTTTGCCGAGCGGCATGTCGCCCATGACCAGCATCAGCACCTGGACGAAGCGCTCATCCTGCGCACAGCGCTCGATCTCCGCGACCGATTTTTCGATGCTCTGGACCGGAATCACGATCGAGCCACGCAAGCGAGCGTCCTTGTCGAGCCATTCCTTGGCCAGCCAGTCGTTCAGCGCCCGGCAGAACGCATCCGCCATATCCTCGGAGAACACCATCTGCACGCCGTACAACGGATTGCAGATGCCGTAGCTGACGCCGAAAGGAACAAGCGCCTGCGCCTGCATATCCGCAAGGCTCGAGCCGGGTTTGCCCTGCGCCGGCCGCCAGTCCGGCCGCGCCGAGATCGGCGAATTCGTCGGGTAGGATTGCGATACCAGGTCTGTCATGCCCCTGATGGTGACCTGATCGCGCCAGTAATCGTTCAGATAGGGCAACAGGCTGGTCAAGTGGGGAACGGCAGGATGCAGATCGCAATCCACACCACCGGCGATTGGCGACGTCATGGCGCTGTTTCCTCTCCAGCCCTGTCATTCCGAGCAACGCGCAGCCTCGAATCCGGAAGCTCGAGATTTTTGAGTCGGGTGCCAACGCACCATCTCGGAAATGACGGCTTGCATTGAAGCAGGCCGGCCCACGGCCCGCAACCTCGGCAAAGCTGGCCGCGCCGTGCTAGAAGGGCGCAAGCCGCCGCGCAGGAGAGAATTTCATGCTTCGGACCACGATAGCGACCATCGCCACCACCTTGCTCCTGGCCGGCACAGGTTTCGCCCAACAGCAACCGGCGCCGACCCCGCCTCCCGATTTTTCCAAGATCGAGATCAAGACCACGGACCTTGGCGACAACATGTACATGCTCGAAGGCCAGGGCGGGAACATCACGGTGGCGGTCGCGAAGGACGGGATCATCATGGTCGATGGCCAGTACGCTCCCCTGCACGACAAGATCAAGGCCGCGATCTCGACGATCTCGAACCAGCCGATCAAATACCTGATCAACACGCATTTTCACCGCGGCCATGTCGGCGGCAACGAACCCTTCGCCAAGGACGGCGCAACGGTCGTCGCTCAGGGCAATGTCAAGAGCCGGCTCGCGGCGGGAACCACCGACGGGCTGACGGGCGAAAAGACGCCACCGGTGCCGCAAGGCGCGCTGCCGACCGACACCTTTACGAACTTTTCCAAGATCCGGCTCAATGGCCGCGTCGCCGACCTCAAGCATATCGAGAACGCGCACACCGACGGCGATACCTACGTCTGGTTCAAGACCGCCAACGTGCTGTCGACCGGCGACACCTTCACCAATGGCCGCTATCCCAATATCGATTTCGCCAATGGCGGCAACATCAAGGGCATGATCGCGGCGACCGACGCCTATCTCAAACTGACAAATGCCAAGACCCGCATCGTTCCGGGCCACGGGCCGCTCGCCGACAAGGCGGTGCTGACCGAATACCGCGCGATGCTGGCCACCGCGCGCGACCGGATGGCCAAGCTTGTGAAGGATGGCAAGAGCGAAGATGACGTGATCGCGGCAAAGCCATTCGCCGATCTTGACGCCAAGTGGGCGCCGACTGAACTCGCCAGCAAGAACTTCATCCGTGTGATGTACCACTCGCTTGCCGACAAGCAGGACACCAGTCGGCCGTTGCTTAGAAGGCTTTTCCGCCGGAGCTGAGCCCATGAGGGACCTCGTCGCGATCGCCGAACAGATCGCCGCCAAACTGGTTGCGCGGCACCAGACCATCGCGGTGGCCGAGTCTTCAACCGGCGGCCTTATCTCGGCGGCACTGCTCGCCGTGCCCGGCGCATCCAGTTATTTTCTCGGCTCGGCGGTAGTCTACACACGCGATGCGCGGCGGATTCTCATGGACATTCCCGATGAGGCGATGACGGGAATCCGCTCGGCCTCGGAGCCCTACGCCAAATTGCTCGCGAGCCAGATCCGCCGGCGCTTCTCCACCGACTGGGGCCTGTCGGAGACCGGCGCGACGGGTCCTGCCGGCAACCGCTACGGCGATGCCGCAGGCCACAGCTGCATGGCGGTGGCGGGCCCTCACTCGTCGGTGATCACGTTGGAGACCGGCAGCACCGACCGGCTCGGCAACATGCATGTGTTTGCGGCAACCGCTCTCAATCTGCTGCTGCAGAATTTGTCGCGGTAACTATCCGGTGGTTAGCGCCACCAACCGCCATCGTCGTCCCCGCGGAAGCGGGGACCCATACGCCGCGGCCCTCGCTTTGATAGGCGCTGTTCGACGGCTTTCGCGCAACAACAAACGCCTGTGGTTATGGGTCCCTGCGTCCGCAGGGACGACGCGTAACGGCAACAAAGCCGAGGACGACGAAGGAGATCGCCCTCACTTTTCCCGGAAGGCGCGCATCAACTGATCGCTCAAGGGCTTGATCAGATAGGACAACATGGTGCGGTCGCCGGTCTGCACGAAGGCTTCCACCGGCATGCCGGGAATCAATTTGACGTCGCCGAGGCGGGCGACCTCTTCGGGCGGCATGGAGACGCGGATCGTGTAATAGGATTGTCCGGTGCGCTGATCGGTAGTGACGTCGGGTGAAACGCGGGTGACGACACCGTTCAATTCCGGCGTGGTGCGCTGGTTGAACGCCGACAGCCGCAGCAGCGTTTTCTGGCCGACCTGCAATTTATCGATATCCTGCGGATTGACCTTGGCCTCGACCTGAAGGTCGTCGGCCTGCGGGACGATCAACATGATGGCATCACCGGCGGTGATCACTCCGCCTACGGTATGAACGGTGGATTGCAGCACCATGCCGTCCTGCGGCGCGCGGATATCGACCCGGCGCAACTGGTCTTCGGCCGTGACCTTGCGCTCGACGAATTCGCCGATCTTGTCGTTGGTCTCGCGCAGGTCCTTGGAAACGTCACTGACCATGTCCTTGTCGACCTGGATGATCTGCAGCTCGGTTTCGGTGATCTTGCCTTTGGCCTGGGCGCGCGAGGCAATGTACTGCGCACGCTCGCCGGCCAGTCTTGCCGCGTCACGTTCGAGCGTTGTTAGGCGCGTCATTTGCACCAAGTGCTTGTCGTAAAGGTCGCGTACTCCGACCAGCTCCTTTTCCACCAGCGCGATTTCCTGGTCTTTCGCCTTCTCTTGCGCGGTGAGGCCGGAGATTTCCTCGTTCAACTGGGTGACGCGTTCGCGCAATTGCGCCTTTTGACCGACCCGGCCATTGACGCGCACCTCGAACAGCTTGGTCTCGCTCGCCATGACGGTCTTGACGTCGGGGTCATCGGCGCGGTCGAGCAGCATTTTCGGAAATACGATTCTGTCGAGGCCGCGTTGTTCGGCCTCGAGCCGCGCGGCCCGTGCCCACAGGCCATCGAGGTTCTTGGTGACGATCGCAAGGCTCGCCTTGGTGACGGTGTCGTCGAGCCGCACCACGACGTCGCCGGCCTTGACGAGATCGCCGTCATGGGCGCGCAGCTCGCCGACGACGCCGCCGGTCGGGTGCTGGACCTTCTTCACATTCGATTCGACAACGATCGATCCGGGAGCGATCAAAGCGCCGGAGATTTGCGCCGTCGATGCCCAGCCGCCCAGCCCGCCGGCCAGCAGGACGACCACCGCCAGCCCGACGATCAGGTGCCGCCGGATCGAATAGCGCGCTCCTTTCGTTTCGCTGTCCGTCATGACTTGGAAACTCCTCCTTCGGAGACGATCTTGATTGGCGAAGGTGCAGCGACCCGCGGCTGCAATACCTGCCCCAGCACGGTTTCCTTCGGCCCGAAAGCCTGCATGCGGCCGTCCTTGAGGACCAGAAGCTGATCGACCGCCTCGATCCCGATCGGCCGGTGCGCAACCACCACGACGATGGCGCCACGCTCGCGCGCCGCGCGCACGGCCCGCGTCAACGCCTCGTCGCCTTCGGTGTCGAGATTGGAGTTCGGCTCGTCGAGTACGATGAGGAAGGGATTGCCGTAGAGCGCCCTTGCCAGCGCCACGCGCTGCGCCTGGCCGGCCGAAAGCGCTGCGCCCTGCTCCCCGATCTGGGTGTCGTAGCCGTCGCGCATCTTGATGATCATCTCATGCACGCCCGCTTCCTTCGCGGCCGCGATGATATTTTCGGACATGGCTTCGGGATCGAACCGGCAAATATTCTGCGCAACCGAGCCTGCGAACAATTCGACATCCTGCGGCAGATAGCCGACGTAGCGGCCGAGCACATCCGACGACCACTGATCGAGCGCCGCGCCGTCGATTCGCACCTTTCCGCGCGCTGGCTGCCACACGCCGACGAGCGCGCGCACCAGCGAGGATTTGCCGGACCCGCTCGGCCCAATGATGCCGAGGCCCATTCCGGCCGAAAGCGCAAACGTGATGTCCTGGACGATGAGCCGCTGTTCGCCGGGCGGGACGATGCTGACCGCTTCGACGGACAGGCGGCTCGACGGGCTCTGCAGCAACGTCGGCACGGGGCGGGCCGGCAAGGATTCAAGGAGCCGGTTGAGGCGATGCCAGCTCTGACGTGCGGCGACGAAACCCTTCCAGTGCGCAATGGCAAGATCAACCGGCGCCAGCGCCCGCGCGCTCAGGATCGAGCCGGCGATGATAATGCCGGCGGTCGCCTCCTGATAAATCACGAGATAAGCGCCGACGGCGAGCACCGCCGACTGCAGCATCATCCGCATGACCTTGGCGACGGCGCCGAGACCGCCGGCGACATCGCTGGCGCGCTGGTTGCCATCGAGATAGTTCTGGTTTGCTTCGCTCCAGCGTTTTGTCAGGCGTCCGGCCATTCCCATCGAGACCAGCACTTCGGCGTTTCGCCGGCTGGTGGCGGCCAGATCGTTGCGACGCGCCGCGAGCCCCATCGCTTCTCGCGCCGGCGTCCGCGACAGGAACTCGGTCATGACCGTGAGCGTCACCAGCACGATCGCGCCAACGAGCGCGGTCACGCCGATCAACGGATGAAAGGCAAAGCAGATCGCGAGATAGAACGGCAACCACGGCAGGTCGAAGAACGCGCCCGGTCCCATGCTGCCGAGAAACGAGCGAACATTATCCAGGTCGCGCAGCGGCTGAAGGCCCTCATTGCGCCCGCCAACGATCAGCGGCAGGCGCACGACGGTGTCGAACACGCGGGCATTGAGCGCCTCATCGAGCGAGGTTCCGATCCGGCCGAGAATTCGTCCCCGGATCAGGTCGAGAATGCCCTGGGCGACATACAACCCGCACGCCAGAATGATCAGGCCAACGAGGGTCGGGACGCTCCGGCTCGGAAGCACCCGGTCGTAGACCTCCAGCATGAAAATCGACCCGGTCAGATAGAGCAGGTTGATCATGCAACTCATGACGCCGACGCCGATGAACGCAGTGCGGCAGGCGCGCAGTGCTTCACCGAGTTCGGAACGCCGGACACCGGGAGCGGCTGCCATCTATCCTGGTCTCTTCATGAGGGGCGCGGCCCCGATCTCGAAAAACGGGTCCGCGAGGGCAATATTACCGATTTTTGTAGCCAACGTCCATTGAAGGACGCGTTAACGTAAACGCCGCCGGAGCTTGGCCGCCCGTAGCCAGGCAGGCTGCGAAGCCAGCGGCCGTCGCCGTTGACCGTCCCGGAGGCGGCCGGGGTCAAAACGACGCCCGCCGGGAGCGGCGGACACGTCCAGCGCAAGGTCAAATGAAATCTCCGGTCGTCGGGCGAGCCAAGGCTCTGACGCAATGTCAAAAGCGGCCGCCGGTTCGAACCAGCCGCACCACCAGCAAGAGCAGAATGGCGCCGATCGCCGAATAGATGATTTCCGACACGAGGCCAGAGCCGAGATGGATGCCGAGTTTTGGAAACAGAAAACTCGCGACCAGCGCGCCGCCGATGCCGACCAGGATATCGCCGATCAGGCCAAATCCGGTGCCCCGCACGATCTTTCCGGCCAACCAGCCCGCGACCAGGCCGACGAACAAGATAACAAGAATGCCTTCGTTCGAAATATGCATGAAAATTCCCCGGTTGGTGCGCGCCTGTCGTCCCGCGCCCGCGGAAAACCTATCGATTATTGCCGGACATGACGACTACAATTTGCCGGCCCCCGGCGGAACCAGGTCTCTTGCCGTATCAAGGGAACGAGCAGGCTTACCTCGCGGCGAGCGCCTCGGCGGGTTCGGCGAGGATGCATCTTGCAATTCTGTCCGGTCCGATTTGCACGTTGGGCGGGATTTGCTCGAGACAACGCGCTTCGGCAAAGCCGCACCGGGGCGCAAAGGAGCAACTGGACGGCGCCTTGTCGAGCGAAGGCGGCGTCCCCGGAATCGTCTCCAGCCGCTGGCCGCGCTTGGCGCCGTGGACGGTGGAGGCCAACAAGCCCTTCGCATAGGGATGAACCGGCGAGCGCACGATCTGGCTGAGCGTGCCCTGTTCGACGATCTGGCCCGCATACATCACGGCGACACGGTCGCAGATTTCGATGGCGACGCCGATATCGTGGGTCACGAAGATCACAGACATGCCGAATTCGCGTTGCAGCTCGCGCAACAGGAGCAGGATCTGGATTTGCACCGTGGCATCGAGCGCCGTGGTCGGCTCGTCCGCGAGCAGTATCTTCGGCCGGCACGCAAGCGCCAGCGCAATCATCGCGCGCTGCCGCATGCCGCCCGACATCTCGTGCGGGTAGGCATCCAGTCTTCGCCTGGCGGAGGGAATGCGCACCACTTCCAGCATTTGCAGCGCGCGCGCCATCGCCTCGCTTTGACTCTTGCCTTCGTGACGCATCACGGTTTCGGCGATCTGACGACCGATGGTGTAGACGGGATCTAACGCGAGCGCGGGCTCCTGGAAGATCATCGAAACGGCCTGACCTCGGAACGCCGACAGTTCCTCGTCATCGAGGGCAAGCACGTCGCGGCCGAGCACGCGAATAGTGCCCGAGATCTGCGTGCGCTTCTTCGGCAAAAGCCGCATCAGCGCCCGCAAGGTGACGCTCTTGCCCGAACCGGACTCTCCGAGCAGGCCGAGCACTTCCCCCTCGCCCAGGGAAAAGCTGAGATCGTTCACGGCATGCACGGTGCGATCGCCGGAAAAGCGAATGTTGAGACCGCCTACCTCGACGAGATTGGTCATGGAAGCTTGGGCACCCTGTCGTGAAAGTCGGTGGCGCGCTGGAACGCCGCGCCGATCCGAAGCAGCGTCGCTTCATCGAACGAGCGGCCGATCAATTGCATGCCCACGGGAAGACCGCCGCGCGTGAAGCCGGACGGAATCGAAAGCGACGGCAGGCCGAGATAGTTGATCGGTCGGGTGAAGCGCGTCAGCCGCTGGATCACGGCTTCCGCGTCCGGACCGTTGCCGACGTCGCTCTCGGCGATCGTGGGCGCCGGGACCGGCGACACCGGCGCAATCACGGCATCGACTTCGGCAACCGCTGCGAGATAGGCAGCGAGCGCCGGGCCACGCCAACGCAAGGCTTCGAGATAGGACACGCCGGGTATCGCCAGCCCGTTCTGCAGCCGCATCAGCACCTGCGGGCCATAATCCTGCGCCCGCTCGATCATCCAGCGCTTGTGGAAGGCGGCGGCCTCGACGGCGAGAACGAGCTGTGAAGCGCCAACGAGCTGACGCTGATCCGGCAATTCGACCTGAACGAACTTGGCGCCCTCCCGCTTGAACACGGCAATCGTCGCATCGAGCGCGCTTGCGACTTCGGCATCGAGGTCGTCGACATAGAAGGCGGCGGGCACGCCGATGGTGAGGCCTCTGATTGATCCCGTCGTTGCGGCGGCGTAGTCCGGCAGCGGCCCGGAAATTGCGGTGGGATCCGCGGGGTCGGCACCGGCCATCAGGCCCAACAGCACTGCGCAATCCTCGGCAGTGCGCGCCAGCGGCCCGACGGTGTCGAGCGATTGCGACAGCGGCATCGCGCCGGCACGGCTGATCCGCCCGACCGTCGTCTTCAACCCGGTGACGCCGCAAAAATGCGCCGGCATCCGGATCGAGCCGCCGGTGTCCGAGCCGAGGGCGGCAAATGTGAGCCGTGCCGCAACGGCTGAGCCCGATCCCGACGACGAACCGCCGGTGATGTGATCGAGCGCGAAGGGATTATGCACCGGACCGTAATGGGCGTTGTGGCCGGTCGGGCCATAGGCGAACTCGGCCATCTGCAACGAACCAAGGCGAATCGTGCCGGCATCCTTGAGGCGCTGCAGCGCGGTTGCAGTGGTGGTGGCGACGAAATCGCGGCGGATGCGCGAGCCACATGTCACGACCTTGCCAGCTTCGTAATACATGTCCTTGTGCGCCAACGGCACACCGTGCAGGACGCCACGACGGGCGCCGCTGGAGAGCGCCGCGTCGGCCGTATCGGCCGCCTTCAGCGCGTCTTCCGCTTCGATCGCCATGAAGGCGTTAAGATGGGGCTGCCATCGCGCGATCCTGTCGAGACAGGATTGCGTCACCTCGCGTGAGGAAACGCGCTTGTCCGCGATCGCCTTCGCAACCGCCGTCAGCGACATCAGCGCCGGTTCGGTGCTCATCGGACGGCCTTCTCGGTTTGAACGACGACGAAGGTCGATGGTTCGAGGTCGAACGGCAACGTGCCGGCGATCGCGGCAAAGGCGTCGAACGCGGGGCCGATCGAACTGGCAATGCGCGTTGCGACGTCTGTATCCACTGGCACGCCGGCGACGTCCGCCATCGCCTTGACCTCTTTGGCTGCGGGTCTTGTCATGCGGAAGCTTCCCCCTTTGATGGCGCGAGGCTGTGACCTGAACCTGGGATCGCCATGTAACAGGCAGCCTGATGGCCCATTTTATCGAGTTTGGTGAGTTTAGGTGTGGCGTCTGCGCAGAGCGGCTCCGCGAACGGGCAGCGGGTGTGAAAGCGGCACCCGGGCGGCGGATCGATCGGATTGGGTGGATCGCCCGAAATCGGCGGCGTCTCGGTCCTGTTGTCGGGATCGGAAGATGGCATCGCCGCGAGCAATGCCCGGGTATAGGGATGTGCCGGAGCGTCCCATACCTGGTCCACCGGGCCAACCTCGACCACCTCGCCCAGATACATCACCAGCACCCGATCGGAAATGTAGCGCACGACGTTGAGATCGTGGCTGATGAAGAGATACGTCAACCCGAATTCGCGCTTGAGGTCGGCGAGCAGGTTGAGCACTTGCGCCTCGACCGACTTGTCCAGCGCCGAGACCGCCTCATCGAGGATCACGAGGCGTGGCGACAGTGCCAGCGCGCGCGCAATATTGACGCGTTGACGCTGTCCGCCGGATATCTCGTGCGGGTAACGATTGGCAAAGGTTTCCGGCCGCAGGCCGACCTTGCCGAGCAGCTCACGGGCAAGCGCGCGCGCCGCCGCATCCGCCATGCCATGGACCTTGGGACCGAAGGCGACCAACTCCTCGATCGTCAGCCGCGGATTAAGCGAGGCGTAGCTGTCCTGGAACACCATCTGCATGCAACGGCGCAGTTCGCGCAGCGACAAAGCATGGCCCACCTGCATGCCGTCATAGATGATTTCGCCGGCGTCGCGCTTCATCAGATGCATCAGAAGCCGCGCGGTGGTCGACTTCCCGCAGCCGGATTCGCCGACGATGCCGACTGTCTCGCCCTTGGCGATCGAGAACGACACGTCGTCGACCGCGCGCACCGTCTTGCGCGCGCTGAACAGATCGCCGCGCACCGGGAAATGCTTGGTCAGGCCATTGACCTGGAGCAGCGGTTGCGCGGCGCCGCCGCGGTCCTCGACCGGCTCGAGCAGTTCGACCGACGGGGTGATCTGGTTCATCGCGTCAATTCCGGATGTCCATGGCGCTGCGCATTCCATCGCTGAGCAGGTTGAAGCAGATCGATACCGCAAAGATCATGGCGCCGGGCAATGCTGCCACCCAGGGGTTGATGTAAATCGCCGTGCGCAGCGTATTGAGCATCAATCCCCATTCCGGCTCCGGCGGTTTTGTTCCGAGGCCAAGGAACGAAAGCCCAGCGGCCAGGATCATCGACACCGAGATCAACCCAGTGGCGTAGACGAAAATCGGCCCCAGCACATTGCCGAGCATGTGTACGCGCATGATGGTGAATGGACCGGCGCCGGAGGCCCGCGCCGCCTCGACGAAGTCCATGTTCCGCACGCCTGTCGTGACGCTCTCGGAAACACGGGTGATCTGTGGCACGAAGACGATCGTCAGCGAAACGATGGAGTTGACGATGCCGGCGCCGAGCGCACCCGAAATCGCGATCGCCAGCAGAACCGAGGGAAAGGCGTAGAACACGTCCACCGTGCGCATGATCGCGGTGTTGATCTTGCCCCCGACATAGCCCGCGACGAGCCCTAGCGAAGTTCCGATCACGAAGGCAAGGATGACGGGGAGAATGCCGACGATCAGCGACAGCCGCCCGCCATAGATCAACCGCGCCAACATATCGCGGCCAAGCTCGTCGGTGCCGAGCGGATAGCCGACGGTACCGATATGACGCAACCTTCTGATCATCGATCCCTGATAGGGATCGGCAAGCCCGAGCCATGGTGCGCAAAGGGCCGAAAGAAAGATCACAATGAGAATAAAGGCGCAGACCATGCTGACCTTGTCGCGCACGAGGCGCCGCCCGACGGTCGCCCAATAGCCGCGCGGCTTGGTCGCCGGAGCCGCCTGGAGGGCTGCGTCCGCAATCGCGCTCATCGCCGGATACCCATGGTTCAGCTCCGCTTGATGCGCGGGTCGATTGCGGCCTGCGCGATATCGACCATCAGGTTAAGGCACACGAAGAAGAGGGCGAGCACCAGGATCGTGCCCTGCAGCAGCGGCAGATCACGCTGGAAGATTGCGGAATTGAGCAACAACCCCGACCCGGGCCAGGAAAACACGGTTTCGATCAGGATCGAGCCGCCAAGCATGTATCCCAATTGAAGGCCCATCACCGCCATCGCCGTGGGTGCTGCGTTCTTGATGACGTGGCGGAAGACACCGGTTTCACGAAGTCCCTTGGCGCGCAGGGCTTCGACAAAGTCCTGGCTGAGGATGTCGCCGGTCAAGGCCCGTACCGTGCGCGTGACAATGCCCATCGGGATCACGGACGTGGTGATCGCCGGCAGGATCAAATAGCGGATATGTTCCCAGTCCCATCCCCACGCGCCGGAACCACCGGGACCGGCGCCAACTGCGGGTAGCCAGCTCAGTTGCACTGAAAAGATGATCACCATCACCATCCCGAGCCAGTAATGCGGCACCGAAACGCCGGCGATCGCGATCGAGGTGGCGACCTTGTCGACCCAGGTATCGCGGAAATAGCCGGCGATCAGTCCGAAGAACAGTCCGAGCGTAAATCCGATCAAGGCGGCCGCAATCGCCAATGTCACGGTGTTGCCGACCGCGCGCATGACCTCTGTCAGCACCGGGCGTCCGGTGGCGATGGAATGGCCGAGGTCGCCATTGACCGCCTTCCAGAGCCAAAGCCCGAACTGTACCGGCAGCGGACGATCGAAGCCGTAGGCGACGCGCATTTGATCGGCGAGTTCCTGCGACGCATCGGCCGGCAGCACGGCAACCAGCGGGTCGCCCGGCGTGATGTGCACGAGGAGAAAACACACCAGCGCCACGCTGATGACGATCGGGATCACATAGACGATGCGGCGAATGATGTAGATGAACAAGAAACTACCTTCGGACTTTTTCCTTGTCTCCCGTGTGGGAGAAGGTGACGAGAACGAGCGAAGCAAAATTCGAGCCGGATGAGGGGTCTGTCACCACAGAAAGAGACCCCTCGCCCGCCCTCGCTTCGCATAGCCGATACCGTGTATCGGCGTCCTTGCTCAAGAACGGCGGCCGGAGGCCGCCTATGCACCCGCTCCCACATAGGGAGACGGCAAAACGAGCGCCGCTATTACGTCAAACCTGCGCTACGGCGTCATCGAAATCGGCGAGAAGTCCACAAACCAGCTCTTCGGCTGCACGAATCCCTTGATCTTCGGGCTCATGGCGCGCGGCGCCACGTCGTGGGCGACATAGAGAAATGCCGCGTCATCGACCGAGGCCTCATGCAGCTCGGCGAGCGCCTTGTCGCGCGCGGCCGGATCAAAGGTCTGACGCGCCTTTGTCACGAGTTCGTCAAACTTGGGGTTGTTGATAAAGCCCCAATTGTTCGACACCGGCGGCGCCATCGACGATTGCAGGAATCGCACCATGGCGAAAAATGGATCCATCGCGGCATAGGTGACATTGGTGGCGTTGGCACCATTGGCGGATGGATCCTTGGCGCCGCGCCGCCAATTGGTGAACAGCGTATTCCATTCGATGACGTCAAGCTGAACGTCGAAATAGCATTCGGCCAGCGCCTGCTGCAGATACTCGTTCATCGGCAAGGGGAGCATCTGGCCTGATCCGGACGCCGAGGTCTGGATCTTGACCGTCAATTTCTTGTTTGGACCAAACCCGGCCTCCTGCATCAGCTTCTGTGCTGCCGGCTTGTCGTATTTGATCTGAAATTTCGGATTGCCGCGCCACGGATGACCCGACTCGAACGTGCCGGTCGCCGGCACCATCAGGCCGGCGAGCAGGCCATCTCTCAGCCCCTCGCGATCGACGCAAAGATTGGCGGCCTTGCGCACGCGGATGTCGTTCCAGGGCGAACCTTCGACCCGCGAGAACTGCCACGGCCAGACGTGCGGCTCCTCGTTACTGTAGAGCTTGAAGCCGCGCTGCTTGATTTCCGCGACCGCGTCCGGCGCGGGCGCCTCGATCCAGTCGACCTGGCCGGAGAGCAACGCTGCGGTGCGCGCGTTCGCCTCCGGCATCGGCAGCAGCACCATCTTGTCGACCTTGGGAACGCGCGTCTTGTCCCAGTAGTTTTCGTTCTTCACAAGCTCCAGGCGTTCGCGCGGCGTGAAGCTCGACATTTTCCACGGGCCGGTACCGGAGGCGTCCTTCGCGAACGCGGCCCACGCTCCTTGCGATTTCGCCTTGACGTCTGCGCCCTCCGCCGCCTCGAACAGCTTTTGCCATTTTGCCGGGCTCGCGATGAACAGATTGGTCAGGTTGATGGGCAGGAAACTGTCCGGCTCCTTGGTGGTCAATTCCACCGTCATGTCGTCGATCTTTCGGGCCGAGGCCAATGTCGGCATCCGCGACGCGGTTACACCGACCTGGCTCGGGTCGAACTGGACTGCATCCTGTTTGAGCACCTTTTCAACATTCCAAACCACGGCGTCGGCGTTGAACGGCGAGCCGTCATGGAATTTGACGCCCGGGCGCAGCTTGAACGTCCACTTCTTCTTGTCGGCATCGTCGACGGCCCATTCGGTCGCGAGGCCCGGCATCATCACGCTCGCCTTGTCGGCGGACGACAGGTCCCACATCGTCAGCGCGTCATACATGGTAAGGCCCGTGAAACGGTTGCCTTCAAAGCCCTGATCGGGCTGGCCAAGAGTGCGCGGAATGTCGGCCGCGGTCATGCCGATGCGCATGATCGTTTCGGCGGCCGCGGACCGCGGCAGGCCCGCGTCCACAGCGATCGCCAGCACCGCAGCTATCGCTGCGGCCAGGCGTTTTCCAGTTTTCTCACTCCACATCACACCCAATCCCCGCGATTTTCTCGATGACTATTTCTTATGCAACTTTATGCAACGGCTGTGCCACTGACGGCAATAGCTCGCCCGATTGTGAACGCTGCCATAGCTCCCAGAGGCTCCCGATAAACAAAGGATGCAGATGCATAATCTGGCATCAACCTTGCAAGCCAAAGCGCCATTGATGGTCCAACGGAGCTTAGTTCATGCGCGTTCGAAATTCGATCCTGACTGCCCTGGCTGTGACGATTGGCATCAGCCTGCCAGCCGTTGTCGCACGAGCCGAGACCGTGGTGCGTTACGGGATTTCGATGGCGGATATCCCGTTGACGACGGGCCAGCCGGATCGCGGCGCCGGCGCCTATCAGTTCACAGCCTACACGATTTACGATCCCTTGGTCGCCTGGGAAATGGACGTTTCCGATCGGCCCGGCAAGCTGGTGCCCGGGCTCGCGACCGAGTGGAAGGTAGACGACAAGGACAAGACCAAGTGGCGCTTCACGTTGCGCAAGGGCGTGAAATTCCATGACGGCAGCGACTTCAATGCCGATGCTGTGATCTGGAATCTCGACAAGGTCCTCAATGACAAGGCGCCGCATTTCGACAAGCGCCAGAGCGCACAGGTCAAGACCCGCCTGCCCTCGGTCGCGGGCTATGCCAAGGTCGATGACTCGACGATCGAGATCACGACCAAGACCGTCGACTCCTTCTTCCCCTATCAGATGCTCTGGTTTCTGGTCTCCAGCCCTGCGCAGTATGAAAAGCTTGGCAAGGACTGGGACAAATTCGCAAGCGCGCCATCGGGCACCGGACCGTTCAAATTGACAAAGCTGGTGCCGCGCGAACTGGCGGAACTGACGAAAAATGCGGAATACTGGGACAAGAAGCGGATTCCAAAAGTCGACAAGCTGGTTCTGATCCCGATGCCGGAAGCACTGACCAGAACCAACGCGCTGCTCGCAGGCCAGGTCGACCTGATCGAAACGCCCGCGCCCGACGCGGTGCCGCAGCTCAAATCGGCGGGTATGCGCATCGTCGACAACATCACCCCGCACGTCTGGAATTATCATCTGAGCGTGCTGCCCGGCTCGCCCTGGACCGACATCCGCCTGCGCAAGGCCCTCAATCTTGCCATCGACCGCGACGGCGTGGTCGGGCTGATGAACGGTCTTGCAAAACCCGCCAGGGGTCAGGTCGATCCGTCCAGCCCCTGGTTCGGCAAGCCCGGTTTCGACATTAAATACGATCTGGCCACAGCCAGGAAGCTCGTCGAGGAGGCCGGCTACTCGAAGGAAAAGCCGCTGAAAACGACCTTCATCATTGCCCAAGGCGGCACCGGACAAATGCTGTCGCTGCCGATGAACGAATTTTTGCAGCAAAGCTTCAAGGAGATCGGCATCGATATCGACTTCAAGGTGGTCGAGCTGGAGACGCTCTACACGCACTGGCGCAAGGGCGCGGCGGATGAACTGAACGCGGGCATCACCGCCAACAATATCGCCTATGTGACGTCAGACCCGCTCTATGCGATCGTTCGCTTCTTTGCCTCGGATCAAGTGGCGCCGGTCGGGGTGAATTGGGGCGGCTACAAGAACCCGAAGGTCGACGCACTGATCAGCGAAGCCAAGCAAACCTTCGATGTCAAGAAGCAGGACGATCTGATCGCACAGGCTCACGCGCAGATCGTTGACGACGCGGTGCTGGTGTGGGTCGTGCATGACACCAATCCGCACGCGCTCTCGCCCAGGATCAAGAAATTCGTGCAGGCGCAGCACTGGTTTCAAGACCTGACCACGATCGGGGTGGAGTGACAATTGACCGTCATCCTGCATTCGTGGGGATGGCGGTCTCCGACCTATTTTGTCAGCAGCGCATAGGCGCCGTTCCAGTCGTCGGGAGGGGGATCTTCCTTGTAACCGAGTATGCGTGCTTCATAAAGCTCATAAAGCGATTGCAGATTTTCGGCGCCCTCACTCTTGCGGCCACGCGCGATTGCCGCGAGCGCGCCGTCCCAGTCACGGCTGCGGTAACATGACAGCATCTCGATGGTCAGATTCCGCAAGCGCTGGAACTGGGCGGATTGGGCGACATCCTGACGTCCGGCAATGGCGTAGATGACCTCGGCCTCCTTCTTGCCTTTGACCATGACGAAATCGAGTTCGAGGATAGCGAACTTGTCCTTGGCCGCGAGCGCGGTTTTTGAGCCAGCGATGATCGGAAAGCCGTATTCCTTGGACTGCCCCTCCAGGCGCGATGCGAGATTGACGCTGTCGCCGAGCACCGAATAGTTGAATTTCAGGTCGGAGCCCATGTTGCCGACCACCCCGACACCCGTGTTGAGGCCGATGCCGACGTTGATCGGAATGTAGGGATGTCCTCCCTCCTCGGCCTCGAGCTTGCGTGTCGTGTTCAGCTCGTCGATCTTCTCAAGCATGTCGAGCGCGGCTTCGCATGCATTGATCTGATGCTCCCTATCATCGAGTGGCGCGTTCCAGAACGCCATGATGGCGTCACCCATGTATTTGTCGATATAACCCTTGCGTGCGAGAATCGCGTTAGTGAGCGGTGTCAGGAAACGGTTCATCAGCGCGGTCAGACCCTGTGGATCGTTCTTATAGGACTCCGAAATCGTGGTGAAACCCCTGACGTCGGAGAACATGATCGTCATCTCGCGCTCCTCGCCGCCGAGCTTGAGCTTTTCCGGCGACTGCGCAAGCTGCTCGACCAGAACCGGTGACATGTATTGCGCGAACTGGCCACGGACTTGCTTCCGCTGTCGCTGCTCCCTGACGAAACTTGCAAAGATCAGGGTGAGATAGATCGCGGTGGTTGACATCAGCGGATAGGTGAAATCAACAAGCAGGCGGTGTTGCGCATAGTAATACCAGGAGGTTCCGACCAGCACGGATGCAAACATGGCGCCGACGGCGACGAGCGTGACCGGTCCGAATTGCGGCGCGAAAATGATCACCAGAATTCCAAGGATGAAGGCCGTCGCAAGCTCGATGAGAAGAGCATAAGGCGGCTGCGCCAGCAGCGACTTGGTCAACGCGGCCTCGAGTACCTGGGCGTGGATTTCGACCCCCGGCATGGCCGCGGAAACCGGCGTGGTCTTGATATCGTTGAGTCCGACCGCGGAAGTTCCGATCAGCACCAGCTTGCGCGAGATCCTTTCGGGCGCGACGCGCCCCTCGAGAACGTCGACCACCGGCACATAAATTGAAGGGTCGTTACGGGCGAAATGAACCCAGAGCTGGCCGTTGCGGTCGGTCGGCACCTCGAAACCCTTTACCGCCACGCTCTTGATGCCTGCAACATCCGACTTGATGAAGATGGTGTCGGTGCCGGTCGCCACCCGCAGCATTTCGAAGCTCAAGGACGGCATCGTCTGTCCCTGCGCCAGCATGATCATCGGCACCCGCCGTATGATGCCGTCGCGCTCGGGATTGATCGTCAGCAGGCCGTGCCCTGCGGCGGCAGTCTCCAGAACATGCGTGTTACGCAGCAGACCAGGGAAATCGAACATGAACCGTTGAGGATCTCCGCCCAGCATCGCCATTCCGGTCACTGGAACTGTTTTATCGAGGTCTGCTACCACCTCGGGGAGTCCGGATTCGCCAAGGACGACGCGCGAGCGCCGCATCGCATCGGCGAAAATCTGATCGTTGCTCGGCAGCGCGCGCAACCTGGCCTTGGCGTCCTCGTCGAGATTGCGAAACGTCTCGGCCGCGACATCCGGGTTGAGCCGGTCGGGCTCCGAGAAGATGACGTCGAAGGCGATTACGAGCGCGCCGAGCTTCGTGAGATTGGTAACGAGATCGGCGATCCGTGTCCGCGGCCATGGCCACTGGCCAAGTCGCGCCAGGCTCTTTTCGTCGATGTCGACGATGGTGACAGGACGCGCCGTCTTCACGCGGGGATCGAATCGCTGGAACGTGTCGAAGGTCCTGACACGGAGTTCCTCGATCGGCGGGAAATCGGCGATACGCAATGCCGCAAGGCCAATCAGGAGCGCGAGGCACACCAGCCTCGCAAAGCCGAACTTCCGTCCGAACCATCTGCGCAATGCCTTTAGCCGCTTCATGCTGTTCCGATATCACGACGCGCGGATTTGATCACGCTTCTTGTTCCATCGAAGATACAGGCGTGCGGGAAGGCGCGAGCGGCAACCGGCCGGAAAAACCAGGGTCGGGCCAAGAGAAAGAACGTCGGCTTGGTATCACTCAGAGACCGCGCTAGACGACGTGGAAGTCGGCGGCGTGCAGTTGTGCCTTCAAAACACCGCTTAAGGTGATGCTGTCATGGGCATCGATGGCAATGACCGTATTTCCGTGGCCATCGTCCTGGGCCGCATTCAGGGCGGCCAACGCGTCCGCAAAGATCGGACTCTTGAACTGGAGCGTATCGGAATTCGGATGGAAGTCCGTCACTGTGGTCTGTCCAACCGTGGCGAAATTGAAAACAAAGGTGTCGCTGGCGGCAAGACCGGTCAGCGTCTGGTTCGGCGCCGTCGCGACGATCGTGCTGCTCGCCGCCGGGCCGGGATCCTGCATG
>CAVUHE010000008.1:0-132766 GCA_963741185.1 uncultured Alphaproteobacteria bacterium | reverse complement strand
AGCAAGGCCGTGAGCCAGGGCCGATGTTTGGTGCCATGGATCTTGGCGTAACGGATGACAGAAAAGCGCGCCGGCCACAAACAGGCCGCGCAGATAGCGGTCACCTTGTTTGCTTATATTGCCGAGCCTGTTCTTGCCTCCACTCGAGTGCTGTTTCGGCACAATACCGATCCAGGCCGAGAAGTTGCGCCCTGATCGGAAGGACTTTGGATCAGCAACGGTAGCGACCAAAGCAGTGGCCAGCACCGGACCGAGCCGGGGGCTTCTTCGAGCCTCATGCTCATCTCGTTGGATCGGTGCCAGGCCCTGATCAGCCGGTCGAACTCCAAAATCTGCTCCTTGAGCCTGCGCAACTGCGCCCCAAGAGCGGCGAGACGTGCGCGAACAATCTCGGGAACTCGCTTGTCACTTGGATCGGCGACGACATCGAGAAGATCCTCGACAGCGTCATTGCGTCCAACCGGAGCGACAATTCCGAATTCGCCAAGATGGGTCCCGATCGCATTGATCACCGCAGTCTGCCGGCGGATAAACAGATGGCGCGAGCGATGGAGCATCAGGCCACTCTGCTGCTCGGGGGTCTTGGTTGGCACAAACCGCATGTTGGCTCTGGTGACCGCCTCGCAGATGCTCGGCGTCAGCGGCGTCGTTCTTCTGCCGTTCGACATTAGGCTTTACGTAGGCCGGTGGCATCAATCGAAGGCGCGCGGCGGGCCGCACCAATCTAAGCCGTCTGTTTGATTTCAGCCGGATGCCTACCGGCCCGTTGAGGCAGCAAAGGCACCGCATACAATCATGAAAATTGCCAATACGGCTGATACAAGGGGACGGCTTAAGTTGAGACCGCCGTAGGCTCACTGGCTTGTCGAGAAAGTCGCCCACCGTTGCTCCAAGCGGTCGGGTGAGGATAAACGCTACCCAAAATAGGTAACCCGCGAGATACTCGTCCAATAATAAGCAGCGGCAAGAATCGCCAATCCGACGCCGAACACCAGTGCGCCGCCCTCGTACCCGAGACCACCGGTATCAGCTAGCCAGTCACCCAGCGCAGTGCCAGCGTTTGTGATAAGGTGATCGCCGACCAGTAGAAAGCCTCCACCTTGGGAGTACTCACCGAGTTTGCCGAAATGGTGCCTTAGACCAGTACCAAAAGCACAAGCACGCTTGTCAGACACAGGAACAGAAGCGTTGAACCGCCCGTATATCCTACGCCCAAAGAACGGTCGGCAAAGTCGGCCATCGTTGTGCCAAACGTTGTCGAGGCAACTATCGTGGCCCAGTATAAAAAGGGGCGAAATTTCTTCGCAGCTCATTTGACAACCAACTAGTGCTATTAGCGCCGCAAGGAAGACCGCTGTGCCCGCAAGGTAACCCCAATTCAACGTCATGGTGACGGAGTCGCCCCCAGTCTCGCCTAGCGTTGTTGCAGCAATCTTTATGATCCAAAAGCCGAGGGTAACTTCAGGCACTTTGCTTAGCGTTGCCTTTGTGGCTTCATCCATCTCATCCATCCTTGATTTTTCTGTGCGCACCTAGGACTCAACTGGCCAAGCCAACAACACCGGCGGTGGTTCCAAAAGGTCCTAGACAATTGCGCCACCAGCGCGATTTAGAGATGAAATATTGGTAATCTCGACTGTAAATGGCCGCTTCGGGTCCAAAACGGAAGTCGGCGCTCGTGGCCGCGAGGTCTGCTTTGGCCCCAACACCGGACGTCGTTATTGGGGATCGGCGCAGGTCTGCCGCAAGTGGTGCTGTAGGCCCTATGCCAGCGTCGCTGGTTGGCCCAATCGCCAGGGCAATCCTGTGCCAATACTTCGACCGTCAACCGTTAGTTTACGCCGTTAAAGCGTCATCGACTGTCAATCCTCGGTTTACTCCGTTACGCGTCACGGTCACAAACTCAAAGTTTGGTCAAAATGGTCATACAGAGCATTGATGATCGCGTTTTTATCGTCAGCATTTCGGCCGTAGCAGCGCTTTGCAGATGAGCATGTCGATTTCCGAATCTCGCAGTTCGACGGTCAGGCAACCGGAGACCCTCACGTCGACGCTTACGATGGCGACGCATTCGAGCGGCTGCTGTTTTCGGATTACAAACTGAATGGGATTCACAGCGCAGCTCCCAGGCGGAGCAATAGCGTCAACTTCGATTCGACAGCGGCGGTAGGTTTGCCGAGCGCCACTAATTGTCTCGATCGTCGCTGTCACAGCAGTGAGTGCGACCAGCTTACCGCCCTTGAGCAACCAGAGCAGGCCAGCGTGATCTAAACGAGCGAAGGGTTTGACACGATCACAGCCAAAAAGCTCGAGCGGTCCCCAACCTAAATCCTCAGCACGATTGCCCAGCCTCCATCGAGCGAACTGACCGCAGTCGTTTATAAACCGCAGCCAGCGCTTGGGTGGGACATCACCCGGAGGGCGCGCAGGATCAAGCCGCGCGACCGCTTCAGCCCAGGCACGAGGAGCTAGCCCGTCATATTCGATGATAGCCGCACGCTCTTGGTGCGTTTCACCCCAATGCTCTAAGGCGGGTGCTGGATTTCGATTTGGAGCCGGCTGGATTGCGAAAGTTCGCGAAAGTTGCCCGGGTCCTCTCCGGCGTGCTCGACAGGTTTCGCAGGTTTCGCAACTGCGCCCTTTTGATTTCGATTTTGGAGAGCAGCGTGCGGATCGAACCGAGTGTAAGCGATGGCAGACATGGTCACCCCCGAATAATGCGCCAGACTTCCCTCCGATGCGCTCCATTGATCTCGCATGGCGGGGCGGTCGCAAGCCAGCCGTGGTCGCTTAGAATGGTAACGCAGCGGTGGGCTGTTGCCTTGTCCCGAATCGATTTCGGCCCGCGTTGGTAGATATCCGGCAGCGACACCAACGGATGCAACCAAGTCGTAAGCAACCAAGTGAGCAGACGCTGCGCCTCCATTAAATCGGCGCTGATACGGCTGGCGCCGCTTAAGCGAAGGGCCTCTATCGCATAGTGTTCCACAATTGCGATCCCAGCCTCCATTTCGTGGCCGGATATCTCGCCAGCGTCGAGGTCGCCCACCAGCGTCAATACGCCGGCGATGCGCGCGGCATGCTCCGGGAGCTTGTTGGCAAGGCCGCGAACGAGATCGAGTTCGCCGCCGTTGCCAAGCCTCGTCTCTACGTGATCGGCAAACGTGATCCACACGCTCCGCGCGGCCGCCGACAAGGGTAACTGGCGTGGGGCCAACTCATTGCGGGCGCCGAGTGCGACCCGTGTCTGCCTCTGCAGAATGTCGCCGAGCACGCTATTGTAGCCTTCCAGCGCTCGACTGCTCTCAATTGAGGGGTCGCGCCATAAGCGAGTCCCGCTCGCCGGAGTTGGCGCTGTTACCAGCACGCGAGACATCAGCCCTTGATCCAAGAGCAGTCGATCACCAAGCCAAGCCGCTGCAACATCAGGCTGAGCCATCAAATGCATGGCGATACGACGTCCTGGCAACAGCAACAAGCCGTCCTGCGCCCGAACGCGCTTGATCGGTTCGCCATCCCAACAAGCCGACATGCCTGCTGACGTGCGGAGCTTGGCGTCATCGCTCATACCGTGCCCACCAATGAACTGGCCCCCTTCTGCTGCGAATATGCCGATGCTGGGCTGTCCGGCTCCTAAGAGACGGCACAATCCCTCATAGGTGGGCTCGGGGCAGGTCAAGATCGGCGCCAGCGGTGCTTTGGGCTCTGGGCCGAGTTCTCTAAGCGCTGCTTCAAGGGCGGCGCGGTCCTTCTTTTTGAGTTCCTTAACTTTGGCGTCGTGGGCCGCCTTCCAGGCCTCTACTGCACACACATAAGCGAGGTGTTCGGCCTCATGCATGCTCCGGAGCTTGGCCTCACGCTCTCGCACCGGAGCAAGTGCTTCGGTATCAACGGCACTCTTCCGCTCGCCAGTCGCCGCGACGGTTACGAGATACATCGATGTTGGTTTGGCTTGGCACGTGGGCAGCACCACGTCTGCATGAGCCTGGACCGACAAAGTCGCCGCGGCCAATACGGACTGGCCACAGATCGCCAAGGGCGCCTGCACTCGGTCATGAATGGCGCGGGCCGCCCGCGAAAGAACGACACCGAGCGCGTCCACCGGATACGGATCGGCCGGCGGAAGCTCGCGGATGAGCGGGCGCGGCGGTTCCGCCCTGATCTCCGGCGCGGCCGCGACGATTGAAGCGACAGCATCACGCGACATGGCGGATTTCCGCAGCGGATGTGCTGTCGATCAGAATATTCGCCATATCGGTGCCGACCTCGGGGGGCATTGCAATTCGAACTCGCCGCTCCTCATCAATCCACCGAGTAGCGGCTTCGCGTGCGGCGCGTTCCCCCGTACCACTCGCGTCGTGATCGGCACATATGACGACGTGCGTTGCCTCTGGCGGCAGCGTCAGAGCGCGAATGCCCTGGGCCGAGAGCGCGGCCCATGCCGGCATGCCGCAGGCCACGACCACCGCGGCGGTCGTCTCGATGCCCTCGGCGACCGCGAACCACTCGCCTGGGCGAGGGCAGGCGAATCGTACTGCGCCACCGCCAACTGGACCGAGTGAGGCGCGATCGTGTCGGTGATAGTCGGGGGTCAAATAGGTTCTGTGGAGGCCAACGATGCCACGTTGGACGCACTCGACTAGCGCAACCATCGCTGGCATGCGCTCGGTGCGGCCGTGTGGGCAGTTCGGATGATAACGCACCGATGCGGGCCAGGCGTTTAGCACGATACCGCGGCCCACAAGGTAGCGAGAGACCGCGCTTTCTCGCGGGTCGCGCGCCTCGTCCCAGATACGGCGCGCAATTGCTATGCGCCGTGCCTCATCGGCGCGATGATCAGCATCGCGGCGCAACCGCCTATTGAGACTTGATCCGTTTGCAGCCCTCCTGCCAAGCAGATCGAGACGGCGTATCTCAGCGAGCACAGCAAGACGGTCGCAGCCGCCCCAACATGTCACGAGGAGGCGTCCGCCGTCACCATCGCGGACTATGAGACTTCGGCCGCCGTGCACTGGGCACCGGCAACGCCAGGCTCGGCCCTCGCGGAGCGCGTCACCGAGCACAGCCGCGATCTCCGCGGCCGTCATCGCGTCACCTCTGAGGAGGCCCTCGTATCAACAGGAAGCCCACGAGAGGCGGCGCGACTCCTGTTGGGCAAATCCGAGCCACCGATCCGGTGCGCGTCGATGAAACGATCGACATCGGCAAGTCTATAAAGAATGCGTGCGCCTATCCGAACATAGGGACATCCCGTCCCGACGGCGCGCTCGCGTTCAATCGTGCGAACAGAGCAGCGTCTGTAGCGGGCATATTCGCGTTGCGTAAGCAACCGGTCTGCTATGTCGTCGTCTGTCATGCTCACCTCTCACGCCGTCAATTGGTGACAGCCAATGGGTGAGCCTTACGCCTGGTGACTCATTAACTCAGTCACGGGTTGTTCGATGCCAGTTGCGTGGTGAAACGATGCACCTCGTTAATGCGCTCGACGGCATCCACTTCTGGTGCGCCCACCAGGCGAAAGCATTCGCGAACAAATAGAGCAAATGGCCCTAGGTCTCGAAAGACCTCTGAACTACCAGGCTCAACGTATTCACGTCGTCGAGCTGTCCGAATTGCCTGTTTGCCGGTGGCCTCGAACCAGGCATGTTGCAGCCTCATGACAAACATTCGTTGGGCATTGTACCGGGGCGGGCTCGTCTTCTTTCCAGGCGCAAACAGGACAGCCTTCGCACGCGGTCTCGATCGTGTCCCGCCTCCACGGCTCCGACTCTTCCATTCGATACCAAACGACACAAGTTTGATGATTGCGTCGCGCGCGGCGTCCCGCCGCTCGGGGTCCCGTAGCGACTCGGGTGCAGGCAAAAGAGTGGCGACGCTGGGCTGACTGCCACGGTAAACGAGAATATCTCGCGTGTCCTGGGGGACAAGGCCTCCAGCGCGCTTGTCATTGCCTCCCACTGCGGCGGCCTGGCTGGGTCAACAACGTTCCACAACGCCGCGATTTCGTCGTGCACTTGGTTGACGTCTGGTTCGCGGGCATCTCGTGCAAAGAGAAGTGCTGCCTCGCGCATTCCCTCCCCAAAACAGAACAGATTGGCTGTGGGGGGGAACTGGCAAATCGCTGCCAACCTCTCGATGCAATCGGTGTCAAAGACGCGAGGCACCTCGTCCTCTGCTATGATCTTGCGTGCTTTCTTAGAGGTCGGCATGTGAGGCTCGTTCCGTGGCGACCACGGCTCGGGAATAGATTACTTAGCCGAGGGGGTCCGCTCTGGGTCCGCTAAGGGGCGACAGAAATAGACGGCGGTAGACTTGCATACTAATATCATGATGTTTATTGGTACAGTTGGGTGGGCTCGAACCACCGACCTCCTGTTCCACAGACAGGCGCTCTAACCAACTGAGCTACAACTGCATCGGTTGCCGGCCCCTCAAAAAAGGGGGCCGAACGGGGCGGAAACTAGGTGCAACGCCGCTCTTTGGCAAGGCGCTTGCCAAAACCGGAACGTCGAATTTTGCAGCCTCATCGGCTCTTGAAATGAAAAAAGCCCGGGCACTCGGCCCGGGCTTTTTTTAAGAGAAAGACCTTCCGATCAGGCGGCCGGCTTGAACAGCTTCGACGCGCTGGTCTTGATCGGCTCGGCGGTCTCGGCCGCGACCTTCTGGGACAGTTCGGCGAGTTCCTTGCCGTAGGCGGAGAACGTTTCGAACTGCTTCTTGGCGTGAGCGCTCCACAGCTCCATGGCTTCGGACGGCGTTTTCACGCCGATCAGTTCCTGCGCGAAGTCGAGCGTCGCGGTGGTGTTGGCCTTCATCATTTCCATCAGCTTGGCCGAATATTCGCTGGCGCCTTTGCTTGCGCTGGCGAACACCGCCTCGATCGTCGAGTTATGGCTCTCGGCGACGTCCTTGAACTTGGCGTAGCTGTCGCGAGCCTGCGAAACGCCCTTTTCGGCAAACGCGCGCATCTGCTCGGGGACCTCGAACGGAATGATGGAGGCAGAGAATGGATCGGTGGGATTGGCCATGGCATGTATCCTTCGCAACGGGGTGAAGACGGTGTGACCCCTTGCGCGCCCGGCAAGCTTTCGGGAACGTCGACACGGATCACTTCGGCGGAAATGCCCTTTGTTGGGCGCCTAATAGATAAGCACGCTATCATGGCAATTTTGTGCAACGCAACGAAATTTTTTGTGCGGCGCCACATAAAAACGCAGACCAGCCCTCCCCTCCGCGGCAGCCGTTCCCTTCCGCGGCGGCGTCTTAAGGCCCTTAGAAATTGAAATAGTTCAGGTTTTTGGCTTGGCCGCCTCCATTGCCGCACGACTCACGATCTGGCCCATTTCGCTTGCCTGCTCCGCCAGCGACCGCATCTGAGACTGCACATATTCGCCGTGCAGCCGCATGATTTCGGTCAGATCCTTGGCATGCAGCAGCGACTGTGCGTAGTCCAACGAGGCCTGCACATTCTTTTCGGCGTAGGAAATCGCCTTGGCGCCGACATCCTTGGCGCCAGCACGCACCGTCGCACTTCGCTCCTCGAGCGAACCTGCGGTCGCTTGCGCGCTGACGATGAATTTTTCGAAGGCCTTGCGGGCCTGCTCGAAGCTGGCCTCGGCCATGGATCGCATTTCTTTCGGAATCTCGAAACGGTCACGGGCTTCGTCGCTCATGGTCGCACCTCCTGTTGCGCTCAAACGCCACCCACAGCCGGTTCCCCGCTCCGCCCGGCGGAGAGCCTATCGCCAAAACACTTCGCGGGCATGACGGCGCTTTGCCACAGCCAACGCCGCAACCCACAACAAGGTCCACGAGGGTTAAGGTTATCCCGGCTTTACAAGGCCCTTCCGCCGCCAGGGCGTGGACCTGCTGCAGGCATAAGGCGATACTAACGATCCATTGACGCTGTCATCGTTTGGCCGCCGAGTTCTGACGCCATGATCGCGTAGCAGCCAAACCCGTTGGTCAAACCACCACGATGAACAACGCAGAATTCCAGTTGCGAGGTGTCGGCGATCCACGACTGGCGGTACATGCGACGAGTTCGTTCCCGGCATGGCTCTGGTCGATCGACGGCACACGGGTGTTGTGGGCCAATGCGGTCGGCGCCAGCGTGTTCGGTGCGGCCAACGGCGCAAGCCTTGCCAAAAAAACCTTCGGCCCGGCGGATTCGCATCGCCGCCAGGTGGCGCGACTTGCCCCGCGGCTGCCGCCGACCGGCGCGATCCGGCTCGAGCGTCTGCGCGGCTTCGGCGCTTCGCTCGGAACGCTGATCACCTGCGGCTGCGCGCGGCTCGATTTCGCCGATGGCGGCCATGGCGTCCTGATCGTGGCAACCGAGCCGGTCGGCCGCGCGATGCCGCTGGTCGAGCGGCTGCAACGGCTGGTCGAAGGCATCGAGGCGCCGATCGCGGCGTTCGCGCGCGACGGCATGTTCCTCGGCGCCAGCGAAGCGGCGCGACCGCTGCTCGAGTTTCACGATCTCTCCGAAACGGGCCTTGAAGAAGCGCGCAATGATGCGCTGACGCAGGGCCGCGCCGAAACACCCGTTGGCATCGGCCATATGGTGCTGCAACGCGTCGGCCATGGCGCCGATGTCGGCCTTGTCGCCTTGATCGCGCCCGGCGCGACACAGGCTGCTCACGTCCTGCATCATGATGGCGCGCAAAATGCTCCGCCCTTGGCCGAAGACGGCGCCTCCGCGCCGACAGCGCAGCGCATCGCGCCGCCGGGCGATTTGCCCGTGCCCGAATACGAGCGGCCGGCGATGTCAGGCGAAGCGCCGGCCGAATTCGCGCTGATCGACGAATTCGCCGAGACGGTCGATGAACCCGCCAATGCGTCTGCTCTCAGCACGCAGCTATCCCCCGCCGACGAGACGAACGCGGCGGCGTCGATCGCGCGGCCCGACGCGCCGGCCTCGTTGGACGAGCCCTCGTCGCATCCGCGCCGCCATCCCCTGCGCTTTACATGGCAGATGGATGCCGACAGCCGCTTCTCGCTCGGCCCCGACGAGTTCAGCCGCCTGATCGGCGTGCGCACCGCCGCGGGTTTCGGCCAGCCATGGAACGAAATCGCCAGGACCTTGCGCCTCGATCCAGATGGCCGCGTCGCCGAGGCGATCGCATCGCGCGGCACCTGGAGCGGCATCATTGTGAGCTGGCCGGTCGATGGCGGTTGCTCCCTGCCGGTCGAACTGTCTGCTTTGCCGATCTACGACCACACCGGAAAATTTCTCGGCTATCGGGGTTTGGGCGTCTGCCGCGACCTCGAAGGTCTGGCGCGGCTTGACGCACTGCGGCGTCACGAATTCTTCAATAACTCGCCATCGCCAGATCCCATTTCATCCCCCACCCTGGTGGCCGACCAAGCAAAGCCCGTGCCTGCCGCGGAACCGCCCGCGCTGTCAGATGTTGCACCCGCCGCCGACGCGGAATCCCCGGCGACGATACGTCTGGAAATTTCAACACAAACCGATTTGGACAAGCCCGTGGAAACGCCAAAGGAAGGGCTGCAGAACGTCGTTCCGTTCCGGCCGATCAGCGAAATGCGCGCGCCGGTGCTGACACCGGTGGAAAACAGCGCCTTCAACGAGCTCGCCAGGCAATTGTCGGCGCGGCTCGAAGACGAAAACGGCGCACCGGCCGCAGCCATTGCCGCCGAAGCGATGGTCGAGCCGCCGGTCGCGCAGGAGTCTCTTGAGCGGCAGTCTCTTGAAGAGGCTCCCGAGAAGACCGCCGAGCCGCCGATCTGGCTGACGCGCCACGAGCCGCCGGCGCGCGGCGAGGCCCGGCGCGACAGGATGCTGCTCGATCTTCTGCCCGACGGCGTCCTGATCTACCGGCTCGATCGGCTGCTTTATGCCAACCCCGTGTTTCTCGACCGCATCGGATATCCGAGCCTTCACGAACTGGAGCAAGCAGGCGGTCTCGACGCGCTTTATGTCGAACCCGGCGTGTCCGGCGCCAGCAGTACGTCCGACACCGGCACGCCGGTGATCATCTCCGCGACGCAAGCCTCCCCCGGCGCAACGACGGGGTCGGCCACCGCCGCGCGGCTGCACGCGATCACCTGGGACGACGAACCCGCGCATGCCCTGATTTTCTCCGGCGCAGGCGTGGAGAACGGCACGGCCACCATCAGCGCTGCGCCTGCCACGCCGGTGCCATCCGCCGTCGGCCACGCCAATGCCGAGGAACTCGGCGCCATTCTCGATACGACAGCCGATGGCATCGTGATGTTCGATGCCGAAGGCAACATCAACTCATGCAACCGCAGCGCGGAGGCACTGTTCGGCTATGACGGGTCGGAACTCGTGCAACGCAATCTCGCCATCTTGTTCGCGCCGGAGAGCCAGCTCGCCGCATGGGAGTATCTCGCGAACCTCAGCGGCGCAGGCGTCGCCAGTCTGCTCGAACACGGCCGCGAAGTGCTGGGCCGCGTGCGCGGCGGCGGCCTGATTCCGCTGTCGATGACGATGGGACGGACGCAAGCCAGCGGGCCGAATTTCTTTGCCGTTTTCCGCGATCTTTCGCAGACCAAGAAGAGCGAGAGCGAATTGCGCGAGGCGCGGCGCCTGGCCGATCGCGCGGCCAACGCCAAGGCCGACCTGCTGGCGCGGGTCAGCCATGAGGTTCGAGCGCCGCTCAACGCCATCATCGGATTTGCCGAAGTCATGCTCGAAGAGCGGTTCGGCGCGCTCGGCAATGACCGTTACGTCGAATACATGAAGGACATCCGCGCTTCCGGCGAACGTGTGATCGCGATCATCGACGATCTGACCGTTCTCAGCCGGATCGAGACCGGCAAGCTCGACCTCGCCTTCACCAACCAGGACCTCAACGACCTGGTCGAGAGTTGCGTCACGGTGATGCAGCCGCAGGCCAACCGCGAACGCATCATCATCCGCACCTCGCTGGCGCAAATGCTGCCGCCGGTCACTGCCGATGCCCGCGCGTTGCGGCAGATCACGCTGAACCTGATCGGCAATTCGATCCACCTCGCCAATGTCGGCGGCCAGGTGATCGTTTCCACCGCGATGACGGATTTCGGCGAGGTGGTCTTGCGGGTCCGCGACAGCGGCCACGGGCTTAATGACAATGAAGTGGCCGCCGCGATGGAGCCGTTCCGGACACAAGCGCCCTCGGATCAGGCGCCGGATGGTTCGCCCGTCAACCTTTCGCTGACGAAAGCGCTGGTCGAAGCCAATCGCGGGCAGTTCCAAATCAAGACGGGGCAGCGTTCCGGCACGCTGATCGAAGTGGTGTTTTCGCCGGCGATGGCGCAGACCTAAGGCGAAATCGCCGTGCCGCCTACGCCACGGCGCTTCGAGCTGAACTCTTGCGTCGGTCGATGCCGATCAGAAGCGGCCCGAAGCTGAGCGCGAAACCGAAGAAGGCCACGACCCAGGCCAATGCGGAAACATGCAGCAAGGCATCGCTGTGAGCGGGGTCCAGTACCGCGCAAATGCGCGATAGAGCCGCAACGATGATCGCCAGATAGATCGCCTGCGTGGTAACGGACGCCGTGAGTTGCTGGCCGGTATGTCCGAGGGTCGCTCGGCTCATCACCGCGAGCGTCATGGTGCCGGCCGCTCCCACCATCCAGGCGTGAACGCCGGCGCCTGGCGCAACATATTCGAACGCGGAGGCCGCATTCAAAAGAAAGCCGAGCGGGACGAAGGCATAGCCGATGTGCAGGATCACGAGCAGCCGCTCGCCCGTGGTGCGATCCCCCGCCCAACGTCCCAGCCGCACCAGATGCAGCACGCCCGCTGCCGCCAAGGCGCCACCCGTGAGGACGCCGATCGGAACAGCCACCCAGAGCGATAGCGCCAGCGCGCCGACCGCAATCGCGACGACATCGAAGCGGCCGAACGGCACCGGAAGCCGGCCGGGATTTTCGCGCACCAGCCAGTTGCGGGTGAAGCTCGGAACGATCCGTCCGCCGATCAACGCGATCAGCAAGACGACCACCGCGATGCCGAGGCGGATGCTGATATCGGCCGCGCCTTCGACATGCGCCTCGAGGTGGAAGGCGACGTTGCCCGCCAACAGCAGCAGCAGCAGAATCACGACTTTCAGATTTCGCCAGTTGTGACCGGCAAGAATTTCACGGCTCGCCGCCGCCGCAACCAAGAGCAGAAAGGCTGTATCGACCAGCATGGCGACAAGCCATCCGGTATGCGCCGAGAAGGTCACGCACAGCCGTCCCGCCAGCCAGACCGCAACCAGGCCCATCAGCGGCCAGCCTCGAATGGGCAATCGGCCGGTCCAGTTCGGGATCGCCGTGAACAGGAACCCGGTAATCACGGCCGGCAGATAGCCAAACAGCAATTCGTGCACGTGCCAGTCGCGCGGTGCAAAGGCCGAGCTGAGAGCGATCTCGCCATGGAATAGCGGCAGCCAGACCAGGATGGCGATTCCGGCATAGATGGAACCGAACAGGAAAAACGGCCGAAAGCCATACGAGAACAACGGTGTGACCGCGTCGATACGTCCAGGCGGATTGGCGGTCATGGCTCTCGCTCCTGTCAGAGGTTTGCAGGCATTCTGGCGACAATTCCGCACGCACTTGTTGAGCCAGGACAAACTTCTGCTTGATCGGGAACCGTCGCAGTCTAGATTCGATTTAAATCGTTCATGCGCGGTGGGAAAACATGGCCACGGTCGATCGTTCGCTGGTTGCCGACCTGCCGCTGTTTGCGGGTTTTTCCGCCGAGGAACTCGATGAGATCCTGCGCGAAGCCCGTTCGCTGCGCATTGCAAAGAACCGCCACGTCTTCGAGCAGGGCGAAGCCGCGCATTCGTTTTTTGTCCTGCTTCACGGCCACGTGCGCGCCAGCAAGACCACGCCGATGGGAGAGCAGGTCGTGGTGCGCTATGTCGCGCCCGGCGAAACCTTCGGCGTTGCGATGGCGATCGGGCTGCAACACTATCCGGCGACCGCGACCGCCGTCGAAGACAGCGTCACGCTGGCTTGGCCATCGGCGACGTGGCCGCGCCTGGTGTCGCGATTTCCGGCACTCGCCACCAACACATTGCAGACCATCGGCAGCCAACTCCAGGAAACCCATACAAGGGTGGTCGAGATGTCGACGCAACAGGTCGAACAGCGCATCGCCAACGCGCTGCTTCGGCTCGCCAAGCAAGCCGGGCACAAGGTCGAGCACGGCGTCGAGATCGACTTTCCGATCACCCGCCAGGACATCGCCCAAATGACCGGGACCACGCTGCACACGGTCAGCCGCATCCTGAGCGGCTGGGAAGGCCGCGGGCTCATCGAAAGCGGGCGGCAACGCATCGTGCTGCGCGAGCCGCACAAGCTGTTTGTGCTGGCCGAGCAATCCGGTGGCGAAAGCGATCCTCCAGCCCGGCGGTGACCGCCCACATCATGCGAGGGCGCGCAGCGCCTTGAGAAACGCCTCGCGGTCGACGCCATGCTCGCGGCAGGCGTCATCAACGGTGTGAAAACAGGCGATCGGGCAACCCACGCACCGCATGTCGAACTTGAGAAACACCCTGATCGTCTGGGGCGATCTGCTCATGACATCGTCGACCAGATCGTCAAATCCAATGCACATGCGAGAACCCCCTTCTGGCGCGGAGGCTAGCGCGGGTCTCCCGGAGTTCTTTGTTCCGGCACAAACCTGGCGCGGGTTCCTGTCGAGAATACGCTCGAAGGCCGGCTGCCTGTCGGCCATCAATCTACCGATCGCCCGCCGGACCTCGGAGATTGCGGCTGATGTTGCAAGGCCTCCCTCAGTTCTCCGGTGAGCCTGCCACCCTGGATTCCCGATTGACCCGGCTGCCTTACCTCTGGGGACCCGACAGGGTCACATCACGTTCGGCTCGAAACACGTTGGCATAGAGATTGGCGATCCATTGACGTCCACTTGAGGTCACGTTGAGGTACCGTATGGCCGTGCCGATTTGCGGCGCGACGTTGGTCCAGTAGAACTGCGGGAACTTATAAACGACGTCGGCGGGCGTCTCATAGCCCAGGGTCTTGTTCAGTCCGATTTCCTCGAACTCGTAGAAAAGCGCGTTCGACTTCCTCATGTAGTTCGGATCGCCGAGTTGGCCGATAAGATCCGCGGCACGCAACAGCAAGCCTTCCTCATCGTGTAGATCATCATTCGACGGCGGCGGCGCATAGGGAACACGGGTATATTCGATCGCCCTGGCTATCCGGGCCGCATCGAGGTGTTCGGTGGCGTCGAGGCGTTCCAGAGCGAACAATTTGGAGCGGTCGACGTGGTACGGCGCCAGTGCTGCGTCGGATGCGCCTCGCGGCAAACGGACCGTACGGCCACTGACGTCTGCAACGAAGCAGTCGTCCTCGTCGCCCTGAACAACTCCGCGAACATACCCGATGTCGTGAACGAGGCATGCAAGAATGAAATTGGCGTAGTCGCGTGCCGTTGTTGGCCGCAAAAGCGCCCGGCCGATCAGAATGTCGTGCCCGGCGAGCGTCACGAGCATCGTGTGCTCGACATTGTGGTACAATGCATCGCTGTTGCCGATGCATTCCAAAGCAAGCCTTGCTGCATAGGGCAACAGATCGCCGAGTTCAGCGTTCGACGAGCCGAATCGGCCCCTGGTTTCCGAAGCCAGAAATGATCCCAGGGCTTCCGCTGTCAGTTGGGGGATCGTGATCATATCTTCAAGAATGAAGCCGATGCCGAGGC
Organism: uncultured Alphaproteobacteria bacterium; assembly: GCA_963741185.1. GTDB lineage: Bacteria > Pseudomonadota > Alphaproteobacteria > Rhizobiales > Xanthobacteraceae > Bradyrhizobium. Next base: position 118,077 of record CAVUHE010000008.1, on the reverse strand, counting down.
GGTCGTTGACTTAGATCAAGCGGCACGCTGGCGCGCACCTCGAATCAAATCTGGTGGCGGGCTTTCGCCGGGGCTCCGGCCCGGCCATCCTGACACCATCACCTGACAAAGAAACCAGCGTTTCGGCGCAAACAGGAGACATTTCAGCGCGGTAGATATTTTCGCGTTCCTTCTGTAAAATCGCGTCCGGGTTCGATGCTGCTGCCAGATCAGGGGTAACATCATGACCATGCCGCGCACCGTTTTCAGGACTTGCACGCTCTGCGAGGCAATGTGCGGGCTGAAGCTCGAACTCGATGGGGATCGTATTGTTTCGGTTCGTGGCGACGAAGACGATCCATTCTCACAAGGCTACATCTGCCCCAAGGGCGTCGCGATCGGCGAGGTGCATCATGATCCGGATCGCCTGCGCACTCCTTTAAGACGAGCGTCGGACGGTAGCTTTGCGCCGATCGGTTGGGATGAAGCGTTCGGTCTGGTCGAACAACGTCTTCTTGCCGTGCGCGCAAGTTGCGGCGCGGACGCCATCGCCGTCTATTTGGGTAATCCCATCATTCACAATTACGGGGCAATTTTGCTGCGAGCGGGCTTCGCCCGCGCGGTCGGCTCACGCAATTTCTTTGGGGCCGGCTCGCAGGACACAAGCCCCCGCTGGGCTGTATCCTACCTGCTCTACGGCTCCTCGCTCGTTACGCCCGTGCCCGATATCGACCGCACGCAGTATTTCCTTTGCGTCGGCGCAAATCCCTGGATCTCGAATGGCAGCTTGATGACGGCGCCCGACGTGCGCCGGCGACTGCGCGCCATACGCCAACGCAGCGGCCGCATCGTTGTGGTCGATCCGCGACGCACCGAAACGGCGCGCGAGGCCGATGAATGGATTGCAATCCGTCCCGGAGGAGATGCCGCGCTCCTCATCGCCATGGTGCAAACGCTTATCGAGGACGGAAGAATCGACGAGCATCGCATCAACAAGATGGCTCGCGGCTGGATTGAGATCCGCCAGCGGCTCGCCGCCTTCACGCCCGAACGCGTCGCAGCGGGCGTTGGCATTGATGCCAGAACCATTCGACGGCTTGCCCACGAATTTGCAGACGCGCCGACAAGCGTCGTTTATTCCCGCGTCGGCACATGCAACAACCGCTTCGGCACCATTGCCACTTGGGCCACCGATCTTCTCAACCTTGTCGCGGGCCGGATGGGGGAGGTTGGGGGCGCCATGTTGCCCACGCCTGCTATCAACATCTCGGCGCTGTCGCCTTATTTCAACGATGGCTATGCGCGCTGGCGCAGCCGCCTGCGCAAACTTCCCGAGACCTTCGGCGAGTTGCCGACCAGCGTGCTGGCGGAAGAAATCGAGACGGACGGTCCCGGTCAGGTCAAGGCGCTGATAATCTATGCGGGCAACCCCGTGCTTTCAGCTCCGAACGGTCAAAGACTCGCACAAGCCCTGTCTCGCCTCGATTTCATGGTGGCGATCGACCTGCGCAGCAGTAACAGCTGGATGCACAACATCGAGGCTCTCGTCTCCGGACGCGAGCGCTGCGTGCTTCTCGTTCATCCCCACGATGCCGAACGCGCCGGCGTGAGGGATGGCGAAACTGCTATGCTTGAGAGCCGCGTTTTTCGCGGGCCGGTTCCCGTCCACGTCACCGATGAAATGATGCAAGGCGTGGTAAGCTTGCCGCACGGTTGGGGGCACAGGGACGTTGGTCGTTGGCAAAAAGTTGCCGGGTCACGCGCTGGCGTGTCCGTGAACGACTGGACGGACGACGGCGATGTCGAAGTCGTTGTCGGACAATCGATCCTCAACGGCATTCCCGTGCAGCTCAAGCCGGCGATTTCTGTTGTTGCCGGGGAGTAGAAGGAACCCTCGCTAGCTCTAGACCGCCCGGCTGTGGAGCTGCTTCGACCCGTCGAGATGGGCGTCGAAGGCGGCGGCGACGCTGCGAACCAGAAACCGCGAATCGTCCTTCACGGCGAGCGACGCGCCGTCGAGTTGGACCACGCCGCTTGAAATCAGGTCCTTCAAACGAGGCGACGATTGCAGCATGTCTTGCGCCGCAAAACCGTGCCGCGCGCAGATCGGGTCGAGATCGACGCCGAAATCGCACATGATGCGCTCGATGATCTCGCCGCGCAGCCGATCGTCCTTGGTCAAGGCGTAGCCTTTGACGGTCGCCAGTCTGCCGCGCGCCATCGTTTCGCAATAGGCGTGGGTGTTGACTTCGTTCTGCACGTAGCCTTGCGGCAGATACCCGATGGCGCTGGCGCCGAAACCGAGCAGGACGCTGCCCGAATCTGTGGTGTAGCCCTGAAAATTCCTGCGAAGCATGCCCTCGCGCTGGGCCACGGCCATCGCATCGCCCGGAAGCGCGAAATGATCGAGGCCGATCTGCTGATATCCTTCTTCCTTCAGCGCGTCGGCGATCGCGGAGGACTGCTCGAGCCGTTCCAGGCTGTCAGGCAGAATGCTTTCCGCGATCTTGCGCTGGTGCTTCTTGAACGACGGGACATGGGCGTAGCCGAACACCGAGAAACGATCCGGTCGAAGCCCGACGCAGCGCCTGACGGTGTCGAGGCAGGAGGCAACGGTCTGATGCGGCAGCCCGTAGATCAGGTCGAAGTTGATCCCGGCGATGCCGGCTCGCCGCAGGCTGGTCACAGCCTCTGCCGTCTCCTCGAAACTCTGCACCCGATTGATGGCACGCTGTACGATCGGATCGAAACTCTGCACGCCGAGGCTCGCGCGGTTGACACCGCCAAGCCTGAGCGCCTCGAGCATGGGAGGCGTGAGCGTGCGCGGATCGATCTCGATGGCGATCTCGGCCGTGGGAAGCACGAAGTAGGCGTGCCTGATCGCGCCGATCAGGTCCACGAAGAGTTCGGGCGCCATGATCGTCGGCGTTCCGCCGCCGAAGTGGATATGCTCGACCTTGACGCGCCGTCCGATCTGCCGTGAGACCAGATCGAGCTCACAGCGCAGCGCGGCCGCATAGACCGAGATCGGCTCGTCGCGCCTGGCGATCTGGGTGTGGCAGCCGCAATACCAGCACATCTCCCGGCAGAATGGCACGTGCAGATAGAGCGACGCGCTGGTGTTCCGAGGGAGCGCCTTCAGCCATTGGGCGTAGGTTTCAGGGCCGATTCCGGCCGAGAAATGGGGGGCGGTGGGATAGCTCGTATATCGCGGCAATCGCTCCTGTCCGTAGCAAGCAGCAAGATCAGGCCTCATGTCGTGCTCTCTTCGAATAAAGGGGGTCAATCGAGGCCTGTTCGGCTCCAGCTCTGGAAATTCAATAACCTGTGAAAAGGGAATTGACTTTGCGCTCGGTCAAAGAACGGCGCCGATTTTGGGGTCAATATTCAACCAATAACCGACAAATCGGAGCTTGGGCCATGAGCCAGTTCCTCCTGGACGCTATTCTCCGGGTCCTCGGGATCCGCGGCCACATCCCCGGGCACGATGACTTTCCCATCGACCCGGACAGGTCATCGTTTGCCGAGAATTCGCGCGGACTGATGCGGATGCTGGCGATCGCCGCCGCAGTCGTCGCGGTTATGTCGTTGGTTCTGTGGGTCGCCGTCTTGTTGGCGATCAAATCGCTGTAGGCAAGAACGGCCGCGGGGTTCAGTTCGCGACAGACGGCAGTGGCAAGAAATCCCCGATCGCGTCCAGAAATATCTCGGGCGCCTGAAGTTGAGGGACGTGCGCGCAACCCGCGATGATCTTCAGACGCGCATTGGGAAGCAGCGCCGCCAGCTCGTGCGACATCGGCGGCGGTGTTGCCTCGTCATGCTCGCCGACCAAGACCAGCACGGGCACCTTGACCTTCGAGACCTCTTCTCGGAGGTCGAGTTCGGCGAGCGCCGCGCAGGCCTCCTGCAGCACTTCGGGGTCGGTCTTCAAAAATGCTTCGCGCCGGTCGCGCATCAGATCGGGATGCTGGGCCTGAAATTCGGGGGCGAACAGCCGGCGCATCGCGACGTCGGTGATTGCCGACAGCCCTTTGGCCCTGGAGGCCGCCGCCATGTTGCGGAAGGCTTCGCGGCCGGCTCGCGAAAACGCAGCGCCGCAATCGGCGAGAATGAGTCGGCTCGCGATGTCGGGATGGCGGATCGCCATCTGCAGCGCCACGAACCCGCCATAGCCGTTGCCGAGCAGGATCGTCTCGGCGCCTTCGGCCGCGTCCCTCACCGCCTCCGCCATCCGGTCGGCGACGGCGACAAGGCCGCCGCCGACCGCCTTCGACCCGCCGAAACCGGGCAATTCGGGAACGATCACGCGATGCGATTGCGAAAGGCGTGGGACGATGGCGTCGAAACTCGCCCGATCCGACAAGAGCGAGTGAAACAGAAACAGCGCGGGCGCACTCCCCCGACCTGGTCCTTGGCCTGATTGCGCGGCGTTGACCGTGCCGTTGGCGAAAAGTCGGTCCATGCCGGTCTCTCTATGTTTCTCTATATTGTCTGTATATTGCCTGTCGCTTGAGGGTTGAAACCTCCCCACGCGGCGTGATTGATAAATCAAAATCCGTATCTTTCAAGCCTTTCGGCGCTTGACCTGCTATTTCACAAACTGCAAGTCTTGAACTGCAAGTCTTGACGGATGTTTTCCGGGAAGATGATGCACGAACCAAGAGAAACGAGGTCGTGGTCCGATCCAGTCGGATCATGATCCGAAGGGAAGGACGCATGAACGTTCCATCAAAATCCGGAACCATCGACGTCGAAATCCACGGCAATTTCGTCGATGGCCGCGAGATCGAAGCAAGCCGCGGCCAGATGCTCGATGTGCGCAATCCCGCGACCGGCGACGTGATCGCGCGGATTCCGAATTCGAACGCCGACGACGTCGATCGCGCGATGAAAAGCGCCCGCGCAGCCTTCGAGGGCCGCGCCTGGGGCGGCATGGACATTCGCGCGCGCGCAAGGCTCGTCAATCGCCTTGCGGACGCGTTCGAGACCAATCTCGATTCGCTGTACCGGCTGGAGACGCTCAACAACGGCCGTCCAGTCAACGAGACGCGCGCGCAATTGTCGCGACTGCCGGACTTCTTTCGCTACTTCGCGGGCCTTGCGCTTTCGCGGCGCGACGCGGTCATTCCGGTCGAGGGCTTCTACCTCAACTACACGCTGCGCACGCCGATCGGCATCGTCGCCAACTGCACGCCGTTCAATCACCCGCTGATGATCATGTGCAAATCGCTGGCCGCGGTGCTGGCGAGCGGCTGCGTCACCGTGGTGAAACCTTCTGAATATACTCCGTTGACGACGCTGCGGCTCGCAAAGATCTTCACCGAGGCGGGGCTTCCGCCCGGCGTGTTCAACGTGGTGCTCGGCCTCGGCCAGAGCACCGGCAAACTGCTCGCCGAGCATCGCGACATCAACAAGCTGGTCCTGACGGGCGGCACCGAGGCCGGCCGCATCGCCGGAAGCGCGGCGGCGAAGGTGTTCGCGCATCAGACCATGGAGCTCGGCGGCAAGACGCCGGTGATGGTGTTCGACGACTTTGATGTTGACCAGGCGGTGAACTATGCGGCGTTCGGCGCCTTCATCGGCGCCGGACAGACCTGCGTCTGCGCGTCCCGCCATATCGTGCAGGCCTCGATCTACGACGAATTCGTCGCGAAGCTGGCGGTGAAAACCCAAAACATCCGCATTGGCGATCCCTTCGATCCGCAGACCCAGCTTGGGCCGGTGATCTCGGCGCGGCAGCGCGACCGGGTGCTGTCCTATTGCCAGTTTGGCCGCGACGACGGCGCGCGGCTTGTGGCCGGCGGTCAGGCCGCCAAGGTGACGGGCCATGACAACGGTTACTTCGTGCAGCCGACGGTGTTTGCGGACGTGACGTCCGAGATGCGGATTTTCCAGGAGGAAGTGTTCGGTCCATTCACCTCGGTGACGCCGTTCAAGGACGAGGCGGATGCGCTGCGGCTCGCCAATGATTCACCGTTCGGGCTTGCGGCCGCGATCCGTACCCGCGACGTCGCGCGCGCCCATCGCGTCGCGGCGCAGGTCAAGGCCGGCATCGTCTGGATCAACGACCATCACCGGCTCGACCCGGCCTCGCCCTGGGGCGGGGTCGACGATTCCGGCGTCGGGCGCGAATTCGGCACCGAAAGCTTCGACGACCACTTCAACACCAAGAGCGTGATGGTGGCGACCAATCCGCAACCGTTCGACTGGTATCGCGACACGGCCACGCAACGACGATTGAACTAGAGCATGATCCCGCAAAGTGGCCACCGGTTATCGGAAAAGATCATGCTCAACTAAAAAGCAAACAACATCACCGTGGCGTACAGCGAAGACTGGCGCCGCGCAAAAAAATTTTAGAGGGGGACACTTCACATGGCTCAAGCAGTAAACGCCGGCGCGCGGCTCGACCGGCTGCCGGTCTCGTCGTTTCATTACCGGATCTTCTGGCTGGTCGGCGCCGGAATGTTTTTCGACGGCTACGATCTTTACGTCGCCGGCGGCGTGCTGGCGTCCGCGATCCAGACCAAATTCTCGACCGCGCCGCAAAATCTGCAATTCATCTCGCTGACCTTCGTCGGCATGACGCTGGGCGCGCTGATCACCGGATTTGTCGGCGACAAATTCGGGCGGCGCTTCACCTATCAGATCAACCTGCTGATCTTCGGTCTCGCCTCGCTGGCGGCGGCCTTCGCGCAGGACATGACCCAGTTGATCGCCTGCCGCTTCGTGCAGGGCCTGGGGTTGGGGGCCGAAATCGTGGTCGGCTATTCGACGCTGACCGAATTCGTCCCACCAAAGAGCCGCGGGCGCTGGCTGTCGATGATGGCGTTTCTGGTGGTGGCGGGCTTTCCGGCGACCGCGCTGCTTGGCTATCTCATCATCCCCTCCTTCGGATGGCGGCCGATGTTCGTCATCGCCGGCCTCGGCTCGCTGATCGTCTGGTATTTGCGCAAGAACCTGCCGGAATCGCCGCGCTGGCTTGAATCGGAAGGCCGCACCGAGGAGGCCGAAAGCCTGATGCGCGCGATCGAACAGGAGGCCTCCGCCGGCAAGCCGTTGCCGCCGGTGGTGGTGCCCGCGCCGGTGCCGCAAGTGGCCGCTTCCGACATGCTCAGGCCGCCGCTGTTGCAGCGGATGATCGTCGGCTCCTGGGTCCTGATCACGATCAACACCCTGATCTTCGGCTTCGTGATCTTCCTGCCGCAGTTCTTCCTGCGCCAGGGCCTGACCATCACCAATTCGCTCGCCTATACACTGGTGCTGTCGGCGGCTTCGCTGGTCGGCTGCGCGCTCGGGGCTTATTTCTCCGACGCGGTCGGGCGGCGCATGAGCATCATCGGCGCCTCGGTCGTGACCATCATCGCGGGCTACACCTATGCGCGCTTCGACGCCGCGTCGGATCCAGCGATCGTGCTCTCGGTCGGGTTCGTGCTGATCACCGCGATCTATGTGCAGACCGCGATCCTGTTCGGGGTCTACACGCCGGAACTGTTCCCGACCGAGATCAGATTGCGCGCCAACGGCATCTGCAACACGCTCGGCCGCGGCGCGACCGTAGTCTCGCCGTTCATCGTCGGCAGCCTGATGGCATCCTACAAATTGCCCGGCGTGGTCTGGTTGATGATTGGCCTTGTCCTGGTCCAGATCGTGGTGGTGTGGGCCTGGGGCGTCGAGCCGCGCAACCGGGGTCTGGAGGATGTGGCGAAGGCGAAGGCGTGAGGGGAACAATGCCGAGGGAACGTGACGCAAGGCCAAGTGGATCGAGGTTACCTCGCCCCGCATGCGGGGAGAGGTCGAAGCCGAAGGCTTCGGGTGAGGGGAACTCTCGCGCAACAATTCAAGTCCGGGGAGACTCCCCGCGTCCCAGCCCTCTCCCCGGAGAGCGGGGCGAGGGAGACAGTGCTCACACGTTCTTCAGCGCGACGCGAAACTCGGCTTCGGTCTTGGATTTCACCTCGTCGAGCGTGACGCCGTCGGCGAGCTCGATCAGCGCCATACCGTCCTTGCCGTGCTTGTCGATGGCAAAGACCGCCAGATCCGTGACCACGAGATCGACCACGCGCTCGCCGGTCAGCGGCAGGTTGCACTTCTTCAACAGCTTCGGGCCGTCCTTGGCGGAATGCTCCATCACCACCACGACGCGCTTGACGCCGGCGACGAGATCCATCGCGCCACCCATGCCCTTGACCATCTTGCCCGGGATCATCCAGTTGGCGAGATCGCCATTTTGCGCGACCTGCATCGCGCCGAGGATCGACAGGTCGATATGGCCGCCGCGCACCATGCCGAAGGAATTGGCCGAGGAGAAATAGCTGGTCGAGGGCAATTCGCTCACCGTCTGCTTGCCGGCGTTGATGAGGTCGGGGTCTTCCTCGCCCTCGTAGGGAAACGGGCCCATCCCGAGCATGCCGTTCTCGCTCTGCAGGCTGACGTCGATGCCGTCGGGGATGTAGTTGGAGACCAGCGTCGGAATGCCGATGCCGAGATTGACGTAGTAGCCGTCGCGCAATTCCTTGGCGGCGCGCGCGGCCATCTGTTCGCGGGTCCAGGCCATCAGATTTCCTCTCCGGTTGCGGCGGCTGTTTCACGCTTGCGTGTGTTGCGGAATTCGATGCGCTTGTTGGCCGTCCCGACCTGGATGATGCGCTTGACGAAGATGCCCGGCGTGTGGATGTGATCGGGGTTGATCTGGCCCGCCGGCACCAGGTGCTCGACCTCGGCGACCGTGATCTTGGCGGCGGTGGCCATCATCGGGTTAAAGTTCCGCGCGGTCTTGCGGTAGACGAGGTTCCCCGCGGTGTCGCCCATCCAGGCGTGGACGATGGCGAGGTCGCCGAACAGCCCGCGCTCCATGATGTATTTCTCGCCGTCGAAGACCTTCTCTTCCTTGCCCTCGGCGATCAAGGTTCCGACGCCGGTCTTGGTGTAGAAGGCCGGGATCCCGGCGCCGCCGGCGCGGATGCGCTCAGCGAGCGTGCCTTGCGGATTGAATTCGAGTTCCAGTTCGCCGGCGAGATAGAGCTGGGCGAACAATTTGTTCTCGCCGACATAGGAGGAGATCATCTTTTTGATCTGGCGCGTCTCGAGCAGGCGCGACAGCCCGATGCCGTCGACGCCGGCGTTGTTGGAAACGACCGTCAAATTCTTCACGCCGGAATCGCGGATGGCGTCCGAAAGCGTCTCGGCGATGCCGCAGAGACCGAAACCGCCCGACATGATCATCATGCCGTCCTTGAGAATGCCGTCGAGTGCCGATTTGGCGTCGGGGTAAACCTTGTTCATGAAATACGACCTGATGGAGGGAGCGTGCTCAAACAGCACACGTTCAAGGGATTATTAGGCGAATTCTTCGCAATGCGTCAATGACGAGGGGATGACGCTGTCATTCCGGGGCGATGCGCAGCATCGAGCCCGGAATCTCGAGATTCCCCGATGCGCAATGGCGCATCTGAGGTCTGGTGCTAACGCACCATCCCGGAATGACCGGATGAGATGGTTAGGACGTGCTCGGGCATAGGCGCACGGAAGCGACGCGGTCTTTCGGACGGCTAAGCCCGGGCACATCGTCACGCCGAGCGAGGCCCCCACCCCTCCACCAACGGCCTTGAAAGCGTCAAGAAAACCCATCAAGTTGCGGGGGTTGGCAGGGATTTGGGACCCTGCCCGCCTTTTCAGCAATTAACCCCTGCGGCATCGTGCCAGCCCGGCTCCAACTCCACCGGTGCTAACAAGACTTGAATTGACAAGACTTGAAGTGACAAGACTTGGACTGACAAGACTCAGGATATCTCATTGACGATGGCCCAGGGAATGAAGCGCTTGGCGATGCCGGTCGCCGCGTTGCTCGGCGTGGCGCTGGTCGGCCTGGTCGCGAGCACCTGGCTGCTCAACCGCGACGCATTGCGCCAGGCGGTGGAGGCGCAGATCCGCGCCGTGACCGGTCTTGATCTGGTGGTCAAAGGCTCGACCGATATTTCGGTGTTTCCGGGCAGCTACGTCTCCTTTCACGACGTCGGCTTGAGAGGCGGGGCGACGTCTGACCCCGCGCTTTCGGTCGACGTGCTGACCGCGAATTTGCGCATGCTGCCGCTTCTGATGCAGCGCTTCGAGATCTCCGACGTCATGATGCTGCGGCCGCATATCCATGTGGTCCGCGACGCCAAGGGCGAGAGCAACTGGACGCCGTTCATCGGCACCATCGCGCGCACCATGAAGCCCGGCGCCGACAACCAGGTGTCGTTCTCGGAAATCCGCATTCAGGACGGCACGCTCGATTACGAGGACCTCGGCCATCACATGACCGAGAAGCTCGACGACATCGATCTGTCGCTGGCATGGCCATCGATCTCGCGCTCCTTTGCGGCCACGGGGCAATTCGACTGGCGCGGCGAGCGCATCGACGCCAGCGTCAGCGCCAGCGACTTCATCGCGGCGCTGTCCGGCGACCGCTCCGGCGCCAAGGTCCGTCTCGCCAGCGCGCCCTTGAAGCTCGCCTTTGACGGCACCATCGCCAATCGAACCAGCCTGATGCTGGAAGGCACGCTGACGGTGGATACGCCCTCGCTGCGCAACGCGCTGCGATGGACCGGGCAGACGCCGCCGGGCGGCAGCGGCTTTCGGCCGTTTCGCGCTGAAGGCGCGCGCCAACGTCGTTGGCCCCTCGATCGCGCTCACCAACGTCAATGTCGAACTCGACGGCAATGCCGCCGAAGGCGTGATGACCTATGCCAACACCGGCCGGCAATCGTTGCAGGCAACCCTTGCCGCCGACGCGCTCGACTTCACGCCCTACATCTCGACCTTCCGCCTGCTCGCCGGTTCCCATGACTGGAACCGGCAATTGTTCGATCTCAATGCGATGTCGACCACCGACCTCGACATGCGCCTGTCGGCCGCGAAAGTCACGATCGGCCCGACCAAACTCGGCCGCACCGCGTTCGGCGCGAACTTACGCAACGGCGCGCTCGCGCTCAGCGTCGGCGAAGCGCAGATCTATGGCGGCATCGCCAAGGGCTCGTTCGGGCTCGCGCGCGCTGACGCGATGGCCGACGTGAAGGCTCAGTTCCAGTTCACTGATGTGGACCTGCAAGCCTGCGCCACCGAATTGTTCGGCATCAACAAGTTGAGTGGCCGCGGCAATCTCGGGGTCTCGCTGACCGCTTCAGGCTCCTCGCCCTTTGGGTCTGGCGCAATCGCTCGACGGCACCGCCACTTTGACCGGCCATGACGGCGCGATCGCGGGCTTCAACGCCGAGCAGTTGCTCCGCCGGCTGGAGAAGCGGCCGCTGTCCGGCGCCGGCAGTTTCCGCTCGGGCTCGACGCCCTACGACACCCTCACCATCGCGTTGAAATTCGCCGACGGCATCGCGACCGCCGAGGACGTCCATGTCGAGGGCACAGCGACGCGCATCACCATGACCGGCACGACCTCCGTGCCCGCGCGCGAATACGATCTCAAGGGTGTCGCCAGCCTGACGAGCGCGAATGCCACGCCCGGCTTCGAACTACCGTTCGTGGTGCAGGGCCCGTGGGACGATCCCCTGATCTTCCCCGATCCCGAAAGCCTGATCCGCCGCTCGCCCGCGAGCGCGCCGTTGCTCGATGCGGTGAAAGACCGCAAGACCCGCGACGCCGTGCGCTCGGTGCTCGAGCGCTTCACCGGCGGCGGGCAAAAGGCGGCGGCGCCGGAGGCCGTGCCGCCGAGTGCGCCGGCTGCGGATGCGAAGCCGAATTGAGGGTGATTGGCTTTTGGATGGCCGCACGATCAAGTTCTATTGGATTTAATACAGCGCTTCTTTATCTGAGCGTCGATGAATTCCTCGCGTCCGATTCCGTCGACGGCTTCGTATCTTTTTTAACAGCCATATAGCCTGGATAGCGGGACGAAACCCGGTATCCACGTTCGAGTTATCTGATAAAATATCGATCCTTCAATAGCTTATTGGACAACCACACTAACATACGTAACTTGCGCTTTTCACGTGAATTACGTATATTAGGTGTCGAAACCTAGGACGCACGAGCATGGCTGACACCATCCCAGCTTCGGAGTTCACCCGAAACTTTGGCCGCTACCGAATGCTCGCCCAGCGAGAGGCCGTGGCGGTATCGAGCCATGGCTCGATCACCGGCTATTTCGTTGCGCCGGATGAGTACGAAGAATTCCGCCGCTTCAAGCAGCGCCGCCGCAGCTTCGCGACGGCAGAGCTTTCGGACGAACGGGTTGCGGCCATCGGCGCTTCGCGCATGGACGAGCGGCATGCGCATCTCGATTCCATAATTGAACCTGAGAAATAGCGCGGACGCGTGCCAATACCCACGCCCGAACCGGGCCTCGTCATTTCCTATGCCTATCTTTGGCATCACGAGCGTAAAGCAGGCAGGGAAGAAGGACGCAAGGATCGCCCAAGCGTGATCGTGCTGGCGGTCGAGCGCCCCGCGAATGACACGACGATCGTTTTGGTTCTGCCGATCACGCATGTTGCGCCGGCGGATTCCGCGGCTGCAATCGAAATTCCTGCCGTAGTCAAAAGCCATCTCGGACTCGATGACGAGCGCTCCTGGATCGTTGTCGCAGAGGGCAACGAATTCGATTGGCCCGGCTATGACCTTCGGAAAATCGGCCGCAGCGATCGCTACGACTATGGCTTCTTGCCACCACGATTCTTCAAGCAGGTCATCGAGGCCTTCGCCGCATGGCATCGAGCCCACAAAGTGACGCTAACCTCGCGCGAGTGATCTGTGGGAGGAAATCTCGACAAGCGTGGCACCCGCAATGGCTCTGCGCGTAAAAACGAATTTGTCAAACCCGATCAATCTGATTTGCCCCGTCCAGTCCTCTCGCGAAAAATAAATCCCTTCGCGTTTCGCCCAAATCACATCCATCTTTCCCGCCGTCCCGTCCCACATGAGGGGCGTTTCGCGATCGTCACGGACGTTGGGAAGCGGGATGCGGTGGACGCGCTTGGCGCTTTGACGAACGGCGCATGAGGCGGACGGCGAAGTCGTGTGGTCCTGACGCCCCGACGCTGGCGTCAAGTTGGCGAAGAAACCTTTCGCCGGCGATGGTGGCAAAAGAGCCCGGTCACCAAGGAGAGCCCGAAGGAAGCCGTTAAAACCATTCGCGTGCGGGAATGCCGGGTGATCCCGGCGCGACCGTGGTGACTACACTCGTGTGGTTTTTATTTTTTCCACGCGAGGCTGCGGGTGCGAAGGGCACCCGGCATTCCCCACGCCCTCTTCGGGGCGGAACGATTTAAGGCATGAGCCTGGGCGCGGTTTGCGTCGCGGGGGTGCGAAGGTGTGCCTGATTGAAATCTGTCGCCGTCGATTGCCGGGACTGGTGCGTTGCTCCCAGACCCGGAACGCGTCTCTCAAAATTGCCGGCGCTCGTATGCTCCGGCTCGCCCCGGATGACGATGGCGGACGGAAGACAAATTATCCCGCTACCTGTGTGCGAAAAGATGCCACTGGCTCACCTCGCGGCCCTGCGCTAGTCTTTCATCCAACCGGTTAAAAAAGCCGTTGCCAAACAGGGAGAATGACGTGAAATCAGGGGGAACCATCAAGCTCGCGGTTGCGGTCGCAGCCCTCATCTATGCCGCGGCACCCGCGCTCGCGCAGGAAAAAATCACCGTCTGGTGGAGCAAGGGCTTCTACAAGTCCGAGGACGACGCGCTGATCGAGGCGATCAAGAAGTTCGAGGCCAAAACCGGGACCAAGGTCGAGCTGTCGCAATACGCGATCCAGGACATGATCCCCAAAACCGTGGCTGCGCTGGATTCCGGCAACGTGCCTGATGTCGCCTTCTCCGATTCCTACGACGTGCAGGCGTCCGGCAAATGGGCGTTCGAAGGCAAGCTCGAGGACCTCTCCGACATCCTGGTGCCGATGAAGGGCGCGTTCGCGCCGAACGTGCTGGAAACCACCTTCCTCTACAACGACCAGACCAAGAAGCGCGCCTATTACGGCTTCCCGATGAAGCAGCAGAGCATGCATGTGCAAATCTGGAGCGACCTTCTGGAGCAGGCCGGCTTCAAGCAAAGCGACATCCCGACCAAATGGGAGGATTACTGGTCGTTCTGGTGCGACAAGGTGCAGCCGGCGGTGCGCAAGGCAACCGGAAGCCGCATCTTCGGCGTCGGCCAGCCGATGGGCGTGGAATCCACCGATAGTTTCCAGTCGTTCTACACCTTCATGGACGCCTACAACGTCAAGCTGGTCGACGACGACGGCAAGCTTCTGGTCGACGATCCCAAGGTGCGCGACGGCCTGATCCACGCGCTGAAGGATTACACCGACACCTACATCAAGGGCTGTACGCCGCCATCCTCCACCACCTGGAAGGACCCGGACAACAACGTCGCCTTCCACAACAAGACGATCGTGATGACGCACAATTTCACGATCTCGATCGCGGCGAAATGGTTCGAGGATTCCAGCAACCCGGCGCTGACGCCCGAGCAGCGCGCCGCCGGCAAGAAGGCGTATGAAGAAACCATCATCACCGCCTCCTTCCCGCTCAAGCCGGACGGCTCGCCGATCAAGTACCGCTCCGACGTCAAGACCGGCTCGATCTTCACCGCCGCTAAGAACAAGGCGCAGGGCAAGGAGTTCATCAAGTTCATGATGCAGGAGGATAATTTGCGGCCCTATGTCGAGGGCGCGCTCGGCCGCTGGTTCCCGGTGACGACCGCAAGCCAGCAAAGCCCGTTCTGGCAGGCCGACCGTCACCGCAAGGCGGTCTACAACCAGTTCATGGGCGGCACCCAGCCATTCGACTTCACCAAGAACTGGAAGTTCACCGTCCTCAACAACGAGAACGTCTGGGCGAAGGCGATGAACCGCGTGGTGAGCGAGAAGGTGCCGGTGGAGAAAGCCGTCGACGAGATGATCGCAAGGATCAAGGAAGTCGCGGGGTAGCCCCTGCTCCCTATCCCCGCATGCGGGGAGAGGGGTAAGGAACTGCGATGCGTGTGACGGGCTTTATCAAGAGTAAGCGAAAATGGCGATCACGCTTTCAGCATCCGACCAGGCTCTTCACGGCGCACCGCGCGAGCCGCTGCTATCGACGACGCAGGTCTGGGCGATCCTGCTGATCGTACCCTATATCTTGGTGTTCCTCGCCTTCGTGGTCTATCCGGTCGGCTATGGCTTCTGGCTGGCGCGGGCGCCGTCGAACTATGTCGCGCTCGCGCACGACCCGATCTTCGCGCGCGCGGCCGTCAACACGCTGATCTTCCTCGTCATCGGCATCAATATCAAAATGCTGATTGCGCTGTTTTTGTCCGGCTTCTTCGTGCAGACGCGAAGCTGGATCAGGTGGCTTTCGGTGATCTTCATCCTGCCCTGGGCGGTGCCGTCGATCCCGACCATCCTCTCGGTGCGCTTCATGCTCAATCCGGAATGGGGCATGGTCAACCAGCTCATCTTCAAATTCACCGGCGATGACGGGCCGAACTGGCTCAACGATCCGGCGGTGGCGCTGTCGATGGCGATCGGCGTCCACATCTGGAAATCGCTGCCATTCTGGACGCTGATCCTGATGACCGGGCGGCTTGCGATCTCGCAGGATCTGTTCGAGGCCGCCGATGTCGACGGCGCGAGCTGGTGGCAGAAATTCCGCTTCATTACCTGGCCGTCGATGCAGGCGCTGTATCTGACCTGCACGCTGCTCTCGATGATCTGGACGCTCGGCGATTTCAACAGCGTGTACTTGCTGACCGGCGGCGGGCCGGCCGATCTCACCCACGTGCTGTCCACGCTCGGCATTCGTTATTTGCGGCTCGACCAGCTCAACCTCGCGATGGCCTCGATCGTCTGCGCGATGCCGCTGGTGCTGCCTTTGGTCTATTTCATGATGAAACGGTTGTCGCGATGAAGCTTCCGACCCTGCGCGACGTCACCACCGAGGCGCGGCTGTTGCTGATCGGCATTCCCGTGCTGGTCTGGACCATGGTCCCGATCTACCACATGTTCGTGTTCGCGATCTCACCGAAGGAAGACGCCTTCTCCGGCAAGCTGTGGCCCACGCATCCGACCCTGCACAATTTCGAGATCGTGTTTCATCAGCAGCATTATTTCCTGCGGGATTTCTGGGTGCAGTTCGGCAACTCGACGATCATCGCAGCCGCGGTCGGCGCGCTGACGCTGTTGATCGCGACCGCTGCGGCATTTTCGATCTCGCGGCTCAAGGTGCCGGGCGGCCGCGTCGTGCTCAATCTCGCGCTGCTGACTTACTTCATCCCGGCGGCGTTTCTCGCCGTGCCGATGTACCGCACCATGGGCAATTATGGCCTGCTCAACACCAGCTGGGCGTTGATCCTGGCGATGGTGACGATCGCTTCGCCTTACGCGATCTGGGTGTTGAAACAGGCCTCCGACAAGCTGCCGGTGGAGCTCGACGAGGCCGCGGTGATGGACGGCGCGACGCCGTTGCAGATTTTTCGGCTGGTTTACGTGCCTTTGATGATGCCCTCGCTGGTCGCGATCGGCACCTATGCCGTGCTGCTTGCCTGGAACGAATATCTCTACGCGTTCCTTTTGCTTTCCAACGACCGCGACATCACCCTGCCGGTGGCGCTCGGCAACTTCCTCGCCGCCGACGATTCGCCGTGGGAACTTCTGATGACCACCGGCTTCATCTACGCCCTGCCGCCCGCCGCGATCTACTACGCGTTCCGCCGCTACATGGTCGGCGGATTGACCGCGGGTGCCGTGAAGTCGTGATGTGGAAGGCGGATCTAAATCGGCGCGGCGCTTTTGCCCCGCGCGTCCGACAGCTTGGAGGCGACCGAGGCAACAATAATCACGACCGCGATCAGCGCCACCACCAGCGTGCAGATCGCGTTGATTTCCGGTTTTACGCCGAGGCGAACTTCCGAATAGATCCGGATCGGCAGCGTCGCCGAACCCGGGCCGGTGGTGAAACTTGCGATCACGAGGTCGTCGAGCGAGAGCGTGAACGCCAGCATCCAGCCCGCCGCGATCGAGGGCAGGATCAAGGGCAGCGTCACCGCAAGGAACGCGCGCAAGCGGATCGCAGCCGAGATCCATCGCGGCCTCCTCCAGGCTCGGATCGAGCGCGCCGAGGCGCGATTGCACCACCACGGCGACGAAGCACATCGTGAGCGTGGTGTGGGCAATCGTCACGGTCCAGAAGCCGCGCTCGACATTGAGCGCCACGAACAACAACAGCAGCGACAGGCCGGTGATCACTTCAGGCATCACCAGCGGCGCATAGAGCATGCCGGAAAACAGCGTTCGGCCCTTGAAATTCGCAGCCCGCGACAGCGCCACCGCGGCCAGCGTGCCGAGCAGCGTCGCCAGGGTCGCGGCGGTCACCGCGACCCGCAGGCTCATCCAGGCGGCATCGAGCATCGCCTCGTCGTTGAAGAATTCGGTATACCAGCGCAGCGACCAGCCGCCCCACACCGTCACCAGCCGCGAGGCGTTGAACGAATAGATCACGAGGATCACGATCGGCAGATAGAGAAACGAAAGCCCCAGCGCCAGCGACGTGACGTTGAAGGTGGAAATTTTGTTGAGCGGGCGCGCCATCACCGCGCCTCCAATTGCCGGCGTTGCAGGCGGTCGTACAGCAACAGTGGCGCGAGCAGGAGAAGCAGGAGGACGACCGCCGAGGCGGAGGCCACCGGCCAGTCCTTGTTGGTGAAGAACTCCAGCCACAGCGTCTGGCCGATCATCAAGGAATTGGAGCCTGCGAGCAGATCAGGAATCACGAATTCGCCGACGATCGGAATGAAACAAAGAAGCGCGCCGGCGCCGACGCCCGGCAGCGACAGCGGGAAGGTCACGAGCCAGAATGCCTGTCGCGGCGAGGCGCCGAGATCGCTTGCTGCTTCCAGGAGCGAGCGATCCATCTTGGCGAGCGTCGCGTAGAGCGGCAGGATCATGAACGGCAAATAGGAGTAGACGATGCCGAGATACATCGCACTGTCGGTCGAGAGCCACACCACCGGCGTTGCGACCAGATGCAGCGCCAGCAGGATCTGGTTGAGCAGGCCATCATGCTGCAGGATGTTGATCCAGGCATAGATGCGGATCAGAAAGGAGGTCCAGAACGGAACGATCACCAGCATCATCGCCACGCTTTGCCAGCGTTGCGGCAGCCGCGCCATCCCGTAGGCGATCGGGTAGCCGATCAGAAGCAGGATCGACGTCGAGATCGCGGCGACGACGAGACTGCGCAGATACGACAGGATATAAAGGTCGTCGGAGACGAGCAGCCTGAAATTGTCGATCGAGAGCGCGGCGAATGCGTCCCGGACCGCCTCCCAGCCTTCCGCCACATCGAACACCGGCGTGTAGGGCGGCTGCGCGATCGCGGTTTGCGACAGGCTGATCTTGAGGACGAAGAAAAACGGCACCAGGAAGAACAGCGCCATCCAGAGATAGGGGGCGATCGCGGCGAGCCGCGCCGGACGGGTAAAGATCGAGGTAGCGCTCATTGCTCCAGCACCACGCAATCCTCCGGCGAGAACCAGGCCACCACGCGCTGGCCCACGCTATAGGCATCGAGATCGAGCCGCGCGGTGTTGGCCATCGACGAGCGCAGCACGGCGCCGCTGTCGAGCTTCACCTTGTAGGCGGTCACGCCGCCGAGATAGCCGACGTCGGTCACGACACCCTCGAGCCGGTTGAGCGCGTACGTGTTGTCCGCCACAGGACCCCGGCGCGACAGCTTGACCTTCTCGGGCCTGATCGCGACGCAGACATTTTCCCTGGTGAGGGGATCACGCGGTGCGGCGACATAGAGCGTGCCGGCCTCGCGCGTCGCGATCGTAAGCCGCGATGCAATCGTCAGCTGACCGCCATCGCGGGTCTCGATCTGCCCGTCGAACAGATTGATGTCGCCGACGAACTCCGCGACCCAGCGCGAGCGGGGCGCCTCGTAGAGTTCGCGCGGGGTTGCGACCTGTTCGAGACGGCCGGCATTCATCACGCCGATCCGTCCCGCCATCGTCATCGCCTCTTCCTGGTCGTGGGTGACGATGATGAAGGTCAGCCCGAGGCGCCGTTGCAGCTCCATCAATTCGAGCTGCGTCCTCTCGCGCAGCTTCTTGTCCAGCGCCGCAAGCGGCTCGTCGAGCAGCAAGACTTGCGGGCGGCGCGCCAGCGAACGCGCCAGCGCCACACGTTGCCTTTGGCCGCCGGAGAGTTGGTCAGGCTTGCGCTTCTCGAGACCCTCAAGCTTGACCAGCGCGACCATCTCGGCGACGCGCGTATTGATCTGGGAACGACCCATCCCCGCGCGCTTCAAACCGAACGCGATATTGTTGCGCACGCTGAGATGGGGAAACAGCGCGTAGTTCTGGAACATCATGTTGACCGGGCGCTCATGCGGCGCGACCAGTGCGATGTCATTGCCGTTAAGCAGAATGCGGCCTTCGTCCGGCGCCTCAAAACCCGCCATCATTCGCAACAGCGTGGTCTTGCCGCAGCCGCTGGGGCCGAGAAGGGCGAAGAATTCCCCGGCCTGGACATCGAGCGAAAGCCCGTTGACGGCGCGAAAGGTGCCGAAATTTTTCACCACCGCCTCGATGCGCAGCAGCGGCGATCCGGCCGCAGCCAGCGGTTGGCCCTTCGGCGAGGCCGCATCGCTCGCGGCCTTCGCGGTGTCGTCGGTCATGATGCCAGCCTGCCCCATCGTTGCCGCAAGCTAGCGGCGGAACAGCCCCGGCTCAACCGCAGCGCTGTGGATGACCGCAATATTATTGGTCCGTTACGTCACCGTCGCCATAAACGCGGCAAGCCGCTCGCGATCGGCTTGCGGCATTGTCAGGCCGAGTTTCGAGCGCCGCCAGAGAATGTCGTCGGCAAAACGTGCCCATTCCTTTGTCATGAGATAGCGCACCTCCGCGCCCGTCAGGTCCGCCCCGAAGACCGGACCCAGATCGGCCATTTCCCTGGCGTCGCCGATCACGGAATCGAGGCGCGAGCCATAGGCCGAGACCAGGCGCTGGGCGTGATCCTCGCTCAGGAATTTCCAGCGTTCGCGGGCGCGCTCGACCTGCAACTCGAATTGCTCCGACGGAAAATCGCCACCCGGCAAAGCCATGTGCGCAGTCCAGCGCGGCGACATCGGATAGAATGGCGAGAGTCGCAAGACGGCTTGCTCGGCGCGCAGCCGCGAGGTCGTGACGTCGCCGCCGAAGACGGTCAAAAGCGGCGCCTTGCCGCGCCGCGCGTCGAAAGTCACCGTCCCCTCGCGCGCAATTCGCTTGCCGGGTCGGCCGGCGACAAGATTGACGCCGGAGACGGACCTGATCACGTCGGCTGGATCGACGGGTTGACGCAAATACCGGTTGGCCGCGTCACAAAGATAGGCCACTTCTTCGGCGGTCATCGAAACCGCGGCGGGGTCGCCCGTGAACAGCCTTGTGACTGTGCCGATCATGGTGAAATCGCGCTGGTAGGGACTTGCGAAGATCAACCGTCGGTCACGGTTCTGGAAGACGTAGACGTTGTCGGTCTCGAACAGGCGCCTGACGATGATCTGGCCCATCTTGATCAAGGCACCACGCGGCGGCGGCATGCGCAGCACGGTCTCCGCGACCGTGCCGGTCCAGGCGCCCGAGGCGTTGGCGAGCGATCTTGCCGTGATCACTTGCCGATGGCCGCGATCGACCACCGCAAGCCGCCAGAAATCGAGCCGGTCAGCACGAACACAGCGCGCGCCGGTACGGATGACCGCGCCCCGCTCCGCCGCGTCGACGGCCGTGGCGATCACCAGTCGCGAATTGTCGACCAGGCAATCGGAATATTCGAAGGCGGTGCCGAACGGCCGCTTCAACACGTTACCAATCGGATGATGCGTCACGTCGATCGTCGCCGACGGCGGCAAGCCGCCACGCGGGGCCAGCCGGTCGTAGAGCAACAGCCCGAGCCGCAGTAACCACGGCGGGCGCTCATCGGAATGGGCGGGGATCACAAAGCGCGCCGGACGCACCAGATGCGGTGCGATCCGCATCCAGATGTCACGCTCGGCCAAAGCCGCGCGCAGGGGCGAAAACGCTCTCCGCTCCAGCACGGCAAGATCGCCCTGGATCAATCGCCCGGTGGCGCCGGAGGCGGCGCCGCCGATGTCGCCCTGCTCGAGCAGGATAACCCGCAAGCCCCGCCCTGCGGCGTCGCGCGCAAGGCTGACGCCGTTCAAACCGCCGCCGATGATCGCAAGATCGTAGTCCGCCATATGTCAGCTATAGCGTTTTCAGGCGAAGCCTGTCCTGTAACTGATGCGGGAGTTACGAAAAAGAAAAAGCGCGGAAAAACCGGATTGCCCTAGCCGGTCTTGCGCGTGGGCTCGATCGCATCGCCCACGGCGCGACCGACCAACGCGTCATACTGGCTGATCGGCAGCGGCTTGCCGATGAAATAGCCCTGAACGACGTCGCAGCCCTGTTCGGCGAGGAAATTGAGCTGGTCCTGCGTTTCCACGCCCTCGGCGACGATCGACATTTCGAGGCCATGGCCAAGGCCAATGACCGCCCGGACGATCGCCGCCGATTGCGGATTACGTCCGAGATTCATGACGAAGGCACGATCGATCTTGATCTTGTCGAATGGAAACGCCTGCAAGTAGCTGAGCGAGGAGTAACCGCTGCCGAAATCGTCCATAGAGATGCGCACACCGAGCCCTTTCAGCCGCCGCAGCAGTGCCAGGCCGCGATCGAAATCCTCGATCAGCACGCCCTCGGTGATCTCGAGTTCAAGCCGGCCCGGCGACAGGCCGGTTTCGAGGAGGATCGAATGGACGAGATTGACGACGTCGCCATGCATGAATTGCACCGGCGACAGGTTCACCGCAATTTGCAGCGGCATCGGCCATGAGGCGGCTTCGCGGCAGGCTTCGCGCAAAATCCATTCGCCCATCTCGACGATCAGGCCGCTCTCTTCCGCCAACGGAATGAAATCGGAGGGCTGCACGAAGCCGCGCACCGGATGCCGCCATCGCGCCAGCGCCTCGAAACCGATGAACTCGTTGTCGCCGACGCCCTGATGCGACAGGGCCTGCGGCTGATAGTATAGCAAGAGTTCGCCGTTCTTGACGGCGGTCGACATTTCCTGGTGCAGCACGCGGCGGTCGCGAATCTGCTGATCCATCTCAGGCTCGTAGATGCTAATCGAACCGCGCGATTTCGCTTTGGCGCGAAACAGGGCAGCGCCCGCATTCGCGAGCAACGAAGCCGCATCGGCGCCATTGTGGGGGAAGATCGAGATGCCCGTCGTCATGCCGGTGCGAACCGACTTGCCGTCGATGATGAATTCCTCGGCCAGGATTTCGGCGAGCTGTTCGGCCAGCAGCATCCCGGCGACCGGCTGCTTGCCGTCGATGATCAATCCGAACTCGTCCCCGGAAAGTCGCGCCACTACCCCGCCACGCGACGAAGCCTGCAATCGCTTCGCCACTTCGATCAGCAGCTTGTCTCCGGTCGCATGACCGAACACGTCGTTGATTTCCTTCAAACCGTCGAGGTCGATCGACAACACCGCAAATTCCTCGTCGGTGCCCCCGCAGGCCTCGATCATCTGCGCGAGAGCCTGCAGAAATGCCGCACGGTTCGGCAGATCGGTGAGGCCGTCGTGATAGGCCATGTGTGCCATGCGCGACTCGGTCTGACGGCGATCGGTGACGTCTTCGTGGGTCTTGATCAGATATTGCGGCTCGCCTGCCTCGTCGAGCACCGTCATGCGACGCGTCAAGAACAGCCGCAGCCCGTCCTTGGTACTTATCGGGTGCTCCTCGGTGAGAAGGCCGCGCTTCTTGATCGCCGCCTCGTCGCGCGCGACGATCAGCTTGGCTTCCCGCGCGTTGAAAATATCCGCCGCCGTCAGGCCAGTCGCTTCCTCGCGGCTGCGGTTGAGGATGGTCTCGGCGCTGCGGTTGGCAAGAAGGTATCGCCCGTCGCTGACGCGTTCGACCGTCAGCGAAACCGGAATGTTGTCGACGACAAGCTCGAGAAACTTCTTGGTATTTTCCAGCTCATGGGAAAGCGATCGGCGATCGGTGACATCATCGAACAATGCGATCAGAAATTCCGGCTCGTCCTTGTGATTGCGAGCGACCACGCGATTGCTCGCAAGGACCCGTTTCTGCGAACCGCGCTCGACGACGAATTCGTTGCGGAACTGGCCTTCGGGCGAACCAAGCGCCGCACGGTCGGCCGCCTCGATCCTGGCCGCCGTCTCGGGCCGGAAAATCTCGTCGGCGCGTTTGCCGATGATAAAATCGCGGGAGAAGCGCGAGAAACGCTCGAACGCGCGGTTGGCGAAGATGTAGCGGCCATCCTCGATATTCTTGGCTGCCACGCATACCGGAACATTTTCGAGCACCGATTCCAGAAACTGCTTGGTCGAAGCGAGCTGTCTGGAAAGCTTGCGCTGTTCACTGCAATCCTCGTGCGTCGTCACCGAACCGCCGTTCGGCAGGAGAAAATGCTTGACCAGAACCGAGCGTCCACCGGGCAACTCGGTAATGTGCCCCTCCGGCGCGCCGGCAAGCGCAAAGAAATCCTCGACGCTGAGGTCAAGGGCGCCGCGCCTGAGCCGTAACTCCAGCAGTTCCGTACCCAGCATGAGCGGGGGAACATCCGAGCGGGCGAGGCCGTAAATCTCGAGATAACGGTCGTTGCAGAACACGACCCGTTTCCGCGGATCGGTGATCACCACGCCCTGGTTGAGGTTGTTGAGAGCGGAACTGACGAACGCATTTCTGCGCAACTGCGAACGCTGGACCTTGCGCAGCGTCGAGAAGATCCAAACCGCCACGGAGACAAGAAAGCAGCAGACGACGAAACCGCCAATCACCGTCTCCCAAACAAGACCAGGATCGGCGGAGTTCAGATAATCTGCGATGACGGATTCAGGGCCGGCCGCACATGCGGACCCGAACGGCGCGACCATGGCGGACAGGCACACCACGACCCCCGCGGAAGTCATGATTCTGCCGCCTGCCTGCCAGTTCTTGTGAGCCATCGGTCACCCGCGGATTTCTGCGGCCGAGTGTCTGGCTTCACGGGTTTGGATCAGGTAAACGCCTACCCTAGCCACCCTAAATTGCGAGGTGAACTGCGGCAATTGCCCTGACATGATTAATGAGGCACTAAAGTCCGGCTCGACAGAGTTCCGAAATGAATCCAATGAATTGTACAGAGCGGGGAGCCACAACCGGGACGATATTTCGGCCATGAAATAGTGCCGGACGCGTGCACGCCAATCGAGCCCTTTGCGGGGCCTTATCGCCAACAATCCGGATCCAGATTTTCGAATGGACAAGGTCGAGTGTGTCGTTATCGGCGCGGGAGTGATCGGTCTTGCGATCGCGCGGCGGCTGGCGCAGGCCGGCCGCGAAGTGATCGTCCTGGAGGCAGCCGAGGGGATCGGCACGATCACCTCGTCGCGCAACAGCGAGGTGATCCACGCCGGCATCTATTACAAGGCCGGGAGCCTGATGGCGCGGATGTGCGTCAGCGGCAAGCGCGCGCTCTATGAATACTGCCGCGACCACGGCATCCCGCATCGCAATTGCGGCAAGCTGATCGTCGCGACGACGCCGAAGGAAACCGAAAAACTGCAATCGATCAAGGCGCACGCCGAAGCCAACGGCGTCGACGATCTGCAAACGCTGGCCGGCGAGGCCGCGCGCGCGCTGGAGCCGGCACTGAATTGCGAAGCGGCCCTGCTCTCGCCCTCCACCGGTATCATCGACAGTCACGCCTATATGCTGGCGCTGCGCGGCGATGCCGAAGAGGCGAGCGCGGCCTTTGCCTTTCACACGCCGCTGTTGGGCGGCAAGGCGGATGCCGGCTGCATCCATCTCGACGCCGGTGGCGCCGCGCCGATGTCGCTGCAGTGCCGGCTTCTCATCAACGCTGCGGGACTTGGCGCATCGGCCGTCGCGCGCAGCATCGACGGCATGCCGATCGACCTGATCCCGCCCGCTTATCTGGCGAAGGGAAACTATTTCAGCTGCAGCGCACGTGCGCCGTTTTCACACCTGATCTACCCGGTACCGGAACCCGGCGGCCTCGGTGTGCACCTCACCCTCGACATGGCGGGACAGGCACGGTTCGGCCCCGACGTGGAATGGGTCGACAGCATCGACTACGCCGTCGACCCTGCGCGAGCGGAGCGATTTTATCCGGCGATTCGGCGCTACTGGCCTGCGCTGCCGGACGGGGCGCTGATGCCGAGCTATTCCGGCATGCGGCCGAAGATTGTGCCGCCCGCGGTCGCGGTGCAGGACTTCCTGATCCAGGGGCCAAGGGATCACGGCATCGACGGGCTGATCAATCTATTCGGAATAGAATCGCCCGGACTGACGTCTTCACTGGCGATCGCCGATTATGTCGGCGACCTGGCCGGAGCGTAACCGTATTTATCGGCGCTGCCGGCCGCATCGGCCAGCACGCAGGGATCGAAACAACAATGGCTGGGGAGAAAATATCCATCGCTGCCGGTAAACCGGGCGGCGCAGCGGGCGCCGACCCGTTTGGCGAACGAAGAAAGCGTCAGGGCTCTTGCTATACTTTGGCTAGTGCAGTGTTTCGTTTGCGGAATGTTTCAGCCGCTCGATCTCGTCCTTAACCATCAACTTCCGGCGCTTTAACTCGACAATTTGCAGATCGTCCGTTGAAAGGTGCACAAGAGCTTCGTGCAATTCGTTTTCGAGAACCTTGTGCTTTCGTTCCAGTTCAACGAGATGCGCCTGAATTGCCATTCGAAACCTCCTCGGTTGGATTAAGACCTCAGATTCGATCCGGGCAAGGAAGTGTACACGAAGCCCCGAATCTGTCGATGGGTATCGAAAACGGCATCCTCATATTTCGGCATCTTCTGTAACGAATCGTGAGGAGGGAACCGGAAAGGCTTGCGCGCCGAAGCAGATACCGTCCGCGCATGAAAAGAGCCACGGCTCTGATCTTCGGCCGGCCAAGACTTCGCCTGCCAAGACCTCGGTTGGCTTTTGAGCAATCGGCCCCGCCGAAACACCGCGCCTTGCGAACCTGCTTGCGGACCGGGCTGCCAGGGAGGATATTCATTGCCCGACTTTACGGAACCCTTCGCAATCTCATCCGCGTTTTTCGATTAAGTACACCATGACCGACGAAGATGAGCGCGAACTCCAATCCGAGCTCGCACGTTTGCAACAGGAGCACCGCGATCTCGATGCGGCGATCGATGCGTTGCACCAATCGCCCGCGCCGGATTTGTTGCGGTTGCAACGGCTGAAAAAACGCAAACTACAGTTGCGTGACCGTATCGCCTTCATCGAAGACCAGATCACGCCGGACATCATCGCGTAAAATTCGACCACCGGCACCATGGGCCTCCTGGATGTTCCGAGACCCGGACGTCCCGCTGCCAACGGCCAGGCAGAAGCCCGGAATTTGCTTTCGTTCCTGCCCTAAACGCTGTCTGCCGCCGGTGCGGCCGCAGCTCGGGCCCTCGCGGGTTGTGAAGCCGGTGTTCAGCCCCCGGTTTGCCCCTTGACTCGATGAGAACAAAATAGGAACATAAGCAAAACGCCAACCTTCTTTCAGGGGACTTCGCCATGCCCAAACCTGCCTTGTTGTCTGACAGCGATCGTTATGAACAGGCCTGCGACCAGGCGATCGCGATGTGCGACGGAAATCTGCGCAGCACGATCAAGGCGCTGATCATGGCGAACGAGTATCTGGAAATCGAATTGAGGCAATTGCAGCCGGCAACCTCAGCCAACCAGGCTCCCGCGCGGCGGCCGCGAGCTGGCGAGGCTGCCTGATCGATCAAGACGGAGCAACGATCATGGCCGATGTCACCTATTACGTCGCAATGCCATTTTTGCAGGATGATACCGGCTCGCCGGTCGCGGGAGCCGCGGAGGAATGCCAGAGCTCGTCAGGTGCGTTGCGCCGCGCGGAGGTCCTGTCGCGTGCCACCGGCAGCATCGGCGCGGTCGCCTTCAGCCGCACGGGCGATCCGATGATCGGCGAATTCGGCGATGCGCGCGTGCTCAGGAAGTTCGGCCATGTGCCGGACGATCTGAGCGGACTGTAGCGCGCTATCAGGAGCCCGTCAGCGCAATTCGCGGAAGAAGGCGCGAACCTCCTGCGTGAGCAACTCCGGCTGCTCCAGCGCTGCGAAATGCCCGCCCCGTTCCATGACGCTCCAGCGGCGGATGTCCTTGAACACGCGCGCCGCGACGTTACGCGGCGGCTTGAGGATTTCGCGCGGGAATTGCGCGTAGCCGGTGGGCACCGATATGGCTTCGCCCGGAGGCAATATGACCGAGCCGTGGAGCCTCGCATAATATGGCCAGAACGACGAGCCGATCGCGCCCGTGAACCAGTAGAGCGAAATATCCGCAAGCATGCGGTCACGGCCGATCGCCCGTTCGACGTCGCCACCGCAATCCGACCACGCGCGGAATTTCTCCACGATCCAGGCCGCAAGACCCGCAGGCGAATCGGTCAACGCAAAGGCAAGCGTTTGCGGCCGCGTGCCCTGAATCCATTGGTAACCGGTTTCTTCACGCATCCAATGCGCCAGTTCGCCGAGATAGCGTTTTTCCTCTTCGTTCGGATTTGCAAAGGCGCCCGGATCCCGGCCCGCGGCCATCATCAGATTGATATGGATGCCGATCATCCGATCCGCATAGGCGTAACCGAGTCGGCTGGTGACTGCGGCTCCCCAGTCGCCGCCTTGCGCACCGAACCGGGAAAAGCCAAGGACGTCATGCATGAGGGCAGCAACGCAATCCGCCATTTCGGGGACCCCGTAGCGTTTCTGGCCGGGCTTGAACGAAAGCCCGTATCCCGGCAAGGACGGCGCGACCACCGTGAAGGCATCGCGCGGGTCGCCCCCGAAGCGGGCGGGATCGGTGAGGCGCGGGATGATTTCGAGGAACTCGAACACCGAGCCAGGCCAGCCATGCAGCAGAAGCAGCGGCATGGGGTTCGGACCTACGCCCGGCACGTGCAGATAATGCAGATCGATGCCGTCGATCGGAACGCGGAATTGCGGGAAGACATTCAGGGCCGCCTCCTCCGCCCTCCAATCAAAGCTGCTGCGCCAGTATTCCACGAGCCCGCGCAGATAGGCCACATCGGTGCCGTAAGCCCATGGCTCGCCCGGCGCTGAGTCAGGAAAGCGTGACCGGGCCAGACGATCACGCAAATCGGCGATGTCGGCGTCTTGTATCCGAAGTGTGAACGGCGTCGGCTTGATCATGATCCTGCTCGGTTGGTTGGAGGGACACGGCGAATCCTGAGTTATCGGCGGATGTCATCACAGGCGATGGCGCCGTTGTGCCTTGCGCACATACATCGCGCAATCGGCTTCCTGCAGCGCCCGACCTGGTTCGGAGTGCGGTCCCAGAACGGCAACGCCGGCGGATGCACCCGCGGTGACGGTACGACCGCCGAACACGAAGCTGAGACGATCGATCTCCTGTTCCAATGCCGTTGCCTTGGCATGAGCGTCGGCCTCGGTCAGATTCCACAATAGTAGCGCAAACTCATCGCCGCCGAGCCGGCCGACCACGTCGGATGCGCGGATCTGGCGCGAGAGTACGCCGACGAGGGCCTTGAGCACCCGATCGCCCGCCGCGTGCCCGAAGCTGTCGTTAATCGGCTTGAGGCGGTCAACGTCGAGCACGATCAGTGCGCCGTTGGCGTGATAACGCTTGATGTAGGAGATCGCGCGGTTGAGCTCACGCTCGAAACCGCGACGGTTGGGAATTTCCAGCAGGAAATCCGTGTCGGCCGAGGCCTGCAGCTGTTCGATGCGCGCCAACGCCCGCGCGAGCTTTATCTTCAGCCGGCGAATCTCGGCTTGGACCTCGGGAGAAGCCGGCGACCGCCGCGGCGCCGATGCGGAGCTTGGCGGCACAGCCTTGCGGTTCGCCACCGCGCCCTTGCGGCGTTTGGCGGCCCTTGATGCCGTCGTCCTGGCTTTCTTTTTCATGGGCCTCCCCGGGGGTCGGATCCGGCTTCGAATCAAACCGCCCGCTTGACTTCTTGCCTGAGCGTGAACTTTTCCCGAAAACAACCGTGTCAATTTCGTTAACGCGGCGGCTCGGGCCGGGATCATGCTCTAAGAAGGCTTGCCGGTCTGCACCAAGACAGGTTAGTGCATTGCGGACCCCTTGCCACGCCTTGCCGAGCGGAGGGCCGATCCTATAATCCGGCCCAATTTGTTGGATTCCCGAAAAGAATTGACTGCATGCGCGCTCCGATAGCCATCATCATGGGAAGCCAGTCGGACTGGGACACCATGCGCCACGCCGCCGAAACCCTCGATGCGCTGGGCATCAGCAGCGAAAAGCACATCGTCTCCGCCCATCGGACCCCGGACCGCCTGTTTGCTTTTGCCAAGGGCGCGAAGGCGGCCGGCTTCAAGATCATCATCGCCGGCGCCGGCGGGGCGGCGCACCTGCCGGGCATGACCGCGTCGATGACAGAACTCCCGGTGTTCGGCGTGCCCATCGAATCGAAGGCGTTGTCGGGGGTGGATTCGCTCTACTCGATCGTCCAGATGCCGGCCGGCGTTCCGGTGGGAACGCTGGCGATCGGCAAGCCCGGCGCGGTCAACGCCGCGCTGCTTGCGGCCAGCGTTCTGGCGCTGCACGACAAGGCGCTGTCGGAACGACTGGCCACCTGGCGCAAGCAGCAGACCGAGGCGGTCGCCGAGCGTCCGGAGGAATCTGCGTGACGGCGGCCAGTGCCGCCGATTTGAAGTTCCCACATTGGCTTCCGCACATTCGTGTTCGGAACTTCAAATCGATGAGCGGCACTCGTTTTGTAAATTTGCTGGTGCCAATCGTATTTCCGAAGTTCGTGTAAGAGGTTGCCGCGATGAATCACGAACTTCAGAAATCGGACGCCAGGCAGGTGAAACTGAGGCCAGGCGACACCATCGGAATTCTCGGCGGTGGACAGCTTGGCCGGATGTTGGCAATGGCCGCGGCACGGCTCGGCCTGCGCTGTCAGGTGTTTTCGCCTGACCCGGACTCGCCGGCCTTCGATGTGGTGGCGAATGCAAGCTGCGCCGAATATGCCGACGTCGAGGCGCTCGAACTGTTCGCGGGCGACGTCGATGTCATCACCTACGAGTTCGAGAACGTGCCGGCGGCTTGCGCAATGATCCTTGCTACCCGACGTCCGGTGCTGCCCGATCGCAAAATCCTGGAGACCACGCAGGATCGCCTCATCGAAAAAGACTTTGTCAAACGGCTGGGCATCGGGACCGCCGATTACGTCGACGTGTCGTCGGTGGAGACCTTGCGGGCTGCGATCGAAAAGATCGGCCTGCCCGCGGTGCTCAAGACCCGTCGCTTCGGCTATGACGGCAAGGGCCAGGCGATCATCCGCGCTGGCGAGGATCCGGACCAGGTATGGCACGACCTCGGCACCAAATCGGCGATCCTTGAGGCCTTCATTCCGTTCGAGCGCGAGATCTCGGTGATCGCCGCTCGCTCGGCCGACGGTACGGTCGAATGCTTCGACGTTACCGAAAACGAGCACCGGGATCACATTCTCAAGATTTCGCGTGCTCCGGCCGCGATATCCGACGGCTTGGCCGCGGAGGCTTTGACGATCGCACGGCGGATCGCCGACGCGCTCGATTATGTCGGCGTGCTCGCGGTCGAGATGTTTGTGGTGCAGGGGGACGATGGACCAAAGGTCCTGGTCAACGAGATTGCCCCGCGGGTCCACAATTCCGGGCACTGGACACTGGACGGCGCCTCGATCTCGCAGTTCGAACAGCACATCCGCGCCATCGCCGGATGGCCGCTGGGCAAGCCGGTCCGCCATGGTCACGTCACCATGACCAACCTGATCGGGGACGACATCAACAGCTACGAGCAATGGCTGACGGTTCCGGGCGCCACCGTCCATCTCTACGACAAGGGCCCGGCCCGGCCCGGCCGCAAGATGGGGCACGTGACCCAGGTCCAGCCGACGCCAAGTTCGGCCAAGTCTGGCCAGGCTGGCGCGCGGAGCCGCTAAAAACCACCCCGATCAGTAGCCCGCGACAGGATTTGGCCGCATTTGGCACGCGCATTTGTGTTTCCGCCGGTGGACATTCCCGCCTTTGTCTGATACATCCGCGCGCTCAAGGTCAGGGGCTAGGCGTTTTGCCGGCCCTTTGACTTTACCAGATTCCAAACCGATCAATGGAAAGAGGATGCCGCGTGCAGGTTCTCGTTCGCGATAACAATGTCGACCAAGCCCTCAAGGCGCTGAAGAAGAAGATGCAGCGCGAGGGCATTTTCCGCGAGATGAAGCTCCGCGGTCATTATGAGAAGCCCTCCGAGAAGAAGGCCCGTGAAAAGGCAGAAGCCGTGCGCCGCGCGCGCAAGCTCGCCCGCAAGAAGCTGCAGCGCGAAGGCCTGTTGCCGATGAAGCCGAAGCCGGTATTCGGCGCAGGCCCGGGCGCTGAGCGTGGCGGTCCCGGCGGCGGCCGCGGTCACGGCGGCGGACCCCGCGGGCCGCGCTGATCTACCTCCTTTTGGTGTGAATCCGATCGCGCGGGCCTGTTGGCCCGCGTTTTCGTTCGAACGCTAGAGCTTCGGCGCGACGGGAAAATCTGCGCGCTTGCGCGCCGCCTGTTCAATCACACGCATGGCCGCCAGCACCACATCGTCGCGCCACGGCCGGCCCATGAGCTGCACGCCGATCGGCAGGCCCGCGCTGCCTCGATCCGTCTCGAATGCGGTCCTCTCCACGGCATCGAAGGATTTCTTGCGCCCGGCTTCTTCGTTGCGGCGTACGCAGGTGATTGGCACAACGCCCGCCGGGTAACCAAGAATTGGAGACAGCAAGGCGTAGGTGCCTGCAAACGGCATGTTGATCGTCGCCTTGTGGCGAACGGCGGGCACGGCATAGGCCGGCATCAGGATCAGATCAATGGGGCCCCCAGGGGCCCGGTCAAGCGCATCCCCAAACCGCGCCTTAAAATCCATCACCCGCTCGGTGAGCTGCCAATAGTCAAAGGCTGACCCTGAAGCCATTTGCCGCACTGTAGCGGCTGTCCCTTTCTGGCCCGCTAAAGTCAGCAAGGCAGCGAGGGCCAACCGCAGCGAGCGTGGTAGGCGCGCGGTGGTGAGGTTCACGCTCACGCGCGGATCGACCTTTCCGCCGCGAAGCAGATTGCGCATCGCGAGTCCCCGGTCGGCGCTGAAGCAGCCGAGAATGAGCTCCTTGATTTCCGAACCGGGCAACGCAACCCATGATGTCACTTCGGCACCATGCGTACGCAGGATTTCCGCGGCCTCGCTGACACCGCGCTCGACCGCGGCCGATGGCGTCATCACACCATCGTCGTGCACCACAGCGACGCGCAATCCCGTGATGTCGACCTTCCTGAAATCGCCGAGCGGAACGGTCGCAAGCGTGTCGATGCCGTGACCTCCGTTGATGACCTCAAGCGCAAGCGCCAGGTCTTCGACCGTTCGCCCCATCGGTCCGACCTGACTGACCACAGTCCGCTGACCGACGGGGATGCTGCCTCGTCCGACATCGGGGCAGCGGCCGGCGGTTGGACGTAACGATGAAATCCCGCAAAACGCCGCCGGAACCCGGACGCTGCCGCCGATATCGGTGCCAAGTCCGAGCGCTGAAGCGCCAGCGCCGAGGATCGCGCCCTCCCCGCCGCTGCTGCCGCCGCAGGACCGTTCGAGGTTCCAGGGATTGTTGGTGCGCCCGTAAACCGGGTTGTCGCTTTCGGTGTAGATAAGAAGCTGCGCGACATTGGTCTTGGCGATGACGATCGCGCCTGCGGCCCGTAGCCGTCCAACATACGGATCGTCGGCGGTGGCGCGCATCGCCGCCCGGCCGGGCAGCCCGAAGGTTGCGGCAGTGCCTTGCAGATCGAAGCATTCCTTGACGGTGATCGGCACGCCCGCCAGCGGCGGCAGGGTCTCGCCCGCCGCGCGGCGGGCGTCGATCGCATCGGCCTCCGCGCGCGCCTCGTCGTAGCGCTTGACGACGACGGCGTTGAGGGCGCCGTTCACCTGCTCAATTCGCGCGATGTAGGCATCAACCGCCTCGCGCGCCGCGATAGACCCCCGTGCGATCAACCCTGCAAGTTCGCGCGCCGAGAGCATGCAGGGATCGGCTCGGTCCATGCCCGAAGCAACGGTCGCGTTCGCGGCTTGCAGGGTTGTGTCTGACATCAGTTCCTCCCCGGGATTGAACCTGTTGGGCGGTAACCTAGGCGGAATGCTCGGACTGGGGAACAGGTTTGGCGTAACGCTGTGTAACAACGCGATGCCGCGAGGTTGCCAATTGTTAACGACAGCATTGCCATGACCGTCATTTTGACCGATGCATTTCACGGCGCGTCGGGCTACCTGTATGCAATGCTTGAGCGTCCTGCATAATGGCCAACCCGGTTACCGGCGTCCTCTCCGAAAATTGGCGCCCCGGTCCGCGCGCGGCTGCACCGATCGCATTGATCGCGGTCGCGCTTGGCGGCTGCTCAATCACGCTGGGATCGCTGACGCAATCCTCACAGCCGAAGGAAGAACCCGCCCAACTGGCGACCTCGACCAACATCGCTTCGCTCTCCGAGACCGTGAAGAACAACCCCAACAATCCGCAGGCCTACAACATGCGCGGATCGGTGCTGGCGCAGGCCGGGAAGACCGAGGAGGCGCTGGCCGATTTCAACAAGGCGATCAGTCTCGACCCCAACTTCGGACAGGCGTTCGCCAACCGTGGTCTGATCTATCGCAAGACCAAGCGGCTCGACCAGGCGATGTCCGATTATGAACGCGCGCTGGCGCTCGATCCCAACTATGCGCCGGCCTGGCTTGGCCGCGGCATGGTCCACAAGGCACGCAACCAGGAAACCGAAGCGCTCGAGGATTTCAACAAGGCGATCAGTCTCCGTCCCGATGACGCCGAGGCCTATTACAATCGCGGCCTGCTCTACCAGAGTGAAAAGCAACACCAGTTTGCGATCGACGATTTCACGACGGCGAATGGTCTCGTGCCGCAACAGGTCGAGCCGCTATTGGGCCGGGCGTTGAGTTATCTGGCCCTGGGCAAAGCCAAGGAAGCCGCAACCGATCTCGACGAGGCCGTGCAAAACGATCCGCAGAACGCGCAGATCTGGGTGACTCGCGGGCTTGCCTATGAACGCCTCGGTGACAAGACCAAGGCGGCCGGCTCATATGGGCGCGCCATCAATCTGCGCCCGAAGGATGAAGCCGCGCGAAGTGGCTTTGCCCGTGTCGGCGGCAAGCCCGGCCAGAGCTACGATACGTTCTGAAACGCTTGGAAACCAAAAGCCCGGCGCCGAACTTGATTCGGCCCGGGCGACGCTCGGCGCTAACCAGACGCTATTTCGGCAGGACCGACTTGAATACCGATTTCGCCGCCGAAAGCACATCTTCGGCGACGGAAGGGCGCGGCGGGGAATCCACCACGGCATCAGCCCGCAGATCGAGTGGCGCACGCGGGTCCGGAATATCGGCCGGCGGCGTCGGACGATGCGGATCGTCGACCCGCGCCGTGGGCGGATAAGGCGGTTTGGTATCTGCGGGCGGCGTGGAAACCAAAATCGGCGGCGGCAGCGGCTGGATCGGCGGCGCCGTCACAACCGGCGGCGGAACCGGGGCTGGCGCGGCTATCACGCGCGGAGTTTCGGCGGGGGCCCGGGCAGCTTCCTGAGCCCGTGAGGTCTCCCCCGTACCGCGCAAGCGCTCGATCGCCGCGCGCGCCAGATCGTTGGCACCCGGAGCACTTTCGGTCGACGGAACGGTACTTGGCGCGGCAACCACGGGCTCGGCCGGTACCGACGAGGGCACTGGTGACGGCACCGCCGCGGGAGCCGTCCGCAAGGCAGCCTTGTCGCGCGGTGCCGGCTGATGACGGCGGGTTTCGGCCGGAGCGCTCGGGGGAATGCTTGCCGTTTCAGACGGCTTGTCGGCCTTTTCAGGGGGCTTTTCCACCGGCTTTTCGGCGGCCGGTTTCTCGGTCTCAGGCGGGGCCTTCATGCCCTTGGCCCTCACCCCGGGCTCGGGAATGTTGCCGAGGTCGGCCGACTTCTCGACCGGCTTGGAATCGTTCCTGGAATTGGCCTTTTTCGGCTCGGCCGTGGACACCGCGGCCGCGGTGGCGGTCGGGTCGGCGGGCGCCTTGTTGTTGATGTAGTGGTTAACGATATAGGCGCCGACGATGGTCGCGATCACCGACGGAAAGATATCCATGGCAAATTTGGAGACCAATTTCAGCATACCGACCACTCCCGCGCAGGTTCTGATGGCGGAGCTTTGAGGCAGATCGGTGGCAATTCGGTAAACGGCGGGGTTATGGCTTCAGCTCCACTTCCAAAAATACGATTTCGCTCGCACTTTCGTTGAGCACGTCGTGTTCCACCCCGGCCTTGCGGAAATAGGACTTTCCGAGGCCAAGTTGCGCCTTGGAACGTTCCCCGTCGGGCGCCACGATGGTCATTTCGCCGGCGGTCACGGGAACAATCACGTAATCCATCTCATGAATGTGATGCCCGGTGGCGCTGCCCGGCGCCAACCGCCACTCGGTAACGCGCACTTCCGGCGTGTCGACCTGAACGTCGGATTTGGCGCTGATCATGGCCGATTCTCTCCCCCATTCAGGGCACAAACACCAGGAACATGAATATCGCAAATACCACAAGGTGGACCAGCCCGAAAAGGATGTTCGTGCGGCCGGTGCCCAGCGTCAACATGCCGAGCACGAATGTCAGGCCGAGCAGCACGATGTCCTGGGCGGGAAGCCCAAGCACAAGCTGCTTGTCGAGCGCGTAAGCTGCCACCGCGACCGCCGGGATCGTCAACCCGATGGTGGCAAGCGAGGAGCCGAGCGCGAGGTTGATGCTTTTCTGCAGATCGTTCTTGCGCGCCGCGCCCACGGCCGCGACGCTCTCCGGCAACAGGATCAACAGCGCCACCAGTATTCCGGCAAAGGCGGGCGGCGCGCCGATCAGAGCCGCGCCGGCGTCGACCACCTGCGAAAACTTCTTCGCCAGCAACACCACGGCCAATAGCGACACCAGCAACAACACGATGCTGAGAAGCATCATCCGGTTCGACAGCGTGGGATCCTTCGTTCGCGGAGCCGGTGAAATCGATGACGAAATAATCACGGTGCCGGACGGTCTGGATATAGAGGAACACGCCATAGAGCAGGATGGTGACGACGCTGACGAAGCCGAGCTGGCCGAGCGAATAGACCGGCCCCGGTGTCGTCCGCGTGTAATTGGGCATGATCAGCGTGATCGTCGCCAGCACCGCGAGCACGCTGAGATAAAGGTTCGATCCAGTCACCTGAATATCCTGCTCGCGGTAACGCAGACCGCCAGCCAGTACGCAGATGCCGACCAGTCCGTTACAGACGATCATCACCACCGCGAACACCGTGTCGCGCGCCAGTGTGGTCACCGTTTCCTCGCCGAGCATGATGGTTGCGATCAAGGCGACCTCGATGATGGTGACGGCCAGCGTCAACAGCAGCGTGCCATAGGGCTCGCCGATCCGCTCGGCGATCACCTCGGCATGATGAACGGCGGCGAATACCGTGCCGAACAGGATCAAGAGCAGCACGGCTGCGAACACGACCCCGGCGGCCGACGGCGCAAAGCTGTAGTGCAAGCGCGGTGACGCCGGCAAACAGCAGTACGGCGAGCGCGGGAAAAATCCACGTCGATCGTGGCAGCGGTCCGTGAGCACTCATGTATCTCAATCCTTCGGTTTTGCGGGCGGACTATGCGTCAAACTTTGCCGGCCGTCAGCCTCCTGATGCGTTAATGAAACTCCGCGCCGTTTCGATGGCACCAAAATTATCGAGGTTCTCGTGCCCGCCGCCGGCAAACCGGACGAACTGTTTCGGTTCATGCGCGAGCGCGAACAGCCGCGCGCCGAAAGCAATCGGAATCGTCGGATCGTCCGTGCCATGCATGATGAGAAGCGGAGCTTTGATACGTGCGATGCGTTGGTCGGAGTGAAACTGATCTCGCATCAACAAACCGACCGGCACGATCCGCAGCAGCGAGCGAGCCAAATCGACAGTCGAGGTGTAGGGGGCTTCGAGGATCACTTTGCTGACCGGCTGTTCTGCCGCCAGTGCCACCGCCACGCCGGTCCCGAGCGAAAAGCCCCATAGCACGATCCGATCCGCACTGTATCGCGCCAACATGAAAGCATAGGCCGCCGCCGCGTCGCGCAGCAGTCCCTGCTCGCTCGGCTGTCCGCTCGAGCCTGCATAGCCGCGATACGACAGTGCGACGAGGCCGGTGCCGTCCGATGTCATGCCGCTGAAGCGGCTGACCAGCCCGGCCAGGAAATCTCCGTTGCCGGGAAAATGGAGAATCACCGAGTGACCGGGCTTTGCCGGCACATGCCAGACGATGACGTTTTCGCCATCGGCCGTCGTCAGGACGTGTTCTTCAGCTTCGGGAAATCCCGCGGCCTTCGGTGCGGTGCGCTCCACCGGCGGGATCGGAAACAGCATCGACCGCTGCTTGAAAAACAAAACGGCCACGCCGCCAACGTACACGACCAATCCAAGGAATACGATCCATTTCAGGACGGTCATGGGTTCTCGTTAAGCGGCCTCACATCCCCTTGACGATATTCTCGGTCATTTTCTTGGCGTCGCCGAGCAGCATCATGGTGTTGTCGCGGTAGAACAGGGGATTGTCGATACCGGCATAGCCCGAGGCGAGCGAGCGCTTGATGAACATCACGGTGCCGGCCTTCCAGACCTGCAGCACCGGCATGCCGTAGATCGGCGAGGTCTTGTCTTCCTCCGCCGCCGGATTGGTGACGTCATTGGCGCCGATCACGAAGGCGACGTCGGCCTGCGCGAATTCGGAATTGATGTCCTCGAGCTCAAATACCTCGTCATAGGGCACGTTGGCTTCGGCGAGCAGCACGTTCATGTGACCAGGCATGCGGCCGGCGACGGGGTGAATGGCGTATTTCACCTCGACACCTTCCTTCTTGAGATTGTCGGCCATCTCGCGCAGCGCATGTTGGGCCTGCGCCACCGCCATGCCGTAACCGGGCACGATGATCACCTTCTGCGCGTTCTTCATGATGAAGGCGGCATCGTCCGCCGAGCCGAGTTTCACCGGCCGCGCTTCGGCTGTCCCTGCGCCCGCGGCCGCGGTCTCGCCGCCGAAGCCGCCGAGGATGACCGAGATAAACGAGCGGTTCATCGCATGGCACATGATGTAGGACAGGATCGCGCCGGAAGAGCCGACCAGCGCGCCGGTGATGATCAGCGCCGAATTTCCGAGCGTGAAGCCGATGCCGGCGGCGGCCCAGCCGGAATAGGAGTTGAGCATCGAAATCACGACCGGCATGTCGGCGCCGCCGATCGGGATGATCATCAGCACACCGAGCGCGAGCGCGATGATGGTGATCAGCCAGAAGTCGAGCTCGCTGACGGAGATCACCATGTGGACGATGAAGAACACGAGCGCGAGCGCCAGAACAATGTTGATGAGGTGGCGCCCGGGCAGAATGATGGGCGCGCCGCTCATGCGCGCGGAAAGCTTCAGGAACGCGATCACCGAGCCGGTGAAGGTCAGCGCGCCGATGGCAACGCCGAGCGACATCTCGACCAGGCTCTGGGCGTGGATGTGGCCGGCCGTGCCGATGTCGAAAGCGTCGGGCGCGTAGAACGCCCCGGCCGCGACCAGCACCGCAGCCATGCCGACCAGCGAGTGGAAGGCGGCGACCAGTTCCGGCATCGACGTCATCGGCACCCGGCGCGCGATCACCGCGCCGATGCCGCCGCCGATGGCGACGCCGAGCACGACCAGCGCCCAGGCCACGCCGTCCGCCGGCGGATGGTTCGCAAGCGTCGTGCCGATGGCGATCGCCATGCCCGCCATGCCGAGGAAATTGCCGCGGCGGCTCGAGGCCGGGCTCGACAGACCGCGCAGCGACAGAATGAACAGGACCCCTGCAACCAGGTACAAGACTGCGGACAGATTGGCGTTCATCTCAAGGCCCCCATTGTCTTCGTCACCACGAGGTGCACGCCGTTCACTTGGTTTTCTTCTTGTACATCGCGAGCATGCGCTGCGTGACCAGGAAGCCGCCGAAGATATTCACGCAGGCAAAGACCAGCGCGACGAAGCCGAAGCCGCGCGCCAGGCCACTGCCGCTCGAGACAAGTCCGACGCCGACCGCGAGCAGCGCCCCGACCACGATCACCGAGGAGATCGCATTGGTCACCGACATCAGCGGCGTGTGCAGCGCCGGCGTGACCGACCACACCACGAAATAGCCGACGAACACGGCGAGCACGAAAATCGACAGCCGGAACACGAAGGGATCGACGACTTGGGCGACATGATCCATGGCGGCTCTCCTTATGCTTTCGGCTGGAAGTTCGGATGAATGACGGCACCGTCCTTGGTCAACGCGGTCGCCTTCACCAGTTCGTCGTCCCACTTCACCGCGAGCGCCTTGGTCGATTTGTCGACCAGTGTCTCGATGAAGGAGAACAGGTTGCGCGCATAGAGGCTGGAAGCTGACGCAGGGACGCGGCCCGCCAGGTTTGGAATGCCGACGATCTTGATTCCGTCGATCTCGACGGTTTCTCCGCTTCGCACGCCCTCGACATTGCCGCCGCGCTCGACCGCGAGATCGACCAGCACCGAGCCGGGCTTCATCGACTGCACCATTTGCAGCGTGACGAGGCGCGGCGCGGGCCGGCCCGGAATGAGCGCCGTGGTGATGATGATGTCCTGCTTCTTGATGTGTTCGGCGGTGAGCGCGGCCTGCTTGGCCTGGTACTCCTTCGACATTTCCTTGGCGTAGCCGCCGGCGGTCTCCGCCTGCTTGAATTCCTCGTCCTCGACCGCGAGGAATTTGGCGCCGAGACTTTCCACTTGCTCCTTCACCGCGGGCCGCACGTCGGTCGCGGTGACGACCGCGCCCAACCGCCGCGCAGTGGCGATCGCCTGCAGGCCCGCGACGCCGACGCCCATGACGAAGACCTTTGCCGCCGGAACCGTGCCCGCCGCGGTCATCATCATCGGAAAGGCGCGACCGAAGGCTTCGGCCGCCTCGATCACCGCACGGTAGCCGGCCAGATTGGCCTGGCTCGACAGCACGTCCATGACCTGGGCGCGGGTGATGCGCGGCATCAGCTCCATCGCAAAGGCCGAAATGCCGGCATCCGCCATCGCCTTCAGCGCGGCGTCGTTGCCGTAGGGGTCCATGATGGCGATGACCAGCGCGCCGCGCTTGTAGTTGCCAAGCTCGGAGGCTTCCGGACGCTTCACCTTGATCACAATGTCGGCGTCCTTGACCGCATCGGCGCTGATGGTGGCACCCACGGCTGTGAACTCCGAATCCGGCAGTCCGGACTTGGTGCCCGCACCTGGCTCGACGGCAACGTCAACGCCCAGCGCCTTGAATTTTTTCACCGTGTCGGGGGAAACGGCGACGCGAGTCTCGGAAGGGTCGATTTCCTTGGCGACAGCAATCTTCATGGGACCTCCGGCGGCGCGGGAAGCTCGCGCGCGCAACGAGCGCTAACTTCGCAAGGATGGAACCGGTCTTGCAACCGGAACACGGCGAGCTTTACGCGGCGAGCTTTCTTAGGATCACGCCGCCGGACGGCGGCGCGAGCGTCAATGCATCAGGTCAGGAAAATCGCCATCATCACGAGGATGAAGATCACGCCGGCGCTGCCGTACTTCACCAGCTTGATGAAGCCCTCATAGGTCTGCTCATGGGCAATGTAGTCGTTGCCGTCAGCGGTCGTGTAGGCCACTTCGCTATGTTCTGCCATCGGTCTCCCCAGTGAATCTTCGGTTCTCGCGTGGAATTACCGCAATCCCCCCGGCAGGGCAACGCCGGACGCGCGGCTTTTGTCCGGTCTATCAGATCATTTGGACGGCCAATTGTCCCTGATCCAGCGGGTGAGGCTTTCCTCGCTGACTTCGCCGGCCGCAAGCGAGAGGATTATAGCCGTGGCGTGCGCGGGGTCGGGTGCAAAAGTAACGCCGTTCTTGAGCAAAAAACTCATCATGGCCATGAAGGCGATGCGCTTGTTGCCATCGACGAAGGCGTGATTCTTTGCCAGTCCGAATGCATAGGCTGCGGCAAGCTCGGCCGTGTCTGACTGTTCATAACGCCGTTTGTTGATCGGACGCTCAAGGGCGGATCGAAGCATGCCTTCGTCACGCAAGCCGGGTGCTCCACCGAAGCGACGCAACTGGCGGCTATGGATTGCGATGGCCTGCTCGTAGGTGATCCAGAGCGGCTCTTTGGGCTCACCCATCTGGCGCCCTGATCATTTTGCCAGCGCCGCAAGTGTGTCCTTGTACTTTTCCATGATCTGGTCCGCGATCTCCATGGTCTTCTCGAAGTCGGGATCGTAGGGCATGGCCTGAAACCCACCGCCGGGGAGCTCGGTAATGTGCAGTTCCTGGCCCCTTTTTAGGTCTAGGCGCTGCATCAGCTCACGGGGAAGCAGAAGCCCGTCTGAGTTACCAATTTTTTTGATTTCGATTTTCATCGTCGTCGGCCTCTGAAACATCGAGCAGTAGAGGTGTAATACATATGTATAACACCTCTACTGGGTTCGTTCAACAAATGTATTACGCCCTGCCGGAACCTCAGCCCATCGCCTCCAGCTCGTCGATCATGCCGGCAATCACGGACAAACCGCCGTCCCAGAACTTGGGATCCTTGGCGTCGAGCCCGAATGGCTTGAGCAGCTCGGAATAATGCTTGGTGCCGCCGGCCGAGAGCATCGCCAGATAGCGCTCGGCGAATCCACTTTGCGCGTTTTCGTAGACCGCGTAGAGCGAGTTCACGAGGCAATCGCCGAAGGCGTAGGCATAGACGTAGAACGGCGAATGAATGAAGTGCGGAATGTACATCCAGAAATTCTCATAGCCCGGCCGGATGTCGATCGCAGGACCAAGGCTCTCGCCCTGCACGCCGAGCCAGATCTCGCCGATGCGCTCGGCGGTCAATTCGCCGTTCTTGCGCTCGGTATGGACGGCGCGCTCGAAAGTATAGAACGCGATCTGCCGCACCACCGTGTTGATCATGTCCTCGACCTTGCCGGCGAGCAGGGCCTGACGCTGCTTGACGCTCTTGGTCTCTTTCAACAGCCGCCTGAAGGTCAGCATCTCGCCGAACACGCTGGCGGTTTCGGCCAAGGTCAGCGGCGTCGGCGCCATCAGCGCGCCGTTCTTCGCCGCCAGCACCTGATGCACGCCATGGCCGAGTTCATGGGCAAGCGTCATCACATCGCGCGGCTTGCCCTGATAGTTCATCAGCACGTAAGGGTGCGCCGACGGTGTGGTCGGGTGCGAAAAAGCACCCGGCGCCTTGCCCGGCCGCACTGGCGCGTCGATCCAGCGGTCGGTAAAAAATCGCTCGGCAATCCTGGCCATCTCCGGCGAGAATCCGCGGTAGGCGGTCAGCACCATCTTCTTGGCCTCGGGCCAGGCGATGCTGCCGGTCGCCGCAAAAGGCAGCGGCGCATTGCGGTCCCAATGCGGGAGTTTCTTCTTTTTGAACCAGGCCGCCTTCAGCCGGTAATAGCGATGCGAAAGTTTCGGATAGGCCGACCGGACCGAGCCGACCAGCGCATCGACGACCTCGCGCTCGACACGGTTGGTCAGGTGGCGGGAATCCGCGACATCCTGAAAACCGCGCCAGCGGTCGGAGATCTCCTTGTCCTTGGCGAGCGTATTGGTAACGAGCGTGAAGGTGCGTTCGTTGGCCTTGAACGTCTTCGCCAGCGCCTGCCCCGCTGCCTTGCGCTTTGCGGCAGAACGAT
The DNA here is from genome assembly GCA_963741185.1 of uncultured Alphaproteobacteria bacterium. Classification (GTDB taxonomy): domain Bacteria; phylum Pseudomonadota; class Alphaproteobacteria; order Rhizobiales; family Xanthobacteraceae; genus Bradyrhizobium. Next base: position 75,283 of record CAVUHE010000008.1, on the reverse strand, counting down.
CCTGCAGGAGGTTCAGCATCGGCTCGATGGCGAGCTCTTTGCCGCCCGCCTTGAAGCGAAGCGCGGAGATGGTCTGATCGAACAGCCGGTTCCAGGCGGCGTAGCCGCTTTGGGATTTCTCATGGAAGAGCTGCTCGACGCGGTCCTCGAGCTGATACGGCTTGTCCTTGCGCAGATCCTCGATCCAGGGGCGGTAATGCGCGAGCTCGGACGTCTGCATCGCGCGCGCGATGACCGCATCGTCGATGCGGTTGAGTTCGAGCGCGAAGAACAGGAGGTGCACCGACGCATTCGTCAGCCGCTCGGAAACGTCGCCATAGAATTTGGAGATCGCGGGATCGACGCTGTCACCGGCGTGAACGAGGCCGGCATAGGATCCAAGACGCCCCGCCAGATCGTCGATCGCCTCGTAACGTCTGACCGCTTCGGCAAGCCATGTGCCGCCGTCCTCGGCCGCCGTCCGCTCCGCGAGCTTGCCCTTGTAGTCCGTCTCAAACGCGACGCAATCGGCGTCCATCCTCTCCAGATCGCGTGTGATTTCTGGCGCGTCGATCCCGGAATAGAGGTCGGAAAGGTTCCATTCCGGCAGCTTCGGCGCCTTTGAGGCGGCGGCGGATTTTTTTGGACGCGGCTTACGTAGGGCGGTCGATTTGCGGCGAGCGGACGAGGAGCGCGAGGTCATCTTGTTCGAAGCCTGTGTTCAATCAGATCGGCCACGGATACGGAGCCGGTACATCAAGGTTTAAGCGGGCGTTAATCGGCATCGGCCAGAGTGCCCCGATTCGAGACAGATAGTTGTAAAGAGTGGGGAACGCCATGGCTGCCACCATTTTGATCGCCGACGACGACGCGGTGCAACGCCGACTGGTCGAGAATATGGTGCAAAAATGCGGCTATGAGACAACCGTCGTCGATTCCGGCGATGCAGCCATCGCGCTGCTGACCGCCGCCGACGCCCCCGCGATCGATGCCATGGTGCTCGATCTCGTGATGCCCGGCCTCGATGGCATGGGGGTTTTGGCCAAAATCCGCGAAGCCGGACTTTCCGTCCCGGTCGTCGTGCAGACCGCCCATGGCGGCATCGACAATGTGGTGTCGGCGATGCGCGCGGGCGCGCAGGACTTCGTCGTGAAGCCGGTCGGAATGGAGCGGCTGCAGGTCAGCTTGCGCAATGCGCTCAATACCAGTGCATTGAAGGGCGAACTTCAGCGCATCCGGCATAGCCGCGAAGGCAGACTGACGTTTTCCGACATCATCACCCGCAGCGAAACCATGGCCGGCGTGTTGCGTACCGCGCAAAAGGCCGCATCCTCCAGCATCCCGGTGCTGATCGAGGGCGAGTCCGGCGTCGGCAAGGAAATGTTCGCGCGCGCCATCCATGGCAGCGGCGAGCGCAAATCGAAACCGTTCGTCGCCGTCAATTGCGGCGCGATCCCCGACAATCTCGTTGAATCGATCCTGTTCGGCCATGAGAAGGGCGCCTTTACCGGCGCCACCGAGCGCCACACCGGGAAATTCGTCGAAGCCTCCGGCGGAACGCTGTTTCTTGACGAAGTCTCGGAATTGCCGCTCGCCGCCCAGGTGAAATTGCTTCGCGCACTCCAGGAAGGCACGGTCGAAGCGGTCGGCGGACGCAAGCCGGTGAAGGTCGACGTGCGGATCGTTTCGGCGACAAACCGCAAATTGCTCGACCGCGTCAAAAGCGGGCATTTCCGCGAGGACCTGTTCTACCGCCTGCACGTGCTGCCCGTGACGATCCCGCCCTTACGGATGCGCCGCGAGGATATCCCGCATCTCGTGCGGCATTTTCTGGCGCGATTTTGCGCCGAGGAAAGTCGCCACATCACCGGCGTCTCCGGTGAGGCGATGGCGCACCTGTCGCAATTGGAGTGGCCTGGCAATATCCGGCAACTTGAGAACACGATCTATCGCGCGGTGGTCATGAGCGAGGGCGACCAGCTTGGACTGTCAGACTTCCCGCAGACGACCAGCATGCCCTCGCCGCTGATGTCGGAAGCGCACAGCGAACCGCTGATCGTCGAACCGGCCTTTCATTCCATGCCGACCATGGTATACGGTAATGAAATACCTATCGCACCTCTGCCCTCGGCGGGAATGTTGTCAATGCTGACGAATTCCGGGGAAGTGCGGCCTCTCGAGGAGCTGGAGAGCGAAATCATTCGCTTCGCGATCTCGCATTATCGAGGCCAGATGTCGGAGGTCGCGCGCCGGCTGAAAATCGGCCGCTCGACACTTTATCGCAAGCTCGACGAAGCCGATACCGCCGCCGATCCGTCGGCGGGAGGAACGGATCAGGCTGGCTAACGATTAACGTCGCGACCGAAAAAAGCCACTGTCCCGGAAGATTTGAACCGTTGCTCGGAGGTGACAGACAAAAATCGAGGCGCGTGGCAATAACGGTCAATTCGATGCAAAAGGACGCATGGAGGTCAGTTTGTCGTGAGTTGTTCCCCGCGGTGCTGGCTGCATCAGGGGCACGCGTGTATCGTCTGCGTATGAATCAATGTGGCAGGCGTGCCAGACTTGGAGATTTGAAGCGCATTTGTGCCTGATGCGTTTCAGAAACCCGATAGGCCGACGCTCTCGCGAAAGCTTTGACGGACAAACCAAAGCTGCTCCTTACCCGGAGCGGTTCACCCAAGGGGTGTGACGATGCGAGACTGTTGGAAGAACCGTGCTGGATATGACCGCGTCTTGATGGCCGTCGCGGCGACGTTCCTCACGGTGTCGGCGACCTCGGCATTAGCGCAGGACAATCAAGGACGAAACAGCGCTGCGGAGCTCGCGATCGACGCAGCGGTCCCGCGCCCCGAACCCGCCAATGTGCCGCCGCCAACGATAAACGATTTCAAGCTTGACGCAGCGGTGCCGGCACCGGCAGCAAAGACGACCGAGACGGCTATCCCAGAAGCCAAGCCCGCGGCCAAGCCGGCCGAAGTCGCTACCGTTCCGATCTCCGAGCCCGCCAAGATCGAGAACAAGACCGACACCGCCAAGCCTGAAGCTGCCAAGCCTGAACCGGCCAAGACTGAATCTGCCAAGAGCGAACCGACACAGAGCGAACCGACACAGAACGAACCGATACAGAGCGACACCGCAACTGTCGCGCCCCTGCAGGCGCCGGCCGTTTCGACGCCCGAGCCCGCCAAGGAGCCGATCAAGGCCGCAAGCAATGTTGCGCCGGCCGATCAACCGGTCGCCGACCGGCTGCACGAGATGCTGGGCGGAAAATCGCTGCGCTATTTCGACCGCAAGACGGAGCGGACTGCGGTGGAGAAATTCTACACCGCGCGCGAGTATGCGCCGATCTGGACGCAGGCCGGCAAGTTGACCGACAGCGGCAAGGGCGTCATCGCGCGGCTGAAGGATGCCGCCTCCGAAGGTCTGAACCCCTCGGACTATTCCGTGCCGGATTTCGCGCTTGCGACCACCCCCGATGCACTTGCTGAAGCCGACCTGAAATTGACCTCCAGCATGCTGGACTATGCGCGCCAGGCCCAAAGCGGCCGGATGCACTGGTCGCAGGTATCTGCCGACATTCAATATCCGGAGCATCCGACCGATACGACGGAGGTGCTGTCCAATGTCACCTCCGCCCAGGATGCCTCGGCGGCGCTCGACAGCTACAACCCCCCGCACAAGCTCTATCGCGAATTGAAGGCAAAGCTTGCCCAATTGCGCGGCCAGGGCGATGGACCGGTGATCCAGATCGCCGATGGGCCGGTGCTTAAATTCACGCCGGCGCGCGGCAAGAAGCAGCCGGAGATCGTGACAGAGGACGAGCGCGTTCCGCAATTGCGGAAGAAGCTCAGCATCAGCGAAAACGCCGACGACACCCGTTACGATGCCACCGTCGCCGAGGCCGTGCGTAAGTTCCAGGCCGGCGCCGATCTAAAGCCGACCGGCGTGCTGGACGACAGGACGGTCAAGGCGATCAACAGCCCGAAACGCGATCGCCAGATCGATATCGTGATCGTCAACATGGAGCGGTGGCGCTGGCTGCCGCGCGATCTGGGCGCGCCAGCGATCGGCAACGCCTATGTCATCCTCAACATCCCCGATTACACGCTCAAGGTGATGCAGAACGGCGCACAGGTCTGGGCTACGCGGGTCGTGACCGGCCAGCCCGGCGTTCACGCGACGCCGCTTTTGACCGAAACCATGAAGTTCATCACGGTCAACCCGACCTGGAACGTCCCGCCGTCGATCATCTACAACGAATATCTGCCGGCGATGCAGCAGGACCCGACAGTGCTGGAGCGCATGGGACTTCGGCTTGAACACGCCCGTGACGGCAGCATCCACATTTCGCAGCCGCCCGGCGAGAGAAACGCGCTCGGCCGCGTCCGCTTCAATTTCCCGAACAAGTTCCTGGTCTACCAGCACGATACGCCGGACAAGCACTTGTTCGCCAGGGAAGACCGTGCTTTCAGTCACGGCTGCATGCGGGTCCAGAATCCCGATCAATATGCGTCGGTGCTGCTCAACATCACCGAACCGAACGGCCATTACACGCCGGAAAAAATCCGCAGCATGTATGGGCAGAGCGAGATCGATCTGAAATTCCCGACGCCGATCCCGGTCAACATCACCTACCAGACGGCGTTTGTGGACGACGCAGGCAACCTGCAGATCCGCAAGGACGTCTACGGCCGCGACGCCACCATGCTGTCGCTGCTTCGCTCCGGCAAGAACCGCGACCTGGAGAACGTGATCGCGCATTCCCAGCCGAATTACGTGCGGCCGGCCAGCAACCTGCCGGACAGTCTGAGATTTGCGAACAACTCATGGTCGTCGTCGGGCCCCTCGTTCTTCGAGCGGCTGTTTGGCGGTCCCACACCGGCTCCGATCCCGCAATGGCGGCGCCAGCAGCAGCGGCGAGTGTACGACCGCTAACCGATCCTGGCTGCGGCCGGTTGAATTATTGAGTACAATCAAAGGCCTCGTCTGTCGGATGGGGCCTTTGACATTAACCATCCTCCACCGCGATTTAACCAAAGGGCTAGTTTTCGCCACACTCGGCGGGTTAGCTTCACTCCAACTTGGGGGGAAGGGTTAGGTCTTGCTTAACCCTCCCGCGTTAAGCGTACATTTACCCTCTTTCGCCACACGGGGTCGCGAAGGAGTTCGGCGATCGGTCGTCTTTGGGTGGGGTCTTCGTGCTGGCTGTTTTCGCACGCCAATTCAATTTGTCGTCTCTGCCGAAGACCGGATATCAATTCGGTTTGACATCCCTGTTGCTCCTCGCCGGAGCCGGCTCCGTCCACGACGCGACCGCGTTGAACGAGACCCGCACGCTTTCGTTCCACCACACCCATTCCGACGAAGATCTCACCGTCACCTTCAAGCGCGACGGCCGTTACGACGAAGAGGCGCTGAAGCAGCTCAACCACTTCCTCCGCGACTGGCGCAGCCAGGAACAGACCACGATGGATCGTCACCTGTTTGACATCCTCTGGGAAGTCTACCGCGACGTCGACGGCAAGAAGCCGATCCAGATCATATCCTCCTACCGTTCGCCCGCCACCAACGCCATGCTCCGTCGCCGTTCTACGGGGGTGGCTCGCTTCAGCCAGCACATGCTTGGCCATGCGATGGATTTCTTCATTCCCGACGTGCAGCTTGAGCAGATTCGTTACGCCGGTCTTCGTCTGCAACGCGGCGGCGTCGGCTTCTACCCGACTTCGGGATCGCCTTTCGTCCATCTCGATACCGGCAGCATCCGTCACTGGCCGCGCATGACCCACGACCAGCTTGCCCGCGTCTTCCCGGACGGACGCACGGTGCATGTCCCCTCCGATGGCACCCCGCTCAAGGGATATGAACTTGCCCGCGCCGACATCGAGAAGCGCGGCAATGGTGACGATGCGGCGACCGTAAACAAGCCGAACCTGTTTGCCCGCCTGTTCGGCGGCAAGTCGAACGACGAAGAGGATGAGGGTTCCGCCGCGCCCGCTGTCAGGGAAAAGAGCGCCCCCGTCACCCAGGTCGCCGCCGCGCCGGCAAAATCCGCCGACCCGGTACCGGTACCGCGCGCGAAACCTGCGGCCTCGACCCTGCAACTGGCTTCGGCCGACGTGCAGATCGTGCAGCCCGCAAAGCCGAAGCAGACGGCAGCGGCAGAGAAGGCCGAGCCGAAACCGCAGACACCGGCTGACATCATCAACGCGCGCGGCTTCTGGGACGATACGCCCGCGACACCGAAACAAGCCACGCCCGCGCAAGTCGCCGCCATCAATGCCCGCCAGGTGGTCGCCCCAACCGATCCGCAATCGACCGCCAGCGTTCCCGCCGCCTACCAGGCGATGGCCTACGCACCTGATGCCGCCTCGTCGGTTGACCGCGCCAATGTCGTCACTGCCAGCGCGCCCATTCCCCGCAGTGTGCGGCCGGGATCGGCACCCCGCAATTCGATGGCCGTCACCGACGTCACCACGGTGGTCGCCAAGGGCATGCCGGGCCAGGGTGGCCTGGTGGCGACCTCGGCGCGGCTCGCCGCTGCCAAGGCCAACGATACCTGGATGCGCGTCATGATGCTGGCGCCGAGCGCCAGCACGTCGATGTCGGTGACCATGCTCGGCGATGCCGATCTGACCCAGATGAGCGCGCATTTCGTCAAGCCGCAGGCCGTCATCGCGATGAGCTTTTCGGACGACCCGCAGCTCGGCTTGAGCAGCGATCAATTTAGCGGGTCGGCCATCGCGACGCTGACCATGCAATCCTTTGTGCTGCGCACGGCCTCGCTGCGCTGAGGGGCGTAGCCCTCTCCTTCAATACTGATCCATCCTCGTCCTCTCAGGCCGGCAGACCGGCCTTGAGAAGGCCAGCCTCATGGCGCCGGCGGTCGGCGTCGAGCTTGTAGTGCTGGGTGGCGAGGTAGGCGGCCACCGAGAACTTCGGCTCGCGCTTGAGGGCCTCTGCCGCGTGCGCCGCGGCCGCGACCGCGTTACCCATCTGCGCGAACGTGGCCGCCAGGAAGGCATGATGCGTGTGGTCGGGCCGTGTGATTCGCGAAAAGGCCTCGGCGGCTTCGGCATATTTCTCGGCGCAGTAGCAGGCGCGCCCAAGGTGGCTCCAGAAGCGCTCCGGGTGGCATGGGTTGAGGCGCATCGCCTTCTTGATCCAGTCGATGCCCTCCTCCGGCCGCCCAAGCCAGGTCAGAAGCTCGCCCTGCTGCACGACGACAAGATCGTAGTTGGGATTGAGCGCGAGCGCCCGCTCCTGATGATACGCGGCCTTGTTATGATCGTCGCGCGTCAGGTTCACCGCGGCGAGGATCCGGTGCACGTCGCTGTCAGTGTCATCGAGCGCGAGCGCGATCTCCAGCTCGGCGGCCACCTGCTGGAGGGCCGCATCGTTATCGGCGCACCACCCATAAATCCAGGACTGACCCAGCACGCAGGCCTTCCAGGCGTGAGCATGCGCATAATTCGGGTCGAGCGCGATGGCGCGATCGAGCAGCCGCTGCGCTTCGGCGTTGTCCTCGCGGATCGAGCGGTGGTGCAGCACCTTGGCGGCCAGGACGCACTCATATGCCGCCATGTTGTCGGTCGGCTTGCGCTTCGCGCGGTCATGCGTGGCGGCCTCCACGCGTCCAGGAAGCGTCGCGACGATCGCGCGGGTCATCTCATCCTGGATGGCGAAGATATCCTCGAGCTCTCGATCGTAGCGTTCGGCCCAGATGTGCCGATCGGTTTCCGCGTCGATCAACTGCACGGTCACACGGATGCGACTGCCCGCCTTTCGCACGCTGCCCTCAAGGACGTATTCGACGCCGAATTCGCGCGCGACCTCCTGCACCTTCACGGCCTTGCCCTTGTGTACGAAGGTCGAATTGCGCGAGATGACGAGCAGATCGCGAAACCGCGACAGCTCCGTAATGATGTCCTCGGTGAGGCCATCGGCAAAGAACTCCTGCTCGGGATCACCGCTCATGTTGACGAGCGGCAATACGGCGATGGACGGCTTCTTTGAAATCGTTGGTGCCACCGTGGCGTCGGTCGCGCCCTCCGGTACGGCTTTCGGGTCCGGGTCAAACCGAACCCGAAAGACGCGGATCGGACGGGTGATGTTCTTGACGTTCTGCTCGCCGAGATCCTCGAATGTGATGTCGTCGAGCCGGTCGCCGAGCTGGTCGCGCACGGCGCCGGATACGCAGATGCCGCCAGGCTCGGCGAGCATTTCGAGGCGCGCCGCCACATTGACACCGTCGCCAAAGATATCGTTGTCCTCAACGATCACGTCGCCCAGATTGACGCCGATGCGGAACTGCATCCATCGCGCCGGCGAAACATCCGCGTTGCGTCGCGCCATCCGGCGCTGAACCTCGGCAGCGCACTGCACCGCGTCGACAACGCTGCGGAATTCGACCAGCATGCCGTCGCCGGTGGTCTTGATGATGCGGCCGTGGTTCTTGGCGATGGCCGGATCGATCAGTTCGAGCCGATGGGTTTTGAGGCGCGCGAGCGTTCCCCTCTCGTCAACCTCCATGAGCCGACTGTAGCCGACCATGTCGGCGGCGAGGACCGCCGCGAGCCTGCGCTCTGGTCCGGGCACGTCCATCTCTTCGGTTCCTGCCCCCTAAGTCTAACAGATGAGGGGCCCTAACCCAAGCTTGGGCGCGGCCGAAACCCCGCCTCGGCCGGCCCGTCACAGCATTCCGAGCGCCTGCATATAGGTCTCGAGGATCGTCTCCTGCTCGGCCCGCTCGTTGGCGTCCTGCTTGCGCAGGCGCACGATGGCGCGCAACGCCTTGACGTCGAAGCCATTGCCCTTGGCTTCGGCATAGACGTCGCGGATATCGTCGGAGATGGTCTTCTTTTCTTCTTCCAGCCGCTCGATGCGCTCGATGATGGCCTTGAGCTGGTCTTTTGCGAATTTCGTCGCGGGGGCTTCCGTGACGGCGGCAGCGGAGGTGGCCATCGGGTACTCCTAATTGAACTCTAAGGGTTGAGGCGGAGGAAGCGCCGCACGCTTCATCACGCACCGCATCCTTAAAATGACCCTCAAGAGTGGCGCGCTTGCCGTCAAGGCAGCATCGCCGCTCATCCACAGCGCGCCCACAGGAGAAAGCCGACGCGCTGTTTCCTCGGTCATTCCGGGACGAAGCAACGAATCGACTGCGATATGCAATTGTACATCTGAGGCATGGTGCTAGCGCACCATCCCGGAAGGACGGTGGATGATCAGTGCCCGGGATGGACCTTCTTCATCGCCGCGATCTGCTCGGGACTGGCGGTTCCCTGATAGGTGGCCTTCCAGGTCTCGTAGGGCATGCCGTAGACCGCCTCCCGGCTTTCGTCCTTGCTCATGGTCACGCCCTTGGCATCGGCCTCTTCCTTCAGCCAATTGGACAGGCAGTTACGGCAGAAGCCAGCAAGATTCATCAGATCGATATTCTGAACATCGGTGCGGGAGCGCAGATGCTCGACAAGGCGCCGAAACACGGCGGCTTCAAGTTCCGTTCTGGTTTTGTCGTCAGTCGCCATAACCTGCTCTCGCTGTTTGCTGGGCATGATCCGGACCGCAGGGCCTCGTTAGCGCAAATACGGTTTTCCGAACGGATCATGCTCAAATAATAGAAATCCTCGCCATTAGGTGGGAAACTGTCACAGATTTTTCCATATCGCGACCCAAACATTAACCCAAAGCGGGCAGAATACGGGCTACCCAATGGCCTGAAAATGCTCCCAAAGGCCGTTGACAGCCCCGGCGGGCTCACGCGAAATCGTCAATAAATTGATATAGCTTCGCGCAATGATCGAACGAGATTCCCACCGTCACGCCCCATTCCCAAGGCGCATGGCCGGCCTGATGCCGGCCCTGGTGCTCGCCGTCGCCTGCCTGTGGAACGGTTCGGCCGGCGCCGACTTTCGTCTTTGCAACAACACGTCGAGCCGGGTCGGGATTGCGCTCGGCTACAAGGATGCTGAGGGCTGGACCACCGAAGGCTGGTGGAACGTGTCCTCGCGAAGTTGCGAGACGCTGCTGCGCGGCACGTTGGTCGCGCGGTTCTATTATATCTACGCGCTCGATTACGATCGCGGCGGCGAATGGTCGGGACAGGCTTTCATGTGCTCGCGCGACAAGGAGTTCACCATCAGGGGCGCCGACAATTGCCTGGCGCGCGGGTTCGACCGGACCGGATTCTTCGAGGTCGACACCGGCGAGCAGCGCGCCTGGACCGTGCAGCTTACCGAAACCAACGAACAGCCCGCGCAGCGCGTGCCTGGTATTCCCGGCACGATCGGACCGGGCGGAGCCGGAAACATTCCGGGCATGTCCAACTCGCCGGGCGGATTGCCTCCGGGCGCGACTGGTCTGCCGCCAGCGCCCGGAAGCAAGCCATGAGGCGTTTGCGCCGTATCAAGATCCTTGCAACGCTTGGCCCGGCCTCTTCCGACAGCGCCATGATCAGGCGCCTGTTTGAGGCCGGAGCCGACGTGTTCCGTATCAATATGAGCCACACCCCGCACGACAAAATGCGGGATCTGGTCAAGACCATTCGCAATGTCGAATCGAGCTACGGCCGTCCGATCGGCATTCTGGTCGATTTGCAGGGGCCGAAGCTAAGGCTCGGTTCATTCGCCGAGGGCGCGGTGCAACTCAAGAACGGCCAGAGCTTCGTTCTCGATTCCGACAAGGCGCCCGGTGACAACACCCGCGTCCAGCTTCCACACCCGGAAATTCTCGCGGCGCTCCGGCCCGGCCATGCGCTCCTGCTCGACGACGGCAAGGTGCGCCTGATCGCCGAGGAAACCTCCCCCGAGCGCGCCGTCACCCGCGTCGTGATCGGCGGCCGGATGTCGGACCGCAAGGGCGTCAGCCTGCCTGATACCGATCTCCCCGTCTCCGCGATGACGCCAAAGGACCGCGCCGATCTCGAGGCCGCGCTCGTGACCGGGATCGATTGGATCGCGCTCTCCTTCGTGCAGCGCGCCGAGGATGTCGTCGAGGCCAAGAAACTGATCCGCGGCCGCGCCGCCGTGATGGCCAAGATCGAAAAGCCGCAGGCGATCGATCGGCTCCCCGAAATCATTGAGGCGTCCGACGCGCTGATGGTGGCGCGCGGCGATCTCGGCGTCGAGCTGCCGCTGGAGCGGGTGCCGAGCCTGCAAAAGCAAATGACGCGAATGGCACGACGCGCCGGCAAGCCGGTGGTGATCGCCACCCAGATGCTGGAATCGATGATCCAGTCGCCGGTGCCGACCCGCGCCGAAGTCTCCGACGTTGCGACCGCGGTCTATGAGGGAGCCGACGCCATCATGCTGTCGGCGGAATCGGCGGCCGGCAAATATCCGGTTGAAGCGGTCTCGACCATGAACCGCATCGGCGAGGAGGTCGAGCGCGACCCGACCTACCGTGGCGTGGTCAATGCGCAGCGGGCGGAACCGGAACCGACCGTCGGCGATGCGATCGCCGACGCCGCGCGGCAAATCGCCGAGACGCTCGATCTAAGCGCGATCATTTGCTGGACCAGCTCGGGATCAACCGCGCTGCGGGTCGCGCGCGAACGTCCCAAGCCGCCGGTGGTCGCGATCACCCCGAACCTCGCCACCGGGCGAAAGCTGTCCGCGGTCTGGGGCGTGCATTGTGTGGTTGCGGAAGACGCCAAGGATCTCGATGACATGGTCAGCCGGGCCGGCAGCATCGCCTTCCGCGACGGGTTTGCCAGAGCCGGACAGCGTGTGATCATCGTTGCGGGTGTGCCGCTCCGCGCGCCCGGAACCACCAACATGCTGCGCATCGCCTCCGTCGGCCCGGACGGCGACGCCGATATTTAGAAAAGTGGCGTCATTCCGGGGCGCAGCGCTGGCTTCGAACCCGAAATCCAGAGGTGACGGCGCGAGATTCTACGATGTGCAATCGCACATCGTAGTTCGCGCTGACGCGCGCCCCGCAGTGACAGCTCCTCATCAGAGCAATTTCGCGTCCATCGTGATCTTGGTGTTGAAAAGTTTCGACACCGGGCATCCGGCTTTCGCCAGACCAGCGAGTTCCTGAAGCTTCGCGTTGTCCGCGCCGGGGATTTTGGCACTCAGCGCCAGATGTACCGAGGTGATGGCAAAACCATCGCCGACTTTTTCAAGCGTGACGTCGGCCTTGGTCTCCATCTGCTCGGCGGTGAGCTTGGCCTCGCCAAGGATCAGCGACAACGCCATTGTGAAGCAGGCCGCATGCGCCGCTCCAATCAACTCCTCCGGGTTGGAACCCGGCTTGCCCTCGAAGCGGCTGGCAAAGCCATATGGATAATCCTTAAGCGCACCGCTCTTGGTCGAGATCGCGCCCTTGCCGTCCTTGATGCCGCCTTGCCATTTGGCCGATCCGGATGTCGTGGTCATACGAGGCTCCACAGGTTGGGATGAACGATTGAGCCCTCCTATGCGATCAATGCGGCGGAATATGTCAATTCACGAGGACGACACAAAGGCCGCAGGCCGCGAGGACGCTTCTGCGCTATGCACCGACCAGCGCTTTGGCCGGCAGCACCGCCTGCACCACAAGGCCGCGGGCGCGCGCGTCCATCACCCCGACTGCGCGAAGCGCGAGCAGCGTCACGGTTTGAACGACGTCGCGCAGCCGGCCCGGATCATCCAGATTGTCCGGCGCCAACGGCCCAACGAGGGCCTCATGCAGCGCGCCGAGCAAAGCGGTCGCGGCCAGCGCCGTGTCCTGCACGGGCAGATGTCCGGCGCGAACCGCCGCGTCGATCCGGCTTGCGATCTCGCCGGCGATCTCACGGCGACTTGCCAGGCGCGACGCGGTGACGTCGACATCGACCGGTTCGGCCAGGATCCCCCAGGCGAGCTTGCGCTGCGACAGCACATGCACCGCCACCGTGGTGACGGCGGCCGCCAGCGCCGATGACGGACCGGGAGCCGCATCCGCGGCGCGTCGGATCCCGGCCAGCTCGTCGCGCGAGACTTCGGCGATCAGTTCGGAAATCAGATCGGCCTTGGAGGGGAAATAACGGTAGACGGTGCCGGCGGCGACATTGGCGCGGACCGCGACGGGCGCGATCTGCACCGCGGCCATGCCGCCCTCCGCAGCCGCATCACGCGCCGCCGCCAGAATCGCGCTGCGACGCGCGGCCAGGCGTTTCACGACTTGATGGGTCCGCCGGTAGACCATGGCGCGTTTCCCGTCCCACAGCGCGCTCCGGCCCAAGAGAGAGCTCGTTGATGCGCCTATTCAGTTTTTGGCGGTCTAGAGCGGGATGACTTTTCCTCGAATTCGTCATCGCGCTCTATCTTTTTGTTTGAGCATGATCTTTTTCGGAAAACCGGTATCCACTTTTCCGGATCATGCTCTAAGGCAAACCACTGCAAGAACTGAACTACAATTCAGGCCGGATGACAATAACCAAATAGGATGATTGGGGCTTAACCGGCCGCAGCGACCGCCAGTGACGGCGCTTGCATCTTCCGCCGCCACGGGCCCACGCGCCACGCAATCAAGGCGGTGACGACAAGGGTCGCACCGAAGCCAGTGGGCGCGCCGAGCAGCGGGTAGATCATCAAGAGCGCGGCGACGAGGCCGAGCGCCGGCAATTCATGACGCGCAAAGCCCTCGTCCAATCCGATGCGGACCAGGAACGCAACCGCAATCGCCAGCACCATCAGGTCGTAGAGAAACAGATAGGGCGTGACCAAGAGCGCGCCGGCGGCAAGGCTTGCGGCCTTCAAGGGATAGCTGACGCTGCGGCTGCGCCACATCAAAGCCAGCAGGACCGCGACCGCGCCGCTCATGATCCACTGAAACATCCAGCCGAGTTGTTCGGTGCCGCCGAAGTAGCGAACCAGCGCGAAGATGCTTTGCATCTTGCCCCAGGGGGCGCGTCCCTCGGTGAGGAAAGCCTGGCTGAACATCGGCATCCAGTGAAAGAAGGCCTGCCAGCTTTCGGTGCCGAAGGCGAGCCACGACAGCGAGGCCATCAAGACCGCAACGGTGCCGGCCGTGAAGAACACCTTCCACTGCGACGCCGCGACCAGCACCAGCGGAAATAGCAATCCGTATTGCGGCTTGTAGCTCAAAAGCCCGAGACAGATTCCCGAAAGGATCGGCCGCGTCGGCATCAGAACGAGCGTGCCGCCGACTAGCGATGCGGTGAGAAAGCCATTCTGCCCGACCAGCGCATTGGTGAACACCACCGGAAACGCCGCTGCCAGCAGCAGACCGAAGTTGCGGCCGACGATCGCGCACATGACGGCGAGGTAGGGCACGAAACTGACCGCGGCCCAGCCGGCAAAGGCGATCGCGTAGGGAAAATGCGCGAGCACGGCTGCGACAAACAGAAACGGCGGCGGATAGTGCCAGGCGAAGTTGCCCTCGTAGCTTTGACCGAGGACGGCGACCTGAACCTGTTTCTGGATATCCCAGTCATAGGCCAGAGCCGGATGACCATCGAGCACGAGGCGGCCGGCGGACCAGACATTGACGAAATCGGTCGGGATGCCGAGACCGCTTTCGTCGAAGATCCACCAGTGGGCGACGTACCCGCTCTGAAGCAGCGACGCGTTGATGAGGCACAGTACGAAGCACATGATCAACAGCGCGGGCGGGATCGCGCCGGGCGTCGAGACGACTGTCGGGGCAGATGCGGGAGTAGCCATGCGAGGTCCTCTTGCGAGCCGTCACCGGACACGCATCCCCTCCAGCAATAGGCCGGACAGGCTTGAGGAAATCTTAAGGTTTAGGCCACCCCGGTCGGGATTTTTGTGGTCAATTCGCCCGCCGGTAAGGCGCTATCAAACAACGACGCCGGGCCGCGACAGCGACGGCGCTTCGTGGCGGCGCATCAGCACGGTGTACAGCAACGCGCCGAGGGTGGCGCCGATCAGCCATCCCCAATCCCCGACATTGACCATGACGCCATAGGCGCCCGCCAGCGACAGCCCGATCGAGATCGAGCCTGCGACGGCGAGCGCAATCAGCGCCATCCGGTTCCAGCCGCCCTCGAAATGGAGCGAACCGGCCGGCGACAGCGTGTAGAGATCTTCGAGGATGATGTGCTGGCGCTTCACCACATAATAATCGGCCACCATAATGCCGAACATCGGGCCGAGCGCCGCGCCGAAGATGCCGACAAAGATCGTAATCGCCTGCGCGCTCGAGACGAAAATCCACGGGCACACCATCACCGACAGGATCGAGGTGATCAGGCCGCCGAGGCGGAAGTCGATCTTCTCCGGATAGAGGTTGGAAATGTCGTAGGCCGGCGAAACAAAGTTGGCGACGATATTGATGCCCATGGTGGCGACGATGAAGGTGATGGCGCCAAGCGCCACCACCCAGGGATTGCCGATACGCTTGACGATGGCGACGGGGTCCATGATCGCCTCGCCGAACACATCGACGGTTCCCGCCGTGACGATGACGGTGATGATGGCGAAGACGATGAAATTGACCGGCAGCCCGAGAAAATTGCCGACCTTCATCGCCCGCTCGCTCTCCGCGAAGCGGGAGAAATCGCCGAAATTGAGAAGCAGTGCCGCGAAATACGCAACGATCAGCATCGCCGCATTCGCCATGTGGCCGATCACCGAGCCTTCCGCGCGCGGGCTGAGCTGCAGCGAAAGGCTGGATATGCCGGTCTGCGCCACGATCCAGATCGCCAGCGCGAACATCACGATGTAGACGACGGGCCCGCAGAAATCGATGAACTTGCGGATCGTCTCCATGCCGTTGAGGAAGATCAGAAGCTGAAACAGCCACATGAACAGGAAGGAGAACCACCCCAACGCCGACAGACCGAGAAAGTCTGAATGCGTGAACGCTTCTGCGGCCGGATAAAATGTCAGCACAAGAGCCTGCACGGCCTTGGACGCGAAATAGGTCTGCACGCCATACCAGACGATGCCGACGATGCCGCGCAGGCTAGCGGCGACGTTGGCGCCCATCACACCGAACGACATCCGCGCCACGACCGGAAAAGGCGTGCCATATTTCAGCGAAGGGCGCCCGATCAGGTTCATCAGGAAGTAGACCGCGGTGATGCCGACGACCATCGCCAGCAGCACCTCCCACCCCGTCAGTCCAAGAAAGAACAGGCTCGCCGCGAAGGTATAGCCGCCGACCGAGTGCACGTCCGACATCCACATCGCGAAGATGCTGAAGACGCCCCAGGTTCGTCCCGCGGGCGCGACAGGCGCGAGGTCGTGGTTATAGAGCCGCGGGTCGGCACCCGGGATGGAAAGAGCGGGCGAGGCATTCGAATGACCTGACATCGGCGGCTCCTTTGCTCGACAACGGAGACTGGCAGATTATTTCAAGCAAGTCCCGCGCCAAGAGGGACCAGTCATTTCCGGCATGATCCAAACGGGTCGGCGCTCGCGCCGCCCGATGACAGGCTCCTGACCAGACCCGGAACCTCGCTCCGCAATGTCAGGATTGTCCGACGCGCAACTGCAAATCGTAATTCGATGCTTCGTATCGCCCCGGAATGCCGGGAGGTTGCGTCGGGCGCCGAACGACTTGTCCCTGCACCTTCGTCTATCGCTGGTTTTTTGGAATCACGAACTTCAACCCGGACCAGATGTCGTCGACCGCGCACACCTTGATATCGACAAGGCCGAGGGGAAGTGCGGTGTCGCGCACGACAATGTCGGTCAGATCGGTCGCAACGCCGCTGGCCTTCTTCGGCCACGACACCCAGATCACGCCATCCGGCGCGATGGCGGTGCGGTAACGGCGCAGCTTGCCGGCAAGACCGGCTGCTTGCGTTGCGAACACATGCACCATGTCGACGGGCGGTTTCGGTCCGGTCTTGACCGTGACACCGGCCGGCAATTTGCCGACGATCTCGCCATAAGCAGAAGGCGCGCCATCGACAAGAATGCAAAAGCCCGGCTTGATGCCGAGCTTCTGCGCAACCGGCTTGCCGGAATAACCAGCCATCCGACGCCTTGACGCCGTTACGCCTGCGGTTGAGGCTCCAGTCCGGGATCCGGATCGGGGCGCGGGCGCGGCTTGCCGGCCGGCGGCACTGCCGAGGTACGCGGCGCGGTCGGCTCCAACACCGACTCGCGGTTCGGTTTCTTGCCCTTGAGCAGGTCCTGAATCTCGTCGCCGGTCAGGGTCTCGTATTCCAACAGACCCTTTGCCAGGGCCTCGAGATCGGCGCGCTTCTCGGTCAGAATCTTGGTTGCCTGCTTGTAGCCTTCCTCGACCAGACGCCTGATCTCGCTGTCGATCTTCTGCACGGTCGCCTCGGAGGCGTTCTGCGTGCGCGACACCGACATCCCTAAGAACACCTCGTCCTGATTCTCGCCATAGGACACCGCGCCGAGCTCTTCGGAGAGGCCCCAGCGCGTCACCATCATCCGTGCCAGGCGCGTGGCCTGTTCGATATCGGAGGCAGCGCCGGAGGTCACCTTTTCGCGGCCGAACACCAGTTCTTCGGCGACGCGGCCACCCATCATGATGGCAAGGCGAGAGGTCATCTGCTCCAGCGACATCGACAGCTTGTCGCGTTCGGGCAGTTGCATCACCATGCCAAGCGCGCGGCCACGGGGAATGATGGTCGCCTTGTGGATCGGATCGGTCGCGATCACGTTGAGGCCGACGATGGCGTGGCCGCCCTCGTGATAGGCGGTCAGCATCTTCTCTTCCTCGGTCATGACCAGCGACTTGCGCTCGGCGCCCATCATGACCTTGTCCTTGGCCTCCTCGAATTCGGCCTGCGTCACCATGCGCTTGTTGCGCCGTGCCGCGGTCAGCGCGGCCTCGTTGACAAGGTTCATCAGATCGGCGCCGGAGAAGCCGGGCGTGCCGCGGGCGATGGTCTTGAGGTTGATGTCCGGCGCGAGCGGCACCTTGCGGACATGAACCTTGAGGATCTGTTCGCGGCCGACGACATCCGGATTTGGAACCACGACCTGACGGTCGAAACGGCCCGGACGCAACAGCGCGGGATCGAGCACGTCGGGTCGGTTGGTCGCCGCGATCAGGATCACGCCCTCATTGGCCTCGAAGCCGTCCATCTCGACCAGCAACTGGTTCAGCGTCTGCTCGCGCTCGTCATTGCCGCCGCCGAGGCCAGCGCCGCGATGCCGGCCGACCGCGTCGATTTCATCGATGAAGATGATGCAGGGCGCATTCTTCTTGGCCTGTTCGAACATGTCCCTGACACGGGAAGCGCCGACACCGACGAACATTTCGACGAAGTCCGAGCCCGAGATCGTGAAGAAGGGAACGTTGGCTTCGCCGGCAACAGCGCGCGCGATCAACGTTTTGCCGGTACCGGGAGGGCCGACCAGGAGCACGCCGCGCGGAATCCGCCCACCGAGCCGCTGGTACTTGCCGGGGTCGCGCAGGAATTCGACGATCTCCTGCAAATCCTGCTTGGCCTCGTCAACACCCGCGACATCCTCAAACGTCACGCGGCCGTGCGCTTCGGTCAGCATCTTGGCGCGCGACTTGCCGAAGCCCATCGCCTTGCCGGCACCGCCCTGCATCTGCCGCGACAGAAAGATCCACACCCCGATAAGGGCGATGAACGGCAGCCATGAAACGAGCAGCGACACGAACCACGGCACGTTGTCGCCGGGCGGCTTCGCGGTGATCGAGACCTTGCCGTTATACAGACGCGAGACCAGCGTCGGGTCATTCGGCGCATAGGTCTGGAAGCTCGAGCCGTTGGTGAAGGTGCCGTGAATCTCCGGCCCCTGAATGACGACGTCGCGAACGTGATTCTGATCGACCTCGGTCAAAAGCTGCGAGAACGAGATGTCCTGCGAGGACGCGCGCTGACCAGGGTTCTGGAAGAGCGTGAACAAGGCCAACAACAGCAGGACAATAATGACCCAGAGGGCGAAATTGCGCAGATTGGCGTTCATCGATCTTCCTTCGTGGTCGCGCGGATCGCGGCCTTATTTCCTTGGGGCAGGCGCGAGGGACTCCCCCCAGGCGACTGCGTTACAATCTAGGTGCCGGCACGGTCGCTGCCAAGGGAACCACATAGGACTATTTAACTCATCTTAGCGCGATTCCGGTTCAAAACATGGCGTCTGAGCGGGTGTTTTCAGGGGTGGTTAAGAACCCCGAAGCCGCTTTGTGACAGAGGCGTCGCTCAGTCCGCCCGACGGCGGCGGGGTGGCGCCGGCGCGATGCTGATTCGATCGCCGATCAGGCTGACCAGCGCGCCCGCAAGGGTCTGTTTGAGCCGAGGCCGGCGCCGACCGCCCGCTTCCGACAGCGCCAGATCCAGGGCCGACAGCAAGGCTTCCACCTTGCCGAGTTCCGCCGGTCCTTCATGACCGAACCGACCGATCGCGCGCAGCAACAGCCGCAACCGGATTTCGTCCGGCATCGCGGCGAATGCCCCTGCGTCGAAGGTTTTTGCATTCAACGTCTTCGGATTCTGAGTCGTGGCGCCGGCGGCCGATGCGGCCTGGCGATCCCTGAGAGCCAGATAGCGCTCGGCGCCGTCGGCCAGGATTTCGATTGCCGCATTGGCGCGAGACAGCCGTGAGGCCAGCCGCGCCAGCTTGCGGGTATCGCCGCCTTCGGCCGCAAGCACGGGCATCAACGCGCGGATGCGGGGCCGGGTAAAGTTCATGTCGCGGTTGGTCGGATCGTCGGCGAATGCGACGTTTGCCTTTTTGAGCGTCGCGATCAGTTGCGATTTCGAAACATTCAGAAACGGACGGGCAAGACGCACGCCCCCTCGCTCGGTTTCCCGCGCCATCGCCGCGAGACCGGCGATGCCGCTGCCGCGGAGCAAGCGCATCAGCAGCGTTTCGGCCTGGTCGTCGCTTGTGTGCGCGGTGAGGATATGCGTGGCGCCGCTTTGCCGCGCCGCCTGTGCGAGCAGGCGGTAGCGCGCCTCACGCGCGGCGGCCGGCACGCCGGATTTGGGCTTGGCGCCGGTCCAGCGCATTGTCCGATGCGGCACGTCGAGCGCTCGCGCCAGCCGCTTGACGGCGCGCGCCTCGCGGGCAGCATCAGTGCGCAATCCGTGATCGACCGTGACGGCGAGCAGCCGCGGTCCGCGGGACAGCGCGCGGCGCCAGCGAGCCGCGAGCCACATCAACGCGACGGAATCGGGCCCACCGGAGACGGCGAGAACGATCGCGGGGGCGCGCTTCCAGTCCGCGAACAGACCTTTCGCATGCGGTGCCGAGATCGGGGAGTTGTCGTCTTCGACCATGTTGCCGCCGGCTGATGTCGAAGCCTGTTGATAGACCTTAGCAACAAAAAAACGACGTCAGTAACTGTAGATGCAGTCGGCCATCGTGCCCTAAAGCATGATCCGGAAAAGTGGATACCGATTTTCCGAAAAAGATCATGCTCAAACAAAAAGATAGAGCGC
Source organism: uncultured Alphaproteobacteria bacterium (assembly GCA_963741185.1). Lineage (GTDB taxonomy): Bacteria > Pseudomonadota > Alphaproteobacteria > Rhizobiales > Xanthobacteraceae > Bradyrhizobium. Next base: position 54,951 of record CAVUHE010000008.1, on the reverse strand, counting down.
GATGACGAGAATTCTGAACACACGAATGAGTCAACTCGCTCGGATCGAGCACTTCACCCGCTTTTGTTCACGGTCAACGGCCTGCTTGATATTATTCGAGGCGCGCGGATATTTTCGCGTCACTTCGCCGAACGCGGCGCAGGCGGCCTCTCTCTCCTTCAAGGCGGCCAGCGACTGGCCGAGCCGCAGCAAGGCATCGGGGGCCTTTGCCGACCTGTCGAACTTGGTCGTCACCGCGAGAAAGGATTCGGCGGCGTCGCGATAGAGCTGGCGCTGGAAGAAACTCTCACCCAACCAGAATTGCGCATCCGCCATCAAAGGATCGCTCGGATATTTCTTGGCGAAGTTGCGCATGGTTTCTTCGGCAAGTGCGTAGTCCTTGCGCTGGATATAGCCGACGCCAAGGTCGAACTCATCCCTCGGCGTTGCCGATGGCGGCAAGGTGGTGAGCGCGCCGGTCGCGTTGGTGTTGCGCGGCGGCGGTGGCGGCAGAGCGCCTGCGGGATTTGCGGCGCCTGCGGTATTCGCAAGGTCAAGGGGTTCGCCTGGGCCGCGCCCGCCGGGCGCGCCGATCGGCGCCTCGGCAGGAATCGGGAGCTGGCCACCGCCAAGCGCACGCGGGGCGCCGGGAGCGTTCGGATTCTGGCTGGGATCGAAGGCATCGCCACGGCGACGTCCCTGCGAGGAGGCCGCAGGAGGTTCCTGGACAATGGGGGCCGGAGCGCCGACCTGCGGCTCGTAGCCCGCCTGCGGCTGCGGCGGTCGAAGGCCGGGGGTCGGCTGCACCGGAGGCAGCGCGGCCGTGTTTGGCTGAACGGCGGCCGGCGGTCCGCCGGGAGCCGCCTGGGCGCCTTCCTGAAGCAATCTCAGACGTTCTTCGAGCTGCCGGTTCCGGTATTGCAGTTCTTCGTTCTGCCCGGTGAGTTGCCGCAGCCGATTTTCAAGCTGCTGAATCCGGACCTCCGGGTCGACATCTTCAGACTGCGCCAAGGCCTGCGAGCACAATCCGAGCACGCACAGGCCGAGCGTCGCGGACAACGCCGCGGCGCGCGTAAGGTTATGAAATCTGGATGACATTCTGGCCTGACGAACGAAATCGACGTGAGCGCGAAGACGCTTCACATTGAGGGAGGGAGTACGCCAAAAATGTGACTGAGACAATTGCGCAAAAGCCGCCCCCGGCCTTTCCGCCGGCACCTAAAACAAACCGGCGCCCAGGGCGGGCGCCGGCGACAAACCTTTCGAAGATGAACGACCTTACGAACTGGCGTTCAACACCGTGACCGCGCGGCGGTTCTGCGACCAGCAGGAGATATCGTTACAAACCGCGACCGGGCGCTCCTTGCCGTAGGAGATCGTCCGCATCCGCGAGGGATCGATACCGCGCGAGGCGAGGAAGGTACGTACCGACTGGGCGCGTCGGGCGCCGAGTGCAATGTTGTACTCGCGGGTGCCGCGCTCATCGGCATGGCCTTCAATGGTAAAGCTATAGCGGTTATACGTTTGCAGCCACTGCGCCTGCTTCTCCAGGGTCGTGATCGCCTGCGGCGACAATTCGGTCTGGTCGCTCTCGAAGAAGACACGGTCACCAACGTTGACCACGAAATCCTGCTGGCTGCCCGGCGTGGCCGCGCTGGCCATCGCGCCATCGGCAAGCGGGTTCTTCGCACAGGCGCCCATCGACAGCGCCACCGCGAGCACCGCGGCGAGCTTAAGTCCCTGGAGGATGCGCATAGGATGTTTCATTCCGGAGCCTCCACGCTCACGTTTTCGACTGTTATCCGGTCTACAGGGCGATGGTTAAGCGAACGTTCCGTCAACCTTGAGGGGACGTTGCCAAACCCGATCAAATGCCACCAAACGGCGAAAAGCAACCGCGATAGTTAATGGGTTGTAAATGTGGCACGAGGGTGAAGGCAAAGCTGACGCGGCGATTATATCGCGTTTTCAAGGCGATCCGCGGGGATTACATTGCGCGAAAAAGTCCGCGCAGCGGGCCCTGGCCGGCACGTGAGTCGCGCGCGGCTGACCGCCCTTGGCGCCTCAGGATCGGGGTACGACGGAGGCACGCTCGAACGGGAACTCCGGCAGTTTCACCACGGGGGACAGCCGGTCGCTGTGGCGCTCGAACAGCATGCGCCGCTCGAAAAAGCTCGAGCGCAGGAACGGGTACCGGGCAAAGACCTTCTCGCGCATGCTCGGGAAATCGATCGCCATCAGGCAGATCGGCTTGGTCAGGGTCGGGTATTCGCGCGGTGGCGAAATCGTATGCAGGAAGACGCGCTTGTAGAACGCCTGGTGTTCGGCCCGCACCGAGGCAAGGCCGACATCTGCGTGAAAATATTCGCAGGCGACGTAAGCGAGCCGTAAGGTCAAATACGGCAATTCCGGAATGCGCTTGGCCCGCGCCGGTTCGGCAACAAAGCGGGTCGGGTCGACCATGACCTTTCCCTTCGCCAGTTCCGCCCCCAGAATGTCGGGAAAGACACTCATGGAAGGGGTATCAGGCCATTCCGGGGACGCGACGCTGACCCGCAGCGAGCTGGCGAGCATGCCCTCAAAATAGACGCCGAAGATCCAGGAGTTCGGAAGATTGTCGAAGCGGTCCGTAATCTTGCGGTCGCGATTGGGTTCGATTGCCCCTTCATGGAGGTAGGCGCGATAGCGCAAACGATAGATTTCGTCCCTTTCTTCCTCGGTCTCAGCCAAGCGGTAGTCGACTTGGTCAAGCAGTTCGATCTTACGCTCCAAAGGTCCGTTTCTTGTCTCTTGAACTGAACTCAACCACGCCCCCTACACACGCCCGCCGACAACAACCAGAAGGTTAATTCTTTCTTATCGCAAGTGCAAAACAATCGAGCTATTAGGGTTAATCACAAAGGCTAATTAAGACTTGCAGTCCGGCGGGAATAAATTTTCGTGCGGGAGAGTCTGGAGGCGCGAAAAGACCTCAGGCGATCGATCGCGAAGGAACGAATTCTTCTTCGTCCGGCCGGCGGCCGTGGGAGGCGTTCAAGAGCTGGCGGACCCGCGCGGCCGGCACCGGGCGGCTGAACAGATAACCCTGGGCCTCGGTCACCGTACCGTCGGCGTTGATCAGTTCCAGCTGCTCGTTGGTTTCAATGCCTTCGACCACGACCGACATGCCGAGGTCGGCAGAAAGCCGTGCCACGCCGCGCAACAGCCTCAGCGGACGATCGGTGTCGATCCCCTCCAGGAACGAGCGGTCGATCTTCACCTTCTGCAGCGGGAAATTATGCAGATAGCTGAGACTTGAATAGCCGGTGCCAAAATCGTCGAGTGATATGCGCACGCCGAGCTCGCGCAATTGCGCGAGCACGTCATGGGTCAATTGAGTGTTACGCAGCAGCGACGATTCGGTGATCTCGATTTCAAGGCGATTGGCGGGCAATCCGGAAACATCGAGCGCGTAACGGATTTCGCTCAGCACGTCGCGCTGATGGAACTGCTGCGGCGAAAAATTGACCGCGACACTGACGGCTTCCGGCCATTGCATGCACTCCATGCACGCCTTGCGCAGGATCCAGCGACCGAGGTCGACGATCATCCCCATGTCCTCGGCAACCGGAATGATGTCGATCGGCGAAACCGTACCGCGCACCGGGTGGTTCCATCGCAGCAATGCTTCGCAGGTCGATATTTTCCCCGACTGCAGATTGACGAGCGGCTGATAGAAAAGCTCGAATTCCTCGCTCGCCAGCGCCCTGCGCAGGTCGAGTTCGAGGATACGCCGCGCCTCGACGGTCTGCGCCATTTCTTCGCGGAAGAAGCAGAAGGTACCGCGGCCATCCGCCTTGGCGCGATACAGCGCCATGTCCGCGTTCTTCAGGATCGTGTCGGCGCTGATGCCCGCCGGCAACGTCATCGCGATGCCGACGCTGGCGCCGATCTCAACCAGGTGATTGTCGATCTTGTAACGCTCGCTCAGATGATCGACGATGCGGCGGGCAAGAATGGCCGCCTCGTCCGGCGATTTGATGTTCTGCTGGAACACCACGAACTCGTCGCCGCCGAACCGCGCCACGAAGTCCTCCGGGCGCAGCATCGCGCGCAGCCGCTCGGCGACCGCACACAACAGCTGATCGCCGCAGGGATGCCCCAGCGTGTCGTTGACCTGCTTGAATTGATCGAGGTCGACGAACAGCAACGCCGACAGCTGTCCGGCATTGTGCGGGACTGCCAGCAGATGTTCGATCTCGTCGCGGAAATTGACCCGGTTCGGGAGGCCCGTCAGTTCGTCGAACCGCGCCAGATGCGTGATCCGGGCTTCCGCATTGCGCCGTTCGGTGATGTCTTCGAGCAGCACGACCGCGCCGCCGCCTGCCATCGGCTGGAACGTCCACGACAGCGACCGGCCCCTGACCGGGTCGGGATCGGTCGTGATGATGTCTCTTGCCTGCGAATCCTCGATTTCCGAAAGGATAATCTTTCCGCTCGCCGCCGATACCGAGCCGGCGCCGACACAGGCGTCGACGATCTTCGACGCGCTCGCGCGGCTACGCATGAGATCGTCAGACAGGCTCATCATCGAGCTGAAGCGGTGGTTCATCACCGCAAGGCGACCGTCGGCGGTGAACATGCACAGGCCATGCGGCATGTTGTTCAACGCGGTGTCGAATTGGCCGGCGAGCGCGGCCTCGCGCTCCCTGGCAATCCAGGCGTTCAAATAGATGCGCTGCAGGCTTGTGGTGATGCTTTGAATTGCGGTGAAGAAAACCAGACTGAGGAGAGCAAGCGCAAAATGATAGATCCCGCCGGCCAGCATCAGCGAGACGATCATGGGCCCGCAGGCCAAAAGAAGCATGATGTGGAAGATTCGCGGCCGGCCAAAGGTGCGTCCCACGCCCGCGGAGGTGTAGGCCACCACCGTTGTGATGCAGAGCATGTGCGCGGCCGGATCGGAGGTCCGCAGCAGAACCACGCAGACCCATAGGCCGAGCACGATGCCGTAGGCGAAGGCCCCGAGCTTGTAGCGCTCTTCCCAGATCACCGCTTCGGTTGTGGTCAGCGGAGAATTGCGTTGCTTGTAGCGGTACATCTGGAGCGCGCGTGCCACGCCCACGACGATGAAGAGCGGCACACACAGCCAGCTGAGGATATCACCGGTGACGCTTGCAATGACGGCGCCGGCGATCGCAGGCCCGAAGGCGCCGAAGACCATCGGCGCCGGGTTCATGAAAAGCGAATCCACCAGCGCGGCGTTGATCGCCGGAGACATCTTCTGATCTGGTTGTGTTGGGTGGTTCACCAACTGCATCGTGCGCACGCGTCCTTTGCCGGCGGAGTTTTACCCGCCGCTGATGAAGTCTTTCTGAGGGAACATCGTTACCGGGCCGTTTTCTTTTGCCCGGGAAAGCGAGAATATGCCCGCTAAATCAGCAGGCTAGGCAAGGTTTGCCGGGCCAAAATTGCAGCCGGTCCGCGATCGCAATCGCAGCCTTACGACAGCAGCGGCGACCACGCCGGATCGGACGCGAATCCGGGGGTTGGAACCCGCTGCTCGTTGCGCCCGGAAATATCCACCGTGAACAGCGAAGGGCCGCCATTGCCGCCGGGATCGCGGAAGAACATCAGGACCCGTCCGTTGGGCGCAAAGGTCGGTCCTTCATTGTGGAACCCGGAGGTGAGAATCCGCTCGCCCGAGCCGTCGGGTTTCATGATGCCGATGGAGAATTGTCCACCGCCCTGCTTGGTGAAGGCGATGTAGTCGCCGCGCGGTGACCACACCGGCGTGGAGTAGCTGCCCTCGCCAAAGGAGATGCGCTGGCCGGGACCACCCGTCGCCGGCATCACATAGATCTGCGGCTTTCCGCCACGGTCGGATTCGAAACAGATACGGGTTCCGTCGGGCGCATAGGAAGGCGAGGTATCGATCGCAGGCGTATCGGTGAGGCGGGTGGTCGATTTCGACCGCAGATCCATCACGAACAGGTTCGAATTGCCGCCCTGTTGCAGGCTCATGATCACCCGCTGGCCGTCGGGCGAAAAGCGCGGCGAAAATGACATGCCGGGAAAATTACCGACGATCTCGCGCTGTCCGGTCTCGATATTGAGCAGATAGACGCGCGGGTCGCCCTGACCGAATTCCATGTAGGTGATTTCCTGGGTCGAGGGCGAAAAGCGCGGCGTCAGCACCAGATCGCTGCCGCGGGTCAAATAGCGGACGTTGGCGCCGTCCTGATCCATCAACGCAAGCCGCTTGACGCGCCGTTCCTTGGCGCCGGTTTCATCGACGAAGACCACGCGGCTGTCGAAATAGCCCTTCTCGCCGGTCAGACGCTCATAGATCTGGTCGGAGATGATGTGCGCGATCCGGCGCCAGTATTCCGGCGAAGTAAAATATTGCTGGCCCGCAAGTTGCTGGCCGGTGGCAACGTCCCACAAGCGGAATTCGGCCTTGAGGCGGCCGTCGGGCTGGCGGGTCATGCGGCCGGTCACCAGCGCCTGCGCGTTGATCGTCTTCCAGTTCGCAAATTGCGGCGCCGCGTCGATGTTGACGACTTTGTCGATATAGGCGGCCTGATCGATCGGTGCGAACAGTCCGCTGCGCTTGAGATTGCCGGTGATGACCTGGGTCACACCGATACTGACCTCGCCATCGGTCGGGGCGCCGGCGACGAAATTGGGAATCGCGATCGGCAACGGCGCGAAATCGCCCTCGGGAACGATGATCCGCTTCGGCGCCTGCGCGAAGGCCCTGCGGAGGGAACCACCCGCCAGCACGCCGAGCGCCGCCATGGAAACAAGCTGCCGGCGGCTGACACGGAACGGCATCTTGAGCGATTGATCTTTGTCGGTCATTTGCGGGGTTTCATTTCATGTACGCGGATTGCGGTCGGCGATCGACTTCAGATTTTTCGTTCGGTGAATACCGGCGCAAAGTATTTCCACTCCTCGAAATAGGCCGCCGGCAGATTATACGGCTGGCATTCGATGATCGCGCGCAAGGCGCTCTCCTGGTAGACGCGCAAATACGGTGTCGCGGGCGTTCCCTCGGGAACCGGCATCCCCTCAAGCGTGCCATCGCGCTTCAGCCTGATGGTGAAAGCGGCCTCCGGATTCTGGCTCTCGATCCCGCCATAGGGTTTCTTCCAGCAGCGCTCGACCTGGGACTGGAACATCGAGCCCCAGGTGGCGGAATTGTCGGAAGCCTTGCCCTTGGACAGGCCAAGGGCCGCATTGGAATTCAGCGTATCGCCCGCTGCGGCCTGCCGGGACGGCTCGCGCTTGTCGAGCAGAGCCGCAATCTTCGACTGGTCGAAGGTACGTTCCTTGGGCTTTTGCGGTTGCGGCGGCGCTGTCGTGGCCTGGACCTGCGGCTTCGGCGGCGGCTTCTTCTCTTCCTTTTTCAAAGCGTCCGCGATCGGATCGACCTTGGGGGGATCCGGCTTCTTCTCGATCGGCTTTTCCTCGACCTTCGGCTTGCTTTCGGCGACCGGCTTCGGCGGATCGGGCTTTTTCTCGACCGGCTTTTCCTCGACCTTCGGCTGAGGCGGCGGCGTGGTGTCGGTGACGACCGGCGGCTTTTCGGTGATCTTGCCGACGGCGTCATCGACGGGCTTCGCCTCGGCGAGCTTCTCGACCAGCGGCTTGGGGTTTTCCTTTTTGCCGGACTTCATGCCGGCGGTGACCTTGGCAAGCTGATCGGCGGAAATGATGTCAACCGGCAGGGTCTCCTCCGGCACCGATTCGAACACCTTGGAGGAGAACGACACCACTCCCCACCCGATCACGAGGACGTGCAGGGCCACCGACGCAACCAGTGTCTTGTCGACCTTCACCGCTCTAGGACCCCTGCTCCACTTCGGTGACCAGTGCCAGCCGCTTGAACCCGGCGCCGGATAGCTGCCCCATCACACGCGCCACGGTTCCATAGTCCGCCTTCTTGTCCGCACGCATGAATATACGCTCGTCCAGGCCTCCGCGGGCGTCGGTAATCGCTTTTAATTTCGGCACCAATTCGTTCATTGCGACTTCGGTGTCGTTGATGAATACCCGCCCCTTGATGTCGACCGAAAGCTGCAACGGCGTCTTGTCCTGCTCCAGGCTCTTGGCCTGGGTCTGCGGCAGATCGAGCGGCACGCCGACCGTCAGCAGCGGCGCGGACACCATAAAAATGATCAACAACACCAGCATCACGTCCACCATTGGCGTGACGTTGATTTCCGCCATCACCGCGCGGCGCCGGCCGCGGCGTCCGCCGCCGGGCGAGCCTGCCATGTTCATCGCCATGTTCTGGTGCTCACAATGGGCTCACACTATCTCGATATCGACCCTTACGCACGCTCGTCGATCTGGCGTGACAGGATGGCTGAGAATTCGTCGGCGAACCCCTCAAGCCGCTGGGCCTGCCGATTCACCTCGGAAGTGAACTTATTATAGAAGATAGTCGCGGGAATGGCGGCGATAAGGCCGATAGCTGTGGCAAAAAGCGCCTCCGCGATGCCCGGGGCCACCACCGCCAGCGAGGTATTTTTGGAGGCTGCGATCGACTGGAAGCTCGACATGATGCCCCAGACCGTTCCGAACAGCCCGACAAACGGCCCGGCCGAGCCGACCGTTGCCAGCACCAGGAGCCGGCGTTCCAGCCGCTCGATTTCGCGGGCGATCGAGACATTCATGACCTTTTCGATCCGCATCTGGAGGCCCGCAAAGGATCGCGCGTGGCTCTCAAACGAGCGTTTCCACTCCCGCATGGCCGCAACGAAACAGGCCGCCATCGATTGCGTCGGCTTGGCCGAGAGCGAGCGATAGAGTTCCTCGATCGATTGGCCGGACCAGAACGCCTGCTCGAAACGATCCATGGCGCGTTTGGTGCGCGAGTAGAGGATGATCTTGTCGATCGCGATCGCCCAGACCCAGATGGAACAGGCAAGCAGCCCCAGCATGACCGCTTTCACGATCCAGTGAGCCTGCCAAAACAGGGCGATCAGCGAGACGTCAGCGGATGGAAGCGGCAAGGCAGCCTGCGCCACGTCGGCCGGATTCATAAGCGATGTCCTCTCAACGCAAGTTTCCCAAATCCTCTGGGAGCCAAATGCTTCGGGTGCAATGGCTGCCGGTTGCACAGCCGCATGAAAAGCGCGGCGGTAAGCGCCAGCGCGGGAGCCTGTTGGGTCACATGGGAGGCCCGTCCAAAAGCCGAGGCTTGCATCCCCTGCCAACGTGTCAAAACGAGGGCTATCCGCGCGTCCTTACGCCACTAACCAGACGCTAATCATGGTTAACGTCTGGTTACCAAAGGAGATTTTGGTTGCCGGAAATGCCGGTCGGGAAGGCCGGAAAACCGCCCGGAATGGGCCGCTTTAGGGCCGGAATGGGTTGGGCCGAAATGGAAAACCGCCCGTCAGCTTTCGCAAACGGGCGGCTCTATCGCCATCAGGGTCGTTGGGGCACTACGCCTGAGGCCAGGCTTTCAAATCTCAGGCCTGCGGCTGACCGTCGGACGGAGGTGTCGGACGGGAGCGGTGCTGTGCCATGAACTGGTCGAACTCTTCCTTGTCCTTGGCGTGACGCAGGCGATCGAGGAAATCGCGAAACTCGGTCTGCTCTTCCTCGAGGCGACGCAGCGTCTCCATGCGGTATTCGTCAAAGGCGCGGTTGCCGCTGGACGGAGTGCCGAACGGGAAGCCGCGGCGCTCCATCCGATTGCGCATCCGCTCCATCTTGTACTGCATCCGCTCCATCTTGTTCGCCCAGCGGTCTTGGTGAGTCCAGCAACCCATTTTTCTGCTCCCGAGTGTGAAAAAGAGAAGGGCGAGGCCGATCGGCCACCAAATAATGAAGCCAAGCACTGTGACGGCGATCCAGCCGGGGTGCCATGGCGAATCGAGCATATGGGGGCGGTAGGGTTCTTCAGCGGGGCCGCGCCATCGATTGACATCTGCGGTGTAGGCCATTTCCCTCTCCATGACGGCATTGACGCCGTTGTGAATGTAAATAACATTTACATAGGTAAACCATCCCGCATTTTTGTCAAGCCGGGTGCAAGCCGTGCCCGCCAAATTATTTTGGGCTGCCCCAGGGGCCCGGCGGCCGATCGGATGGCTGGCCCGCCGGCTTTTGACCCGCCGCATCCTGGCTGGACGGTCTGCGGTCGGTCGGGAAACCGAGCCCGCGCAGATAAATCAGCACTTCGGCTTCAAGGAGGTCCTCCGCCGTCATCGGCAGCTTGCGTCGCGCCGCGTCGCCGCGCGCAAACAATGAGGCAACGCCGTGCGACATCGACCAGATATGCAGCGCCATCATCAACGCAGGAGGCCGAGGCGTGCCAGCCGGCGCGAGCGCCGCAAGACGTTCGGCCGCCGCTCTGATCACGGCGAAGGCGCGCTCGGCTGCTGCCTGTAATGCTGGGCTAACATCGACGGGAAGCCCGGATTCGAACATCGCCGAATAAAACGCAGGCTCCTCGCGGGCGAAGGCGAGGTAGGCCTTGCCGACCCGCTCGAAGGCCGTGACGGTATCCGGACGGCCATCATCCCAGGCTTGCGACAGCACCGATTCGAATTGCTCGAAGCCACGCTGGGCGATGCTCGAAAGCAATTCGTCGCGGTCGCGAAAATGCCGGTATGGCGCAGCCGGGCTGACCCCCGCCATCCGCGCCGCATCGGCAAAGGTGAAGCCGGCCGCGCCTTTTTCCGCAATCAAGCCCAACGCCGCCTGCAGCAGCGCCTCTTTCAGATTGCCATGGTGATAGCCGCGCTCGGTGCGGCCCTGTTCTTTGCGCCAGCTCATGTGAAAGGCTTTTACATGAGCCGGTCGCGAAGGTCACTAAATTTACCAAGGTTAACGCCCGGACTTGGCTTGCAAATCGGCAAAACCGCTTACCACTTCCTGGATGTCGGGCGGGAAGTCCGCCATTTCCTGAACCTGGCGGATTTCGATGATTTCATTGTTGGAAGCAGGGCAGCGTTTGGCCCAGGCGATCGCCTCGTCCAGCGATTTCACGTCGACCATCCAGTAACCGCCCAGCACTTCCTTCGATTCGGTAAACGGGCCGTCGGTCACGACCGGCTTGCCACCCTCGAACGAAACCCGCGCGCCCATCGAAGGTGGGTGCAGCCCGTCCAGCGTAATCAGAATGCCGGCCTCCTTCAGCGCCTCATTGTATTTCATCATCGCAGCGACCGCCTCCGCGGGCGGCATGGTGCCGGGCGCGGCCGTCTCGTAACCCCTGGGGATCATCAGCATCATGAATCGCATCAAAAATCTCCGTTCCCTGTTCCATCGACCGGCCCCGGACGAGCCGCCGCTCTTGGAAAAGACGATCGGGATTTTGCGGCACCGACAAGGCCTGCGGAATTATTTCCGAGGTAAGGTTCGCGGCCGACCAGCGAAAATCGCCGCGCCCTAATCGGCATTGGCCGGATAGAGCGAGGTCCAGAAATCCACCAACACCCGTGGCGGCTGCGGCGAGTCCATCATCCGCTGGGTGAGCAGAATGCCGGTGAGCTGCTCGGCCGGGTCCGAATACCACGATGTACCATAGCCACCGTCCCAGCCGAACCGGCCGCGCGTAGTATCGCCATCGTTGAGGTTTCTGAAGACCGACATTCCGAATCCCCATCCCCTGGTGTTGCCGAGAAACAATTGGGATTCGCGTTTTTCATCCGCCGAAATGTGGTTCGTCGTCATCAGTTCCACCGATGCTTTCGACAGAATGCGCGCACTTCCCAAGGTGCCGCTGTTCAACATCATCTGTGCGAACGCATTAAAGTCATCAGCCGTCGAGACCAACCCTGCACTGCCGTTCTCAAAGACGGGCGGGCTTGAGAATTTGCCTGTCACCGGCGGATCGAAGACCCTGAGCTTTTGCATCTCCGGATCGCGGGCATAGGTGGTCGCAAACCGATGATGCTTGTCCTTGGGCACGTAGAAGGCGGTATCCTTCATACCCAGTGGCGCAAAGATGCGATCGCGCAGGAATTCTCCGAACGTCGTACCGCTCACCCGAGCAATGAGGACGCCAAGGATCTCTGTTCCCGCGTTATAGAGCCAGCGCTCTCCCGGCTGATAGATCAACGGCAGGCTGCCGTACCGCCGCATCAGCTCGTCGGGCGGAAAGGACGGAAACACCGGTCCCGGTGCGAGCCCTGCCTCCGCCATAGCCCTTTGGATCGGATAACGATCCGGAAACACTGGAATCATGCCGTAACCGCACCGGAACGTGAGCAGATCGCGAAGCGTGATCGCGCGTCTTGCAGGCACCGTCTGATGGATCAGTGCATCGATCGAAAGCAGCACCTTGCGATTGGCCAATTCCGGCAACCATCGATCGACGGGATCATCGAGCTGCAATTTGCCCTCCTCGACCAGAACCATCGCAGCGGCCGCGGTGATCGGCTTGGTCATCGACGTGACGCGAAAAATCGAGTCGCGCGTCATCAAAGGACCATCGAAGGCGAGGCGGCCGATCGTGTCGACGTGAACTTCACCATTCTGGCTCACCAGCGTCACCAGGCCGGGAACGTCGCCGCTTTCGACGTGGCCGGTCATGGCCTCGTGCACGCGGTCAAGCCGCTTTTTCAAAGGTCCACTCGCGCTGGTCGTCGACATCACTGCAATACTCCGGTCTCATTTTCTTGCTGTCTCACGAAGGCCTCAATCTGATAGGTGGCGCCGAAATAGACGTCAATGCGGGTCAGTCTGCCGGCTCGTGACGCAGCATCACGTCCACCGGCGCACCGCCTCGGTCGCGCCTTCAGGCATCGCCTCGAATACGGAAGACGCAAGCACCGCGTGAAGATGCAGCATGATATTGCCGGAGTTGCGAAAGCCGTGCGCGCTCCCCGCGGGCACGATCAGCGACTGGCCGGCCTTCACAATCACCCTCTCCTGATCGAGCCACATTTCCGCTTCGCCCGCGCGCACCGTCAAAACCTCCTCGACGGGGTGCGAATGGGTCGGGGCGCCGTTTCCAGGCGCGACCCATTGTTCGAACATGCACAATTGCGTCGCTCCGTTGCGGGCGGAGACGAGCATGCGGGTCTCCACACCCGGTCGCCATTGTTCGGTCGGGATATCCAAGGGATCATTGACCTTCATTGCATTCGCACCTTTTGTCCGTCTGATATGGCCAGCAAAGCAGACGCCCGCCATCCGTGCTAGAGACAAGGCGGCAATAAAAGGCGACGGAACCGCGATGAATACCCCCTTGCAAAAAGTCGCTTTGGTGACGGGCGCCGCGCGCGGTATCGGGCTTGCGACCGCAAAGCGTTTCCTCGCCGAGGGCTGGAACGTGGCGTTGCTCGACATCGAGGGCAAACTCTTGAGCGAGAGCGTGGAAGCGCTGGCGACGCCGCGCACCCTCGCACTGACCTGCGACGTCTCCGACGCCAATGCGGTAGGGAGCGCATTTGCGGCAATCGAGCGGCGCTTCGGCCGGCTCGATGCGCTGATCAACAATGCCGGGATCGCGGTATTCGCGCCACTTTTGGAGACCTCCGAGGCGGATTGGAGCCGCGTGCTCGAGGTCAATCTCACTGGACCGTTTCTGTGCACCAAGGCTGCCGTGCCGTTGATGCGCGAGCACGGCGGCGGCGCGATCGTCAACATCACGTCCATCTCCGCCGTGCGCGCCTCCACGCTTCGCTCGGCCTACGGCACCAGCAAGGCCGGGCTCGCGCATCTGACCAAGCAGCTCGCGGTCGAACTGGCTTGCCTCGGCATCCGCGTCAACGGCGTGGCGCCCGGCCCGGTCGACACCGCGATGGCCAAGCAAGTCCACACCCCGGAAATCCGCGCCGACTATCACGACGCGATCCCGCTCAACCGTTACGGCCTCGAGGAGGAACTGGCGGAAGCCGTGTTCTTTCTGTGCAGCGATCGCGCAAGCTACATCACCGGGCAAATTCTTGCCGTCGATGGCGGCTTCGACGCGGCCGGCATCGGACTGCCGACACTGCGCGGCGCCCGACGAAACGGGTGAGGCTTCGTCGCGCACGCAACCCTCACCTTCTTTTCGCGTCCGCAATCCTTGACGCTACCCGCGCCGGTTAACCGCAACGATACGCCAGCCCTTGTCGAGACGATCGATCTGCGTCAGGGACAGCGGGTCGATCACAAAGCGCAGCGCGGCATCGGGAGAAAGATCGAGCGCGATGGCGAGCACCGCGCGGATCGTGCCCGAATGCACGACCAGCACGACATCGCCCGCCGGCAATGTCGCAAGCCCGTCGGCGGTGCGGCCGATCTGATCGACAAAACTTTCTCCGCCCGGCGGGTGGTTCTCCGCCGGCGACCTCCAGAAATCGCGGTAGACATCGCCGAGTTCACTCACAAGATCATTGTGACGCCGTCCCGTCCACGCCCCGAAATCCTGTTCGCGCAAGGTGTTTTGCACGACCGCCCTGAGTCCCAGTGCTGCAGCGGTTTCCCTCGTGCGCCGCGCCGGGCTGCAAATCGCAAAAGCGTTCGCGGGCAATCTCGCCTCGAGCGCGGCGAATGCAGCCGTGTCGCCTGTATCGGCCGGCGCATCCGGACCGTGAATGACGCCGCGCGGTCCATCGACCGGCGCGTGCCGGATCAGCCAGAGATTTGTCTCGGTGGTCATCGCTAACCGAACCGCGCGGCGAGCAGCAGCAGGATCGCGGTCTCGCCAAGCTGCTCGGCACCCCCGAGCACATCGCCGGTCTGGCCGCCGATCTGTCGTTGCGCGAGCCATCCCATGCCGACCGCGCAGGCCGCGGCCGCAATCGCCGCACCCAGCGCGTCGCGCCACGGCAAGGCGATCAGAGCAATAACCAGCGCCAACGCGCCCGCGGTCAGGGCCGTCGGGGAATCCGGCCGACCGGCATTGGCGGCCAACCCATCATTGCGCGCGTAAGCAAGGCTCATCGCCATGAACGGCAGCACGCCACGCGCGAGCGCATGCGCCGCGATCAGGCTCTGCACGACATATCGATCCGGCAATGCGGCGAGCGCGGAGAGTTTGGCGACGAAGCTCACCATCAGGATCAGCGCGCCATAGGTGCCGAGCCGGCTGTCGCGCATGATTTCCAGTTTCGCCGCGACGTCGCGGCCGCCGCCGAAACCATCGGCAACATCGGCAAGGCCATCCTCGTGCAGCCCGCCGGTGAGCAGCGCGCTCGCGCCCAACGCCAATGCGGCTGCGGCGAGATCAGGTAGACCGACGGCGCGCAACGCGAGGCAGAACAGGCCCACCGCCGCGCCAATGGCCGCGCCGACGAGCGGAAACATCCGGTGCGCGCGAACAAAATTCCCCGGCGTCCCGCCGTCCGGGTGCGGCATCGGCAACCGGGTCAGAAAGGCGACCGCGGTCCTGAGATCGTGGAACCAGTCATTCATGGTAGAGAACCGGCATGATAAAGAATTCGCCAATCGCGGCTTCGCGACGGACTCGATGAGGGAATCGCATGCAGTTCGACAGTCTAGACGAAATCCGCGCCTTCTGTCGCGATATGCCCGGCGGCGACACGCGCGCCGCCGAGGCCGCCGCGCGCCGGCAGCAGATCCTGACAAAGCCGCCGGGAAGTCTTGGTCGCCTGGAAGAATTGGCTGTCTGGCTTGCGCATTGGCAGGGCCGCGCCATTCCCCGGCTGGACCGCGTGACGATAACCGTCTTCGCCGGCAACCACGGCGTGGCGGCGCGCGGCGTCTCGGCTTACCCGCAAGCGGTCACCGAACAGATGGTTGCGAATTTTGCCGGCGGCGGCGCGGCGATCAACCAGATCGCGCGGCTCGCTGCCGCCGACCTGCGGGTGGTCCCGATGGAGCTTGACCGCCCGACGCGCGACTTCACGCAAGCTCCGGCAATGGACGCGGACGAATTCCTAAATGCCATCGATACCGGATTCCGGACCGTACCGGCCGACTGCGATCTGCTCGTGGTCGGCGAGATGGGCATCGCCAACACCACGACGGCGGCCATGTTGTGCGCGGCTTTGCTCGGCGGCGGCGGCGCGCGCTGGGCCGGCCGTGGCACCGGCGTCGACGATGCCGGGCTTTCGCGCAAGCGCGCGGCGATCGAGATGGCGCTCGATCATCACCGCGCCGTCCTTGGCGATCCGCTCGCAGCAGCCGCCGCGTTCGGCGGACGCGAACTCGCCGGGATCGCCGGCGCGATCCTCGCGGCGCGCCATCATCGAATTCCCGTGCTGCTCGATGGCTTTGTTGCGACTGCCGCGGTTCTGCCACTCGCCCGCCTCAATATCGAGATTCTGGATCACTGCCGCGCGGGGCATGTGTCGGCCGAGTCCGGCCATCGCTCCTTGCTGAAGGAGCTTCGTCTTGAACCGATGCTTGACCTCAATATGCGGCTCGGCGAAGCCTCCGGCGCGGGTGTCGCCATCGTCATATTGCGCGCGGCCCTCGCCTGTCATGCCGGGATGGCGACCTTTGCCGAAGCCGGCGTTTCGGGCGCGGACACATGACGGAACCTTGCCACCCGATCCGCCGTTGATAATCTGATCCAGTCAACGGATAATCTGATCCAGTCAACGTGCCCCAAAAGACATGACCAATGGTGCGAACGCCAATCCTCAAGACACTTGGAACAGTCTGGCTCGTTGTCCTGTTGTGCGCGCTCGCCGCGCCTTCGGCGCGATCCGAGATACGCATCCTGGCAAGTCCGGGTGGACAGGTCGGTCCGTTCCTCGACCTGTTCGAGCGCGTGCGTGCTTCCGGCGAGCGCGTCGTAATCGATGGGCCGTGCCTCTCGGCCTGCACGCTGGTGCTGAGCATGGTGCCGAGCGCGCGCATCTGCGTGACGCGCCGCGCGGTGCTGGGATTTCACGCCGCGCGGTCGATCGACCGGCGCGGCAGAATGTATGCGGAGCCGGAAGCGTCCGAACTGGTGCTTCAGGCCTATCCCGCCGGGGTGCGGAACTGGATTCGCAACCGTGGCGGATTGACCTCACGGCTGCTTTTGCTGCGTGGGCGCGAATTGGCGGCGTTCTATCCCACCTGCCGCTAGAGCGCGATGACTCTTCTTCGAATCGTCATCGCGCCCTATCTTTTTGTTTGAGCATGATCTTTTTCGCAAAACCGGTATCCACTTTTCCGGATCATGCTCTAGAACGTCGTCATCCTTCCAGCGGGCAGTTCACCATCCAGGGGATGCCGAACTGATCGACGCACATGCCGAATCCCTTGGAGAAGAACGTCTTGCCGAACGGCATGTTCATGCTGCCGCCTTCCGAAAGCGCCTTGAACTTGCGCTCGGCATCCGCGGGGTCTTTGACGGTCAGCGAGACTGAAAATCCCTGCGGCTTGTGAAAATGATCCGGCGGCGCGTCCGACGCCATCAAGACCTGACCCTCGATCGAAATCCGGCCGTGCATGATTTTCTTGTTGCGCTCCGGCGGCGACATCCCCTCCGGACCGTCTTCATTCCTCAGCAGCATCTCGATCTTGGCGCCGAGGGCTTTTTCGTAGAACTTGAACGCCGCTTCGCAGTTGCTGTCGTAAAACAAATAGGGATTGATCTGCATCGCTTGCTCCTTGGTGAAAGAACACGGTTATTTCTCGGTCAGCCTTTTCAGATTGGCGAGACCAGCTTCAAAATCCTTGCCGATCATCTTGTCGAAGTTCATGAACACCTGCATCACCTTGTGCATGAAGGGTGCGGGGCCATGCATGAGCCAGGTGATGTTCGTTGTGGCTGCATCGCGCTCGGGCTGCATGGTGAACTCGGCGGTGTTGTGGCCTTCGAAAGGCTTGAAGAAGTCGAGCTTGATGACAATTTTTGACGGCGATGAGGCATCGAGAATTTCCATGCGACCGGAACCGACGTTCTTGTTGCCGTCCCATGCATAGACGGCGCCCCTGCCGCTTTCGGCGCCGCCATAAGTGCGCTTCATCGCCGGATCCTTGTTCTCCCATGGCGACCATGCCGTCCATTGATGAAAGTTGTTGATCAAGGGAAATATCTTCTCCGCGGGCGCCTTCACCACGGCCACGCGCTCGACGCTGAATGTATCCGGCTTGGTCGAGGCCAGGATGAGCACGATGGCGATGACAATCGCCAGCGCAATGGCGATGATGGCTAGGGTCTCAAACATGGAACCTCCCTCTCCTTGAGTGTCAGCGAAACAAATTAGCTTCCCAGCGGCATTAAGGCGCGCAGTATTCGGCCGCGCAACCAAAAGCCGCCCCACATCATCACGCCGAGATAAAATCCGAGCAGGATATGGCTGAACAGCGGACTGCCGATTCGGACATATGAGGCCATCGCGCCGAGATCGCCAGTCAGCAGCAACGATCCGATGACCGGGATCGGCGGAAACCCACAGAGACCGGCGCAGGAAACGGCGATGACGCCCAAAATCCGCACAAGACCTTCGCTCGCACCATAGCCTATCCGATCCATCGTTTCCGTGACGATCCGCCACGGTGCCAGCCTGATGACGCCATCAAGCAGCAGGATTGCGATTTGGATGGTCTGCACGTTCATCGATCGTCCCCTCTTCAACAGGCTCTCTGCCCTAAGGACGAACGGAGGTGACGCGGACCGACAAGTCGCGGATTATTTTTTTGACGCCTTTGTCCCGAGCGGCTTGCTGTCGCGGATCAGGCGGTCGAGATGCATCCGGATATGGGCGGCTTCGGCGGAGGTATTGGCGAGCGCGATCGCCCGGTCGAATGCCACGCGGGCCTCCTCGTTGCGGCCAAGCTGCATCAGGAACGCGCCGCGCACGCCGAAGAAATGGAAATAACTCGAAAGCCGCTCGGCCAACGGCTCGATCAATTGCAGCGCGGCTTCCGGCCCACGTACCTTGGAGACCGCCACCGCACGGTTCAGCGTCACCACCGGCGATGGCTGCAAGATTTCCAGCGCGCCGTAGAGCAGATCGATCTGCGCCCAATCGGTATCCTCAGGTTTGGCGGCACGCGCGTGCAGGGCCGCGATCGCCGCCTGAACCTGATATGGCCCGCTGTGGCGATGGCGTATTGCCTTGTCGATCAGTGCCAAACCTTCGGCGATCATCTTCTGATTCCAGAGCGCGCGATCCTGGTCCTCAAGCAGCACGAGTTCGCCGCTCGCATCGAACCGCGCCGCGGCGCGGGCGTGCTGCAACAGCAGGAGTGCGGTCAGGCCCATGATTTCCGGCTCGCTCTGGAACAGGCGGAGCAACAGGCGGGCCAACCGTATCGCCTCCTCGCACAGGGGTTGGCGAATTTCGGAGGTTTCACCGCTGGCGGAATAGCCCTCGTTGAAGATCAGGTAAATCATCGCCGCGACGGCGGCGAGCCGCTCGCTGCGTTCCACCGCGCCCGGGGTCTCGAACGGGACGCCGGCATTGGCAACACGCGCCTTGGCGCGGGTGATCCGCTGCTCCATCGCGGCCTCCGAGACCAGGAACGCGCGCGCAATCTGCTTGACGGTGAGTCCGGAGACGATGCGCAGCGCGAGCGCGATCTGCTGCGTCGCCGGCAGGTCGGGATGACAGCAAATAAAGAGCAGCCGCAAAATGTCGTCGCGGTAATGCGAGCCATCAAGACGTTCGGCCAGCGCATTCTCGGCATCGTCGAGATCGGAGATCACCTCGTCCTCGGGCAACGCCTGCTGTTTGCTGGTCCGGCGTACTTCGTCGATCGCGACGTTGCGCCCGACCATGATCAGCCATGCCGCCGGATCGCGAGGTGGGCCATTTTGCGGCCAGCTTTTCAGCGCGCGCAAGCAAGCGTTCTGAAAGGCCTCCTCCGCGGTATCGAGATTTCGGAAATAACGGAGCAGCGCGCCGACCGCCTGGGGACGCGCCGAGGTCAGCGCGGCGTCGATCCAGGCGGTATCGGTCACGTCACATCGCCTCCGGGCTGGAACAGGCCGACGGGACGAATCTCGTAGGCCCCGCCAGGGTTGGCCGCACCGAGATCGCGCGCGATGCCGAGCGCCTCGTCGAGATTTCCGCAATCCACGATGTAGAAGCCGAGCAGTTGCTCCTTGGTCTCGGCATAGGGGCCATCGAGCACCACCGGCGGATCGTCCTTGCGCAGCGTCGTCGCCGCGGTGGTCGGCAGGAGCCGGGCCACCGGGCCAAGCCGGCCCTCTCTTTTCAGTTTGTCCTGGACGACGGCGAGCTTCGACATGACGGCGGCGTCCTGGTCCCGGGTCCAGGAACCGACGAAGTCCTCATCGTGGTAGCAAAGGATGGCATAAAGCATCGGCGAGGGTTTCCTTTTGGTGCAAGGACGAGTGAGTATGCCCGCGACCGACAGCGAAACGGAAATATTTTGTGCGGGAAACGCGCCCCGGTAAGGTCAACCTGGATTTCGGAACCTGGAAGGCAAGATTGCGATGAACAATGGAACGCTGGCCCTGCTCATTCACGGCGGGACCGAAAACTGGTCCCCCGAGCGGTGGAAGCGCCGGTTTGACGAGGTCTGCGCCGACCGCCGGGTCTGGCTGCTGGGACAGGGCGACGGCGATCCCGCCGACGTCCGCTACGCCGCGGTCTGGAAGCCCGCCCCGGGCGAGCTTGCGGCGTTCCCGAACCTGCGCGTCATTTTCAACCTGGGCGCAGGTGTCGATGCGCTGATGGCCGACCAGTCCCTGCCGAGGGTGCCGCTCGTTCGCGTCTCGGTCGGTGACCTCACCCATCGGATGACGGAATATGTCGTGCTCCACGTGCTGATGCATCATCGGCAGGAGCTCTATTTACGCGCTAGCCAGCGTGAGAAACGCTGGCAGCCGAAATTTCAATGGCCGGCCGGCGCCATTGCGGTCGGCGTCATGGGCCTTGGCACGCTCGGTTCCGATGCCGCCGACGTCCTGAAGCGGCTCGGCTTTCGGATGGCGGGCTGGAGCAACAGTCCAAAGACGATCGACGGCATCGAATGCTTTCACGGCAAAGCACAGCTCGATGCATTTCTGCGCCGAACCGATATCCTGGTCTGCCTGCTGCCGTTGACGCCCGACACGCGACACATCCTCAACCGCGACTTGTTTTCGAAACTGAACCGGACCAGCCCGATGGGAGCGCCGGTCGTGATCAATGCCGGACGCGGCGGGCTGCAGAACGAAGCGGACATCCTGGCCTGCCTCGACGACGGCACGCTCGGCGGGGCGTCACTCGACGTCTACGCCAGGGAGCCATTGCCAACCGACAGCCCGTTCTGGACCCATCCGAAGGTCGTGCTGACGCCACACAACGCTGCCGACACCGACCCCGACGAGATCTCGCGATATGTCGCGCGCCAGATCGCGCGCTTCGAAGCCGGCGCGCCGCTTGAGAACGTCGTCGATCGCGCGCGCGGTTATTAGCGGCTCGCTGCCGCCCGGCACATCACGTCGATCGCGCCCTTCGTGATCGCCTCCAGCTCCTTGCGCGGCACGCGCGCCCGCGCACGGATCGCGATCGTGTGGATGGTTGCGGATGCGAGTTGCGCGAGCACTGCAGGATCGGACGGTTGCGGACAATTCGCCGTTCTCCTTCGCGAGGCGGAAGCAGGACGCGAAAGCCTTGTCGAGTTCGGAAAATCCCTCCAGCACCATGGCGCGGATTTCCGGATCGGCCACCGCTTCCGAGGCCGCCGTCATCACCGTGAAGCAACCGCGCGGCCCCGCTTCGCCTGAGAGATAGATGTCAAGCGCCACCGCATAGATCCGCTCCAGCCGTTTGCGGATCGGCATCTCCTGCCTGAAGATATCGCGCATCGCGGCGCGGGCGTCGTCGCGGTAACGCTGGTAACTCTTGATGTAGAGCTCGCGCTTGTCACCGAACGCGCCGTAGAGACTTGGACGGTTCATGCCGGTGGCGGCGCTGAGATCATCGAGCGAAGTCGCGGCAAAGCCATCCTTCCGGAACAAATCGAGCGCCTTGCCGAGCGCGATGTCGGGCTGATAGGCGCGCGGGCGCCCCCGACGCTTCGGTGCGGGCACATCGGGTCCGGATGTCGGCGGCTTTTTATTTTTTTGTACCATTTCGCAAAAAATTCCTTGACGTGATTTATATTATGCGAAACAGTATAAAAACACAACCGGCCCGAAGGCCGTGGGCCAGACCGCCAAGGAGGCACCGCATGGATTTGTATTTCTCGCCCCTCGCCTGCTCGATGGCGACAAGGATCGCGCTGTATGAAGCGGGCGCCGATGCCAACTATCTAGAGGTCGATCCGAAGACCAAGATGGTGCAGAAGGACGGCTCGGATTTTCGCGAGGTCAACCCGCTTGGGCTGGTGCCGACGTTGCGCACCGACGACGGGCACGTGCTGACCGAGAACGCGTCCATCCTGCAATATGTGGCCGATCGTTTTCCGCAGGCCGGCATCTCAACCGGACCCGGTATCGAACGCAGCCGTCTGCATCAATGGCTGTGCTTCATTGGCACAGAACTTCACAAGGGACTGTTCGTGCCGCTGCTCGACAGGAAGGCACCGCCGGAGGTGAAGACCTACGTCCTCGGCAAGAACATTTCACGGCTCGACTTTCTCGAGAATTATCTGAAAGGCCGTGAATTCCTGCTCGACCATTTCAGTGTCGCGGATGCCTATCTCGTCACAGTCATCAACTGGACCATGGCGACGCCGCCAATCGAACTGGCGAAATGGCCGACGGTAAAGGCCTATTACGATCGCTTGCGCGCGCGGCCGAGCATTGCCAATGCGGTCGCCGAGGAATTCGAGCTCTATAAGGCCGAAGTCGCGCGGCACAAGGCTGCGGCGTAGGTCCACATCAATCGTCTTTATCTTCGCTCTAGCTCATGATGCGATTAAATGGAATCGCATCATGATCTCATCTCTTTGTTTGAGCATGATCTTTTCGGAAAACCGGTTTCCACTTTTCCGGATCGTGCTCTAGCTTGTCTTCTTCTCGTCTCCCCTTGCGGGGACGCGTTGGGATTGGGTCGGCCGTCCTAGCTAGAAGTCGCGCTGCTGGCTGCCGCTGCCCTTCTCCGTCGGGAATATGCTCTCGTATATCGCCTGCGCCTCCCGAATTAGACGCGACCGCTCAAGTGCAGACTTCGGGATAAACTGTATGACGTCGCCCATGACGTGCGCTCCAAGGCTGAAAAACATTCCGCCGAGATTTGGTTTTGGATCTTCAGAATTGGAAGACCCCTGCTCATCACGAGTAAGTTGTTCTGGATGGATGTGGCTCCTGTGAAAATTCTGCCTCCAGGGGGCAAAGAAACAGGAAAATCCCGTCAGCCTCAAGGCTACGCCGCCGAACCTACCCTACCCTCCCCGGAAGCAGGCCCACGACCGCGCGCGGATATCGCAATTCTTCAAAACGGGCTCGCAGCCAGTCCCGGCACATCGGCCGGCCGCGGACCGGGTGCGGGCCAATGGAAGCGGCGGTCTTTCTCGGCAATGGCGACATCGTTGATGCTGGCTTCGCGCCGGCGCATCAGGCCGCTGCTCGTCGAATTCCCATTGCTCATTGCCGTAAGAGCGGTGCCACTGCCCGGAAGCGTCGTGCCATTCATATTGAAAGCGCACCGCGATGCGGTTGTCGTCGAACGCCCACAGATCCTTGATCAGGCGATAATCGAGTTCCCTGGCCCATTTGCGGGTGAGAAAAGCGACGATCGCGGCGCGGCCTTCGAAAAATTCGGAGCGGTTGCGCCAACGGCTGTCCTCGGTATAGGCCAGCGCGACGCGCTCGGGATCGCGCGAATTCCAGGCGTCTTCCGCCATGCGGGCCTTTTGTGCGGCGGTTTCTCGGGTGAACGGCGGAAGCGGTGGGCGCGACATCGTGACCTCGGGTTCTGACGAGATCACAAGTCTATCGCGGTACGTCGCGGTGTCGATGGCCGTCTGCCTATCGGCCGATAGCGAGAGCCTATCGGCTTGATCGAAATCATGACCGCTAGGCGAGGTCGGCCTTCATCAACAGCCGCAGCGATTTCGGGATCGGCTGCGCCCGCCCCTCGCTGATGAAGGCGACACGCACCTCGGCCTTGACCAGCACATGGCCGCCGCGCCGCACCTCCTGCGCCAGCGTGATCGAAGCCCCCTTCACCGCGACCGGCCAGGTCACCACGTCAAGCACATCATCCATGCGCGCGGGCTTGAGAAAATCGATTTGCATCGAACGCACCACAAAGGCGAAGCCCGGCGTTTCCGCCTGCGCCTCCGCGAACAGCGCATGCTGCTCGGCGCCCATCAGCCGCAGATGATTGGTCCGTCCGCGCTCCATGAAGCGCAGATAATTGGCGTGATAGACGATACCGGAAAAATCGGTGTCCTCGTAGAAGACCCGAACCTGCATGTGATGACGACCGTCGCGGATCTCGCCGTCGAGATGGGATAATGTCACTGGCGGCCCTCGATCGCCCCTGGAAGCGGTCGTTTTGCGCAAAATTCGTCCGCCGCGCAAGCTGGCGCCATGCCCGCCGCCGGCTACGACACGGCGGCAGAACCGCCCAGCGCCACCAAGCCGATCTCCGGCGGAACGCCGAGGCGAAACGGCATGATGCTGCAGCCGAGGCCTCCGGAGACGACGACATCACAGTTCATGCGGATGTGGCCATAGGAAAGCCGCGGCCCGGATGGCGACACCGGCGACCAGCCGAACAGCCGTACCTGGCCGCCATGGGTATGCCCGGAGAGCTGCAGCGCGACGCGCGACGGCACGCGAACGGCCACATCCGGCTCATGCGCCAGAAGAATGACGGGCGCATCGTCGGTCACGTTTTTCAAGGTCGCGGTGAGATCATCGACGCCGACGCGCCGGAGCGGGCGGAAACGCCGCGCCGGCACGTAAGCCAGCTGGTCGCCGAGGCCCGCCAGCCAGAATGGCCGGCCGCCCTTGTTCAGACGTTGGGCATCGTTCTCGTAAACCGGAATGCCCGCGGCCTCGAGCGCGCGCCGGGCAATGGGCGTCCCCTGCCCGTCGCGCTGCAGCGCACGGTCGTCCCACCAATCGTGATTGCCCAGGATCGCATGCACGCCAAGCGGCGCCTTCAGGCCGGCGAGGACATAGGCCCAGTCGGTTGCGGGAATGAAGCGCGTCACATGGCGATGACCGGCGACATAGTCGCCGAGCAGCACGATGACGTCGGCACCGAGCGCATTGGTGCGCTCAACGATCGTCTCGATGCGCGCCAGCGACATCCAGGGATCGCAGGCGTGCAGGTCGGCGATGACGGCGATCTTGAGCTGGAAATCGGCGGGCCAGTTCGGTGGCAGCAGATCGTAGCGCGCGACGCGGAGCCGCAGCGCAGGCTCAACACCGAACCCGTAGGCCCCGGTCGAAACGCCAAAGGCGCCGAACCCGGCCAGGAAGCGAATGAAATGTCGGCGTGAGATCATGAACGGTTAACGGTGATGCGCCGTCATTCTCGCGACGGATTGCATCCGAATTGGGGTGCGTTTGTGCAGAAAGCCAGCAGTCATGGCGCTAACTATTTCTGCCCGACGATCCCGGTTGCGCCGGCGAGCGTTGGCTGGCGACGGCCAGCGGCAAGACATGGTCACGCGTCAGCGGCGCCAGCAAAATATCCGGAGGCGACACTGGATCGATCCAAATCGCCTCATCGATCTCCTGGCTCGGCGCGATGTCGCCGGTGACATCGATCCCATAAAGGCAGGCTCGCACCCAAAAGCCCGGCTCATTCGCAGCGATCGCGTCGAACTCACCGAGAGGTTGGACCGAGTCGTGGACCAGGCCACAACCGAGTTCCTCGGCGATTTCGCGGGAGAGTGCGGCGATGTCGTCTTCGCCGGGGTCGCGCTTGCCGCCCGGCTGCATGAAAGCTGCCGTGCCGCGCTTGCGCACCAGGAGCACGCGACCCGCATCATCGCGTATCAGCGCAGCGACGATCTTGATCGTGTCGGTCGCCATCACTCGTCCTCGTCCTGGCTCCCGAACAATCCGAATTGCGCCGGATCGCGGCTGGGCTCGGCGAGGCCGAGATGGCGGAAGGCATGCGACGTCAACAGACGCCCGCGGGGGGTGCGTTGCAGATAGCCGCACTGGATCAAATAGGGCTCGATGATGTCTTCGATGGCGTCGCGCGGCTCGGACAGCGCCGCGGCCATGGTCTCCACGCCGACCGGACCGCCGCCGTAATTCACCGCGATCGTGGTGAGATAGCGCCGGTCCATGGCATCGAGGCCCGCGGCATCGACTTCGAGCGCGCTCAGCGCGTTGTCGGCGATCGCGCGATCGATCGAGGCGGCGTCGGCGGCGGAAGCAAAATCCCGCACCCGCCGCAGCAGCCGTCCGGCGATCCGCGGCGTGCCGCGGGCGCGGCGGGCGATCTCGTTGGCGCCATCGGGCGTGATGCCGAACTTGAGCACGCGGGCGCCGCGGGTGACGATCTTCTCCAGCTCCTCCACGGTGTAGAAATTCAGCCGCACCGGAATTCCGAAGCGGTCGCGCAGCGGATTGGTCAGGAGCCCTGCACGCGTCGTCGCACCGATCAGCGTGAATTTGGCGAGTTCGATCTTGACCGAGCGCGCCGCCGGCCCTTCGCCGATGATGAGGTCGAGTTGGAAATCCTCCATCGCCGGATAAAGTATTTCCTCGACCGCGGGGCTGAGACGATGAATTTCGTCGATGAACAACACATCACGCTCTTCGAGATTGGTCAGAAGTGCTGCGAGATCGCCGGCCTTGGCGATCACCGGGCCCGAGGTGGCGCGAAAGCCGACGCCAAGTTCGCGCGCGACGATCTGCGCGAGCGTCGTCTTGCCAAGACCGGGAGGACCGACGAACAGCACATGATCGAGCGCCTCGCCGCGCTTGCGCGCCGCCTCGATGAAGATCGAAAGATTGGCGCGCGCCTGCGCCTGACCGACGAATTCCGACAACGATTGCGGGCGCAGCGCGGTATCGCCGACATCATCGGCGCGGCGCTCCGGCGTGACGATGCGGGAGGGCGGACTCACTTCGCGAGTTCCTTCAGCCCGAGCCGGATGAGCTGCGCGGTCTCGGCATTCTCACCGGCGTTGCGCGAGGCCGAGGCGATGGCGGCCGCCGCCTGCGGCTGGCCGTAGCCGAGATTGACCAGCGCCGAGATCGCATCGGTGACCGGGCGCGGCGCGCGGTCATGGTCGATCGCGCCCGACAGATGCACCAGCGCCGGATCGACATTGGCAAAGGCCGGCGCCTTGTCCTTCAATTCGGTGACGATGCGCTCGGCGACTTTCGGCCCGACGCCGGGCGTGCGCGTGATCGCGGCCTTGTCGCGCAGCGCAATCGCATTGGCAAGCTCCGCCGGCGGCAAGGTGCCGAGCACCGCCAGCGCCACCTTGGCGCCGACGCCCTGCACCGTCTGCAACAGGCGAAACCATTCACGCTCGATATCGCTCTTGAAGCCGAACAGCTTGATCTGATCCTCGCGCACATACGTCTCGATCGAGAGCACCGCGGCCTCGCCGGGCGACGGCAGCGCCTGCAACGTACGGCCCGAGCAATGCACCTGATAGCCGACGCCGCCGACGTCGAGGATGACATAGTCCTCGCCGTAGGAATTGATCAGGCCTTTGAGTTTGCCGATCATACCTCCACCACCCTCAGCCGCAGTGTCGTGCTCTGGCGGTGATGCGCATGCGTAATCGCGATGGCGAGTGCGTCGGCGGCGTCGGGGGATTTCGGCTCGGCCTTGGGCAGCAAGATCTTCAGCATCACCAGAATCTGGTTCTTGTCGGCATGGCCAGCGCCGACCACGGTTTTCTTCACCTGGTTCGGCGCGTATTCCGCAACCGAGATACCAAACATCGCCGGCCCCAGCATGGCGACGCCGCGCGCCTGGCCGAGCTTCAGCGTGGCAACCCCGTCCTTGTTGACAAAGGTCTGTTCGACCGCGGCCTCGGCGGGGCGAAACTTGCCGAGCACGGCAGCCAGTCCCTCGTGAATTGCAAGCAGCCGGCTTGCAAGCGGCAAGCCCTCCGACGGTTCCACCGAACCACAGCCGACATAGGTCAGACGGTTGCCGTCGACCTCGATCACGCCCCAGCCCGTGCGTCGCAGGCCCGGATCGATACCGAGGATACGGACGGGCGGGCGAATTGGCTGAGGGATCATGGGTCGATTTATACCCCATGCCGGAGTCTTGCGCCTAGCGCGAGCACCTCGCCATCAACGGTCACAAGAAGGAGAGATTGGGGAGCCCTACCCGCCCAATTTGGCGACCAGCTCGTCCGAAACCTCGAAATTGGCGTAGACGTTCTGCACGTCGTCGTGCTCGTTCAACAGATCGATCAGTTTCAGGAGCTTCTCGCCGGTCTCGTCATCCACCGAAACCGTGTTTTGCGGCTTCCAGATCAGCGCCGCCTTGCGCGCTTCGCCGAATTTCGCCTCCAGCGCCTTGGCCACGTCGCGGAAGGTCTCCTGCGAGGCGTAAATCTCGTGGCCGCTCTCGCTCGACACGACGTCGTCGGCGCCGGCCTCGATCGCCGCCTCCAGCACGGCATCGTCGGATGCAACCTTGGCGTCATATTCGATGACGCCGGTGCGATCGAACATGAACGAGACCGAGCCGGTTTCGCCGAGATTGCCGCCCGATTTGGTAAAGTAAGAGCGGATGTCGGACGCGGCGCGGTTGCGATTATCGGTGAGCACCTCGGCGATCACGGCAACACCGCCGGGACCGTACCCCTCGTAGCGAATCTCGTCGTAGTTCTCGCTCTCACCGCCGATCGCCTTCTTGATGGCGCGCTCGATATTGTCCTTGGGCATGTTCTCCTGACGTGCCGCGATCACGGCCGCGCGCAAACGCGGGTTCATCGCAGGGTCAGGGGTTCCAAGCTTCGCAGCGACCGTGATTTCCCGCGCCAGCTTGCCGAACAGCTTCGACTTCTGGGCGTCCTGGCGGCCCTTGCGGTGCATGATGTTCTTGAACTGGGAATGGCCGGCCATGCGTTGTCTTTCGGGATTTCGTCCGGGATGATCGGGATGGAAAGCGCGGCGTTATAGGCCGGCGATTTGCCAAAATCAAAGATTTGCCCGCGTTTTCGGTACAAGGGTAGTGTCGACTGCCTCCATATGAGGCAATTGTTAACGCTGATTTCATGACGCAATGGGAGGATAGCCAACATCATTTTAAGTGGCCGGGAATTTCATGTTGTTTGGATTGCTTCGAAAACCACCGGCTGAACCGGCCGCACGGACCGGCGAGCCCGAGTCGGTCAAGCCTGCCTCTCTCACCGAACTGCCCGGTGCTTCGGAGGCCGATTCGGCCAAGCAAATCCTCGAACTGCTCGAGCTCGAACTTGGCGGCATGATTCGCCAGCTCGAGCGCGCAGCGAGTTCGGTTGCCGGCGGCGCCGAGGCAACGGCGGCCACATTGTCCACGATTTGCCAGCGCACCGACGCCCTCACCGGACGTTCCAGCGCCGCGCAAAGTACGGCGACCGTCTTCTCGCAGGCCGCCGACAAATTCACCCATTCGGCCGAAGGCATCGGCTCCCAGGTCCGCAGCGCCGGCAGGCTCGCCGACGAGGCCAGCGCCGCCGCGCATGAAGCAAGCCTCAATGTCGATCGGCTCAAAGAGTCCTCGGCCGCCATCGGCAACGTCGTCAACCTGATCGCGCAAATCGCGCGGCAAACCACGCTCTTGGCGCTCAACTCGACGATCGAGGCGGCTCGCGCCGGCGCCGCCGGGCGCGGCTTCGCCGTGGTCGCCTCCGAGGTGAAAGCGCTGGCGGTCCAGACCCAGGACGCCACCGAAGAGATCAAGAAAAAGATCGACGCGCTGCAGAGAGATGCCGCCGGCTCGGTCGACGCCGTGCACCGGATCTCCCAGGCGATCGCGGCGATCCGGCCGGTCTTTGACAACGTCAACGGCGCGGTGGCCGAGCAGAACCAGACCACCGGCGAAATGTCCGAAAACGTCGCCACCGCCTCGAACTTCATCGTATCGGTCGGCGACAGCGCCGCCGAGATCGACAACGCGGCGAGAGAAGCCGAAACCCATGGCGAGCACGTCGCCGATGCCGGCAAGGCCGTCACCATGTTCGCGCAAAAACTCAAATCCCGCTGCGCGGTGCTGCTCGGCCAGGACTTGAGCACAGATCGCCGCAAGCGCGAGCGGCTGCCGTGCAACCTCAAGATCGACATCCAGACCGCGCAGGGCCCGATCTCGGCGGCGGTCTACGAGATTTCGCTTGAGAGCATGCTGATCGGCGGGCCGAGCGCCGAGCGGGTGCCGCTGAACCAAAGCTTCAAGGCGACGGTGCAGGACATCGGCGCCTGCAGGATTTGCACCGGCGAGCGGGCGAAAGCGGGTGTGCAGGCGGATTTCGAGGCGAAGGATGCCGAGCTCGCGGAAAAAATCGAAGACAGACTGTGGTCGATCCATGACGAGAACACCGAGTTCGTCACCCGCGCCATGGAAGCCGGCGTCGCGCTGACAAAAATTTTCGAAGGCGCGGTGGCCAGCGGGGCGATTTCGATCGACGACATGTTCGACACGAATTACGTCGAGATACCAGGCACGAACCCGGTGCAGCACCGCACGCGCATCCTCGACTGGGCGGATCGCGCCTTGCCCGCATTCCAGGAGGCCTTCCTCGCCAAGGATCCGCGGATGGTGTTCTGCGTGATGATCGACCGCAACGGCTACCTGCCAGTGCACAACAAGATCTATTCGCATCCGCAGCGCCCCGGTGATGTTGCATTCAACACCGCCAACAGCCGCAACCGGCGCATCTTCAATGACACGGCCGGCCTCGCCGCTGGGCGCAACCAGCGCTCCTATCTGATCCAGAGTTACGCCCGCGACATGGGCAACGGCAAAACCGTCATGATGCGCGAGATCGACGTGCCGGTCCGCGTCAACGGCCGGCACTGGGGCGGTTTCCGCACGGCCTACAAGCTCTAGGAATGAACCTATCCCACTGGAATGCTGATCGGGAGGAATGCGGTAATGTCGGTTGCTGAGGCCAGGATACAAGCCAGCGCTGCGGATACGACCTCCGACAGCCAGCGGCTGGTCGATCAGCTTTCGAACCGGATCGGCGGTCTTGGGGTTGAACTTGCCGATGTCGCCGGAAATCTGCGGGAAGTCGCGGGCCGCGTTTCCAACCAAGCCGACCGCTTCGGGCACTTGCAGGAGACCGCCGAGACGATGGTCTCCGCCAATCACGATATCGCAAACGCGTCGCGGGCGGTGCAAACCGCGACATCGGCCGCCGTCGGCCAAATCACGCAATCGCGCGCCGCGGTGGAGACGGCGGTTCAGCATATTTCCGAATTGATCGAAGCGGTGGGCCGCATCGAACAGCGCCTCGGCTCGGTCGGAACCGCGCTCGCGCAGGTCGCCAAGGTATCGGGCTCGATCGAGGCGATTGCGAAACAGACCAACCTGCTGGCGCTGAACGCGACGATCGAGGCGGCCCGCGCCGGCGCGGCGGGACGCGGCTTTGCGGTCGTGGCCAGCGAGGTGAAGAGCCTGGCCGAAGCTACGCGTCAGGCGACGCATCTGATCGGCGACACCGTGCGTGATCTCGACGGCCAGATCGGCAGTTTGATCGGCGAAAGCAGTGACGCCTCGCTGCGGGCGAAGAATGCCGGCGATGGCGCCGGACAGATCCAGGGCATCATCGTTCGCGTCCAGGACGGCTTCACCGCGGTGAGCCAGGAGATCGACGGTGTCGCGAAGGCAGCCACCTCCAATCTCGCGCATTGCGACGAGGTGATCGGCGAACTTGGCCATCTTGCCAAGGGCGTCGACCTGTCCTCGACCGATCTCAAGCACGCCGACGACCGGGTCGCCAAGCTGCTCGACCTTTCGGAAAATCTCATCGAACTCATCGCCGATAGCGGCGTCGAGACATCGGACGCGCCCCTGATCCGCGCCGTGGTCGACACGGCAAAGCAGATATCGGCGGCCTTCGAGACGGCGATCACGCGCGGTGAAATCAGCCTCGATCAGTTGATGGACGAGAACTACCGCGAAATTCCCGGCACCGACCCGAAACAATACCTCACCAAATACGTCGAATTCACCGACCGCATCCTGCCGCCGATTCAGGATCCGCTTCAGAAGGCCGATCCCCGTGTCGTCTTCTGCGTGGCCTGGGCGAAGGGCGGCTATCTTCCGACGCATAATCCGAACTACCGTCTGCCGCAGGGGCCGGACCCGGTCTGGAACAACGCCCATTGCCGGAACCGGCGGCTCTTCAACGACCGGGCGGTGAAGAAGGTTGCGGCGAACACCAAACCGTTCCTCCTGCAAACCTACCGGCGCGACATGGGCGGCGGCAATTTCGTCCTGATGAAGGACGTCTCCGCGCCGATTCTGATCCGCGGCCGCCACTGGGGCGCGTTCCGCATGGGCTTCCGCGACTCCTGAGTCCGCGGAAGTAACCGCAATCGCCAGCGGCCTTCGCATCAACATGGCTTGGCGCCCTCGCCGAGGGCGGGCGCGATCCGGCGCGCCACCGCAAGACCCGAGAGAGCAAGCGCGGTAAACACCGCGCCGGCGAGAAAAGTGCTCTGCGGCCCGATACGCTCCCACAGCGCACCGGCAAGCACACTTGCGATCAGAAGCGAGACGCCGCCGAGAAGGTTGAACATCCCAAACGCGGTGCCGCGCAACTCCGGCGGAGCGGTGTCGGCAACGAGGGTCGACAGCAGCCCTTGCGTGAACCCCAGATGCAACCCCCACAGGGCGACGCCGACGGCAACGCCGGAAAGGCCGGTGGTGAAGGCAAACACAAGGTCGGCTGCGACCAGGAAACCGAAGCCCACACCGAGAATGGTGATGCGATTGGCACGATCCGACAATACGCCGGCCGGATAGGCCGCGAACGAATAGACCAGATTCATCAAGACCAGCACCAAAGGCACGAGCATCACCGGCAGGCCGACGGCCTGGGCCCGGAGGATCAGGAAGGCCTCGCTGAAGCGCGCCAGCGAAAACACCACCGCGACGCCCACGACAAACCAATAGGCGAGACCCAGGCGCCTGAGTTCAACGAGGCTCAAGGGCGAGCGCACGTTGCGAAGCCCCGCCGGACGCTCGGGTTCGTCGATCGCGACGACGAGCAGCGCCACGCAGAGAAATGCCGGGATCACGGCAACCCAAAAGGTGGCCTTGAAATTGTCTGCCGTCAGCCACATCAGCCCGATGGCGAGCGCCGGGCCGAGAAAGGCGCCGGCGGTATCGAGCGATTGACGCAATCCAAAACTCGCCCCACGCAAATGTTCGGGCGTGACGTCGGCGATCAGCGCGTCACGAGGCGCACCCCGGATGCCCTTGCCGATGCGATCGATGAAGCGCGCCGCGACCAGCCAGCCGACCGAGGATGCGAGCGGAAAGATCGGCTTGCTGAGTGCCGCCAGCCCGTAGCCCGCGACGGCCAGCCATTTGCGCTTGCCCAACCAGTCCGAGACCGCGCCGGAGAACACCTTCATGATCGAGGCCGTCGCCTCGGCGACGCCTTCGATAAACCCGACCGTCACCATCGACGTCCCGAGCACCTGCACAAGATAAACCGGCAGCAAAGCGTGAATGATCTCGCTTGACGTATCCATCAAGAGCGAGACGAAGCCGAGTGCCCAAACGGCCGAGGGGATTTCACGAAGCCTCGAAAATCGGGATTCCGGCGTGTTACTTGCCATCACTTCCGCGTGCCGAGGCCTGCGAAATCGTCGGTCCGGCGCCGCTCCCCTGGTAATGTCGTCGTTTGTTCATTCGAGGCCTCTATAAACGCACTGATTTGCGAAATACACGCTCGGAGGGTGAAATGAGCGCTGAGCATCCGGAACTCGACGAATTGCAGGCGGCCTACAAGAACGCGGTAGAGGCCTGGATCGCCGCCATCCGCAAGGAGGAAGCGCTCGCCTCCGTCAATCACGACGTCGCCGATGTCGACAAGTGGGAACAGGCGCATTTCGAAGAGGACGACATGCGCAGTACGGTCAAGGACGCCAAGGAAAAATACGAGGATGCGCTGCGGGCGAAGTTTTTCGGATTCTAGCGCACCTCATAGGAACGAGGAAGTCGTCATGAAGTGACGGCAGCATGGTCGCTCTCAATAACAGCGCGATGCGGCGATCGTGTGCAGCCTGTTATCGCCGAGCACGTGAGCCATAAAGCCCACGGTCTGAAAGATTTTCGCAAACGCGTCGTCGCGGATGCTCAAGCCCCCGGTATAGGCGCCGAACGAAGGCATGATCGCGCGCTCGCCATCGCTGGCAAAACAGCGCCGCTCCATCCATCGCGCCCGCGTGGCCACGCGCGCCTTGGGATGAAGGTGGCCGGCGATTTCGCCGCCGCCCCGGTCGGTTCGTGATGAAACACGATGGGGCCGATGGCGACTTCGCTCGCGACGCTGCCGCCGAGATCGGACGGCAATGCGGGATCGTGATTACCCGAAATCCAGATCCAGTCGCGCCGCGTCTGCATTGACGCAATGGTTTCGCGGTCCGGCGCCGACAATCGCTTATGGGCGTTGCGGTCATGAAAGCTGTCGCCGAGCGCGATCACGGCCCTCGGATCGTAATGCGCGATCACGGCGGCGAGCCGGCCCAGCGTCGCGACCGTATCGTAGGGCGGCAGCAGCACGCCGCGGGCGGCAAAACTGGAGCCTTTTTCGAGGTGCAGGTCCGAGACCACGAGCAGGCGTTGTGCTTCCCAGAACAACGCGCCGGACAGATCGGCGGCAAGCGTCACGCCCGCCACATCGATGGTGGCGATCCGCGCGTCGAGAGTTTCTTCATTTGGGGATTGTGCGCGCGCCGTCACAGCCTATCCAGTCGCCTCTTTCACCAGCTCGTCGGCGGCTTCCGCCAACAGCTCATCGGACGCTTCGCCATAGACCGCTTCGCGGCCGATTTCCAGCATCACCGGTACCGCCAGCGGCGAAACCCGGTCCAGTTCCCTATGGGTGATTCGCCCCTTGATTCGCAACAGCATATCACTCAATCGGCGGAGATCGAGCAACCCGGTCGCGGCATCGGCGCGCGCGGCGCGCAGCAAAACGTGATCGGCCTGGTGCTTGCGCAGCACGTCGTAGATCAGGTCGGTCGAGAACAGCACCTGACGGCGGGTTTTTTCCTCGTCGGTGAAGCGCCGCGCGATCAGGCCCGAAATGAGCGCGCAGGTTCGAAACGTGCGTTTCATCAGCGCCGATTCCGCAAGCCACGCTTCCAGGTCATCGCCGAGCATGTCCGGATCGAACAGCGCGTTGAGATCGAGCCGGCCTTGCCGGATCATGAAGGACATGTCGCCGAGCCCCCACACCGCGAGCGCATATTCGTTAGCGACAAAGCCGAGCGGCCGCGCGCGGGCGCGCTCCAGCCGCCGCGTCAGCAACATGCCGAGCGTTTGGTGCGCCAGGCGGCCCTCAAACGGATAGCAGACAAAGTAATGCTTATTGCCGCGCGGAAAGGTCTCCACCAGGAGCTCCCGCGTGCCGGGAACGCGCGACAGATGCGCCTGCAGCGACAGCCAGTCGCGCACCTGATCCGGCAGTCCGTTCCACGCGCGCTTGTCGGCCAGGAGATTTCGAACCCGTTCGGCCAGATAAGTCGAGAGCGGAAACTTGCCGCCCATGTAGGACGGCACTTTTGCGTCCGCGTCGTTGGCGCGCGAGACGTAAACTTGATCTTCTGACAACTGCTCGTAACGCACCACTTCGCCGCCAAACACGAAGGTGTCGCCCACCACCAGTCCCTCGATGAAATATTCCTCGATTTCGCCGAGCACTCTTCCGCCGCGCCCCAGCGCGCCGGTCGAACCCGATCCGCCGCCGCGCGAGCGGACCAGACGCACCTTCAGCATCGCTTCCTCGACGATGGTCCCGACATTGAGGCGGTAGCTCTGCCGCACCTTCGGATTGGTCACACGCCAACGGCCGTTCTTGTCCTGCTTGATCCGCGCAAAACGCTCATAGGTTTTCAAGGCGTAGCCGCCGGTGGCGACAAAATCGACCACGTCGTCGAAATCGGCGCGGGTGATATCGGAATAGGGCGCAGCCGTCAGCACCTCCTGATAGAGCTGATCTGAAATGAACGGCTCGCCGCAGGCGCAGCCGAGCACGTGCTGCGCCAGCACATCGAGCGCGCCGGTGCGCAACGGCGGGGTATCCTGCGCATTCTCGTCGACCGCGTCGATCGCAACCCGACACTCGAGCACCTCGAACCGATTGGCCGGCACAAGAACGGCGCGTGAAGCTTCGTCGATGCGGTGGTTGGCGCGGCCGATCCGCTGCATCAACCGCGAAGCGCCCTTGGGTGCGCCGACATTGATGACGAGATCGACATCGCCCCAGTCGACGCCGAGATCGAGCGAGGAGGTGCAGACCACGCCGCGCAATCGTCCCCTGGCCATGGCGTCCTCGACCTTGCGGCGCTGCGCCACGTCAAGCGAGCCGTGATGCAGCGCGATCGCAAGGCCGTCATCGTTCATCCGCCACAGGTCCTGAAACAGCATCTCGGCCTGGCTGCGGGTATTGACGAACACCAGCGTGGTCTTGTTGCGCTTGATGAGACCGTAGATTTCGCCGAGCGCGTGACGCGCGGTATGCCCGGCCCAGGGCAGGCGCTCGCTTGTGTCGAGCATTTCGACGATCGGCGCCGCCGCCCCTCCCGCGGTCACGATATCGGCGGCCTCGCTTTGGCCGCCACGCTGCGGCACCAGAAACCGCGCGAGTGATTCGGGCGCGGCCACCGTTGCCGACAGTCCGATCGCGCGTATCTGCGGCGCCAGTCGCCACAGTCGCGCAAGCCCGAGCGACAACAGGTCGCCGCGCTTGGACGTCACCAGCGCATGCAACTCGTCGAGCACGATGCGCGTAAGCTGCGAGAACAGAAACGGCGCATCGTCGGACGACAACAGCAGCGCCAATTGCTCGGGCGTGGTCAAAAGGATGTCCGGCGGATAACGACGCTGGCGTTGCCGCCGCGACACTGGCGTGTCGCCGGTACGGGTCTCGACCTTGATCGGCAAGCCCATCTCGGCGATTGGCGTCTCCAGATTGCGCGCGATATCGACGGCGAGCGCCTTTAGCGGCGAGATATAGAGCGTGTGGAGGCCGCGGCTGCGCTTCACGCCGCGCCCGGTGGAGGTGAGGTCGCCGCGCGGCGGCTGCGCTGGAGCGGACAATTCCACCAGCGTCGGCAAAAACCCCGCAAGCGTCTTGCCGGCGCCGGTGGGCGCGATCAAAAGCGCGGAGCGGTCGTCGCGGGCTTTTGCGAGCAGCGCCAGTTGATGCTCGCGCGGCGACCAGCCGCGCGAGGCGAACCAGCGCAGAAAAATTTCGGGCAGCGGCGAAATCGAAAAAAGATCTGGCTCGGCGGTATTCACGACCATCAGGTTAAGCCGGGCCGGCCGCGGCGGTCGAGTGCCAAAAGACAGGCCGTCCTACCGGGATGGTTCAGCATTTCGTCGCAACGACGACCAGTCCGGGCACCGGCGTATTGTCCTCGTTCCGGGCCGATTGCCTCTCGAGCTGCGACAATGCAAGCCCCGCCGATTGCAGCGAGCCGCGCACGTAAGCCTCGGCATGGGCATAGCGCAGGCCCTCGCCGAGGATGACGCCGTCGGCGTTATGGGTTTCCACGGTGAAGGCCAAGAGGCCGCCGGCGACCAGCACGCGCCTCACCTCCTTCAGCACGGGGAGGAGATCGGCGACATAAACCATCGCATCCGCGGCGAGCACAAGATCGGCGCCGGCGTCCGGCATGCCGCGCAGGCCCTCCAGCATGTCGGCCACTTCGAGTTCGGCATAGAGCCCCGTGACGCGTGCCTTCTCGATCATGCGCGACGAAATGTCGATGCCGAGTGAAATGATCGACCTCCTTGGCGAAGGCGCTCGCCGCCAGTCCCGTGCCGCAGCCGAGATCGATGGCGCGCCTGAAGAAAGCGGGCTTGCGGGCCGCGTGGCACGCGGCCAGCACCGCCTTGAACAGCAGCGAGGGCCCACGATAGCCGAGATCGTCGACCAGCGCAGCCTCGAATTTCGGCGCATATTGATCGAACAGCGTGCGCACATAGGCCGGCGGCATCGCCGACAATTGTTCGGCGCCGAGCCGCATCAGCCAAAGGCCCGCGCCGTGCCGGTCGTCGGGATCGGCGTCGCGCGCTTTGCGGAAGGCCGCGATCGCGGCGGCGCGTTCGCCGAGCTCTCGACGGATTTCTCCAAGCGCAAACCACGCGGAGGCAAAGCCGGGTGCGAGATCGGTCGTCTGAACCAGGAGATCGGCGGCGGCAGCAAGGTCGCCCTTGAGCTGGAGATCGCGCGCGAACTCAAACCGCCGGTCGGCAACCAGATCGCCGGAGGACAGGAATAATCGCGCGGGCATTGTCGGAACCGATGGGAGTCTTCAGCAAGATTGAGGCGGGACTCGAATGAGCACCTTGACAGCCTATATTATCAAAATGCGTCCGCAAGACATCCTGATGCCTGTGCCCGCCGGCCTGTGCTGCAAACCCGGCGGCTTCCACATCGACCCGGTGCGGCCGGTCGAGCGCGCCGTGATCACCCATGGCCATTCCGACCATGCTCGCCCCGGCCATGGCGCGGTGCTGGCCACGCAGGAGACGCTCGACATGATGCGCCTGCGCTATGGCGACAATTTTGCCGGACGCACGCAGGCGGTGGCCTATGGCGAGGAGATCAAACTCGGCGACGTCACCATCAAATTTCACCCCGCCGGCCATGTCCTGGGTTCGGCGCAGATCGCGGTTTCCTGCGAAGGTATCCGCATCGTCGCCTCGGGCGACTACAAGGATGCGGCCGATCCCACCTGCGCGCCCTTCGAGGTGGTGCCCTGCGATGTCTTCATCACCGAAGCCACGTTCGGCCTTCCGGTGTTTCGGCACGGCGATGCGGCAGATGAAGTGAAGAAACTACTGGCCTCGGTCGCACTGTTTCCGGAGCGGGCGCATCTGGTCGGCGCCTATTCGCTCGGCAAGGCCCAGCGTGTGATCGCGCTGCTGCGTGCGGCTGGCTACGACGCGCCGGTCTACCTGCACGGCGCGATGGAAACGATCACCCGCTATTACCAAGCCTGCGGCGTGGCGCTCGGTGAGCTGCGTCCGGTCAAGGGCATGAAGAAGGCCGATCTAGCCGGCACCATTACGCTCGCGCCGCCAACGGCCATTTCCGACATCTGGACACGACGATTTCCCGATCCGGTCGCAGCCTTTGCCTCGGGCTGGATGCGGGTGCGCGCCCGCGCCCGCCAGCGCGGCGTCGAATTGCCGCTGGTGATTTCCGATCACGCCGACTGGGACGGCCTGACCGCCACCATCGAGGCCACCGGCGCGGGCGAAATCTGGGTCACGCACGGCCAGGAAGATGCGCTGGTGCATTGGTGCACGACGCGCGGCCTCTCCGCACGGCCGCTCGATCTGGTCGGCTATGGCGATGAGGACGAAGGCGAAGCAACTCCGGTGGAGGATGGCGAGGCATG
The DNA here is from genome assembly GCA_963741185.1 of uncultured Alphaproteobacteria bacterium. Classification (GTDB taxonomy): domain Bacteria; phylum Pseudomonadota; class Alphaproteobacteria; order Rhizobiales; family Xanthobacteraceae; genus Bradyrhizobium. The sequence continues at coordinate 15,656 of CAVUHE010000008.1, read as the reverse complement.
AATCGTTTCGCCGAACTGCTCGATCGCCTTGCCTATGAGCCCGGCCGCAACAACAAGCTGCGATTGCTCACTTCCTATTTTCGCGAGACCGGAGACCCCGACCGCGGCTATGCGCTTGCCGCACTCACCGGCGCGCTGTCCTTCAAACACGCCAAGCCTTCCCTGATCCGCGACCTGATCGCCGAGCGCACCGATCCGGTGCTGTTCGGCCTGTCGTATGACTATGTCGGCGACCTCTCGGAGACGGTCGCGCTGATGTGGCCGAAGGCGCAAGCACCCCTCACGGGCCACAACAACCCGCCCCCGCCGACCCTCGCCGAAGTCGTCACCACGCTTCGCACGCTCGGCAAGACCGAACTGCCGAAACAACTTTCGCGCTGGCTCGATGAGCTGGACGAGACCGGCCGTTGGGCGTTGTTGAAGCTCGTGACCGGCGCGATGCGGATCGGGATTTCGGCGCGGCTCGCCAAGACCGCGGCGGCAGAGCTTGGCGACAAGGACCCTCACGATATCGAACTGATCTGGCCGGGGCTTGTGCCACCCTATCTCGACCTGTTCGCCTGGCTCGAGGGCCGTGGCGAAAAACCCGTCAACCTCGACCCCGCGCCGTTCCGCCCGGTGATGCTGGCGCATGCGATCGAGAATACAGATTTCGCCAATCTCGATGCCGCCGACTACATCGCGGAATGGAAATGGGACGGCATTCGGGTGCAGGCCGTCAGCGGCCGCGACGCCCGCGGCTACATGCTTGCGCGGCTCTATTCGCGCAGCGGCGAGGACATCACCCGGAGCTTTCCGGATTTGTTGCCGTCCCTTCATCTCCCCGGTGCGATCGACGGCGAATTGCTGGTGGTGCGTGACGGCCGCGTGCAGAGCTTCAACGTGCTGCAGCAGCGGCTCAATCGCAAAGTGGTCTCGCCGAAGCTGATGAAGGACTACCCGATCCACCTTCGCGCCTATGATCTGCTTGGCGAAGGTGATTCCGATTTGCGCACGCTGCCGTTCGCCGAGCGCCGCGCGCGGCTTCAGGCCTTCGTTGCCAGGCTCGACGATGTGAGGGTCGATCTGTCGCCGACAATTGCCTTCGACGGCTGGGAGGCGCTGACCTCGGCGCGGCGCAATCCCGCAAGCGCAGGCGCCGGCGAAGATGCCGACGCGGTCGAAGGCGTGATGCTGAAGCGACGCGACGCGCTTTATCTTCCCGGCCGCCCCAAGGGCCAATGGTGGAAATGGAAACGCGATCCGCACATCATCGATGCCGTGCTGATGTACGCGCAGCGCGGCCATGGCAAGCGTTCATCGTATTATTCGGATTACACGTTCGGGGTCTGGACCAGGGACGCGGGCGGCGAGCAGCTGGTGCCGGTCGGCAAGGCTTATTTCGGCTTCACCGACGAGGAACTGCTGCAGATCGATCGTTTCGTCCGCCGCAACACCACCGAGAAATTCGGTCCCGTCAGGCATGTGGTGCATGAACCGGACCAGGGACTCGTGCTGGAGGTCGCCTTCGAAGGCTTGCAGCGCTCGACGCGGCACAAATCCGGTGTCGCCATGCGGTTTCCGCGCATCAACCGGCTGCGCTGGGACAAGCCCCCACGTGAGGCCGACCGGCTGGAAACGCTGGAGCGGATGCTGAAGAACATGACGCCTTCAGGCGCAACAGATGCCCCTTCGCATTAATCGCCACGCGATCGAAATACCGATAGGGTATGGCGCGCGAGCCATTGACGCCAACAGGCGGGTTCCCCATCTGCCCTGCTCTGTACTAGAGTATGCGGGACATCCGCAGGAGACCATCGATGCCCAACGATACAAGGGAATTGCCGACAGCCAACGACCCCCTGTACCGCTTTCTCGGCGGCTCACCGCTGGCAGTCGCATTCCGCCTGATCCTGCTGTCGGTCCTGGTCGGGGTCGTGCTCGCGGCCATCGGTTTCGATCCCTGGAATATCCTCAAAAGCATACGCCTGTTGTTTCAACGGCTGTGGGATCTCGGCTTTGATGCGATCAACTGGCTGTGGCGCTACTTCCTGCTCGGCGCCGTGATCGTGATCCCGGTTTGGCTGTTGATGCGGATGTTCGGCGCACCGCGCGGGCGATAGATATCCGGCTGGCCGATCCACTTGAGTTCCACCTCCAAGGTTACGACGGCGCAGGTTTTCGCCATCGCGGGTCCCGCGATGGTCGCGAACCTGACGACGCCGTTGATCGGCATCGTCTCGACGATCGCGATCGGGCGGCTCGGCGACGCGACGCTGCTCGGCGGGGTGGCGATCGCGTCGGTGATTTTTGACTGCCTGTTCTGGCTGTTTTCATTCCTGCGCATGAGCACGGTTGCTTTCACGGCCCAAGCGCTCGGCGCCAGCGAGGCGCAGGAAATACGCGCGCTGCTGGTGCGGGGCCTCATCATCGCAGGCCTGGTGGGGTTCGGCCTCATTGCCCTGCAGCTGCCGCTTGCCGCGGTCCTGCTCGACGCCATGGGCGGCAGCGAGGGCGTCACCCGCGCGGCAAGAGCTTACTTCGCGATCCGAATCTGGTCCGCGCCGCTGGCGCTTGCCAATTATGTCGTGCTTGGCTGGCTGATCGGACAAGCGCGCGCTGGCGTCGCGCTCTTGGTCCAGGTCGCGATCAACTTCATCAACATGATCGCAACGGTCGTGCTGGTGATCGACATGGATGCCGGGATTACGGGTGCCGCGGTCGCGGCCGTGGTTGCCGAAGCCATTGGACTCGTGCTCGGCGTTCTGGTCGCACGACGTCTTGCACATGAACCGCTCAATGTGCCGCGCGCGGCCCTGTTCGATCGAACCAAGCTGTTCCGCATGCTCACGGTCAATCGCGACATCATGATCCGCACCGCAGCCTTGATCACCGCGTTCCTGTTCTTCACCGCGCAGGGCGCGCGCTCCGGCGACGCCATCCTCGCCGCCAACGCGGTCCTGAACAATTTCCTGCTGGTCAGCGCCTTCTTTCTCGACGGTCTGGCCAATGCCGCCCAGCAACTCTGCGGACAGGCCTATGGCGGGCGCGATCGCGCCGCGTTTTCGGGCGCAGTACGGCTGGTGCTGCTGTGGGGATTTGGCTTCGCGCTTGTGGTCGCCGCGGCCTTTGCGCTGTCCGGCCCACGGCTGATCGATGCCATGACCACAAGCGCGAACGTTCGGGAGATCGCGCGCGACTATCTGTGGTTCGTGGTGGTGTCGCCGTTGCTGGCGGTATTTGCTTTCGCCTATGATGGAATCTTCATCGGCGCGACCTGGGCGCGCGATATGCGCAATCTGATGGTGCTTTCGCTCGTGATCTTCCTCGCCACATGGTTTGTGCTGCGCGAGTTCGGCAATGCCGGCCTTTGGACGGCCATGCTGGCGCTTTATGCGGCGCGCGGCGGGTTGCAGGCGCTGCGCTATCCGGCCAACCTGCGCGCCTCGTTCCGGAAAACACCGGTGGCCGGCTGAAGTCAGGGGAGCAACCGATGCAATTGCGCTTTGTCGGCAGCGGCGACGCATTCGGCTCCGGCGGCAGGGCCAACACCTGTTTTCACGTCACGGGCGGCAGCGTCAATTTTCTGATCGATTGCGGGGCGTCGTCGCTGCCGGCGCTCAAGCGCTTCGGGATCGCCCGCGACGCAATCGACCTCATCCTGATCACCCACTTCCACGGCGACCATTTCGGCGGCCTGCCGTTTCTGCTGCTCGATGCGCAATTCACCCGCAGGACACGGCCGCTCGTGATCGCCGGACCCGAGGGAATCGAGAGACGGCTTGCGCAGGTGATGGAAGCGCTGTTCGAGAACTCATCGAGGACGAAACAGCGTTTCGATCTCAGCGTGGTCGCGCTCGACGCCGAAGTAACCCGCAGCTTCGGCGCAGTGAACGTCACGCCGTTTCCGGTCGTGCATGGCGATTCCGGTGGTCCATTCCTGGGCTACCGGATCGAGGCCGAGGGCCGCGTCATCGCCTACACCGCCGACACCGAGTGGACCAGTTCGCTGATTCCGCTCGGCCGCGATGCCGACCTTTTGATCGCGGAGGCTTATTACTATGACAGGTCAGTCAAAAATCATCTCAGCCTGAACACGCTTCAGGCGCATCTTGCCGAAATCAGGCCGAAGCGGCTGATACTCACCCACATGAGCGACGACATGCTCGGACGTCTCGACACGCTCGCCTATGAGGCGGCAAGCGACGGCATGGTGGTCGAAGTCTAGATCGCTCGACAAAGCCTTACGTCACCGGCCAATCCTCGGCTGTGATCGTCGCCGCATCCGCGCCGACGATCTCGGAGAGGGAATCGCGCCCGGTGCGCAGCAGCGTCGAGGCGAAAGATCGTTCTTGATATCCTCGATCAGGCCGAGACCCTTGTAGATCAGCGCGGAATAAAGCTGGATCAGGCTGGCGCCGGCGCGGATTTTCGTCAGCGCAGCGCCGCCTGAATCGATGCCGCCGGCGCCGATCAGGGGAAACGCGCCCTCGGCGCGCACATAAGTCTCCGCCACCATCCGGGTCGACAGGCGAAACAGCGGCCTGCCCGACAACCCACCGGACTCCTTGGCGCGACTTTGCTCGCGCAGGGTCGAGGGCCGTGACAGCGTGGTGTTGGTCACGATCATGCCGTCGACCCGGCGCGCGCGCGCGATCTGGACCACGTCGTCGAGTTCGGCAAGGCTCAGATCCGGCGCGATCTTCAAGAGTACCGGCGAGTCGCCGGCGTTTTTCCGCACGCGTTCGCGCGCATCGATCACTCTGGCCAGGAGATCGTCGAGCGCCTCCGCTTGCTGCAGGTTGCGCAAGCCCGGCGTATTCGGCGAGGATACGTTGACGGTGAAATAGCTCGCCACCGGCGCGAAGGTCTCGATCAGCTTCACATAGTCGGCGGTGCGATCGGCGGAGTCCTTGTTGGCGCCGACGTTGACGCCGACGATGCCGCCAAGATGGGCGCGCGCCGCCAGCCGTCGCAGCACCACCTCTGCGCCGTCATTGTTGAAGCCGAGCCGGTTGATGATGGCCTCGTCGCGTTCCAGCCGGAAAATTCGCGGCCGCGGGTTGCCCCCTTGCGGCTTCGGCGTCACGGTTCCTGCTTCGACAAATCCGAAACCGAGGCGCAACAGCGCATCCGGCACTTCCGCGTTCTTGTCGAAGCCTGCGGCCATGCCGACCGGATTGGGAAAATTGAGGCCGAAAGCCCGCACCGCCAATTTCTCATCATCCGGCCGCGGCCGCGCGACCGGCAACAGCTTCAGGCCCTGGACCGCGAGCCGATGCGCGTCCTCCGGATCGAACCAGCGCAACAGCGGCAATGAAAAAGCATCGAACGCCCGGATCACGGCTCAAGCTCCGGGAGATCGTGATATCCATCGGATCGCGCGCGCATCGAGAGAATGGCCGTGACCGCGCCGAGATCGAGTTCGCCGTAGAGATGGGGAAACAAATCGTCGTTGCGCGATCGCTCCCATCGCAGCGCGTCACCGAGCGCATCGGCGTCGACCGCGATGAGAAACAGTCCGGTCTGGCCGAAGAAGTGCTTTCGCGCGGTCTCCGCCACCTGCGAAGCCGTGGAAAAGTGGATAAAGCCGTCGCGAACATCGTCGGGACTGCCCCGGAAAACGCCTTGCCGTTCCGCCTCGCGCCAGGCCGAAGCCGGGCAGATTTTGTAGATTATGTGCACGGATATCCCAATTCCGAACTGGCGCCGTGCCATCCCGGCGCAGTCCCGGTCACCCAAAACGCCTGGGCCTGCCCTTTCGTTCTTATCATTTCCTGGACCATGCGAATCGACCGTATCGGCGCGGCTAGCCCACTTCAAGGGTCGCAGGCAGGCCCTTGCCCGCGGCTGTGAAAATCGGTTTGATTGAGGGAATAATTCCTATTCCAAGGCCGCTGGATGGCGAGACCCGCAAAAGCGCCGCAAACACTGACCCATGCGCAGGTCTGGAGCGCGTTGGACCGGCTCGCCGAACGCGTGGGCCTCTCCCCTTCCGCGCTTGCAAAAAAATCGGGCCTTGATCCGACCACCTTCAACAGATCAAAACGCGTTACCGCCGACGGGCGCGAGCGATGGCCTTCGACCGAATCGATCGCCAAGGCGCTTGCCGCAAGCAACAGTTCTATCGACCGCTTCGTGCAGCTGATCGGCGATGGTTCTCGAAGCCAGCAGACCGTCCCCGTGCTGGGCTTCGCGCAAGCGGAAGCCGGCAATCATTTTGACGACAGCGGTTTCCCGGCCGGCAAGGCCTGGGGCGAGATGGCGCTGCCTCTCGTCCATGACGAGCACGCTTATGCGCTGGAAATTTCCGACGATCAGTTGCGACCCATCTACCGCGACGGCGACATCATCGTGGTGTCGCCGGCAACGGCGATCCGGCGTGGCGATCGTGTGGTGGTGAAAACCGCAAGCGGCGAATTGATGGTCAGCGAAATGAAGCGCCGGACCACGAAGGTGGTCGAACTGCAATCGCTCAGCCCGCGCGAGGCCGACCGCACGCTGGCGGCCGCAGACGTGGCGTGGATCGCGCGGATCGTGTGGGCGAGCCAGTAAACTACCTCATGGTGAGGAGCCGCGAAGCGGCGCCACGAACCATGGGATACAAAGAATGCCCTTTCATCCTTCGAGCGTGTGCAAGAGCGCGCTCCTCAGGGTGAGGTCGTGGGAATGACGGCACCGCCCGCTACGTCGCGTAGTCCGGCTCCTTGCGATCGAGGATGCGCTTCAAGGCATCGAAGTGCCGCCGTGCCGGACTTAGCTCCTGGTAGAACCGAGTCCCGCTGATATCCCGCTTTGTCTTTTCCACCACGGCTTCGGGAAGTTTCTTGAGGGGCTGCCCCGTCCACATCGCATAGATCTGAACCTGCGCGGCCCGCTCGACGTAATAAAGCCGGTCATAGGCTTCGGCGATGGTCTCGCCGACCGTCGAGATGCCATGATTGGCCATGAACAGCACTGTCTTGTCGCCGATCACGCGGGCAAGGCGCTCGCCTTCGGCCGGGTCGAGCGCAGGGCCAGTATATTCGTCGTCATAGGCAATCTTGCCGGACATGCCGACTTCGGTCTGCCCGATCTCCTTGATGCGCGGGTCTTCGAGACGCGTCAGCGCACTCGCATATGGCATGTGGGTGTGAAATACCGCCTTGGCATGCGGCAACGCCTTGTGGATCGGCGCGTGGATGCAGTAGCAGGAGCGCTCCACGTCGCCCTCGCCGCGCTTGACCTCACCGTCATCGATGCCGACTTCCATGAAGGATGAAGCCGTGACTTCGGACCAGTGCATCCCGAACGGGATCTGGTAGTAGCGGTCACTGCGGCCCGGCACCACGAAGGTCAGATGGTTGAAGATACCTTCGCTGAAGCCGTGCATGAAGGCCAACCGATGCGCCGCCGCAAGATCGACGCGCGCCTGCCACTCTTCGGCGCTGTTTTCCTTGAGCGTTTGCGGCGAAACCCTGAACTGCATGAGCGTCCTCCTGGTGACGTAGGATTGATTTCGATCCTGATTTTGAAGTGATTGTACCTCAAATAGAGCCAGCGGTCATTGCCCAAGCCCGTGCGTTCCGCGCATTGCTCGTCCGCGCTGCGGCACTCTTTCTTCCCTCTCCCATCGCGGGAGAGGCCGATCGAACCCTACGCACTGCGCGCCAGCGCGCCGTCGATCATGGCCACCGAATTCGGCACGCCATAGACCGCGACGAAGGAGCCGAAACGCGGGCCTTTCTCCTGACCGAGCAGCACCTGGTAGAGCATGTTGAACCAGTCGAGTGAAACGCCCGGCCGGCCGTCCTTGCCCTTCTTCACGGGGTCGAGGAAAGGCTCGCGCCGCCCGATCTCGTAGACCACGTTCTGGATGTCTTCAGCGGTCGATTCCGCCGGCATGTTGGAGAGTGCATCGCGCAGATCCTGCAGCGCGGCGCGTTCGGTATCGGAAGGCTCGCGGAATTTCTTGGTCGGCGCCACGAAGTCGCGATAATAGTTGATGGCGTAGCCGACCATCGCATCGAGCTTGGGGTGGGTCTGCGGCGTGACGCCGGGACGATAACGCCCGATGAAGCCCCACAGGGTCGAGGCATTCTCCGCGTTCGACGACGACACCAGCGTCAGCAGCAACTGGAAGGTGACGGGCATGTCGGCCTTGGGCGGATGCCCGGCATGGATGTGCCAGACCGGATTGGCGAGCTGCTGGCGCCCGTCCTGGCGGGGGTAGCCTTCGAGGAATTGCTGATAGTCGTCGACGTTGCGCGGGATCACGTCGAAGTACAGGCGCTTGGCCGACTTCGGCTCGCGATACATGAACAGCGACAGCGATTCCGGCGACGCATAGCGCAGCCATTCGTCGATGGTCAGCCCGTTGCCCTTCGACTTGGAAATCTTCTGTCCCTTGTCGTCGAGGAACAGTTCGTAGTTGAACCCTTCCGGCGGCAGGCCGTCGAGCGCCGTGCAGATCTTGCCCGAAAGCTTGACGGAATCGATCAGGTCCTTGCCGGCCATTTCGTAGTCGACGCCAAGCGCGGCCCAGCGCATCGCCCAGTCCGGCTTCCATTGCAGCTTGCAGTGACCACCGGTAACCGGAAGCGTGACGCGCTCTTTGGTCTCGGGATCGTCGTAGGAGATGGTCCCGCTCTTGACGTCGTGGGCGACGATCGGAACGTACAGCACCATGCCGCTGCGCGGACAGATCGGCAGGAACGGCGAATAGCTCGCCGCGCGTTCCTCGCGCAAGGAAGGCAGCATGATCGCCATGACTTTTTCGATCCGCTCCAGCATCTTCAAGAGCGTCGCGTCGAACTTGCCCGAGGTGTAGTAGTCGGTCGAACTTGCGAATTCATAGTCGAAGCCGAACGTGTCGAGAAAGGCGCGCAGCCGCGCGTTGTTGTGCGCGCCGAAGCTCGGATGGGTGCCGAACGGATCCGGCACCTTGGTCAACGGCTTGCCGAGATGCCCGGCAAGCATCTCCTTGTTTGGCACGTTGTCCGGTACCTTGCGCAGGCCGTCCATGTCGTCGGAAAACGCGATCAGCCGGGTCTTGATCCTGTCCTCGGTGAGCACGCGGAACGCGTGGCGCACCATGGTGGTGCGCGCGACCTCGCCGAAGGTGCCGATATGCGGCAGGCCGGATGGTCCGTAGCCGGTCTCGAACAGCACCTCGTCCTTCGGCTTCTTCTTCAGCCGCGCGACAATCGCCTTTGCCTGCTCGAACGGCCAGGCGTTGGATTGTTCGGCGAGCGAGCGCAGATCGCTCGGGGTGGCGGCAAGGTCGAATGTGGACATCTAGTTAAAGGCTTTCTCCGGGGCCAAGAAGCTGGGCCTGCTTGTATCACAGCCGTCATTGCGAGCGAAGCGAAGCAATCCACAGGCGGCCAAGGAAGAATGGATTGCTTCGTCGCAGAGCCTGTTATCGGGCGCGCATTCGCGCGACCCGTCGGCTCCTCGCAATGAAGAGTTGAGGAACGCGACACCTAGAACGGGCTGACCGAGAAATAGCGCAGCCACAGATCGGTGTAGCGGCCTTTTTCCCAAAGCCGGAACAGCGCCCAGTTCAGGGCCTGCCGCAGCAGGTCATTGCCCTTGCGCACGGCAATCCCGATGCCCTCGCCGAAGTAGCGGCTCTCGACGAAGGGGCCGCCCGAAAACGCGCAGCACTCGCCGGAATCCGTGCCGTTGACCCAGAACGCCAGCGAGATCGCGTCGCCGAAAATGAAATCGACCTCGGCGCGCCGAAGTGCGAGCCGAAGCGCATCGTCGTTCGGGTAGGCGTGCAATTCCGCGTCCGTGAACATCGCCTTCAGATAGGCCTCGTGCGAAGACCCGGCGATAACGCCGACTTTCCTGCCTTCAAGATATTCCGGGCGAACCTCGCGCATGACGGAGTCGCGCCGCGACGCGAACCGCGCCGGTGCCCGGTAATAGGGATCGCTGAAATCGACCCGGGCGCGCAATTGCGGCGTCACCGCGAGCGAAGCGATGATGGCGTCGCCCCGGTTGCTGGCGATTGCATCGAGCAGCGTCTCGAAACGTCGCATCTGGATCGTGCAGGTGACCTTGATCTCGTCGCAAATCATCCGCGCCAGATCGACGTTGAAGCCGGCCGGGTTGCCGTCGGGGCCGGTAAAATTGAACGGCGGATAATCCGTCTCGGTCAAGAACCGGATCACGGTCAGCCGCGACAGATCGGGCCGATCCGGGCGCCGCCTTGGGTCCCAAAAGCCGGGGACCGCCTGCGGGGCGGCCTCCAGGGCAGGCTTGGCCGTGCCCTGGTTCGCCGGGCCTTGGGCGTGGGCCAGACCGCCGGCGAGGGCCAGGGCGAACACGATCGCGGTCAGGACACCGCTCGCTCTCGGCGTCGCGCCGATTGACCGGAGACATCTTTCGCCAATGAAGGAGGTTCTATTTGACCGCATCGCCGCCGGTTTTCTTGGAAGTCTGATGGCCTTATAGACCATCCGGCCGATAAGGCGAACGTCGTTTGAATTGCCCAGATCCCGCAATTTCCGCGGCAATCCCCTGAAAGCTTTAGAGATAACGCTTGAGGTCCGCCGCGGCTTCCTCGGGCTTGCGATTGAGGTTGAACGGCGCGACGAATTTGCCGTCACGATCCATCAAATAGATCAGCGCGGTATGGTCCATGGTGTAATCACCGTCCTTCAGCGGGACCTTCCTGGCATAGACCCGGTACTCCGAAAGCACCTTCGCGATCTGGTCGGGATTGCCGGTGAGGCCCTTCAGACGCGGATCGAAACTCGACAGATAGTCCTTCATCGCGGCCGCGGTGTCCCGTTCGGGATCGACCGAAATATAGTAGGCGTTGACGCGGTCGGCGTCCTTGCCCATGACCCGCAGCACCTCGGATATCTCGAAAAGCGTCGTCGGACACACGTCGGGACAGTGGGTGAAGCCGAAGAAGATCAGCGTGGGATGTCCCTGCATCGCCGTTTCGGTCACGGTCTGACCGGTCTGATCGGTCAACTGGAACGGCCCACCGATCGCGGCTGGCGCTGCCGCGTGCCGCAGTCCACCGAGCGCCCACAGCATCAGCACGAGGCCAACGACCAGGCTTCCGGCAAACGCTCCGATAACGACCAGCGGGCGGGTGGTCCGATCCATTATCTCATTCCTTAGTTCGCCGGGTCAGAAGCAGGCGGAGATGCCCGAAGCGATCATCTCGAAAAAGACCGCCGTCCCATATCGAAACCACAGCACCAGCGCGCCAAGCAGAAGCAGGGCGGTCAGGATCGCAACCCCAACGACCATTCCGAACGCGACCCTGCGCGCCGGCAGCAAAGTCCGGTGCAAAGGCTGCGACGTGGAAAGTGGCTGAGCCATCTGTGAACACTCTGACCAAGGGACCGGCGGTAGGGTTATGGCCACATCCCGCCGTTCTGTCTTGTTCAGATAAGGCCGGCCGCACCGCCGGGCAAGCGCCACGGCGAAAACCGCAATCACGTCATGCTGATGTGAACCGCATGCTCAGTGCTGGGTGGAGGCCCGGGCGTCGAGGAAGCAAGGATGATACATGCCCATCAGCTCCTTGCCGCGCAGATAGATCATCCGCTGCGTCAACCCGCCACGCTGGTTGATCCACTTTTTCACCGGCGGGGGATACATCGAATAGAGCATGTGGGTCGCTTCGGGGTTGGTAATAGCGTGCCCGTCTTCGTCGAGATCCCATGCCGCGTGGAAGCCGAGGCTCGCATGCGACGTCACGCAGATCTTTTCGTGCGGGATCGCGCCGAGAACGATGGTACAGGCCGAAGCGCACAGGCCGTCGATGATCACCATCTCGCCCGAGCTGCGCACTTCCTGGTATTTGTCGACATAAGTGCCGATCCGGCCGCCGCGGTCCTCGCCGATACGCACCACCGCATGGCCTGCTCCCATGCCCGCCAGCAGGAGAACCGCAGCGAGCAATCCCGTCATCAACTTCATTTCCAGCCCCAGTCCAAACCTGCCGAACCCGAATCCGACCGCTTTGCGGTGATGCATTGCCAGCGTGTTGCGAGTTGGCAATTTTGTCCAGATGCGCGGCGCGGTAAAAATCAAATTCAAATCAAGTGTTGCAGGCGGGCTGCACCCCTCCCCACAGGGACGCGCACTGGAACATGGCGTTCTCGTGGCAGGTGCGCCAACGGCCCATTTGCCGTTGACCGCGCGTGATGGCGCGGGCTTCAATCAATCGCAAAAGCGGGGGGATGCGCGATGACCGAGGATACTGACGTCATCGTGGTCGGGGCCGGCCTTGCGGGCCTCGTCGCCGCCACTGAGATCACCGATGCCGGCAAACGCGTCATCGTGGTCGATCAGGAGGGCGAACAGAGCCTCGGCGGGCAGGCGTTCTGGTCGTTTGGCGGGTTGTTTCTGGTCGATTCCCCCGAACAACGTCGTCTCGGCATCAAGGACAGTTACGACCTGGCGTTGCAGGACTGGATGGGCTCGGCGGGCTTCGACCGGGACGAGGACCTGTGGCCCAGGCGCTGGGCGGAAGCCTATGTGGCCTTTGCGGCCGGCGAAAAGCGCGGCTGGTTGCGGGCGATGGGCCACCGGATCTTCCCGGTGGTCGGCTGGGCCGAGCGCGGCGGCTACGATGCCATGAGCCACGGCAATTCGGTGCCACGGTTTCATGTCACCTGGGGCACCGGCCCGGGTATCGTGGAGCCGTTCGAGCGACGGGCCCGCGAGGCCCTGAGCGACGGGCAGCTGACGTTCAAATTCCGCCACCGCGTCGACACGCTGCTGGCGACCAATGGAACCATCAATGGCGTCAGCGGGGCGATCCTCGAGCCCGACGCTGCCGCGCGGGGTCAAAGCAGCTCGCGGAGGATCGTGGGCGACTTCGAGCTGCGCGCCCAGGCCGTCATCGTCGCCTCCGGCGGAATTGGCGGCAATCACGACCTGGTGCGGCAGAACTGGCCAAAGCGGCTCGGGACGGCGCCGTCGCGCATGATCTCCGGCGTGCCTGAACACGTCGACGGCCGGATGATCGGCATCACGGAAGCCGCCGGTGCGCGGCTCATCAACCGCGACCGGATGTGGCACTATGTCGAGGGCATCCAGAACTGGTCGCCGATCTGGCCACGCCACGGCATTCGTATCCTGCCGGGGCCGTCGTCGATGTGGTTCGACGCGACCGGCAAACGGCTGCCATCGCCGCTGTTTCCCGGATCCGACACGCTCGGCCAGCTGCAATACATCATGTCGACCGGCCACGATTATTCGTGGTTCGTCTTGACCCAAAGCATCATCAAGAAGGAATTCGCGCTCTCCGGCTCCGAGCAAAATCCGGATCTCACCGGCAAGAGCTGGGTGATGACGGCAAGGCGCGCCACCAACAAGGGCGCGCCCGCGCCGGTCGAAGCCTTCAAGACCCATGGCGTGGATTTCATCGTGCGCGACACCCTCGCCGATCTCGTCCCCGCCATGAATGCGCTGGTCGGCAACGATCTCCTCAAGACGCAGGACATCAAGGCCCAGATCGAGGCGCGCGACCGCGAGATCACCAATGCCTATGCCAAGGACACCCAGGTTCTCAACATCCACAATGCGCGACGTTACATCGGCGACCGTCTGATCCGCACCGCGAGGCCGCACCGGATTCTCGATCCCGCGCACGGTCCCCTGATCGCGGTGAAACTCAATATCCTGACCCGCAAGACGTTGGGCGGCTTCGAGACCGATCTGGATTCCCGCGTCTTCGGCCAGGACGGCAAGATCATGCCGGGGCTCTACGCCGCGGGCGAAGCGGCCGGCTTCGGCGGCGGCGGCATGCACGGCTATCGCTCGCTCGAAGGCACCTTCCTCGGCGGCTGCCTGTTCTCGGGCCGCAACGCGGGGCGCGCGGCGGCAAAGGCGGTTTCATGAAGCCGACATCTCGGGCCGGATACCACTTCGAAAGCGGGAGTGGCGGATAACGCTCCGGCGCGGTAAGTAGCGACGAGATTCAAAAGGAGAAGAACATGACCATCCAACGTTTCGACACCGGGCCGCGCATGAGCCAGGTCGTCGTCCATGGCGACACCGTCTATCTCGCCGGTATCGTGGCCAACAACACGGCCGGAGAAAGCGTGACGAAGCAGACCCAGGAGGTGCTCTCGATCATCGACGGTCACCTTGCGAAAGCAGGAAGCAACAAATCGAAGCTGCTGACGGCGACAATCTATCTGACCGACATGTCGACCTTCCCCGAAATGAACGCCGTGTGGGACGCCTGGGTCTCGCCGGGACATACGCCGGCTCGCGCCACCGTCGAAGTCAAGCTTGCCGCGCCGCGCTACAACGTCGAGATCATGGTGATCGCGGCGCGGTAGCGCCGCGAGGCGTTCAAGTCAGGAACGGTGTGGCCGGCCGCTCAGGTCGATCCGCCCGTCCCAAGCCGCGTTGCCCCGACGATCCGGCCGTCGGGTGCTTGCAGCACGACCGCGACATCCTGCCCTTCGGGAAATCTCTCGTTGATGCGAAGCGGGCTTCCCGACCATTGACCGACCGAACGGATCGATCGGACGACGTTGGCTTCCGTCAAAGTCCGGCCGCTGTTTTCGCCGCGGCCGATCGAGGTGATGTGCTCGTGGTCGAATCCGATCAGCAATATCCGGCCGTTGCCGCTGCCGGCACCGACCTCGATCGTCACCTGCTCGCCGCTCTTGGTCACGCTGACCGCCGCCGCGGTGCGGCCATTGCGCCTGGCGTTCTCGATCGCCGATCCGACATCGCCGCGATCCGAGCCGACCATGCTGGCGGCGCCATCGACGACAATCTCCGGCGTGTAGGACCCGTCGCCGAAACGGTGGCCATAGACGTCCTGGCGCTGGGTGGCGGCTTCCAGCGAGAACGGGTCCTTCCAGCCCAGGCGATCCCAGTAGGTGACGTGGAAGGCGAGCGCCAGCACATCGCGCCGCCCTTTCGACAATTCGTTCAGATACGCATTCGCCGGAGGACAGGATGAGCAGCCCTGCGACGTAAACAACTCGACCACGACCGGCCGCTCCGCGGCGAGGCCGGCGACAGGAGACAAGCAAGCGATCAATCCGAGTGAGATGACAAGGCGCGAGAGCATGACGATCCTCCTTTTGGTCGGTTCACCCTTTTCGCGGCCGAAAGGCGCATTGTTACGCGCGGGAGGGGTTGCGCCGGGTATCACACGAAATCTTGAAGGGCGGCCCCGACCGAAGATGAAATCGGCGTGGATCGGTCAAACTCCAGGCAAAAATAAAGCCGCGCCAACCCGAGGGTTGACGCGGCGATAGCCGTTCTGTTGCCAGGTGGACCAACCCCGAACAGGTTACGCCGCGAGGCGCACTTCGTTCAATGCAACGTTATCGTTTGCATTTAGGTTTTTGACCCGATAACGGCGGTATCATGCCGGGCACAATTCAGAGCTTCTTTGCGACCATCGATCCTGTTTCGCCCCCGCCTCAGCAGCTCTGGGATTCGGCCTTGCGACAGAATCGATCTCACCTTGATGAGACCTTTAAGCTCAAGCTGCTCAGGTGGAGGCGCCGGGTACTGCCCCCGGGTCTGCCCGCAGTCCGCTCTAAGGTTCAGCGCCATCGTCTTGCGACGCGAAAACCGTACGCGCGATCGGCGTGAAAAGATAGGCTCAAATCGGCGCGGTAAACGGCCAGGCCTCGGTTGGGTTTTGGAGCGGGCGAAGGGAATCGAACCCTCGTATGCAGCTTGGG
>CAVUHE010000007.1:0-86921 GCA_963741185.1 uncultured Alphaproteobacteria bacterium | reverse complement strand
GGGTCAGCAATCGCGTCACTTTGACCCTGCTTCGCTCACTTCCGGTCTACGCTGGATAGTGTTGCAAAAGTCGTTTTGCATCTCCTGCAAAACGACTTTTGCAACACTATCCCCCAAAGAACCGACATCGTCAGTTAGACCTACGACCTCGGAAAAGTGTCAATACCGGAAGGACGCCCCGCCTATTCGATCACCTCGTCGGCGATCGAAAGCAATCCGGACGAGAGAGTGAGACCAAGCAATTTGGCGGTCTTCAGATTGATAACCAACACGAATTTAGTTGGTTGAATGACCGGCAAATCGGCCGGCTTGATGCCCTTGAGAATTTGACCGGCATAGACGCCCGCCAGGCGGTACATATCGGAGAGATCGACGCCGTAGCTGATCAGGCCGCCGGAAATGGCAAATTCGCGCAAGCTATACATCGTAGGCAACGCATGGCGCATAGCCAGGGCAACAAGCTTATCGCGGCGCGTGACGAAGAATGGATCGACGGCCACCACAAGAGCAGGAATGCCGCTCCGCGCAAAGGCTTCGAAAGCCGTATCGATCTCGGGATCTGTGCTGGCGTTCAAAACGTGAAGCTGAAGGCCGATGGTGCGGGCCGCCTCCTGCATGTCTCTTAGCTGGCTTGCAGCCCCCGGATAAGACCGGTTCAGAAGGAAACCGAGCGTTGCCACTTTCGGCACAATCTCGCGCAGCAGGCCTAGCCGCTTGGCTTCCAAAGCACCGTTCAGGAGGCTGATCCCCGTCACATTGCCGCCGGGCCGATTAAGACTAGCGACGAGGCCACGTTCGACCGGATCATCGGTGAACAGCGAGACAATCGGTATCGTCGCGGTTGCGGCCTTAGCTGCCATAGAGGAATTTTCGCCGCCGACCGTAACGAGTGCAGTGACAGGCCGCCGGACGAGTTCGGCTGCCAGCACCGGCAGCCGGTCATACTCGCCTAACGCCCAGCGATATTCGACTGCAACATTTCGGCCTTCGACGGCACCGGTTTCTGCCAATCCCCGACGGAACGCGTCCACAAGATGGGCGCTCTCATCGGGCGCCCGCGCGCTCAGCAGGCCGATGGTCGGCAACGCCTGCGGTTGAGCAAGCGCAGCGCGCGACCATGCCGCAGTGCCGCCGACAAGCATGATGAATTCCCGTCGCTTCATTGTCGGTCCCGCCGCTGATACGCGTAGCCCGAGCGTGGTGCCCTGAGGAAAGTACTGTCTCAGCAGGCCATTGGTGTTCTCGTTCGATCCCCGCTGCCATGGGCTTTGCGGATCGCAAAAATAGACGTCGATGTTGGTCGCCAACGTAAATCGACGATGAGCCGTCAGTTCCTTGCCCCGGTCCCAAGTCAAGGACTTATACAGCTCCTTTGGTAGCTTCTTCGCCTGCTTGATGAGTGCGGTTACTACCGTCCGGGTATCCTTACCTGCCACCTTGGCCAACATCACGTAACGCGTTTGACGCTCGACCAAGGTCGCGATGTAGGTGTTGTTCGGCCCGGACAGCAGATCGCCCTCCCAATGGCCAGGCACCGCCCGATCTTCAACCGCCGCCGGTCGCTGACGGATTGAGACGGCATCCTTCATATACCCCCGTCTATCGCCATTCGGATCAACCGGCCTGGAACGACGCATCGAGCGCTTCGATCGAAGATGGCGAAGCAGCTCTTTCTTGAGTACGCCGCGCGCTTGGACAAACAGGCTGCGATAGATGGTCTCGTGTGACACCTGATTATACTCGTCTTCAGGATGCGTCCTCTTCAGCCAACCGGCTATCTGCTCGGGTGACCAATCCAAGAGGCCACCGAAGTTGCCAAGGTGATCGACGCTACGTAAAGGCGTTTCACGCTGCAGAACTCGACGAGCGGGTCGCGCGCATCGAGCAGTTGAACGACGCCGAGTTGATGCGTATTGCCACGGGCAGTCGGCAAACCGACGTGACTTCCGCACCGCAATCTCCGAAACTCCTGATCCTCACTTCGCGCTGAGCTACTGGCGCTCGCGATTGCACTAGAAACTCCCCTTACATGCAATGGCGTCAGCGGAAATGCGGGCCTATAGTCGGCGGCGCTGCCGGGCGTGGCGGCAGCAACTGTGCAAAGCTTGGACGCGGGATGATCCCGGGATTTTGACGAGTGGAGGAGACACTGGGCACTGCCGCAAAACAGACGGTCATTTTGGCTCGCCACCCGCCCGCAAGCAGGGCAAACGTTGTTTTGGCCGTCGCAGTGGCACTGGCCTTTTTTGTCGCCGCACGGCTGAGCCTTGCGTTGCTGGGGCCGACCGATGGTGTGGCCGTATTCTGGCCCGCTGCGGGAGTGGCTTCAGGGATTTTAATCGCCCTTGGTCCTGCGGCTCGGTGGCCTGTCGTCCTCGGGGTGGTAGCTGCAACGATCGCGGCCAATCTGCTGGGCGATCGCAACATCTGGAGCTCGGTGTTCTTTGCTGTCGCGAACGCGGGCGACACCGTCATCATCGCAGGCCTGATCCATCGCTTTTGCGGCTCCCCACTCCAGTTGAACGAACTGCGAAGGGTGCTGGCTCTATTCGCCGCGACTGTTGCAGGCGCGAGCCTCTCCGGCATTGCGGGTACGGTGGGCTTTGTGCTGTTTCACGGATCAACCGCGTCACCGCCGGTGATCTGGTTTCACTGGTTCTCATCTGACGCGATCGGGAATATTACGGTGGCGCCCCTCGCGATCGGGCTGGCGTCGTTGGCGCGCGACTTCCCGCCGCGGCGCGAGATCGCGGAAGGCCTTTTTGCGCTTGCTGTGGTGTCCTTCATATGCGCCTTGCTGGTCTTCTTGCCCAACGAGCCCTGGACCGCGGAACTGGCGATTAGCGCGCTCTGCCCGCTTCTGCTCTGGATCGCATCTCGCCTTCGTCCAGCGTTCACCGCGGTTGCCACCTTCATCATTTCGACCACGATTGTCTGGACGACAATCTTCGCAATTGGCGTTTTTGGGGACCCAAACCTGTCGATCGGAGAGCGTGTGCTCGGGGCCCAGGCCACCATTCTGGCGATCTCACTAGGCGCCCTGGTTCTTGCGGCCTTGTTTAGCGAGCGGAGGTTTCACGAAAGCGCCATTCTGGAGAGGGAGGCTCGATTGCAGGAGGCGCTGCGGGCTGGCAGCGTTATGACCTTCGACTGGGACGTGTCTACCGACGAAATGCGCTTCAGCCAGAATGCGACCGGGATCCTCGGTCTCGACCCGCAAAAAGTTCTTCTCGAGACTGAATGGCGGCAACACATACATCCCGAAGACCAGCCGCGGCTGGTATCCTGCCTCGAAGGTGCTCGTCCGGACCAGCCCTCGACTTCGATCGCATTCCGCTACCGGCGGCCGGATGATGGTGAAGTCTGGCTGGAAAAGATTGCGATCGTCCAGTTCGATACGGCCGGCAAACCTGCGCGCGTCAATGGGCTCATGACGGATGTTACCGAGCGTAGACGTTTTGATGAAGAGCTTTCGCTCGCGTGGAAATCAGCAGAGATGGCCGATCGCGCCAAATCGAGCTTTCTGGCGGCCGCAAGCCATGACTTGCGACAGCCATTGCAGACCCTGAAACTCCTGCAGGCAGCGCTTGAGCCGCATCACCCTAGCGGCGAGGCACGCAAACTTGCCGCTGGAATTGGGCAGTCGCTGGACACCATGACCAGCATCTTATCGAGTCTGCTCGACGTGAACAGGCTGGAATCCGGAAACCTGCGTCCATCCGTCAGCGAGTTTTCGCTGAACGAAATCTTCGAGCCGCTCGCTCAAGACTTCATCGCGCCTGTGCAGGAAAGAGGGCTCCGACTGTGCATCGTCCGTTCCAAGCTGATCATCCGCAGCGACAGGCGCATGCTCGCGGAGATGATCCGCAACTTGTTGTCGAATGCGGTCCGATACACTGACATGGGACGAATTCTGCTTGGATGCCGGCGAACTGGCGACAATGTTCGCATTGAAGTCTGGGACAGTGGCGTCGGTATCACAGAAGACCAACTTCCGCATATATTCCAAGAGTACTATCAGGGGACCGGCGCGGAGCGAGGCGGCTTCGGGTTGGGCCTTGCGATCGTGAAGCGGCTCGGAAATATCCTGGGTCACAGGATCGATGTGCGCTCAATTCCTGGGAAGGGCACACGGTTCTTCATTGAGGTTCCGCGCGGTCGATCTGGTGTCAAGGTGCCGCAAGCAGCGCCGCCAGTGCATCATCACCATGATGCCTTCCTGGGCAGCGTTCTCGCAATCGAGGACGAGGCGTCCGTGCGCTCGGCGCTCGGGAGATTATTGAAGACGAGAGGGGTTGACGCCACCATTGTTGCAACCGCGACGGAAGCCTTGACCCTGGTCAGAGAGCAGGGCCTGCGCCCGGATGTGCTGCTGTGTGACTACAACCTTCGTGGCTCATCGGATGGCATAGAGACCATCAGGCACCTGCGTGCCGCCCTTGGCCGGAACCTACCGGCCGTCGTGATGACCGGCGACACCAGATCGCAAACAGCGCTCTCGATTTCTGCGCAAGGTGTCTCGGTTCTAATCAAGCCCTTCTCGGCCGATGAACTTCTGGAAGCATTGAGAGACCCGGAGAAGCGAGTAACCACTGTGAGCGCCTCAGCCCATCGAGACGATCCCATTTAACCCTACCCGGCATTGCACCGCAAAGCGGCTATGCTGCTTAATAGGAAGCATCAGGCAAGTGCATGTCAGGTTGGGCACTTTTCCGACCTCACCCAATGTCCGACTTGAGTCCGGAGTGCGTACCAAAGCTGACGTCCTGCCAACCAATACCAACCACTGTTGAATTTATCGTTTCACGACCTGGTGTCATCGTTTTCTAGAGCGTTGTGGTGTGACCATCGCCCCCGCAGGCTGTGCCACGGAAGCGGTGCAAGCACGAGCGTGATGGCGAGCAGCGCGAGGCTCACCGCCCACCTGACGCGTTCCCGTGCGCGTGCCCGGATCTCTCCCATCACGAATTGCTCGCCCTTACGCATTTCGGCGTAAGACTTCAGGAACGACGACATCCGCTGCACCGCCGTCTGATCCAGGCCCGCGCCTTGCGTGCGGCTTCGTTTTTCCTGCGCGATCAATTGCTCGGCCGCCAGACGATGGCGTTCGGCGGTCTCGCTGGCGTCCTGATAGGCCGCGGCCTCCGCCCTCGTGAAATAGAGATTTCGCAACGAAGGCGCGGCACGTTCGAGCGTGTCCAACAGCGGCTGGTCGGCGCGCGGCGCAACGGCCAACAGGATGGCGGAAGCTGCGATGATCGCGGCAGCGATCCAGCGGACGGCACGCGCCGCGGTCGCGAGCGCGACAAGGCGATCGCCGCGAACGAAGGGGTAGACGAGCCCGGCGAGCGCCAGCGCGGCCCCAAAGGCGCAAACGATGGCGGCACCGGTCGGCAGATCGAAGGCAAACGAGACGGCAAATCCCGCAGCGCTGGTCAGGACGCCTGCGATCCATCCGATCGCAAGCTGCCTCGATAATGTGGATGCGAACATCACGCCGATCGAGGCCGGGATGATCAGAAATGAAAATACCAGGAGCACGCCGGCGAGCGCGACCGAACTGGTCACGACCATGCCAAAGGTTGCGTAGAACAAGAACTCGGAGAACAGCGAGCCGGACTTGCGCCAGCCAGTGGCGCAGCAGGAAATGCAACAGCGCCACCGCCAGATAGAGCGGGACGATGACGGCGATGTCGCCAAGCCCGCTGGTCAGGATGTTCCCGGTCAGGATCTGCTTGAGATGCTCGGCGCCTTGCGGAGCGCGATCGATCAGGAGGATCGAGGCTGCCGCCGCAACCACGTAGATGACCCCGATCAACGCTTCCTGCGGCACGCGCGTGGCCCAGGACCGCGTGAACGCCAACAACACGGCGGCGAGCATCGTGAAACTCAGCGAGTAGCCGTAGGTCGCAAGACTTTGCGCGGGATGGCCGAGCATGAAGGCGACGGTTGCGCCAAGCGCTGCGATCTGGGCCAGCGCGAGATCGACAAAGATGACGTTGCGCGTCAGCACCTGGATGCCGAAATAGGCGTGGATGCCGACAAGGCACACCGCCACCAGGAACGCGGGCCAAAGAAATCCGATCGCCTCGATCATTTCGCACCGGCCGCATTGACGAGGGTGGCGACGTCGGTGTCAAACAGTGCGAGGTAATCGGACGTGCCCGGCAGCGCGCCGACGGAAGCCGCCAGCACCACCACCGCAGCGCCCGTTTTCGCCGCCACAAACCCAACGTCGCGTTCCCCCTCGTGCGGTTCGCGCACGACAAGGCGCACGCCGCGCGCCCGCATGGTTTCGATGATGGAAGAAAGATGCGATGGCGTCGACGGCACGCCCGGCTTGATCTCGAGGAAATCGGCAAAATCGAGCCGGAAGCGGCGGGCGAAATAAGGCCAGCTATTGTGATAGGCGATGATCGGCATGTTCCTGAGCGGGGCTAGCCGTGATTCCCATTCGCTCAGTTTCGCGGACAGGCGCGCGAGAAATGCCTGCCGGTTGGCCTCATAGCTGTTCGCGTGCGCCGGGTCGATGCGCGCCAACCCTTCCATGATGTTGGCGGTGATAAACTCGGCATTCTTGGGATCAAGCCAGTAATGCGGATTGCCGCTGCCATGGGCATGGCCGTCGCCGGGTCCGATCGCGATGCCGCGCACTTCGAGCGGTGCAATGCCGAAGGAGGCATCGACATAACCGGGGCCGCCGCGGCGGAGTTCGTGCACGGACGCAGCCTCGAGCAGGCGATCGAACCAAAGATCGTAATCGAGCCCGACGCGGACCACGAGTCGCGCCTCCCGCACGCGAAGGACGTCCTGCGGCTTCGCCTGATATTCCTCGGCGTCGAAATTGGCCGGCACCAGGCTGATCGCCTCGACCAGGTCGCCGCCGACGGCTTCGGTCAGGCTGCGCAGATCGGTGGTCGTGGTCACGACGCGAACGCGGTCCTGCGCCCGCGCCGGCGCCGTCGGCCCGAAAGGCAAACCAAGCGCCAAACCGCTTGCCAGAGCACAGGCGAGAACGAGCCTATTCATCCACATCCTGCGCGCCGGCGAAGGGCCGCCTGTGGTGGCCCTTCGCATTCACGTCACTGTTTGACCCAGATGCTCTTCGGCACCAGGCAGTGAACGTTCTTCTCGGTGTCGGAAACGGCGCCGATCCGGCAGTCCATCGCGACGCTGGCAAGCCCATAGGCGTCGAGACGCGCGATCTTCCTGTCGTTCTCGAGCATCTTGATCATGCCCATCGAGGCTGCATCCATCGCCTTGTTGAGATCGGCGTCCTTGGCGGATGACACCAGATATTTCGACGTTTCCTTGGTCGGACGTTCCATATCTTCGGCCTCGCGCGGATTCTTCGGGCTGAGGCAGTGGATGCCCTTCTTGACGTTGACCACTTGCGAGACCCGGCAATCGGAAACCGTCGGCATCAGCTTTTCGGCCTGCTCGGCGGACACGCCGCGCAATTCGGCAAGCAGCTTGATCGGTTTGCGCCTTGGCTTGCGTCCAGGCCTTGTTCATGTCCTGGTCGAAGCCCATCGTGATCCAGGACTTCTTGGTTTCGATGCGCGGGAAGTCGAGCGGCTTGCCCTTGATGACTTCCACCGTGATGTTGAATTCCTTGTAGGCGGTCTCAAGCGCGGTGAGATTGACCTCGCCATTGCCCTGGCCGGCATGGGAATCGCCGGTCCACAACAACGCGCCCGGCATGAAGACCGGCACGTAAAGCGAGGAGCCGGCGACGAAATCACGGATGTCCATGTTGCCGGCATACTCTCCCGGCGGCACGCTGCCGAAGCGTCCCGGCTCCTTGCGCGCGACCGCGAGCGTGCCGGGGAACGGCTTGATCGGAATCACGACGCCGGGAAGAAACTCGGTCGTCATCTTGTCGAGGTCGAGATAGACGTATTTGACCTGCCCGTCGGCGTAGAGCGAGGGAAATTCGCCGAACATGCCCGGCACGTTGAAGTTGGTGGCGTAGGCGCGAGGCACGATCTTGTTGAGCGTCACCTTCAGCACGTCGCCCGGCTGCGCTTCCTCGATATAGATCGGTCCCGTCAGCGTGTGCGGCCCGCGGCCGGGAAAATCCGTGCGGGTCTTCTTGATCTGTTCGATCGTCGTGCCCGGCACCACCTGATTGTGGCTGTGCATCATGGTTTCGAGAACGACGGTGTCGCCGGAATTCACCCGCAGCACGGGCGCTTGCGCGCTGTCGAACCAGCCCCACTGCGTGGTGTCGAGGGTCGCCGGCAGAAGGTGCATCTTCTTGCCGTTCGGCAGATTGACGACGCGAAGTTTGGAATCGGCGGGCCCAACCCCGGGATAGCCGGGCGTGGTGATCGTCGCGGTCAGAGGGAACTGCGATGCCGCGGCCGGAGCGAGTGGCGGCGAGGTTTGCGCAAGCGTCGCGGTGCCAAAAATGGTTGTGCCGAGAATGGTTGTGCCGAGAATGAGAGCCCCGCGGGCGCCAGATGCGGCGCGAGACGGCAGCGTGAACGATGTCATGTTTTCCCCCTGATCAGCGGCGAATGGCCGTTTTTTTGATTGCCTAAAGTATAGGCCGGTTGAGCGCGCCCCCGCAATCCGCCGTACCTCTCGTTTTCGGGAATCGCGCTCCGAAGCGAGCCCTGCCCTCGACATCGACGGCAACCGACGGATTGGATGAAATGCCGAAAATTCAACGTGTTCGACCTCAGATTGACAGTAGGCTCACTATTCGTGTTTCATCGCCGGAACCGCGTTAAAATCAATGCCGGGAGGAGACATGGACGACATCATCATCGTCGGCGGCGGCATTGGCGGTCTGACTTTGGGGCTTGCGCTGCACGCGGCCGGGATTCCCTGTCGGATATTCGAATCCGCGCCTGAAATCCGCGCGGTCGGCGTCGGCATCAACCTCCTGCCCCACGCCACGAGGGAACTCGCCGCGCTTGGCCTCGAGGCCGACCTGGCGCGCTTTGCGATCGCCACGCAGGATGCGACCTTCTTCAACCGCTTCGGCCAGTTGATCTATCAGGAGCCGCTCGGCCGCGCCGCGGGATATGATCATCCGCAATTCTCTGTCCACCGCGGCGATCTGCAGATGGTGTTGCTCGAGGCGTTCCGGACGCGCGCCGGCGCGGATCGGATCCTCACCCATCATCATTGTGTCGGGCTGGAGCAGGACGAGGCCGGTGTCAGCGTGCATTTTTCGAAAGGCCCCGGCGGCGCGGTCTCCAGCAGCGTCCGCGGTCGCGCCGCGATTGCCTGTGACGGCATCAACTCGGTCATACGCAAGCAGTTTTTCCCCGACGAGGGCGAGCCGCGCTATTCCGGCGTCAACATGTGGCGCGGCGTCACACGGTGGAAGCCGATTCTGTCGGGCGCGAGCCTGGTCCGGGCGGGATGGCTGTCGCATGGCAAAATGGTGATCTACCCGATCCGCGCCGCGGGCGGCGATGGACTGCAGCTCATCAACTGGGTCGCCGAGATCGAAACGCCTGTCTATCGCAAGCGCGACTGGAATCGGGCGGGTGTGACCGATGATTTCATCGGTGCCTTTGCCGATTGGCATTTCGACTGGCTCGATGTGCCCGCCTTCATTCGCGCCGCCGACAGCGTGCTCGAATTTCCGATGGTCGATCAGGACCCGCTGCCGCGCTGGAGCTTCGGCCGGGTGACACTGCTCGGCGACGCCGCCCACCCGATGGTGCCGCGCGGCTCCAACGGTGCCGGCCAGGCGATCCTGGATACGCGGGCGCTGACCTTGGCGCTCTCGGGCAACGGTGATGTCGTCGCCGCGTTCGCCGCCTATGAGAAGCAGCGCCTCGAGGCGACCACGCGCGTCGTTCTGACCAACCGCACCAATCCGCCCGACGCAATCCTGCGCGAGGTGTTTGTCCGTACCAACGATCGACCGTTCGCCTCGATCGACGACGTCATCAGCCGCGACGAACTGGTGGCCTTGTCCGACGGCTACAAGCAGATCGCCGGTTATTCCAGGGAAGCGTTGCGCGCGTGATGGGCGTGCGTGCTGTCAAAGTCGTCATTGCCTGCGACAAACGCGAAGCGTTTGCGCAAGGGAGCGTAGCGACGAAGCAATCCATCTTAGCCGAGACATGGATTGCTTCGCTTCGCTCGCAATGACGGAAGGGAAATCGAATGACGGATACGGTAATTCCAGTAAGCAACGCAACCACGGTCGATGTCGCCGAGTTCATCGATGCGCAACCCGTAGGCGGCTTTCAGATCCGCTTGCTGCTGACATGTGCGGCGGTGCTGTTCCTCGACGGCTTCGACACCCAGGCGATCGGCTTCGTCGCGCCGGCGCTCGCCAGGGAATGGGGCCTCTCCAAGGCCGCGCTCGGTCCGGTGTTCAGCGCGGGGCTGTTCGGGCTGATGGTCGGAGCGCTGTTTTTCGGACCGTTGGCCGACCGGGTCGGACGCAAGAAGATCATCATTTTGTCCACGCTGGCCTTCGGCGTTGGCGCGCTTGTCACCGCCTTCGTCCATGACGTCGGCCTTTTGATCGCCATCCGCTTTCTGACCGGCCTTGGTCTGGGCGGCGCGATGCCCAATGCCATCGCCATGACCTCCGAGTTCAACCCGCGCCGCCGCCGCGCCACCATGGTGATGATCATGTTCTGCGGATTTTCCGTGGGCGCGGCGCTCGGCGGCCTGTTGGCGGCGGCGATCATCCCGCAGTTCGGCTGGCGGTCGGTGTTTATCATCGGCGGCGCCGCGCCGCTCTTGCTGGCGCCGATCCTGGCACTGAAATTGCCCGAGTCAGTGCGGTTTCTTGCGCTCACCGGCCGCGCCAACGCGCGCGTCGCGCAACTGCTTGGGTTCGTCAACCCGAAGGCCGTCTTTGCTCCCGCAACCCGCTTCGTCGTGGGCGAACCCGAATTGGCCGGGATTCCGGTCCGGCACCTTTTCACGGGGGGAAGAACGCTCGCCACGCTGTTACTGTGGGTGGTGTTCTTCATGAGCCTGCTCGATCTGTATTTCCTCTCGAACTGGCTGCCGACGGTGCTCAACGATCTCGGCGCATCCGTGTCTGAAGCGGCCGCGATCGGATCGATGCTGCAGGTCGGCGGCGTGGTCGGGACCTTCGCGCTTGGCAGCATCATAGACCGCTTCTCGTTCCGCGCGCTGGCGCTGGTCTATTTTGCCGCCGTCTTTGCGGTCGGCGCGATCGGCCAGCTCGGGCATTCCGCCACCCTCGTCACGATCGCGATCTTCGCGGCCGGCTTTTGCATCGTCGGCGGTCAGATCGCCGCCAATGCGCTGGCCGCGGGATTCTATCCGACCTCGGTCAGGGCCACCGGTGTCGGCTGGGCACTCGGGATCGGCCGGGTTGGTTCGATCGTCGGACCGCTGGTCGGCGGCGCCTTGCTGACCATGAGATGGAGCGCGGGCGAGGTGTTCCTGACGGCGGCCGCGGCCGCATTTTGCGCGGCGGTGGCGGCATTCTTGCTGAGCCGGCTCGCAGGGCTCGGTGGTAGCGGCAAGGGCGTGCCGGGCCGGATGGAACCGTTTGAGGCGGAGTTGCGTCCGTCGACGACGGCGCAGGCCTAAAGCGAGATGACTTTTCTTCGAAACGTCATCGCGCTCTATCTTTTTATTTGAGCATGATCTTTTTCGGAAAACCGGTATCCACTTTTCCGGATCATGCTCTAGATTAGGTTAGGCGCCGCCATTTCGTGACGGGAGGGGCTGGCCGTGAGTGACCCGGGTGAGAAAACAAAGGAACGCGACCGCGAAATCGCCCAGAACGAAAGCGCGCGGCAAACCGTCAGCGCGATCCGGGTCAGCGGGTGGGCGATCGCGGTTGCCGTCGTCATTGGGCTTGCCGCCGTCGGCTGGGTGCTGATTCACAACCAATAGCGCGCGAGCCCATCAATTCGGCGCGGCCGGTCGGGTCCGCTTAACCGCCGTCAGAGCTTGAATGTTTCCGGTCAGGATCGTCCTCCATTGGGGGAGGCCATGTCCGACAGTCGAAACTTCGGGCGATGCCCGGGCAGGCCGAGCCTGCCTGACTGGAGGGCCTGGACACAGACCACGCCTGACCGGTAGACCGGGGATCGCTGAAGCCAAAGCTGCCTTCGACCGTCCGTTTATGCTTCTTTATATGCTTGCTGTTGATCGTCGCGGCCTCGGCTGGTGTGACCATGGGAACCGCCGCCAGCGCCGTCGCGTAGATGGCCAGTGTCGTAGCGATCGCGAATTTGCTCATGGGCCTCTCCCGAGGTGACTTGCGATCAACCGAAGGTCGAACCTGCTCCTGCTCAAGGTGCGTGTCTCTTAAATTTAAGTTTAGGAGCGGGTTTTATCCGCAGCGATGTCGCGTCCATCGCGATTTCCTGGTTTGAGACCGCCGGCGCAGCCAAGCCTACGCAGGCTGCATCAACTTGCCTGCCTGCGCCTGCTCACCATCGGGGAGCACCATCACGCCACCGCGCCGGACGTCCGCAATTTCCCGATCGAGGTTTCGTCAAAGCCTGCTTCGCGCAGGATTTCATCGCTGTGCTCGCCGATTCCGGGCGGGTGCTGCGGCTGAACCTTCCTGGCTCCGTCGATCCAGATCGGGCTGTTGATCGTGAGCATGGTGTCGTTTGCAAACGGCACCAGCACCTCGTTCTCGATCATCTGCCGGTCGTGCGGAATGTCGTCGAGAATCCCGACCACGCCGAACACGAGGCCATTGCCGTCGAGGATGGTGCGCCATTCGGCGAGTTCCCTGGTGGCGAAGATCTCGTCGAAGATCCTGATCAGCTCCAGCGAGCGGGTATGACGATCGGGTTTGGTGGTGAACCTTTCGTCGGCAATCAGATCTTCCCGCCCGAGGCAGCGGGCGAGCGTCGGCCATTGCCGCTCCTCGTTGAGCAACGACAGGATCAGCCAGCGGCCATCCTTGCACCGGTAATGGTTGACGACCGCGTTCAGCGCGCGCTCGCGCGGACGCCGTTCCTGGAATTTCGCGCCGCATAATTTGGCCTGCGCCAATACGCCCGCTGCCCAGACGCCGTTCGCCATCAGGTTCGAGCTGACATGCGAGCCCTCGCCGGTGCGTTCGCGCTTGTAGAGGGCGGTGACGATCGCGCCGTAAAGCGTCATGGCGCAGGGGTGGTCTCCCATGCCCGGGACCGAGCGCGCCGGCGTCGTGTTCTCGTCCGCCCGCACCAGATCCATCAGGCCGGAGCGCGCCCAATAGGCATTGCTGTCGAAGCCGGGCTTGTCGGCTTCCTCACCCTTCTCGCCGTAGCCGGTGAAGGACGCATAGACGAGGCGCGCGTTGAGGGGTGCAAGTTCCTCATAGGTGATGCCCAGCCGCCGCCGCACGCCGGGTGGAAAATTGGTGATGAAGACATCGGCCTCGGCCACGAGCCGGTACAGCACTGCCCGCCCTTCCGGCCTGGAGAGGTCGAGCGCCAGGCTTCGCTTGTTGCGCGATTCCAGGAGCCACGCGAAATTATGCGGGCCGATCGGATATCCCGGCAGATTGGGCAGGTTGCGGTACGGATCGCCCGATCCCGGCGGCTCGATCTTGATGACGTCGGCGCCGAAATCCGACAGCACGGTCGCGGCCGCGGGCGCTGCGATGAAACTCGCGCAATCCAGGACCTTGAGCCCTGCGAAGATACCGTCTTCCATGGTGGGGTCGCTCCCGTCTTGTTGGTCTTATTCCGTGAGGTGGAACCGCTCTGGTTCAGCGTCATTGCGAGCGAAAGCGAAGCAATCCATAGTGCAAAGAAGTACTCCAGTGCAATGACGCAGAGGCCGGATTGCTTCGTCGCTTACGCTCCCTTGCGCAAACGCTTCGCGTTTGTCGCAGGCAATGACGGAACTGGGCACCGATCATTCCGTGCCCGACATCAGCGCCGCATTGCCCCCGGCGGCGGCGGTATTGATGGTCACGGTCTGCTCGGTCGCAAAGCGCGGCAAATAATGCGGGCCACCGGCCTTCGGGCCCGTGCCCGACAATCCCTGACCGCCGAACGGCTGCACGCCGACCACCGCGCCGATCATGCTGCGATTGACGTAGATATTGCCCACTGACGATCGCTCGACCACGGTGTCGATCATGTCGTCGATCCGCGAGTGGATTCCGAGCGTCAAACCGTAGCCCGAGCGTTCGATCGATCGCAGCACCTCATCGAGGCGATCGGCGGCGTAGCGCACCACGTGCAGAACGGGGCCGAATACCTCCTCGGTCAGTTGCCCGGCATTCGCCAGTTCGAAAATATGCGGCGCGACGTATAGGCCCGCCGGCGCGTGCCCCTCGAAATGCAGACGGGCCTCGCGCTTCAGGCGCGCAATATGCGCGTCAAGCCGTTGCTTGGCGTCCGCGTCGATGACGGGGCCGACCTGAACCGAGGTGTCGCGGGGATCGCCGATCGCAAGTTCGCGCGCGGCCCCTGCGATCATCTCGATCATGCGGTCGGCAACGTCGTCCTGGACGAACAGCAGCCGTAGCGCGGAGCA
This sequence comes from uncultured Alphaproteobacteria bacterium, assembly GCA_963741185.1. Classification (GTDB taxonomy): domain Bacteria; phylum Pseudomonadota; class Alphaproteobacteria; order Rhizobiales; family Xanthobacteraceae; genus Bradyrhizobium. Next base: position 72,464 of record CAVUHE010000007.1, on the reverse strand, counting down.
GCGCTGTCCGGCCGAGCGAAACGCCGAAATCACGACATCGTCGGCGACCTGCTCGGGCAACGCGGTCGCGTCCACGATCATGGCGTTGATGCCGCCGGTCTCGGCGATCAGCGGCACGATTGCGCCGTCCTTGGCGGCGAGTGCCCGGTTGATCATGCGCGCGACCTCGGTCGAGCCGGTGAAGACGACGCCGGCCACGTCGGGATGCGCGGTCAGCGCGGCGCCGATGTTTCCATCGCCGGGCAACAGATGCAGCGCGGAGGCGGGCACGCCCGCTTCGTGCAGCAGGCGAATGGTGTCATAGTGCGATCAACGGCGTCTGTTCGGCGGGCTTGGCCACCACCGCATTGCCCGCCATCAAGGCCGCCGTCACCTGGCCTGTGAAGATCGCCAGCGGAAAATTCCACGGCGATATCGCAACGAACACGCCGCGGCCGCGCAGGCCCAACACGTTGCTCTCGCCGGTCGGACCCGGCATGGTCTCGCCCGCGCCGAACAAGCCGCGGCCTTGCGCGGCATAATAGCGACAGAAATCCGTGGCCTCGCGCACCTCCGAGACCGCGTCGTCGAGCGTCTTGCCGCCCTCGCGTTGCAGAAGTGCGATGAAACGCGCCGCGCGCCGCTCGAGAAGATCGGCGGCCTGTTCCAGGACCGTCGCGCGCGTCTCGGCCGCCGTGCGGCTCCAGCTCAAAAAACCTTTGCGCGCGGCCGCCATCGCCGCGTTCACGTCCGCGGGCACCGGATCGATCACGCTCCCGATGATGGTTTTCTGATCGATCGGGCTGAGGAGCAGCCGCGCGCTGCCGGCGCCGGTGTCGCCGTCGATGATGGCCGTTGCCGCAACGAGTGCGCCTTCTGTTTCGACCGCGGCAAGCAATTGGTCCAACGCTGCGCGGTCGCCAAACTCAATGCCGCGCGAGTTGCGCCGCTTCGGCTGGTAGAGGTCGGGGGGCAACGGGATATTCGGATGCCTTGCATTCGCGGCGCTGCCGATGATGTCGGCCGGGCGTCGCAGCAGGGTTGCGACCGGCACGGTCTCGTCGGCGGCAAGCGCCACGAAAGAAGAATTGGCGCCGTTTTCCAGCAGGCGCCGCACCAGATAGGCGAGGAGATCGCGGTGACTGCCGACCGGTGCATAGGTGCGGCAGGCGAGAGCTGGATAATCCTCGTTCAATTGCGCGTAGAGCGCCTCCCCCATGCCGTGCAGGCGCTGGAACTCGAAACCACCTTCGCCATTGGCCAACTCGAGAATGGTAGCGACCGTCAACGCGTTGTGGGTGGCGAATTGCGGAAACAGGCGGGGCCTCAAGCCGAGCAGCTTGCGCGCGCAGGCAATGTAGTTGAGATCGGTCATCGCCTTGCGCGTGAACACCGGGTAATCGGCGAGGCCGCGCTCCTGCGCGCGCTTGATTTCGGTGTCCCAATAGGCGCCCTTGACGAGGCGCACCATCATGCGACGGTTCAACGTTGTAGCGAGTTCGTCCGCATAGTCGATTACGGCGCCGGCGCGCTTCTGATAGGCCTGAATCGCAAGACCAAAGCCATTCCAGCCGGCGAACGAAGTGTCACGGAACGCGGCGGCGATCACGTCCAGCGACAGTTCCAGCCGGTCCGCTTCTTCGGCATCGACGGTGAAATTCAGATCGTAATCCCTGGCTCGACGCGCCAGATCGATCAGCCGCGGCACCAGTTCGGCGATCACCCGCGGTCGGCTCAAGGCTTCAAAGTGCGGATGCAGCGCCGAGAGCTTGACCGAGATGCCGGGCCGGTCGGGCAGGGGCCGGTCGTCGGTGGAACCGCCGATGGCCCGTATAGCGCTGGCGTAAGCGTCGAAATAGCGCGCCGCGTCGGCCGCGGTGCGCGCGCCTTCGCCAAGCATGTCGAAGGAATAGCGCGGCGCGGCGTTAGCATGGGCCCGCGCCAGGGCTGCATCAATGGTTTCGCCGAGTACAAAATGGCTGCCGATCAGCCGCATCGCCTGCCTCGTGGCGGTGCGCACCGCCGGCGCGCCCAGGCGCTTCACCAGTCGCCCGATCGTCCCTTCCGGGGTCTCGCCCGGCCGGATCACGCGCGCCGACATCCCGAGCGCCCATGCCGAGGCGTTGACGAGGAAAGCACTCGACTTGGTCTCGTGATGCACGAAGTCGCCTTCGCCGAGCTTGTCTTCGATGAAGCGGTCGGCAGTGCGAGCGTCGGGCACGCGCAGCAGCGCTTCGGCGAGCACCATCAGCGCGAGGCCTTCCTTGGTGGACAACGCGAATTCGCGCAGCATGTCCTCGACGCCGCCGAGCCCGCCGTCATTGGCGCGAATGGCCTCGATCAGGCGCGTCGCGTTGCGATCGATCCGCCCATTCTGTTCCGCGCTCAAGCGCGCCGCTTCGAGCAGCCGCGCCGCGATGGCGCCGTCGTCTGGCGCGAACGCCGCTGTGAAGGAGGGAAGGGTGGCAAGGTCGAATTTCATCGCATGCCCTGGCGCTTGAATTGCCAGAGCATACAATCAACCTATACTCAAAGGAATCGGGGGGTTATCAAACCCCACTCCCGGATTGGCTCCGAGAGTGCGCCGCTATCGATCGCGCGTTCGCGTCAAACCTTGAGGTTTTCGGCGGAGGTCTTGCCTCGATTGGCAACTTCTTCGTATTCGACCGTCTGTCCTTCATTGAGCGTCGAAAGACCAGCTTTCTCAACCGCAGAAATATGAACAAAAACGTCTTTGCCACCAGTGGAGGGCTGAATGAATCCGAAGCCCTTGGTCGGGTTGAACCACTTCACAGTACCTTTAGCCATCGCGTCGTCTCCGCAGGATAAAAAAACAAAAAACGGACTGCCGGTCTCCGCAAACCGGCATGTCCGACCGGCGCACGATACGCGGTATGGGAGGCGCTTGATAGCTTAAAGGCGAGAGCGTTTTTGGCGAAAAACGATCATTATCGCGGCCGATTCGAAGCTTTTCGCCAGTTTTGCGAAGATTTCGGGCATAGACTTGCAAGATCGTCGGCCGGTCCGTCCGCCGGCTGACACTGTCGCCTAGCCGACTTTCAACGAAGGCGTTTGGCCCATCCGGCGTGGAAGCGGGTGATCCTGCCGCTTGGACCATGCGACATAGCCGGCCACGAGGGTCATGATCGCGAGACCTGCGAGGCTCACCACGATCTGCACCATCAACGTCCCCGAGCTCGTCACCAGGACAAAATGGCAGGCGAAGGAGAGAAAGACGCCGATGCAAAACACTGTAAGCGATTGCTGGCCACAGATGATGATCGGCTTGAATACCGGCGAGCTCAACCCGCGCCAGTCCTTCGGCATCAGCCGCGCCGCAAAGAGCGCGACGACGACGAAATGCAGCAAGCGGTACGGTGAGAGATTCGTCTTGTCGATCGGAATGAACGCGTCGAGCAGCCAGGCCGGGAACATTTGCCCGAATGCACCGAAGCGGCCCGCCATCGTCATGACGAGCGCAAGGATCAGGTAAGCCAATCCGAGATAGACCACGGTCTGCGATCTGAAGCTGGTGTGAAGCCGCCTGGCTCCGCCGAGCGCGCACCACGCGCCAAGCACGAAAAGCAGCTGCCAGCAAAACGGATTGAAATACCAGCTTCCATCGGGAAAGGACGCCAGGTTCCAGCCGAACTGACGCGCGGCAAGATAGAGCGCGAACGAACCGGCCATCGTCAGGCCCGGCTTGCGCAACAGCATCCACAACACAAGCGGAAAGCAGGCCGTCAACAGGACAAGGAGCTGCAGCACGTCGAGGTTCAGCGCCTTCGTTTGCAGCAAGAGCGCGTGAGCGACGGTCCGCACCGGCTCTTCGACGAGGCCCGCGATGTTGAATTCGTAGATGATGTCAGGCGCGGCGTAACGTGTGGCGACATCGCCGATCGACACGACGTAGATCGCGAACAATACGATGAAGGCTGCGTAGAGTTGCCATGCACGCCGAAGCACTCGTGTACTGCCGACGATGCTGCCGCGCTCCAGCATGATCTTGCCGTAGGAAATCGCCGCAGTGTAACCGGAAATAAAAATGAACACGTCGACGGCGCCGCTGAAACCGTAGTTTCGCAGCGTGATCCAGCTCACCATGTTGTTCGGAATGTGGTCCAGAAAAATGGACCAATTCGCCAATCCAAGAAACAGATCAAGTCTCGGATCGCGCGCGCTGTGCGCGAGATTTGCCTTGGTATCCATCGATGCTTTTTTTCGAGTGTTTCAATTCGTCAGAATCAAAAATGCTGAAAGGGCTGCTGATATAGTGCTGATGCACCCGCGACCCCAATAGACTTTACGTGAACAAAGCGTTACCGGCGGAAGCCATGCTCCGGCATGGTTTACCGGAGATATCGACGGTTAACCCATCATGTCGGCGGGTAACGCATTTGCGAGCCGTCCGCGTTGCCAAAATCAGTTTTCCGGCCAAAGCGGTGCGCCGGGTAGTTCTCGAATACCACCTATTCTTAAGAACGAGAGCCGCCTAGATCATATGCGATTAAATGGAATCGCATCATGATCTCATCTCTTTGTTTGAGCATGATCTTTTCGGAAAACCGGTTTCCACTTTTCCGGATCATGCTCTAGTAAGTCGCGGCGAGATATTCGACGATTTTGGCGATGTCGGCTTCATCGATCGGCGCGCCGTAGACCTTGATCATCTTGTTGACCTCGGCCCGCCAGAAATCCTCTTTGAATTTCGCGCCCCGCGGCTGTGTGGCGATGTAGTCCGCCGAATGACAGCCCGTGCAATTGTTCATCACCACGTCCAGATTTGGCCCGGGTCTGAACGCGGCGGTCTCTGGCGGCAGATCGTAGGAGATCGGCGCGGCCGTCGATGAGCCGAAACTCAGGGCAGAGATGGCAGCGATTGCGACGAGGGACGCGCGAGGAAGCCGGCGGATCATGGTTGTCTTCCTCACGCCGCGGTGACGCGAACGGTTTCGACGACGTTGCGCAGATAGCCCGCCGGATTCCACAGCGGCTCCATCGGCTGGGTGTCGCCGGCATTGTTGGTCGCGCGAACCCGCAAGTCGTAGATGCCGGGGACGAGCTTCACCGGCAGCGTCCATTCGCGGAACGAATATTTGCCGAGATCCTTGCCGAGTTTTGCCGGTGTCCAGGTCTGACCATTGTCGATCGAGACCACGACGTCCTTGATGCCCTTGCCGCCGTCGAAGGCGATCCCCTTCAGCGTCGTCGTCTTGCGCGACTTTACTTTGGCATCGTCGGCCACGCTGGTGATGAAGGAACGAACGGTGAAGCGGTTGATCGGGATCGTGGCCTTTGGCGCGGTGCCGGGCTCGACGCATCCGCAAGGTGTATTCGGAATCCGGTAGGCGGTCTTCATCCAGAAGCCGTCGAACACACCATCAATCACGGTGATCTCGTTGAGGTGCTTGACCCAATAGGTGCCGTAGTAACCGGGCACGACCAGGCGCAACGGAAAGCCGTTCAGAAGCGGCAAATCCTCGCCGTTCATGGCATAGGCGAGCATCACCTCGCCGTCGAGGGCGTGGTCGATATCGAGCGCCTTGACGAAATCCGGCGTGGCGTCCATCACCGGTCTGTCCATGCCGTTGAAGGTGACCTGTTTCGCTCCCTGTTGGACGCCGGCCTTCTCGAGCACGGTTTTCAGCGCCACACCGCGCCAACGCGCATTTCCCATCGCGCCGTTGGCCAATTGACCGCCGGCGACACGCGGCCCGAAAAATCCGCGGCTGTTGCCCGAGCATTGAGCGACCGCGACGATTTCGATCGACGGTAGTTTCTTGATGTCCTTCAGCGACAGTTTGAGCGGGCGATCGACCTTGCCCTTGATCTCCAGCGTGAAAGCGTCGGGATCGATCTGGTAGGGAATATCGGCCAAATGATAGCGGACGAAAAAAGCATTGTTCGGCGTGATCGGTCCGTCGTTGAAGACGGAGAAGGGCGTTTCGAGCTGCGGCGGCCGGCTGGTCAGGCCGATCATCGGCCGCTTCTGCGGATATTTGACCAGCGGACGCTTGCCGTTGTCGAACGGCAGCATCACGCTGCTGTCGAGCGCGAACGCTCTCGACGAACCAAGACCCGTCGCGAGCGCCGCCAGGCCGGCGCGTTTGAGCATCTCTCGCCTGTCGAGCATTGCGTCTCCTCCGAAGTCTTTTTGTCGAGGCCGGCGGCCGCCGGGCTAGGTCATTGCGGGCTTCCCATTTTCGCAAACCCATAGTCGATTCTGCTAAAAAGCGCCCGCGCAATAGTCGCAATGTTGCGGTCCGAGTCAATTCCCGGTCAATTCATGCTTTTGGAGCGTGCGCAAGTCGCTGCGATGCAACAACGGAGCGGCATGTTGAAAGCCCCGGCCGCCTGCAAGCGACCGGGGCATTTGAGCGAAGCGGGCTTTGCTCAATAGGCGCAGACATTGACGAGGCGCAGGCGATAGCCGAACGGCGTCGGCACCGGCCGCGTCACGAAGCAGCCGCCGTCGCCATAGCCGACATAGCCGATGCCGAAGTGATGATGATGAAAGCCACCACCAAAACCCCATCCGCCACCCCACGGCTTCGCCGAAGCGGCGGTGGGGGCCAGCGCAACAGCGCTCAGCGAAGCGATAGTGACAAGTGCGATGGTTAATTTGCGTAACATGGTCGATCTCCTCAGTTGTGCGCGCTTGGCGCGGTTACCCATCGCCCATCAGTCGTACGGTTGAGAAAAGCGGTTCGAGAACGTTGAGGCGGATTTTTCTGAATGGTTATTCAGATGTGTGCGAGATCACACAGCGGGCTTTCCACCGTCGACCATCGCAGACAACACATTCGTGCGCGCGACGGTGCGGACAATCATCGGTCCGGTGCGGCCGCGGATGTCCACGTCCCTCGCCGGCAGCGCATCGTCGGCAAGGCCGGCCGTCACACGAACTTCGTCCGACAGGATGGCCTCGCAGCCGAGGCTCTTGGTCATGTCCTGCAGGCGTGCGGCGACATTGACCGCATCGCCGAGCGCGGTGAACACCATGTGGTCGCGGTAGCCGATGTCGCCGACGATCACTTCGCCGCCGTGAATGCCGATGCCGAAGCGGATCGGCTCGCGCAGATCGTGCTTGAGGAACTGGTTCAGCTCATCGATATTGGCCGCGATCCGGCCTGCCGCCGTAAGAGCTTGCCGGCAGGCGGTCTGCCGGTTGGTGGTGAGGCCGAACAGCGCCAATTGCCCGTCGCCGAGAAACTGGTTGGGCTGGCCGCCGCATTCGATCACGGCCTGGGACACCGCGCCGAGGAAACGGTTGACCACGAAGACCGTGTCGAACGGCAGCCGGTTTTCCGCAAGCCTGGTCGAGCCGCGCATATCCACGAACATGCTGACGAGGTAGCGCTCCTCGCCGATATGCGAGGGACCGGACGCACCGCTCGCCGCGGTCTGCGGCAGGAATATTTGAAAGAAGGACAGGTCGGTTTCGGGCCGGAGCTGGCATGCGAGGCGGATCGCCGGATCCGAACCGGATCCGACGCGGTTGAGCACGAAGGCTTCCCGGTTGGAGGGCTCCGGCAGGGACGCGCAATCGCCGATCACGCGAATGCGGCAGGTGGAGCAGCGGGCGCGGCCACCGCAGACGCTCGCATGCGGGACCTGATAGCGCAGGCTCGCCTCGAGCACGGAAAGGCCTTTCGGCACCCGGATCGCCCGCCCGTTGCCATAGGACAATGTGATCATGCCGCCGCGACGTTCGTTGAGCGCGCGCACGCCCCTTGCGGCGACGACAAAGCCAAGCAGACCGAGATAGCCGATCAGGACATAGTCGATGATGCTATCCAGGGTTTCCTGCTCGGCCGGGGTGCCGACCTTGTCTTGCGAGAGATTGGCCGAACGCCATTCGGCGCTGGTGCCTTCCCGCGCGACGCTGCGTCCGCCCTGGTAGAGACCCAGCAGCGCCAGCGCCGGCACCAGCACTGCGGCGGCAAGCAGAAACGGAGCGGCGGGTTTGAAGAACGCTTTCATCCGCAGCCAGAAAAAAAGACCGATGCAGCCGTGGATCCAGGCAACGATCATCGCCGAAAATGTCAGCCAGATTCTGGAGGGCCGAGCGACCCAGTAGCCGTAGAGCACCTGCGGATAGAGCTTTTCATGCCCGAACAGGGTGTGGCCGAGCCGTACGCCGATGATGTGGGCGACGATCAGTATCGGAATGCTCAAGCCGAGCAAAAGTTGGAGTGGCTCGATCGCCTTCCAGCGAAATTGCCGCCGCTCGTAAAGCGCCCAGATGCCGAGACCGGCATGGACCAGCGCGGCGGTGTAGAGGGCGATCGCAACCGGGAGAAACTGCCAGAACAGGACGTGGTAGTGGACGCCGGAGGCAAGCGCGTCCAGCGATATATTGCCGAGCGCATGATTGAGGAAATGGCTGATCAGATAGGCAAACAGCACCAGTCCGCAGACCAGACGGAGCTGTCGGACGCTGATGCCGCGAATGAATTTCTCGATCTGGGCCCGGGAGAGTTCGGTCATTTGTTTCGCGTTGAATTTTCAATAGACCGCCGAAACTAGCGTTTAATTCCCCAAAGTACGAGTGGCCCTGGCGGGCAAGAGGGCGGAAGCGGGCACGTTGACACTCCCCAAGGAGTCGGGGAGAAAGCACCGTGACGATTGAGCCTCCCGATATCAGCCCTGTCAGGGGCGAAAATCCCGCGTTCCGGCAACTGCTTGCCGTCGTCGCGTTGATCGCGGCGATGACGGCGTTGCGGATGGTTTACGCAAGCCTGATCGACCTGCGGACGGACGAGGCCTATTACTGGACCTGGTCGAAGGAGAACGTGCTTTCGTTCCTCGATCATCCGCCTCTCATCGCGTGGTTCATCAGCTTCGGCACCGCGATCTTTGGCGACGGCAATTTCGGGGTCAGGTTTGCCGGCATCCTGGCGATGCTGGCGACGCAATTGCTGATCGCCGATATCGTCCGCCGCGTCACGCATGACCTGCGCGCGGTGGTGATCGCGGTTCTGATGATGGAGGCGGCGCTCTATTACGGGCTGCTGATGGCCAAGGTCTCGCCCGACGTCGCGCTGATTCCCTTTGTCACTGCGATGGTGTGGGCATTGGTCCGGCTCACCGAGAGCAACGACGCGCGGTGGTGGCTCGCGGCCGGCGCCTTCGCCGGCTTGGCGTTACTGTCGAAGTTCACCGTGGTGCTGCTGCTGCCCGCGGTGTTGGCGTTCATGCTGGTGCCGCCCTGGCGCGCGCGCTGGCTGCGCAGTCCTTACCCGTGGGGCGCCGCGCTGATTGCTTGCGCGGTATTCCTGCCGGTTCTGATCTGGAACCTGCAGCACGACTGGGCGTCGTTTCGATTTCAGTTTGTGCGCGCGGCCGCGACGCATGATTGGTCGCTTCGTACGCTCGGTGAATTCATCGGCCTGCAGTTCGGGCTGGTCGGATTCATCCTGCTGCCGGTGGTTTTGACCGGTGTCGCGTTAACGGCGTGGCGCGGATATCGCCGGCCGGACCCGGTCGCCATTCTGCTGTCGACCGCGGTGATCGTTCCCTTCCTTTACTTCCTGTGGAAGTCGTTGAGCCTGCGGGTCGGCGATACCTGGCCGATGTTTATCTGGCCGTTTGGCTTTGCTGCCGCCGCCATCAATCTTTCGACGCTGCGACGGGAGGGCTGGCCGGAAGCGTTCGTCCACTGGTCGTATCGCTGGGTGCGGGTGGCGATCGTCAGCGGCATCATCTTCGTTGTCGCCGTCTTCCTTTATTATGTCGCCACGCCCTGGAATTTCATTGGCCGGACCGATCCGGTCGGCGGCGAAGCCGGCTATGACGTGATCGTGCGCCGGGCCGAGGCCGAGATGAAAAAGACCAGCGCGACCTGGATCGCGACCACGGACTACCGGACCTACGCGATGCTGCGCTGGTTTTTCAGAGGCCGCGTTCCGGTGGTCCAGATCAACGAGCGCGGGCGATATATGGGCTTTCGCGAGCCCGATATGGATTGGATAAGGGGGCACACCGGCCTCTATGTCGGCCGCGAACCCGAGAATGACCCGGCCAATCCGCTGTGGTCGTCGATCGCCGCCACCCGCGAGCCGCTCGAGCGCGTCGATCGCGTCTGGCGCGGGATCGTGATGGATACCTACGCGCTTGAAAAATTCATCGGCTGGACGCCGGAGCTGTCGCCGCCGCCGGATTCGCCGCTGTTTCGCTGGCGGGAGCTCGCGGGAGATGGGGCACCGCCGCGCCTTGCAGCCTTCGTTGAATTATCCGGTCGTATCGCTTCCACCGTCAAAACGGACATTCGCTAAGGCAACAGTCACGCCAGCCTTGTAGCAAACGGCGACATCAACTCGGCCGAGCGCCGCTCCCTGCGAATTTTACGCGCATGGCAAGCCAGTTGAGCGCCGAGGTCGAAGCTGACCCTTGCAGTTCCGCCGCGGGTAGAGAGAATAGCTGTAACGATAAGGCCCCCCCCAGAGGTGGCCGACCCGGGGAGACGCATCTGATGATGACGATGCCACGAAGCCTGATATTGGCGGCAGCCCTTGCCGGCCTTGCAATTACCGGTGCGGTGCGGGCAGAGCAGATTGTGGTGAGCAACTACGGCGTCGCCGCCAATGGCATGCCGTACGCGATCGCGATGGAGAAGGGCTTCTTCAAGCAGGAGGGTGCGGACGTCTCCGGCATTCTCTCCTCCAGCGGCGGCGGCACCACGATCCGCAACCTGCTCGGCGGCAATCTCGACTATGGCGAGGTCGATCTCGCCGGTACGGTCGCGGCCATCGAGCAGGGCAATGATTTGCACATCATCAGCGACAACGTGCTGACCGTCGGCGAATTCGTCTGGGCGGTGAAGCCGGATTCGCCGATTCAGAGCCTGAAGGATTTCAAGGGCCGCAAGATCGGCTACACCAACCCGCGCTCGACCAGCCAGGCGCTCAATATTCTTTTGCTTCAGACCATCGGGCTCACCAAGGATGATGTCGAGCCGACCAAGGTCGGCGGCTTTGGCGAGCAGGTGGTTGCCCTTGATATCGGCGCCATCGACGTGGCGACGCTGGCCGATCCGGTCTGGTCGAAGAACAGCGCCAAGCTGCGTACCGTTGTACGTGGCGCCGACGCACTGCCGCCGCTCTGCAATGTGGTCGGTGTGGCCACCGGCAGGGCGATTGCCCAGCATGGCGATTTCCTGCGGGCGGTGCTGCGGGCACGGCGCAGAGCGGTCGAGTTCATGCAGGCCAACCCTGACGAGGCCGGCGATATCGTCGCCAAGGTCTACGATCTCGACCCCGCGATTGCCCGTCAGGCGGTGCGCAACCTCACCACCATGGCGCCGGGCGCCACCCGCCCCTATTGGGGAGCCGGGCGCTTCGACATCAAGGGCATGGACGCCATGATCGCCGCCCAACGCGGCGTCGGGGCGTATTCCGGCACGCCGGACTGGGGAAAGATGATCGACCGCAACTTTCTCGCCGACGATCTCAAGAAAGACTATTAGTGGATACGCCGCCTCCAATCCACGTCTCGCTGCGCGGCGTCACCAAGGTCTTTGACTCCAAGCTTGGTCGCACCCACGCGCTGGGACCGATTGATCTCGACCTGCGCCGGGGCGAGTTCTTTGCGGTGGTCGGCCCATCCGGCTGCGGTAAGTCGACCTTGCTCGACGTCATCGCAGCCCTGGCGCCGCCATCCGAGGGCGTGGTGACATTCGAGGGACGGGGAATCGGCGACACCGTACCGGACGGTGTCGGTGTGGTGTTTCAGGAAAATGCCAGTTTCCCCTGGCTCAACGTCGCCGACAACATCACCTTCGGGCTGCGCCGGCAGCCGGTTGACAAGGCCGAAATCGCGCGACGGCTGCAATACGCGCTGCAATTGATGGGTCTGCAGGATTTCGCGCACGCCTTTCCCGCCCAACTCTCGGGCGGCATGCGGCAGCGTGTCTGCATCGCGCGCACCCTGGTGATGCAGCCACGGCTGATTTTGCTCGACGAACCGTTTGGAGCGCTCGACCAGCAAACCCGTCTTCTGATGGGCGACGAGCTGCTTCGCATCTGGCGGGCGACGAGAGCGACGGTGCTGCTCATCACCCACGCGCTCGACGAGGCCGCGATGCTCGCGGATCGGGTGGCGGTGATGTCGGCCCGGCCCGGGCGGATACTGGAGGTGATCGAAACCGGCTGGCCGCGCGAACGCGACAGCCAGATCGTCTCCGTTCCGGAATTCGGTACCGTCACCGCCAGGCTGTGGACGTTGCTGCGCGCGCAGTCGATGCAGGCGCTGCGGCCGGAGGCGGTCTAGCATGCGCATCGTCGTCTATCGGCTGCTGGCGGTGGCCCTGCCTTTGGCGCTATTGGAGATTCTCTGCCGCGATCGTTTCATCACGCCGTTGACCCTGCCGGCGCCGAGCCGGATACTGCTCGGACTGTGGACGATCATTCAGAAAGGCGCATTCAACGCGGCGATTGTGAAGACGCTGACCAATGTCGCTCTCGCATTGGCGCTGTCGGTGGTGGTGGGGATTGCAGCAGGTGCTGCTATCCATCGCGCCAAGCTTTTGCGTGCGCTGTTCGAGCCGCTGTTTTCCACCTACTACGCCATCCCGATCTACGCGTTCTATCCGTTGTTCATTATCGTGTTCGGCCTCGGTGACGCGCCGCAGGTGCTGATCGGCTTCATGCTGGCGGTGGTGTCGATGATCGTCTCTACGCTGGCGGGGCTCGACAGCGTTCCCGCGGTTTTGGGCAAGACCGCCCGCGTGCTGCAACTCTCCCCGGTGGAAACCGTCCGTCGCGTGACGCTGCCCTATGCCGCGCCTTATCTGTTCACCGGGGTGAAACTCGCCGTCGCTTACGCCTTTATCGGGGTCATCGGCGCGGAGTTCATCATGTCGGGCACCGGGCTCGGCTACGAGATCCGCTTTGCCTACGACAACCTCGACAACAACGTGATGTACCCGCTGATCCTGCTGATCCTGATCGTTGCGGTTGCGGTCAACATGAGCCTCGACCGTTGGGAACGGCGCCTGCGGGTGCGGCGGGGGCGTTCGTGATGCGCCGGGCAATCTCTGCTTATCCGTCGCTGTTCTTGGTGATCGGGCTATTGATCCTCTGGCAAATCGTGTTCTGGCTGGTCGGCCGCAATGCCTTGCTGCCTCCGGCCGAAACCATCCTCTATCTCGCCAAACTGCTGCAGACAGAGCGTTTCTGGGGCCACATCGCCGAGACCGGGACAGCTTTTGTCATTGCGCTGGTGATTGCGGTGGTAGCAGGACTTGCGATTGGGCTTTCGCTCGGAACGAACCGGATTGCGGCCGAGGTGTTCGAGCCGTTTCTGCTGGCCGGAAATTCGGTGCCGAAGATCGCGCTCTATCCGATCGTGCTCCTGATCTTTGGCATCGGCATGCCGGCAAAGATCGCCTTCGGCGCTATACACGGCGTGGTGCCGGTGGCGATCTTCACGCTCGCCGCCTGCAGCAATGTGCCGCCGATCCTGTTCCGTGCCGCTGCCGCGATGCGGCTGACGCGCTGGGATATGATCCATTCGGTGCTGCTGCCGGCGGCGTTGCCGGACATCTTCTCCGGCGTCCGCATCGGCTTCTCGCTCACCCTGATCGGCACCATTCTCGGCGAAATGTTCGGCTCCCAGCGCGGCCTCGGCTATCTCCTGATGACGGCCATCGGCCTGCAGAACATCCAGGTGATCATGTCGGTCACGCTGCTACTGGTGCTGGTGGCGGCAACGGTAAACACGATCCTGCTCGCGCAGGATCGCCGATTGCGCAATCCCGGCGGTCAGGCGTGAGCGAATTAAAGAATCACTCCTCACCTTCCCCCTCGCGCTTGCGCAAGAGGTCCTTCGCAAGATCCGTGAGCGCGGGCCGTGGCAGCGCCTTGAACGGCAACGGGCGGGTAACGTCGATGGCGGCGAGCCCGAGCCGCGCGGTGAGCAGGCCATTGAGAACGCCTTCGCCGAGCCGTTGCGACAGTTTTGCCGCAAGGCCATGGCCGAGCACCTGCTGGATCAGGCTGTCGCTTGCCGCCATGCCGCCGGTGATCGCCATGTGCGAGATGACGTGGCGCATCAGGCGGATCATGCCGAGCGTACCGGGCCTGCCGCCGTAAAGCCGCGCCAATTGCCGGATCAGGCGCAACGAGGCCGCGAACACGAACAGCATGTCGACCAAAGCGCGCGGGCTGACGGCGGTCACGATCGAGACGCGCTGCGCGGCCGAGGAGATCAGGCGGCGCGCCTCCTGGTCGAGCGGCGTCATCAATTCACGCTCGGCCAGCTTGATCATGTCGGCGCCGTCGATGATGTCGTCGGCGTGGCCTTGCAAGGCGGCACGGGCGCGCGCCAGATGCGGGTTCTGGTGGGCGATCTTCAGAAGATCAGCCACGACAGCCCGGCTTTCGGCGCGATTGTCGTTTTCGAGCACGGACGCGGCGCGAAGATGCAGCTTTTCGATCGTGGCGAGGCGGATGAGCCCGAATGCTTCGCGCGCCACGATCACGACAAAGGCAAGCGCGGCGACAAAGGCAAAGCCAAGCCCGAGAATGCCGAGGCCTTCGCTTCGCGCAAACAGATCCTCGATCAGCCGGGTGATGCCGAGGCCAAGCCCAAGCGTGACCAATCCGCCGATCGCGATAAAGAACAACCTCGCCCAGCGAAATCCCCGCGCTGCGGGCACGATCGGCGTCTCGACCACAGCCGGCAACAGCGCCGGCTCCGCTTCCGGCGTGACGTGAACCGTGCCGCGGGCGGGGCGGCTCGCATCGTCGGCGTCCACCACGACCACACCGGGATCGTCGAGCTTGAAGGTCGCAGGGCGCCGGTGGAGGGAGCGTTCGCTCATTGCAATTTGTCTCCGATCAGGAACTGCAACGCCCGGTCAAGGCGGATATGGGGCAGGGCCGGCTCATCCGGTCCTTCGTGTTCGAGACGAGGCGGGCGAAAGCGAAGAAAGCGAAAGTCGGCTTTCTCGGCGCTGGCACTGGAAAGGCCGCGAAACGCCGCATCGCCGTTGAACAGTGCTTCCGGATCGTCAGGCAGGTCGCCTGGAAAGGTCGCGACTTCGCTGTTGCCATCGAAGGTGTCGCCGCCTGCTCTCTCGCCCGACGCTGGCGTTCCAAGGATCGATGGCAGTTTTTCCCGGCCGCGCGCGACCTGTGCTTCTCGTGTGGCGCGCACCGCGGCCAGCGCGACGACGTCGATTTCGGCGCCGGTGTTCTCGGCCTTCTTGACCGCGCCTGTGACGGCGCGCCGCAGCACCGCCTCGAGACGGTCGTGGCTTGAATGGTGCAGATGATCGGCCTTGGTCGCGGCGAACAGAATGCGATCGATCTTCGGCCGGAACAAAGCGCTGAAGAGCGTTCCGCGGCCGATCCGGAAGCAATCGAGAATTCCCGCCAGCGCCGCCTCAAGGTCCACCAGGGCTTCCGGTCCCGAGTTGAAGGCGGCGAGCGCGTCGACCAGAACCACCTGGCGGTCCAGCCGCGCAAAATGATCCCGGAAGAACGGGCGAACGACAAAGTCCTTATAGGCCTCGTAGCGCCGGCGCATCATCGCCCACAGCGATCCGTCGGGGGCCGCGCCATGTTCGGGCAGATCGAGTGGCGCGAAGGTCAGCGCCGGCGAACCCACAAGGTTACCCGGCATCAGGAAGCGGCCGGGCGGCAACAGGCTCATGGCGAAACGCTCGTCGCGGCAGGCGCGCAAATAATCCGTGAACAGTCGCGCCGCGGCGAGGGTGGCCTGTTCATCCGCTCCCCCTTCGGGGTTCAGCGTCGCAAGATGCGCGTGCCAGAGCGCGGCAAGCGGTGCTCGGGCGCTTGCCCGCGACAGCGCGAGGCTTTCGCTCGACCATTGCTCGTAGCTTTTGTGGAGCAGCGGCAGGTCCAGCAGCCATTCGCCGGGATAGTCGACGATGTCGAGGGTGAGGGTGCGGTCGGCGCCAGTTTGCCGCTGATAATCGATCACGAGCCGCAATTCGCTGATATCCATGGTGGAGTGCGGCCAGTGACGTTCCTCGATCAAGGTGCGGACGTGATTCTCATAGTCGAAACGCGGCACCGCATCGTCCGGTTGCGGCTCAAGCCGGGCACGGGCGATCCGCCCGGTCGCGAACGGCTCGAACACCGGAAAACGTCCGCCACGGGTGAGGCCATGAATAAGCGCCGTGATGAACACGGTCTTGCCCGCCCGCGAAAGTCCGGTGACGCCAAGGCGTACCGTCGGGTTGAAGAAATGATCGCCGAAGTCCTTCAACGCCCGCGCCGAAAGGCGCGCTTCCTCGACAATATCGGAAAAATGCAAGGCCATATGGGCGTGAAAAGCTCGATTTGGGCGGGCAATTGGCTGCAGAACTAACCGGAAAGTGGCGATTGGTTGACCAAAATCAAGCTTCACACTTAGGTCGCTATTAGAGCTTTATGGTTCGTTGACCTCTTGGGAGGTATCCATCATCGTAGTTTTGAAGCTTGCCGGGCCGCCCATGACTGTCTTCAGATTGAAGCAACTTGCCTCGACGTCGGCTCATGCCGCAGCCGGCGCGATCCGCTGGAATTACGATCGGGCGGAACTGATCGCCGACGGCATTGTGCACGGAATCGGCGTGTTCGGTGGATTGATCGCCGCCACGGTGCTGATCGTGCTCGCCGGCGTGTTCGCCTCCGCCTACCAGATCGTCATGGTCTCGGTGTACGCGGCCGGCCTGCTCGCCATGCTCGGCTTTTCGGCGGCCTATAATCTCTGGCCGGTGACGTCGCATCGCAAATGGCTGTTGCGTCGCTTGGATCATTCGGCGATCTACGTCCTGATCGCGGCGACTTATACGCCGGTGTTTGCGCAGGTGCAGGACCGCGTGTTTGCGATGTCGCTGCTTGTCGGGGTCTGGAGCGTGGCGGCGATCGGCATCGTGCTGAAGTTGTTTTTCCCCGGCCGCTTCGACCGGATTTCGGTCGGGCTTTATCTGGCGATGGGCTGGAGCGGGGTCATCGCCTACGACGCCGGCCTGTCCTCGCTGCCGCAACTGGCGTTCTGGTTCATTGTTGCCGGTGGCCTGCTCTATAGTTTCGGAGTAATCTTTCACGCATGGCAAAGGCTCCGGTTCCAGAACGTGATCTGGCATTCGTTCGTGCTGCTCGGCGCGGCCTGTCACTACACGGCCGTGCTCGATCTGGTTCTCGCCTGAGGCCGATTTCAAACACGCAGGTCTCGCCATGCAGGTGAGCGGAAAAATCGTGGTTGTCACTGGCGGCGCCAACGGCATCGGGCGGGCGCTCTGCGAGGCCTTTCATCGCGCCGGTGCTGCCAAGGTGGTCGTTGCCGACAAGGAATCCGCCGGCGCGAGAGCGGTGGCCGGCACGATCGACGGCGCGGCGTTCAAATGCGATGTCGCGCAGGAGAAAGACGTTATCCACGTCATCGAGGAAACCGAGCGGCTGTTCGGCCCGATCGCGCTGTTTTGCTCCAATGCCGGCATCGGCGGCGGCTTCGATCCGCTGTCGGAGAATGCCGGCGGCCACTCCGACGAGCCGTTCTCGCGAAGTTGGGCCATCCATGTGATGGCGCATATTTATGCGGCGCGGCATCTGATCCCGCGCTTCAAGACACGCGGCGGCGGCTATTTCCTCAACACCATTTCCGCCGCCGGACTTTTGTCGCAGGTCGGAAGCCCGGCCTATTCGGCCACCAAGCATGCGGCGGTGGGATTTGCGGAGAATCTGGCGATCTCGCACAAGGCCCACGGCATCAAGGTTTCGATCCTGTGTCCGCAGGGCGTCGACACCAACATGCTGCGTTCGATCCCGAAGGGGCCGCAATCCGGTGACGGCGATCTTTCGCCGGAACAGGTGGCAAAAGATGCGCTCGCGGGCATCGAGCAGGAAACATTCTTGATCCTGCCGCACCCGCAGGTCCTGGGTTACATGCGCAAAAAGACCGAGAATTACGACCGCTGGATTTCAGGCATGGCCAAGATCCAGGCGAAGATGCGGGAAGATTACGGGAAGTGATTTGCCAGGCGGGCTCAGATGCGCGGTATATTGGTTCTGAGCCGTGCGCCAACTCACATCGCCATCTCACATCAAAGGCAAGGGCACCGTGACCAAAGTGACCGCGACAACCGTCCCCGATGACAGCGCGTTGCAGCCAACGCTCGCCGACGCCGATTTCTACGACGCCTACGAGGCGCCGCTCAGCGCGGCGAAGCTGTCGCCGACCGAGATTTTCCTTCGCGCCTCCCGCTCCACCCCGAGATGGGTCGATGATTTGATGGCGATCCGCAACCGCATCGTGCGCCTGTTCGGCCTCAAGGACGTCGGCGCGATGAAGGTCGCGACCAAAGCACCCGATTCCTATCAGGTCGGTGACCGACTCGGCATTTTCAGCATTTTCGGCAAGACGGAGAAGGAGCTGCTGTTGGGAATCGACGACCGTCACCTCGACGTGCGCGTTTCCGTGCTGAAATCCGAGCGTAACGGTTTGCCGCATTACGTCGTATCGACGGTCGTGCACGTCCACAACCTTTTGGGCCGCGTCTACATGGCACCGGTCGGCCGCATTCATCCCTTCGTCGTCAGATCGATGATGGGACGGGCTGAGGTTTAACAGACCACCATCGTCTTCCGGTTTGGCCTGAGCGCCCCTAGTTCTTCTGCGCATAAAGCAGAGGCACCGCCGAATCCACCAGCACCTCGATCAGGCTGGTGCCGCGATGCGCAAGACCGCGCTTGAGCGCGCTCGCGAGTTCGGACGATGTCGTCACGCGCACCGCGTCGCAGCCCATTCCTTCCGCGATCTTCACAAAGTCGATATCGGGCAGATCGAGCCCCGGCACGTTACGCACCTGCATCACCTGGCTGAACGAGCGCATCGCTCCATAGCCTGAGTTGTTGAGGACTATGACGGTCAGCGGCAATTTGCGTTGTGCCGCTGTCCACAGCGCCTGGATCGAATACATCGCCGAGCCGTCGCCGATCAGGCACACCGTCCGGATGCCGGGACGGCCGAGCGCGATGCCGACCGCGGCCGGCAGGCTGTAGCCGAGGCCGCCGCTTGCCATGGTGTAAAAACTGTCCTGTCCGCGCATCGGCATGAATCCTTGCAGCGCCGGGCGATGCGAGGGTGCTTCCTCCACCAGCACGGCGTCATCCGGCATGGCGGTCGCGAGGCTGTGCAGCAGATATTCGGCCGGAATGGGGTCTGCCGCGCGCGGGGCGGGCGGCAGGATCCGGCCGGGGGGCATCGCACGCCTGGTCTCGGGCAGTATCTCGATCAACCCCGCCAATGCAGGCTTGATGCTTGCGACGATACTGGTGCCGGCCGGCGTGACCGCCGCGGCATCGGGATCGTCGGTGATCTGGAAGATCGTGGTCGTGCCATCGAAGATCGCGGCGTGGCCTTCGACGTGAAAGGTGAAGACCGGCGCGCCGATCACGACAACCAGGTCATGGGTGCGGAGCGCGTCCGACAGTTGCGTCGGGCGAAGCGTGAAGGAACCCCGCAAATTGCGGGTGCCGTTCCGGGAAACTGCACCGCGCCGAGAACGGACTGACCCAGACCGATCCGCGCGTCTTCTCCGCCAATTGCACCATCAGGTCCACCGCCTGCGCGCGGTCGACGCCGGGACCGACCACAAGCGCAGGAACTCTTGCTTGCCGCAAGCGCTGCGGCGAGCCCCTTGATGGCGTCCGGATCGGGATGGAGTTGGCGCGTCACGCTGCGGGCTTCGACCGCTTGCGTCGCATGGGCCCAGTCGTCGATCGGCACGGACACGAAGGTCGGACCGGAAGGAGGCTGCATCGCCACGTAATAAGCGCGCGCGATCGCCGCCGGCACATCCTCGGCCCGCGCGGGCTCGAGCGAGAATTTCACATAGGGCCGTGGAAATTCCGAGGCGCGCTCGGCGTAGAGAAACGGCTGCAAGGGCAGGATCGAGCGCGCCTGCTGGCCGGCGGTGATCACCAGCGGCGTCTGGTTGCGGTGGGCGGAAAAGATATTGCCGAGCGCATTGCCGACCCCGGCGGCCGAATGCAGATTGACGAAGCCGGCGTTACGCGTCGCCTGCGCATACCCGTCGGCCATGCCGACCACGGAAGCTTCCTGCAACCCCAGCACATAATCGATATCGCCGGGCCAATCGCTGAGGAACGGCAATTCGGTCGAGCCGGGATTGCCGAATACTTTTCGGATGCCGAACGCGCGCAACAGGTCGAGCGTGGCCTGCTTGACGGTGACGGAGGTTTTTGAAGATTTCCGAGACAAGGTGGTATGACCTCAGCAAACGGCTCGAAAAACAGCGCCCGTCATTGCGAGCGAAGCGAAGCAATCCATCCCTCCACGCAAGGTGCCTGGATTGCTTCGTCGCTTCGCACCCTTGCGCAAACGCTTCGCGTTTGTCGCAGGCAATGACGGCCTCACCACGTCGCCGTGCCCTTCATCGTCGGCTGGCCTTCCGAATTTGCCGTCCACAATTCCATGCCGGCGTCGGTCTTGTTGGCGTTGACGGAAAATTCCGAGCCCTCGAACAAGGGCTGCACGCCGCGGTAGGCAAATTTCTTCGGGGCCGCGCCGCCACGCAGCTTGGCGGCGAATTCCACCAGCAGCGCCGCCTGCATCGGGCCGTGGAAGATCAGGCCGGGATAGCCCTCGACCTTGGTGACGTAATCGCGGTCGTAATGAATGCGGTGGCCGTTGAAGGTGAGCGCCGAATAACGGAACAACAGGACGGTATCGGCCATGTGGCTCTCCCGGTGCTGCGCGGCGGGCGGCGCGGAAAGCTTGGCCGGAGCAAAGGGCGACACATCCCGATAGACAATATCCTGCCGTTCACGGATGGCGGTGCCGCGTGGCGTCGTCACCAGATGGTCGACAGAGACAAAACACAAGACGCCGGTCGATCCGGTTTTCAGGGTCACGTCGGCAATGCGCGAGGTCCGCGTCACCTCGTCGCCGACGCGCAGATGATCGAAGAATTCCAGCTCTCCGCCGGCCCACATCCGTCGCGGCAGCGGCACCGGCGGCAGGAAACCGCCACGGGCGGGATGGCCGTCGGGACCGAGTTCCGACATCGGGACAACCGGCTGCGCCAGGCACCAATGGGTGGTGAAGGGCGCGGCATCGCCCGCTTTCGGTTCGCCGATTTCGAGGAACAGCGTGGCGCGCAGGCCCCTGGTCAGTTGCGCGGTGACGATGTCGGACACTTGCGTGCTGCGGCCGATCCATTGGCGCAGACGGTCGAGGTCGGGCGTTTCGGTCATGAGGATTTGGTCCGTGCGGGAGGTTTCTTGCGCTCGCCGATATCAGGCACGGCGCCGTAGTGACGCGGCTGATCGACGACAATCGCCGCTGGCGCCGGATAAGTCACGGGCCCTTTCGGCGTATCCACCTCGATCCGGCGCAGATGCGGATGACGCGCGAGATCGGCCATGGTGTTGACTTCGGCGAACGCAATGTCGGCGTCCGACAACCGCTTCAACAATTCATCGCGGGTCATGGTCGCGAAGATATCGCCGACGGTCTTGTCGGTCAGCTTGCGGTTGCGCACGCGCTCGACCATGTTGGCAAATCTTGCATCGCCGGGCAGGTCGGGCTGACCCAGCACGTCGGCGCATAGCTTTTTCCATTCCCGTTCGCTCTGGATCGAAATCAGGATGTCCTTGCCGTCTTTGGATCGGAACACGCCGTAGGGCGCGATCGAGGGATGGGCCAGCCCCATGCGCTGCGGCGCATTGCCGGCTTCCGAATTGAGCAGCGGCACCGTCAGCCAGTCGGCCATCACGTCGAACATCGAAATGCGGATGTCGGCGCCCTGGCCTGTGCGCGAGCGCGCGATCAGCGCCTCGAGAATCGCGGCATGGGCGGTGGCGCCGGTGGCGATATCGACGATCGACAGTCCGACGCGCGAAGGACCGTCCGGCCCGCCGGTGATCGAGGCGAGCCCGCTTTCGGCCTGGATCAACAGGTCGTAGGCCTTGCGGTCCGCATAGGGGCCGTCGTCGCCATAGCCGGAAATGGTGCAGGAAATCAGCGCCGGATAATCCGTCTTCAGCCGTTGGAGCGAAAAGCCGAGCTTGTCCATCGAGCCGGGCTTGAGGTTCTGCAGCAGCACGTCGGCGCCGGCGATCAGCCTTTCGAGGTGGCCGCGGCCTTCCGCGGTGGCGAGGTCGATGATTTCGGAATCCTTGCCGCGGTTGAGCCAGACGAAATAGCTGCTCTGTCCCTTTGCGGCAGCGTCGTAGCCGCGCGCGAAATCGCCCTCCGGCCGTTCCACCTTGATCACATGCGCGCCGGCGTCCGCCAGGCGCGAACTGCAGAAGGGTGCTGCGACCGCCTGTTCGACGGCAATGACGGTTATTCCTTCAAGCGGCAGCATCTATTGGTTCTCAGTAGGAGCGGGGCATGCCCAGCACATGCTCGGCGATATACGACAGGATGAGATTGGTCGAGATCGGTGCCACCTGATAGAGCCGCGTCTCGCGGAATTTGCGCTCGACGTCGTATTCCTCGGCGAAGCCGAATCCGCCATGGGTCTGCACACAGGCATTGGCGGCTTCCCACGAGGCGTCCGCGGCGAGCATCTTGGCCATGTTGGCC
Source organism: uncultured Alphaproteobacteria bacterium (assembly GCA_963741185.1). GTDB lineage: Bacteria > Pseudomonadota > Alphaproteobacteria > Rhizobiales > Xanthobacteraceae > Bradyrhizobium. Next base: position 49,919 of record CAVUHE010000007.1, on the reverse strand, counting down.
TCGGCGCCGCAATCGAGCCCCGCCTCATATTTGCGAACGGCTTCCTTCACCATCAGCTCGGCCGCCCGCATCGCCGCATAGGCCTTTGCGATCGGAAACTGGACGCCCTGATTCTGGCCGATCGGACGGCCGAACACCGCGCGCTCCTTGGCGTAGTTCGAGGCCTTGGCGATGAACCATTTGGCGTCGCCGATGCATTCGGCGGCGATCAGGATGCGCTCGGCATTCATGCCGGAGAGGATGTAGCGAAAGCCCTTGCCTTCCTCGCCGATCAAATTCTCCGCCGGCACCTTCAGATCGGTGAAGAACACTTCGGTGGTGGAGTGGTTCATCATGGTGCGGATCGGGCTGATTGAAAGTCCATGACCCTTCGCCGCCGTCATGTCTACGATGAACACCGACAGGCCGTCGGTACGCTTTTTCGCCTGCTCCTTCGGCGTGGTGCGCGCGAGCAGGATCATCAGGTCGGAATATTCGGCGCGGCTGGTCCAGATCTTCTGGCCGTTGACGATGTAGCCGTCATTGCCGTCGCGACGCGCGAAGGTCTTGAGCGACGACGTGTCTGTGCCGCTGGAAGGTTCCGTGACGCCGAACGCCTGCAGCCGCAATTCGCCGCTGGCGACCTTTGGTAGCCATTTGGCTTTCTGCTCCTCGCTGCCGTGCCGCAGCAGCGTGCCCATGGTGTACATCTGGGCATGGCAGCCGCCACCATTGCACCCGGCGCGCTGGATCTCCTCGAGGATCGCGGCCGCTGCCGACAGTTTCAGTCCCGCGCCGCCATACTCTTCCGGGATCAAGACCGAGAGATAGCCGGCTTGCGTCAGCGCATCGACGAAGGCCTTCGGGTAGGCCATCTCACGGTCAAGCTTGCGCCAATATTCGCCGGGGAATTGCGCGCAGAGTTTTGCAACGGCTTCGCGGATGTCGGCATATTCGTCGTGTTGGGTATGGTCGGTGGCGGTCATTAGAACTCGGCTGGCGGATGAAGGGCGCACGGAAGCGTGCGCCAGGCGGTTTCCGTGGGGATATTCGGATCAAACCTGAGGCACAAGGGGCAGGTCCGTTCACGCAGGTATGCGCACCGGCAAGGACTCGATGCCGCGCACGAAGCTCGAATACACCCGCTTCGGCTCGCCGACCACCTCGATCCGGTCGAACCGCTTCAGGATTTCCTCCCACACGATCCGCAATTGCAGCTCGGCAAGCCGCATGCCGACGCAGCGGTGGATGCCGAAGCCGAACGACAGATGGGTACGGGGACGCGCGCGGTCGATGATGAATTCGTTGGGTTTCTCGATGACCTCTTCGTCGCGATTGCCGGAGACGTACCACATCACGACGCGATCGCCCTTCTTGATGGTCTTGCCGCCCAGTTCGGTGTCGGTGAGCGCGGTGCGCCGCATATGCGCCAAGGGCGTCTGCCAGCGAATGACTTCCGGCACCATGGAATCGATCAGCGTCGGGTTGTCACGCAGCTTTTGGTACTGTTCGGGATGTTCGCTCAGCGCCAGCACCGAGCCGCTCATGGTGTTGCGGGTGGTGTCGTTGCCGCCGACGATCAGAAGAATGATGTTCCCCATCAGATTGTCGGGGTCCATGTACCGCGTGGCGTCGTTGTGGGCCATCATCGAAATCAGGTCGTTTCGAGGTTCGGCGTTGACGCGCTCGTTCCAGAGTTTGGTGAAATAGGCCGCGCACTCGTCCATCTCGGCCCGGCGCTGCTCCGCCGATTCGACGACGCCGCCCTTTGGCAGCGCGGTCGAGACGTCGGACCAGCGCGTCAGCTTGCGCCGCTCGTCGAACGGAAAATCGAACAGGGTTGCGAGCATCTGCGTGGTCAATTCGATCGACACCCGGTCGACGAAATTGAAGGTCTCGTTGCGCGGCAGGGAATCCAGCACCTTGCCGGTGCGGTGGCGGATCAGGATCGCGAGCTCGTCCAGATGCGTCGGCGTGAACATCGGCGACACGGTCTTGCGCTGGTCCGCGTGCCGCGGCTGATCCATCGCGATGAAGCTTGGCCAGTCATAGCCCGGCGGCACGTCCCGAATCGAGATACCACCCAGCGAAACATCCGACGAAAAGATGCCGTGGTTGGTGTCGACATGCATGATGTCGTTGTATTTGGTGATCGACCAATAGGGCTCGATCGGCGAGTTGGTGCAGTAATGGACCGGCTCTTCCTTGCGCAGCCGCTCGAAATACGGCCACAGCGTATCATTGCGGAACAGTTGCGGCGCGCCGGGATGAAAATCCTTCAACGGGATGGAATAAGCGTCCTCGCGCGCGGCGCGTTGAAGCTCTTCTCGGTTGATTCCAGCGGGTGCCTGGATGTTCATGACTGATCGATCCCAACAACATGTCAACCGGCGTTGCGCACCGGCGCGTTTACGCGCGCAATTTATGCGAGGGATATCGAACGCGATCGGCGGTCCCGCGCATGGGTCGGCTCTTCCCTGATGTTCCCCTCCATGATTGTTTGGCGGAGGGCGGCATTTTGTCGAATTACATCCCCTTGCGCGCGTCAGGGCAAGAGCGAGTTTTGACGCATCTACGACCCTTTGGCCTTCGCCGCCGGTAATCCGGAAAGCCTCTTCTCAGCCGGCGCGGCGCGTGACAAGCTCAACGGCAAGGAATAAGGCTGTGCGCGACAGCGCCAGTCAAAATGCCCGAAAGGCCGCCTGACCATGATTCCCAATGCGTACCGGATGTTCAATTTCGATCTCGGTGAAACCGCCGACGCGCTGCGCGAGACCGTTCATGATTTTTCGACACATGAGATTGCGCCGCGCGCCGCCGACATCGACAAGGACAACCAGTTTCCCCGGGATCTCTGGCCTAAGCTCGGCGCGCTCGGCCTGCACGGAATTACCGTCGAGGAAGAATATGGCGGCTCGGGGCTCGGTTATCTCGAGCATTGCGTTGCGATGGAGGAGATCTCGCGCGCCTCGGCCTCGGTCGGCCTGTCCTACGGCGCGCATTCAAACCTCTGCGTCAATCAACTTCGGCGTAACGGCACCGACGCGCAAAAGCGAAAATATCTGCCCAAGCTGATCTCCGGTGAGAATGTCGGTGCGCTCGCGATGTCCGAGCCCGGCGCGGGCTCCGACGTGGTGTCGATGACGACCCGTGCCGAGAAGAAGGGCGATCGCTACATCATCAATGGCAGCAAGATGTGGATCACCAATGGCCCGTTGGCCGAGACGCTGGTGGTATACGCCAAGACCGACCCGGCCGCGGGGCCGCGCGGCATCACCGCCTTCATCATCGAAAGAGGCATGAAGGGATTTTCGACCGCCCAGAAGCTCGACAAGCTCGGGATGCGCGGTTCGGATACGGGGGAACTTGTGTTCGACAATTGCGAGGTGCCGGAGGAAAACGTGCTTGGCGAAGTCGGCCGCGGCGTCAACGTGCTGATGTCGGGCCTCGACTATGAGCGCGCGGTGCTGGCGGCGGGGCCGCTCGGCATCATGCAGGCCTGTCTCGACGTGGTGATGCCCTACGTGCACGAGCGCAAGCAGTTCGGCCAGCCGATCGGCAGTTTTCAGTTGGTGCAGGGCAAGATCGCCGACATGTACACCACCATGAATGCGTCGCGTGCCTATGTTTATGCGGTGGCGAAGGCCTGCGACCGCGGCGAGACCACGCGCGAGGACGCGGCAGGTGCCATTCTCTACGCTTCCGAAAAGGCGACGCAATGCGCGCTCGATGCGATCCAGTTGCTCGGCGGCAACGGCTATATCAACGACTATCCGACCGGGCGTCTGTTGCGCGACGCCAAGCTCTATGAGATCGGCGCCGGCACCAGTGAAGTCCGCCGCATGCTGATCGGACGGGAGCTGTTCGAAAAGTCTGCGTGAGATTTGCCTGGTCGTCCCTGCTTTCGCAGGGACGACAATATCCGGAAAGCCACAACGCGGCGGGCTCTAATTCCGCACGATCACGACGGTGCCGACGGAGACGCGGTTGTAGAGATCGGTGACGTCCTCGTTGGTCATGCGGAAGCAGCCGGACGATACGGCATGCCCGATCGTCTCCGGCTCGTTGGAGCCGTGGATGCGATAGAGCGTCGAGCCCAGATACATGGCGCGTGCGCCCAGCGGATTCTCGATGCCTCCGGCCATGTAACGCGGCAGGTCGGGCCGCCTTGCCCGCATCTGTGAAGGCGGCGTCCAGCTCGGCCATTCCTTTTTGGCCGAGATGCGGTGGGTTCCGGACCAGCGGAAGCCGTCGCGGCCGACGCCGATACCGTAACGCAGCGCCTCGCCGTTGCCGAGGATCAGGTAAAGCCGCCGCTCGGCGGTATCGATGAAGATGGTGCCCGGGGCAAACCGCCCCGGAGCGCTCACGACGGCGCGCCGGATCGAGCCCGAACCGCCGCCGTAATAATCGGAGCCGGCCCCGTAGTAACCGGGTCCTGCCCTGTAATTGGGCCCAGGCCTGTAGTTGGGGTTATTCCCGTAATTGGAGCCGCGTTGGCCGAAGAAGTTGAAAAAGTCGTCGTTGCTTTGCTGCGCGCGGGCGGGACCAGCGTCGGCCAGCAACGTCAGCGCCACAGCCAAGAAAGCAAATGCTCGGATCATCTCGTTCCTCGCGAAAAAGCTTCAGGACGCGGAGTCGGCCACAGTTGGCGCCTTTTCGCAAGCGACTAGTGGAGCGGGTTTGACATTCGCAAAGATGCCTGCCGAAACAGGACGCGAATGTCGGAATCTGAGCGCCAGCCGGTGAGGCCTGCGATTTTTCCGACAGTACGGTTAAGGGGAACCGCAGCCGGCAGCGATGGCAGCAATGCGTTGCTAACCCTTTGACGAAACGCGTCAGGAATGATTGATCTTTCTTGAGGATTCTTGAAAAGCGCGGGCGGACGGGAGCGAAACGATGAACGGTGCGGAAAGTCTGGTGCGGACCCTGGTTGCAGGCGGTGTCGACGTCTGCTTCGCCAATCCCGGCACGTCCGAGATGCATTTCGTTGCCGCGCTCGACCGGGTCGAGGGCATGCGCTGCGTGCTCGGGCTGTTCGAGGGGGTGGTGACGGGTGCCGCGGACGGCTATTTCCGCATGAAGGGCACGCCTGCCTCGACGCTTTTGCATCTCGGCCCCGGTCTCGCCAACGGTCTCGCCAATCTGCACAACGCCAAGAAGGCCAATTCCGGCATCGTCAACATCGTCGGTCAGCACGCGGTCTATCACATCGGCTACAATGCCCCGCTCACCTCCGACATCGAGGGTCTGGCGCGGCCGATGTCGGCCTGGGTGCGGACCTCACCGGACGCCAAGTCCGTCGCCAAGGACGGCGCCGCGGCGATCGCGGCCGCCAGGAGTTCCCCGCCGCAGATCGCTACGCTGATTTTGCCGGCCGATACCGCCTGGAACGAAGCCGACGGCATCGCGCACGTGCCGCCGGAGTCCCAGCGTGCGAGCTATTCCCCGCAGGCGGTGGAGAATGCGGCAAAAGTGTTGCGTGGCGGCGGGCCGACGCTCCTGCTGATGACCGGCGGCGCGTTGACCGAACAGGGGCTGGCATTGGCGGCGCAGATCGCCGGTAAGACCGGCTGCAAGGTGATGGGCCAGACCTATAATCCGCGCATGGCGCGCGGGCGCGGCCGGTTTTCGATCGACCGAATCCCTTATGTGATCGAACAGGCACTGCCGATCCTGAAGGACTTCAAGAACATCATTCTGGTCGAAGCCAACGATCCCGTGGCGTTTTTCGCCTACCCGAACAAGCCAAGCCTGTTGAAGCCGGAAGGCTGCGAGGTCCATCGCATGACCTCGGGCGGAGAGAATTCGGTCGCAGCGCTTGAGGCACTGGCGTCCGCGCTTGGTGCCAAGCCCGCCGACGCGAAACCGCAGACGATGGTTGAGCTCGCAAGGCCGACCGGCGCGCTGACCTTTGCCTCGATCGCGCAGGCGATCGCTATGGCGATCCCGGAAAACGCCATCATGGTCGATGAATCCATCACCACGGGCCGCGGCTTCTTTCCGCCGACGGCCGCGGCCGCGCCGCACGACTGGCTGCAGAACATGGGCGGCTCGATCGGGTTTTCGATGCCGGTTGCCACCGGAGCCGCGTTGGCGTGCCCCGACCGCAAGGTGATCTGCATGGTGGGCGACGGCAGCGCCATGTACACGCTGCAATCGCTTTGGACGCAGGCGCGCGAGGGCCTCAACATCACCACGATCGTATTCGCCAATCGCATCTATCAGATCCTGCGCGGGGAATTCGATGGCGTCGGCGCCGGCGAGCCGGGACAGCGCGCGCTCGACATGCTCAAGATCGACCGGCCCACGCTTGATTGGGTGGCGCTCGCCAAGGGCATGGGGGTCGCCGCGCGCGCGGTCACGACGGCCGACGAATTCGTCGCGGCGCTGGCGGAAGCCATCCCGGAGCGCGGACCGCGGCTGATCGAAGTGCGGATGTGAAGATGATTGTCGGACTGTTCGTAACATCGTCGCAGCAAATGCCGCGAATAATAGGATCGTCATTGCGAGCGTAGCGAAGCAATCCATTGACCGACCGGGCGGGTGGATTGCTTCGTCGCTTCGCTCCTCGCAATGACGAAGCGCTGCGGGGGAACGCATGCAAACCGAACTGGACAAGGTCATCGCCGCGCTTTCGGAACTGTATGCGCGCGAGGCATACCTGTTTGAGCACGATCTCGGCGAGCGCGCGCTGACGCACCGCCTGGCAGTCCGACTGGAAAGCCAGTTTCCGGGGTGGAACGTCGATTGCGAGTACGACCGGCTGGGCGAGCGCACCTTGCGGCTTCCGCATGGAACGATCGTCTCGACCGACGATCATCTCGGCAAATCGATCTATCCCGACATCGTTGTGCATCAGCGCGACATTCCAAATAACCTGCTCGCGATCGAGGTGAGGAAGGTATCCAACCATCAGCCGGAGGAGCACGACCAGCAGAAGCTGCGGGCGATGACCGACCCGAATCTGTGGTTCGCCTACGGGATCGGGGTGCTTTTGACTCTTGAAAAGAAGAACGTTGGCAAGACGGAAATATATGCCGCTGGTATTCTCGACCCGAAATTATCACGCTGGTTTGCGCAGCGGCTGAAGGATGCGGGCTTGGGCGCGGGGTAGGTTCCGCACCGCTCAATAAGCCGCGCTTTCTAGTGTGGTGGTTCAGAAGTTCTCATCGTCAGTGCGGCGAATCCGTCATGAGAACTTCTGAACCAAAACCACACTAGAATCATAGATTTTCTAGTGTCCTTTCGAATCCGAAGTTCGCAAAAGTGGGTGCTGCAAGGGAGTGCGAACTTCGGATTCGGACACTAGGGCGAGATGACTTTTCTTCGAATCGTCATCGCGCTCTATCTTTTTGTCGGAGCATGATCTCCGCGCAAACGCTTTCGCGTTTGTCGCGAGGGAAAACCGGTATCCACTTTTCCGGATCATGCTCTAGCGGTTTGCCTTGTCCCTCATCCGATAGAACTGCAGCGCCGTCTGCGCGGTCTTCGGCTGAAGCCGGGAGAAAGTGGTGAAGGACTGGTCGAGCTGCTGACGCGAGCTGCCGTTGACGCCGGCGTGCAGGAGCAACAGCGTCACGGTCGTCACCCATGAGATATTGATGGCTCTTGCCAGCACAATAATCTGTTCGGTCTGGTTCTGTACGAAAGCCCGTTCCACCACGCCGATCGGGAGATTGCACATCAGCGCGAGTGCGGCGACGACCTTGTCGAAATTTCCCTCGTTGGTGAACGCCAGCAATTGCGCTTCGCCGAGCCTTCCGGCGGCGTGAAGCCGGCTCACGAAGTCGAGGGCCTGGGCGAAATCGTGGGAGCCGGCGCGTGCCTTGGTCTGTATCTCGTCCGATGCCTTGGCGACCATCGCCTTTATCAACTCGGCGCGCCTGGGGTCAGCTTCGATGAGCTGGTTTTTCACCGCCTCCGACGCGTCGACGAACAGCTTGAGGAGGTTTTGACGCGGAATGTCGGGACGCGACCAGACGCAGAGCGCAAGATCGCCGTCGTCGCGGGCCTTCTCCACCAGCGTGGAAACCCCGAAATCCGAGAACTTCGCGCCGCCGTTTTGCGCGGTGGCGGAGACGACGGACTGGTTTCCCCGGTCAACCAGAACATCCGTTACCGCCTCGGCCAGCACCTTGCGGCCGGATATCGCGAGCAAATGGTCCTGGCTCTGGGTCTTGGCGTTTTCGACCAGGGTGGCCTCGTCGAGCCGTTCGCTGTGCGTGAGGAGGGGACCCGCGACCTCGATCGCGGCGTCCGAGGCAAGCACGCGGACGACGTTGCGAGGGGCATCGGAAAGCCTGGCGATACGACTTCCGAACTGCGCGCGGGCCGCATACTCGATATTTTCGAGCAGCTTGCCCATCACGGTGTCGAACAGCTCGATCTGATCCTCGGAGAATTTTCCAGACCCGAGGACAAACAGATCGGTCACCTTCCGCAGGATATCGGCGCGCCGCGCGACGTACTTGCTGGCGAGGACATCTTCAAGTTCGTCGATCAGGCTGGGCGAGTTCATGTTCAAAATCCACTAAAGTAACGGAAGCGCTTGGTTTCTCGCTCTTAAAGCTATGCGACTTTTTCCTGGAGCGAAGCCGCGCCGCTCAGGTCGAGCTGTGCGGCCGGTACGGGTCGACCGAACAGATCGCCTTGCGCGAGGTCCGCTCCCGCCTGGCGCATGTATTCGAATTGCTGTTCCGACTCGATCCCCTCGGCGGTTGTGATTGTGCCAAGGCCCTGAGCCAGCGCAAGCACCGAAGACACGACCGCCACGCTTTCGCGGCGGTTGGGAATCCCTTGCGTGAAGGTCCGGTCGATCTTGATATTGTCGAACGGAAAGTTCGTGAGGTGAGTGACGGAAGAATACCCCGTGCCGAAATCATCGAGCGTCACGGATATTCCGAGATTCTTGAGCTGGCGGATGGTCGCCAGATTCGCCTCCTGATTTTCAAGAAGCGAGGTTTCGGTGATCTCAAGCTCCAGCCGTTCCGGCGCAAGACCGGTCTCGACCAGGGTGCACAATATGACGTCGAAAAGGTTGCCCTTCTTGAACTCCACGGCCGAGATATTGAGGGCGATCCTGATATGCTCAGGCCACGAGGCGGCGTCGGCGCAGGCCCGCTGCAAAATCCATTCCCCCAGCGGCACGATCAGGCCGGTTGATTCCGCCAGCGGAATGAACTGGTCCGGCATGATCAGGCCTCTGGTCGGATGCCGCCAGCGGACCAGCGCCTCGACGCCGCGAGCCAGCCGGGTTTTGACATCCACCACCACCTGGTAGTGCAGCTCGAACTCCTCGCGCGCGATGGCATCGCGCAACTCGCCTTCGGCCGATTGCTGTGTATGCGCGATTTCCAGCATCCTGGCCTGATAGATGCGGAAATCGTTGCGGCCTTCGGCCTTCGCGGTGTAGAGCGCAAGATCGGCGCTCTTCAGCAGCTCCTCGGGCTCAACGCCGTTTTCCGGCGCCAGTGCAATCCCGATGCTGGTGCCAACGCTCGCCTCGTTGCCGTCGAGATCGAACGGCTGGGAGATCGCGTTGATGATCCGGAGCGCGAGCGCGATCGCGCCCTCGTGCTGGTTGGGACCGCCTTCCTGAATGATCGCGAATTCGTCGCCACCGAGCCGCGCCAGCACGTCGGTCTCACGGATGGTGGATTGCAGGCGCCGGCCCACCTCGATCAGCAGCTGGTCGCCCGCGGGGTGCCCCAGCATATCGTTGACCGCCTTGAATTTATCGAGGTCGAGCATCATCACGGTGACGGTGCCGCCGCTTCGCTTCAGGCGCCTGCTCGCCTCGGCGAGTTTCGCATTGAATTCGGCGCGGTTGGCAAGTCCGGTCAGCACGTCATGCCGCGCGAGGTGAACGATCTCCGCCTCCGCGCGCCGCCGTTCGGTAATGTCCTCGACAATAGCGACCCAGCCGCCGCCTTCCATTGGCTGGCGGGTCAGAAGCACAAATCGTCCATCCGCAAGTTCGTCGACCCTGCTGGAATTTGGCGGAAGGTCGGCCAATTCAGTGACCTTCGCCTTGACCGCGGCCGCGGCCGTATCGCCCTTCAGTATGCCGCGGGAAAGCCGGTCGGTGACGATGTCTTCATACGGCGTTCCGATCTTCAGGAGGTGCTGCGGAAGCTGGTACAATTCGACATAGCGATCGTTCCAGACGACAAGCCGCTTGCGATCGTCGAACATGCAAAGTCCCTGCGCCATGTTGCTCAAGGCGGCATCAAACCGCATGTTGGTGCGCGCGAGCTCGGTGGCCTGTTGAAAAAGGGCATCCTCATGGTGCGTGCGCTCGGTGATATCTTCGTGGATCGCCACCCAACCGCCGCCGGCGATCGCGGTATTGGTAACGGATATGATCCTTCCATCCTTCAGGCGCGATGTGTTGGTGTTTTTGCCGGTATCGATCAGCTCCTGCCGGAATTCGCCGACATAAGCATCGACATCAAGTTCCAGATTGCCGATCTGCTTGCGGTGCGCGACGATCGTGTCGATGCTGGCGCCGCGCCGGATGATGGCGGGCGACATTCCGTAAATTTCGATATACCTGTCGTTCCAGACCAGCAGTCTGCCGTTGGCATCGAACATGGAGAGCCCGTTCGACATGTTGGCGAGTGCGGCATCGAAACGGGCATTGGTCTTGCGCATCTCGACGGAATTGGTGGCAAGCGTTCTTGTCGCGCGCCAGACGAACCCGCCCATGAACAGGATGAAGGCTGTGATCGCAAGGGTTTCAATCAGCCGGTGCATGGCGCTCTGTCGCCACGGCGCCAGTAATTCGTTCATGTCCTGAGCGACGGCGACGACGATCGGATAGGTATGTCCCAGTTCGTAGCTGTTGAGGCGTGTCACCCCGTCTGTTGACGAAGCCAATTCGGCGGTTCCCTTGGGCGCATGCTTCAATTGGTCAAATACGCGACTCTGTGACATATCGCGGCCGATATTGGTCTGCGCAAACGGCCGCCGCACCAGAAGCTTCTTGTCGGGGGATACGAGCACGACAGCACTGTTTTTTCCGAGTTCGAGCCGGTCATAGAGGTCTTGGAAGTACTGCGGATTGACTGAAGCTACGGCAACGCCGCCGAATGTGCCGTCCGCGTTGTTGAACCGGCGTGTCACGGGAATCAGCCAACCGTCCAGATTACGAGCGGGTACGGGCGCGCCGATGCGAAGGTCACGATCGTCATGCGTGCGATGGTAGATGAAGTACTCGCGGTCGGAGAAACTGCTCGGCTCTTTCCCGGTCGACGTGACGACCATCATGCCGCTGCTGTCGATGATCGCAAAGCCGACGAACTGCGACGACTGTTGTAGCTCCTGAGCAAACCATGCCCTCAGCCGCCGGCGCGCGTCGGCATCGAGGGTCTCGTGTTCGAGCCGTTCCACGACCCCGATCAGAATGGCGTCCGCGGTTCGGAAGGTCAGCTCGGCATGTTGGGTGAGCGAGCTCGTCAGGTTAGCCGTGTCTTTTCGGCTGTCGGCCAATACCTCGGAGCGCTGAGCGATAATGCGGCTGGTTTCCAATCCGATCAGCACGGCGCAAGCGGCCGCGATAAATCCGACGATTCCCCACGTCGCGAGAAGGTGCGTCGAGCCGCTCTCGAGTCTCGGTCTCCGGCCGCTCACCGGTGTCTTCGGTCCAAGCATGATAGCGACGACCCTGTGATTGGAAATTACCGTCGCGTGCAAGGGTAGGTTTTAAGGGTTAAGGAATGACGCAACCAATGTCGTTCGGCCGCGCTGTGGCTTGCGACAAAGCCGCTTCACCGACAGCCAAAACGATGGCCGCGCGATGCGGCCGCGCGCTGCCAAGAGCGTGCGACGCGCTCGCTCCTTGGAACTACGGAAGCACTCGCTCAATTAGCGCCAGCTTCGATCAAAATGCGACGCTCAATTCGAGTCAGGGTCTCGTCGCATGTCATTTCGGGAGTGACCGGTTTGTTAAACATGACGTGCATAATACATCGCGTGATCCAGCGCTGCGCTCCCCGGCTGTCCGAAAATTGCCGATAGCGAACGTGGGGCATAACTCGTATCGGACGAACCGATTTCGCGTCCGGCCCTGACCATATTGGCCTTGCGCGGGAAACCATGGTTGAAGGCCGGCGATTATGTTCGCGTGTTGGAGTGATGATGTCCGAAATGGAAGCCAAAAGCAGATCTTTGGCCGGGAATCGTTGGCCAGGAATTTTTAATCAGGATGCCTGAGATCGCCTCGCGCGCGGGCATCCCGATCTATTGCTGTCTCAAGAAACGGCTGCGAGTCGTCCGGCAACGTTGGGCACTTCGATATCGACTTCGAGCGTCGATACGTTCTTGCCCCTGTCCATCTTGACGACGACCTTTTCCGGATCGAGCGTGACGTGGCGGGAGACCACGGCGAGGATCTCCGAGCGAAGCACCTCAAGCAAATCGGGTTGACCGCGCAAACCGCGTTCGTGCGCCAGGAGAATCTGCAACCGTTCCCGTGCAACAGGCGCGGAAGCAGGGCGGCTGGAGAACAGCCGCGGCAGATTCATCATGCAGCCCTCCGTCCTAACAGCCGGTCCATCAGCCCCTTTCGTGCGACGGGCACCATCATCTCGACGCTTTCGCCCATCAGGCGGCGCGCCGCATCGATATAGGCGCGGGCCGGCGCGGTGGTGGCGTCGTTCAGCGTCACCGGAGATCCGACGTTCGATGCGCGCAGGACGTCCTGGCTCTCGGGAATGATGCCGAGCAAAGGCGTCGCCAGGATTTCAAGAACGTCCTCGATGCTGAGCATTTCGCCCCGCGCGGCGCGCGCGGTGTCGTAGCGGGTTATCAGCAGGTGTTTTTTCACCCGTTCGCCCTGCTCGGCCTTCACGGTCTTCGAATCCAGCATTCCGATGATGCGGTCGGAGTCGCGCACGGAGGAGACCTCCGGATTGGTGATGATGACCGCCTCGTCAGCGTAGCGCATCGCAAGCATTGCGCCCCGCTCGATGCCGGCCGGACTGTCGCAGAGAATCCAGTCGAATTTGGTGCGCAGCTCCGCGATGATCTTGCTGACGCCTTCTTCCGTCAGCGCATCCTTGTCCTTGGTTTGGGATGCGGGAAGCAACCACAAATTATCAAGGCGTTTGTCGCGGATCAGGGCCTGCGAGAGGTTGGCAACGCCCTGCACCACGTTGATGAAGTCGAACACAACCCGCCGTTCCGCGCCCAGAATGAGATCGAGGTTGCGCAGACCGACGTCGAAATCGACAACGACTACTTTTTCTCCCCTTTGCGCGAGCGTCGCCCCGAGCGCGGCGGTGGAAGTCGTTTTGCCGACGCCGCCCTTGCCGGACGTCACGACCAAGACTTTGGCCATTCGTAAATCTCCCCAAATTAATTCAGCGGTTCAATTCTCACCATGTCGCCTTCGAGCCACACCTGAGCCGGCCTGTCGCACAGAGTGGCGTCGATTTCTTCAGCGGTTCGGTAGTAGCCGTCGATCGCCAGGAGTTCCGCCTCGATTTTCTGGCAGTAGATTCGGGCGGTCGAATTGCCTTCAACGCCGGCCATCGCGCGGCCGCGAAGCGTTCCGTAGATATGGATGGACCCGCCGGCGACAATCTCGGCGCCGGAAGCCACCGAACCCAACACCGTCACGTCGCCTTCGGCAAACACAACCGACTGGCCGGAGCGCACCTGGCTATCGAGCAAGAGCGAGGTCGGTTTCGACTTGGTCTCGGGTTTCTTCGGTTCGGTGTGCGTCACCACACAGTGACGTCCGCCCGTCAGCAAGGGCGGCATGTGAGAGGAAAGGCGCGAAGCGTCCACACCCTCGATGCCCAGCACACGAATATTGCGCTGCTCGAGGCTGGAAAGGAGTTGCAGGATCGCGGTTTGGCTGAGGTCCACCGACGAAAGATCGAGCACCACTGGCTTGCCGACGAAGAAGCCGGGCGAGTGGCCAAGCGTGGCGTCGATTTCCTCAAGCCAGCCGACGATCGGAACCACCGGGCAAAACACGAACGCGACGTAAGATCGTCCGCGCATGCGAAGCAGTTGACTTGGTGGCCGCGCAATTGCTTCCATCATGATCAACCCGTGTGTCCTTAGCGTAACGATGGGCACAGATTACCCACTTCCGCGAACGACAAGGTGCCCGCGGAAACCCCAATGTTCGCCAGAGTGAATTGAGTCGGCAGGCAAAATTGAGACGAAAATGGGAAGTGAATTGAGGCACATCGCGATAACGCTGCGACCGCGCCGAAGACCATATCGTGATTTGAGGACGCCGGCGGATGACCACCAAGACTACTCCGGCGCCGTCATCTTCCTTTCCGAATTGTCATCTTTCTTTCCGAACTTGTTATCCTTCGCGCGCTCGCGCTAACGCCCGCGTGAACGGACTTCACGTCGAAACACGTTCGTTTGAAGGCCGGAACGGTTTTCTTTGGGCGGGGTTGTGGCGATAGGAAACGCATCAGGGCGGGTTTCACCACATAACGGAGAAACCAGACCTATGACTAAACTCAAAACGCTCACCACCATTGCTGTTGTTTTCGCAGGCCTAGCGAGCCCGGTCTTTGCTCAAGACGCGGGCACCGTCGAGCCGAAACATCATGCCCGAACCCACCAGCTCCAGAATTATCGCGGGGTGTACAATCAATTTGACGGATCCTTGCGTTCAACCCCACGAACGATCGACCGCTCGGACACGAACGGCTTCGGCTTTGGTGGACGTGACCCGTCATTTGTGGGCGGTGAAGACCCCTCGCTCCACCCCGCAGCAAACTGAGACCGGCGCATGATCCGGCGTTTGCGCGGAGATCATGCGCAACTGAAGCGATGAGATCATGATCCGATTCAATCTGGTCGGGTCATGATCCGGGATCTTGATTGATCCAAGTAACCGTACTCCAAGTAATCGCGTTCCAAGTAACCGCACTCCAAGTAATCGCACTTGGCACTCAAGACCATTGGCGACGACGGTTGCACCGGGCGCGGCTTCGACCGGGCGGCGGTGCTTCCATCGCCCCAAGGGTAGGCGCCGAGTCAACAGCGCGGCCTCAGCTTTTCCCCACCGTCGCCCTTATTCGAACAGAAGTAGCCGCGAATCCGCCGGCCTGTGCAGCGATCGTTGTTCGGGGACGATGGAGTTGGCGATGTCGCGCAGACAAAGGACGACCTCTCAGCAACACACCCTCTATAATTCCTATCTAGCCGGTTGGGCGTTGGCGGCGACCCTCATCATCGTGACGCTTTTTGTCGTGGCCAGATCCTGACCGGCACGATATGCGGCGACCAAGCTTGCAGTCCCGGCTGCTCCGGTAACCTTGACCGGTTAGGTTAAGACGCGAGTTTCATTGTGTCGTCGCGACGGCGCGTTATCGTCAATTCATCGCGCAGATTTTGACCGGCTGCCCCAAGTCACCGGCCAATTTTCAAATCACGCGACAGGGGTCGTCGGTTGTTTTCCCACCCCGGCGGCCCCGACCATTTCTTCAAGGAAACCGTGAACTTTGAATGACCGATCAGGATTTAATCTTCTGCGCGCTACGTCAGGTCGGTGTGATCATCGCTGAGCATCTTGAAGCGGGTTCGGGGGATGCCGACGGAGTTATTACCCAATTGATTGCGGTTCTGGACACGGAAGAACTGGCCTCGGCGATGAACCGGATAGAGCGCCGATCCGGGCTGCGGGTGGTGAAGGAAATAAAAGGGACCGACTGAACGGTCGCCATGAACCTCGAAGCGGCTCATCGCGACAACCGAGGACAAATTGACAGGGCAGGATCCCGAAAGCCATGACGGCCAACGAACGTCGGACTCCAACAAAATCCGAGACCGTGAATTGCAATTCCGAGGAAAGTCTATCCGTTCGATATGCGGAATTGCTTCGCCTCAGGAAGGCCGTTTGTCTGGCTGAATCGCTGGCCAGAGGGACAATTTTGATACGAGGTAATAGAAGTCGTAGCTAACCCGTAGTTTCCCCACGCGCCGTGATGTACGCGCCGTGACGTAGGCAGTTCGCAGGCTGTCCTCTTACTCCATTTCAGAGTGACTCCGGCTTCCACATGCCTTGACTTCACCGGCACAGGTACTTGCCTCCGGTACCGTGAGGGCCGGCGCGCGCCAAAGATCACGCCAGCTATAGCCCCCCTGCATCTGTCAGCGATGTAAAGCTCCGTGACAACGAAACCAGATGGATGTCAGCAAGGTGACGTAGCCGCCTGTCGCCACGCAAGGTGTCGGCGGGCGTCAACATAGCGACTGCTTTTAATTTTTTATAGTTCCTCCTATAAATATCTTGACTCGCTACGGCAACGTACGGCAATGATCATCCATAAATGTAGTGCAGACTACAAAATGTGCTGGAGATCTTGATGGAGAAACTCAAAGGCAAGGTGGCGCTCGTTACCGGGTCGGCGCGTGGCATCGGAGCCGCCATCGCGGAGCGGCTCGCGGCGGATGGAGCGAGCGTCGCGGTGAACTATTCGAAGTCCGCAAAAGAAGCGGCGGCTGTCGCCGAACGCATCCGCCAGAAGGGCGGAAAAGCAATCGTGCTGAAGGCCGATGTGGGCGACTGGTCGCAGGCCAAGGCACTTGTCGAGGGGACGGCAAAAGAGTTCGGACGCTTGGACATTCTCGTCAACAACGCGGCAGCGCTTCAGTTTCAGCCCGTCGAACAGGTCGATGACGTGCAATTGCGGAGGCAGCTTTCGGTCAACGTGGAGGGAGTGATCGCCACGATGCAAGCTGCGGCGCCGTTCTTTCCGAAGGAAGGAGGCCGTGTCATCAACATCACCTCGCTCGTTCAGCTCTACCCGCTCCCCGGCAACACGGTCTACGCCGCCACCAAAGGAGCGATCGACGCGATGACGCGGGTTTGGGCGGTCGAGTTCGGTTCGCGGGGGGTCACTGTGAACGCAGTTGGGCCAGGACTCACTGAGACGGACGCGGTCAAAGAGAATCTCTCCGAAGAGATGAAGAGTGTCCTGATCGGGCGGACCCCGTTGGGCCGGGCCGGATTGCCGGCGGACATCGCAGATGTTGTCGCATTCGTGGCTTCGCACGATGCGCGCTGGATTACGGGACAAGTCCTGCTGGCAAGCGGGGGCTTCACGCCTTGAAGCCGAACAGGCCGAAGCAGGAACCAAGGCGAGGGTCGAATTGGTTCTGAGGTAAAATTCAAAATGATCAATTCTCAACAGGAAAGTGAGACATGACTAGTGCATCCAAGAAGCCCGTGGCACTCATTACTGGCGGTACAACTGGGATCGGTTTTGCAACTGCCCGCCTGCTTCACGAGCGGGGTTATTCCGTGCTGGCCACTGGCCAGAACCCGGACACCATAGCGGCGGCAAAGAAGAAGCTGCCTAGCGACGTGGTCGTCATTAGGTCCGACTCCCGCTCAATAGCGGAAGCGACTAGCCTCTCGGAAGAGCTGAAGAACCGGTTTGGAAAGGTCGACTTTGCGTATTTCAATGCCGGCGTGAGCCGGATGCTTCCGATCGAACAAGTTGACGAAGCATTTTTCGACGATCATTTCGATACCAATGTCAAAGGACAATTCTTTACACTTCAAAAAATCTTGCCCCTCTTTGTGAATGGCGGCTCGGTTCTTTTCACCACCTCCGTCGGGGCGAAAAGAGGGATCGCTTCGTATGCTGTGGCCTTGGCGACAAAAGGTGCGATCACATCAATTGTTCCTTCTTTGGCGGTTGAACTTGCGCCTCGCGGAATCAGGGTCAATGCCATTAGGCCGGGGACCATCGACACGCCCGCCTTTGACAAGCTCGGCCTTCCAGCCGAAGCGCTGGCGGGATTTCGTCAGATGATTCCGCAAAGGGTTCCCGCGGGGCGTTTTGGTACCGCCGAGGAAATTGCCGAAGTCGCGGCTTTTCTTGCGTCGCCAGCTGCCAGCTACGTCAACGGCGCGACAATAGACGCGGACGGCGGCCTGCTTAGCGCTTTGTGAGCTGCGCGGTACGCAAAGGACCTTAGCCAGTCACGACGACTACGAAAGGGATTGAGTATGTCGAAGCCAACTATCTTTGTTTTTGGTGCTACCGGGACTTTTGGAAAGCCTCTTGTTGACGAGCTCTTGCCGGACCACAAGGCCGGCCGCATAAAGCTGATCGCTTCAGCTCGCAAATCCGAAAGCGTGGCCGCGTTGGAGAATTTAGGTGTAGTCGCCAAGCAAATTGATCTCGACAAAGCTGAGATGGATGGTCTTGAGCCTCTGATCGAAGTTCTGCGCGGCGTCGATCGCGTGTTTCTGCTGACGGGATATGAATACAAGATGCTGGCTCAGTCAAAGGCGGCCATTGATGCGGCAAAGGCGGCTGGCGTGGCGCATCTTGTTCATCTTGGCTCCAATGGGAGGCAAGACACCACCAGTGTCTATTCCGGCTGGCATCGGCTCATTGAGGCTTACATTGAAACCTCGGGCATGAGCTTTACCCACTTACGGCCATGTCAGAGCTTTCAAACCCTTCCAATGATGCATGCGATCGCGGGCTCTCCTGGCGTTATCGAAAATTATATTGGAGAGACCCGCATTGCCTGGGTGGACACCCGAGACGTAGCGGCCGTAGCCGCGGCGGCGCTGCGAAATCCATCGGCGCACGCCGGGCGGTCATATCCGCTCGCTACAGTGCAGGCCTCGGTGCCGGAGATTGTCGATTTGCTCTCGCAAATCACCGGCAAACCTTGGCGGTATGCCGATCAGGATCCAAGTGTATTTGTCAATAAAGTAGCCGCCGGCGGCGCCGATCCGATCTATATTGGCAGTGTCAGCGCCAGCTTCGTAAAACAACGACAGGGTTTGTTGCCGGTTCTGAGCGAAGTTCATGACAACATCAAAGAGCTGACGGGCCGTGACCCCATTGATCTTCGTGCCTATGTGGAGCAGCATCTGGAGATGTTCAAGTCGTGAGCCGCCCAAAGTGGGGGTTAGCCACGGTGATCATCGCGTTGCTTGTTCACATTTGTCGGGACTGTTTCAACCGTAATAGGGATCTGTGGCGGGATGGTAGAGGTCGGCTCGCGCAATATTGATGTAATCAACGCGGCGGAACGCGCGGTTAAGCAGGCGCGCCACCGACCCGAAAGCAATCTGGATTTTAGCCCGGAAAGTCTTCAGATTGTCGAGGACTTGCTGGCCGAAGCGGCAAAATTCGCATCGCAATTGACCGCCGCCGACCTTGATCAGCTTTCCCAAGCCTTCGGCTGTTACATCTTGGAAGTAGGGCGGCGAGAGTTCGGCGGGACCTATTTCTGGCACGATCAATACAAGTCGCCGGGCCTGGCAGTAGGAGAGCCGGAGTGTCATGTCGCTATGGTAACTTGGCCAAAGGTAGCGTTGAGACTTACGGGTGGTCCGGCAGACAACATTCCATTCTTCTACGAGGGCTTTGCGGGGCGGGCTAAGGCACGCCGGTCGGGAGACCGGGTGCTTTTCGTTTAGAGCGCTATCCGGTGTTGGTTGGCGTCGGCGTGCGAGCCCCGAGGTTTTCTTCGCTTGTTGCCGGCGTTGGCGTCTATTGGGCGATGAGTGGACCCGCTCGGTGATGCCGCGATGCTGGGTGGTGGTTTTACGATGGGAGCGGCCGCGCCCTACTCGACGCCGATCACCTCTTGAGTGGCCGTCCCCGCCGCTATTAGCCCTCATTCCCGGCTGCGTTTGCGCCTGCGCTTGTTTGCCGTTGGCATCCCGACAATCGTTTCCCAACCGGCCATTGCGCCGTCCACTGCGGCCATTAGCTCCTTTCGCGAAGCTCCGTCGCCCGCCCGCACCCCAAGTCCGTGAATCACTGTGGCGTAGAACGCGGCGATGGCATTCGTGTCGAGGCCGGCTGGCAATTCGCCTTGCGCGACGCTGCGGTCGAAACGCTGCTTGAGCACCTTGGGGGCTTGGCGCCGTATTGCCTGCAAGTAGTCCTGTGCTCCCTTGTTCGCGGGAGTGCAGTTCATGGCTCCGAGGACGAGCATGCAGCCGTGGGGCTTGCCGGGCTGCGAAAGAAATTCGGCCGTCAGCCGCAGCATGGCTTGCAGGCCCTCGCGCGCGGTCTGCCCTTCCTCAAGCGCGTGCAGCGTCGGTTCACCAACGGCCGCGACATAGAGGTTTGTCACTTCTTTGAACAGCTGCTCCTTTGAGCCGAACGCATTGTAGAAGCTGGGCGGGCTGATGCCGCCCATCGCGGCCTGCAGATCTTCCAAGGTCGTGCCCTCGTAGCCGCGCGCCCAAAACAGCTCCATCGCGCGTTGAAGCGCTTCTTCTCGATCGAAAGTGAGCGGTCGACCTCTCCGAGCCATCATCGGTCCTTTATGTAGATCCGACTATAAAACGGTTGACAGCGCCCCGGCAAGTGCGTCAAACATTTTTTAGTAAAGACTAAAAAATGTCCGCGTCGACAGTCGGAGACCAACATGAGTGCAACCGTCCTGGTAACCGGTCCGACTGGCAAGGTCGGGCGGCGACTGATCCCGTACCTCGGGCGCCGGGGAGTGACCGTCCGTGCCGCCAGCCGGTCGCCTGTCGGGACACACGCAGGCATCGAGCCGGTCCGCTTCGACTGGACCGACAAGAGCACCTACGAGACTGCGCGGAAGGGCGTAGAAGCGATGTACTTGGTCCCCGGCCCAATCCCGCAATCGGAGCACGCCGACTACATCCGAGCCCTGCTCGACGGCGCGACCGGAGCTGGCGTCAAACGGGCCGTGTTGCTGTCCTCGTTCGGCGTGGGCCATGCACCGCCGGAGAACCCGCTGCGCCGCATCGAGCTGGCTGTTGAATCGTCGGGCGTGCCGTACACCATCCTGCGACCGGTCGCGTTCATGCAGAACTTCTCAGAGGGCCTGAGGTGGCGTGAGTCCTTCTCCGAGGGAATCCGCGAGCGGGATGAGATCGTTGGCCCGGGCGGTGCGGGAATCGTGAGCTATGTGTCCTCGGAGGATATCGCGGCGATTGCAGCGATCGCGCTGACCGAGGACGGGCACGGCGGCAAGGCGTACGCGCCGCTGGGCCCTGAGCCGCTGACGCTGGGGCAGGTCGCCGAGCAGATTTCGTGGGTAGCGGGCCGTCGCATCAAATACGTCGAGACGGATCGCGCACCCATCCGCGATGCACTGCTCGCCGCGGGCGCGCCGCCTGAGACCGCCGAGCACAACAGCCAAGTCTACACCCAAGCGTTTAGCTCAAGCATGTTCGGCGTGCTCAACGATGACGTCCTGAATGTGACTGGACGGCCGCCGGTGAGCTTTGCCGAGTTCGCGGTGGGCGCGGCGGCGGCGTGGCGCCGATAGGTCGCAGGAGCCCGAGGGGTCGGCCAGGTCGTCTCGATCCTGGCCTCACCGGCGTTCCGCAGCATCGCCGACCCGCCTTCGACGCCGACCGCGGCATGTGCTCTGCCGGCCCCGAGATAAATTTCACGTCAGCCGCCCGCAGCAGCGCCATCCCAATCCAGACATCCAAGACCAGGAGACATCCAAATGACCCAGCCCTCCATCCTCGTCGTCGGCGCTACCGGCCACCTCGGCACCAGGCTCATCGGGCAACTTTCGGCGGCGGGCATCAAGCCGCGCGCCCTCGTCCGTAGCCGGGAGAAGGGCGAAACCATCGCTTCGATGGCGACGCCGGTCGTTGGCGATCTTTTGGCGCCGGAGACCTTGTCGGATGCGTTTCGTGGGGCCGAGCGCGTGTTCATCGTGGCGCCGCCGGCGCCGGAAATGGAGGCCCTGGAGCGCAATGCGATCGACGCGGCGGTCGCAGCGGGCGCCAAGCGGATCGTCTACCTTTCCAACTTCGCCGCGAAGGCGGGGAGCGAGCTGCGGCCCATGCATATCCACGGCCTCCATGAGCGGCTGATCCCCTTGCGGGGCGTCGACTGGACCGTGCTTGGTCCCACCCGCTACATGACCAATTTCCCGTTCAATTGGCCGTCTGTCTTGAATGATGGTCTGTTGCTCGAGGCGGGCGGCTCGGGCGTCATGACCTGCATCGATCCAGATGACGTCGCCGCAGTGGCGGTCAAGGCGTTGACCGAGGACGGCCATGAGGGGCAGACCTATCGATTGACCTCGGAGGACGCCTTTACGGCGGCCGATCTTGCGGCACTTCTCTCGAAGTTCCTGGGGCGCGAGGTGCGGGTCTTCGAGAGCAACGGCGAGCGCGCGCCAGTGGCTGGATATTTTGGCTTGGTCGCCGCGGGCGCCTACAAGACGACCGACACGGCGGCCAAGGTGCTCGGTCGCTCCGCGCGCACCTATGCCGAGTGGCTGGAACAACATCGCCCTGTCGTCTTCGGTGCGGCGTGATGCGATCGCTTCGGGCGACCGGGATCGCCCCATAGGCGTCTCCGCCATCGCGCCGAGAGCGCTGCGCTATTTGAAGGCGGTGATGGAGGCAGGCAGTTAAGCTAGCGCGGCCGCGCAGCTTGGTATCAACAGCTCGAATCTGACGCGGCAGATTTTGTCTTTGGAAGATAGGCTCGGGTTGACGCTGCTGGAACGCAGCCGTTCGAGTGTCCGCTTCACCTCAGGTGGGGCGGCGGCGATGATCGAGGTCAGCCGGCGGCGATTGCCGCGGCGATCCAGTGACGTAGGCGTCTGATTGCATCGAACAGAATGGTGGGCGCACAAGGGATCGAACCTTGGACCTCTCCCGTGTGAACCACAATCTGTAGACCCTAGCCGACCTAATTCAGCCATACTATAGTTGTAAAAGTCCTTACAGCGCAGGGATTTGTGGTCATATTGGCCCATAGTGAGCCATAGCTGGACTTGCTGCATTTTGTATGCCCGCGCTGTGCCCTACGTGAATTTTCCCGTGGGGCACAACAGAGCTGGGAACACGGAGGGAACGGTTTGTGATCCGTTTCTTGGGTCACACCTCGATCCGTCCCAGGGCACAAAGCGCAGGGCACAAACGATGGAAAAAAGCGAAAAAGATCTCAGAGCTGAAGTGACGACGAACTACCTGCGGCTTACGGACGCTGCAATCCGTTCGGCCACGCTGCCGCCGGGCAAGTCACAGCACTATCTGCACGACACAGAGCAGCCAGGGCTTGCCATTAGGATGCGCTCGACCGGCGGCCGGACCTGGGTCTACCTGTTCACCAAGCCTGGGATGAAAGGCACACAACGCAAGCCTGGCCCAAGTTTAACGAGAAGGCCGCGCGCAAGGCCGCCACCATCGCCGCTGGCGAGGTGGTCATCGGGGTCGATCCGAACGACGCCAAGCGCGAGGCTAAGCAGCAACAGCTGGCCGAGAAGCAGTGCACCACGCTGGCGACCCTGATCATTGAAGATGGCCCCTACGAAACCTCGCTGACCGGACGCCAGGTCGTCAACTGGAAACCGACAATGTCGGCGCTGCGACGCGGTCTCAAGGATCACTTCGATCTTGCCATCGCCGATCTGACCCGACGGCAAATCATGGCGGCAGTGGACAAGATCGCCAAGACCGGCAAGCGCGGTGCAGCCAAGGACTTGCGCAAGCACGTGCACACCTTCCTCGAATGGGGCGTCGGCGAAGGTTACGTCGAGCACAATGTGCTCGCCGGCTACCGCGCCCCCAAGGAAACCCGTGCGCAGAGGGTAGGGCGTCGAACGAAGGGACGGCGCTGACCGATGAGGAGATCATTAAAGTTTGGCATGCATCCGGCAAGCTCGGGACTTTCGGGCTATTGGCACGCATGTGCCTACTCGGTGGCCCCCGCCGCAGCGAGCCGACCATGATCGAGTGGCGAAAGCACATCATGGATGACCGCATCACTTTCGATGCGGCATGGACCAAGATGGGCCTGCACCATGACGTGCCGCGCACCCACTTGGTTGACGAGGTGCTCGCGGCCGCGAAACATTTCCAGCGCGCGACGTCCGATTATGTCTTCCCGTCACCGAAGACCGGCGGCCAGATGTCGGGCTTCACCAAGATGGTCAACCGTTTGGTCAAGGAAGCAGGGGTCGCCAAGTTCACCATGCATGACTTAAGGCGCAGCTTGCGCACCGTCATGTCACGCTGCGGCTACGACAACGAAATCCAGCGGCTGTGTGTCGGGCAAAAGCCTAGCGGAATCGATCAGGTCTACAATCACGACGAACAGTGGATCATCCGCAAGATGTCGTTCGAAGCGGCTCATGACTACATCGCGGAGTTGGTCGGCGCGAAACGGATCGGCAAGGTCGTACGCCTACAGCGGACGAATCCGCTCGATACCATCAAGGCTGAATTGCTCGGCCGTCTCCGCGAGTATTATGCTGCTGAGACGGCTTAGTGGTCTTATCGCATCTGGCCAGATAGCCGCGCACCGCATCGACACGATAGAGCGGGCGGCCGTCAACGTAGCGCCATTTCAAAGGGTGGTTCGGGTCGCGCCGCCACTGCTCCAGCGCTCCGGGCGTGCGTCGGATGACCGAGGCCGCCTCTAATGCTGTCAAATTAGAGCTGCCCGGCAGCGTATCGATATCGAACGTCGCGGGCGGCGGCATGCCACGGTTCTTGCGATGGCGCTTCGTGGCACGGGGCATTTTTCTGCTAACTGGCGACTCAAATGCCGAGATCCGAGTCTTTTCGTCGTTACCGCCCATGCCTCCGCCTCGAACCCAATCGGTCTGAGCCAATAAGATCGTAGGCTTCTCAAGCAAAAAAGGGACCTAGGACGCAGGTATGGCTGCCGGGTAGCCTGGCGTAAAAATAGGACGAACCGGTTCGATTGGCCTGGGACGATCCGGGGAGCGCTTTTCGCTTTCATTCCGACCTTCGGCCAAGGTCATAGGTTCAAATCCTATCCCCGCAACCACTTTTGTTATAACTCACTCACCGTCCCGGTCTAACCGCTCACGATGAGCACGCAGATTCAAGCTCTGTTGCGAAAAAGCGGAGATGCTCTGAATTGGCTCATGATAGCCTCAAGCTTCGCAACTATCGCATGGATAAGTTTTCGAACGATAGGA
Organism: uncultured Alphaproteobacteria bacterium; assembly: GCA_963741185.1. Taxonomy (GTDB): domain Bacteria; phylum Pseudomonadota; class Alphaproteobacteria; order Rhizobiales; family Xanthobacteraceae; genus Bradyrhizobium. The sequence goes on along the minus strand of CAVUHE010000007.1, from coordinate 25,019 downwards.
GGATGAGATGATCCTGGATCAAACCATTTGCTCCGCTCGTGCGGAGAAGCACAAAGAGGCTGTCGCACGCCGTATCTTCCGGGGCGTGCTGACCGCCTTCCTTGCGTCGGCATTGTTTCTGCCGTCGCTCCCCGCCTTGGGAATTGAGAGTTCGCCGAGGGGCCGCAGCTAAACTCGGTGACATGCTCCCCGCTGCCGCCGATCCCGTACCTCGACGCGATACCCTGGATGAAGTGGAACATGACGGCGCCAACGCTTCGGATCGATACACTCATGACGCCGAGCTTCCTCCATGGGGTGTCCTGCATGACCGCTTCCTGATTGAAGTTGAACGGCGGGTCATTGTGCACTGCCAAAAACTGATCGACGATCGGAACCTCGCGACCGAAGAACGTCGCCGCCTAACGCGTTTGCTCGGCGAGGCCGAGGCCCGGTTAAGAGGTCTCGCTTCATGATCCGCAACCCAAAATTAACTGCAGGAGGATCCGGTCAAAATTTTTTTTCGGACCCCCTTGAAATTGAATTTCGGTTTTTCTAATTCGATTTTTGCCGCTATTGGCGGTGCCGGGCGCCAGCTTTTGGGTCCGGCAAACTGAACCGGGCGCCGGACAGGTGTCTTGCACTGGTGTCTTGCGCTCCTTCGTATCCATCTTGCTCTCAGGAGGACTTGGCTATGAGGAATTACGATCTGAATCCTCTGTGGCGTTCGACCATCGGCTTCGATCGCCTTTTCGATCTCATCGACGAAACCCAGCACAGGACCGAGGATAACTACCCGCCCTACAACATTGAGCGGCTCGGCGAAGATCGCTACCAGATCTCGCTGGCGCTGGCCGGCTTCAGCCCGGACGAGATCGCCGTGACTGCCGAGCAGAACGTGCTGACCGTGGAAGGTCGCAAGAGCGACAAGGAACAGCACGAATATCTCTACCAGGGAATCTCGGCTCGGCCCTTCAAGCGGCAGTTCAACCTTGCCGATTACGTCCAGGTTAAGGCTGCGGCGTTCGACAATGGCCTGCTCCGGGTCGAACTCGTTCGTGAAATCCCTGAGGCCATGAAGCCTCGGCGCATCGCGATCAACGGTGGCGCTTCTGTCGGGCAAATCACGCAGAAGGCGGCCTAAGCCGCGTCTGTCTGATCATGTCACGCGCGGACAGTAACCGTCCGCGCGTCTCTCACCTTCATGTCAAGGAGGATCTCATGGGTTTTCGTGATCTTATTCCATGGACGAAAGGTCAGCAGCTCTCGACCGGACGAGAGGCCTTCGATCCGTTTCTCACGCTTCATCGCGAGATGAACCGCCTGTTCGACGACGTCTTTCGCGGGTTCGGGCCGCTTGGTCGTATTGACACTCCGCCAATGGAGGGCCAATTGCGGCTGGCCTCGGCTCGAATTCAGCGAAACAGATAAGGCGGTGACGGTATCCGCCGAACTTCCGGGTCTTAGTGAAAAGGACGTCCAGGTGGAAATCGCCAACGGCGTTCTTTCGATCCGTGGCGAGAAGAAGGCCGAACGGAGCGACCAATCGAAATTCGTCAGCGAGCGATACTACGGATCGTTCGAACGTCAGATTCCGCTGGACGGCATCGAGGAAGACAAGGCCCAAGCAGATTTCAAGAATGGCGTTCTGACTGTAACGATTCCGAAGTCGGAGCAATCAAACCGCAACGCCAAGCGTATCGTGATCAACACCAACTGAGGCCTGAAGGCGGCAGCGCTATCGCCGCCGCCTTCGACCTAGTCTCATATCAATCCGTCTCTCGACGAAAGGAGCAAAAAGGAGAAACGACATGAGCCAAGCAGATCGTACCGTCAACAATGTTGAGCCCTTTTTCCACCCGGTATCCCACTACAATTCACCCGACGATGTCTTAAACGATGCCAGGCTTTCGACAGACGAGAAGCGAGTAATCCTCTCGTCCTGGGCGTCGGATATGTATGTCGTCGAATCCCACCCGGCCCTTCGCGAGATCCCGGGTATCCCGCGGAGACTCCGTCTCGACGACATCCTGGCAGCGCTGAAGCAGCTGGACGACGACAACGATCCTCCGCCACGTGGGGGATTGGTCATGCGGCTCCCTCGTTTCAGCAAGCTTGACTGCGCCGCTTCCGACGAGCCGCGTCGTTTTATCGACGAGCGCGCTGCGAGGAGGCGAAATTGGTCGATAGAAGCCTCGCGCACAGCGAGCGGGTCGCGGTGGACCCGCGAGGAGAATGTGCGGCGATATCGCAAGCTCCTGAACACTCAACTGACCGACATAGAACGTAACTTCATCGAGCGACGGCTCGCTGAAGAGTTGCGCGGTTGAGCAGTTTTCAGGCTTTGCTCCAAAAACCAAGTCGGGATGGTGATGTCTACGATTGATGACCGCTTGAGCGAGATCAGAGCCGTGCGGAATGACATTTGGCGTTGTCGTAAGTTGCTTCAAACCGGGCCATCCGATGCTGAGCGAGAAACTATAGAGAAGCGCCTGCTTGAACAGCGTTCAGCCTTTGAAGGGCTGTTGACTACTACATTTCCTTTGATGTTGAAACTCTGAAGCAAATTCGTAAGCGGATTAGGTCAGCGAAGAACCCGAAGAGCGGGCCGAACCGAATCCTACGAGCAAGCTATGGCTGCGACTAACCCGATCTGAACGAGTTTGCGTGGACGGAGCCTTCGAACGCGAGAGAGCCGTTTCTGGTGCGATTGATATCGTTTTGTGGGCCCGGCTACGCGGCGGCCTTCATCTCCGTCACGACGGGAGCGAACGCGCTTCATAGTCGATCGATATTCCGGACTGGTGTCGCATCGGCGTCAGCCAAAATGCCCTCCAACCGTTCGAGATCTCGCAAAGCGTAGGAGGTCTTCTATTCCCACCTTGAACGAAAGGGCCCAAATTCCTTAAGTTCACTTTTATACCTTTGCCCGGAACAAAAATCCCCCTTACGCGATATCTATGCTGGCGCGGGGGTGTAGCATGCAGGATTTACCGATCATTTTGGTTGTTGAAGACGACCACCTGACTCAGTCTATCGTCAAAGACGCCCTTGAAGACGGTGGGTTCGCGATAGTAATTGCATCATCGGGCGAGCAAGCGATGGAACTACTTGATAGTGCCGATGTCAAACATCGGGCGCTCGTAACCGATATCAATCTTGGGCGCGACAAGCTTGATGGTTGGGAAGTGGCGCGCCACGCCAGAGAAATTGAACCGGCATTTCCTGTGGTATATATGAGCGGCGACAGTGCCGAGGATTGGGCCTCTAAGGGCGTTCCGAACAGCATAATGTTGCTTAAGCCATTCGCGCCCGCCCAACTGGTTACCGCCGTTTCTCAGCTTCTAAACGACGGCACTTTAACGATGTAGGCCGCGTACCCGTTCAAACGCTTGCGGGCGGCTATTGCGTTTCCCAAGGTAGTTGTTTTCGTTGGTTCCGTATTCCGCAGAATCGCCTCGACTTCCAGCAAGGCCCTTCTGATCCAGGTTTTCACGGTATTCACCGGCACGCCGGCCCTTTTTGAAAGCTGCTCACGGCTTTCACCATAAAGATAGGCTCTCACCACAAGGTCGCGACGTGCCGGATTGAGCGCCTGCAGTGCCGAGAAAACCTGCTGCTGCTGCTCGGAAGCGGATCGATCCTCTTCCAGGGCTTCGATGGCTTCGAAGGCGGTCGGGCATTCACTAGGCAGCGTCAGTAGTATTGAATTGTCGGCGCTGGTCTCGCGCGCAGTCTTTCGGACATGATCGATCGCCAAGTTTCGTGCGATTGAGATCATCCAGGTCATCGGCGAGCCAAGCAACGGTCTATACGAATTCGCGTGCGACCAGATCCGCACATAGGCTTCCTGGATGATCTCCTCGGCGAGGTCCTGTCGCCTGACGATCAAAAGAACCGTCGAAAAGAGTTTTCCTTTGGTGGCCGAATAGAGTTCGGCGAATGCCTTCTGGTCCTTGTTGGCGGCGATCCGATCCAGCAGACGCTCGAGCTTTTCCGATCCTGAGTCAGTCACGATGTTCCTCACTCGATGGGTGCCAAGATCTGTATCGCGATAAAGCCTGCCAGGGAGGACAGGGCTGTCACGAATGTTCCCCAGACCATATCGACGACCGTAACCGTGACGGGCCATCGGCTAAGTGTGGCGAGATTGGTCAGGTCGTAGGTTGAGAATGCTACCAGTCCGAGGAGGCCGCCCAGCATGACGGCCGAACTCCAGGCATCGTTTCTGGCGGCCGGCATCACCGTGAAGACAACGATCCCCGAGAAATAAATCAGGTAGAGCGCGGCCGCAGCGAAGAGATTTGGTTTTTCCGCCAGCAGATCCCCGAGCGAACTCTGATAGAACCCCATGGCGCGATTGAGCCAGAGATAATCCGAGGCAAGAAAAACACCTGCCGTTACGACATATGCAATTGAATAGCGAAACATTGTCAATTCCTTCGCAATAACCGGGTCACCTAAATCCCGAAAAAGGGCTGTAGCAAACGAGCGACCATGCCTTTGAAACGCAGCGGGGCGTCGGTGACGGCAAGGCAGATGCAGTCCTCATCTGGACCCGCGAACGGCTGATGTTCGGTCCCTTCGTCGGTTTCCGCGACGTCGCCCCGATAAAGAACACTATCGCGATCACACAGGCTTCCTGTGAGAACGAGAGTAAGCTCGCGCCCACTGTGCCCATGCGAAGGCACCGTCAATCCGCTCTGGAAACGCAACAGCCGTGCCGTCGAACGGCGGTCGGCGGTCGAAACGGGGATTTGCTGCACACGCGGCGCGAGCCGCTTCCAGCGCAATTGGTCGAGATCTCCGCCTACGTAGCTGCGCAGCGGATCGGGAATGATCGCTCCCTTGTTCTTGCGCGAAGGTGCCTTCGTCTCGCCAACCGGCGATTCATTCTTGATTCGAGAGAGCACGGCATCCTTCATCGACGATGAAACCGATCTGGTCTTCGAGAGAATCCAGCAGGTATCCGCCGAGAGAATCGGCCGATCGGTTCCGCGCACGGCAATGCGGACAGAGAGCGAGATGGGTGGCAACAAGAAGGCTTGACGCTTCGTCCAGCGTTCCCGCCGAGTAGCTCATCAGGATATCGTTGCTGATATGAAATTTGATCGTCATTTGCCGGCTCCATCTTGCGCGTCGAGCGCGGAGCGAATTTTGGCGAACGCCAGTCGTATCCTTGATTTGACCGTGCCGATTGGGAAGGCTGAGCTGCCTGGAAATCTCGGAATGCGAGAGGTTTTCGTAGAAAGAAAGCATCAGGACATTTCTTTCATTTACGGAGAGTGAATCCATGACGTTGCGAACGTTCTCTTCAATCTCGGTTTGCTCGACCAGTTGATCGGGGGTCTCCTGATCATCCGGGACCAGCGCCGGGTCATTTGGATCGAATTCGGGTCTACGGCTTTTACGAAAGCGGTCGATGCTCAGATTTCTCGCGATCGTAAAAATCCAGGTCGATGGCGACGCCTTCGAGTGATCGAATTTGGCCGCATTGCGCCAGATCGACACCATCACTTCTTGCGTGATTTCCTCCGCAGAGGAAGCATCGGCGCCCAAACGTAAGCAATAGGATTTGATGCGCGGCGCGAAGTATCGAAACAGAATGTCAAATGCCGTTTCGCTTCGCTCCGTCGCTATTTGCGCGATGCATTCGGCGAATTCCGCTGCTTTCGATCGCGGGTCGCCGGGATGGGTTCCTTTCGCGACCATTTGATCCTCAGGCTTGCTCTGCGGTTCCGCTGCTCCAGACGATCGTCCCTGGAAACGAGGCGCGAACGCGACGCCGAAAATCCGGGCAGTTAGCGGTCGATTGTCCAGTCCAGCCAACGCGCGGGCCGATGATGCCGGACTTTGCCGCCGTGTTGCAATCACCCATGTTGCCGGAGCGCTCATTGTTTGGTCATAGCCAGAAATTCCTGCCGCGTCGGAGCGTTATCGCGAAAGCAACCGAGCATGCAGCTAGTCACCATTTCCGCTCCGACCTTGTGAACGCCGCGGCTGGACATGCAATGATGGATCGCCTTGATCACAACGCCGACACCTTGCGGCTGCAGGACTTCCTGAACCGCAAAGGCGATTTCCGAAGTCATCCGCTCCTGGATCTGGAGCCGCCTCGCATAAGCGTCGACAACGCGTGCGAGCTTGGAAAGGCCGACGACTCGGCCGTTTGGAACATAGGCAACCCAGGCCTGACCGATGATGGGCGCGAGATGATGCTCGCAATGGCTTTCAAAGGAGATCCCGCGCAGCACGACCATTTCCTCATACCCGCCGGTCTCGTCAAAGGTCTTGTTCAGGATCGCGAGCGGATCCTGCTTGTAACCGGCGAAATACTCGCCGAAAGCCCGTGCTGCGCGCGCCGGCGTTTCAAGCAATCCCGGGCGATCCGGATTGTCCCCGGCCCAACGAATGATCGTCCGGAACGCGGCCTCGACCTCTTCACGCGAGGGCGAAACGTCCGATGGCTGCGGAAAGCGACTGATTTGGATGTTCAACGCACGGTCCTTTGCAATTCGCCGGTAACAAAGCACCCCGGTCGAAGGGGGCCCATCGACCGGGGCCTTGTTGCCGGGATCCGGGCGGGCGGCGCCGCAGCATCCCGGTACACTTGATACGAGAACAATCGGGAATTGGATCACTGAACGCGCGAAAAAAGCCGATCCGGGCCTAGAACAGGCGGTCGAGTAGACTCAGGAGGTCGGGGTGCGGCGCGCGTTGCAGACTTTGTGGGAGGTAAGCTTAAGATTGGAGAGTGCATTTTCTCCCGATTCCGCCGCTTCCGTCTGTTCGAAAACAATCCTGCAGCGATAACCAAACGCGCGGGCTATTCGCACGTAATTCGTCAGCGTGACCTTTGAATTACCCTTCAGATATCGAGAAATCTGGCTGGGATCGGTTCCAAGCAGAAAGCCGATTGCCTCCAGGCTCATCGAATTTGTCTGTCGCAGCTCGAGTAGCGCGTTGATGATCGCATTCTCGTCGCTGGCAACTTCACGCGCCAGCCGTTCGCTCGTTTCAGGATCTGTGCCGGGAAAGTCTCTTCTCCTCGTTTTCATGATCTCTCTCGTCGTATATTCGAATTTTAATACGACTCCGAGCCGACATTAGATCACAATTTCACCTGCCTAAAATCAGGCTAGCTCTCGCCAAGGGCTATGCTGATGAATACGAGATTGCCTCGTTACTCGGGACGCTTCCACGGCTGCTGACTAGAAGGGTATCGCAACGGTCGACGGCGGCCAGAACGTCATCAAACTTCTCGCGCTTCGGAGTGCCAGCGCTGGAGGCTTACGTCCCAGTCCGGTAGATGGCTGGTGGCAAATCCTAGCGTCCGGCCTGTACCGACTGAGCGATAAGCTTTCATTGCGTTCCGATGCGCACCCGTGATCAGAAATCTGCGCATTGCTTGCTCGTCGACCCAGATCGAAAGCGTATGGTACACTCCGTTAAGCGTGCGCATTTCCGCACTCAAATTACCCGGCGCGCTTCGCGCCTGCGCGATGGAACGGATTGTGTGCCACCAGAAGCGCACCAGGTGTCGCCGGCCTTTCAGTCGAAAGCCCGTGATTGAAACGTAGAATTCGCTTGTGCTCACCACGATCCAACGCACTCATTAATTTATCGATTTCTGGGAATTACCTCACGCCAAAAAATGAACCAGGAAAAATGCAAGCGTGATGGGATGGTTGACAGTGTCTACCAGCGGGTATATCGTTTCCAGCGATTGTAAGCAAGAGCATTTTGGAGGGGTCAGACTTGTTTTCGCAATCAGGCCAAGAACGCGTGCGATCACGCTACGGAAAGTGGGCTCTGGTAACAGGAGCATCGGATGGAATTGGCAGGGCCACGGCTGTGTACCTTGCGGCGGCTGGGTTGAACCTCGTACTCGTTGCCCGCCGACGTGAACTACTTGAGGCAATCGCCGCCGATCTGAGCCGAAAGCATCCAAACGTAAGGGTGGAGACTTTAGCGCTGGACCTCGCGCAAGACGATGCGATCAGCACGATTGTATCTGCGACCAAGAACCTTGAAGTCGGGTTGTTTGCGGCGATCGCTGGCTTCGGGACTTCCGGGCGATTCTTTGATCAGCCGCTTGGTCTTGAGCTAGAAATGATTGATGTGAATTGCCGTGCCGTCGTTAGTCTTTCACATCATTTCGCCCAGAGGTTTGCCGCCCAGGGGCGTGGGGGGCTAGTTCTGATGAGTTCCCTCTTGGCGTTTCAGGGAGTCCCATGGGCTGCCACTTACGCGGCAACCAAGGCGTTTGTCCAATCATTCGCAGAGGGACTGCAACTCGAGCTGTCAAATTACGGTGTCGACGTCATATCGTCAGCGCCCGGGCCCGTTCGCAGCGGGTTCGAGGCGCGCGCCAACATGCGCATGAGTGCGGCCGGAAGTCCTGACGTGGTAGCACGGCAGACACTTGAAGCACTTGGTCGTCGGTCCATGATACGCCCGGGATTTCTGTCCAAATTCCTCGAGGCTTCACTGCTTCCCTTGCCGCGACGGGCAAGGAGCCGGATAATGGGTGTCGTAATGGGAGGCATGACACGGCATCAGAATGACCGAAAGGAACAACAAAGCAGGGAACTTGCGTGAAGCTTGCGTAAAGGAAGCGCTCGCGATCATCGCAAAGGATGGAATTAACGCCTTAAGTCTTAGGGATGTGGCAAGGCGCCTGGGCGTATCGCATCAGGCACCCTATAAGCACTTTCCCAGCCGTGAGCACATTCTTGCCGAAGTCGTCGGACGAGCTTTTACGGGTTTTGCTGCTCATCTCGAAAAGCGTACTCGTAGCGATGATCCCTATGTTGATCTCGGCTACCTCGGCCGATCCTATCTGGACTACGCCAGGAAACATCCGCTGCACTACCAGCTGATGTTCGGAACACCATTGCCGGATCCTGCTCGACATCCCGAGATGATGGTCAAGGCGGAGCATGCATTTGCGACACTTAGGACTGCAATCGAGAAATTACCCCGCCGGTCATCGCGCGCGGATAACGAGCTCGACGCGCTATTCGCTTGGTCAGTGGTTCACGGTCTGGCCAGTATCTTGCATACACGAGCAGCCGAGCAGCTCGGATTGCGCAAGGCAACAATTGCCGAAGCGACGACCCACATTCTTGGACGTATCGCCGATGCTCTCGGCGGCTCGGGCCGAAAGGACCGGTCGCATGGCACTTCTCCAATTTAGGAACACCTCATTTTTTCGTCTGATATGATGTAATTCGTCGTGGCCGGCTATGGTCGTTAATATGTTTCAGCGTGCGGACGTCGTTGGCAAAATCAGTATCGTGTGGCTAACATTCGATTTGCGAATGACTCCTAAGGGAGCCAATTCCGCGGCGGTTGTCGCAAAAGATCGCCAGCGTGGGGCGGCCTATTCGCGTGCCCATTCACCGACGAGGCGGTGCATCTCCAAAAGATGCTCCCGAAGTTGCTCAAGCGCGAAGCCGAGCGCAAAGAACCGTTCGGCCGCTTCGCTTTTCATGCCGCGCGTCAATCCCTCGCGCCGTACCGCGCCGAATTCCTCGATGTAATTCCGGAACGCTACATCGACGGGCCCCAGTGGGGGCGGGGGCTTTTGGTCACGCAACGCCGCGCCGTTGGCGCGGAGAAAGTCGCGCCCCTTGGCCTCTATATTCCTGAGCGCCGGCGTTAGCCGCGCCGCGATTCCCTCAGGCAACTCGCATCCTACCGCGCGGCCCAGCATTACGATGTCATGGTGTAACCGCAACAAGGCGCGCAACAGCGGCCCGGTGTCCGGGCCGGCGGTGAGGCGTACATTACGCTCGTGGTCCGCGTCGGCTCCGGTCGCGTTCAACCTCGTCAATGCTGCGGCAATCTCATCCTGAATGCGACGCCTGTCCGCTTGGTCAAGTCCGCGGGCATGGTCCTCCAGAAACCTTGTGAGTGCATCAGCCGTAAGGTCTAGCATATCAGCCGCGGCCTGGATGGTGATCGCATGCGCGCGAGAAGGAAAAAGCAGAAAGGAGACGATGAAGCCGGCAGCGCTGCCGACGGTCACCTCGAGCACTCGATCGATCGCGGAAGCCGCGGGGCTGACGTGTTGCATACTAGGGACCAGAAACACGATGATCGCCGTCACCGGCAGCACGTTGAAATTTGCTCGAAAGGAGGCGATGAAGGCGAGCGGCGCTACCGCAAGCGCGAGGACGGCGAGTAAGGACCATTCGCTGTTGTGCGGGATGAGAATCGCCAGCGCGCCGCCATAGGCGACGCCTCCAAAGGTGCCTACCAGATAGTCGCTCGCCACCTTCACCGAGCGACCCAAGCTCATCTGCGTCACAATTAGTGCCGTTAGAACAGCGCAGAGCGGCACATGTAGTTGCAATGCCTGCGCCAGCGTGAGCGCCAACAGCGCAGCGACGGTGACCCGCAGCGCGAGAATCAACTCCAGCCGGTAGCCGTGGACGGGTGTGCCGTTTTGCGTCAGCAGTCCACCGGCGCGGTTTTCGTTAGCAGACATGCGGTTGAGCGGTATTGTTAGGAATGAATAGAGGGTCTTCGCGTTCGTCATTTGCTTGGTCCAACATGCTTGAAGCGACTGGATGTTGACCCTTGGCGACCAACTACGGGCGGCTCGAGCATGACCTCCTTCAAGTGATCGTCACTTGCTACTACAACGACGAAATTCAGCTTGCCGTCTTCGTTGATCAAACTTCCACCAAGAGCCTTTCCCGGTGCGGCCTTTTCAGCAACAAGAACGGCGTCTGACAGCTCTTGCCTTACGGATCTCAGAGCAACGATGTTGCTGCGATCTGTATCACTGAGCTGGGTAAGGGCGAGGACAGTCTCTTGGTCTACAACCCTTCCAGTCTTCGCATCGATGGTGTTCTCCCAAACATGGTTGTCCTTCACCGTCCTCACGCGATATCCACGGTCACCCGACACGTCGAAGCGGATCTGCGCGATGCGCGAACCTTCATGTAGCCTTTCAGCGATCGCCATCGCCTCGCTCAACGATAACTGAGCCGCACGAAATAGTGCGAGCAAGCGGCGAACTTCGTCTGTTTCAACACTCACGTCGCTGCGATCCTGGGCGGCGGACGGCAATTCGGTTACGTCAGCTGTCGCTGCCGCGGGAACGAGTGCGACCAAAAACAAGAGGATAGTTGCAAATGGAAGGCTCTTCATTTTCATTGTTCCGTGAACGTTAGCCCAATAGTTTTCGACTGCTGTTCGTCTGCGTGGTTGAGAAGTGGAGTGTCAAAAGGCTTGGCATCTTCGTGTGAGTCGGCGATGCAATCCGTACGGCTCGCCGCCTATGCATCGATTCCTAGGTCAAGCCCTCTTCGCTGAAGTTCTGCCTCGATCAGGCCGAAGGTGAGTTCGACGGGACTAGCGAAACCCTCACCCAGCAAATGATGAGATCTCGTGCGAGGAGCAGAGCCGGCGTCATTCGAGTATGCTCCGGTCGATACGCGCTCGGATGGCGCGCCCTGCCAGCGAACGCAGGCATGCCGATAAGCAAAGATATCGCATTGCAGAGCACCAAGCTTACGGTGATTAATCCAAACGCTATCAGTACATTGAGACCAACTGCCCCAAGTCCTGCGGCGGGACTTTCCGGGAGGAGTGAAAAAAGCGTCGGCATCAAATTTCTCCAAGAAATAAACTAAACCGTATAGTTTGAATACCATCGAGAATCGGTGCTGTCAATAGTCCTGATAGTCGCTTTCTCCCGCTCGAGCTTGATTGTTCGGACTGCGTCCCAAACTGAAGTTCAATGGCAGACAGGACGGCTCCCCGTCCTGCGACTGCTTCTCGCACCGCGGCTTGGCTGCATATCCTAAGTGCAGGAGTAGCTGGTTAGCCGGAGCTGGTGGTTTGGCAGCCCATTATGGCGTCCAGTCTGCCTCACAAGCCGCAAGAAAGAAGCTAACCCGTTCACGCAGGAAGGTCGGCAACTCTTTTTTGAGGTCCTTCAGTTCCTCACCCATCAGGGACCTCATCAGCATCGGAAGCAGAATGAGATCCATAAACATCTGTGCAGTAGCGAGTTTTCGTTTGCCGCTGAATGGTCCCTTTGGTGAGCGCGTGAATCTCTGAGCCGCCTCATTCAAGAGTTGTGAAACGGCGCCCGCCGCACGGTCGCGTGCAGCATCGTGCACATTTCGGCTCAATTCCGGAAAACGTTGGGCCTCGGCGATCGTGGCGCGGGTTAGGTCGCGCGTATCCGCGATAAATCTCTCTACGATCTCGGTGCCAAGATTGGTGAGCTTGTCCTGGACCGTGCGACCCTGGGGCGTAAACCCCTCGAAATCCGTCAATCCGTTGATGGTGCGGCCCACTACCGCCGTGAAAAGCGCCTCCTTCCCTGGAAAATGGGCATAGATCGTTGGCTTGCTTGCCGGAGCAATCTCGGCGATCTCGTCGATGCTTGTGCTGCGGAAGCCTCTTTCAAGAAATAGCTGCTGGGCTGCATCGAGAATTCGCGTCTGAACGTCACCGGCGAGATCCTTTGGTGGCCTACCGCGTTTCGAGCCTTTGTTCTTTGCCATCAATTCATCCCTCAATCACGAGTTTGTGCGCGCGCGATTCCCTCTTGACATGGTCGGGGAGCGAATGCAATAAAAAGAAAATAAACGGTTTAGTGTATTTAAGCAAGCCGGCTTCAGGGCAGGCTGCCGCTCTACGGAAGTGTTGGGCGAACTGTCGTCATCCTGTCACCGCATGGTCGTGCTATGAAACATTACTCTCTAAATCAAACCGGTGTCGTTCAAACCAACGGCAGACGCAGGCTGAGGAGTTTCGCCGGGCTCGCGGTTGCGCTTGTCGCGACCACGTTGAGCGCCTGCAATGATAATGCCGCCGCTCCGACCAACCGAGCTGCGTTCGTCCGCACAGAAATCGTGCAGCCGCGCGGCATGCAAGTCTCTGCCACGCTAACCGGCGAAGTCCGGGCGCGTTTTCAGGCCGATCTCTCCTTTCGTGTCAGCGGTCGCGTGATCGAGCGCTTCGCCGATGTTGGTAGTCACGTCCAGGCCGGGCAAGTGCTCGCTTTGCTCGATCCAGCCGAGCAACAGGCCGATGTCGATGCCGCGAGCGCGGCTGTGGACGCGGCAGAATCTCAGTTGCGGGTGGCGAAAGCGACGTTCGAGCGGCAGAAATCTCTGATCTCGAGTGGCTTTACCACCCGACCGAACTACGATCAGGCGCAGGAAGGATTGCGAACCGCGGAAGGAGCGCTCGAGGTCGCGAAAGCGCAGCTGGGGTCGGCGAACGAAGCTCTCGGTTATACCGCTTTGCGTGCCGAAGCTGCGGGTGTCATTACCGTGCGCAGTCTGGAAGTCGGTCAGGTCGTACAGGCTGCTCAACCGGTCTTTGCGCTGGCGCAAGACGGGGAGAGGGACGCGGTCTTTGACATCTACGAATTGATCTTTTTTGGAGATCTCGACGGCAGCCGGGTTTCGCTGACGCTGGTCTCCGACCCCGATGTCATCGCGAGCGGGTATGCAAGGGAAGTCTCGCCCGCCATTGATGCGAAGAGCTCGACGATCCGCGTCAAGGTAGCAATCCAGGATCCGCCTGCAGCGATGACGCTCGGAAGTGCCGTCGCAGGGACAGTCAAAACGAAAGCCCAACAACAGATCGCGTTGCCCTGGACCGCATTGATGGCGGCGGGATCGAAACCTGCGGTGTGGATCATTGATCCAACCACCAAGGCCGCGTCTCTGAAGCCGGTAAAGATCGGTGGCTATGAAGAAGGCGGCGTGCTGATTGAGGCGGGCCTCGAGCCCGGCGAGCGCGTTGTGATCGATGGCGGCAAGCTACTGAGCGCTGGACAGCCCGTTACGTACGAGGGAGAGCAGTTATGAAGAAGCGCGCCATGATTGCAGCCGGTATCGTCGCGTCGGCGTTTGCACTGTCTGGGTGTCAACAGGAGGCGAAAGCGCCCGAGCCCGTGAGGCCCGTGTTGTCGACCGTCCTGGAGTTGAGCCGATCGGACGGTACCGAAGCCGTGGGCGTTGTTGAGCCCCGGTTCAAGACCAGTCTTGCCTTCCGCGTGATGGGACGCCTTACCGGACGACCGGTCAACGTTGGTGATCTCGTTGCAGAAGGGGAAACTGTCGGCACTATCGATCCAACGGCTCTCGATCTCGCCGTGCGTGCGGCCAAAGCGGAGCTTGCAAAGGCGGAAGCGCAACTCGCGAACGCACAAGCGACGGAACAACGAAAACGGGCTCTGATTACAAGCGAAGCGACCACAAAGCAGACACTGGACGATGCAGAACAAGCGCGGGCCGGTGCCGAAGCATCGGTTGCTCGCGCGCAGGCAAATCTGACGAAAGCCACCGAACAACAGGGCTATGCCCAGCTGAAGGCCGATTTCGCGGGCGTAGTCACCGCGGTGGGCGCGGAGGTCGGACAGGTGGTCTCACCTGGCCAGACCGTGGTTACGGTCGCGAGGCCCGATATCAGAGAAGCGGTCGTCGATATCGGGGCGGATTTCCCGCTTCCCCTGGAAATCGGCCTGCCATTCACGGTCAGCTTGCAGCTCCTGCCCGCCGTCCAGGTCGAAGGCCAAATTCGTGAGATCGCGCCGCAAGCCGATCCGGTGACGCGCACGCGCCGGGTCCGCATCGCCCTGAACGATCCGCCTCCAACCTTCCGCCTCGGCGCCACCGTGACCGCGAAGCACAACAAAGAGCAAAGCCCGATCTTGCGGGTGCCTCCATCCGCGGTGCTTGCCAAGGACGGCACCAATTTCGTCTGGCTCATTGATCTCCCAACGAGCTCGGTGTCGCTGCACAGGGTCGATCTCTCCGCGGGCGAGGGGGGCATCCGCGTAACCGGTGGGCTTGCCCCCGGCGCACGCATCGTGACCGCCGGGATCCACAGCCTCAAGCAAGGACAACAAGTTCGTATCGAACAGGATGCAAACCAATGAAGTCGTTCAACCTTTCCGACTGGGCGCTCGGACATCGTTCGCTCGTCTGGTATTTCATGATCGCCTTCATGGCGGCAGGGCTTTTTGCCTACCTTCAGCTTGGGCGGCAGGAAGATCCCGACTTCACCATCAAGACCATGGTGATCCAGGCGCAGTGGCCGGGTGCATCTCCCGAAGAGATGACGCGCCAAGTCACCGACAGGATCGAGAAGAAGCTCGAGGAGCTAGAATCGCTCGACTACACCAAGAGCGTGACCGTCGCAGGCCAGACAACCGTGTTCGTCTATTTGCGAGACACCACGAAAGCGGCCGACGTCGCCCCAACCTGGGCTCGAGTCCGCAACATGATCGCGGATATCAAGGGCGACTTTCCGCAAGGGGTGATCGGGCCGGGATTCAATGATCGCTTCGGCGACGTGTTCGGCAATATCTATGCGTTCACCAGCGACGGCTTGAGCCAGCGCCAGCTGCGCGACCAGGTCGAGGACGTCCGCGCCAAAATATTGACCGTGCCTAATGTCGGCAAAGTAGACATTCTGGGTGCGCAGGATGAGGTGATTTACCTCGAATTCTCCACCCGGAAGATCGCGGCTCTTGGTCTCGACGTCCGCTCGATCATGGCCTCACTGCAGGGACAAAACGCTGTCGCGCCATCCGGCGTGTTCGAGGCGGGGCCCGAGCGGATCAGCGTCCGCGTGAACGGGCAGTTCACGTCCGAAGCCAGCCTCAAGGCGATCAATCTGCGCGTCAACGATCGCTTCTTTCCGCTGACTGATGTCGCAACGGTCACCCGCGGTTATCTCGATCCGGCCAGGACATTGTTCAGGCACAACGGCCAGCCTGCGATCGCGCTTGCCATCGGAATGAAGTCCGGCGCCAACCTCCTGAAATTCGGTGAAGCTCTGAAGGAGGAAATGTCAAAGATCCTCGCCGACCTGCCGATCGGCGTCGGAGTTCACCTGGTCGCGGATCAGCCGGTCGTGGTGGAGCATGCGGTGTCGGGCTTCACCGAAGCGCTGTTTGAGGCCGTGGTCATTGTCCTCGTCATCAGCTTTCTTAGCCTGGGACTGCGGGCAGGGCTTGTGGTTGCGATTGCGATCCCGCTGGTACTGGCCATCACCTTTGTGGTGATGGCCTATACCGGTATTTCGCTGCAGAGGATTTCGCTGGGCGCATTGATCATCGCGCTGGGCCTCCTGGTCGATGACGCGATGATCGCCGTCGAAATGATGGTAGCGCGGCTCGAAGTCGGCGATCCCGTGGAGAAAGCGGCGACACACGTCTATACGTCGACCGCCTTTCCCATGCTGACGGGCACGCTGGTTACCGTTGCCGGGTTCATCCCGATTGGTCTCAACAGCAGCAATGCCGGCGAGTTCACCTTCACCTTGTTCGTGGTCATTGCAGTCTCTTTGATCGTGTCGTGGATTGTCGCGGTGCTGTTCACCCCGCTGCTCGGGGTCGCCATCCTGCCCGCTACGATAAAAGGCCATCACGAGGAGAAGAGCCGGCCCGCGCAGATGTTCTCACGTCTGCTTCGCGTCTGCATGCATCATCGCTGGATAACCATCTCGGTCACGGTTGCTGCCTTCCTCATTGCTCTGTTCGGAATGCAGTTCGTGCAGCAGCAGTTCTTCCCTTCGTCAGACCGGGCTGAGCTGGTGATCGACTGGAACCTGCCACAGAACGCCTCGATCGCCGACACTAACACCCAGATCGCCCGCTTCGAACGGGAGCAACTGCAGGGCAATGCTTCAGTCGACTATTGGTCAACCTATATCGGCATCGGTGCCCCGCGGTTTGTTCTGTCATTCGATGTGCAGACGGCCAACACCTGGTTTGGCCAGCTCGTAGTCCAGACCAAGGGCGGCATCAAGGCTCGCGACCGTGTCAAGGCGCAGTTCCAAGCTTACCTCAGCAAGACCTTTCCGGGGACTGATACCTACGTCAAGTTGCTTGAAGTAGGTCCGCCGGTGGGACGTCCGGTGCAATACCGCGTGAGCGGGCCGGATATCGCAAGGGTAAGGGAGCTTTCGCAGAAGCTTGCCGGCATCCTCCGCAGCAGCTCTGATCTCGGCAGTGTGGTGTTCGACTGGATGGAGCCTGCGCGCGTCGTTAAAGTCAACGTTCTCCAGGACAAGGCGCGCCAACTTGGCGTGACTTCGGAGGACATCGCTACGACCTTGAATGGGGTGCTTGAGGGCTCGTCGATTACGCAAGTGCGGGACAGCATCTACCTCGTCAATGTCATGGGACGCGCCACCGCTCCAGAACGCGCGTCCATTGATACGCTGCGGGACCTGCAATTGACCGGGCTGGGCGGCCAAGCGGTGCCGCTCGGGGCCGTAGCCAATCTTCGCTACGAAATCGAGCAGCCGACAATCTGGCGACGCGCTCGGATTCCCACAATCACCCTGAAGGCGGGCATCGTAGATAACGTCCAGCCGAAGACGATCGTGGACCAACTGGCTCCGATGGTGGCGACCTTTGCCAAGGAATTGCCAGCTGGATACTCGGTGGCAGTCGGAGGCTCGGTCGAGGAGAGCGCCAAGAGCCAGGCGCCGATCGTAGCCGTCGTTCCGCTGATGCTCTTCATCATGGCCACGGTCCTGATGGTTCAGCTGCAAAGCTTCCATCGCTTGTTCCTGGTGTTTGCGGTCGCGCCGCTCGCCGTGATCGGCGTCGTCATGGCCTTGCTGCCGAGCGGCGCGTCTCTTGGCTTCGTCGCCATCCTCGGCGTGCTGGCGCTGATCGGCATCCTGATCCGCAACTCGGTGATCCTGATCGTGCAGATCGAGGATCTGAGGAAGGAGGGACGCCCGGCCTGGGACGCCGTTGTGGAGGCGACCGAGCATCGCATGCGGCCGATTCTATTGACCGCTGCCGCAGCAAGTCTGGCGCTCATTCCGATCGCGCGGGAGATCTTCTGGGGCCCAATGGCCTACGCGATGATGGGCGGCATCATTATGGGTACGCTGCTGACGTTGTTGTTCCTACCGTCACTCTATGTGGCGTGGTTCCGGATAAGTGAGGAGTCGAATGACTCCCCGGCGGCCACCGCTTGCGAGAGCACGCCGCTGGTCAGCTCACCAGAACTCATGCTGAGCTGATTTCAACTTCGAGCATGACGATGCATAGGCCCGGCTCCCGACGGCCTGCCGAAGGAGTGTTCATCAAGCAATCGTGAAGCTCAAAACAGCTGAAGGGTTCGCTTGACAGGTCCGTCGATCCGTGGTGTAAACACACTAAACCGTATAGTTTATTAAATATGAGACGCAGAATGTCAACTCGCTGGATTGCGGCCGGACGATACAAACTTGGACCGGAGTCGTGCACTAACTTGCTCCTGGCGGTTCTGCTGGCGTGCGCAACCATGGTTCTGGGTCCCGTCGGGGGGCGATGCGCCCTAAGCCTCGCCACTTGGGGTTTCCTTCACGCGAAGTCAGCTCTCAGGTCTAACGCTCCGCTACCGCAGCAGCACGACAGAGCGCGACACGTCAAAACCGATATCAAGCAGTCACGGGCGGGCGTTAGCGCTGATCCCGCGCTTTCAGCCGATCGTCGCCTAGATCGCGTAGCCCGAGCCCTGCTGAGCACCTCGGATGATCAGCCTTCCCCAAATCCGTACGGACAGAACGTCGGATAAACGCAACGCAACAAAAAGAGAGAGCCCGAATCATGAACTTCCAACTTCGACCAAATCTCACAACCGCTGACCGGCGGCTGCCATTCGAGTGCATAACTTTGCTCTTGCAAGGTGGCGGGGCGCTCGGGGCATACCAGGGAGGCGTCTACGAGGCGCTGGCGGAGGCAGATATTCATCCCAACTGGATCGCCGGCATCTCGATCGGAGCGATCAACGCTGCCATCCTAGCCGGCAACCCGCCCAATTCCCGCGTTGATCGGTTGCGGGAATTTTGGACGCAAGTGACGTCGACCGCGCCTTGGGACTGGTCGGGCAGCCCATTCGTTGATTTGGCCCGAAGCGACAACTCACGCAATCTTCTCAATCAAATGAGCGCCAATCTGGCTGCTGCTTTCGGCGCGACAGGCTTCTTCTTCGCGCGGCCGCTGATGCCGTGGCTGCAGCCGGGGGGCACGCCGGCGGCGATCAGCTTCTATGACACGAAGCACCTCAAGCAAACGCTGGAGCGCCTGGTTGACTTCGATCGTCTCAATGCCGGGATGACGCGCTTCAGTGCCGGCGCGGTCAATGTCAGGACCGGCAACTTTGTCTATTTCGATACCACCACTCACAAGATCACCCCGGAGCATGTCATGGCGAGCGGGGCACTGCCGCCGGGCTTTCCGGCCGTTGAGATCGATGGCGAGCACTACTGGGATGGCGGCCTGGTATCCAACACGCCGCTACAATGGGTGATCGAGAGCAACCCCCGCCGCCAGGATACGCTCGCATTTCAGGTTGATCTCTGGAGCTCGCAAGGTTCGCTTCCGCGCAACCTGGCGGAAGTCACCACACGTCACAAAGAAATTCAGTTTTCAAGCCGCACGCGCGCGAGCACCGGCCAATTCAAGAACGTGCATCGGGTTCAGCGTGCCCTTGACGCCTTGCTGCGCAGGCTTCCTGCCGATCTTGAGGAGAACGATGATCTGAAGATTCTAGAGTCGGTCGCCAGCGACAAGGTCTACAACATCATCCAACTGATCTACCGCGCTCGAAATTACGAGGGTCATTCCAAGGACTACGAGTTTTCCCGTTTGTCGATGCAGGACCATTGGCGCGCTGGGTATCACGACGCAGTACGCACGCTACGACATCCCGAGGTTCTTGCTCGCCCCACGAGCCTGGATGGCGTCTTCACGTTCGATCTCGAACGCGACGGGCGTGAATAAGAGAAATTCAATTCTAAACACAGAGAAAGATCTAAAAATGCGCGAAAAGGAAATATTGGAGCGAGCGTTCGCGATGCCGCTCACCAGCCCAGCCTATCCGCCGGGACCGTACCGGTTCGTCAACCGCGAATACCTTATCATCACGTATCGCACCGATCCGGCGAAGCTGCGGGCGGCGGTGCCCGAGCCGCTCGAGCTCGACGCGCGCGAGTCACTGGTAAAATACGAATTCATCCGCATGCCGGATTCGAACGGTTTCGGTGACTACACGGAGAGCGGGCAGGTGATCCCGGTCTCTTTCCACGGCCGCAGGGGCAGCTACACCCACTGCATGTTCCTCAACGACGAGGGGCCGATCGCGGGTGGCCGTGAGCTCTGGGGCTTTCCCAAAAAGCTGGCACAGCCGACGCTGCGAACCGAGATCGACACGCTTCTCGGAACCCTGGATTATGGGCCGCTTCGCGTCGCAACCGGCACGATGGGCTACAAACACCGTGAAGCCGATTTGGCGCACGTCAAAGCTTCGCTAGCGGCTCCAAATTTTCTGCTCAAGATTATTCCGCATGTCGATGGCAGGCCGCGTATTTGCGAACTCGTCGAATACCATCTCGAGGATGTCACGATAAAGGGCGCGTGGACCGGACCCGCAGCGCTACACCTTTCACCCCACGCTTTGGCACCCGTCGCCGAGTTGCCGGTGCTCGAGATCGTCTCCGCAATCCACATCCTTGCCGACCTTACGCTCGGCCTCGGCAAGGTCGTGCACGACTATCTGCAACAACCAATCAGACGTCCACTCCGGGACTACGAAAGAAGTTTGGTCGTCCAAACATAACTTCAAGGCGCCCCGCAAGAAATCAACAAGGAGAACCAAATGGATATTCTGAAAGGTAAGACGGCAGTCGTGACCGGCTCGACAAGCGGCATAGGTCTCGCCTGCGCGCGGGCCTTCGCAGGCGCCGGGGCCAACATCATGCTCAATGGCATCGGTGCGCCGGCTGACGTCGAGAAAGAGCGATCTGCGATCGAGAGCGATTTCGGAGTGAAGGCCGTCTATTCGCCGGCGGACATGAGCAAACCGAGGGAAATCGCCGAGATGATCGCCCTCGCGGAGAAAACATTCGACCGCGTCGACGTGCTCGTCAACAATGCCGGCATCCAGCACGTCTCTCCCATCGAGGAGTTTTCGGTCGACAAGTGGGACGCGATCATCGCGATCAACCTATCCTCGGCCTTCCTGCAATCCGCACGGCCGTTCCTGGCATGAAGCGGCGTGGCTGGGGCCGCATAATCAGCACGGCGTCGGCGCATTCGCTGGTCGCCTCACCCTTCAAGTCGGCCTATGTGGCGTCCAAGCACGGTATCGCGGGTCTAACCAAGACGGTGGCGCTGGAGCTCGCGAAATCGAAGGTCACCTGCAACTGCATCAGCCCCGGCTACGTCTGGACGCCGCTGGTGGAGAGGCAGATTCCGGACACGATGGCGGCACGCAAAATGAGCAGGGATCAGGTGATCAACGACGTCCTGCTCGCGGCCCAGCCTACAAAGGAATTCGTCACGGTCGAGCAGGTGGCCTCGCTCGCGCTATTCCTGTGCAGCGAGAACGCCGCGCAGATTACCGGCGCCAACCTTTCGATCGACGGCGGTTGGACGGCCGAGTAGGGCCGTGCAAGCGCATGCGCTATGCTGGCGCGGCGAGCCATCTGCCCCGGCAGAGGGTCAAGAAGACGCGGGACGGCGAGAAGCTGCTGCGTGGCGATCAACCTCGAGCATGACTTGCTTCAGCCGATCGCCGGTGACCACCAGGACAACAAAGTTCAGTGTGACGGAGTCGTCGACCAGGCAGCCGCCGACAGCCATTCCCGGCGCGACCCTCTCCGCGACTAACACCGCTTCCGACATCTCCTGTGTAACATGATTGAGGGCCTTGATGTTGGGGCGTTCTTCCCTGCCAAGCTTCTGGAAAGAGATTGCCCTCTCGACACCCGTGATGCGTCCAGTCTTCGCATCGACATTGTTTTCCCAGATCTCCGCGTCCCTGACTGTCCTCACCCGATAGCAGGGAGAAGCCGACCTGTCGAAACCGATCCGGACCGTCCGTGAACCATGGTGCCGCTTCTCGGCAACCGCTATCGCGTCGCGCAGGGACACGCGCGCCTGGCGCGACAGCTCGAATAGCAGGCGGATCATCTTCTGCGCGTCGCTGGGTGCGCTGTTATTCCGGGCCACGCCGGCTGGTTCCGGTATGTCAGCCGTCACGCCTGGAGGAACGAGAGCCGCCATCGATATCATTGTCGCAAACAGATTGTTGTTCATTCTCTTTGATCCGGCTTCGCGCGTTTGATGTGATCGGGTGTGTGTGAAGGCGGTACTTGCGGGAAAGTAGGCACCAGCGCGAACGCTTCGCGCATGCGGCTTTCGGGAGCTGCAAACATCGTGTTGCTCGACGCGAGCGATGCTGGATGATGGAGCGGTTGATGCGTCAGGGGGGCGTGAGCGCTGAAACCGATTGCTCGATGCTTGGTTTTCGGACTGCTTGGCTTTGCTGGCTCCGCCGACTCTGGCATTAAGCCAGACAGTTGCACGATTGCTTCGGTCGCAGACGTCTCGGTAGACGCGACGGCTCGCGGCGTGGCTGCGCCGACCTGCTCCACGGGCGCCACAAAGGTAGGCTGGGTCGTGTCAAACACGACGGCCTCCGGACCCTTGCGTTCGGAATGGATCCGGATCACGGGGAGCCTGACTTCGGACTTGACGTGTTCGCCTTTCAATGGGGGGACAACCCAATCCGTTGCGAAAAGCAGGATGAGCAAGGCACCACCAGCAAACAGGAAGTATCGTTGCAGCGGCAATTGCACATCTGCCCTTGCACGTGCTCGCCAAGTCCCAGATCTCTTCATTTTACTTGCTCCCCTGGCGCAACGATCCGGTTCGCTTCCCCCAATGTCTCGTCGCCTCCCTGGTCGGCGCCCAATGCAACGCCGCCCTGCAAAAGCGGGATAAGGCCCCCAAAGGCGCTCCGTCGGCTTCGACTGCGCGAGACTGATTGAAGCTGGAAGTCATTCATTTCCGGGCTCTTTTCTGCCTGACGATTTCTAACCGCGGCGCCTGTCCTGGTTGGGCAAAGGCAGGCTTGACAATGAGAGGATCAATGATAAACTACACCGTATAGTTTATATAAATGACCGGCAGCCCTGTCAAGTGTCGATGTTAAAGCGCCCGCGTTTAGCCTTTTGGAACGTGCCGTTGATGAAATCGGCGCTTCTTGCCCAGCTCTTCAGGTCCGGGATGAAGTTCACAAGCAAAGCACCGAGGAGTGATCCGTAATGATTGAGCGCTTCAGCCGTCCCTTTTTGGTCGTCGCGATGCTTGTTTGCGCGGCGACCGCCTTTGCCGAGGAAAACCGAGGTGCTCCTTGGCAAAGGGCCGCATGCGCACCGGATACATTCAGACTATGCAGCAGCGTCATTCCCGACGCCGCGAAGGTCGAAAGCTGCCTGAGGCAGAAACAGGCTGAACTCGGCAATGCCTGCAGGGCTTTTTTCGAACGCAGGGCTTTCGCGCAGCGGCCCGCGGCGGGCCCAAGAGAACCAAAGTTCGCAGACGTTTCTAACGTGCAGCTTCGAGCACAAAAACACGATCACATGAGAGATAGCAGTACACAGATGGAGAGGGTGAGATGGATCTGACCTACTTTCCTGCGATCGCCGCGCTAGGGACAGCTTCCGGAAGCTTCGCTACGTTCTTCACGACTTGGGTGGTGCGGCGCCGCCAAGACCGCCTTCGCCGTGTAAGAGAGACAATTTCCCAGCGTCAAGAGCTGTACAAGAGCTTCATCGAAGAATCATCCAGGCTGTACGCAGAGGCACTGGTGAATGACAAGTCAGAGATTTCAAAACTGGTCAACATGTACGCGCTCATCGGCAGAATGAAAATCGTGTCGACCGGCGAAGTCATCGCTGCGGCTGAAAATGCAGGTCGCCTCATCATCGCGACCTACCTCTCTCCTAACAGAACGT
The DNA here is from genome assembly GCA_963741185.1 of uncultured Alphaproteobacteria bacterium. Lineage (GTDB taxonomy): Bacteria > Pseudomonadota > Alphaproteobacteria > Rhizobiales > Xanthobacteraceae > Bradyrhizobium. Next base: position 1,247 of record CAVUHE010000007.1, on the reverse strand, counting down.
TTGTTGATCTGCCCGATTTGATCAGTGAAATGGATCCATTGCATGACTTCAGCGACGCGTGCCGTCGCGAGTTGCGAAAGGTCCGTTGGCGCTAAGGGCCAGTCAGCGCGCCATTCGACAATGAAATTCTACCACCTCGTCAAATAGAGTTCCTCTGGAGAAGATCAAATGAAAAAGTATCTGCTTGCGACTGTCATAAGCTGTGCCACCTTGCTCCTGGCGACGACTGCCAACGCCCACTCCTCTTACGATGGCTCCTGGAGCCTCGTCTTTTTCACGCAACGGGGCGTGTGCGATTCCACTTACAATTTTTCAGTGAATATAAATGACGGCGTCCTGACACATCCCAATCTGGTGAAGTTCAGCGGGTCTGTCGGAAGATCGGGCGCAGTTCGCGCGTCGGTGACGGTTCACGACAAATACGCGTCAGGTTCGGGGAGGCTGACGGCAGGCTCAGGCCGCGGGACCTGGAGCGGCCGCGCGGGAGGAGAGCGCTGCTCGGGATATTGGACTGCGCAACGAAACTAGTGGGGCGCAATCACCTGATTGAGCCCCTTAGAAACGCAACGCAATATTAGTTAGAGACCGAAAGATGGCAGACGCCCGAAACGGACGCCTGAAGTATATTGGTGTCATAGGTCTTATCGTTTGCGCATGCCTAGCCGGTTATCTCCGGCAACGGTCGGCGCTGCCCCAATCAAAAGTCTCTCTTTTTATTGACGGCGGCTATCTAGAACCCGCCGCTATGGTTGACGCTTCGTCTCCTGAAGTGGAGGAGCAGACGGCGGCGATGGACCATCGGTCCGTGCGTCCGCTGTTTGGCATGGAAACCGAGCCCGTCCTCGGAGATCTGGCGTCGAAATGGCGTGCGGTCGAGCTTGAAATCGGCCACGAAGAGAAGGTGCTCGCGGACTGTCGCGCCCAGAAACCTTGTCCAGAGCCCGCGCGAGAGCTTTTGAATATTATCGCCGAAGGTGGGGGCCGCACCGGCCGAGCGCGCGTCGGTCTGATCAACAGGGCCGTGGATCTCGCGATCACCCCAACCGCCGATGAGGCCCAATGGGGAGTCGAGGACCATTGGAGCTCTCCCTTCGAGACCCTAAAAACCCATCGCGGCGACTGCGAAGACTATGCGATCGTCAAGTATGTCGCGTTGCGCGAGGCAGGATTGTCCAGTGCCGACGTAAAGATCGTCATCTTACGAAAGCTCTTTCCGAGCGAAGACCACGCGGTGGCTGCGGCGCGTG
>CAVUHE010000006.1:0-25261 GCA_963741185.1 uncultured Alphaproteobacteria bacterium | reverse complement strand
CCAAGGACCCGGGATCGGCAACCTTCGACTGTGACTCGATCCGGAAGGACCTACGCACGATGATCGCGGAGGGCAAGACACTAGGGTTTGCGCTGCCCCTGGCGCAGCAGACCCTCGGCGTCTTTGACCAGGCGAGTGGCGAAGGGTGGGGCAGCAAGGACTGCACCGAGCTTCCAGCGTTCTGGTCGACCACCCATCGCACCTGACAGGATCACCCGCGACAGAAACCGAATTTTGGAACATGGATGAAGGCCATACCCACCATCGACGGGCATCATCATATATGGAGACTGCGCGATCTCACCTGGCTATCGGGACCGCAGGTACCGCGGATCTTCGGTCCCTACGAGCCAATCTGCCGGGATTACACAATCGACGAGTTTAGATCTGACGTGGCAAGCAGCCATATCGTCCAATCCGTCTACGTTCAGACCAACTGGCCGGCTGGACAAAGCCTGGATGAGGCGCGCTGGGTGCAATCGGTAGCCGAAGCGACCGGATGGCCGCATGCCACCGTCGCCCACTCCGATCTGGCGGATCCTGACGTCGGGGCGCTGCTCGCTCGACTGGCAGAATTGCCCTTGACGCGCGGCATCCGGCAACAAATTCATTGGCACACGAATCCGCAGTACAGTTTTGCGCAGCGTCCGGACTTCATGAACGATGGGCCATGGCGTAGCGGTCTTGCCCTTCTCGCTCAGCATGGTCTGCTGTTCGAGCTACAGATATTCTCGAGCCAGATGGCCGATGCTGTGAAATTGGCACGTGCGTTTCCCGACACGACGTTTGTACTCGAGCACGCGGGAATGCTCGAGAACAGGTCAGCGGAGGGCCTGCAACGCTGGCGCGAGGGCATGCGCGCGCTGGCAGATTGCAGCAATGTCAACGTCAAGCTATCGGGCCTCGGAACATTCGAACACGCCTATCGAATTGATGTCGTCGGGCCGGTTATCGCGGACACCGTGAGGATGTTTGGCGCCGATCGTTGTCTCTACGGCAGCAATTTTCCAATCGAAAAGCTTTGGACGGATTACGCCTCACTGTACCGGACGTTTAGAGAGGCGATCGAGCCGTTCACTGAAATCGATCAGCGAAAGATACTGCATGATACGGCCAAGCGGCTTTACAGGCTTTGACGGCGCACGTGATCGATAACCCCACCACGATCGGTTGCTTCTAAAGGGTTCAACCGTTTCAAAATACGTGCATTGGGCCTTCAGCGCCAGCCGATGACGCATTCAAACGACCAACGGATTGTCTATGTATGCTACACAAAAACTTTCTTTTCAAATTGTTGCGTCGTCATGTCGCAACAACTTAACGCAGATTCTTAAGCTGCGAAGATCAAAAGATTGGGGTCACGCCGCTGGTGGCTTTGAAGCGGGTTAGCCTACGACGGCGAAAGAACGGCCGTTACTATTTTCTGCCCCGGGAGATGCGCGACGGTACCGATAAAAATGGAGGCTGCGAACAGTTCAAGCCTACTTTTGATCGGTTTGTGGAGACAAGATCTGGTCGCGGAAATAGCGCGCTACCTATGGTGGCGGCTAGTGCTGCCAAATCCTGTCCAAGCTCGGTCAGCGCCTGCGGCGATTGCTGGCCCGTGATGGAGACGCCGCTTATGCCGAAGCGCGGCCGCGTTTCTTCGTCCACCACCAGGGCGGCAACGGACGTCAGCCCCCGAAACAGATTGCCGTCGTCCAGACACCAGCCTCGATGGCGCGCTTCGAGAACCTGCTTTTCGAAATCATCGAACGAGAGCGGGGTCTGCCAGCGCAGGATTGCGAAACGACGCCGCAATTCCGACGACGGCATCTGCAGTGTCGCAGCGACGCATCGTCCGATCGCACCCGCCAGCAGCGGCATGCGATAGCCTAGCTTGATTTCCACCCTGACCGCGGTCTGGCTATGCGCTCTGTCGATGAGGACAAGGCGATTGTCCTCCGCAATGCGCCACAGCAGGATCAATGTCCCATAGTTGAGGGCGAGCCGCTCAAGCTCGGGGTGAATGAGCTCGGCGTGACTGGTCCCCAGAAGACCGGCGGCCATCTCGGCCATCGCCAGGCCCAGCCGGTAGGTCTTGTCGGATTCGTTGAACGAGACATAGTGAAGTCGCGCGAGCGTGCGCAAGATACCGAAGGCGGTGCTTGCGCTGATCCCCGTTGCCCGCGTGACGGCGGAGACACCAAGCGGCTTGGAGCTTCCGGAGAGACATCGAAGTATCCGCAATGCGTTGACGACCGCCCCTACATCCTTTGGTATGCGGGCGGCCGTCTTGTTCGTCGGGTTCTCCCTCGTCTTTTTCAAAGCCTTTTGCCCTACTGGTTTGCGCCGACGCGATCAGCCGGCTCTCAATCGTTCGATTTCCTCGATGGAGGCGGGATTGTCCAACGATGACAGATCTCCCGGAGGCGACCCGGTATAGATGTTGCGAAGGACCCTTCGCATCACTTTCGAGCTCCGGGTCTTCGGCAAGCTGCCGATCACGTGCACGACGGATGGCCGGAACGCCCGCCCCAACCTTTGCGCGACATAGTCAGACGCCTGTGCCGGAAAGGTTTTCGGCAGTGGCACCTCGGGTGTCGGAACGACGAAGACGACGAGGCGCTGACCTTTCGCGGCATCCTCGATCCCGATGGCCGCCGCTTCGCTGATTTCAGGCATTTCAAGCAGGACGTCCTCGACCTCCGCGGGGCCGAGGCGTTTGCCGGCAACCTTGATGGTATCGTCGGAACGTCCCAGAAGAAAGAAATGGCCGTCCGCCTCCTCGATGGCCAGATCTCCATGGACCCACAAACCGGGCACCGAACGCCAGTAGGTGTCGAGATAGCGTTCGCGATCCTCCCAGAACGCCTGCGTCATTCCCAGGAATGGCGCGGCTACCGCAAGTTCACCCACGCTGCCGGCAAGACGCGTTCCGTCGCCGGAGGCGACGAAGGCCGAAATGCCGGGACTGACGGTGTTGAAACCGGCAGGCCTGATCGGCTTGACGATCACGCTCGACAACAGCGCGCCCGAGGCTTCGGTACCGCCGGTATAGTTGATCAGGGGCGCGGTGCCGTGTCCGAAGGTCCGCCGAAGCCAGTTGAAGTGCTCGGGCGCGATTGCCTCGCCGCTCGTAATCATCATCCGGATCGAATGGACATCGCCTGCGCATGCCTCCGCTTCATGCGCGGCCAGGCCGCGGATCAAGGTGGGCGAAACGCCGAGATGAGTCACCTGGTAGCGCTCCACCATTCGGGAAACGCGCGACCAATCCGGCGCATCGGGCGCGCCGTCGTAGCAGATCATCGTAGCGCCGCACATGAGCGTCGCAGCCGTGAAGATCGGCCCCGCGACCCACCCCATATCTGCTGGCCACAGGAATCGGTCGCCTTCGCGAAGATCGTAGAATATCGTCGCATCGTGCACGACCTTGATCGGGAAGCCGCCGTGGGTATGAACGATTCCCTTCGGTTTTCCGGTCGTGCCCGACGTGAAGATGATCATAAAGGGATCATTCGCGGTCATCCGGCGCGCACTCGTTTCGGGTGGCGGCTGCGTCAACAGCTCTCGCCAGCTCACGACATTGGAGCCGTGAGCCGAACGATCGCCACCGGACTTCAAGATCAGGAATTCGACTGCCGGCAGACGGGCTGCCGCTTCTGCGAGCGTCCGCCCGGTCTCTACCGGCCGTCCGCGGCGGTAGAATACCGACGTCCCGATGATGGCCCGGGCGCCGGCCGCCGAGAGGCGCGAACAAACTGCATCGACCTCGAAGCCGGAAAACAGCGGCACGACGATTGCGCCGATATAGGGAATAGCAAGCAGGGAAACGACCGCCTCAATCCCGGACTCCATCAGAAGACCGACGCGGTCGCCGGGCCGAATGCCGAGCTTGATCAGGCCGGACGCAAATGCCTCCACCTGACGCTTCAGCTCGGCGTAGGTCACGGCGACGATCTCGCCCGCCTCGTTTTCCGCAATGATGGCCGGCCGATCGGCCTGCATCTTGTCGTTCGCGCGATGCAGGATCGAGTTGACCCAGTTCAGCTCACCGCCGACAAACCATCGCGGGAATTCCGGGCCGTCTGTCAGATCCATGAATTGGTCGTAAGGTTTCGACCAAACGACACCGCAAAACGAGTTGACGCCCGCCCAATATCTGGACGCCTCATCGATCGAGAAGCGATACAGGGCGTCAAAATCAGCAATCCCGAGGTGCCTCATCAGCCGGGAGACACCGGCCTCGGACATGTGATCAGGGTCGGGATGCCAGACGTCGCCTGCGAGTTGCTGTGCCATGCGTCATTCCAGGTTTTCGAAATCGAAGCCTAAACCGCACGCCGCATCGCGGCTATTTCGTCAGGGGACATTTGCTTTCTGACAACTTGCGGAAGGCATCGGCTCCTGGCACCTCGCCGACGAATTCAAAGAAATCCCAGGCGCCCTTTGATTGCGCAGGACTCTTGATGCGCGCGAGGAACATGTCATGCAGCATTCGGCCGTTTGGAAGAAGTTTGCCGTTTTGCAGGAACACATCGCTCATCGGAGTCGATAGCAAATAATCGCGAACCTTGTCGGCATCCGTACTGTTGGTGGCTTTTATGGCGGACAGATATTGCAGCACCGCGGAATAGACGCCTGCCTGAAACATGGTAGGCATCTTCTTGTGCGTGGCGAAGAAGCGCTCTCCAAACGCCCTGGTTTGGTCGTTGCGATTCCAATCGAAGGCGGTCACAACCGTCATGCCTTGCATGGCTTCAAGACCGAGCGAATGCACGTCGGTGTTGATTGCGTACATCGTGCCGATGGCAATGCCTTCCTGCGGCAGCCCAAATTCTCTCGCTTGTTTTAGCGCGTTCACCAGATCGGCTCCGCCGGAGCCAAATAGCACGGCTTTGGCGTGGCTGGAACGCGCTTGCAGCAGGTATGATGCAAAGTCGGCATTGTTGGTTGGGTGGTGCACGGCACCAACGACCTTTGCTCCGTTTGCTTCTGCGGCCTCGCGAGCAGTCTGCTCGAGCGCAGCGCCAGCGGCACCATCCGGCGTAATGATGAACCAGGTGTCCTTGCCGGCGCGCATCAACGCGGTGGCCTCCGCACGCCCGACCGAATAAGTGTCCCAGACCCATGAAAGGCCGTAGCCGTTGCATTCCTGCTCGCTAAGCCTGTCGTTGATCGTGGTGCTGAAAAAAACCAGCTTGCGCGCGCGACCGGCAGCGCCATTGACGGCAAGCGCAACACTCGAATTCGGCACGTCGAAGATCGCGTTGACACCTTGATCGAACCACTGCTGCGCGATCGCCAATCCAACGTCGGCTTTATTCTGGGTGTCCGCGGACAAAAGCTCGACCCGATCCGTCATTCCGCTATCCGCGATCGCCATCTTTGCAGCCAGGACGGAACCCGCGCCGCCATAGTCTGCATAGACTGACGACATGTCCGACAGAACGCCTATTTTGATCGATGAATTGGCGCCTGCGGTTTGGGGGCAGCAAACTATCGAGACCGCCCCGAGCAGGGCTATGGCCGTCCTGCGCATCTCGTCCTCCCACGTATAAATTCGTTGTTATTTGTATTCAGATGGTAGCATACTATTCTGTATTGTGAACACCCCGTCAGAGGGACCTGACAAGATTTCCAGGCAGTTCGGGGGCAGGGAGGCCAACGCCAATGCAGCAAGCCGCGCAGCGATATTCAGCTTACCAGCGTCTCCAGTTTGACTATCCGGCGCCACGCGTGGTTCGCATTACGATGAACAACGGCAAGATGAATACGGCCGACGCGGTGATGCACCGCGAATTGGCCGAGGTGTGGCGCGATGTCGACGCCGATCCCGAAGCGAACGCCGTTATCATCACCGGCGCAGGCCGGTACTTTTCGGCTGGGGGCGACTTCTCGCTCGTCCGAGCACAGATCGACAATTTCGAGGCGCGCGTCAGCGGATGGAGGGAAGCACGCGATCTCGTCTACAACTGCATCAATTGCTCCAAGCCGGTGATCAGCGCCATGCGGGGCGTCGCGGTCGGTGCGGGACTGGTCTGCGGGATTCTTGCGGACGTTTCGCTCGCGACGCGGGATTGCCGAATACTGGATGGCCACACCCGACTGGGCGTCGCGGCCGGCGATCACGCTGCGATGATCTGGCCGCTCCTCTGCGGCATGGCCAAGGCGAAATATTATCTCTTGACCTGCGATACCCTGTTGGGCGCCGAGGCCGAGCGGATCGGATTGATTACCGAGGCGCTTGACGACGAAGCGCTGGATCAACGCGCGATTGAGATCGCAAGCCGGCTTGCGGGCGGCGCTCAAGGCGCCATCAAGTGGACGAAATACGCGCTGAATAACTGGTTGCGCCAGGCCGGGCCAGCGTTCGACGCGTCTCTCGCGATGGAGTTTCTGGGCTTCGATAGTCCCGAGGTGAAGGAGGGGCTCGCCTCGCACCTCGAAAAGCGCGCGCCGGCTTTTCCCAAACAAAGCCCTTTCTAGGAAAACCAGGTTGAGATCGCGGTGACTTCAGCGTCGCCAACTATTCGACGCCGAAGATATTATCGGATGGTTTCGTGTAGATTTGCCGGAAAATCGCTGTTTTCCGCTTAGAATTCGCCTCAAAGGCAACCGAACCAGTTCCTCGGCAAGTGCGGATTCCGTGCGATCAATGCCGCCGGCTTACGTAAGACCCGACGTCAAACGGCAGAAGAACGACATGGCTGACGCCAAAGGTAACATGCGGTTCTGCCAGCGAAGACACTCGACCGCGCCGGCATCGCTCGCCCCAGCACCTGATTTTGCATCGTCGCTAAATCCCTGAATTCCGACAAAGCAAAATTCCACAGTGATCTCAGTGCAAACATGAACACATCGGAATACGCATTGAGAAGCTCGTCGCCCCCAATATTGCTGTGCCCCAATCGCCCGAACGCGCGCCTTAGGCGATTGGATTGAATTTCATCTTTCCTCCCTGTTTCTTGCGCCTTGCTGGCGCCAAGTCGACCACCTGCGGGGGAGTACGCCAGCGCGCATGACGCTTGACAGCCCCCCCGGAAACGACGATCCTCTGACCGAATGAGCGTTCATTCAGGCAGAATAGCCATGATACTGACCGAAGAACAAGAGATGATACGTGCGACAGCACGTGATTTTGCCAGGGCGCAGCTTACCCCCCACGCCGCCGAGTGGGAGCGCACCGCGACCTTCCCGCGTCAAGCGCTCCGCGAAATGGGCAAGCTCGGCTTCATGGGCATGACGGTACCGCCGGAATGGGGTGGGGCCGGCACGGACTATGTCGCCTACGCCCTCGCGCTGGAGGAGATTGCCGCTGGCGACGGCGCGTCCTCCACCGTTATGAGCGGGCACAACTCGGTCGGCTGCATGCCGATCCTCAATTACGGAACTGACGCGCAGAAGGAGCGCTATCTGCGACCGCTCGCATCCGGCGATAAGCTGTGCGCGTTCTGCCTAACCGAGCCGCACAGCGGGTCGGACGCTTCCGCGCTGAAGAGCAAGGCGGAACTACGCGACGGTCGCTACGTGCTAAACGGAACCAAGCAATTCATCACCACCGGGAAGAATGCCGACGTCGCCCTGGTCTTTGCCCTCACTGAGTCGGGCGGCGGCAAGCGAGGCATCTCGGCCTTCATTGTCGAGACCGTCTGGCCTGGCTACCGGGTCGGCCGGGTTGAGCGCAAGATGGGGCAGAACGCCTCTGACACTTGCGAGATTCGTTTCGAGAATCTGGAGATTCCGGTCGAGAACAGGCTTGGCGGGGAGGGCGAGGGATACCGTATTGCGCTCGCAAACCTGGAAGGCGGTCGTATCGGCATTGCGGCGCAATCGGTGGGTATGGCGCGCGCGGCCTACGAACTCGCCCTGGCCTATGCGAAAGAGCGGGAAGCCTTCGGTAAGCCAATCATCGGGCATCAGGCGGTAGCATTTCGACTGGCCGAGATGGCGACCAAGATCGAGGCATCGCGTCAACTCGTGCTGCATGCCGCGGCATTGCGCAGCGCGGGCCGCTCGTGCCTGGTCGAAGCCTCAATGGCCAAACTGTTCGCATCCGAGATGGCCGAGCAGGTGTGTTCCGACGCGATCCAGACTTTCGGCGGTAACGGCTACATCGAGGACTACGGCGTCGAGCGGATTTTTCGCGCGGTGCGCGTCGCCAAGATCTACGAAGGCAGCAACGACATCCAGCGGCTGGTGATCAGTCGTTCGTTCGGAGGTTGACGGAGATCGCCATGCTGCCGCTTGCCGGAATCGTCGTCCTCGACTTCAGCACCCTGCTTCCGGGGCCGATGGCTGGACTGTTTCTGGTCGAGGCTGGCGCAGAGGTGATCAAGATCGAACGTCCCGGGACAGGCGACGAAATGCGGACCTACACGCCGCGCCTCGGCGAGGACAGTGCCAATTTCGTCCTTCTCAATCGCGGCAAACGTTCGATCGCAATCGACCTCAAGGCGCCGGATGCCGTCGCGCAGTTGACGCCGCTGATTGAGCGCACCGACGTGCTGATCGAGCAGTTCCGCCCAGGCGTGATGGAGCGGCTCGGACTCGGTTACACGGCGCTGAACAGGATCAACCCTCGGCTCATTTATTGCAGCATCTCGGGGTTCGGCCAGACCGGTCCGCGTCGCGACATGGCAGCGCACGATCTCAACTATCTGGCGCTTGCCGGTCTGCTGTCGCTGACGGGAGACCGCGAAGGCGCGCCGGGCATGCCGCACATGCCGATTGCCGATATCGCCGCTGGCACCTATCCGGCACTGATCAATGTGCTGCTTGCTTTGCTGCAGCGCCAGCGTACCGGCCAGGGTTGCCATCTAGATATTTCGATGACCGATAATTTGTTTGTGCTCGCCTATTGGGGGCTCGCGGACGGCTTTGCGGCAGGTGCCTGGCCGACCGTGGGGAGCGCGCTGACGACCGGCGCATCGCCGCGCTATCAGATCTACCGTACAGCAGATGGCGGCTACCTTTCGGCGGGGCCGATCGAGCAGCGGTTCTGGGATGTATTCTGCCGGTTGATCGAACTTGACGAAGCGCTGCGCGACGACGCCAAGGATCCTGTTGCCGCGCGGGCCGGAGTCGCCGCGCGCATAGCGGCATATCCGACGGCGCACTGGCGGCAGGTGTTCGAGGGAGAGGACGCATGCTGCGCCGTTGTTGCCAATCTCGCGGAGGCGGTGCGCGATCCTCATGTGGTCGCCCGCAAAATATTCGATCGTCAGGCGAGCGCTGGCGCCGAGACAATCCCGGCGCTGCCGGTACCGATCGATCCGGCTCTGCGCGATTCCGTCATAAACAAGTCCGCACCACGCCTCGGCGCCGACAGCGGCCTCCTCATAAGGGGGGGCTGAATGGCTCGCGCCGTCCAGATCGTCCGCCATGGGGAACCAGAGGGACTCGCTCTCGCCGAGGTGCGGGTGCCGGCACCGGCGGCAGACGAGATCACGATTGACGTGCTTGCGGTGGGTGTCAATTTCGTCGATCTCCTGGTCGTGCGCGGCACATACCAGAACCTCGCGCCGCTACCCTTCAGTCCCGGCAAGGAAGTTGCCGGCAAAGTGAGTGCGGTTGGAGCGCGCGCAACCGAATTCCAGGTAGGCGACCACGTCCTCGCGCATGTCGAGAATGGTGGTTACGTCGACCAGATCACCGTGCAGTCCTCCGTGTGCCATCCGATGCCGGTGGGGCTCGATGCCGCCGATGCCATTGGTCTGGGCCTCGCATTCCAGACCGCGCATTTCGCCCTGTTCGCCCGCGGCCAGACGAAGCCGGGCGAGACCGTGTTGGTCACCGGTGCAACCGGCGCCGTCGGAATCGCGACCGTTCAACTCGCCAAGGCCTGCGGTGCCATGGTCATTGCCGGCTGCATGACGGCGTCGAAGGCAGGTTTCGCGCGCGACCACGGCGCAGATCACATCGTTATGCTCGATGGGCCCGATCTCGATCAGAGGCTCAAGGCCGAGATCGCGGCGCTGACCGGCGGCCGCGGGGCGGACGTCGTGGTCGACAATCTCGGTGGGCGCGTGTTCGACGCTTGCCTGCGCTCGCTGGCCTGGTGTGGCCGCATCGTGGTGGTCGGATTCGCCGCTGGAGCCCCGGCGACGCTGCGTTCCAACTATCTGCTGATCAAGAACATTGCCGCCGTCGGCCTGCATTGGAGCGATTATCGCGACCGCACGCCGGACTGTGTCCGCGACGCCCAACAAGAGATCTTTGCGTTGTGGCGCCAGGGATTGCTCGCTTCGCCGGTGACGGAGGCGCTGTGCCTCGATGACGCGGCGCTGGCGTTGCGCCGGATCGCCGACCGGAGGGTGCGCGGCAAAATCGTGTTGCTGACCGAACGCTATGCCGGCCGCCTGACACCATCGCGGGAAACTGTTCGCAGATAGGATCCAACATGTTTCAGACCTCCATCTCCGGCCAGATTGCAACGCTGACCATGAGTTCGCCGCCGGTCAACGCACTGAGCGAGGCCTGGCTCTCTGGATTTTCGCGCGAGATCAGCGGAATAGAAGCGCGAGGCGACTGGAAGGTACTGCATTTACGTTCCGACCAGAAAGCGTTCTGCGCCGGCGCTGACCTCAAGGAAATGCGTGCCCGCTTCGAGGATGCCGACGGCCCCGACCGCACCTACGCCTATGTCGCTTCGATCCAGCGGCTTTATGCGCGCATCGAATCGCTACCACAAGTGACGCTCGCGGAAATCGGTGGCGCCGCGCTCGGTGGCGGCTTCGAGCTCGCGCTCGCCTGCGATCTGCGCATTGCTGCCGCCGAAGCTAAAGTCGGCCTGCCGGAGGTTAAGCTTGGCCTCATTCCCGGCGCTGGCGGGACGCAGCGGCTGACACGGCTCGCCGGCCGCGGTCTTGCCAATCGGCTGATCCTCGGCGCCGAAGCCGTTGACGGCGCCTCGGCCGAGCGGCTCGGCTTGGTGCAGTGGGCCTATCCGCGCGCGGAACTCGCCGATCGCGCGAGCGAGATCGCTACGCGCATCGCCGCCCTGCCGGCCGCCGCGCTCGCCGCAGCCAAGCAATGCATGACCTCCGCAGCCACGCCAGGCCGCGGCGGTTATGGCGACGAACTGGAATTGACACGCAACCTTCAGACTAACGCCGAGACGCGGGAGCGCATCAGCGCTTTCATCGCCGGAGCGCGGAGCTGACCATCGGCAAGACAGAGGGAGAACGACATGGATTTCGCGGGCAAGATCGCATTGGTGACCGGCGGAGCGTCCGGGATCGGCAAGGCAACAGTCATGGAACTGGCGCGCAATGGCGCGCGCGTGGTTTGCGCAGACATCAACGAAACGGCGGGGCGGGCGCTCGCAGACGAAGCGCACCGGTCCAAACTTGACATCGAGTACGAGCCGATCGACCTAACCGACAGCGCCTCGGTGCGCCGCTGCGCCGCGGCCGTTACGGCGCGCCATCCAAAGATCGACATCCTTGTGAACGCCGCCGGGTTCAGCGTCTTCTATCCATTTCTCGAAACGCCGCCCGAATACCTGGACAAGGTAATTGCCGGCAATTTGACCGGATCGCTGCATCTGACGCAAGCGCTGCTGCCGTCGATGATCGCCGCCGGCAACGCCCACATCGTGAACGTCGCGAGCGACGCGGGCCGCGTCGGCTCGACCGGCGAGACAGGATACGCGGCGGCCAAGGGCGGCATGATCGCTTTCACAAAATCGCTCGCCCGCGAGGTCGCGCGCCACGGCATATGTGTCAACTGTGTGTGCCCGGGACCCACCGACACGCCGCTGCTCGACACCCGTTCCGACAAGCTCAAAGAGGCATTCATCAGGGCGATCGCCTTCCGCCGGCTTGGCAAGCCACAGGAAGTTGCCGACGCCATCGCCTTTTTTGCCGGGCCGAAATCGGGCTATGTCACGGGTCAAATACTGAGCGTCAGCGGTGGTCTCACCTTCTCCGGCTGAGCGATGTAAGAATTGTTTTCCAACCGGATGGACAAGCACTTCAACCCTATCAAACAAGGATGCTCCGCGTGACCTCAATAGCTACCCGCTTTAACCCGACCCGAGTCGATTTCTCCAATTTCAAGCCGCTACACTTTCAATGGCAACGCGACGGAAAGGTGGCGACGATTACGCTCAACCGGCCGGAGCGCAAGAATCCGCTGACGCTCGAGTCCTACGCCGAACTGCGCGACACCTTCCGCGATCTAGTCTACTGCAGCGACATCACCAATATCGTCATCACCGGCGCGGGCGGTAACTTCTGCTCGGGCGGCGATGTGCACGAGATCATCGGCCCGCTGGTCGAAATGCAGCGCAACGACGACATGGCAGGCCTGCTCGCCTTCACCCGCATGACCGGCGATCTGGTCAAGGCAATGCGTGCCTGCCCGCAGCCGATCATCACTGCGATCGACGGAATATGTGCTGGCGCCGGCGCGATCCTGGCGATGGCATCGGATCTGCGCTTCGGCACCGCACGCAGCAAGGTAGCGTTCCTGTTCGTGCGCGTCGGCCTTGCCGGCGCGGACATGGGTGCTTGCAACATGCTCCCCCGCATCATTGGCTCGGGCCGCGCTGCCGAACTCTTGTATACTGGTCGGACGATGGACGGCGCCGAGGCCGAGCGCTGGGGCTTCTACAACAAACTCTCAGAACCCGACGCCGTGCTGGCCGACGCACATGCGATGGCAAAGACGCTCGCCGCTGGTCCTACGTTCGCGAACGCCATGACCAAAAAGTGTATCCACCAGGAATGGAACATGGGCATCGACGAGGCGATCGAGGCCGAAGCCCAGGCCCAGGCGATTTGTATGCAGACCAAGGACTACGAGCGCGCCTACGAGGCGTTCGTGGCCAAGCAGAAGCCCCTGTTCCAGGGCAATTGATCCGGCCGCGCGCATCGCGCGGCGAAGCGGTCCAGACTAGACGGTGAGCCTGCTGAACGCCTTCTTGCCACGCGGCGTCAGCTTCGGGTTGAGCATGAGGCTGATGCCCCGCGATAGATAGTCGTCAAGGGTCATCATCGGGCGGAAGTGCCAGGCCTTTAGCGCCCAGGCGTGCGCGAACATTATGATCTGATAGGTGAAGAGCTCGACGTCGACGTCTTCGAACAGACCTGCGGCGATACAGTCGTTGATGCACGCGGCGATGAGCCGATTGGTGGCGAGTTCCTTCTCCTGGATCAGCTTGCGCCGCATCTTGCGCAGCGATTTGGTCTCGCGGTAGGCGAGCAAGGTAGCGCCGATTTTGGCGTCGTTGACGGTGCAGTAGGCCTTGACCGCGGCGTGGAAGCGCGCCAGCGGCTCGCTGACATCTGCGATCGCGGCTGGCACGTGGCGCTGGTAGGCATCGAGCACCTCGATCAACGCCAGGAACAGCACGTCCTCCTTGTCGGAGACGTACTGGTAAATGGTGCCGATGCTGACGTCGGCGCGCTTGGCGATATCGCGTATCGTGGTGACGTGGTAGCCATTCTTGGCAAACAGCTCGATCGCTGCCGCGATAATTTGTCCGCGTCGCTTCTCGATGAGTTCGGGTACCTCCACCTTGCTCTTGACCGTCAGGCTCATGTTGACCTTTTTCGTCGCTAAAGTTTCATTGTGATCGGCGGCCGCATGACACAGCCGCCGACCAGTTGTTGTGCTTATAATGAGCCCATATTGCAAGTTCCGGTTGGCGGCGTGGTGGCCACGTTCGCCGCAATCGTCTCCGTAATGATTGGACGCAGCTTGCCGCCCTGCTCGCCGATATAGCCGAAGTAGTTGGGAAGGATCATTTGATTGTCCTCGGCGCGCAACGTCACTTTGCCGAGGATCGTGTCGAACGTGCCTCCGCGCAGCGCCTTGGCGACATCGACAGGTTTTACGCTGTTCGCTTTCTCGACCGCCTGGAAGATCACCTGCATGCCAAGATAGGTCTCGCCCTCGAAACTCGCCGGATCATCGCCGTTATATTTCTTCTTCCACGCGTCGACGAATGCCTTGTTCGCCGGCGTGTCGAGCGTCGAGGAATAGTTGATGATGCCCCAGATACCTTTGGAGGTTGTGCCAAGCGTCTTGACATTGTTGTCGGTGACAAAGCTGACGCCGGCGACGAACACCTTGTCGAGGACGCCGAACTCCTTGGCCTGGGTGGCGAAGTTGATGGCGTCGCGTCCGGCGAGCGCGACCCACAGACCCTCGGCACCGGATGACTTGATCTGCTGGATGAACGGTGCGTAGTCGTTGGAACCGAACGGCGAGTAGATCTCAGCGACGATGTCCTTCTTGTTGACCTTGGCGGCGTCGACGAAGCTCTTGCCGGAGTCACGGCCCCAAGCGATGTCGGCGGCGAGGATCGCCCATTTGGTCTCCTTGCGGCTGCTAAGCCACGGCCGGACCACGGCCGCGTCCTGAGCGTCCTGGTGATTGGCGCGGAACATCCGCGGCACGCAGGAGTCGCCGGTCAGCTTGTCGCTCTTGTTGATGGTCGAGACATAGATTGCATCCCAGCGCGCCAGCAGCGGGGCCATGGCGAGACCTTCGCCCGACGCGATGGTGCCGGTCAGGATCTTGTAACCATCAAGCGCCAGCTTCTCCGCCTGCTTGCGGGCGACCTCCGGCTTGGCTTCGCTATCGAGTACCTTGATCTCGACTTTATGGCCGGCGACGCCGCCTTTAGCATTGGCCTCCGCCGCCGCGAACTCGATGGCTCGCACCGCCTCGGCTCCGAGGCCGGCATAGGTGCCGGTGAGCGCGGTTGGCACACCGATCTTCAGGGTCTCCTGGGCGAGCGCTGAGCCAGGTGGGGCGATGAGCCCGGCCGCTGCTCCGAGCAGACCGAATGCGAGCAATTTTAACCTGCGCATGTTTTCTTCCTTTCGCATGTTTTTATTCCTTCTCTCCTGGCGTTGACCTCAGACTGCAACGTGCCTCTTCAAACTCTCCATCGAGATACCCGCGAGATTGCCTTCCTCCACAATCGTGCCTTTAGAGAGCACGTAGTATCGCTCCGCGACCCGGTGAACGAGACCGAAGTGCTGCTCGATCAGCAGCAGGGCGGCGCCCGCGTCTGCGAGCTGGCGTAGGACGACCGCGAGTTCGTCAACGATCACGGGTGCGAGACCCTCGCTCGGTTCATCGAGTACGAGCAGAGAGGGGTTCGACATCAGGGCGCGCCCGATCGCAAGCATCTGCTGCTGGCCGCCCGACAATGCGGTACCCGGCGTGTTTGCCCGCTCGCGCAGGATAGGAAACAAGTCGAACACGCGGTCGAGGGTCCAGGGCTTGTCGCGGCCGGTGGCGCCGCCGATCACCAGGTTCTCCCGCACCGTCAAGGTCGGGATGATGCGGCGGCCCTGCGGTACGACGGCGATGCCGCGCCGCGCAGCCATGAAATGCCGGATCGGCGAATAGCGCTCTCCGGCAAGTCGAACTTCGCCGCTCAACAATCGGGCCACGCCGAGGAAGGTGTTGACGATCGTCGTCTTGCCGACGCCGTTGCGGCCGAGGACTGCGACGCGCTCGCCATCGCCGATCGTCAGATCGACGTCATGCAGGATGCGGGCGTCCCCGTAGCCAGACACGACGTTGCTGAAGGCGAGCAGTTCACTCATAGGGAACTTCCAAGATAGGCTGTGACCACCTCTGGAACGCCGCGTATCTCCTCCGGCGTCCCTTCGGCGAGGATGGCGCCGAGGTGAAGTACGGTAATGCGGTCGCAGATCGAGAAAACGACCTCCATGTCATGTTCGACCAATAGAACGGTGACGCCCCAGCGGGCCGCCAAATCCTTGAGGCCATTGGCGAGTTCGAGCGATTCCTTGATCGACAGGCCGGCTGCCGGCTCGTCGAGCAGGAGGATCTTCGGCCGGCCAATCAATGCGAGCGCGAGGTCAAGCCGACGCTGGTCGCCGTATGAGATGTCGGCGGCCCGCCTGAAGGCGAGTGCCGCCAGGTTCAATTCGGCCAAGATCTCGTCGATGTTGGGCGTCTCGGCTGCCCGCGCCGCAAGCTCGAGCTGGTCTATCACGGTCAGATCCGGAAAGATGTTGGTGCGCTGGAACGAACGCGCGAGACCCGCGCGGCGGCGCTGCTGCGCCGTCATGGCGCTGATGTCGGCACCAAACATTTTGACGGTGCCAGACCAGCGTGGCGCGCGGCCCGACAGCACGTCGATCAGGGTCGACTTGCCGGCGCCGTTCGGGCCGATCAAGCCGCGGATTTCCCCTCGCGGCACCGCAAGGTCGACGCCCTTGAGGGCGCGGAACCCGCCAAACTGCCGGGTTAGTTGGTCGCCTTCGATCGCGCAGGTCTCAGCCATGGCCCAGCCTCCTCTGCCAAAGCTTTGCGAGCGCGCCGCCCAGGCCAACCGGGAGCACCAGCATGACGACGATCAGGATGACGCCGATGATGCCCTGCCAATGCTCAGTAAAATCGCCAGCGATATCCTTGGCGAAGAAGAAAATGATGGCGCCAAGGGCCGGGCCCCAGACCAGCCGCGGACCGCCGATGATCGCCATGATCAGGGCGGACCCCGACAAGCTCCAGTGCAGCACATCGGGCGACACGAAGCTGTTGTAGAGCGTGAACAGCACACCGGCGACCGCAGTGACGAAGGCCGACAGCGTCAGCACCAAGACCCGCGGGAGCGTTGTCTCGTAGCCAATAAAGCGCGCCCGCTCCTCGTTCTCCCGGATCGCAATGGTCAAGCGGCCGAACGGGCTTGCCGCGGTCAGGGCCAGGCCGAAAATGATCAAAACGAGCACGCTCCAGCTCACCACGAACATGCTGTGCGGGTCCTGGAATATCGCCGTCGGGATGCCGAAGACGGTCGATGACAGGTTAACCGAGAAGCCGTCCTCGCCGCCGGTGACCTGCCGGGCCTTCATGGCGAATTCGTAGAACGCTTGGCCGACGGCGAGAGTCAGCATCGAGAAGGCGACGCCGGGAATCCGAACGATCACGAGGCCGAGCATGAAGGCAAGCGCCGTCGGCAGTACCAGCGCCAGCATGATGGCAACTTCCACCCGCATCGCGCCAAACTTCATGGCTAGCGCGATCGCGTAGCAGGCGATGCCGTAGAACGCCGCGTGTCCGAACGAGACGGCGCCGTTCTGGCGCATCAGAAACCCGACGCCGGTGGCGAGAATGCCGGAGATGATCGCCTGGGTAAGCAGCGTCATCATGAGGTTGGACTGGATTGTTGCCGCAATCAGCGCGCCCATTGCGAACGCGCCGATTGCGGAGGCAAGCGCGAGTGCAAGACGTGGTGGGGAAGGGCGGGTGACGGTTGGTTTGGTGGCCAGGATGTCGGTCATTGTCAGACGTGGCTCCCAGCGATGCCGGTTGGGCGCCAGATCAGCACGGCAACCATCAGCAAGAACGGGATCATCGTAGCGGCCCACGGCACATAGACCAGGCCAAGATTGTGCACTTGGCCGATCACGATCGCGGCGATGAAGGCGCCAGCGAAGCTGCCAAGGCCTCCGACCACGACGACGATGAAGGATTCGATCAGGATGTAGCTACCCATTGAGGGTGATAGCGCCAGGAGCGGCGCGGAGATAGTGCCGGAAATGCCGGCGAGTGCCGCCCCGAGCGCCACCACGATCACGCTGACCCGGTCGGTATTGACGCCCTGCATCGCGGTGGTCAGCGGGTCGGCGCTGGAGGCGCGCACGTACAGGCCAATCTTGCTGATGCGGAGCCACACCGACAGGCCGAGTGCGACCAACGCCGCGACCGCGATGACCACCAGTCGGTAGACCGGGAAGCTCTCGCCGAAGATCAACGCTGAGCCTGAAAACATCGAAGGCACTGGCATTTTTAAGAAATCTTTGCCCCAAACGAACTGAGCAAAGTCCTCAAGGATCAACAAAAGGCCGAAAGTCACCAGCACGGTGACGATCGGATCCTCGCGCTGCAGCGGCTGCAGGATTGTGATGTCGAGCAGCGCGCCCACCAGCGCCAGCACGATCGCCGCGGCCAGAATGGCGCCCCAGAAGCCGCCCATCGCGGCGACACTGAAGCCCACATAGGCGCCGAGCATGAACAGGCTGCCGTGAGCAAAGTTGACGATCCGGCGCAGGCCGAAGATCAGCACCAACCCGACCGACACGATGTAAAGGAGTCCGCCGTAGACCAAACCATTGAGGATCTGCACCAGCATCGGCGATCCTCATCCGTCTACGACAGCTGTTGACGACAGCGTTCCCGGGGGCGCCGACTGCAACTGCGACACGGGCCCAGGACCTGTTCGTGCCCTCTGCTTCGTTGGCATCTCCAACCGACCGTTCCTCTTCCGCAAGATGATTGCGGTTACCCCCTTCTTTTGATAGAATGATCGTTCATTCAGTCTGGAGTGTCAATAGCGGGACGTCAGGTCACCCGTTCGTTTGGCGGTTCTGTCAGAACGATGCGGGACAGCGGCGTGCGACAAGGGAAGAATGACAGTCATGTTCTATCACGTCGTTCTGATGCGGCTGACGGATGCCGACGACGGCTTCCTTGCACGGGTGAGCGGCTTTGGAGAGCGGATCCGCCACGAGCTCCCCTACGTGCTGGACTACCAATTCGGCCGCAACGTCGCCTTGCGGGGCAAGGGCTATGACTGGACGGTGATCGGCACGTTCGAGAACTCCGCCGACCACGATCGTTATCAGATATCGCCCGTGCACCAGGAGATGAAGGCATTCATGATGCCGCATATCGCCGATATCGTCGTCTGCGATTTCGATGCGGCGGGAGACCGTTGAAATGACTGGAAGCCACGACACGGCCGGCGGCTTCGTCTGGTATCCGAGCGATGCGTTCAAGCGGGAAAGCAACTGGGCAGCTTTCATCGCAGCAGAGAACCTTGCCAGCTATCCGATGCTGGAGCGCAAGGCGGCGCTGGACCCGGAATGGTTCTGGGACGCCCTGATCCGCTTCCTCGGCGTGCAGTTCGTGAAGCCCTACTCCCGCGTGCTGGACCAGTCGAAGGGAATCGAGTGGCCACAATGGTGCATCGACGCGACCGGCAACATGACTCTGCCGCTGCTCGATCGTCATATCGCGCGCGGCCGCGGCAGCCACGACGCAATTGTCTGGGAAGGCGAGGACGGAAGCCGCAGCCGCCTCACCTACCAGCAACTCGCGAAGGAGGTGAATC
This sequence comes from uncultured Alphaproteobacteria bacterium, assembly GCA_963741185.1. Taxonomy (GTDB): domain Bacteria; phylum Pseudomonadota; class Alphaproteobacteria; order Rhizobiales; family Xanthobacteraceae; genus Bradyrhizobium. The sequence continues at coordinate 6,171 of CAVUHE010000006.1, read as the reverse complement.
GGTTTGCCTCCGGCCTTGCGGCGCTCGGCTTCAAAAGCGGCGACGCTGTCGGCATCTATCTGCCAATGGTGCCGGAGGTTGCTGTCGCCTATCTCGCCCTTGCGCGTCTCGGCTGCATCATTTTGCCGCTGTTCTCGGGCTTTGGTGCCGCCGCCATCGCGGTGCGGCTCAACGACGCCGGCGCGGTTGCGGTGGTCACGGCCGATGGTTCGCTGCGCCGCGGCAAGTCGGTCGAGATGAAGAGCGTGCTCGATGAGGCGATCAAAGGCGTGCCAACAATCCGCCATGTGGTGGTCGCCCGGCGGCTCGGCAACGATGTGTCGATGCAGATCGGCCGCGACGCGTGGTGGAGTGATGTGGCGGCATGCGGCCGCGACGATTTTGCGGCGGTTGAACTGGCTGCCGAGCATCCCTTGATGATCGCCCATACGTCCGGCACCACGGGACGGCCGAAGGGCACGGTGCACACTCATTGTGGCGTCATCGTCAAGACCGGCGAGGACTTCATCCTGTGCTTTGACCTGAAGCCGGACGACCGGTTGATGTGGATGACCGATTTCGGCTGGCTGGTCGGCCCGCTTCAGGTGACAGCGGCGCTGCTCGCCGGCGCAACCTGCGTGCTGGCCGAGGGCACGCCGGACTACCCGGAGACCGGCCGCCTGTGGCGGCTGGTACAGGACCACAAAGTGAGCTTTCTTGGCTGCGGTCCGACGCTTGCACGCATGATGATGCGTTACGGAACGGCCGGCATTTCGAAATATGACCTTTCTTCGTTGCGCGTGGTGGCCTCGACCGGCGAGCCGTGGGATCGGGATTCCTGGATGTGGATTTACGAGAATGCTCTCGGCCGACGCGGCCCCTTGATGAACTATTCGGGGGGCACCGAACTCGGCGGTCTGGTCGCTACTAATGTGCTCTACCCGATCAAGCCGGCAAGTTTCTCTGGTCCGATACCGGGCACCGGCGCGGACATTGTAGACGAGGACGGTTGTAGCGTAGGCCCCGGCGAAGTGGGGGAACTCGTGATGCGCCAGGCTTGCATCGGTACCACTCGCGGATTGTGGCGCGACCCTGAGCGCTACATTGAAAACTATTGGAGCAGGATTCCGGGGATGTGGGTGCACGGTGACTGGGCCTCGCGCGACGTCGACGGCTCATGGTTCATCCACGGTCGCTCCGACGACACGATCAAGATCGCCGGCAAGCGTACCGGTCCGGCCGAGATCGAGGCGCTGTTGCTTGCTACCCACCGCGTCAGCGATGCCGCGGCAGTCGCGGTCCCCGATCCCGTCAAAGGCTCGGCGGTCGTCTGCGTTGTCGTAGCCGGACCGAGCGAGAGGCCCAGTTCGGAACTCGCATCCGCGCTTTCCGACGCAGTTGTCGCAGGCCTCGGCAGTTCGTTTCGACCGAAGCAGTTGCTGTTCGTGCGCGATCTGCCACGTACCCGCAACCTGAAGACTATGCGCCGCGTGATCCGGGCCGTACTGCTCGCCGAAGAAGCCGGTGATCTTTCGGCCCTGGTCAATCCCGAGGCTGTCGAGGAGCTACGAAAGATGGTGGCGGCGCCACGGCGTTGAGGCCGAGTGGGGGGACTAGAATGATGCGGTTGCAAGGACGGACAGCTCTCGTCTCAGGTGCCGGCGGACCGATGGGGCGAGCGGTCGCCGAGCTGTTCGCCCGCGAGGGCGCCTCGCTCATCCTCACCGACATTTCGGGAAGTCGGCTCACCGAGTCCGTCGCCGTGGTCACTCCGCTACTGGGGACCAGAGCCAAGCTGACCGCCGAACGCGCCGATATCACACAGGCGGGTGAGGCGGCAGCGATGGTCACGGCCGCGCGCGCTGCCGTCGGCCACGTCGACATTGTTGTCAATATTGTCGGCGGCATCAAGGCCAAGGTGTTATTTGAACCAATGGTGACGATGACGGAGGAACGCTGGGACGCAACATTCGCGCTCAACACCAAGGGCATCCTGCACCTTTCTAAACTGTTGGCGCCGATCATGCTCGAGCGCCAATATGGCAAGATCGTCAACATTTCGTCGATCAATTTCGCGGGCGAGATGGGCAACGCCGACTACGGCGCCGCCAAGGCGGCGGTGGCCTCGCTGACGCGAACCATGGCTATCGAGCTCGCGCCGCACATCAACGTCAACTGCATTGCGCCTGGCACCATTCGAACGTCGGTGCTGCAACGAATGTCGGCGGACGAGCTCGCCTTTTACGCGGCGAAACCGCTGTTAAAGCGCCTTGGTGAGCCGGCCGACATTGCCAACGCCTGCCTGTTCCTAGCGAGTGACGAGGCTTCCTACATCACGGGTGAAATCGTCGCCGTGTCGGGCGGTATCTGGCCGGCGCTATAACCGTGCTTCGCGGACGCACCCATTTTGGACAAAGGATATTCTTGACAAACACTATGCTAGCGCCCCGCTACATCGGGACACATCGAATGCTACAACCGCGAACGCTACCCTGAGAGCCCAACCAATCTCAATCCAGCCGACTTACTTGGGAGGAAACATTATGGAATTCGAAGACCTCATCTACGAGATCCGCAACGGCGTGGCCTGGATCATTATCAACCGGCCGGAGAAGATGAATGCGTTTCGTGGCAAGACCTGCGACGAACTGATCAAGGCCCTGTACAAGGCCGGCTACGACAAGGACATCGGCGCAATCGTGCTCGCGGGCGCGGGAGATCGTGCCTTCTGCACCGGCGGCGACCAGTCGGCTCACGATGGCAATTATGATGGTCGAGGCACGGTCGGCTTGCCCATGGAAGAGTTGCATGCGGCGATACGCGACGTACCAAAACCAGTGATCGCGCGCGTACAAGGCTATGCCATCGGCGGCGGCAACGTGCTGTGCACGATATGCGACCTGACGATCTGCTCGGAGAAGGCCGTTTTTGGCCAAGTTGGCCCGAAGATGGGCTCGGTCGATCCCGGTTACGGCACCGCATTTCTGGCCCGGGTCGTCGGAGAAAAGAAGGCGCGCGAGATATGGTACATGTGCCGCCGCTACAGCGGTCAGGAAGCGGTCGCGATGGGGCTCGCCAATGCCTGCGTGCCGCATGATCAGCTCGACGCCGAAGTCCAGAAGTGGGGTGAGGAATTGTGCGAGCGCAGTCCGACCGCGATCGCGATCGCCAAACGCAGCTTCAACATGGATACCGCCCATCAGGCCGGCATCGCCGGCATGGGCATGTATGCGCTCAAGCTCTACTACGACACTGAGGAATCTCGCGAGGGCGTCAAGGCGCTGCAGGAGAAGCGCAAACCCGACTTCCGCAAATTCTCCAAGTAACGAACCACATTTAAGACCGCCATCAGGCGGCCCAGCGGTTCCGGTCTGAAAAACGTATGTTGCTCAACCGTTACAGGAGACGCCCCATGGAATTCGATGCCGTTCTTCTGCCCCCGCGCCGCGCCGAGAGCGTTGCCCGCGGATATTGGCACGATCGCACGATCAACGACGATCTTGACGTTTGTTGTGCCGCCTGCCCGGACAAGCTCGCACTGACTGCGGTCCGGCAGGACACCGCCGAGGTCCGCCGGTTCACCTACCGGCAGCTTGCAGCCCTCACCGATCGAATTGCGGTCGGACTGTCCCGCCTTGGCGTGGGGCGCAACGATGTCGTCGCCATGCAATTGCCCAACTGGTGGCAATTCAGCCTTTTGTACCTCGCCTGCTCGCGGTTAGGTGCAGTCCTCAATCCGCTGATGCCGATCTTTCGAGAGCGCGAGCTCAGCTTCATGCTGAAGCATGGCGAGGCAAAGGTACTTGTCGTTCCCAGGCAATTCCGGAATTTCGATCATGAAGCGATGGCGAGAAGCCTTCAACCGCAGCTGCCATCGCTGAAACGCGTTGTCGTCGCTGACGGTGGAGGGTCAGACGATTTCGATGCGCTGTTGACCCAGCCCGAATGGGAGAAGGAGCCGGACGCGCAAAAGATACTGACAACGAACCGGCCCGGCCCCGACGATATCACCCAACTGATCTACACCTCGGGCACGACCGGCGAGCCGAAGGGCGTAATGCACTCGGCCAATACGCTCATGGCGAACATCATTCCCTATGCGGAACGTCTCAAGCTCGGAAAGGACGATATCGTTCTGATGGCTTCGCCGATGGCCCATCAGACCGGTTTCATGTACGGCCTGATGATGCCGATCATGCTGCGGTCAAGCGTCGTGCTGCAGGATATTTGGGATCCGGCAAAGGCGGCCGAACTCATACGCCAAGAGGGCGTAACCTTCACGATGGCGTCCACCCCCTTTCTGACGGATCTCACGCGCGCGGTATCGGAGACCGGGGGCGTGCCGAGCCTCAAGATCTTTTTATGCGCCGGCGCGCCGATTCCGGGACCGCTGGTCGAACAAGCCCGCGGCACGCTCGGTGCCAAGATCGTTTCGGCCTGGGGGATGACAGAAAACGGCGCAGTCACGCTAATCAAGCCTGAGGACGATGATATTCTTGCCTTCACGACCGACGGCTGCGCGCTGCCCGGTGCAGAGGTCAGGGTCATCGACGCCGAAGGCAAGACTTTGCCGCCCGGAGAGACCGGCAAGCTTGTCGTTCGCTCCAGCTCGAACTTCGGCGGCTATTTGAAGCGTCCGCAATGGAACGCCACCGATGCCGACGGCTGGCTCGAAACCGGCGATCTCGCGCGCATGGACGCCAACGGCTATATCCGTATCAGCGGTCGCACCAAGGACGTCATCATCAGAGGCGGCGAGAACATACCCGTCGTCGAGATCGAGGCTTTGTTGTACAGGCACCCCGCCGTCGCCCAAGTCGCCATCGTCGCTTACCCGGATGAAAGGTTGGGCGAGCGCGCTTGTGCCGTCATTGTGCCGAAAGCGGGCCACACGATCGACTTTGCCGCCATGACGGAATTTCTGAAGCTGCAGAAGCTCGCCGCGCAATACATTCCCGAGCGACTTATCGTGCGCGACGCCATGCCGGCGACGCCGTCGGGAAAAATCCAGAAGTTCAGGCTGCGCGAGATGCTGCGGGACGGCTGAAGCGCACATGTCGCTGGATATCTGCGTCGCGAACGACTATTTGGTGCGACCGGCGGCTTCCTGCTCCATGTCGCGGCCAGACAGGTCCTCAACCTGCATGTTGGCATAGTCGCGCGCCATCTCCCGCATTAGGAATCTTGCGGGAACGTCGTGGTACGACCCGTGGTCGTTCACATATTGCATGTAGGTCCGGCCCGCGCCGTCGAATGGATGCAGAAGCGCGTCGGTGTGGCCGTCGAAATCGAGCGGATGAATGCCAACCTTGGCGCAGAGCGTGGCGTTGAAGGTTGGGGTTGCCTTGCGCCAGGCACCGTCCACATAGACTTCAGTGAAGCCGTGCCAGGTGAAAACGTCCGTGCCCATGCTTTGACGGAGCTTCTCAGTTGTGAGGTGATTGCGTACGTCGGCGAATCCGACGCGGGCGGGAATAAAGTGGACGCGGCAGGCGGCGGCGTAAAGCGCCGCTTTGCCAACGCAATAGCCGTTGCCAGCTGCAAGCACGCTGGAGGCCCGGAACGTCTCGGGCGTGCGCATGTTGACGTAAGGGTTGTAGCGGATGCCGTCGCGCACCGCCTTATAGAGCAGACTGGACTTCTCGCGGTCGCTGGCGTTCGCCGGAACGGCGGCGCTGGCGAAATCCCGGACGGTCGGATGATCACAATCGATATATTCGCCGGGATCGGTGTAGAGGCGTCGGATAGTGTCGGGAAGAACGTTGGTCATGCCGCAACCTAGCAAGCGGGGTTAACGAAATCCAATTCGGAAATTAATCTCACGAGTAGAGGCGGCCTGGCCAACGGCTTTGGCGGGTTGACGGACAGCTGGTCCGCGACGGGCGGGCCGGTGTCAACGGACAAACACACCGTAAGACGGCAAGGTTTGCTGAAGTTCTCAAGTCGAAATTCGCCCCGACCCCAATGTGCGGATCGATCCGATCGCCCCTTCACAATTTCGACGGGCGCCAATCGCGAGATTATCTTGGCAATTTCCGGCTCTAACCGGGCGAGCTTATTCCGCATAGGACCTTATCTCGTCGTCGTGGCATTCCAGTATTCCGACAAAGGAAAATTCCACACTAATCTCAGTGCAGCTCGAAACGTGAACATGTCGGAATGCGCGTTGGACCAAGGTAGCTTACGGACGAC
>CAVUHE010000005.1:0-62666 GCA_963741185.1 uncultured Alphaproteobacteria bacterium | reverse complement strand
ACGACAAAATTCAAGACTCGACGCGGCTGATGCGTGAGTTCTGAAAAACACGTCAAGGGCCAAGGTCAATTTGGGTGTCTTTCATCTGCTTCGCCACCGTGAGGAGACGTCACGGTATTGATCTGGTAGAGGAAACGCCAAACGTCGCGTTGCCAACCACTCACCGAATCGGCATCGGCTCGGGACACGGGGATCAGGATTTTGAGGTGGCTAACGTCGCGCTGGCCAGTTTGCGGGCGCTACCACGTTCTGATCCAGCGCTGATTAACGGAACAGCTCGACCAAGGCACTATTCGACGCCAACATTCTAATAGACTGCCTTAATGCCGTTTCTTAGCCGACGATCCTGCCGTCTGGATGCTCTATAAATTGTGAGCGATCGCAATGATGAAGGCGGGTCGGAAGCGCGCAAGTAATTCTGCTACGCTTATCTTCGCTGACTTACGCCAGGCTACGAATGAACTCGAAGAAGCGCGCCAATATTCGATCCTCGCCGATGGCATCCAACAAGATCGATGTTTTCTTTTGTTGTCGTACGAGTTAGTATTGCTTGCGCATCGAATTCGCGCGCTTGATGTTGAGGACGCTGACGTGGAAAAGAACAGGAAGACAATCGCCCGTTCAGAATGAAGATCTGTCAGATTCGATAAGCAGCTGATTTAATTGTAAAAATCCTGGCTGGGGCGGGAGGATTCGAACCTCCGCATGGTGGAATCAAAATCCACTGCCTTACCACTTGGCGACGCCCCAATGACCGGAAAGCGAACAGGCGCGCGCCTTGCGCCAATTCCCTCCGGCAACGCCGGTCTATAGAGGGAGTTGAACCATTTCAACAGGGTAGAGGCTGATTTCAGGCCGAATCTTGTTTCCCTTTTTGCCGCCCGGTGGCGCGGCAATTTCCTTGCGCGAATTCCACCTTCCCCGGCCCCCAAACCCCCTGCCTGGGCGGCCCGATTCTCCCGATCGGGGAGTTGAGGGACACCCCGTTTCATGGGAAGACGACAAGCCCCTCGAACGCCAAAGCGAGACCAAAGGCCATGACCTATCGCGCGCCGATCACCGACATGCTGCTGGCCCTCAATCATGGGGCCGGCCTGCAGGCTGCCGTGAAAGCCGGCCATTACGGCGATTTCGATCATGATATCGCCGCCGCCGTGCTGGAAGAGGCCGGCCGCTTTGCCTCCGACGTGCTGGCGCCGCTCAACCGTGTCGGCGACGAACACGGCATCAAGCTCGACGGCGGCAACGTGACCACCGCCCCCGGCTGGCCCGATGCGTACCGTCGCTGGACCGAAGCCGGGTGGAACGCGGTCTCCGGACCGGAAGCATTCGGCGGCCAAGGCCTTCCGCTTGCGATCAACGCGGTCTGCACCGAAATCTGGAGCGCCTCAAACATCGCCTTCGGCCTCTGCCCGCTCCTGACGCTGAGCGCGATCGAGGCACTCGAGGCCCATGGCAGCGACGCGCTGAAGAAGATTTATCTCGAGAAGCTCGTGTCCGGCGAATGGCCCGGCACCATGCAGCTCACCGAACCGCAGGCAGGATCGGATGTCGGCGCGCTGCGCACCCGCGCCGAGCGCGCGAGCGACGGCACCTATCGCGTCAAGGGGACAAAAATCTTCATCACCTATGGCGATCACGACATGAGCGACAACATCGTGCACTTCGTGCTCGCGCGCTTGCCGGATGCGCCGGCCGGCACCAAGGGCATTTCGCTGTTCCTGATCCCGAAATTCCTCGTCAATGCCGATGGCTCGCTGGGCGCGCGCAACGACATTTACGCCTCCGGCATCGAGCACAAGCTCGGCATGCATGCAGCCCCCACCTGCACCATGACGATGGGCGACAAGGGTGGCGCGATCGGATATTTGATCGGCGAAGAAAATCGCGGCATGCACTGCATGTTCACGATGATGAACCAGGCGCGGCTCGGCGTCGGTCTCGAGGGCGTCGGCATCGCCGACCGCGCCTATCAGCAGGCGCTGGCCTTTGCGCAGGAACGGCGCCAGGGCCGCGCCATAGGCAAGGCGGGCGGAGATTCCGATCCCATCATCGTGCATCCCGACGTCAAGCGCATGCTGATGCAGATGCGCGCACTCACCGCCGCCGCGCGCACGATCTGCTATGCCACCGCCGTTGCGCTCGATGTTTCGGTTCGCGCCACCGATGCCAAGACGCGCGCGGCCGCGGCGGCTCGCGGCGCGCTGCTGACCCCGATCGCAAAAGCCTTCTCCACCGATATCGGCAATGAGGTGGCCTCGCTCGGCGTGCAAATTCACGGCGGCATGGGCTTCATCGAGGAAACCGGAGCCGCGCAGCATTATCGCGATGCCCGCATCACGCCCATTTACGAAGGCACCAACGGCATCCAATCGATCGACCTCGTGACGCGCAAGCTCGCGGCCAATGGCGGTGAATCGGTGTGGGTCCTGCTCGACGAGCTCAAGGAGATCGTCAAACAGGTCGAGACCTCGAACGATCCGGCGTTCGGCACGACGGGCGCAAAATTGCGCGATGCGCTCGCCTCGCTCGATCGCACCAGCCGCTGGCTGCTCGAGCGCGTCGCCTCGGCACCGAACGAAGCCCTGGCCGGCGCCACGCCTTATCTGCGGTTGTTCGGCTCGACACTCGGCGGCTGCATGCTGGCAGCCGAAGCCCTGGCCGCGCGCGGTCTCGGCGGAGGCGACCCGCAACGCTACGTCACCTTGGCGCGCTTCTTTGCCGAAAACGTTTCGGTGCAGGCACCCTCGCTGGAGCGCACCGTGATGGACAGCGCGGACGCCGTGAACGGCGCGGACGCGGTGCTGCTGGGGTAATAAAGGCATGGTTATGATTGGGGCCACAGCTCCGCGGAACATCAGCATTCGTGGGCATGGGTCCCGGCTGGCGCTTCGCTTGGCCGGGACGCGAGTTTGAGCCGACTTCAAATAACCAATAAGACACGACTCCACCTTCTCGCGGCGCAAATCGCCCGAGCGATGCTCAGCTTTTTGCTCCTCCCAAAAAAGAGGGCGCAGGGAAAGCCGGGTGCGCGATCGCACCCGCAGCCTCGCGTGGGTGTGTAGAAAACACGCGAGTTAGTCACCACAGGTTCGCCGAACAGTCCGGCCTTCCCTGCGCAATGGTTTTAACGGTTTCCTTCGCGCTCTTCCCGGTGATCGGGCTTTCTTGTCACCGTCGCCCCTAAGAAGCTTGCATCTCAAGAACTTGACGCCAGCGTCGAGGCATCAGAACCACACGACTTCACCGTCCGCAGGGCGCGCTCTCGTCAGTTGCGCAGCCCACGTCCACCGCATCCCGCCCCCAGCGTTCGTGACGATCGCGATACGCCCCTCTAAGCGAGGCCGGGACGGCGGGGAATATGGATTTGATTTGGGGGAAACGCGAAAGGATTTATTTTCACCAGGACGACTGGACAGCTAGCATCAGCTTGATCCGGCTCGAAAAATTAGGCGGAACGCGCAGCCTTCTGAACATCGAATCCGAAATTCACTGCTTCTGGATCTTCGTAATCGTCTTGGTCTCACCTGTTCCTGTAGCGGAAAAAGAGACCTTGTCGCCGGCATGCAGGTCCTCGAGCGACAGCCCACCCTGCACCTTGAAGTCTTCGGCAGCGCCGCCGGTGTTCGCACCCACGGTGCCGTTCTGCGTCGGTCGAATGGCGATGGTATTGTTGAGCCGGTTGATTCCGGTAACCGTTCCCGCGCGCTCTTGTTGGGCCAACGCCACCGAGCCGAGGATGGTGAGGACCATAGCGCCAGCCGAAACGATCGTTGCGATCTTCATGGCAGTCTCCCACTCTTTATATCTGTTTGTATCCGCGATAAGCCACAATGGCGGGATTGGTTCCGGTGAAGGACCGATCCCGCTGAATTCCCACGCTAAAGTTCACTTTACTGCACGGGCATCGGCGGGCGCGGCACCGACGTGAAGCCTGGTTCGGGCGGTAGCTGCTGCGGCGCGGGCGGCGGCAACGGTTCAACCTGTCGCGGCGCGTAGGGTTGCGCAGGCGGCGGCAAAGCCGAACCCGCAGCCTGGGTCGTGGGGTAGGACGGCGTGGGCCTGACGGCGGCCGGCGGCGGCGAATACGTGGGCGAATAGATTTGCGCTGGCTTGCGCGGCGCGACCGGCGGACGCGGCGGGACTGATGCGAGCTTCGCCCGCGCGTTTTGTTCGGAAGCCTTGGCTTGTTCGGAAGCCTTGGCTTGCTCGGAAGCCTTGGCTTGCTCGGAAGACTTGGCTTGCTCGGAAGACTTGGCTTGTACCGAAGACTTGGCGAACTCGCGCGCCATTTGTTGCTGGCTCGCCTTCAGCTCGGCGATGCTGGCCTTGAGGGTCTCGACCTCCCGGCTGACATTGGCGAGATCGCGCGCCAACTGCGCCGCATCTGGAGATGGCGCGGCTGCGTTGGCCGCAGCACCTTCCGGCGCGGATTGAGCGGGGATCGCGGATTGCGCAGGCGCTGCGTCCGCCACTTCGGGCTCCTTGGCGGGCGGCGCCGATTCCGCACCGAGCCCGATCTTGTCCAGTGGCAGCGATGTCGTCAAAGCAAACTGCGGCATCCACTTCGCGACCAGCTTCTTGGCCGCATAGCCCGAGGCCTGCCAGGCCATGGCCGCACCTCCGACGCATGCGGCAATCAAGAGCGCGGTGAGCGCGCGCATCGCCCGTCGGCCGACGGAGCGACCGCGCGGGCGAATGAAATCGTCGTTGACGGCTGTCGGACGAAAGGTTGCATCGACCGGGGGAACCGACAATTCGGCCAGCGGATCCGACTCGTTCTTGGCCTGCGCATCGGAATTTTGCCGCGCAGCCGCGCGCAACAGATCGGAAATCTCTTCATCCGATGGCGCGACGCGAACGGCATCGGGCGCGGCCACCAGAAAATCGTGCGGATCGTCAGTTTGTTTCGGCTTCAGCGAGGAATCCATTGGTCCTCCGAACTCCGTGTCGGGTCACCGGCTTCAAGAACCGCCGGCGGATTTACGGCTACCACTTGCCCCAGACTTCACCCCGGTTTGACCAAACCAAGGCCGTACGGTGGAGAGGTTAGGGCCTCTTTCGGCCGCTGAATTCGGGAACTTTGCTTTCTCGAATTCGTCATGCCCGGCCTCCACGTCCTTGCGTGACCTGAACGACAAATACGTGGATGCCGGGACCAAGCCCGGCCATGACGAGAAGTCGGCGATGACGCCCAGTGGTGCTGCCGACATGACGACCGTCGGTTTTCGTTCTACCCGATCGGCTTGAGCCCCGCTTCGATCGCGGCGCGGCGCGATTCGAGGAACGGCGGCAGCGCGAGTTTTTCGCCGAGCGTTTCCAGGGGCTCGTCGGTGGCAAAGCCCGGACCGTCGGTGGCGATCTCGAACAGGATGCCGTTGGGCTCGCGAAAATACAGACTGCGGAAATAAAACCGGTCGACCTCGCCGCTGTTGGGAATGCCGAGTTCGCGCAAGCGGGTGGTCCAGGCGTGATACTGCATCTCGTCGGGGGTGCGGAACGCGACGTGATGCACTCCACCTGCGCCCTGGCGCGCCATCGGCGAATTCTTCTGCTCGACGACGTGCAGCTCGGCGGCGGGCCCGCCCTCGCCCATCGCAAACACCTGAATCTCTCCTTTCGCATCCGCCGCCGCGTAGGCGCGCACATGCCGCATGTTCATGACCGCGGTCAGCACCATCGAGGTGCGCGCCAGATCATGCACATCGAGCACGATCGGGCCGAGGCCGCGGATCTGGTGCTCGACGGGCACCGGGCTCCTCTCCCAGGGCGAGGCGGTGCCCGCGCCGCCGTCATCGACCAGCACCAGGCGCTGGCCTTCGCCATCTTCGAACCGCAGCGTCAGCCGGCCGTCGACTTCGGTGACGTCGCCCGTGTGGGCGCCGGCCTTGCGCAGGCGATCGCGCCAGAAGCCGAGGCTCGTTTCGCCCGCGACGCGCAATGAGGTCGCGGAGATACTGTTGGTCCCGCGCCGCTCCGGCGGCGCCGGAAAATCGAAGAAGGTCAGATCCGTGCCCGGGTTGGCCTTTCCGTCGGCGTAGAACAGATGATAGGCGCTGACGTCATCCTGATTGACCGTCTTCTTCACCAGCCGCATGCCGAGCAAACCGGTATAAAAGGCCAGATTCTCGCGCGGTTTTGCCGAAATCGCGGTCAGATGGTGTATCCCGGTAAGCTGCATCGTCGAGGTCCTCGCGCGTCGTTGCGTCAGGTCGAAAAAACCCAATCGCTTTGGGCACAATAGAAGATGATGTAGGATATTTTTGCGAGCCAAGCCACCCGCGCCAGTGGATCTGGATTGAACAGCCTATCAGGCGCTAACCTCACCTCTCCCGCTTGCGGGGGAGGTCGACGCGCAAAGCGCGGCGGGTGGGGGAAAGTCCATCCACGCGTACAGCGCGTTTTGTGGCAGCACCCCCACCCCAACCCTCCTCCGCAAGCGGGAGAGGGAGCGCGATACTCCAGAACGAAGGCCGCCATCCATGACCACACACCTGATCGTTACCAACGAGGACGCCGTTCGCATGATTACGCTGCGCCGGCCGGAGAAGAAGAATGCGATCACGCAAGACATGTATCGCGGCATGAGCGAGGCGATCAATTCCGCGCAGACCGATCCTTCGATCCGCTGCATCATCATCTCGGGCGGACTGGGTGCATTCACCGCCGGCAACGATCTCGAAGACTTCCTGAAAGACGGCACTTCGAACACCGCCGCGCCGCGCTCATCCAACGCTGTGAAATTCCTCTATTCGCTGGTCCACAACGAAAAGCCTGTCATCGCCGCCGTCGACGGCATCGCGATCGGTATCGGCACAACGATGCTGTTCCACTGCGATTACGTTCTGGCGAGCAGCATAACCACCTTCTCGACGCCGTTTATCCATCTCGGCCTGGTGCCGGAAGGCGCCTCCAGCCTGCTGGCGCCGCGCGCCTTGGGACATCAGCGCGCGTTTGCGATGCTGGTGATGGGCCGCACGCTCAACGCCGAGGACGCGCGCGCGGCCGGCTTCGTCAATACCATCGTTGAGCCGGGCCACGTCGAAGCCGAAGCGCGCAAGGCGGCGCGCGAGATTTGCGCATTGCCGGCGGAGGCCGTCGCGATCTCGCGGAAACTTCTGAGGTTGCCGCCGGAAGAGCTGACCCGCCGGATCGACCAGGAGAGCCATTTGTTCGGCGAACGAATGCGTTCGCCGGAGGCGGTGGCCGCCTTCAAGACGTTCCTGTCGCGAAGGAAGGGGTGAGCAAATTACTTCTTCCCGCAAGCTTGCCGAGTGAGAAGTTCAGCGACCGACGAGCGCCTGCAGATGTTCGGGGTAACGGGCGCCTTGCACGCTGACTTCCGACAAGACCCGTCCGATGTCGCGAAGATCGTCTGCGGTCAGTTCGACGTTGGCGGCGGCGACGTTCTCTTCGAGGCGATGCAGCTTGGTGGTGCCGGGGATCGGTACGATCCACGGCTTTTGCGACAATAGCCAGGCGAGCGCGATTTGCGCCGATGTCGCGCGTTTTTGTTTGGCGATCTGACCAAGCAGATCGACCAGGGTCTGATTGGCCGTGCGCGCAGCCGGCGAAAAGCGTGGCACGATGTTGCGGAAGTCCGACTTGTCGAACGTGGTGCTCGCGTTGATGGCGCCGGTGAGGAAACCCTTGCCCAGCGGGCTATAGGGAACGAGGCCTATTCCAAGCTCCTGAAGCGTCGGCAGAATCTCCTGCTCTGGTTCGCGCCACCACAGCGAATATTCGCTTTGAAGTGCCGTGACCGGCTGGACCGCGTGCGCACGCCGAATCGTCTGCGCCCCTGCCTCGGAAAGTCCGAAATGCTTGACCTTGCCTTCGCGAATGAGGTCCTTCACCGCGCCCGCAACATCCTCGATCGGCACGTTCGGGTCGACCCGGTGCTGATAGAACAGATCGATGGTCTCGGTCCTCAGCCGCTTGAGCGAGGCCTCGGCGACTTCCTTGATATGCGCCGGCCGGCTATTCAGCCCTCGCTGCTGACCCGTAACGGAATCGATGTCGAAGCCGAATTTGGTGGCAATCGCCACGTCTTTGCGGAACGGCGCCAGCGCTTCGCCCACGAGTTCCTCATTGGTGAACGGGCCGTAGACTTCGGCGGTATCGAACAGCGTCACGCCGCGAGCGACGGCCGAGCGAATCAACGCGATCCCCGTCTGCTTATCGACCGCCGGACCGTAGCCGAAGCTCAACCCCATGCAGCCGAGGCCGATGGCGGAGACTTCCAGTTTGTTTCCAAGTTTGCGCTTTTGCATCGTTGCTTCTCCAAAGATCCTTCGATCAGGCGCGATATTGCTCGTCGCTGACTTTCTCCATCCAGTCGACGACCTTGCCGTCGAGCTCTTCCTGAATGGCGATATGTGTCATGGCGGTCGCTGGTGACGCGCCATGCCAGTGCTTCTCGGCCGGCGCAAACCACACGACGTCACCGGGCCGGATTTCCTCGATCTCGCCGCCCACACGCTGCACCCGCCCGAGCCCGGAGGTGACGATCAGGGTCTGACCGAGCGGATGGGTGTGCCATGCGGTGCGGGCACCTGGTTCGAACGTCACGCTGGCGCCGCGTACGCGCGCAGGTGCCGGCGCCTCAAACAACGGGTCAACACGAACCTGGCCCGTGAAATAATCGGCCGGCCCCCTGCCCGACGGCCGCGCGCCGTTTCGCCTGATTTCCATGGGTTTCCTCCGTTGCCTGCCGGGGATCATTTAGGAGATGCAACGGCCGTCGATTAGGCTTAAAAATACGCATGGACTTATGAGCTGGATTCATGAATGCGCGGAAAGAACTTCAATGACCTGCTGGCTTTCCTGGCCGTTGCCAACGAGCGCAGCTTCACGAAGGCCGCCGCCAAGCTTGGGCTGTCGCAGTCTGCGCTGAGCCACGCCATCCGCGACCTCGAGGAGCGGCTGGGCGTTCGTCTCCTGACTCGCACCACCCGCAGCGTCGCGCCGACGGAAGCGGGCGAACGCCTGCTTCATACGCTTGGGCCGCGGTTTGCGGAGATCGATGCCGAGCTTGCAGCCTTGAGCGAACTTCGGGACAAGCCCGCCGGTACCATTCGCATCACGGCCACCGGCTATGCCGTCGACACACTGCTTTGGCCCAGGCTCGTGAAGTTCCTGCGTCGGTACCCGGACATCAAGGTCGAGATATCAGTCGATTCAGGGCTGACCGATATCGTCGCCCAGCGTTTCGATGCCGGCGTGCGCAGCGGCGAACAAGTGGCAAAGGACATGATCGCGATGCGCGTCGGGCCGGACATGCGCATGGCCGTCGTAGGCGCGCCGTCCTATTTCAGAAAGCGACCCGAACCGAAGAAGCCGCAGGACCTGATCGGTCATAGCTGCATCAATTTGCGCCTCCCGACCCAGGGCGGATTGTACGCCTGGGAGTTCGAGAAAGGCGCGCGCGAACTCAAGGTGCGCGTCGAAGGTCAACTCGTCTTCAACGGCACCTCCCAGATGCTCAATGCGGCGTTGGCCGGCTTTGGCCTTGGCTACGTGCCGGAGGATCTCGCACAGCCCCATCTCGCGAGGGGGCGTCTCAAACGGGTGCTGGAAGATTGGTGTCCGCCCTTTTCCGGCTATCACCTTTATTATCCAAGCCGCAGGCAGCCGACGCCGGCGTTTGCCCTGCTTGTCGATGCGCTGCGTTACCGGAGCTAATTGGAAAAGCTTCGTGAAATCGTTGTGTTGGCCCCTTATTATAATGTCATGAGACATCCGCTTTCGCTGGCCCTTGTTGCCCTCTCGTTGACCGCCCTTGTCCCGACCCGGCCCGCCATGGCTCAGGCGGCTTCGTCGACCCGCCCGCCATGGCTCAGCGGCTTCGGTCGACGTGCGAATCCTTGCGATCAACGATTTCCACGGCTATCTGCGGCCGCCCGCCGGCGGGATCAGGATCGCCGATCCCGCCGACAAGTCGAAAAAGATCGCGGTTGCAGCCGGCGGCGTGGAGCACATGGCAACCCTGGTGAAGCAGCTGCGGCAACGCGCGAGGAATTCCATCTTCGTCGCGGCCGGAGATCTGATCGGCGCCAGCCCGTTTCTGTCGGCGATGTTCCATGACGAACCGACGATCGAATCGATGTCGATGATGGGGCTCGAAATCGCCGCTGTCGGCAACCACGAATTCGATGAGGGCAAGGACGAACTCAAGCGAATGCAGAACGGCGGCTGCCACGCGATCGACAAATGCCAGGGCCCGCATCCGTTCCTGGGCGCAAAATTCCATTATCTTGCGGCCTCGACCGTTGAGACCAGCACCGGCACGACGGTTTTTCCGCCCTACGAGATCAGGGAATTCGACGGGATTCCGGTGGCCTTTATCGGTCTCACGCTCAAAGGCACGCCGCTGATCATCTTGCCGACCAGCGCGGCCGGTCTTGAATTCAAGGACGAGGCCGACACCGTGAATGCGCTGGTCCCGGAATTGAAGGCGCGCGGAGTTGAAGCCATCGTCGTCCTGATCCACGAGGGCGGCTTTCCGACCGGCGATTACAACGAGTGTCCCGGCATATCCGGAGCCATCGTCGACATCGTCAGGAAATTCGACCGCGCGGTCGATGTCGTGATCAGCGGCCACACTCACGAGGCGTATGTTTGCGAGATCGATGGCAGGCTCGTTACCTCGGGCGACAAATTCGGCACCCTCGTCACCGCGATCGACCTGAGGCTCGATCCGATTACGCGCGACGTCGTCAGCGCGAAGGCCGACAATTTGATCGTCCGCTCCGCCACGCTCGCCAGGGATCCCGAACAGACCGCGTTGCTTGCGGCCTACGATCAATTCGCCGCGCCAATCGCCAACCGCCGCGCCGGCTCAATCACCGAAACGTTGTCGCGCACGCCCAACGATGCGGGCGAAAGCACGCTCGGCGACATCATCGCCGACGCGCAATTGGCCGCCACCACATCCGCCGGTGCCGTGATCGCCTTCACCAATCCGGGCGGCATCCGCACCGATATCACCAAGCAGGAAGATGGCGCGGTAACCTATGCCGACGTCTTCGCCAGCCAGCCGTTCCGCAATCAGCTCGTCACGCTCTCGCTGACGGGCGAGCAGATCAAGAACATGCTCGAGCAGCAATGGCTCGATCCGAAGCGTCCGCGAATCCTCCAGGTCTCGAAAGGATTTGGCTACAGCTGGGACGGCGCGAAGCCATATGGCGAGCGCGTGGTCGCAGCTTCAATGTCGCTGAACGGAGAGCGCATCGACCGGGCCAAAAGCTATCGCGTGACGGTCAACAATTATCTCTCCGTCGGCGGCGACGGCTTTACGGTATTGAAGGAAGGTAGCGCACAGCAATTCGGCGTCTTTGACGTCGATGCTCTCTACGCGTATTTCCGGGCCAACAGCCCGATCGCATCCATAGCCGCCGGCCGCATCGCGCGATCGAATTAGGGACTCCGTCATTTGCGGGACGGTGCAAAGCATCGAGCTGCGATGTGCAGTTGCACATCGTAGATTCGCGAGATTTCCGGGTCTGGTGCCAGCGCACCATCCCGGAATGACGGTCCAAACCTCCTGCTTTTGATCTTCGCCGCGGCCGGGCTCTTTCCGAAAGGCCGGTAACCCCCTAGATTAGTCCCCTCTCAAAAAGCGCATCGAACGCGCCAGGGCAGTGCATGACGACGCTTCTTCTTACCCATACCGCTTGTCTCGACCACGCTACGCCTCCCGGGCATCCGGAACGCCCCGACCGGCTGCGCGCGGTCGCCCAGGTGCTTGGCGAGGATCGATTCAAGAGCCTGGTGCGTGACGAGGCGCCGGAAGGGAACCTCGATCTGGTCACGCTTTGCCACGACGAGCACTATGTCGGTGAACTCCGGCGCATCGCGCCGTCGAGCGGCCTGATCTATCTTGACGGCGATACGTCGATGTCGCCGGGCACCTGGGAGGCGGTGATGCGCGGGGTGGGCGGCGCGGTGGCCGCTACCGATGCCGTGATGTCGGGCGCCCACAACAATGCGTTCGTCGCGGTCCGCCCGCCGGGACATCACGCCGAGATCAACAAACCGATGGGATTTTGCTTTTTCGACAATGTCGCCATCGCCGCGCGTCATGCCCAGCGCAAATACGGCATCGCGCGCGCCGCCGTCGTCGACTTCGACGTCCATCACGGCAACGGCACCCAGGATATTTTCTGGGCCGACAAGAGCGTGATGTATTGCTCGACGCACCAGATGCCGCTGTTTCCCGGCACCGGCGCCAGCGGCGAGCGCGGCGAGCACGACAATATCGTCAACGCGCCGCTTGCCTCGGAGGATGACGGCGCGAAATTCCGTGCCGCGTTCGAGCGCGTGATCCTGCCGCAACTGACCAAATTCAATCCCGAGCTGATCATCATCTCCGCCGGTTTCGACGCGCACTATCGCGACCCGTTGGCGTCGCTCAATCTGAAGGCCGAAGACTACGACTGGGTCACGCGCAAGCTGATGGATCTCGCAGATCGCAGCGCGGGAGGACGAATTGTCTCGGTGCTCGAGGGTGGCTATGATCTCCAGGGCCTGAAAGAGTCGGTTGCCAGCCACGTCAATGCATTGATGGGCGCGGATTCGCGCCGCACGACAACCGCATGAATATCGTTGAATCCGCTGGCTTGAGACAGCGCATCCCGGGAAAGCAGCATGGCCGAAAATACCCAAGCCGACGTCAAGAAGCTGAGCTTTGAGCGCGCGCTTGAAGAGCTCGAATCGATCGTCAAGCGGCTGGAGGACGGCAAGGTGCCGCTCGAGGAATCCGTCACCATCTACGAGCGCGGCGAGGCGTTGAAGCGGCGGTGCGAGGAATTGCTGCGACAGGCGGAAGCGCGGGTCGACAAGATCACCACCGATGCCAGCGGCCAGCCGACCGGCACCGAGCCGCTCGATGTGGAATGACGAGCGCTTCGACCGCGTGCCGACGCAATCGCTCCATACGAAAGATAGTTAAGAGCCAGCCGGACCGATCCTGGCGGGAAACGCCGAAATAGTCGTCGCCAGCCACGCCAATCCGCCCGATTTGGGCAAAATGGAACCCTTAAGCCCACCTTCGCGGTTGAAATTTCGGGTACGACCGCATAGCTGGGTGCGTTCCTCCACCCCTGAGGCGGGTTGGCTTTAGCCTCCACTTTAGTGTAAAGCTTTAAGGCTGTGGGCTGGCGAAGGCTGTCTCCCGTGTTTTTTGGACGACGGTAAGCACTTCAAATAGCTCAATAAATTGATCGAGACGGGTGCAACCGCCCCTGCTCAGCTGGCATCCGGTGTCTGGCATATCGCTACGCTCAACCTGCGCAACCCATCTCCCGTCGGGGCCATGATACCGACCTGCAAAATTGGAATTTCGCTGTGACCACATTTAGTAAGACGCCGCTACTCGACACGATTCACACCCCGGAGGATTTGCGCCGGCTCAAGGTGGAACAAGTCCGGCAGGTCGCCGATGAATTGCGCCAGGAAACCATCGATGCCGTTTCGGTTACCGGCGGACATTTCGGCGCCGGTCTCGGTGTGGTCGAACTGACGACCGCCCTGCACTATACTTTCGACACGCCCCGCGATCGCCTGATCTGGGACGTCGGGCACCAGGCCTACCCGCACAAGATCCTGACCGGACGGCGCGATCGGATCCGCACGCTGCGCACCGGCGGCGGGCTGTCCGGGTTCACCAAGCGCACCGAAAGCGATTACGATCCATTCGGTGCCGCCCATTCATCCACCTCGATTTCCGCCGCGCTCGGCATGGCCGTGGCGCGCGATCTCTCCGGCGGCAGGAATAACGTCATTGCCGTAATCGGCGACGGCGCGATGTCGGCCGGCATGGCCTATGAAGCCATGAACAATGCCGGCGCGATGAATTCCCGCCTGATCGTCGTTCTCAACGACAACGACATGTCGATTGCGCCGCCGGTCGGCGCGATGTCGGCCTATTTGTCCCGGCTTTACTCCGGCAAGACCTATCGCTCGCTGCGCGAGGCCGCCAAGCAGCTCGGCAAACATTTGCCGAAAGTGCTCGCCGATCGCGCCAACCGCGCCGAGGAATATTCGCGCGGCTTCATGGTCGGCGGCGGTACGCTGTTCGAGGAACTCGGCTTCTATTATGTCGGCCCGATCGACGGCCACAACCTCGACCATCTTTTGCCGGTGCTCAAAAACGTCCGCGACATGGAGACCGGCCCGATCCTGGTCCACGTCGTGACGCAGAAGGGCAAAGGCTACGGCCCGGCGGAGGCGTCCGCCGACAAGTATCACGCCGTGGTCAAGTTCGACGTCGCGACCGGCACGCAGGCCAAGGCCAAGCCGAACGCCCCCGCCTACCAAAACGTGTTCGGCCAAAGCCTCGTCAAGGAAGCGGAAAAGGACGACAAGATCGTCGGCATTACCGCGGCGATGCCGTCGGGCACCGGTATCGACATCTTCAACAAGGCTTTTCCCAGTCGCACCTTCGACGTCGGCATCGCCGAGCAGCATGCGGTGACGTTTGCGGCCGGTCTTGCGACCGAGGGCTACAAGCCGTTCTGCGCGATCTATTCGACGTTCCTGCAGCGCGGCTACGACCAGGTCGTGCATGACGTCGCGATCCAGAGCCTGCCGGTGCGCTTTGCGATCGACCGCGCCGGGCTTGTCGGCGCCGACGGCGCGACCCACGCCGGCTCGTTCGACAACGCCTATCTCGGCTGCCTGCCGAACTTCGTCATCATGGCGGCTTCCGATGAGGCCGAACTGGTGCATATGGTCGCGACCCAAGTCGCGATCAACGATCGTCCGAGCGCGGTGCGTTATCCGCGCGGCGAAGGCCGCGGCGTCGAGATGCCCGAGGCCGGCATTCCGCTCGAGATTGGCAAGGGCCGCGTCATTCGCGAAGGCACCAAGATCGCGCTGCTGTCGTTCGGCACGCGCCTGGCCGAATGCGAGAAGGCGGCTGACGAACTGGCCGCGCATGGACTGTCCACCACGATCGCGGACGCGCGGTTCATGAAGCCCCTCGATGTCGATCTGGTGCTGAAGCTCGCGCGCGAGCATGAAATCCTGCTCACCATCGAGGAAGGCTCGATCGGCGGTTTCGGCTCCCATGTCATACAGACGCTGGCCGAGCACGGCATGCTCGACGGCGGCTTGCGGATGCGCTCGATGATTTTGCCCGACGTTTTCCTCGACCACGACTCCCCGAGCGCGATGTACGCCCGCGCCGGCCTCGACGCCAAGGGCATCGTCGCCAAGGTGTTCGAGACGCTCGGCAAGGACTTCAAGACCGAGACGGTGAAGCTCGCCTGAAGCGACCCTGCGCAGCCGGTTCAGCTGCCTGAACCGGTGCGGCCTGCTCAAAGATGAAAATATACCTGGCTGGCCCCGACGTTTTTCTGCCCGATGCCGTTGATATCGGGCGGCGCAAGGTGCAGCTTTGCGCCCGTCATGGACTTGTCGGGCTTTATCCGCTGGACAATACGATAGACCTCGCGGCCAAGGACGCCTCGCTTCAGATCTTTCGCGGCAACGAAGCCATGATGAACGAGGCCTGTGCCATCATCGCCAACCTCACGCCGTTTCGCGGACCTGGCGCTGATGCCGGCACGGTGTTTGAGCTTGGCTATATGGCAGGACGCGGCAAGCTTTGTCTCGGGTACACCAACGACCCCTCCACCTATGCCGACCGGATGCGTAAATTCACCGAGGTGACGACCTCCGACGGACGCTTGATCGACGCGGAAGGTTTGACGGTCGAGGATTTCGGGCTGGCGGATAATTTGATGATGATCCACGCGCTCGATCTGCACGGCTGCGCGCTGGTGACACCACCGCAAAAGTCCACCGATATCTGGCACGACCTGGCCGCATTCGAGGCCTGCGTGCGCATTGCAGCCGAGCGGCTTGCCTCCTCGCATCAGCCGGCATCGGGTTGAACTTGGCCAGGCGCGATAGCAGCCACCGCCCTCCCCGCAAGCGCGCGGATGTCTTGCTGGTCGAACGCGGCCTGTTCGAAAGCCGGGCGCGGGCTCAGGCGGCGATCGAAGCGGGCCTCGTCTCGGCCAACGACAAGCCGGTCGTCAAAGCTTCCGACACCATCCCAGCCGATGCGGTGTTGCAGGCACAGCCGGCGCACCCCTTTGTTTCGCGCGGCGGCGTCAAGCTTTCGGGCGCGCTGGAGCAATATCCGATTGCCATCGAGGACCATGTCTGTCTCGACGTTGGCGCATCGACCGGCGGCTTCACCGAGGTGTTGCTCGCCAACGGCGCGAGCCTGGTGTTCGCCATCGATGTCGGGCGTGGACAACTGCATTCCTCGTTGCGCGACCATCCCAGGATCGTTTCCATGGAGGAGACCGACATCCGCGCCTTTGAAGGCAAGCGCCTTCCCGCGCGACCCGACATTGTCGTCATCGACGTCAGTTTCATTTCGTTGAAAGCCGTGCTGCCGGTCGCTTTGTCGCTGGCGGCGGCGCCGATGAGCCTGCTGGCGCTGGTCAAGCCGCAATTCGAAGCCTCGCGAAAACATTCCAAGCGCGGCATCATCCGCGACGCGACGGTGCATCAGGCAATCTGCGACGACATCGCCGCGTTCGCGGCGTCGCTCGGATGCACGGACATCCGCGTCTTTCCATCGCCGATCACCGGCGGTGACGGCAATATCGAATTCTTCGTCGGGGCGCGCCGTGGTTGAGCGCCTCACCATCGATCACGTCGGCCACCTTGGCGATGGCGTGGCCATCGTCGATGGCCAGTCTCTCTACGTGCCCTACACGCTTGGCGGCGAGACCGTCGAGGTGGGCCCCGTCCCGGGCCATCATCCCGACCGGAGACGCCTCCTGGAAGTCGAGCGCGCAAGCGCAGAACGGATCGCGCCATTCTGCCAGCATTTTGGAACCTGCGGCGGCTGCGCGATCCAGCATTGGGAAACCGAGCGCTACCGCGCGTGGAAACGCAACCTCGTCGTCGAGACACTCGCGCAAGCCAGGATCGCCTGCGACGTGCTTCCGCTGATCGACGCCCATGGTCTCGGCCGGCGGCGAATGACGCTTCATGCCCGGATGGGCACCCATGACGTGCTCAAGGTGGGATTTTCCGCGGCGAATTCGCACGAGATCGTTCCAGTGGATCGCTGTCCGATCCTTGATCCCGGCCTGAGCGGCGCGCTTGACGCGGCGTGGGCGATCGCCGAGCCGTTAAAGCCAACCGGAAAGCCGCTCGACATCCAGCTCACCGCGACCAATAGCGGCCTCGATGTCGATGTGCGCGGCTCAGGGCCGTTGCCTAGCGCGATGATCGGCAAATTGTCGCGGGTTGCGGAACAACACCGGCTGGCGCGGCTGACCCGTCACGGCGAGATGGTGTTGATGCGCGCGGCTCCCACAATTGCGATCGGCGCGGCGACGGTCGTCTTGCCGCCGGGATCGTTCCTGCAGGCGACGGTGGCGGGCGAGGAAACCCTTGCCGCGCTGGTATTGGATCATTGCAAACGCGCCAAACACATCGCCGATCTGTTTTGCGGCGTGGGCCCCTTTGCCTTGAGGCTGGCCGTGAAATCGCGGGTCTTTGCCTTCGACAGCGACGCCGGCAGCGTGACTGCGCTTTTGAAGGCAGCGACGTCGACGCCGGGGCTCAAGCCGGTCAACGTGGAGACCCGCGATCTGTTCCGGCGACCGCTGGTGCCGCAGGAGCTGCGCGACTTCGACGCCGTCGTCTTCGATCCGCCGCGGCAGGGCGCGCAGGCGCAGGCCCGACAACTCGCG
Source organism: uncultured Alphaproteobacteria bacterium (assembly GCA_963741185.1). Classification (GTDB taxonomy): domain Bacteria; phylum Pseudomonadota; class Alphaproteobacteria; order Rhizobiales; family Xanthobacteraceae; genus Bradyrhizobium. Next base: position 44,940 of record CAVUHE010000005.1, on the reverse strand, counting down.
GCCAGCAAAATTCCCATGGTGGTCGCGGTGTCCTGCAATGTCGCGACATTTGCGCGTGACGCACGGATCCTGATCGACGGCGGTTATAAAATCGAGGGCGTGACCCCCGTCGACCAGTTCCGCCACACCCCGCATGTGGAAGTGGTGGCGCGGTTTGCGCGGTGAAAGGGCCCTCATCCTTAGGAGCAGCACCTTCGACGGGTCTCGAAGGATGAGATTGATGCTGGACGGCCTCTTGGTTCGAGACGGCGCTCACGCGCCTCCTCACCATCTCACCGTCCCCACCTGTCTTGCCAGATCTTCTCGCCGATCAGGCAGGAAACGCGCGGCTCCCGCTCGGCCACCGGGACAATGCGGCCCTCGGGTGTGCGGCCGGCGACCTCGAGCAGGAGCTTGGTCCGGATCGCTTCCTTGAACTTGTCGCGGTCCTTGATCGCCACCACGAAGGAACCCGGACCGCCGATCACGCAATCCTCGTAATACCAGTCGAGATTCTCGATATCCATGGTCGAGAAGGACGGCTCCTTCACCATGATCGGCAAGCCGTTGATGGTGATCCCCTTGGCAAGCGCGGCCTCGCGCGCGCCGAGGACAGGCGCGCCATTGTTGTTGGGGCCATCGCCGGAAATATCGATGACGCGGCGCAAGCCGCGATACGGATTGGCCTCGAACAGCGGCAGGGCGAAATAGATCGCGCCCGAGATCGACGTGCGCGAGGCGCGGCGGATCGGCGTTCGCAGGATTTCGCTGGCGACCGCATCCGCCGTCTCCGGACCGTCAATCACCCGCCACGGGATGATGATCTTCTGGTCGCTCGATGCCGCCCATTCGAAATAGGTCACCGAGATCTTGCCATTCGGGAGGCTCTTCAACGCCTGCAAGAATTCCTTGGAAACGATCGCCTGTGCATACCCCTCGCGCTGGACCGCGAGCTCATCCATATCCATCGAATAGGAGACATCGACCGCAATCACGAGCTCGACATCGACAATCGGCGCATTTTCCTTTTCCGCCGATTGCGCGCTCGGTTGATTGACCGGGTTCGGCGCCGCTACGCCCGCGACGTCACCTGTGGCGATCGCACCCGCGACAAGCATCGCTCCGATCGAGACATACCAGCGCATCAGCGGCCCTCCCGTCGTGTCGCATGATGTTGACACGCAATGTGGCCAACGAAAAGCGGGAACACGCTTTGATGTTCACATTCAGGTTAGCCGCGGCGTGGCCTCAATCAATGCTGCCTCAATCTTGCGCGGGGTTCGCCTCACCTTCCGCCGGAATCGCAGATTTTGCGGCAACGCGGCGACGATCTGTGAACGGTTCCGCCACTGCAGTGGCGCCATCGCGAATCCGCCGTTTCCAACACGGGTCCGAAGGCTGTATTCTTGGCAGACGATGTTGCCCGCGATCCTACGATCGCCGAGCGTCAGGAGGTGCTGGCCGTAATGATCGATGCTGTCACCAAGCCGAAAACCAAGGTCAAGACCAAGACCGAACGACCTCGGCTGCACAAGGTCATCCTCATCAACGACGACTACACGCCGCGGGAATTCGTCGTCTCGGTCCTGAAGGCGGAGTTCCGCATGACCGAAGACCATGCCCACAAGGTCATGATCACCGCGCACCGCCTCGGCGTTTGCGTGGTAGCCGTCTTTACCAAGGACGTTGCCGAAACCAAGGCGACGCGCGCCACCGACGCCGGCCGCGCCAAGGGCTATCCGCTGCTGTTCACGACCGAACCGGAGGAATGACCGGCCGACAGGACCGCCTCCATACCCGGCGCCTCATCCTCTAAGCCATAGACGCGCTCAGCCTTCGAAAACCCCGCGATCGGATACTCGCCCAAATCGGTCCAGCCGCCGGGACAGGCATGAACAAAGGCAGTCGACGCCACGACGGTGCGATGCAGTCGGCTCGCCATCTTCTCCAGCCGCGCTGCGAGATTGACCGCCGGTCCGATGCAGGTGAAGTCGAGCCGGTTGCCGCCACCGATATTGCCGTAAAGAATCCGCCCGACATGGAGTGCTACGCCGAAGCGGAAGCGTTCGATGGTCTCACCGATCGGATATTGCATGGCCTCGACGTTGGCGCGCGCCTCACGGGCGGCTTCGAGGACCTGCGCGCAGACTTTCTCGATATCGCCGACATACTCGTCGATCGGAAATACCGCCAGCAACCCGTCGCCCATGAACTTCAGGACCTCCCCGTCATGGGTCTTGATCGCCGACACCTGACAGTCAAAGTAGAGATTGAGAATATCCACCACGGTCTCGGCCGGCAGCCGGTCCGACAGCGCCGTGAAACCGCGCAAATCCGACAGCCAGATCGCCGCCTGCATCGTATCGGTGTGGCCGCGGCGGATCTGGCCGCCCATGATGCGCTCGCCGGCGCGGTTACCGACATAGATGTCGAGCAGGTTCGAAGCGGTCCGGCGCATGCGGGTGATCTCAATGACCCGGGACAACGCCGGGATCAGCGACCGCAGAGCGTTGAGTTGCTTATCGGTGAAGCCGCCTGGCTGCTTGGTGGTCCAACTCGAGGCGTGAACCGAGCCGTCAATCTGCTGAAGCGGCACGGCGATATAGTCGGTGACACCTTCGGCGCGCATGTCGTCGAAGAACGGAAAACGCTTGGCGTCGGGACCATCGATCAGCGATCTGACTTCCCGCCCCTCATTGAACACGATCGCGAGCGGACTGTTTCGATATTCCAGCGAGTCCAGCATGTCGTAGCTCGCGCTGCCGACGGCCACCTCCTCCCCCGGCCGCCAGATGAAATTGCGGCCAATAATGTCCGGGTGCAGCGTGCGAACGAACACGCCGACGCGCCAGAGGGGGAGGCCTGCCGCGACCAGACGCTCACAGGTCTCCGCCATCATCTGCGGCGGATTGGGCGCCGACCTCGCCCCGTCGATGAGCCAGTCGGTCAGCTTCTGCAGGTTGAGTGCGTCCATGGGATGAGCATGCGGCGCAAGTTGCGGGGAGGTCAAGGCGAGTTCGAAACATCAAACTTGACCCGTCGTCCCAGCGAACATGTGCGCGCTCCTCGGTCCGATTTGGCCGCCAGGAGACGCAACGGAGGCTCGACAAGGGACGGAGCGGCTGCAAGACTGCGCCCATAAATTAATGAAACAAGGGAGGAAACAATGAATATTGATCGCCGCCAACTGGCGTTGCCGCTAATTGCCCTTGGACTGCTGGGCGTGGTTCCCGCCTTCGCGGGCGCCGATGAGGATGCGGTCGCCAAGAACGTCGAGGCATTCCGCGCGGCACAGTCCGCCGCCGACGCCAAGACCTTGGACGGGCTCTGCGCGCCGGAACTCAGCTACAGCCACTCCGACGGACGGGTCGAGGACCGGGCGGCCTTTGTCACCAACGCCACCGACGGAAAATCGAAATTCCTGTCCCTGGCTTACCAGGACGTCAGTATTCGCGTGGTCGGCAATTCGGCGATCGTGCGCTTCCACTGGCTGGGCGAAAGTCAGGCCGCCGCCGACGGCAAGAAAACCAACACCAATCTCCATATCCTGATGAACTGGCAGAAGCAGGGCACGGACTGGAAACTTCTGTCCCGCGCGTCAACCAAGCTTTGATCGCGCCGGAGTGACGGTCTGTAGACCGCTGCGACAGCTAGCCGCCCACTTGCCCGCGATGGCGCAGGAAATGATCCGCGAGCACGCAGGCCATCATGGCTTCGCCGACCGGCACCGCGCGAATGCCGACGCAAGGGTCGTGGCGGCCTTTGGTCGCGATGTCGGTCTCGCCGCCCTTGCGATCGACGGTGCGGCGCGGCGAGAGGATCGAGGATGTCGGCTTCACCGCAAAGCGCGCCACCACCGGCTGGCCGGTGGAGATGCCGCCCAGAATTCCGCCGGCATGGTTGGACAGGAAGGTGACGCCCTGATTGCCCATCCGCATCTCGTCGGCGTTTTCCTCGCCGGATAATTCGGCCGCGCCAAAGCCCGCGCCGATCTCGACGCCCTTCACCGCGTTGATGCTCATCATCGCCGCGGCGAGATCAGCGTCGAGTTTGGCGTAGATCGGCGCGCCCAGTCCCGCCGGGACGCCTTCGGCTATCACCTCGATCACCGCGCCAATCGAGGAACCTTTCTTGCGGATGCCGTCAAGATAGCCTTCGAAGAACGCGGCCTTGTCCCTGTCGGGGCAGAAGAACGGATTTTTCGCGATCTCGTCCCAATCCCATTTCGCGCGATCGATCTTGTGCGGACCCATCTGCACCAGCGCAGCCCGCACGTTGACGCCCGGCAATATCTTTCGCGCGATCGCGCCGGCCGCAACGCGCATCGCGGTCTCGCGGGCCGACGAACGCCCACCGCCGCGATAGTCGCGCAGGCCGTATTTGGCCTCGTAGGTGTAGTCGGCGTGGCCGGGACGAAACTTGTCCTTGATGTCGGAATAATCCTTCGAGCGCTGATCGGTGTTCTCGATCAGAAGTCCGATCGGCGTGCCAGTGGTGACCTGTACACCGGTCTCCGGGTGCGCCATCACGCCGGAGAGGATCTTTACCGTGTCCGGCTCCTGGCGTTGCGTGGTGAAGCGCGATTGACCGGGACGGCGGCGATCGAGATCGCGCTGGATGTCCGCGGCGGTCAGCGGCAACAGCGGCGGACAGCCATCGACCACGCAGCCGATCGCAACCCCATGGCTTTCGCCAAAGGTCGTGACCCGGAACATGTGGCCGAAGGTGTTGAAGGACATTTGGCTTTTCGCGCTCGTTCGCCGGCGTTGACAATTCGCATCAACGTTGTTTGTCAACGTTCGTAACGTGCCGCGGAAGCAGGGTCAAATAACCTTGGTGATGCGCAGCGGCGAGGCAGGTACCGTGCGCCTCCCCCTTGTGGGGGAGAGCTGGAAAGGGGGGTGAGCCACAGACGCCGGCCTGTGTGGCTTACCCCCCTCCCTAACCCTCCCCCACAAGGGGGGAGGGAACACGAGAGCGTTGAGGAATAATTTAACTATATTTCGTCAACCCGCCGTCGCCGAACACGTAGACCGCGCCCTGTTCGATCGTAAGATCGGCGGCGCTTTCGGGTGTCTCAAAGCCCAAGGCCACCATCAGCGCCCGCGCGGTGCCGCCATGAGCGACCGCGACGGTGTCAGCAATAAGCTGATTGTACCAGTCGCTCATCCGCGCCTGCACCGAAACATAGTTCTCGCCGCCCGGCGGCGACACGGTCCATTTCTCGGCCTGGCGCCTTTTGAACAGATCGGGGTCCTCTTCCTGCGCCTGCGCCAACGTCGAGCCTTCCCATTGCCCGTAGCCGATTTCACGCAAACGATCATCGATGGCGTACTCCTGCGGCGGAAGCCTCAAGACATCGCGCACCAATTCCATGGTCTGCCGCGCCCGGCCGAGCGGGCTCGCGACGAATTTGAGCGACGCCTCGCTTCGCCCATCGCGCGCAACGAGATCGGCGAGGATGCGCCCCGAGCCAGCCGACTGCCTGCGGCCGAGATCGTTGAGCGGAACATCCTGCGCGCCTTGCAACCTTCCTTGCGCGTTCCAGTCGGTTTCGCCGTGGCGGATGTAGTAGACGGTCGGCGCGGGCATCGCGGCTTTCGATTATTCCTTGCTCAGGGAATTGCTGAGCGAAATATCCGGCGCATCCGGCCGCTTCATGCCGACGACGTGATAGCCGGAGTCGACATGATGCACTTCGCCGGTGACGCCGCGCGACAGATCGGACAACAGATAAAGCGCACTGTCGCCGACTTCCTCGATGGTGACGGTGCGGCGCATCGGTGCGTTGTATTCGTTCCATTTCAGGATGTAGCGAAAATCCCCGATCCCCGACGCTGCCAGCGTCTTGATCGGACCGGCCGAGATGGCATTGACGCGGATGTTCTTCTCGCCGAGATCGGCAGCGAGATAACGCACGCTCGCCTCCAGGGCCGCCTTCGCCACGCCCATCACGTTGTAATGCGGCATCCATTTCTCGGCGCCGTAATAGGTCAGCGTGAGGATCGAGCCGCCGTCGAGGAGTAGCTTTTCGGCGCGCTGGGCAATCGCGGTCAGCGAGTAGCAGCTGATCAGCATGGTCTTGGAAAAATTGTCCGCGGTGGTCTCGAGATAGCGGCCGTCGAGCTGGTCTTTGTCGGAGAAGGCGATCGCGTGCACAACGAAGTCGATTTTGCCCCACTTCTCCTTCAGCACCTCGAAAACCGCGTCGATGGTCGAAGGGTCGGTGACGTCGCAATGCCCGAGCAGGATACCGTCGAGTTCCCTGGCCAGCGGCTCGACCCGCTTCTTCAGAGCGTCGCCCTGCCAGGTCAGCGCGATTTGCGCACCTGCCGCATGGCAAGCCTTGGCGATGCCCCAGGCGATCGAACGGTTATTGGCGACGCCGAGGATCACCCCACGCTTGCCTTTCATCAAAGCTGATTCTTGCGGCATTCGGTTTCCAATCGAGTTCGTTCGGGTTTGGAGGTACACCAGCGCCTTCGGCCGGTACAGCCCTAATCCGCCGAGGTTGGGACGGTTTGTCGCGCAACCTCGGCGAGCGGAATAGCCGCTCTATTTTGGTGTTAGTTGTGTGAGGCGTTCGGGACGTCGGCACGAAGCGACGGCTTGCCGTGTCTTGAACCAACAGACGGACCTGCGGACTGACTTGCGCACTGACCTGGGATCGAATGCAATGACGGCGTTTCGCGAGAGCGTAGAAGCCATGATACCAGCGCTGCGACGATATGCGCGTGCGCTCACCCGTGACGCCGACATCGCCGACGACCTGGTGCAGGATACGCTGGTGCGGGCACTGCGTTCGGAACGGCTGTTTCTCGGAGGCGACGTCAGGAGCTGGCTCTATACCATCCTCACCAATCTCAACAAGAACAGGCGACGATCGCTGGCCCGAAGGCCGCAGTTCATGCCGCTGCTCGACAACAATCCCGATGCGAGCGGGACCGAAGCAGAGAGCCGCGACATCGCCAAGGCGCTGGCAACGTTGGTGGAGGAGCAGCGTGCAGTGTTACTGCTCGTGATGCTCGAGGGATTGAGCTACCGGGAGGTCGCCGACATCCAGGGCGTACCGATCGGCACCGTGATGTCGCGTCTGGCGCGCGCACGCGCCCACGTGAAGGCCGTGCTGGAGGGCGAGCGCCCTGCATTGCGGAGGGTGAAATGATGGCAACCTCTGTGCAGGAGCAGTTTATACGGGAGCGGTTTTTGGCGGAGTTTTTCCAGGCAACCACATTGCAGACAGGGTTTTTCTTCCGTGGGGGAGAGCGGAAGGCGACCTGGTTGATTTTGAACGAGAAGAGACAGCGACCATGACCGATCCAAAAATTCGCGTCACCGAAGACGAACTGCATGCCTATGTCGACGATGAATTGCCGGCGGAACGTCGCGGCGATGTCGAGGCTTGGCTCGCGGCGCATCCTGAGGATGCCGCGCGGGTAAGCGCATGGCGCGAAATGGCGGAGACGCTGCACGCGCGATACGACTCGGTCGCCGACGAGGTGGTGCCAAAGCGGCTCGAGGTGGAGCGGCTGGTGCGACGGCCGCGCAATTGGATGTACGGCGCAATCGCCGCGACGCTGATGGCATTCGTCGGCGGAGGTGGTGTCGGCTGGCTGGCGCGTGGCGCGGCGGTTTCACCCTCGGTCATCCAGAATCTGGCATCGGATGCGCTGGACGCGCACCGGCTTTACGTCGTCGAGGTTCGCCATCCTGTCGAGGTGCCTGGCAGCGAGCGCACGCATCTCCAGACCTGGCTCTCCAAGCGTTGCGGCTGGGACGTCCATGCGCCGGAACTGGATACGACGGGGCTGAAGCTCGTCGGGGGGCGCCTGTTGCCCGGCCCTTCAGGACCCGCTTCATTCCTGATGTATGAGAGCGCATCGGGAGAGCGCTACACGCTTTACGCCACGCGTTCGAATACCGGGACCGCGCAGATGCGTTACACCGCCGCCGAAAACTCGGGCGCGATGTACTGGTCCGAAGATGACGTCGGCTATGTGCTTAGTGGCCCCTCCGACAACAAGGAGAGGTTGAATCAGGTCGCGCGGCTGGTCTACGACCAGACCGAAAAAGCCGAGAAAAAGGGCGGCTGGAAGCGAGGCGGCTGAGCGGCGAATCGACCCGCGAACGGGCGGTTCGTCCAAATTCGGACATTAAGAATCTGAAATTGGAACATGGACGCGTCTCAATATCGCTCTAGGGACTCACGAAAAGTTGTCGCGCGTTCGATCCGCCGATCGACGCAAGCGGCCTCGACTGGGGTTTTGTACCGCGCTGGTCCCCCAGGTCGAGGCCGCACTCTTTTTGCTATGCCGCGCCGGCGATCATGAGAGATCGCTACGTGGATTGTAGGGATGTGCATCGCGCCATTTTTGCATCAACGCCTCCAGCTCCGCGTCATTCCCATCTGGCAGCATGATGCGGGTGGTCACGAACAGGTCGCCGGCGCCGCCCCCTTTCGGTAAGCCTTTCCCCTTGAGGCGGAAGATCCTGCCGCTTGAGGTGTTCTTCGGGATCGACAACTCGACCGCGCTGCCGAGCGTCGGCACCCGAACCTTGCCGCCGAGCACGGCTTCATACAGGGTGATCGGCAAGTCCAGGCGCAGATCGCTGCCATCGACCTTGAAGAACGGGTGCGGTGCGATGTTGACCGTGATCAGGAGATCGCCAGGGGGGTGACCAGGCGCGGTCTCGCCCTGCCCCTTGAGCCGGATCTGCTGACCGGCGACAACGCCGGCCGGAATCTTGACGTTGAGCTCCTTGCCGGTCGGAAGGCGGACACGCTTCTCCGCCCCCTTGACCGCCTCCTCCAGCGAGACCGTCATCGAGACGGAAACATCGAGATCGAGCGCGATGGTGCCGGGGTCGAACTCGAAGGTGTTGCCGCCTGGGCCAGCGCCGGCGCCGCCCCGCGCCCCGCGCGCGGCTGCGGCGCCGAACATGCTGTTGAGAATGTCCTCAAAACCGCCGCCGAAGCCGCTTCCGCCGGTAGCTCCGGTCCGGAAAGTATGGGTCTCGAAGCCGCCGGCCCGCGCACGCGGATCGCCGCCGCCAGGAAAGCCCTGGAAGCGCGGCTTGCCCTCGGCATCGATCTCGCCGCGGTCGAATTGCTTGCGCTTGTCCTGGTCGCCGATGATCTCGTTGGCCGTATTGAGCTCGGAAAAACGGGCCGCGGCCTTCGGATCGTTCTTGTTGGCGTCGGGGTGGTACTTCTTGGCAAGCTTGCGAAAGGCGCTCTTGATCGCCGCAGCGTTGGCGCCCCGCGGCACCCCCAAGACCTCATAGGGGTCGCGCATCCGTCACGTCTCCTTCAGGGAAATCATCAAGTGTTGAAGCTTGGGCAAAGCCCGCGTGAAATTTTATTTGGGGTCTTCGTGGCATTTTTGCAACGGGCATGATCCGCAAGGATGGAAGGCTGTTAAGCTAGTGCGGATGGTGCACCCTTTCATTAGTTTGGAACATGACTTGGCGCAAAAACAGTTTCTCTTGCTGTCGATCGCGCTTCAGCTCTGTCTCCAGGGTTTCAGCGTATGAATTTCCCACTGTCCGTGGCCTTTCTGGCAAGCGGCGCCCTGCAGCCAACTTTCCGAGCGGCCATTGACGTAGCTTGCCAGGAAATCCCGGCAGGTCCGCCCTTCGGAGGAATAGGCCTGGGCCAACGGCGTCACCGAGCCCCGCGCGCCGGTTTCGGGATTTTCCCAGGGCTGACTGGCGTCCTTGTCGCCTTTCGTCAGCACGTCGGAAGCGGCATTGCGGGCAAAGGCGAGGTCGCTTTCGGTCGGTACCGCTTGGGCTGCCTCGGCCGCTGGGCCGATCGCGCCGGTGACCTCGCCGCCCATTCTGGCGAAACTGCTGTCGGTGCGGGACAGGCTGCAGCCGCCGGAGCCAATGCCGATCAAAACCATTGCCATCACGGCGCCCGTAGGCCGGATCGCCGATAGGCCAAAGCGTCCCCATGCCCTATATAAGGCTGACCTGACACGGGGCTGCAACGCGCTTCTGGCCGCGGGCGGGCGCAACTCTTGGACTCCAAATGACGGACACGACCTCCATCAAACACCCGACACCCTTAACATCCGGTGATTTCACCGCGGCCGGGGAACCGTTTGCGCTGTTCGGCGAGTGGTTTGCGGAGGCGGTGAAGGCCGAACCCAACGACCCCAACGCCATGGTGCTGTCGACCGTCGACCGCGACGGCCTGCCCGACGTGCGGATGGTGCTGATGAAGGGCTATGACACCGCAGGATTCGTGTTCTACAGCCACCTCGCCAGCCAAAAAGGTCGCGAACTTGCCGCAAATCCTAAGGCGGCCTTACTTTTTCATTGGAAATCGCTGCGCCGGCAGGTGCGCATCCGGGGCAACGTGTCGGCGGTGTCCGACGCCGAGGCCGATGCCTATTTCGCCACCCGGCCGAAGCAGGCCCAGATCGGTGCCTGGGCCTCCAGGCAATCGGAGCCGCTGGAAAGCCGGTTTGCCTTTGAACAGGCCATCGCCAAAGTCGCCGCCAAGTACATTGTCGGCGAGGTACCGCGCCCGCCCGGCTGGAGCGGATGGCGCGTCGCGCCATTGCGGTTCGAATTCTGGCACGACCGCCCGTTCCGCCTGCACGACCGCATCGAATTCCGCCGCGACACGCAGGACCAAGCCTGGTCCAAGACGCGGCTTTATCCCTGATTGACGGTTTGAAGGATCCCATGCCCACTTCATCCCACAACGGACCGCGGCGTACGCTGCTTCTGACCGGCGCCAGCCGCGGCATCGGTCATGCGACCGTGATCCGCTTCTCGTCCGCCGGCTGGCGCGTCATCACCTGCTCGCGCCACCCCTTCCCGGAAGACTGCCCGTGGGACGCGGGCCCCGAGGATCATATCCAGGTCGACCTTGCCGACCACGACGACACCACAAGAGCGATTTCCGAAATTCGACAGCGGCTCGAGGGCGGCATGCTGCATGCGCTCGTCAACAACGCCGCGATCTCGCCCAAGGCGGAAGGCGGCGCCCGGCTCGGCTCGATCGATACCGACATCGAGACCTGGAGCCATGTGTTCAGGGTGAATTTCTTCGCGCCAATCATGATGGCGCGCGGCCTGATCGAGGAGTTGACGGCGGCGAAGGGCTCTGTGGTCAACGTCACCTCGATCGCGGGTTCCCGCGTCCATCCCTTCGCGGGCGCGGCTTACGCGACCTCGAAAGCGGCACTGGCCTCACTCACCCGCGAGATGGCCTCGGATTTCGGCCGCATCGGCGTACGCGTCAACTCGATCGCGCCGGGCGAGATCGACACCTCGATCCTTTCGCCGGGCACCGAGAAGATCGTCGAACAGCAAATCCCGTTGCGCCGGCTGGGAACGCCGGACGAAGTCGCCAAGATCATCTATGTGCTTTGCACGGAGACGAGTTCTTACGTCAACGGCGCGGAAATCCACATCAACGGCGGCCAGCACGTCTAGGGCATGATCCGGAAAAGTGGATACCGGTTTTCCGAAAAGATCATGGCCCAGCAAAAAGATTGAGTTGGCGCGAAGCCGTAAAACGACGAATTGGTCTGGACGAGGCGACCTCGCCTCAAACCAGGCCGCGCAGGATCTGCGCGGCCTGCCAGCGCAGCGATGCGTCCATGTTGGCGATGCTCGAGCACTCGTCTTCCCGCTCGCCATCCGACAGCACCGCGCCACAATGCCGGCAGGTCTGCGCCGAAATCGCCTGCGCCCGGCCGGCAATGTTGCGGCCTTGCTGGTAGCTGGCAAAATCGACGACGTTCCGCGCCTGCATTATGACTTTCTCAACCATTGCGGTCCTCGCGATCCGTTGCGAGCGTTATCGCAGAAAGGCGTCGAACAAACGTTCAGCCCAACACTCAAATTTTAGCGGAGCAATTCACGCGGGAGTCCGGCACCGCGCCGCACTTTCTTAACTCTGGCAAAAGTCGCGTTGTTGGCGCGCTACAGCCACTTCTTCCATTTGAAATACATGTAAGGTCCCGCCGCCGCGGCCAGCATCGCCAACACCGCGAGCGGATAGCCGTACTGCCAATCCAACTCCGGCATCAACTTGAAGTTCATGCCATAGATCGAGGCGATCAAGGTCGGCGGCATCAGCACCACCGCCATCACCGAAAACAACTTGATGATGTTGTTCTGCTCGAGATTGACGACGCCAAGCATCGCGTCCAGCACGAAGGTGATCTTGTTGGAGAGGTAGGAGGCGTGATCGGTCAGCGAGGTCACGTCGCGCTGCATGGTCTTCAGCTGCTCGCGCATGTCCTTGGACCATTTGACGCCATCGACCGCGGCCGCGACGAACGTCACCACCCGCCCGATCGAGACCAGGCTCTCCCGCACCTTCGAGGTTAGATCCCCTTTGCGTCCGATCGCGATCAGGATATCGGAATAGCGCTTGGCGTGACCAGTGCGCGCCGCGCCTTCAGGCTCGAAAATATCGTGGCTGATCGCGTCCATGTCGCTGCCGGCGCGTTCCAGAATGTCGGCGTTGCGGTCGATCACCGCATCCAGAAGTTCCATCAAGACCATTTCGCCGGTGATGCCGGAGGCGCACGAGCGCGCCAGCTTGTTCTCAACCAGTACGAACGGCCGCGGTTCGTCGTAGCGCACGGTGACCAGGCGATGATTGGCGAGGATGAAGGTGACCGCCGTGGTGCGCGGATTTTCCGTATCCGCCGCGCACATCAGGGTGGCGGTCATGTAGCGTGCGCCGTTCTCGATATAGAGGCGGCTGGAAATCTCGATTTCCTGCATGTCTTCCCGGGTCGGAACCGCGATCCCGGCCAGCCGTTCCACCGCCCTGTCCTCGGCCGCGGACGGCTTGACGAGGTCGATCCAGACCACATTCTCCGGCATGGCTTCCAGTTCGGAGACGGCGGCCTTTTTCAGCGACAATTCGGAGGGGACGAACACCGAAAGCATGGGGAACTCCGACAGGGAGGGGCAGATTGACCAACAGCGCTTAGCTCGATTCTGGCAAGCCTTTCATGACCGCCCGGTGACCCCGTTACAATTTGCGGCCCGGAGGCGGCAAGAGAGTGGCCGGATTCGGCCCCCAGGGCGCGCCTTTGCCCGAGAAAGAGCCGATCCGCAAGGAGTTGCGGCAAAAAAGACACAACCGAGCTTCCGCAGTGCGGGACAACGACTTAAATGCTGGAATTATTGCCAATTTGGGCGATAATGATAATGCCAACAACGGAATCGTGGCGTTTGAGGCGCTTTGTCCGCGCCGTGTGCGCATGGCTTACGATTGGACCTGCAAGATGTCGTCGCTGAAACTGACACTGGGTATTCTGGCTGCCGGCCTGCTGCTGTCGGGCTGCATGGAAACGGCGACCTATGAGGCGACCAACACGAATGCATTCAAGCCGCGCGACAAGGAACTGCTGTCGAAGGTTCGTTACGAGAATGTGCAGCCCTCGGAATCCTTCCGCCGCGCCATCGTGGAATTTCATCGCAAGGAAGCCCCCGGCTCGATCGTGGTCGATTCCGACAACCACTATCTCTACTACGTGCTGAGCGACGGCAAGGCGATCCGCTATGGCATCACCGTCGGCGAGGAAGCCATGGCGTGGTCGGGCATCGCCAAGGTTGGCAGCATGACCGAGTGGCCGCCCTGGCATCCGACCAAGAGCGAAATTGAGCGTCTTGGCGTTCCCACGTTTGTGGCGCCGGGTCCGGACAACCCGATGGGTTCGCGCGCGCTCTATCTCTATTCGGGCGGCAAGGACACGTTGTTCCGGATTCACGGCACCAACCAGCCGGAATATATCGGCCAATCGATCTCGTCCGGTTGCATCCGGATGACGAACGAGGACGTGATCGACCTGTATAATCGCGTGAAGATGGGTACTATCGTTGTGGTGCTCGCACCGCACCACGGCGACTCGCCCTTTGGCTCCGGTTCGCATCTGGCTTCAGGCGGCGCCACTAATATTGGCATGGTGCGGTAACGGATCGCATCGGTCTTGGACAAGAGCGCCGGTTTACCGGCGCTTTTTTGTTGTCGGCTTGTCCGGCGCCAGCTTCTCGACTGGCGGCTTGACGGAAGGATCCGCCTCACCGGAATCCGGCTTTGCGTTGTCGGTCTTGTCGGCGACCTCGCGTGGCGGTGCCTCCTCCGGACGCGCGGCAGGCAGCATTGGCGCAGTCGGCGGCAACGGGTCCCATACATTCCACTGGCAGATCCTGTAATCGTTGTGCCGTTCCATTAGGTCGAGATGGATGTGGTCCTCGTGGTACCAATCCGAACCCGGACCGAGCACGGTCGAAAACCGTGCGCACACTGAATGCAGCACAGCCTCGCGCACGTCCCGCGGCACGGTGCGATCGGTGAGCGATATCGATCGGCCGTTGGCGAGCTTGAAGGAACGAACATCCAGTGCGTTGGCACGGCCATGCTCGGACAATCTGGCGCCGACGATGCGGTTACGGCCGCGGCATTCGAATGAATCGAAATTGTCGAGATCCGTGATGACGCTGCCAAGACTTCTCGCCAGCCCCGCCATGTCGGTGCGAATCCAGTCAGCGATCGCCGAGGCCATTGCGCATCGCAGGACCGCCGCGGGTTTGACTGCGACCTGTTGCTTGTTCGGCAGCACCACTGTCTCCAGTCGGACCAGATCCTCACCGCCGCAGCCACCCGGGCCGTGGATGTCGGGAACGCTGGGGGCAATCGCAACCGCCTCCGTCAGCGCCAATCGGCAGGCGGAAGGCAGGGGCGCCGGCGCCGCCGGCTCGGCAGCCGGCTTGCCCGGCCCGCCGGGCGTCTCCTGCCCGACCGCCGACCCGCCGGGCTTTGTGGCCGACGCCTCCACGGGTCGGGGCTTTGGCAAGGGGACCGCCGCGGCCACCCCGGCCTGCCCGCAGAGCGCAAGCATCAACGCGGTCGCGGTAACCATTGCCGCCTTGCGGCCGCCCCACCCGCGACAAGACCATTTGCGGCGCGCATTCGACGCGCTAAACTTCGTGACAATTCCGCAAAAGAACCGCGGCAAGCGATCGCACATTTTTGGAGGGACGTCCGTATGCTTGGGTTGATGCAAGACTGGCCTTTGCTTTGTCACCGAATTCTCGAACATGCGGCGACGATCCACGGAACACAGGAGGTCGTCACACGGTCGATCGAAGGTCCCATCCACCGCACCAATTATGCCGCAATCCACAAGCGCGCACTGAAGATTTCGCAACGGCTGGATCGCGACGGCATCAAGCTCGGCGACCGTGTCGCCACCATCGCCTGGAACACCTGGCGCCATCTTGAGGCCTGGTACGGCATCATGGGTATCGGCGCGATCTGCCATACCGTCAATCCGCGGCTATTTCCCGACCAGATCGCCTGGATCATCAACCACGCCCAGGACCGCATGGTGATGACGGATATCACCTTTGTGCCGATCCTTGAAAAAATCGCCGACAAGCTTCCCAGTGTCGAGCGCTACATCGTGCTCACCGACAAGACGCATATGCCGCAGACCACGCTGAAGAACGCGGTCGCTTATGAAGACTGGATCGCGGAAACCGATGGTAACTTCAAGTGGAAGACCTTCGACGAAAATACCGCGGCCGCGATGTGCTACACGTCGGGCACCACGGGCGATCCCAAGGGTGTGCTGTATTCGCACCGTTCCAACGTGCTGCACGCTTTGATGGCCAATACCGGCGATTCGCTTGGTGCAAACGCCGGCGACACGATGCTGCCGGTGGTTCCGCTGTTCCACGCCAACAGCTGGGGCATCGCCTTCTCCGCCCCCTCGATGGGCACCAAGCTGGTGCTGCCCGGCGCCAAACTTGACGGCGCTTCGGTTTTCGAACTCCTTGAAACCGAAAAGGTCACCCATACCGCAGGCGTTCCCACGGTGTGGCTGATGCTGCTCAATCACATGGCCGCCAATAATCTGAAACTGCCGCACCTGCGAATGGTGGTGTGCGGCGGCTCGGCAATGCCGCGCTCGATGATCAAGGCTTTCGTCGACATGGGCGTGACGGCACGCCACGCCTGGGGCATGACCGAAATGAGCCCGATCGGTACCCTTGCGGCTCTCAAGCCGCCGTTCGCAGAACTTACCGGCGAAGCCCGGCTCGACATTCTCCAGACCCAGGGCTACCCCCCATTCGGCGTCCAGATGAAGATCACCGACGACGCCGGCAAGGAGCTGCCATGGGACGGCAAGACCTTCGGGCGGCTGAAGGTCTCAGGCCCGGCTGTATCGAAGGCCTATTTCCGCGTCGATGCCAACATCCTCGACGAGGATGGATTCTTCGACACCGGCGACGTCGCCACCATCGACAGCCAGGGCTACATGCGGATCACTGATCGCTCCAAGGACGTGATCAAATCCGGCGGTGAATGGATTTCCTCGATTGATCTTGAAAATCTAGCCGTTGGTCATCCGGCCGTGGCGGAGGCCGCCGTGATCGGCGTCTACCATCCGAAATGGGACGAGCGTCCGCTCTTGATCGTGCAGCTCAGGCAGGGGCAGAACGCCACGCGCGAGGACATCCTGAAATACATGGATGGCAAGATCGCCAAATGGTGGATGCCCGATGACATCGTGTTCGTCGAGGCCATTCCGCACACCGCGACCGGAAAAATCCTCAAGACCGCGCTGCGCGACCAGTTCAAGACCTACAGCTTCCCGACCGCAGCGGCGTAAGATTCCTGTTTTCCCTCTCCCTGTGTGGGAGAGGGTGGACGCGACGCAACGCGTCGCCAAAGCACCTTGAATTTGGCCTAGGTCCGTGGTCTCAAACGGTGCCGGACCGGTCTGGGCCGGCAACATTCCAACCCGGCAGAATTGAACCGATGGCCCGCAGGTTTTCCGCTCCCTATCAATCGGAGCCCGTGTCGCGCCTTGCGTCCTGGTCGCGCAACCTTGCAGTATTCTCGATCGTGGCGGTGCTGGTCTCGATCATCATCGTCCGCTTTGGCTTCCTCGAAATCAAACCGGCGTTGGCGACCTTCTTCGGCGCGCTGGCCTTCGCTGGCCTCTCCATTCTGGTCGGCCTCGCGGGAGCCGCCGCGATCTGGCAAAACGGCTCGCGCGGTATAAGCAGCATTCTGCTGGCGTTCCTGATCAACACGGCCTTGCTCGCCTATCCCGTCTATCTCGGCATGCAATATCGCAAACTGCCGCCGATCCACGACATCACCACCGACCCCATCGATCCGCCGCGCTTCGAGGCGCTGGCGCGGCTGCGCACCGGCGATGGCGCCAACCCGGCGGTCTATGCCGGGTTGTATTCGGCCGAGCAGCAGCGGATCGCCTATCCGGATATCGAGACCGTTGAACTGGGGGTTCCCGTGCAGCGGGCCTATGAGATCACGCTGCAGCTCATCACCAAGCGCAAATGGCTGGTCATCGACGAGCGCGCCCCGCTGCCGCCGCGACGTACTGGCCGTATCGAGGCGGTGGCGCGCACGCCGATCATGGGGTTCCGCGAGGACGTGTCGATCCGCGTCACCTCTGACGGCGACGACTCTCGCGTCGATATCCGTTCCGCGTCCCGCTATTTCGAGAGCGACCTTGGCAGCAACGCCGCCCGCATCCGCAAGCTGATGGACGACCTCAACAATGCCGCCGACAATGAAAGCCAGAAGCCGGCGGTCAAGAAGCCGGCGGTGCCGGCCAAGGCTCCGCCGAAGGTCGTGAAGAAGTAGAGGTCGTTAAGGCAGTCTGCTCCCATGCCCCGCTGTTGCCGCGAGGTCAAGAGGAAGCCGCCAGCCGATACGTCCCGCCGATCACCGGATCGCCGTCGGTCGCCACGATGCCGCGCCCGACCAGATCTTCCAGATGTGCCAGCACGGAATAGCCCGCGGCGTTCGTCAGTCGCGGATCGATGCCGATATAGATCGCGCGCACGATAGTGGGGATATCCGCCTCGCCTTTCGAAAGCCGATGCAGGATCGAGGCTTCACGCGCCTGACGGTGGCGGATCAGGAAACGCACATACCGCGGGCCTTCCGGGATTTCCGGACCGTGACCGGAGAAATACAAGTCCTCGCCGCGCTGGGTCAGCTTCTCGAGCGAGGCCATGTAGTCGATCATCGAGCCATCCGGCGGCGCCACGATCGAGGTCGACCATCCCATCACGTGATCGCCGACGAACATCATTTTCCGCTTCTGCCATGCGAACGCCAGATGGTTGGCGGTGTGGCCGGGCGTCGCTACCGCTTCGAGCTTCCAGCCGTCCCCCTCGATCACTTCACCGTTCTTCACCTGCACGTCCGGCTTGAAGTCACGGTCGGCGCCCGATTCCGGGTTGTGCTTTTCGCTCTCGAAGCGTGGTCGCGAGGCACGATGCGGTCCCTCGGCATAGACGGTGGCGCCCGTTGCCGCCTTGATCCGCGCGGTGTTCATCGAGTGGTCGCGGTGGGTGTGGGTGACCAGAATATGCGTCACGGTTTCGCCGCGCACCGCCTCGAGCAGCGCGGCCGCGTGCGCCTCGTCGGTGGGACCGGGATCGATGATCGCCACCTTGCCACGTCCCACGATGTAACTCAGCGTGCCGGTAAAAGTGAACGGGCTCGGATTGTTGCAGAGAATCCGCCGCACGCCGGGCCGTATTTCCTCGACGACCCCCGGCCGAAGCGGAAAGTTGCGGTTGAACGGAACGTCGTCGTTATCGGCCATGTCTCTGCCCTGACGTCATTCCGGGATGGCCCGAAAGGGCCAGACCCGGAATCTCGATGGGATGGAATGATGCGGCTCAGGATTCCGGGTTCGCGTCTTCGACGCGCCCCGGAACGACGAGCCAAAATTTACGAAAACGCCTGGATGCCGGTGATGGCGCGGCCGAGGATCAGCGCATGGACGTCGTGGGTCCCCTCATAGGTGTTCACCGTTTCCAGGTTCGCGGTGTGCCGCATCACATGATATTCGATCTGGATGCCGTTGCCGCCGTGCATGTCTCGCGCGGTGCGCGCGATGTCGAGCGCCTTGCCGCAATTGTTGCGCTTGACGATGGAGATCATTTCCGGCGCCATCTTGCCCTCATCCATCAACCGCCCGACGCGAAGTGAAGCCTGCAAGCCGAGCGCGATGTCGGTCTGCATGTCGGCAAGCTTTTTCTGCACGAGCTGGGTTGCCGCGAGCGGCCGGTTGAACTGCTTGCGGTCCAGCGTGTATTGCCGCGCGCGGTGCATGCAGTCTTCCGCAGCCCCCATCGCGCCCCAGGAAATGCCGTAGCGGGCGCGGTTGAGGCAGCCGAACGGCCCCTTCAGGCCGGAAACATTGGGCAGCAAAGCGCTCTCCGGCACCTCCACGCCTTCCATCACGACCTCACCGGTGACCGAAGCGCGAAGCGAGAGCTTGCCGGTGATCTTCGGCGCGGAAAGCCCCTCCATGCCCTTTTCAAGGATGAAGCCGCGGATCTGGTTGTTGTGTTCGGCCGATTTCGCCCACACCACGAACACGTCGGCGATCGGCGCGTTGGAAATCCACATCTTGGTACCGGTCAGCCGGTAGCCGTCGGAGGTCTTCTCGGCGCGGGTCTTCATGCCGCCGGGATCGGAGCCAGCGTCCGGCTCCGTCAGGCCGAAGCAGCCGACCCATTCGCCGGTGGCGAGCTTGGGCAGGTATTTCTTGCGCTGGTTTTCATCGCCATAGGCGTAGATCGGGTGCATGACCAGCGAAGACTGCACCGAATTCATCGAGCGATAGCCGGAATCGACACGCTCGATCTCGCGCGCCACGAGGCCATAGGCGACATAGCTCGCATTGGCGCAGCCATATTCCTCCGGCAGCGTGATCCCGATCAGGCCGAGTTCGCCCATCTCGTGAAAGATGTCGCGATCGACCTTCTCTTCCAGATAGGCCTTGGTGACGCGGGGCAAGAGCTTGTCCTGCGCATAGGCGCGCGCGGTGTCGCGGATCATGCGCTCGTCTTCGGTGAGCTGCTCGTCGAGCATGAACGGATCGTCCCACTGAAAGCTCACCGGGGACGGCTTGTCCTTGGTCTGAGGGCGTACGCTCATGGAAAATTCCTTTCGCATCTTTGGATATATTTTAGTGCGCTACGGGCAAGAGCGCAAATCGCCGATACCGTCGTTCCGGGAGCACGCGATGCGGGAGCCCGAAATCTCGAGATTCCGGCTCTGGTCGTTCGGACCACCCCGGAATAACTGTGCAAGCTACCCCTCAAGCTGTTCGCTGGACACGATCTCGATGCCGAAGCCGGACAGTCCCTTGTAGTCATGTACCGACGACGTCAGATTCCGAATCGAGGTGACGCCGAGATCGCGCAGGATCTGTGCGCCGACGCCGACCTCGCGCCATTGCTTGTTGCGGTCGGCCTCCGCGGTTTTCTCCTCAGGCAACGGCGAAACCGGGACGCCGGCAGCGCCGTCGCGCAAGTACACCAGAACGCCGCTTCCGTTCTTTTTGAAATGCGCGAGCACGGACTGCATGTGTTTCGGCCCGGTGAAAATATCCCTGACAATATTGGGCTTGTGAAAACGGGTCAGCACGTTCTTGCCGTCGCCGACGCCGTTATAGACGAACGCCACATGCGCGATCTCATCGAACGGCGAGCGATAAGCATACCCCTGCAGCGGCCCGATCGGGCTGTCGGCGGTGAAAGTCGAGACACGCTCGATCAGCTTTTCCCGCGCCTGGCGGTAGGCGATCATGTCGGCGATGGTAACATGCTTGAGCTTGTGGGCCTTGGCGAACTTCGCCACCTGCTCGCCCTTCATGACGGTTCCATCGTCGTTCATCAGTTCGCTGATGACGCCGACCGGCGGCAGGCCGCTCAGCTTGCAGAGGTCGACGGCCGCCTCGGTATGGCCCGAGCGCAACAGCACCCCGCCGTCCCGCGCAATCAGCGGAAACACGTGCCCGGGCCGCGCGAAATCATTGGCGCCGGCATTCGGATTGGCGAGCGCCCGGCAGCAGGACGCGCGCTCGTCGGCCGAAATCCCGGTGCCGCCATCAGGCTTGTAGTCGATCGAGACCGTAAAGGCGGTGGTGTGGTTGGATTCGTTGTGCGCCACCATCGGATCGAGCCGCAGCCGGCGAGCATCCTCGGTCGTGATCGGCGCGCATACGATGCCCGAGGTGTGGCGGATGATGAACGCCATCTTGTCGGCGGTGCAAAGCGACGCAGCGACGATCAGGTCGCCCTCGCCTTCGCGGTCGTCGTCATCGGTGACGACCACGAGTTCGCCTTTGGCAAAGGCATTCAGGACTTCCTGGATCGGGTCGGCCATCTCTATGGATCTCACTTTGCGCGTGGCGAGCATTAACCGGACTCACCAACGTACGCCAGCTTCATTACGCAGGGCAGAAAGGCTTCCGCGGCGTAGCGATACGATGGCGACAAACTCCAGATACTTGCATAAGGTCGGAACCAACAAAGAACAAGGGAGATGACCGTTCATGACCGCCGCAACGTTTGACTTCGCGCCCTTGTGGCCTATGGGCTTGCCCGCGGCTGCGGCGAAATGGACCGGGCTGGCCAAGTTCAGCTTTGTCGGCGGCAACAACGATCCGGAGCAGGTGCCGGTCGATGGCCTTGTCGATGCGGCAAACGCCGTGCTCAGGCGTGAAGGCAAGACACTCGCCACCTATGGACTTGCCAGCGGCCCCCAAGGCTACCTTCGCCTACGCCAATTTCTCTCTGCGAAACTAAAGCGCGATGCCGCCATCACGTGCACAGCCGACGACATGCTCATCGTCTCGGGTTCGCTGCAGGCGCTCGACCTTGTCAACGCGACGCTGCTCGCCCGCGGCGACACCGTCATCGTCGAACGCGACACCTATCAGGGCGCGCTGAACCGGCTGACGCGGCGCGGGATCAATACGATCGGAATTCCGCTCGACGGCGACGGCATGCGGATGGACATCCTGGCCGACACGCTCGCCGATCTCAAACGTCGCGGCGTCACGCCGAAATACATCTACACCATTCCGACCGTACAGAACCCGACCGGCACCATCATGCCGCAAGCGCGGCGCGTCGAGCTTCTCGGGCTCGCCGAGCAATATGGCGTGCCGATCTTCGAGGACGATTGCTACGCCGACCTGATCTGGGATCGCCATCGGCCGCCGGCGCTTTATGCCATGAGCAAGACCCACAACGTCATCCACATCGGCTCGTTCTCCAAGTCGATCGCACCCGCGCTGCGGGTCGGCTTCATCGTGGCGCCGTGGGCGGTGCTTTCACGCATGCTGGCACTGAAAACCGACGCCGGCAGCGGCGCGCTCGAGCAGATGGTGCTCGCCGAATATTGCGCGCCGCATTTCGAAGAGCACGTGCCGGCGCTGACACGGGGCTTGCGCGCCAAGCTCGATACGCTGATGGAGGCGCTCAACGCGCAGTTCGGCACGTCGGCGGAATTCGAGGCGCCGAAAGGTGGCATTTTCCTTTGGCTCAAGCTTCCCGATCAGGTGGATACGTTAAAGCTCTACCAGGCAGCCCTCGCCGCCGGCGTCGCCATCAACCCGGGGCCGGAATGGTCGACCGACAAGGCCCATGCCGGCAGCCGGCTGCGGCTGTGCTTCGCAAGCCCCTCGCATGAGCAAATCCGCGAAGGTGTCGCGATCCTCGCCGAAGTGTGCCGCAGGGAATTCGGCGTGCCGACGAGAATAGCCAATGTAGAAAGGCAGGTTAGCGTCTGAAGCCTGCGACAACGGATCTCTCGGCAACCAATTATCCGATCACGTCGACCTGTCCAAAGCCGGCTTTCGGGGGGCACCGCTAGTCTGTAACCCACACCACATCGGCGTGCAGATGCTCTGCACCGGCTGGTACTGAAAATAAGAAAATCAGGTCGTATCTTCCCGCGCGGAGCGGATCGCGTAAACGATCCGCAGCAACAGGACGATCGACACATTGCCCTTCCCAGCCTCGATCTGCGCGACATAGCGCTCGGAGATACCGGATTGACGCGCGAGTTGCCTGCGCGACATACCGCAAAGCGCACGCATTTCGCGCACGCGCTCGCCGAGCAGCGCCAGAAATTCGCTGGCAGAATCTGCGGCGCCCTCGGATGGCAGCGCCTGGGTACCAAGGCCTGAGGATGTCCGGGATCGCATCATGTGCCATCTCACCCTTCATCCCTGGCATGCTCGCCAAGGGCCGGGGCGCGCCGCATTGATGCGGATCAAATGACACTCTTTGACTGGATCGACGAAAACCCGGCCGGGCCGGCGTCGTTCGCCTACCTCACCGCGAACGGCGCCTGGTACGGCCTTCCGAACGGCACGCCGTTGACCACGGTCTGCACCGGTTTGAGAAGAACCTTGCCGTCGCGCTTGTTGTTGCGGGTGTCGACAAAGCTGACCGGCCCCTCCACCACGTCCATGATCGCGACGTCGCCGGGTGCGCCGATCTGAAGCGTACCGATCTTCGGGGCGCGGTTGATGATCTTTGCCGGCGTCTGGGTCGCCATCGTCACCACCTGTTCCAGCGAAAAGCCGAGCGCCATGAACTTGCTCATGACGTTCGGCAAATACGGCATGCCGGGCGAGTTGCCCGAGAATACATGGATGTCGGACGAGATCGTGTCCGGAGAGCAGCCGCCGGGAATGGCCACTTCCGCCACCGTGAAATCGAAACTGCCGCCGCCATGGCCGACGTCGAAGATCACGCCGCGCTGCTTGGCGGCGAGCGCCGCCGGCAAAAGCTTGCCGTCCTGCACGATGTTGGTGAAGGCACCGGCAATATTCGGGAAGCCCGAATAGGAATGGGTCAGCACGTCGCCCGGCCGCAACAGATCGAGAATCTGCGACATCAGTTCCTTGGTTTCGACGCCGCCGATATGCACCATCATCTTGGCCGGCCAGCCGCACATCTCGCAGGCCTGAATGCCGCGCTTGAGCGGCTCCAAACCGTGCTTGAAGATCACGTTCTCCGACATCCTCACCTTGACCCCGATCAGGAAATCCGGATTTTCGGCGAGCGCCATCGCGCAGGCTTCAACCTGCGCATTGTCGATGTTGTAGAGCTCTGCGACCGGGAACGCCGACAGGCCGTTATTGGCGATATGGACGAAGGCGTAAATCCGCGCGCGCGATTGCGCCACGATATATCGCCGGAGCGCGGCGAGATTGTTGACGCCGGCATCGCCTGCCGAGACCACCGTGGTCGTGCCCTGGAATTGCACCAGTTCGTCGGCGGGAATGCCGATCGCCGAACCGTAGGGGTAGACGTGGCAATGCAGGTCGACCAGGCCCGGCGTCACCAGTTTTCCGGAGGCATCGATCATCTTCGACGATGCGCCCTGCCGGAATTTCCGGCTCGATCGCCTCGATCACGCCCCAGCGGATACCGATGTCGCGTTTCCCCCGCAGGGACTGGCTGGGATCAAGCACGTCGCCGCCCTTGATCACGAGGTCGTACTTGTCGGCCGGCCCCATCGCAGCGGCGACAGGCGAGACCAAATGCCCCGACAGCGCGGCGGCTGCCGAACCCGCGAGAAAATGACGGCGTGACAATGCAGACATGCTGGCGCTCTCCCAAGGAAACTTTTCTTATTCTTCATGATGCGACGGACCGCGGCTTTGCGCAAGCCGCAGATACGCCTGCGCCAAACGCGGCTGGCCCGCGCATGGCTGTTGTCATAGGCTCCCCGCATAACGGATAAGGGCCGCTCCGAGCCCCGAACGGGAGACGTCCATGACCAGTCTTCGAATTCTCGCAACCACGCTTTGCCTGTTGGCTTCCGGTGCAGCTTTCGCCGACGACCCCCTGCCGCGCGCCAAGCCGGAGGAAGTCGGCCTCTCCAGCGAGCGGCTGGCGCGGATCGGCGAGACGCTGAAGGCCGACATCGAGGCCGGGCGCATTCCCGGCGCGGTCATTGCGATTGCCCGGCGCGGCAGGCTGATCGTCCTGGATGCCTATGGCTGGCGCGACAAGGCGGCCAGCGTCGCCATGACCACCGACACCATCTTCAACATCGCCTCGATGACCAAGCCGATGACGACCGTCGGCGCACTCATGCTGTATGAGCGGGGCAATATCCTGATCGACGATCCCCTGGCGAAATATTTCCCGAAATTCGCAAACCCGCGCGTTGCGGTGCGCGATGCCGCCGGCGAGCCCACCGCCGAAACCGTGCCGGCCAACCGCCCGATCACGATCCAGGACCTGATGCGTCACACCTCGGGCCTGATCTATGGCGGGCGCGGCAACACGCTGGTGCACAAGATGTACCCGGCCGGAAGCAGCGATTCGGCGCGCGACTATGACGGTGCGGCGTTCCTCGACAAGCTTTCGGCGCTGCCGCTTCTGTATCAGCCCGCCACTGTCTGGGATTACGGCTTCGGCCTCGACGTGCTCGGGCTGACCATTGAAAAAATCGCCAACCAAACGCTCGGACAATATCTGCAGGCCAATCTGTTCGCGCCGCTCGGGATGATCGACACCGGATTTTCGGTTTCCCCCGACAAGGCCGCCCGCTACGCCAAACCTTTGCCCACCGATCCCGACACCGGCAAACCCCAGGCCCGCAGTCCGGAGCTGACGCAGTCGCTCAAATTCGAATGCGGCGGCGGCTGCGCGGCTTCCACCGCATCGGACTATCTGCGTTTCGCAATGATGTTGATGAACGGTGGACGCGCCGGCGAGGCCCGCCTGCTCGGCCCGAGAACGGTCGCCTATATGCTGTCGGACCAATTGGGTGCGAACATCAAAAATCTTGTCGGCAACGCCGATCCGACTCGCGCCGATTACGGCTTTGGCCTTGGGCTCGCGGTGCGCACGACGCCGGGCGTGGTCAAAATGATGGGCTCGGTCGGGCAGTTTTCCTGGCCAGGCGCCAGCGGCACCGACTGGTGGGTCGATCCGAAGGAAGAGCTCGCGGTCGTGTATATGTCGGCGGCGCCCGGCCCGATCCGCTGGCACTATCGCCAGAAGATCAACGCGCTGGTCTATCAGGCGATCCTCGACTAGCGGCGGCTAAACGCCACCCTCGCGCTGTTGGCATGCGCTGCAGGCTTGAACTCGCACATCGGTAGCGCTCACTTTGCCACGCAACAGGCGATTGACAGCAAACCGTCTTTGGGCCAATTTTCGGTTTGGTTGATACGACCTGCTGGTTGCACCCCCTTGGGAACGGTGAACGTATCGAGCCTTATCGGCCTCCCTTTGCCCGAGCGACCGGGTCAGCAACGCAACCAACTGACACGCCTGGTTCGCTCATGCAAAGGACGGAACCGATGCGCGATTTTCGCGATGCAAAGGCTATGGCGCAGACCCTGCGCGAATCCCTGACGACCAAGGCCATCAATATCAGCCACAGCGAGAGTCTGGAACTGACCTCCAAAATGCTGGGCGTTGCCGACTGGAATACCTTGTCGGCCTTGCTCCAGGCCGATCAACGCGACACCGAGACGCCGGCCGCGAAATCGCTGAGAACGACAAGCTACCCAGCCATTCCAATCCGAGACTTCGTTCCCATCCCGACCGCGATCTTCCCGCTTTTTGTCGGGCGCGAGAAGACCAAGTTGGCCCTTGACCAGGCGTTCGAGCGGAAGCGCGAGGTCGTGCTGGCTGTGCAAAGGCAGTCTGGCGTCGATGAGCCCGGATTTGAGGATGTTTATGAGATCGGCGTCCTCGCCCAATTGCTCGAACTTGAACGGCTGGGTGATGGCACGCTGAAGGTCATGGTCCAGGCACGGCGGCGCGTCGCGATCCGCGGCTTCATTGGGGAGACTGGTGCTTTCCAGGCCGAGGTCGCCGACCTCAGTGAGGGACCGTCCCCCGATGCGCCCGATCTCATTCAAAAAGCCGTCAAACGTTTAGAAAGTTACGCGGCGGCCCGCGAAATTCGTATCCCGCAGATTTGGCAGATCCTCGATCAAACCCGCGATCCCGGGCGGGTAGCCGACATTATCGCCACGCGCATCGTACTGCCCGTGAGCGACAAGCAGAGCCTGTTGGCGACGCTTGATCCTATCGCGCGACTGAAGCGGGTCGAGGCCCTGATGGATATCTCGACGCTGCCATCTTCACATGCGCTTGATATCACGAGGCGTCGGGCCCTCGACTACGCCAATCAGCGAAATCATCAATACGCTACACTGGAACATCTCCTGCTCGCCTTGATCGACGATGCCGACGCTTCGGCCGTGATGAAGGCCAACAGTGCCGACGTTGGCGCGCTGAAGGAAAAACTGGTCAGTTATCTCGACAACGAACTCGAGAGATTAGTGACCGACATGAGCGGTGAAGCAGTACCGACTCCAGCATTTCAGCGCGTGGACCAGCGTGCCGCGCTCTATGCGCAAGGGCTGGGCCGACCGACGACAGGCGAACATATGCTGCGGGGAATATTCCCCGAAACGCGAAGTCCGGCGGTACGCTTCATGAGTGAACAGGGCATAACTCCGGAGCGGGTCGGCGGTGTGATCACTCAAGGGAGCGGTTGGTATCCTCGTCGCTGAACAGCCGTTCAGAATTCTCTTGCCGTTCCCCGGGAACGTTCCCTCCTTCTGCGCTGTTTGATCCACACTCAATGGAGGAGGACAAACATGAAGAAGCTTGGATACGTTATCGTCGCACTTGGCGCGATTGCCGTCGCGGCGCCGTCGATTGCCAGCGCTGAAACCGTCGTGGTCAAGCATCGTGATCATGGCTGGCACCACGGTTGGCACCGCGACTTCGGTTGGCATCGCGATCACGGCTGGCGCCACCATGACAGGATGGTGATCGTCAAGCATCGCCACCCCGAAGGCTAGGGGCTGACACAGGAATGGCCCCGCAAGGGGCCATTCTCTTGTTCCGATCAAAAACTCTTGTGCTAATCCCACGCCGGCGCGAAGCCCGGATTGACGCAGCGCCTGTCCTTGGGCAATGCGGCGATCGCCTGCCTGTCTTCATCGTCCAGCCCCACATTGAGGGCGTCGAGATTAGCCTTCTGGCTTTCGGCGCGTGACGCCTTCGGGATCGCGGCGACGCCGTCCTGGTCGAGCAGCCATTTCAACGCCACCTGAGCTGCGCTCGCGCCATGCTTGCGGCCGATCGCCGCCAACGTCTCGTTGGATGCAGCGCGACCCTGCGCCAACGGGCAATAAGCCACGAGCGGAATCGCCTTCGCGGCGAGATATTTTCGCAACGGCGTCTGATCGAGCATCACATGGTACTCGACCTGGTCGCAGGCGATCGGGGCCTTGATCTCCTCGACCACGGTCTTGAGGAGCGCAATATTGAAATTGGCGACCCCGATGGCGCGGGTGCGGCCCTCCTCTTTCAGTCGGAGCAAGGTCTCGAACATGGCCGGCAGGTTCATGTTCCTTGCCGGCCAGTGCACGAGATAGAGATCGACGTGATCGAGCCTGAGTTTCTTTAAGGACGTGTCGAACGCGCGACGGATCGCCTCAGGCGCCAGATTCTCGTTCCAGACCTTGGTCGTAACGTGCAGATCCTTGCGCGCAACGCCCGCCGCGGCGATCGCCGCACCAATGGCGTCTTCGTTGCCATACATTTCGGCGGTATCGATATGGCGATAACCAACCGCGAGCGCGCTTTCCACCGCCGCACGGCAGGCCTCGCCCTGCATGCGAAAAGTTCCGAGCCCGAGGCGCGGCAGCTTGATGCCTTGGGTTTGCAGATATTCCATTGATTTACTCCCGAAAGCATAAAGCGGCCGAGAACAAGGCGACGCCGCAAGATTGCTTGTTGATGAAGTGACGGTGGGACAGGCTGTCCGCCGTCTGATAGTTTGCCCGCAGAACGGCGTCCAAATCAAGATCGGAAAAATAGATGGTCAAGGCATTGCGGCGATGGCTGGAGGCCAATGAGCTGTTTGCGATCGTCACGGCTGTCGTGTGCACGCTCGTTCTGTTGTCCGTGATCCTTGTTTTGGGCAGCTACCTGATCGTGACGCGGTCCTGAGGCGCCAAGCGCCTTAGATAGGCTGCGCCAGCAATCGCCCCGGCCGCGCATCCGGCCGCGGCTCGATATCGACCGACCAAAGCGCGCGATTATCGACATCCTTCAACGTCACGGTCATCACTTCGGTATCGCCGTCGATATCGACGCGGCCGAAAAATTGCAGCCCGAAGCAGGGTGCGAGGTTTTCGCTCTGGTCGGCGCCGCAGCCCTTCTGGAATATCGCTGCAGGCCCGAACGTGTTGTCGAGCTCACCCGGCGCCCAGGTCCCGGCGTGGAGGGGTCCTGAGACGAATTCCCAGAACGGCTCGAAATCGGAGAAAACAGCGCGGTTCGGATCGTACTGATGCGCGGCGGTGTAATGCATGTCGGCGGTCAGCCACACGGTATTGCGGATGCCGGCGCGCTTGATGAAGGACAGAAGGTCGGCGATTTCATGCTCGCGCCGTTCCGGCGGCCCGGAGCCGAGGGCGACTGCGTCCAGACTGATCAGTCCGATCGGAAGGTCCGCGGCGATCACCTTCCAGGTCGCGTCAGATGCCGTGAGCTCCCGCTTCAACCAGGCGAGCTGGGTTGCTCCCAGGATGAAGGCATCGCCCGGTTCATCCGGCTTGTTCCAAGTCGAATTGCGATAGCTGCGCATGTCGATCATGAAAACATCGAGCAGCGGCCCATATCCGATCCTGCGGTAAATGCGGCCGGCCTGCCCCGGCACCTCGCGGATCGGCATGAATTCGAAAAACGCGCGGGCCGCGCGCTCGACGAGGCGGGATTTGCCGTCCTCGGTGTAACCGGTCTCGTCGGCGGTGCCGATCGGCGACCAGTCATTGGTTACTTCATGATCGTCCCATTGCGCAAACATCGGCACCTGCGCATTGAAGGCGCGCAGATTCTCGTCGAGCAGATTGTATTTGTAGTTGCCGCGAAACTGCGAAAGGCTGCGGGCGACGACGGATTTTTCCTCGGTGACGACATTCCGCCAGACCTCGCCCCCGGGCAGCTTCAGTGCGGAAGGAATTGGACAATCGGCGTAAATGTGATCGCCGCAATGAATGAAGAAATCGGGGCGGTTCTCCAGCATGGTCCGGTAGGTGCGCATGCCGCCGCGGGAGAGATCGATTCCCCAGCCCTGCCCCGCGGTGTCGCCCGACCAGACAAACGAGATCGAATCCTTCTTCGCAGGCGGCGTCCTGAAATGGCCGGTCTGCGTCATGCCCATCAGGCCAGCTTCGCCAAAAGCTTCAAACCGTACCCGGTAAAAGATGTCCTCGCCCGGAGGAAGACCTCGCACCAGCGCCTTCGCAGCGAAGTCGTGATTCGGCGATGCGTCTGACGATGCAGCGGCAACGATCGTTCTGAAGCTTTCGACCGTCGAACATTCGACCCGCATACGCGCGGGCCGGTCGGCGCGCGCCCACACCATCGCAGAACCGTCAGACACGTCGCCCGACTGAAGGCCGCAAGCAACCCCCGGACGGTCGGCGGCCCGGCTGAGATAAGGCCGTGCGAGACTTTCGATGCTCGTCAGTGCGAGAGTTGACGCCGACCGGACCAGCAATTGGCGCCGAGTCAGCGACCTCTTCGCGGGGATCGCAAACGCCATGCGGGTTGCCCTCGTCGAATCACGACGGAGGGTGCCCGCTCAACTTGACTCCTGGCCGAAGGTTTTACGACGGGCGTGTGACTCGGAGGATCGCGGTCATTGCGGGACAGTGCGCAATGACGCGACGATCTGGCGCGCGCTTCTTATCGCTTCCAGTTACAGATGCCGCCCGACTTGCAGGGCCAGGTTTGGATGTGGGCATCGAAGGCCTGGGCATCGAGCGGATTGCGACGATGATGGGCGAGCTTCGTCCGCGCCACGAGCCGTGGCTGCTCTGCGCGCTGGCGGACAATGCGGGCGTTGTGAACAACCACCTTGGGCTCGGCCGACGATTGGGCAGCCGCTTGCGCGCCAGAGCTCCCGCGATCCACGGTCACGTCAAGCGGTCCCGGCGTGAAACCCGTGGCAGGGCCAAGCGGCTTGGGCGAAAGCACCGCCCTGGAAAGGTCGAGGCCAAGGAATTCGTCCGCACGATATTCGTCGGCGATCGATGGACCGCTCCATGCCAATACAATCGCGGCAAGGATTGCGATGAAAACATTCCTCAGGACCATCAAGGCCTCCTGAAATGCACAAAACAGCAATTAGTGATTATCTAGGAAGCATTGGGGACAATTCCAGTGCATTTCATCGGCAAGGTTACCGCGACGGTGGCGACGCCCGGACAACCGCAGCCTGTGTTTGCCGATTGCCTCGCCCGGTCCCACATGGGCAAGCGTCGAAAACTTCAAATTGCATGAACTTGCCATGCACTTTTAAATGCACGCATTGCCGTTTATTTGAATACAATCAATGGTTCACTGGATTTGATGCGTGCTATAGGCTGCCGTCGCCGGGTTACACAGGATGAATTGTCTTGCACGTTGAAAGGATTGTTATGACCGTTGCGTCGCCGTTGACCCGCCGCTTGATCGTTTCGCTCGGAGTCCTGTCGCTGCTTCTTTCTGCTCCGCAAGCCCGGGCCGAAGACAAGGTCTTGCGGGTGGGCACGCTGAAACTCATTCACGGCATCACGCCCTATTTCTACGAGAAATTCGCGCCGCCCGGTTACAAGATCGAGGTCGTCCCGTTCGAAAGCCCGACCGATGGCAAGAATGCGGTGCTGACCGGCACGGTCGACACCTGCATCCACGGCATCGCCGCGTTTCTGCTCGGCGCCGCCGCGGGCGAACCTGTCGTGATCGTTGCCGCGGCGACCAACCGCGGCATGGGTATCGTCGCCGACGCCAAATCCGACATCAAGACCGTCAAGGACCTCAAGGGCAAGCGCGTGGCGATCTTTCCCGGCTCGACGCAGGAGGTGGTCATCCTCGAGCGCCTCAAGGCCGAGGGCATGTCGATATCCGACATTCAGCCGATCAGGCTTTCGTTCAGCGACATGGCGGGCGCGCTGGCCCGCGGCGATATCGACGCCTATGTCGGCGCGGAGCCCGGTCCTGGAATAAGCCTTGCGAACGGCACCGGACGGCTGGTCGAATACCCCTATTCCACCCCGATCGGCTCGCTCAACATGATCCTCTCCGCCAGCGAGAAATTGATCAAGGAGAACCCCGAGCGGCTCAAGATGATCGTCGATATGCACAAGAAGGCAACGGATTATGCAATGGCCCATCCCGACGAGATGATTCAAATCGCCATGCAGAAGCTTGGCCAGCAGCGCGCCTCGATCGAGATCGCCGTCCCGAATGTCGAATTGACCTGGAAGATCGACGATGAGTTCGTCAAGCGCGCCAAGGCCTACAGCGAATTGATGGTCGAGAAGAAGCAGGTTCGCCAGGCGCCGGACATGTCACGGGCAATCAGTCAACAGTTCATGTAGCGAAGCGACGTGAACGATCACGCCACCACCATCTCCGACGGCGCGGAAACGAGCCTGCCGCCTGCCGCCGCCGCCAACAGCCGCCGCAGCCGGCAGCGAATGGAAACGCTGCGCGCCGTCGTCCTCGGCGCCGGCTTTCCGATCCTGCTGATCCTGATCTGGGACCGCGCCGTCGCGATCACGGGCACAAGACTGATTCCGAGCCCGTATCAGGTCGCGGTCATGATGTACGACTTCACGTTCGGAGGCGTATATGACGACGCGTTCAGCGGCACGATCCTGACCCATGTCTGGAAATCGATGCAGCGCGTCTATGGCGGATTTTTCCTCGCCGCACTGGTCGGCATTCCCTTGGGGATGATGATCGGTCGCATCAGGGTGCTGCGGCAATTGCTCGACCCGACGATCTCGCTGCTGCGGCCGATCCCCGTCACCGCCTGGCTGCCTTTGTCGATGATCTTTTTCGGACTGGGGCCGAATGCCGCGATCTTCCTGGTCTTCCTTGGCGCGTTTTATCCAATCCTGCTGAACACGATGTTCGGCGTCCGCTCGATCGACCCGCGGCTGTTCGAGGCGGCTGCGATGCTCGGATGCTCCGGCGCCGGAATGTTCCGGCAAATCGTGCTCCCCGCCTCCCTGCCCGCGATCTTCAGCGGCTTGCGAATCGCGCATGGATTTGCCTGGATCTTGATCGTGGTCGGCGAAATGACCGGCGTCCCCACCGGGCTCGGCTCGGTGGTGATGGACGGGCGAACCCTGTCGCGCACCGATCTCGTGATCACCGGGATGATCGTCATCGGAGCCTGCGGCTTTGTCACCGACAGGATCATCGTCGCGATCAGCAACCATCTCTTGAGCTGGAGCCCGCAGCACCGTGAGTAGCGTGGCACATCAGGACACTTTGACCATCCGCGGCGTGACCAAACGTTTTGCGGTCGGTGACGGTGAAGTCGAGGCGCTGGCGCCGGTCGACTTGACCATTCCGAAAGGCGAATTCGTCTGCTTGATCGGCGCGTCCGGCTGCGGGAAATCGACGCTGCTGCGCATCATCGCCGGCTTCGAGGAGCCGACGACCGGGGACGTTTCGATCGATGACAAGGCCATCACCGGCCCGGGCAGCGACCGCGGCATGGTGTTCCAGGACTACGCCCTTTTTCCATGGATGACGGTGCGTGAGAATATCAGCTTCGGACCGCGACAACGAAAGTTGCCGCGCGAGGAGATTGCCAAGACGACCGGCGAATTCGTTAGAATGGTCGGGCTCGAACGCTTTGCCGACCGCTATCCGAACCAGTTGTCGGGCGGCATGAAGCAGCGCGTGGCGATCGCCCGCGTACTCGCCAACAACGCCAATATCCTTTTGATGGATGAACCCTTCGGGGCGCTCGACGCGCTGACCCGCGAGCAGCTTCAGAACGAACTGCTGCAGATATGGAAGCGCACCGGCGTGACCACGATTTTCGTGACCCATTCGGTCGAGGAAGCCGTGCTGCTGGCCGATCGCGTGCTGGTCATGAGCGCGGGGCCGGGACGGATCGACAGCGATTTCCGCATCGAGCTGGCGCGCCCGCGCGACGTGTCATCGCCGGAATTCAACGCGCTGCGGCGTGATATCGCGCGCCGGCTCACCAGCCATCTCACGCTTTCGCGGCTTGACTCCGGCGTGGCTTGAATGCACGTCGGATAGGTCGAGCCGCGCGCGGCTTCTTGCTTTGACCTGTTGTCTGGGGCATTCCGACATGAGCGATCCGACCACACAATTACTCCCTGAGTCCCGCTTTGGCGTTCTCGAGCTGCTGCGCCGCTTCAAGGATGATATTGCTTTTGCCGATCGTTACGCCGCGGCCTGCCTGGAAAACGCCAGGGCCACCGAGCCCGTCCTCAAGGCGTTCGAATATCTGCCCGTCGACGTGACCCGCCGGCCGGGGCCGCTGTCGGGCATTCCGGTGGCGATCAAGGATATCATCGCGACATCCGACATGCCGACCACCAACGGTTCGCCGATCTACCGCGATCACATTCCCGAGCGCGACGCCTGGGTCGTCGAGCGCCTGCGCAATCTCGGCGCAACGATCTTCGGCAAAACAGTATCGACCGAATTCGCCTGGCGTCATCCCGGACCGACCACCAATCCCTGGAACTCGAAGCATACGCCCGGCGGTTCGTCGTCGGGATCGGCCGCGGCGGTCGCGGCCGGCATCGTGCCACTCGCGCTCGGCACGCAGACGCTCGGCTCGGTGATCCGGCCGGCGGCCTTCAATGGCGTGGTCGGTCTCAAGCCGAGTTTCGGAGCGATCCCGCGCGCGGGCGTGCACCCTTTAAGTCCGTCACTCGATCACGTCGGCTTCTTCGCCCGCCGCGTCGATGACGTGGCATTCGCGCTATCGCTGATTGCCGCCACAAGCGACCTCGATCCGCATGGCCGGCCCCTGCCCCGCTTTCAGATCGACGCCAATCAAGGGGTGACGCCGCTGCAAAAACCTCGCCTTCGCGTCGTGCGGTTCGAGAAATGGTCGCGCGCGGAAAGTGAACAGCAAAAGGTGTTCGAGGCAGCGATCGTCAAGCTGCGCGAAGCTGGCGCCATCATCGAAGAGCGCGAGTGGGAAGAACTCGATTCCAATTGGAGCGCCGTCAATACCATCCTGTCCAGCGAGGCGACGCATATCTTCAGCGGTCTCGTCGAACGTTTTCCCGATCGCACCAGCGATTATCTGAAATCGACGGTGAAGGCCGGCAAGGAGCTCACCGCCTTTGCCTATCTCGGCGCCAGGGCCACGCAGGAAAGACTGCGGGCCGCAATCCCGGCGCAGATGGCCGGCTTCGACGCCATCCTGACCGTGCCGGCGTTCGGCGAAGCACCGGAAGGCCTCAGCTATACGGGTGATGCGGAATATTGCGCGCCTTGGACCCTGATCGGCGCGCCCGCGGTGTCGCTGCCGGCAGGATTTGGCAAAAAGGGCCTTCCGCTCGGAATCCAGATCGTGGGGTCCTACCGGCAGGACCATCATCTGCTGCGCGTGGCGAAATGGATCGAGGCCGCCTTGCGGTTCGATCCCGGCATTCCGAAGATCGCGGCAAGCACATAACCTATCCGAGCATCTGCGTATCGCCGCAGATGGAAATGGCCTGGCCGGAAATGGTCCGGCCGCGCGGGCTGCACATGAGGAGAATCTGGTCGGCGAGCTGATCCGGCGTCACATACTCCTTGATCGAGGTATAGGAGAACGCGGTACGTTCCATCTCGGTGTAGGAAATGCCGCGCTGCTGCGCCTTGGCTTCGAGCACGCGGCGCTGACGATCGCCGGCGACGAGCCCGGGCAGGATCGCATTGACGCGGATGTTGTCCGGCCCGAGTTCGATCGACAGCGATTTGGTGAAACCGATGACGCCCCATTTCGCCGCCGCATAGGGCGTGCGCATCGCAAAGCCGAGGCGGCCCGCGGCCGACGAGAGATTGACGATCGAGGCATTCTTGCTCTTGCGCAGCAAGGGTACCGCGAGCCGCGCGCAATTGAATTGGGCGGTGAGGCAGATTTCCAGGCAGCGGTCCCAGTCTTCCGGATTCATCTCCTCGACCTTCGACGTCGGCCCGGCAACCCCGGCGTTGTTGACGAGCACGTCGAGGCCGCGGAGGTTGCCGGTCACCTCCTCGAACAGTCGCTTCACGGCTTTGCGGTCGGAAACATCGCACTTGGTCTGGGTAATCGCCGGATCGCTCACATCGAGTGCCGCCAATGCCGCTTCATCGACATCGCAGGTGTGAACCTTGGCGCCTTCGCGCACGAACGCGCGCGCGATGGCAAGCCCGATGCCGTTGGCGCCGGCCGTCACCAGCACGCGCAAGCCCTTGATGTCGAGATCCATGAAATGCTCCGACATCGTCGTTGAAAGGTCAGCCGGCAAGACCACCGCGCGAGAGAATGACCTCTGCCGCGCCGCTGATGTCGGCGGCAATGCCGGCTTGCGCGGTGGTCGCCTCGCCCGCGGCAATTGCCTTGCGTACATTGGCGTGGAACCGGATCGCGTCGCCCTTCGCCAATCGTTCGGGATTGGCGCGCAGATCGAGATTGATCACGGGGCCGGCCTTGAGCCAAAGCGCGCGGATAATTTCGGTGAGGATCGGCGAATGCGCCGCCTCATAAACCGCAAAGTGAAAGGTCTTGTTGAGTTCGACGGCGCGCGGCAGGTCTGGCTTT
This sequence comes from uncultured Alphaproteobacteria bacterium, assembly GCA_963741185.1. Lineage (GTDB taxonomy): Bacteria > Pseudomonadota > Alphaproteobacteria > Rhizobiales > Xanthobacteraceae > Bradyrhizobium. The sequence goes on along the minus strand of CAVUHE010000005.1, from coordinate 8,507 downwards.
GGTGACCTGCTCTCCGCCCGCATTTCCCCTTCCGCGCGCGCGATCGAGGCGAGATCGCTCTTGTCGCGGTGAAGCGCTGCTTGGGCTGCCGCATGGCCCTCGATCGCGATCCGCACCTTGGTCAGGTCGCGGAATTGCGCGGCCGACATCAGGGGCACGCGTACCGCGCGGTTCGGCGTTACCTCCAGCGCCCGGTCGGCGACGAGCCGCGACACGGCCTCGCGCACCGGCATGATGGAGACGCCAAGCACGTCGGCCGCCGCGCGCAGCGACAGTTTCTCGCCCGGCGCGAGCCGGCCGGAAATCAAAAGATCGGCCAGTTGCCCGTAAGCGCGCTCACCGAGCGTCTGACGGTCGAGCGGCTCGACCAGGTTGAGCGCGGCCGGCAAATTCAACGCTTGATCTCCAACGCGGCCTTGAAATTCGAGAACCAGGACTCGACAAGCGCCCTGTCTTTTGTAACTCTAACTGTGATCACAGATCACGGCAAGCCGAAGCAAGCGTTGTTCGAGAGAAATGAACGCGAGCGGTTGCCGGAGAGGAAAAAGCGGCCTCGCGCGGCCGTCACAGGGAGAAGGCTGATGTCAGACCAAAATCTACTCACGCGCCGCGGCCTGTTGAAGACCGCCGGAGGGCTGGCGCTGGTGTCGGGAATTTCCGCACCCGCAGTCTTGCGCGCGCAGACCGCCGAAATCATCCGGATCGGCCATCTCACCCCGCGCACCGGATTTCTCGGGCCGCTCGGCGAATATGCGGTGATGGCGATCGATCTTGCGGTCGAGGAGATCAACGCCGCCGGCGGCATGATGGGGCGCAAGGTCGAGGTGTTGAAGGAGGATAGCGTCAACCCGCAAACCGCGTCCACCAAAGCCGAGCGCATGATCGAGCGCGACAAGGTCGCCTGCATCATCGGCGAAATATCGTCGGCTTCGTGCCTGACGATTGCGCAGGTCGCCTCGCGCAACAAGATCCTGTTCATCAACACCGGCGGCAATTCGGACGCCCTGCGCGGCAAGGACTGCCAACGCTACATGTTCCACGTCGAGTCGCAGAACTCGATGTACGTCAAAACGGTCGGCCGCTCGTTCCTCAGGGATGGCCTCGTCAAGGGCAAGAAGTGGTATTCGCTGACGGCCGACTACGCCTTCGGCCACGACCTGTTGAAGGTTTCAAAGCGCTTCATGGAAGCCAATGGCGGCAATTTCGCCGGCGACGATCTGGTGCCGACCGACGCGACGGATTTCTCCGCCTATCTCCTGAAGATCCGCGAGGCCAAACCCGATCTCGTCGTGATCAACCTTGCCGGCAACCAGATCACCAACTTCCTCAAGCAATATGCCGAGTTCGGCCTCACCTTCCCGGTCGGTGGATTCGGCTTCGACACCGCGCTCGCCTGGGCCGCCGGCAAGGGCAATTTCGTCGGCACCTGGCCGGTGGTCTGGCATCATCTGTTGGAAACCCCAGGCTCGAAAGCCTTCGTCGCTGCCTTCACCAAGAAATATTCCAAGCCGCCGGAAAACCAGGCCTGGGGCGACTACATCGCCACCAAGATCGTTGCCCAAACCGTCAACGAGATCAAATCGACGGATTCGCCTGCCATCATCCAGCATTTCGAAAAGGGTGCGAAATACGATCTGCTCAAGACCCGGCAAGGTTATTTCCGCGCCTCCGACCATCAATTGATGCACGAGATGTACGCGGTGACCGCACTTCCCGCCGACAAGATCAAGAACCAGTGGGACATCTTCACCTCGAGCCCGCCGGTGCCGGGCCCGGACGAAGATCTGGAAGTCATCGCCGCGACCAAGGAAGAGAACAGCTGCACGTTCCCGAGTTGAGAGACGACGCGAAGGGCCACCAATAGCTTGTGGCCTCTTCTCGTCATTGCGAGGAGCAAAGCGACGAAGCAATCCATCCGTCCCAATTCCGGGGATTGCTTCGCGGAGCCTGTCATCGGGCGCGCGCTCGCGCGACCCGTTGGCTCGCAATGACGACTTCAGACCCACCGCCTTTTCGGGGCAAATATCATGTCCGCCATGTTGCTAGCGCAGCAAATTCTCAACGGGCTGCTTGACGGCGTTTATTATCTCCTGATCGCGCTCGGCCTGTCGCTGATCTTCTCGCTCGGCGGCATCGTCAACCTTGCCCATGGCGCGTTCTACGCGATCGGCGCCTATCTCACGCTGGTGCTGTCGCCCTATCTCGGCTTCGGCGGTTCATTCGTCGCCGCGCCCGTCGCGGTCGCGTTGCTTGGCATGGTGATCGAGGCCACGCTTTTCCGACGCTTCTACCGCGCCGATCCCATCCTCTCGCTGCTTATGACGTTCGGGCTTGCAATGGTGGCAGAGCAGGCGTTGCGGATGATTTTCGGCGCGCCGCCATTGTCCTATTCGATCCCGTCCTGGCTGCGCGGACAGGTCGCGATCGGCAGCTTCATCTATTCGTTCTATCGCGTGGTGTTGCTCGGCATCGCGGCGACCTGCATCGCCGGCCTGTGGTTGCTGTTGCAAAAAACCTCCTTCGGCCGCGTGGTGCGCGCCGGCGTGCAGAACCCGGACATGGTCGGCGCGCTCGGGATTTCGCTGCAGCCTTATATGTCCGCCGTGGCCGCGCTCGGCATCGGGCTTGCCGGGCTAGCGGGCGTTCTGCTGGCGCCGATCTATTCGATCCATCCGGCGATGGGCCAGGAGATCATCACGCCGGCTTTCGTCGTGGTGGTGATCGGCGGGCTCGGATCGTTCTGGGGCGTCGTTGCCGCCGCGCTGCTGGTCGGCCTCGTCAAGGGCGTCATGGTCGGCGTCGGTTACTCGGCGGCATCGACCGCCGCGATCTATCTGTTGATGCTGCTCGTCCTGCTGTTCCGGCCGCGCGGCCTGTTCGGCGAACGCATCACGCGATTCGAGTGAGGCGCTTTAAGATGTGGAAGCGCCTCCCCATTCCCTTGCTGGTCGCCGCCGTCGCGCTGCTCGTGCTGCCATCGATGCTGCTCGCGCTCGGCCTCACCATGACGTCGGCCTCGGAAGTGGTGATTTTCGCCACGGCCTGCATGGCGCTCAACATTCTGGTCGGCCATACCGGGCTGGTTTCGTTCGGCCACGGCGCCTGGTTCGGCCTTGCGGCCTATGCGGCGGCGCTTCTCCAGCGCAACTGGATGCATGACCAGTTTTTTGGACCCGCGATCGGCGGCGTTCTGATCGTCACCATCGTCGCAGGCGCGTTCGGCTTCCTGATCCTGAGACGGCGCGGCGTATATTTCTCGTTGCTGACGCTGGCGCTGGCCGCAATGCTCTACGCAGTGTCGTTTCGTTGGACTGAGGTGACCGGCGGCGAGAACGGCCTTGGCGGGATCACGCGGCCGACGCTGCTTGGCTTCAATCTGGAATCCTCGACCGTCTATTACTGGTTCGTCGCTGCGATCGCTTTCCTGGTGCTGATCCTGTTGTGGCGTTTCCATCACTCGACCGTCGGCAGCGTGCTGGTCGCGATCCGCGAGAACGAGCAGCGCGCCCGCTTCCTCGGCTATCCGACCAATCGTTACAAGCTCGCCGCCTTCGTGCTGTCCGCCGGAATTACCGGGCTTGCCGGCGTGCTTCTTCTGTTTCAGAACCGGATGACCTCGGCCGATCCGATTTCGGTCGCCTTTTCCGGCGATCTGCTGGCGATGGTCGTCATCGGCGGCATGCGCAATTTCTTAGGCCCCGCGCTGGGCGCGCTGTTCTTCATCCTGTTCCGCGAATTCCTCGGCATCTATACCGAGAACTGGCTGTTCTGGTTTGGCCTTGTGTTCGTGGCCTTCATCGTGTTTTCGCCGACCGGGCTCGTTGGCGTCGCCGAGCGCTTGACCGCCCCGTTCCGCAAGAAAGTCGTCGAGGACGCCGCGATGTCGGCGCGCCGCATCGATGTGCTGCCCCTGCCGGAATTCCTGCGGCCGAAAGCTCATATCGATGGCGCGGTGCTATCCGCCCACCACATCGTCAAGAGCTTTGGCGGCATCAAGGCTGTGCAGGGGGTCGACATTTCCATCGTCGACCGCACGCTTCACGCGCTGATCGGGCCGAACGGCGCCGGCAAGACCACCGCGTTCAATCTGCTGTCGGGCCTCTACCCGCCGGACGAAGGCACGGTGTCGCTGATGGGCCAGCCCATCGCCGGAGAAACGCCGGAAGAGATCGCGCGCGCCGGCATCGGCCGCTCGTTCCAGATCACGAATCTTTTTCCGGCCCTCAGCGTCGGCGAAAACATCCGCCTTGCGGTGCAGGCGCGGCATCCCCGCCGCTTCGACCCGCTCACGCCCGCGCTGTCGATCACCTCGATCAATGTCGAGACCGACGCCATTATCCGCTATCTCGGCCTTGCCGGCATCGAAAACGCCGAAGCCGGCCTGTTGTCCTACGGCGGTCAGCGCCTGCTCGACATGGGGGTGGCGCTTGCGACCGCCCCGCGCGTGCTGCTGCTGGACGAACCGCTCGCAGGCCTTGCCGCGGCCGAACGCGAACGGATCGGCGCCATCATCAAACGCATCTCGGTCGATCTGCCGGTACTCCTGGTCGAGCACGACATCGACCGCGTGTTTCAGCTCGCCGACCACGTTACGGTCATGAACGAAGGCCGTGTCCTGCTCGACGGTACCGTCGAAGAAGCGCGCGCAAGTCCCAAGGTGCAGGAGGTCTATATCGGATCGGGTGCTGCAGCAGTCGCCGCGCGACCGCGCGAGACCGCGGCCCGCGTCAACGCGCTGCTGACCGCCGCCGACGTCAACACGTTTTACGGCAAGAGCCACATCCTCAACGACGTCAGCTTCACATTGCACGAGAACGAGATCATCGCCTTGCTCGGCCGCAACGGCGCCGGCAAATCGACGCTGTTGAAGACGCTGATCGGGATCGCGCCGGCCGCGAGCGGATCGATCAGGCTCGCCGACAGCGAATTGATCGGCAATTCCTCCGCGCAGACCGCCCGCCTCGGCATCGGTTATGTGCCGCAAGGCCGCGGCCTGTTCGCCGGCATGAGCGTCGAGCAAAACCTCGAACTTGGCGGCTTGAAACGGCAGACCGGCCACGGCGTGCACTGGACCCGCGAACGCATCTACGAATACTTCCCGCGCATCCGCGAGCGGCTCGACAGCCCCGCCGATTATCTTTCCGGCGGCGAGCAGCAGATGGTCGCCGTGGCGCGGGCGCTATCGGGCGACGTGCGGGTGTTGTTGCTTGATGAACCTTTCGAGGGCCTGGCGCCGGCGGTGGTGGAGCAATTGTTCGAAACCTTCGACCGCCTGCGCAAGGAAATCGCCATCATCATCGTCGATCACCATCTCGACCTGGCGCTCGCTTTGTCCGATACCACGGTGGCGCTGGAGCGCGGCCGGGTGATCCACCAGGGGCCGTCCAAGGCGCTGCGCGACGATCTCGATCTGCGCCGCAAGGTGCTATGGCTGTGAGGACAATGTGAAAGAAGAACCCGTGAAGGACCGCAATGACAAACACTGAACGCAACGTCGCCATCGTCGGCGCCGGCCTGATCGGACGCGCCTGGGCCGCGATCTTTGCGCGGGCGGGATGGAACGTGCGGCTGACCGACCCGCATATCCCGACGTCTCAAGGCGGCGCCCCGCCTGATCCGCGACGAATTGCATGCGCTGGCGCGGCACGGCCTGGCGGACGATCCCGACGCCGCCGTCGCGCGGGTTTCGGCTGCGGGAAACCTCGAGGAAGCGTCAGGGACGTCGAATTCGTCCAGGAAAACGGGCCCGAAAAGGTCGAAGACAAGCGGGTCATCTTTGGTCAACTCGACAAGCTCGCGCCGAAGGATGCGCTGCTGGTGTCCTCGACCTCGGCCATCACCGCCTCGCGCTTCACCGAGACGCTGCCCGGCCGCGCGCGCTGCCTGGTCGGCCACCCCGTCAATCCGCCGCATCTGGTGCCGCTTGTCGAACTGTGCGGGGCACCCTGGACTTCTGCCGAGACAATCGACCGCGCCCGCAATATCTATCGCGAGATCGGGCAAGTGCCCGTCACCATCAACCGCGAGATCAACGGTTTTGTGCTGAACCGGCTGCAAGGCGCGCTGCTTGCTGAAGCTTTTCGCCTGGTCGGCGAAGGTTACATCTCGGCGGAAGACCTCGATCACACCGTCAAGGACGGTCTTGGCCTGCGCTGGTCGTTCCTCGGGCCGTTTGAGACCATCGAGCTCAACGCGCCCGGCGGCATTCCGGATTACTGCGCGCGTTATACCGGCTTCTACAAGGAGCTGGCCGCGGCGGCCGCCGGGCCCAGCGTCTACGAAAGCCCGAACGTGGACCGGGTGATCGCGGCATGGCCGCATCAACCCGATCCGGAACGCATCGCCGAGCTGACGCAGCGGCGAAACGAACGCCTCGCCGCGCTCGCAGCGCACAAGACCACGCAGACAGAGAATCGCTGACAATCCACCTGCAACAAAGAAGGCAAACCCATGAGCCGCAAAGTCATCATCACCTGCGCCGTGACCGGCGCGATCCACACCCCCTCGATGTCGAAGGCCTTGCCCGTGACGCCGCAGGAAATCGCCGACGCCGCGGTCGATGCCGCCGAAGCCGGGGCCGCGATCGTGCATCTGCACGCGCGCAATCCCAAGACCGGCCAGCCCGATCAGAGCCCGGAAGCCTTCGCGCCGTTTCTCAAGATCATCAAGCAACGCTCGAACTGCGTGATCAACCTGACCACCGGCGGCGCGCCGACCATGACGGTGGACGAGCGGGTCCGGCCTGCGGCGACCTACAAGCCGGAGGTCGCATCCCTGAACATGGGTTCGATGAATTTTGCTTTTTTCGGCATGCTCAACCGTTTCAAGAAGTTCGAGCACGACTGGGAGCTCAAACACCTTCAGAACAAGGACATCGTGTTCCGAAACACCTTTCAGGACATCGAATATGTCCTTAAAACTCTTTCGGAAACCGGCACGCGCTTCGAGTTCGAGTGTTACGACACCGCCCACCTCTACAATCTCAATTATTTCCTCGAACAGGGCATGGTGAAGCCGCCGCTATTCGTGCAGACGGTGTTCGGCCTGCAGGGCGGAACCGGCGCGCACCCGGAGGACGTGCTGCACATGAAGCGCACCGCCGACCGGCTGTTCGGCGACAAGATGGTCTGGTCGGTGCTGGGCGCCGGCCGCAATCAACTCCCGATCGCGGCGATGGCAGCCGCCATGGGCGGCAATGTCCGCGTCGGCCTGGAAGACTCGCTGTGGGCGGCACCAGGCCGGATGGCGGCCTCGAACGCCGAACAGGTGGTGCTCGCCCGCAAGATCATCGAAGGCCTTGGCCTCCAGGTCGCGACCTCGGACGAAGCGCGCGAAATTCTCCATTTGAAAGGCGGCGACAAGCTGGAGGTGTAAGGCCGCCCAGGCCGAACCCGGACGCAGGAGACCAACATGCCTTACGCTACGACGGACGACGGGGTGCGGCTCTATTTCGAGGAAACGGGAGCCGGCCACCCCGTGATCTTCGTGCACGAATTCGCCGGCGATTTGCGCAGCTACGAGCCGCAAATGCGCCATTTCGGAAAACGCTACCGCACCATCGCCTTCAATGCGCGCGGCTTCCCCCCGTCGGACGTGCCGGAACAGGTCTCCTCCTACTCGCAGGCCCGTGCCGCCGACGACATTCTTGCCGTGCTCGATCACATCGGTGCGCCACAGGCGCACATCGTCGGACTGTCGATGGGAGGATTCGCGACGCTGCATTTCGGCCTGCGTCATCAGGCGCGGGCGCGCTCGCTGTGCATCGGCGGCTGCGGCTACGGCGCCGAACCCGCCAAGCGCGACACCTTCCGCGCCGAAGCCGACGTGATCGCAGGCATCATACGAAGCGAAGGCATGGCGGCATTTGCCGAACGCTATGCCTATGGCCCGACCCGCGTTCAGTATGAAAACAAGGACCCGCGCGGCCACGCCGAGTTCAAGCGGATGCTCGCCGAACATTCGGCGATCGGATCGGCCAACACCCAGCAGGGCGTCCAGAAAGAGCGGCCGTCGCTTTACACGCTGGTCGAGGACATGAAGCGCATCACCGTGCCGACGCTCATCATCACCGGCGATGAGGACTGGCCATGCCTGTTGCCGGGCATCCTGATGAAGGAAAACATTCCCTCGGCAGCGCTTGCCGTCATGCCGAATTGCGGCCACGCCATCAACATCGAAGAGCCGGATGAATATAACCGGATCGTCGGCGATTTCCTCGCGCAGGTCGAAAGTGGCCGCTGGCCAAGCCGCGATCCCCGCGCCGTCAGTACGTCAATCACAGGGATGAAGGATAAATAGCGGCGTTCTCGGAGGTCGTTTTATGACGGCGTGCTCACCGGGCTCGAACTGAGGTTCTTTCGGTCTTCCAGACCCGGCACCAAGGCTCCAGAACACGCATGGCTAGCTCCGAAGTCGTGTTCTTAGCGCCTCGAGCCGTTGACCTTGAAAGCGCTCGGGAAAAGGGGCAAAACGCCCAAAGAATGGCTTGGTCGGAGTGGCAGGATTTG
>CAVUHE010000004.1:0-18006 GCA_963741185.1 uncultured Alphaproteobacteria bacterium | reverse complement strand
GGACTCGAACCCTCGACCCCATGATTAAAAGTCACGTGCTCTACCGCCTGAGCTACGCGCTCACGTAGCCGGCTGTGTAGGGGGCAGGCGGGTGCGGGTCAATAGCGCGGCGAGCCATGAAACAGAGAGGTGGGAACCCCGATTTCCCCAGTATCGCGGCCGGTTAACCGGGTTTCTTCAAGCGGGCCGAACCCCCAGAGGCCGCGCCGCCTTCAACTGGCTTCGCGGTGAACCTCGGACGGCACCGGCTGGGACGTGCCAACCACGGTAGGTATGGTCACCGGCCGCAGGCCGATTAGCTCCGCGGTGCGGATTCCGGTCTCGCGCCAGAATGCGAACGAGTTGATCCGTGAGCTCTCCAGGATCGCGATCGCCACCGCAGACAGGAATGGCAGGCTTTCCAGCACCAGCACGACCGCGAAAATGTAGATTTCCCGGATTTCCTTGAAATTGTTGGTCACCACAAGCACGGCGGCTCCCACCAGCAGCAGCACGCCGATGACCGCTTCCCAGAACGCCTGGAATTCGATCGACATCCGCGACAGGCCGCCCTTGGACGTGCGGGCAAAGGCCAGGTGCTCGGTGATCAGACCGTTGGCGACGGCGCGCGACACCGTCCATTGCACCGACATCGCCGCAACCATCGCGCCCAGCATCTGCCCCCATTTCACCGGCACACGCAGACGGTAGAGGACGAGGAAATGCATGAGCGAGACCACGAAGCCGGCGATGATCGGCAGGGTCAGGATCTTGTCGGGGATGGCGATGTCGGCAAAGGCGACGATCGGCACCCAGATCAGGTTGAGGATGGCGACAAGCACGCCGAGGGTTTCGGCGCCGAGCCAATTCAGCCAGCCCAGCGAAAACTCGCGTTTCTGGTCAGGCGAAAGCCGGCTCGCTCCAGGGAGGAAGCGCCGCCAGTGCTTCCTGACGATCTGGAAGCCGCCATACGCCCAGCGATGGCGCTGTTTCTTGAAGGCCTCGTAGGTGTCCGGCAACAGGCCGTGACCGTAACGGTGGTTGGTATAATGGGTCAGCCAGCCGTGTTCGATGATGGCAAGACCAAGATCGGTGTCCTCGCAGATCGTGTCGCCGGCCCAGCCACCCGCCATGTCCATCGCCGCGCGACGGATCAGGCACATCGTGCCGTGCACGATGATGGCATTCTCCTCGTTGCGCTGAACCATGCCGATGTCGAAAAAACCGGCATACTCCCCGTTCATGATGTAGTGCATCAACGAGCGATCGCCGTCGCGATGGTCCTGTGGCGCCTGAACGAGACCGACGCGGGGATCGGCGAACACAGGCACCAGGTCCTTCAGCCAGTCGGGCTCGACCACATAGTCAGCGTCGATGATGCCGATGATCTCGGCATCCGCCGCGGTCCGCTCCATGGCAATCCGCAAGGCACCAGCCTTGAAGCCCTCGACCTTCTCGGCGTTGACGAACTTGAAGCGTTCGCCAAGTGTACGGCAGTGATCCTGGATCGGCTGCCAGAACGCGGGATCGGGGGTGTTGTTGATGATCACGACGCATTCGAAATTCGGATAGTCGAGCCGGGAGACCGCATCGAGCGTCTGCTTCAGCATCTCCGGCGGCTCGAAATAGGCCGGGACGTGGATCGAGACTTTTGGAAAGCTAACGGTCTCGCCGATGGTCGCCGGCACCACGGGCGCGCCTTTGACGAGCAAGCGGCGCGGTTTTTGGCCAAAGGCAATGGCGGCGATTTCCTCGATCCTTGCCATTGCGATCAAGACCAGTGGGACGAGGAGGAACAAACCGAGGGTCAAGGCAAAGGCTGAGCCGAACACGAAGTAATGGCCGGCCCAGTAAGCGAACACCGTCGCGGCCCACGCGCCGATGACGTTGGCGGCTGCCGACAGCGTCAGCGACTGCAGCACGGTCGGCTGGGCCAGCCCCAGGATGGGCAGCGACATCAGGATGCCGACGAGTATGGCAATGGTCGCAAGCTTCCAGTAGTCCGGATCGACGATCGGACCGGTCCAGGCAAATTTCGGCTCGCGCGCCGCATTCAAAATGCCCCAATAGGGGCCGACGCCGCCTTCGAAGAATTTCCAGGGCTGATCGATCGCCTCGACGATGTTGTAGTCCATGCCGATAGCTTCAGCGCGGGTGACGAAGTTGCGCAGCACGGAAGCCTGCTCGAAGGGACCCGGGACGGCCTTCCGCAGATTGTAGCCGGCGCTCGGCCAGCCAAACTCGGCAATCACGATCCGCTTACCGGGGAACTGGTCGCGCAAGAGCTGGAACATGGCGACCGCCTGATCCACCGCCTGCTTGTCGGTGAAGTTTTCCCAGTAAGGCAGCACGTGCGCGGCAATGAAATCGACGGAATAAGCGAGCTGCGGATAATCGCGCCAGATATTCCAGATTTCGCCTGTAGTTACGGGAACATTGACCGATTTTTTCACGCGCTTGATCAGTTCAATGAGGTCGTCGACCTTTTGCTCGCCGCGGTAGATCGTTTCGTTGCCGACGACTACGCCGATGACGTTGCTGTTGTGCCTCGCCAGATTGATGGCGGCATCGATCTCGCGCTCGTTGCGCTCGTTGTTCTTGTCGATCCAGGCGCCGACCGTGACCTTGAGGCCGAATTCGGCGGCGATCGGGGGAACGAGTTCGACGCCGCCGGTAGAGGAATAGAGGCGGATGGCGCGCGTGATCGTGGAGAGCTTCTTCAGGTCGTCGCGAATTTTTTCGACGGTGGGAATGTTATCGACGTCGGGATGGGCGGTGCCTTCAAACGGAGCATAGGAAACGCTCGGCAGAATGCCGCGGAAATCGGGAGCCGTTTGCTTGTCCTGGAATAAGCCCCAAAGCGCGGCGTGAGCAGCGGTTACAAACAACAAAACGGCGACGACGGCGCGCATCGCAACTAGACCATACGGGGCCAGCATGGGAAAAAAGCGAACCCGTCCCCTAGGTTCGGCCGATACGGGAGCGATTCTAAGGATAATCCTGCCACGTGATTTAACAACTGGTATGACGCGATGGCGTTTTAAGGGCGCAGCCGTTCAACCAGCTAAAAGTCACATCGTTCCAAAGTCTAAGGCGGCTATTTCGCCGGGGCCGCGGCGGTGCCGGGGCGGGCGCGGCGGCTGGCGGCGGCGCAGCGTTGCCGGCGGTCGAGGGAGCAGGCGCCGGTGATGCCGCGGCGGCCTGGGGCTGGGCGTTCGGATTGATCCAGCAGGCGTGAACCCGGTCATCCAGGCTCTTTTGTACCTTGTCGTCGATTTGCGCACCAAATCGGGTCAGACAGCGGAAGGTGGCTTGGACATGGCCGCCCGGGCAGCCGAATCGATCGTAGAGGTCAAGATGGCGAAAGGCGGTGTCGAGGTCGTCGCGCCACATCAGGCGAACCACGCGTCGGCCGAGCCAAACGCATTCGGGGTTACCCGCAGGACCGTTGATCGCCTGGGCGGCCTCGGCAAATTCATCCGTCCTGCGTTGATTATCCCTGGTGGCATCGGCCGCGTTCGCGGCCGGCTTGCCGGATTGATCCTGGGGGGCCGGTGTCCCGCTTTGGGCAACGGCGCCTCCAATGCCGATCATGAGTGCCAACCCGGGGAAAGTGAGATGACGCAAAACCGCAATCTGAAGCACCCGTTGACGCATAAATTCCCCGACTAGGTTCCTGCCCACGTCTTTCCGCTACGGATGCCGTTCAAATAGGTCCCCAATGCGGCGAAGATGGTTCCTAGATTCCCATGACGGACATTTTGGATTTTGTCCAGCAAACTCACAACTTTATCGCATTGTGGTAAAATCACATAATGGGCTGGGCGCCTGAGCTCACTTTCCCGCTCTTGGCAGACGGCCGGTGACCGGTTAATCGACGGTCCCTGCCCGGAGGATGGAACCGATTTCACTTCGCACGCCGCTGGCGCTCTTCCTGACTTCCCTATGTGCGATTGCCGCGGTGTGGTGGTGGTTGGCCACGCCGATCTCGCTTGCGCGCGCGCCGATCGATCCGAACGCCAAATTGCTTTGCGTGTCCTACGCCCCCTTTCGCGGCGATCAAACACCGCTGGTGCCGACGACGCATGTGACGGCCGAACAGATCGCAGAAGACCTCGCCCAGCTTGCCAAGATCTCCGACTGCGTCCGCACCTATTCGAACGAAAACGGTCTCGATCAGGTCCCCGAACTCGCGGCGAAAGTGGGGCTGAAGGTCATTCAGGGAATTTGGCTTGCCAGCAACCGCCAGAAGAATTTGGCGCAGATTGCCACCGGCATACGGCTCGCCCAGAAATATCCGACCACCATCACCGCGCTCGTGGTCGGCAACGAGGTCCTGTTGCGGGGTGAAATGACGACATCGGACCTTGCCGCCACCATTCGTTCCGTCAAAGGGCAGGTCGCCGTTCCCGTGACATATGCCGATGTCTGGGAGTTCTGGTTGCGCAACCGGGAGATCTATGACGCGGTGGATTTCGTCACCATTCACATCCTGCCCTACTGGGAGGATTTTCCGATCCGCGCGAAATACGCCGCCGCGCATGTCGACGCGATCAGGCGGCGAATGGCGGTGGCATTTCCCGGCAAGGAAATCCTGGTCGGGGAAACCGGCTGGCCCAGCAAGGGACGGATGCGCGACGCGGCGCTCCCGTCGCGCACCAACCAAGCCCGCGTGGTCTCGGAGATCCTTGATCTCGCCAAACGCGAAAACTTCCGCGTCAATCTGATCGAGGCCTATGATCAGCCGTGGAAGCGTCAGCTCGAGGGCACCGTCGGCGGCTATTGGGGTCTGTTCGACGCCGTGCAGCGTGCGCTGAAATACCCGCCCGGAATCGCCATCAGCAACTACCCGTATTGGAAGCTGCAGATGGCCGGCGGCATGATATTGGCCGTGCTGGTGTTCGGAGCAGCCTCGCTGACGCTGCGCCGCAGGCCCTGGACGCCACGGCTTACCTCGTGGGTCGCGGTGGCCATCTCGGCGACCACGGCCGGAATCCTTGTCGGGGTCGCCGCCGACAAGATGTTCTATGAAAGCTACGGTTTGGGCGGCTGGCTTTTGTGGGGTTCGCTGCTGGCGGCCGCCACCGCTGCCCCCATCTTTTGCGCCAACGCCCTGATGTCCGGCGGGGCGCTGCCGACATTCCTGGAGTTGTTGGGTCCGCGAAACTATCGTAACCGATCTGCTCTGACGGCGATCCTGGGGTTGATCCTGGGCGTCACGACCTTGATCGGCGCCGATACCGCGCTCGGCCTTGTGTTCGACCCGCGCTACAAGGATTTTCCTTATGCGGCCCTCACCATGGCGGTCGTGCCTTTTGCCGCGCTGACACTGCTTAACCGCCCGAAGGAGGGATCGCGCCCGATCGCCGAGGCGGTGTTTGCCGGTCTGTTCGCGGGCGCTGCTGTCTACACGGGATTTAACGAAGGATCGGATAACTGGCAGTCGCTGTGGACGTGTGCCGTATATTTCCTCTTCGCCGTCACGCTGTGGCAGGCGCGGGCCGTGCAAATCCCAGAATGAGCAGGCCGATCGCAAGTCCCGACAGCGCCAGATTGTACAATACGATACCTGATCCGGCGACGATTAGCCCGGCCGTGAGCAGAACGATCGAGGGCCGGATGACGTGAAGGGTGGCGATGATCAACGCAACGATTCCGAAAACCGAATTCCGGAACAGATAGGTCGCGAGCAGCCGGGCCTTGCAGAGCAGGGTCTGGAGGCCGGCGTCGCACGCAAGCGCCTGGCCCGAAAATTCGATCGCAAGGTAGCGCACATAGAGTGCGTAACCGACCGTGACGAAGCCCACAACCAGCAACCATTGGACCTGGTAGGGGGTGAGCCGAAACGGAGTTTTCTTCACGGGGATCTTTCCTGGAAAGAGGAAGCCGGTCCGCCACAAAACGGTTTACTGCGTCAGTGGTGCATTCGATCGGACGATCGGTATCCACTTTTGCGGGAGACGCGCAAGCCGAAATTGCAGGAGCCATGGCTTGCTAGCAGCCTCTGCGCCGCTGCGATCCCGAGATTGCTTCAAGAATAAGCGGCAAGCGCTTGATACAGGTCTTATATTACCTGTTGTTCCTGCCTAAGATCCACGAAAACGTTGAAGGTTCCGGTTTTTGAGCCTGCTCCTCCTTGGGCGTCCGCTTCGAAAAATAACGCTTCTGGAGGGTCGATTTGGCGGCTGAGGCAGGCTTGGCATCGTTCGTCACTGGTTCCTCTGTACTCACAGCCAGACGCTGGCCTTCGAACACGGCTGTGGTGCAGGGCCGGTCGTTCTCGATCATGGCGGCACAGATTTTCGCGGCCGCGGCGGCATCGCTGATCGGACCGGCCACCAGCCGCAACTGCATCCCGAGACCGTTGTTGCTTTCCTTGATCACGATGATCGGCCGTAACGCCGTCACGGCGGCGTTCGACCTTGACTTGAGAAGCCCACGCCAGAGCGCACGCAGGCCGGGGATCGAATTGGCACCGCCCACGTCAACCCCGAATTCGGTTCGCTGAACCGCAAGCTTGGGCGTGGTCGAGGCCGCATCCACATCCTCCACGTCCTGGGCGGCTTGAGCCGAAGCCACGACATCAGGTATCGGCGCGGCTGTGACCGTCTTTGGCTGCGGAGGCGGTTCAATCAGCTTTCCGGCTGCCGGATCGGGCGGCGCCATCATCGATTTCGATGCCATCAGCGAGGCGACCGGGGCTTGAGCATCCGGGGTCGCTTGCGCTGCGGACGGCGCCGGCGCGGGTTCGGCGTTTGCGCTAACCGCCGCCGGCTTCTCGGTTGTCGCCGCGGCCGTCGCCGTCACCGGTGACAGGCCGGGCGCGGGGGAGGTTTTTTGAGCCGCCGCCGGCGTTTCGGCTGATGTCATGGCCGCGGGCACCGATGTCGGAGCCGCGGCCGTGGGCGCGGCAGCCGGGGCCGAAGAAGTGGCGGGACTCGCGGCTGGCGCAACCGAGGACGCCGCGGCTTGTGGGGCCGTCGCAGTGGGATTTTGCCGCGCAATCGCCCCGGTCACCGAGTCCAACCCTTGCTCCAGAACCGCAACCCGAGAATAAAGTCGGTCGCGATCGCTGTTGAGCGTTTCGATGGCCGATGCCAGGCGCCGGGCCTCGCTCTGGCTCTCTTTGACGACCGACTGGATCTGCTGCGACTGCCGCGCCAGATCGATCGATGCGATTTGCTCGCGCCGTGCGCCGATCGATGTCTGGTTGGCGAGTACGGCGATGATGACCGCGCCGACCGAGGCAGCCGCCCATGAACCGAGCCGCCAAAGCGTACGCCGGTCGAACTCGTCCTCCTCGGCCAAAAACCCGGAAAGCACCCCGTCGGTGTTCTCGGTATCGAAGCCGCCTGCCAGGCTCTTGGAATCCCTTGCCATAGGAAAACTCTTCGGCCCCCCTAAAGGCCCCCCGACCGAATCAATCGCCAAACATTAACAGAAATGGGTCTTCGTCCTGAATCCCGCCGGCCCGGCGACGAATCCGGGTTTCCATGGGGCGCGAAAACACTTTATGACGGCGGCTCCACAACGTCGCCGCCACTTCCGAGGGAATAGGATGACCGGCAGGACTGCCCTGACCATCGTACTCGCGGCCGGCGAGGGGACGCGCATGCGGTCGGTGACGCCCAAGGTCCTGCATCCGGTGGCCTCCCGATCGTTGCTGGCGCATGTTCTTGCAGCCTCGCCCAAGGGAAGCGGCACCTCGCTCGCCGTGGTGATCGGGCCGGACCATCACGCGGTTGCCGAAGAGGCAAGGCGCGTGCGGCCGGATGCTGCGATTTTTGTTCAAGGCGAGCGCATGGGAACCGCGCATGCCGTCCTGGCAGCCCGGGATGCGCTGGCGCGCAGCGCCGACGATCTACTGATCGCATTCGGCGATACGCCAATGATTTCAGCGGCGACATTGGAGCGGCTGCGCGCGCCCCTTGCAGGAGGCGCAGCACTTGCGGTGCTTGGCTTTCGCGCCGCCGATCCCACCGGCTATGGCCGGCTTCTGGTCGAAGGCGATCGGCTGGTCGCGATCCGCGAGCAGGCCGACGCCAGCCCAAAGGAGCGCGCGATCACCCTCTGCAATGCCGGCGTGATGGCTTTCGACGGCCGCAAGGCGCTATCAATCATCGAGAAAATCGGCAATGCCAACAGCAAGCGCGAGTATTATTTGACCGACGCAGTTGCTATCGTTCGTGACCTAGGATTGGAGGCCGTTGTGATCGAAACCAGCGAGGATGAAGTGCGCGGGATCAACACCAAGGCCCAGCTCGCCGAGGCCGAGCAGGTGATGCAGTCGCGGTTGCGCAAGGCCGCGCTCGACGCCGGCGTCACCATGATCGCCCCGGAGACGGTTTATCTTGCCGCCGACACGACATTCGGCAAGAGACGTGACGATCGAACCGTTCGTGGTCTTCGGTCCCGGCGTCTCGATATCTGATGGCGCGGTGATCCATTCCTTCTCGCACATCACGCAATCTTCCATCGGAAAGAACGCTTTGGTCGGGCCGTTTGCGCGCTTGAGGCCGGGGACGTCGCTCGGAGAGGGCGCAAAGATCGGCAATTTCGTCGAGGCCAAGGCCGCGACGCTCGAGGCCGGCGTGAAGGTCAATCATCTCAGTTATGTTGGTGACGCCCATATCGGCGCGAATGCCAATATCGGCGCAGGCACCATCACCTGCAACTATGACGGCTTCGGCAAGAACAAGACCGAGATCGGCGCCGGCGCGTTCATCGGCACCAATTCGTCACTGGTCGCGCCGGTCAAGATCGGCAAGGGTGCTTATGTCGGGTCGGGCTCGGTGATCACCCGCGACGTGCCTGACGATGCGATGGCGGTCGAGCGTAGCCCGCAGACCAACCGCGAGGGCGGGGCCAAGCGCTATCGCGACCTGAAAACGCGAGGCAAGACGCCCAAGGGCAGCGGTTAGCTGCCCGTCATTAAGCTTTAGGTTTAACGCTGTCTCAATCCGCAATAATTATTGAGTATCTCGGCGTGGCTGAATTTCGTTAAGAGATGCAGGCGCATCCTGCTTGATCTGGAGATATTAACCCGCATGTGCGGCATTGTCGGCATTCTCGGACGCGGACCGGTCGCAGAGCAATTGGTGGATTCGCTCAAGCGCCTTGAATATCGCGGCTACGATTCCGCGGGTGTCGCGACACTCGAGGGCGACCATCTCGAGCGCCGACGCGCCGAAGGCAAACTCAAGAATCTTGAATCGCGACTAAAGGCCGAGCCGCTCGCGGGCCACACCGGGATCGGGCACACGCGTTGGGCCACGCACGGCAAACCGACCGAGAGCAACGCGCATCCGCATGCCACCGACAACGTCGCCGTCGTTCACAACGGCATCATCGAGAATTTCCGCGAGCTCCGGCAGATGCTGGAGAAACAGGGCGCGAAATTCTCGAGTGAGACCGACAGCGAGGTCGTAGCCCATCTGGTCAATTCCTATCTTGTGAAGGGGGCATCCCCGCAGGAGGCCGTGAAGGCGGCGCTGCCGCAATTGCGTGGAGCGTTCGCGCTGGCATTCGTTTTCCGTGGCCACAGCGATCTGATGATCGGCGCGCGGAAGGGCTCCCCGCTTGCCATCGGTCACGGCAGCGGCGAAATGTATCTGGGCTCCGACGCAATCGCGTTGGCGCCGTTTACCGACAGCATCAGCTATCTTGAGGACGGCGACTGGGTGGTTCTGACCCGCGACGTCACCGTGATCTATGACGCAAAGGGTACGGTGGTTGCTCGCGAGGTGCTGAAATCCGGCGCATCGTCATTTCTGGTCGACAAGGCGAATTACCGCCACTTCATGGCCAAGGAAATTCACGAGCAGCCGGAAGTGGTCGGCCATACGCTGGCACGTTACGTCGACATGGCGACAGAGCGCGTCTCGCTGCCGCTAAAACTGCCGTTCGACTTCAAGGATATTCAGCGAATTTCGATCACGGCGTGCGGCACCGCGAGTTACGCCGGCTACATCGCCAAGTACTGGTTCGAGCGCTTGGCCCGCGTCCCGGTCGAGCTCGATGTGGCGTCCGAATTCCGTTATCGCGAGGCGCCTCTGCGCAAGGGTGACCTTACGATCCTCATTTCGCAATCCGGCGAGACCGCTGACACGCTCGCGGCGCTACGCTACGCAAGATCACAGGGGTTGCACACGCTGTCCGTGGTCAACGTACCGACGTCCACCATCGCGCGCGAAAGCGAGACGGTGCTTCCGACGCTCGCCGGCCCGGAAATCGGGGTCGCCTCGACCAAAGCCTTTACGTGCCAACTGATGGTGCTGGCCGCGGTCGCGATCGCCGCCGGCAAGGCGCGCGGCGAACTGTCCGACGCCGACGAGGCCAAACTCGTGCACAGCCTCGTTGAAATTCCCCGCCTGATGGCGGCCGCGCTCGCGACCGAGCCTCAGATCGAGAAGCTCGCCCGCGATCTCTCCAAATCCCGCGACGTGCTTTATCTCGGCCGCGGCACCAGTTATCCGCTGGCGTTGGAAGGCGCGTTGAAATTGAAGGAAATCTCATACATCCATGCCGAGGGCTATGCCGCCGGCGAACTGAAACACGGGCCGATCGCCTTGATCGACGAGAACATGCCGGTGGTCGTGATCGCGCCCTACGACCAGGTGTTTGAGAAGACCGTCTCCAACATGCAGGAAGTGGCCGCCCGCGGCGGCGGCATCATCCTGATGACGGACGCCAAGGGAGCCGCGGAAGCCTCCATCAAATCGCTGGTGACGATCGTGTTGCCCGACATGGGCGCAACCTTCGCGCCGATTGTCTATGCCGTTCCGGTGCAGCTCCTAGCCTATCACACTGCCGTCGTCATGGGCACCGACGTCGATCAGCCCCGAAATCTCGCGAAATCGGTAACCGTGGAATAACCGCTAGCCCGCGCGGGTAGCGTCGGGTCTTCAAAAGTCTGCTAGGATGGCTTAGCTGGCACTCAGACCACTGCCGCTTCGACTGACCTGGAACCCCAATGAAAGTTGACGATTTGCCCCCGCCTGCGCCGCCGGCCGATACCCCGCCGGAGGTTCATAGCGGCTTGATGGCCCGATTCCGGAACTATTTCCTCACCGGCCTCATTGTTGCCGGCCCCATCGCCATCACCTTCTACCTGACCTGGTGGTTCGTGACCTGGGTCGACGGGCTGGTGCGGCCGTTCGTTCCGATCGCCTACCGGCCGGAAACCTATCTGCCGTTCGGCTTGCCGGGCTCGGGGCTTGTCGTCGCCATCGTCGCCCTGACGCTTCTGGGTTTCCTGACCGCGAACTTGATCGGGCGCACGCTGGTCGATCTTGGCGAACGGCTGCTCGGCCGCATGCCGGTGGTGCGTGCGATCTATCGCAGCCTCAAGCAAGTGTTCGAAACGCTGTTCTCAGGCAAAGGATCGAGCTTTCGCCGGGTTGGCCTAGTCGAATTTCCTTCGCCCGGCATGTGGTCGATCGTGTTGATCTCGCAGGCGCCGAGCGTAGAGGTTGCCAACAGCATCCCAGGCGAGGAGGAACACATCTCGGTGTTCCTGCCATGCGCACCCAACCCGACCACCGGTTTCTTCTTCTATGTGCCCAAGAGTAAGATCATCGAGGTCGAGATGAGCACCGAAGACGCAGCGACCCTGATCATGTCCTGCGGCGTGGTGCAGCCCGGTTCCGATCCGCAGAAAAAGATCGCGGCATTGGCCGGGATGGCGAACGCGGCGCGGGTGGCGAATTCGTCCACGCTGCAGCCGGCGCCGGTGAAGGTGGAGTGACGCGTACGCTCATTCAGCAACTTCCGTCATTGCGAGCATAGCGAAGCAATCCATCCCGCCGTGGAAAGGAAGAAGGATTGCTTCGTCGCTGCTCCCTTTCGCAAACGCTTGCGTTTGTCGCAGCCGATGACGACTAAGGAATTTACCCCGCGCCCATCAGCGGCACGGCCTCGTCGCGCTCGAACAAATAGAGCAAACAGCGCAGTGCCTCGCCACGCGGGCCTGTCAGTTTGGGATTGTCCTTCATGATGTGTAGCGCTTCGTCGCGGGCCTGCGTGATAAGTTGAGAATGGACATCGGAGCGCGCGATCCGGTAGCCGGGCAGGCCGCTTTGTCGCACGCCCAGCACGTCGCCTTCGCCACGTAGCTTCAAATCCTCCTCCGCGATACGAAATCCATCGGTGGTTTCCCGGATCACCTTGAGCCGCGCCTTCGACATTTCGTTGAGCGGCTCCTTGTAGAGCAGCAGACAGGTCGAGGCCTCGGAGCCGCGGCCGATCCTGCCGCGCAATTGGTGCAATTGCGCAAGCCCGAAGCGTTCGGCGTTCTCGATCACCATGATGCTGGCGGCGGGCACGTCGACCCCGACTTCGACCACGGTGGTCGCTACCAACAAGCCGATCTCGTGCGCGGCGAACTGCGCCATCACCTTATCCTTTTCGCTACCCTTCATTTGGCCGTGGACGAGGCCGACTTTGTCACCAAACCTCTGCAAGCTCTCGAAGCGCTCGGTGGCGTTGGTGAGGTGGTCGGTGCCCTCGGCTTCGGATTCCTCGACCAGAGGGCAGATCCAGTAGACAAGCTTTCCGGCTGATAACGCGCGGCCGACTGCTTCCATCACCTCATCGAGGCGGCTCATGGGGACCGCGCGGGTGTCGATCGGTTGCCGTCCGGCGGGCTTCTCGCGCAATTCAGAAACATCCATGTCGCCGAAATAGGTCAAAACCAGCGTGCGCGGGATCGGAGTTGCGCTCAGGACCAAGACATCGACGGCCTCGCCCTTGGCGGTGAGCGCCAGGCGTTCGCGCACGCCGAAGCGATGCTGTTCGTCGACCACCGCAAGGGCGAGCGATTTGAAAATCACGTCGTCCTGGATCAGGGCGTGGGTGCCGACGAGAAAGTCGATCTCGCCAGCCGCAAGCCGCGCCAGAATATCGCGACGCTCCTTGCCTTTTTCGCGGCCAGTCAGGATCGCAACCCTTAAACCCGCCCGTTCGGCCAGCGGCGTGATGGTCTTGATGTGCTGCCGCGCCAGGATTTCGGTCGGCGCCATCAAAGCGGCCTGCCTGCCGACCTCGGTGACGGCCGCGGCGGCAAGCAGCGCCACCACGGTCTTGCCCGAGCCAACGTCACCCTGCAAAAGCCGCAGCATGCGAAGGGGCTGACGCAAATCCTCCGCGATCGCGGCGGCCGCCTGACGCTGCGACACCGTTAGCGCATAAGGCAATGCGTCGATGATCTTCTTGCGCAGATGCCCGTCGCCGGCGTGGCGGTCGCCCGCGGGACGTCGCAATTGCGCCCGCACCAGCGCCAGCGCCAGTTGACCGGCCAGCAGTTCGTCGAAGGCAAGGCGCGACCAGAACCGGCCATCGGGCAGGATGTCCGTGAGTTCGGCCGGCATGTGCACGCGGTTCAGCGCCTCGGCGATCGGCGGAAATTTGCAGCGCCGGATCACTTCGGGATTGATCCACTCCGCAAGCTTGGGCAGTTTTTGCAGCGCCTGGGTCATCGCCCGGCGCAGCGACCCGAGCGCCAGCCCTTCCGTGAGAGGATAGACGGGATCAATGCCGGATAATTTTGCAAAACCGGCTTCATCCACGACCCGGTCGGGATGCACGATCTGCGGGACGCCGTCGAACATCTGCAAGGTACCGGAGACGTAGCGTTTGGAGCCAACCGGCAGCAGCTTTTCGACATAGCCGGGCTGGGCACGGAAGTAGGTCAACACGACGTCGCCGGTGTCGTCGCTGGCATAGACCAGATGCGGCGCACGGGCGTTGCGCGCGGGCGTTGGCCGATGGCGCTCGACCGTCACCTCCAGGGTCACGATGGTTCCGGGCACTGCTTCGCGGACTTTCGGCCGAGCGCGACGATCGATCACGCTCGCCGGCAGATGCAGCAGCAGGTCGATCAGCCGCGGCGTTTCATCACGGCCGAGCAAAAAACGAAACAGTCTGTCCTGCTTCGGTCCAACGCCGGTAAGGCTCGTGACCGGCGCAAACAGCGGATTGAGCAGAGCAGGGCGCATGATGGGAGCCTAAAGTGTTCTTTCGCCGTCATGCCCGGCCTTGTCCCGGCCATCCACGCCTTTTTTTGCGGCCGGCATCGACGCCAAAACGTCTTTGGCCCAGAACGATCCGGCTATGTCCGCAATCAATCCTTTGCGCGCAGCACATGTCGAAAGAAGTGCTGACATCGGCCGATCCCGACGTTATATCAACCCGCCCGGCACGTCCGGGCTTTTGGCGTTGGATTTGGAATCAAAATATGACGGGAACGACACGATCGAGCGGCGGCCTGGATGATCGCCGCAAGCGGCTCTTGTTTCGCTGCTGGCATCGCGGCACCCGAGAGATGGACCTTATCCTCGGCCGGTTTGCCGATGCCGAGATCGCTCACCTGTCCGACGACGAGTTGGGCCAGCTCGAGCGTCTGATCGAGGTGAGCGATCCTGATCTCTATGCCGCGCTCGCCGGAAGCGTGCCGCTGGCGCCACAATATATGAGCTGTCTTTTCGACCGCATCAAATCGTTCCGTCCCGGGGATCACGGGGCATGAAGCAACCAAGCCAATCGCCTGCTCAATTGCTGGTTCCCGGCCGTCCATTGACATTTTCCAATGTCGCCGAGGGCGCCGAGGGCCTCGTTGTCTCGGATCTGGCGCGCGCGGTCGCCGTGCGCGCCAGGCCGCCGGCGGTCAGCCTCACCGTGGTGTGCCGGGACGGACCGCGCATGCAGCAACTGGCCCGGGCGCTGGAATTCTTTGCGCCCGATTTGCCGGTGCTACAGTTTCCGGCCTGGGATTGCCAGCCTTACGACCGGGTGTCGCCACATGGCGGCATCCTGGCGCAACGGCTGACGACGCTGGCGCGGCTATCGCGATTGGCGGGCAGCGACAAGCCGCTGATCGTGCTGACGACGGTCAACGCCATCGTGCAGCGGGTGCCGGCACGCGAGATGATTGCCGCGCAGGCGCTGTCGGTTGCGCCTGGTCACATCGTGCCGATGGATTCCGTCGTGTCCTGGCTGGAGCACAACGGCTATGGCCGCTCCTCGACCGTGCGCGAGCCGGGCGAATATGCGGTGCGCGGCGGCATCCTCGATCTGTTTCCGGCAGGACTGGATCAGCCCGTCCGCTTCGATTTCTTCGGCGACAGCCTGGAATCGATCCGCACCTTCGATGCGGAAACCCAGCGCACGCTGCTCGACATGCGCTCGCTCGATCTCGTTCCGATCTCCGAATTCCAGCTGACGACCGAGACCATTCGACGCTTCCGCATGGGCTATGTCGCGACCTTCGGCGCCCCAGAGCGCGACGATCTGCTCTACGAGGCTGTCAGCGAAGGCCGCCGCCATCCCGGCATGGAGCATTGGTTGCCGCTGTTCCAGGAGCGCATGGACACCCTGTTCGACTACCTTGCCGATGCGCCGATCGCGATCGAGCCGCAAGGCGAGGACGCGGCGCGCGAGCGCTTCAGGCAGATCGCCGACTACTACGAGGCAAGGCGCGAGGCGCAGGAACATCCCGGCGGCGGCGCGATCTACAAGCCTCTGCCCCCCGAGCGGCTTTATCTCACCGAGGACGAATGGACCAAACGGCTGGAAGACTCCACGCTCGCGCGCCTGACGCCGTTCGCGATGCCCGAAGGCAGCGCTTATGTGGTCGATGCCGGCGCGCGGCAGGGACGCAATTTCGCGCCGGAGCGCAATGATGGTTCGGTCAACGTGTTCGAAGCCGTCGTCGCCCATGTTCAGGCGTTGCAGGCTAACCGCAAGAAGATCGTGATCGCGCTGTGGAGCGAGGGCTCGCGCGACCGCATGGGTAGCATGCTGCGGGATCACAAGCTTCTCAACCTCACCAGCGTCAACTCCTGGCGCACGGTGCAGGCCACGCCGCGCAACGAGGCAATGCTGGCGGTGGTCGGCATGGAATCCGGGTTCGAGACCGACAATGTCGCCGTCATCAGCGAGCAGGACATTCTCGGCGACCGGCTGGTGCGGCCGCGCAAGGCGAGCCGCAAGCTCGACAATTTCATTTCCGAGGTCACGAGCCTTGCGGCCGGCGACCTCGTCGTGCACGTCGAACACGGCATCGGGCGGTTCGTTGGCCTGCAAACGCTTGAGGTGGCTGGTGCGCCGCACGATTGTCTGGAACTGCATTATGCCGCCGAAACAAAGCTGTTCCTGCCGGTCGAGAACATCGAACTGTTGTCGCGGTACGGCTCGGACAGCACCAATGTCGAACTGGATCGGCTGGGAGGAAGCGGCTGGCAGGCACGGAAGGCCAAACTCAAGAGCCGTATCCGTGAGATCGCCGGCGAATTGATCAAGATCGCCGCCGAACGGCATCTGCACGAGGCCCCGAAATTGCCGGTGCAGCCGCATGTTTATGACGAATTCTGTGCGCGTTTTCCCTATGAAGAAACCGAGGATCAGCTCGGCGCGATCAACGCCACTTTGAAGGATCTCGAAAGCGGCCGTCCGATGGACCGGCTGATCTGCGGCGATGTTGGTTTCGGCAAGACCGAGGTGGCGCTCCGTGCGGCCTTTGCAACCGCGCTCGACGGCAAGCAGGTTGCCGTCGTCGTTCCGACCACTCTGCTGGCGCGACAGCACGCCAAAACCTTCGCCGAACGCTTTCGGGGCTTTCCGGTCCACGTCGCACAGGCCTCACGGCTGATCGCGCCGAAGGAGCTCACGCAGGTCAAGAAAGGCCTTACAGATGGCTCCATCGACATCGTGGTCGGCACCCACGCGCTGCTCGGCAAGTCGATCAAGTTCCGGGATCTCGGTCTTCTGATCGTCGACGAGGAACAACATTTCGGCGTGAGCCACAAGGAGCGGCTGAAGCAATTACGAGCCGAAGTGCACGTGCTGACACTGAGCGCGACGCCGATCCCGCGCACGCTGCAACTGGCGCTGACGGGGGTGCGCGAACTCTCGATCATCGCTTCTGCTCCGGTCGATCGGCTGGCGGTCCGCACCTTCGTCGCGCCGCACGATCCCTTGATGATCCGCGAGGCGCTGTTGCGCGAACGCTACCGCGGCGGACAGGCCTTCTACGTGGTGCCGCGGATCGAAGACCTTGCGGGCGTCAAGGATTTTCTCGACAAGAACGTGCCGGAAATGAAGGTCGCGGTGGCGCATGGACAGATGCCCCCCACCGTGATTGAGGACATCATGTCGGCATTCTATGACGGCAAGTACGATATCCTGCTCTCGACCACGATCATCGAATCCGGCCTCGATATCCCGAACGCCAACACACTGATCGTGCATCGCGCCGACATGTTCGGCCTGGCGCAGCTTTATCAATTGCGGGGGCGGGTGGGACGCTCGAAGCTGCGCGCGTACGCGCTATTCACACTGCCGGCGCAGCAGAAAATTACGGCGCAGGCCGAGCGGCGGCTGAAGGTGCTGCAGTCGCTGGAAACGCTGGGCGCCGGATTCCAGCTTGCCTCGCACGATCTCGACATTCGCGGCGCCGGCAATTTGCTCGGCGAGGAGCAGTCCGGCCATATCAAGGAAGTCGGGTTCGAGCTTTACCAATCCATGCTGGAAGAGGCGATCCTCAACCTCAAGGCAGGCGTCGTGGAGCCCGCGGCCGATCGCTGGTCGCCGCAAATCACCATCGGCATGCCCGTGCTGATTCCGGAACACTATGTCGCCGACCTCGCTGTGCGGCTGTCGCTGTACCGTCGGCTTGCCGACCTCGACACCGACGAGGAGATCGACAATTTCGCCGCCGAACTGCGCGACCGGTTCGGCGTGTTGCCGGACGAAGTGCGCTACCTGTTCAAGGTTGCCGCGATCAAGAACTATTGCCGAAGGGCCAATGTCGAGAAGGTCGACGCCGGACCGAAGGGCGCGGTCATCACCTTCCGCGACAACAAATTCGCACAGCCGGACCGGCTGGTCTATTTCATCCGGCAGCACGGTCAGGCGGCGCGGGTGCGGCCCGACATGAAGGTGGTGTTCTTCCAGGAATGGGAGACGCCCGAAGAACGTCTGGCAGGCACGACCGAAATCCTTCGTCAGCTTGCCAATCTCGCCGAGGACCGC
>CAVUHE010000003.1:0-9326 GCA_963741185.1 uncultured Alphaproteobacteria bacterium | reverse complement strand
ATCAGCGCGCACCGGGCCGCATCGCCGATCGGCTGACCATCAACAATATTCCGCCGATCTGCGGCAGCAACGCCAGCAAGACAAGGCGAAGCATGGCGAAGTCGTCGCCCGATGGCCGCAGCTCGCCATGGGTGACCCATGCGACGAGCTTGATCGCGGCGTCGGTTTGAGGGTCCGCGGTCTGCCCGACCGATGCCATGGCGGTGTCGAGGATCTGGCGACGCCCGGCGACCGTCGCCTCGCGTTCCCTGCAGAACTTGCCGACGCCGTTCACACACTCCCGATCGCGCGCTGCCATGGCGTCATTCAATGCCGATTGAGCCGCCGCCACCGCGGGCGTGACGCGCGCCGCCCGCGCAGCCGTCACGTCGGTGATGTTGACCGACGCGAAGCCGATGCCGGCGGTGACGGCGAAGACGAAGGTCATCGCCCATACCGCCCACCCAGCCAGCGAGGTGGCGCGCTGCCGGTTCTGCCAAAGCGCTGCGGCACATGACGGCATCACCAGCGCGACGAGATCGGCGGCGACGCCGATGGCCAGAAAAAGCCAACCAGCGATGTCGCTCGATCCAAGCGATCGGGCGAACCAGCCGTTCGTGGTGATGCCCACTGCGGCGAGCGCGAGCGCGGCGGCCACCAGGAGAATCGAGGCGACCGGCCGGTATGACGGCGTGACGGCGTCCGACGTGATGGTCCGAGGCGGCGCGACCGGCGATGCGGCAAAGGCTGCCGTCTCCACCGGCAGAAACTCCACCGGTATCAGTGAATCTGAAGATGAACTTTCCGCATCCGGCGACGCGGCGGCCTCCGGCTTTTGCCGCTTGGCCTTTTGCCGTTTGCGCGGCCGGGACGCACCGGCTCGCTCGCCGCCGATCCCGGTCCTTTTGGGTTGATGCAGGGCGATGATGGAAGCAATAGTCTCGTCAGCCATTGGAACCGCTCACTTCGGTTGCGGTGGTCAGGCGCGGCGGCGCGGTGCAAACACGACGTCGCGCCGGTTGATTCACGAAGTTTGATTCATGAAGTTTGATTCATCGGCGCGCACCCTTCAGGAGAGAACAGTGACACCGTTCATGCAGGCGATCAAATCGCGGGAGCGAGGTTCATGGGGATAATCGCTGCGGACCCTCATCCGGGTCCCGGCTGCACATCATGGCAATGACCTTCTCAATTCCAGGGTCGTTCCATCTGTGGCCATTTTGCCATCCATCTCCGGACCCACGACGCTGCGCACGAATATCGCAGTCAGCAAAAACAGAGTTGCGACGACCAACGCGGTTACAGAGACGGTCAGATATTGTCTTGACGCTTTGTACATAAAGCCGCTCCCGGCGATGCATCGTGAATCCCCCCAGGGCCACATCAACGACGTCACCGAGTCGCAGGGCCATTTGGTGGCGAGCGGGCGGCGAACTGGCGGCGCGAGCAAGGACGGCGGTGCAGTCAAGCCGCACGATGACCGGACGCGGACTTTGATACGCACCGACATATATTGTGCGGCTCAACCTCTGGCTCCTTTGATCTGTCGAGCTTGGACGTTTACACTGCCGCATTCCGGCCTCGGGGCGAGCATGCCAAGGCGAGAGCTTGTGAAACTGCCGGGTCGCTCGGCGGTGGCGGCCGAACAGAGGAGCAGCAGATGATCTTGAGAGCTTTGAGTGCCGCGGTGGTTGTTGCATTGGCAGCGGAGCCCGCAACGGCTCGGCAAGCGCGGGTAAGCCCCGCGCCCCCCGCGGTGAGCACTTATTGCGCGACGATCGAACCGGGTAATCCGTTCAGCAAGGTCTATGATTATCAGGCCTGGAGCGCGTGGCGAGCCAGAGGCCTTTGGGACAGTAGTGGAGACAACGCCTGCGCTTTCAATCCGCTTTATTCGCCGCCGGGGACCGCGACTTTCAGGCCGGTACCATACCCAAACCCGAGCTGGTTTTAGCTGCCGGACGGCAAGGCACGCCCGCCCAATGCGGCAAGACGATACATCCCGGCCAGTGCAAGGTGCTCGCCAGGGAACGGCCGTCAAACCAATATCATTCGGCCGCCTGAGCTGTGTCGGTCCGCTTCGCGATGACTTGCCGGAATTTCGTCGCGAGCTCGTCGCAGTAACTGGCCAGCCCCTCATAAAACGCGCGCTGCGACCCGTGGGTCGCTTGTTGAGCCGCTTTCTCGTAACGCGCGACTTTGCCCTCGTATTTCTCTAGTTTGGTTTGAAGTTCATTCAGCACGGCGCCACTCCACGCAACACTCACAGGCGCGAATGATTGCCGGCGCTCCGACCGAAACGATGACTGGCTTAAGGCAATTTTGTAGCAGCGATGCGGCCCGCTTTTGGCCGCGGGGGCGGCTCGCGGACACCTCCGGCATGGCTGGCGTAACCGGTGGCGCCGACGATGTCTGTCGGCTGTAGATGCCCTGTGACCGCTGGTGACCCCTATGGAAGTGGGAAAATCTGCTACCGGGTCGTTGCTCCCTTTCGCGCTGTCACGATCCAGACGGAAGCCCTGAGCTGCACCTTGGAGGGGTCGCCCAAGGCGGCCAGAGCCTCACGTAGTCGAGGCTCGGCAGTCGGACGCAGCGCCGGGTTTTCGCGAACGATCTTTCCGAGCGGGCCAACTTTCAGAAGCATCCAAGTCATCGCGTCGAGACCACCGCTCGACACCTTTTCATTGTGCGATTGGATGACGATCTCACTGAATCCTGCCGCCTCAAGTATGTGGCGTATGTGTTCGGGATCCGCGAAGCTAAAAGGACTCTCATCGACAGTTGACTGGAATCCCGCCGCGGAAAGCGGCAGGTGATCCAACTCGTTCTCCTGAAGGGAACGCCAGCAACAAAACGCCAGCGCACCGGACGGCCTCAGGATTCTACGAAAGTTGGCGAAAGCCGCGACCGGATCGTTGAAGGTCATCACACCGAACCGAGAGAACACGGCATCCGTACTCCCAGACGGCAAATCCAGGTACTGAGCGTCGAGCCGGATCAATCTCACCTGGCTGAGCGGCTCGGTCCTCCGCTTGGCGATTTCCAGCAGCAACGGGGCCACGTCCACCCCGATCACCTGCCCTTCAGTTCCGACCTGCTCGGCGAGTTGGAGAAGTGTCTGTCCAGCTCCGCACCCGATATCGAGAACGACGTCGCCCAAACCCAAACTCAGTGCGTCGATGGCCCTCAGCCCCAAGGGAGAAAGCTGAAGGTCAATTAGCTCATACGCCTCGGCCCACGCCTTTGCGTGGAGGAGCCCTGGAGACGAGATGTTCGCTGAACCTTGGCCGAGCATCGGAGGTCCATAGCAGGCGCGATTTGACGCCGCCAAGGGGCGCTGCGTCAATAAAACCGGTGAAAATGATGAATGGGGCCGGAACCGTGCCCGACTTCGAGGCGATCGGCCGCCGCGATCGCCGCACTGATCCAGGCCTTGGCGTTGCGAACGGCACTCTCCATCGCCTCCCCCTTGGCAAGGTAGGCGGCGATTGCGGATGACAGCGAGCATCCGGTGCCGTGGGTGTTGTCGGTCGGGATGCGTGGCGCCGCCAGCGCGATGGTGGCGTTGGCACTGAAGAGGTAGTCGGTGCTCTCAGGCCCCTGCCCGTGCCCGCCCTTGATCAAGACCGCCGGACAGCCCAACGCCAAGAGCCGCCTTCCCTGGTCCTTGATCGCGGCCTCATCGGAAGCGACCGGCTCGTCCAATAACACGGCGGCCTCGGGCAGGTTCGGGGTGATCAGCACGGCGCGCGGAATAAGTCTTGTGCGCAGGCCTGCAACGGCGTCGGCCGAAAGCAGCCGATCGCCCGAGGTAGCGATCATCACGGGATCGAGCACGACTTGCGAAGGCCTCCATCGTGCGAGCGCGATTGCGATCGCTTCGATCGCCGCAAGCTCTGCCACCATGCCGATCTTGACGGCCTTGACGTCGAGATCGCCAAACACCGCGTCCATCTGCGCGGTCACGAACTCAGGTGGCACCGGATGAATGCCGCTGACCCCGCGCGTGTTCTGGGCGGTCAGGGCGGTGATGACGGAGGCGCCGTAAACACCGAGCGCGGCAAACGTCTTCAGGTCCGCCTGGATGCCGGCGCCGCCGGAGGAGTCCGAGCCCGCGATGGTGAGCGCGATCGGTATCGTCATCGCTCGGCTCGCATCGATTTCAGCTTTTGTGCCAGGGCCATGTTTTGTCCTAGCGCGGCGCGTTGTTGCCAGCAAGTTCCGGGACGCTATATTGAGCCAGGCGTTGAGCCTTATATTGGCCATCGGCGAAACACGGCGCGTATTCAAATGGAATACGCGCCGGTTATTTGCTAATGCATTTTCTTGCGGCTAACCGGATGCCACTTAGCCGGAAAATGCTCGTGGAGACGACAGCGATGGTTCCCTTCTTCGTTCAGATCAAATGCAAGCTCGGCCAGTCCTACGTCGTCGCCAACGCGCTCGCGGAAGCCGAGATCGCTTCCGAGATCTACTCCACCGCGGGCCATTACGATCTGCTCGTGAAGTTCTATGTCGACAAGGACACCGACATCGGTCACTTCGTCAACGAGAAGGTGCAGACCATTCCCGGCATTCAGGACACCCACACCATCATCACCTTCAAGGCGTTCGGCACGCCCTAGAACTTGAGAGCGAACTGCTCTGGATCACGACTTCCCGCCGTCCTTCGCCGCCGTCTTTGGCGGCCGTGGCGGTCCCTCCACCGGCGGCAGCGATTTGAGATAGTCCGCGATCGCCGCGCGATCCTCGGCCGACAGTTGCGACGTGTTCCTGATCACGCGCGCCATCGAGCCGCCGGCGTTGTCGCCATCGGGCAAATCTCCGGTTTCGAGGAAATAGTCGAAGTCCTTCACGCTCCAGTCGCCCAATCCCTTTTGGGTGATGTTGGGCACCCAACCCTCGCCTTCCGGATTGGGTCCGCCGGCGAAGCGCTTTGCGGTGATCATGCCGCCGAGAAAATTTCGCGGCGAGTGACACTCGGCGCAGTGGCCGAGGCCGTTGACGAGATACGCGCCGCGATTCCACGCGCCCGAGCGCGCGGCATCCGGCGTGAACGGCTTGCCGTCCATGAACAGCAACTTCCAGACGCCGACGTTGCGCCGGATGTTGAACGGAAACGGCAGGTCGTGATCGCGCACCTTGCCAGACACGGGCGCAAGCGTCTTCAAGTAGGCGAACAGATCGCGCAGGTCCTCGACCTTCGCGTGCTGGTATGAGGTGTATGGGAAAGCCGGAAAGTAGTGCGTGCCGGACGGCGACGTGCCCTTGAGAAGTGCGGTGACGAAATCCGCCTCCGTCCAGCTCCCGATACCGTCGGCCTTATCGGGCGAGATGTTCGGCACGTAGAACGTTCCGAACGGCGTGCCAAGGGCGAACCCGCCGCCGAGCTTCGACCGGTCGGGCTGGTTGGGCACCGCGTGACAGGAGGAACAACCGCCGGCGTTGAAGATTGTAAGACCGTTGGCGAGATTGGGCGTGTAGGACGGCAGCCTGTCCGGCGTAACAACGGAGGGGATCGTCAGCCACCAGAACACCGAAAGGCCGGCCGCCGCGGCGGCCGCGAGGAGGAGCAGAATTCGTCGCAGCATTCACCGATCCGTCATTACCCAGTCGACTTTTACGGCTAGCATGGCAGCCCTTCGAGCCAAACGCTTTCGGAAAATTTGTGGCCAATGCGCGGCGAGACGGGAATAAGATCGAGAGCCGGCTGTTTTGAAAGTCGGCAGCGTCAGTTTGACGCCCATAGGGAGAAAACCATGTCGAACATCAGGATCACCCTTGCTACGCTCGCGATGGGGGCAGCAATTGCCTTCGCCGGGCCTGCTTTCGCCGACAAGATGAAGGTAACATTGGACAGCAAATCCGAGGTCCCACCGAACGCCAGCGCCGGCACGGGCACCGCCGATGTCGATTACGATGCCGCCTCCAAGAAGCTGAGCTGGAAGCTGACCTATTCCGGGCTCTCCGGCCCCGCGACCGCAGCGCACTTCCACGGTCCGGCTGAGGCAGGCAAGAACGCCGGCGTCGCGGTCGCGATCCCCAACGCGACATCCAGCCCCGCCGAGGGCAGCGCCGTCCTGACGGACGCCCAGGCGGCCGATTTGATGGCCGGCAAGTACTACATCAACGTCCACACCGCAGCCAACCCGGGCGGCGAAATCCGCGGTCAGGTGACGAAGTAAGTCCGCACGCAATCAAAGAGCACGAACGATAAACACTAAACAACAAAAAAGGGCGGACGTATCAACGTCCGCCCTTTCGCTGATCAGGTCCGGATTTATCCGTTCTTGACGCGATAGGTCTCGTGACAACCACCGCATTGCTTGCCGATCGTGGGCAAGACAACCTTCAGCGAGTCCAGATCGGTGATCTTGCCCTTGGCGTCCGCCACCGCCTTGGCGAAGGTTGCGATATGCTCGTCGAAGCCGGCCCGATCCTCCCAGACCTTGAGAGATGCGCTGTAATCTCCCTCCGCTTTCAGGCCCTTGATGCTGTCCGGAAACAGCGTTGGAAATTTCTTGATGGTGTCTTCGAACTGGGCCAACGCGGCATTGACCGCGGCCTGATCATACGGCTTCTCGCCCTTGACCATCGCCGCCATGGCACCCGCGTTCTTTCCGTTGTCCTTCATGACGGCCTGGGTCTGCTTGACCTGATCCTGTTGGGCCGCCACTACGCCAACGCCGAGCAATAACGTTCCAACAACCAAGGCAGTGCGTATCATCAGTCTGTTTCCCTGTGTTTTCGAGTGCACGATGAGCCGATCAAGTGAGCTTGTCTCGGCAGCCTGTAACGATCATTCTAACACCGCAAGGGGGGCTTCCTTCCCGCCGGACAGATCACAAGCTGTGCCGGCGTTGATGTTCGCGGATTGCGATCCAGACCCGTTCGGGTGTTGCGGGCATGTCGATGTGATCAATCTTATATTCTCGCCACAGCCCTTCGATGATCGCGTTGACGACCGCGGGACACGAGCCGATCGCTCCGGCTTCGCCCGCGCCCTTGACGCCGAGCGGATTGGTCTTGCACGGCACGTTGTGTGTCTCGAACACGAAGGAAGGACCATCGGCCGCCCGCGGCAGCGCATAATCCATGAAAGTGCCGGTGACGAGCTGGCCATCTTTCGGACTGTAGACCGCCTGCTCCATCAGGGCCTGACCGATGCCTTGCATCGCGCCGCCATGGACCTGGCCGGCGAGCAAGAGCGGATTGAGCGTCACCCCGAAATCATCGACGATCACGTAGTTGACGATCCCAATGAAGCCGGTGGCGGGATCGATCTCGACCTCAGCGAGATGGGTGCCATTCGGAAAGGTGCCGTCCGCGGCGGTGAACGTTGCGCTCGCGGCGAGCTTCGAAGGATCGACGCCCGGCCGCTTTGCGAGATCGGCGAAGCTGATCGAGCGGTCTGTGCCAGCGATCCGTATAGATCCTTCCGATATCTCGAGATCGGTGGGGCTTGTCTCCAGTATTTCGGCGGCGATTTCGCGCAGATTCTTGCCGAGTTCGCGGGTCGCGCGTTCGACGCTGACGCCGCCGGTTGGAATCGAGGCCGAGCCACCGGTGCCAAGCCCGGTGGCGATCTTGTCGGTGTCG
Source organism: uncultured Alphaproteobacteria bacterium (assembly GCA_963741185.1). GTDB lineage: Bacteria > Pseudomonadota > Alphaproteobacteria > Rhizobiales > Xanthobacteraceae > Bradyrhizobium. Next base: position 1,748 of record CAVUHE010000003.1, on the reverse strand, counting down.
CCCTGCAGGATGTGGACGCGCTCGGGCGGCAGTCCGAACTGCTCGGCGACGAGTTGCGCATAGGCGGTCTGGTGGCCCTGCCCGCTCGACTGCGTGCCTATCAGGATCGAGACATCGCCGTTCGGATCGAGCCGCACATTGGCGGTCTCCTCGCCCATCGTGCCGCAGACCTCGACATAGCTCGCAAGGCCAATGCCGCGCACGAGGCCCTGCTTCTTGGCGGCCTTGGCGCGCCTGGGGAATTCCTTCCATTCGGCGACCTCCATCGCCCGCTTCATATGCGCGGCAAAGTCGCCGGAATCATAGACCTTCCCCGTCGCCGTCTTGTAAGGCATCGCGCGGGGCGCAATGAAATTCTTGCGCCGGATCGCGTCCGGCGTCAGCCCAAGTTTTCGCGCGGCCGCATCGACCAGCCGCTCGAGCACGTAGGCCGCCTCGGGGCGGCCGGCGCCGCGATAGGCATCGACCGGTACGGTGTTGGTGAAAACCGTGCGCACGCGGCAATGGAAGGCCTGGAAATCGTAGAGGCCGGGCAGCATGCCGGCGCCGCCATGCGGAATGTAGGGCCCGAAGGTCGACAGATACGCGCCCATGTCGCCGAGCAGATCGACATCCATGCCGAGGAACTTTCCGTCGGCGGCAAGCGCCATGCGTGCCGTGGTGGCGTTGTCGCGTCCCTGCGCATCGCCCATGAAATGATCGGCGCGGTCGGCAGTCCATTTCACCGTCTTGCGCAGCTTGCGCGCGGCGACCGCGGCGAGCGCGTATTCGCGGTAGGGAAAAAGCTTGGTGCCGAATCCGCCGCCGACGTCGGGGCAGATCACGCGCATCTTTTCCGGCGGAATCTTCAGCACCATCCCGCAAAGGATTTCGCGCAGGCGATGGCTGCCCTGGCTGCCGACCGTCAGCGTCAGGTGGTCGCGCCGGGAATCATATTCGCAAACCACCGCGCGCGTTTCCATGAAATTGGTGACCACGCGCGGATTGACGACCGATATCTCGACGACCGCATCCGCCTTCGCAAACGCAGCTTCGGCGGCGGCCTTGTCGCCGATCGAGACGTCGAACAACACGTTTCCCGGATGCTGCGCCCAGACCTGCGGCGCATCCTTCTTGACGGCGTGCAGGACGCCGACCACGGCCGGCAGCGGGGTCCACTTGACCTCGATCGCCTCGATCGCATCGCGCGCGGCATCGACGCTTTCGGCAACGACAAACGCCACCACGTCGCCGACATGGCGCACCTCATCCTTCGGAATGATCGGATATGGCGGGCCGGTGAACGGATTGACTTCGAGATTGAACAGGCATGGCAGGTCGCCGAGATCGCCGACGTCCTCCGCCGTCAGGATCAGGGCCACCCCGGGGAGAACGCGGGCGCGGGCGGCGTTGATGGTGTATTTCGCATGCGCGTGCGGCGAGCGCAGCACCAGCGCGTGAAACGAAGGCTGCGGCGCGAAATCGTCGGTATAGTGACCCTTGCCGCGAATGAGAGCGTCATCTTCCTTGCGAAGCACGCTTTGACCTACGCCAAATTTGATGGGAGCCATCGTATCTCCACTTCCCGCTGGCGCGTTGCGCCGATGAAGCGCCCATATTGCAGCGGATCGCGAGGCAGCGCAAACGCCTGTTTGCCCAGATGCGTCCTCTCCAGGGACGTGAATCCATAAATTCGGAGTGATCGGCGGGCGTCCGCTTTGGTGCGCAGTCCGGACCAAAGTCGGACCGAGCGTGAGGTCGCAAAAGTG
>CAVUHE010000002.1:0-70252 GCA_963741185.1 uncultured Alphaproteobacteria bacterium | reverse complement strand
TCTTGTAAGGAACGTGAGAACCTAGCCGGCGATGCCAAGGGAAAAGGCCCAAGCGGCCCCAACCGCAAGGCCGAAAGTACCGATGCGCCGGAGAGGGGCGGACTGCTCCGTAATAGCGAGGAAGCGGCTGTAATGGTCGTGGAGCGAGGGGGCAGGTCATCGACGATGAATTGGGCCAAACTCCAACGGGAGGAGCCTAGTTAACGGGAAGGCGGCAGCCTTCAATCGATGGCACGAGCCGGATGATGCGAGAGTATCAAGTCCGGATCTGTGAGAGGCTCAGGGTGAAATTCCCTGGGCCTACTCGGCAATAGCGTCGTTTTGGTGCCCAGCCATCAACTTCCGGTCTACCCCCCTACCTGATTCCCAGGACTTTTCGGCCCCCTGTCCAAGAGGACGCCTGGGGTTGAACTGCTAGGAAAGATTGGTCGAATGCTATCCCAATCGCAGCTAGGCTGATTGGGTCCTGACCACACCGTCAGCGAAAGACTGTTGGCGGAAATGAGAAGTTTGACAGGAAACAGGAACTGCGGCCTTGAAGGTGACACGTGGCCCCACCTGCTTGTCGACATGGGGCCAGACCGGCGCCATCCGGTAAAGGCTGGCGCGCATCGCGCGCCCCCGCTTCGCGGCTGGCGGCCTTGACCGGATGGCGCCGGTCCGGCAAGGGCTCGCCACGCGGGTAAGCGTGAATGTAAACCCGTCGTTTCCGTTCGGTACTACCATCGTCCCACCGGGGGCGATATCGATGTTGTTGTTAGCTGCGAACAACCGCAGGCGCATAGTGTTCCGGTCGAGAGTGCCTGCGGTCGTTTCTTGGTTTGGCCTGACGTCGCCGTTTCTCCGTCCCGGCCTTCCTCGCAGCGAGAGCATCGCGCGCAGCAGCGGTCAATGATCGCGCAAGCGACCGCAACGCGGAGCCGAAGGCGTCATTGACGGCTGCGAGTACGGTGCGCAAAATCCGCGATCCAATCGGCGCGCAAATCCGAAATCAAGATAACGGGCAAATACTTTCGAAAAGTTTGTACGGCCCATTGTGTCCTGTGCTTCTCTGTTGTTCGCGCGCTTTCTCTCCCGCTCGCCAACGTACTCAGCAGCCTCCGTTGACTCATTATTCCACAGGTCTCAAAGCTGTAACCCCGGTCTCTGGTTGGAGAGGATGTCCATGCGGCACGGTCATAGGAATGGTGATATTCAAGCTCCAGGAGTAACGAATGCCGTGGAGCTTGCCGCGATCCCATTCGCGCAGCGGCTCAGCTGCACGATCGCGGAGGCTTGCGAAGTCACCGGCTCTGGGGCGAACCAAGCTTTACGAACTGATCGGAGATGGTCATCTCGCGACAACGACCGTCGGACGCCGACGTCTGGTGCTGGTGCGATCGCTTCTGTCACTACTCCAGATACACTCATCAGAAGCTAATGGGGCGTAACGGGTAAAGCAGCAGTTCTGCGTTCGCACGAATCTTTGTTCAGGCTCGGATCTTGACGACGCGCCCGAGCTCTTGCAGCCGATCCAGCTCATCCGCCCACCAGCGCATCATCCGCACGCGCTCCTGCCAGAATTCGGCGGCATGGGTGTAGGCGCCCCGGATTTCATTCGCCTCTTGATGTGCAAGCTGGCGTTCGATGGCGTCGGCATGCCATTTGCCGCTTTCGTTCAACAGCACTGATGCGGTCGATCGCAGCCCGTGAACGGTCAGCTCGGTCTTGTCATAGCCGAGCCGGCGCAGCGCCGCATTGAGCGTATTGTCGCTGATCGGGCGATGCCAGGATCGTACCGACGGAAAGAGATATTTTGATCCGCCCGTGATGCCCTGGAGCTCGCGCAGGATGGTCAGGGCTTGATGGGCGAGCGGCACCCGGTGTGGCCGCCTCATCTTCATCTTGGCGGCGGGGATGCGCCATTCGGCGTCTGCCAGGTTGAACTCGGCCCATTCGGCCTTTCGTAGTTCGCCGGGTCGTACAAAGAACAGTGGGGCTAGCTTCAGGGCGTATCTTGTAACCGCGTGCCCCTCGAAGCCGTCGATGGCGCGGAGCAGCGCGCCGACAGCCTTCGGCTCCACGATCGTTGCGCGGTGAGTAACCGTTGGGGTGATCAACGCGCCGCGGAGGTCGCCGGTCGGGTCCCGTTCGGCTCGACCCGTTGCAATGGCAAAGCGGAACACGGCGCCAACGGTGCTTCGCATGCGGGTCGCGGTTTCATGCCGCCCGCGCTTCTCGATCTTTCTCAGAGCGTCAAGGATTTCAGGCGCCTTGATCTCAGCGATCGGCCGCTTGCCAAACTCCTTGTTGGCGAAAGTCCAGCAGCCATTGCTTCTTCTTCAGCGTGGCTGGCGCGTCGCCCTCCGCCTCGAACTTGTCCATCAGTTCTTTGGCAACGGCTTCAAACGTATTGCTTCGCGCCATTCGCGCTTGTCGGCGTTCCGCCTTGCGCTCGACGGAGGGGTCGATGCCTTCAGCCAAGCAGCTTCTTGGCGTCGTCACGCTTGATGCGGGCATCTGCGAGCGAGATGACAGGATATTGCCCGATCGCGAGTAACTTCTGTTTGGCGTCAAAACTATAGGCGTAGCGCCACAGCTTTGATCCGGTTTTGGTGACGAGCATGAAGAGGCCGCCACTGTCGGATCGCTTGTAGTCTTTTTCCCCGGCTTTCAGATGCCGGAAGTAGCTGTCGTTCTTGATCGGCATGGGTTCGATTCCACCCAAAAATCGCGATACCATGACCCTAACAAACTACCAAGAGAGATACCATGAAAGTCCCCGGATACCAAGAAATCTGGGCGAACGGCGACGTAGCCAAAACTGCGACTTATGCCTGTATTTATTGGTGGAGATGAATATTGGCGGATGAGGGCGAATGGTAGGATGGTGCCCCTGGCCGGAATCGAACCAGCACTCCTTGCGGAACTCGATTTTGAGTTCGAGCGCGTCTACCAATTCCGCCACAGGGGCCTTCGGACGTCTGCCGTAGGGCCAGCGTCGCAAAGCCGCCGGAATATAGCGGCCGGCGATTGCCGGTCAACCCGAGAGGTAAACGGCGGACAAAAGTCGCGTTTTTACCCCTCCTGAGATTGCAAAGACACCTGGCTGTGAACAGCGGTGCCTCGACAGCGCCACCGCCGCGCGATAGGACGCCTCCTGGACAGGAGGCGCGCCCCGTGACTTTCGATGCGATCGCAAACCCCGCAACCCAACGTGACGGCGTCGCCCCGGCGCTGACTGCGGCGCTGTCGGTCACATCCATCGCGGCGGCGACGCTGGCAGGCGCCTGGTTCTTCCAGCTGGTGCTGGATATTCGCCCCTGTCCCCTCTGCCTCGAACAGCGCTACGCCTATTATCTGGCGATCACGCTTGGGGCCTTGACCGCGCTTGCGGCCGGCCGGGGTACCTCGCGCAGCCTGGTGCTGACGGGATTGGTCCTGCTCGTGGCTGCCGCGCTCGGCAATGCCGTGCTCGGTACCTACCATGCAGGCGTCGAGTGGGGGTTCTGGCAGGGACCGACCGATTGCACCGGTCCCGTTGGCAATCTCGGCAGTGCCGGCACGCTGTTGGAGCGTCTCGACAACGTCAAGGTGATCCGGTGCGACGAGGTGCAGTGGCGCTTTCTCGGCCTGTCCCTTGCCGGCTACAACGTCCTGATCTCGCTCTTGATGGCTGCCATCGCGGCATGGGGCTTCGCCGGGTCGATCAAGCGAAGCTAGTCATCCACGTCTTCCTGCGGACGACCGAACAGATGGACGATGCCTGGCGTTGCGATCGTGACGAACACGAAGCGTGACAAATGATGGGCGCCGACGAAGATCGGGTCGATGTGCAGCGTGAGCGCAAGCGCCAGCATCGCATCCATCGCACCCGGCGCGTAAGCGACCAGGATGTCGGCGAGCCGCACATGGGTGGTGAGCGCGATCACCACGACGAAGATCGCGGATATCGCAATAGCGATGGCGAAAGCACCCAGTGCCGCATTGACGTGCCCGAGAAGGGTCTTCGTCTTCATGCGCGCGAAGCGCGAACCGATCAGGGTGCCGATGCCGATCAGGGCGATGCCGCGCACCACGGGCGGCAGGCCGCCCTCGATCAGCCCGGCACCGTGCAGCACGCTCGAGCCGATCATGGCGCCGAACATCCAACTCGCCGGGAATTTCGCCATCCGCAGCAACAGCGCGGTCGATACCGAAGCCCCGATCAGGCCGACCAGCCCGAGTGGAGAGGCAACCGTCATCCCCAGAGTGGGTGAGGACGACGACGTCATTCCCGTCAGGGCCAGCAGCAAGGGCAGTGCTGCAGTGAGAACGATCACGCGCATGGTTTGCACGACCGCGATCGCCGACACGTCCGCGCCCTTCTCGATTGCGAGGATGGTGATTTGCGACAGCGCGCCCGGGCTTGCGGCCAGGAACGCCGAGGTCCGGTCCCAGCCGTGGATGCGCTGGAGGTAAAAGCTGCTGCCGAAGGTCGTGCAGAACGTGGCAAGCGCCAACACGGCGATGGTGAAAGGATAGGCGCTCACATGTTGCAGCAACTGCCGCGACATCAGCGAGCCCAGCGAAATGCCGAGCAGCACCAGCACCGCTTGGGTGAGGATCGGCGGCATGGTGAGCGGCCGTCCCATCATGGTGGCAACGCCGACCGTTATCATGGCGCCCGAGATCAAACCACCCGGCAGGCCGGTGAAGAGAAACAGCAGGCCGCCGATCGTGCCGATCGCGAGCGTTTCGAGAACTTGGAAGGTCTTGGCGCGGCTGGGGATGGCATAGACCATCGATGCAAGGATCTGGCTCACGCCGCCTTATGGCAAATCTGCGAGCAGGGGACAATTGCGCCCACGCGACTGCAGCAATGCGTTGTGAAAAGGCCGAATCGGCCGCGACGCCTTTCTGCGTAACCCTTCAGCACAGGTGAGTGAACACACTAGCGGTGGCCGCCCATCCTCCTCCCGCGGACAGGGGAGGATGGGGCATGAGCGACAAAACGGGATTACTTCTTTTCCGCAGCGGCTTTTTTGCACTCGGACCGGAATTTCTTGCGCTCCTTGCCATGAAGTCCCTTGGCGTCCGCCTCCTTGGAGCATTCAAGCGAGGCGGCGGTGCGCGGCTTTGAGGTCTTTGTGTCGGTCGCCGCCGGCGCTGCCGAATCGCTCTTGGCGGCGGGTGCCGTGGTCTGCGCGAGAGCGGGACTTGCGAACAGCAGGAGGGATGCAAAAGCGGCGGCGGCCGCGCGGGAAGATATCGTCGTCATGGGGCACCTCGGGTTGAAGAGAGGGCACGGTCGCGCTGCGATGCTGAACCGCTGATGAATGAAGCCAGGCCCGAACTGTCCTGCTGCGCGATATTTTTGTGTTGCCCCCGATGGCTGTTGTCACATGCCTTCGCTACGTTAGGATGGGGAACTCTAGACCAACATGCCAATGCCCCCAAGGAGACCAAGGATGACCATTAAAGCCAAATTATTGTGCGCGGTCGCGGTGTCAGGTTTTGTCGCGTTCGCGGCCACAGCGCCGGCGCAGGCCCTGTCAACGCAGGAATGCAGCGCAAAATATCAGGCCGCCAAGACCGCCGGCACGCTCAACGGCCAGAAGTGGAATGATTTCCGCAAGGCCCAATGCGGAGCGGATGCCACGCCAGCCGCGGCCCCTGCAGCCGCGCCCGCCGCTCCGGCGGCGCCCAAGGAGGCCGAGGCGAAGCCGAAGAAGCCGGAAGCCGCCCCCGCCGCAGCACCGGCAGCGCCCACTGGTCCTGCGATATTCCCGATGGCCGTTGATCCGAAATACTCCAAGGAAACTGCCGGCAAGGGCCGGATGCACACGTGTGTCGATCAGTACAACGCCAACAAGACCACCAATGCCAATGGTGGCTTGAAATGGATCGAGAAGGGCGGCGGCTATTACAGCGAGTGCAACAAGCGGCTGAAGGGCTAAGCACGCCAGTCAAGCTGGCGCGGCCGGTTCCGATTGCCGGCCGCGTTCTCAGGACGGATCATCGAGCAGCTTTTCGGCCGACCTAGCGATCAGTTGTGCGCGCTTGCGTGGCCCGCGTTCGAGGAACAGCAGGCTCTGGCCGAATATGAAGCAATAGAAAAGGAATGCTTGCGCGTCCGCCTGCTCGATCGAAAGACCCGTCGCGCGATAGAGCATTCCGACATTCTGCAGTCGCGCCGCGTCGACGCTCGCCGCGGCATCGGCCGCCGCCTCGTCGGTTCGAGCCCATTGCCGGATCGCCAGCTCGACTGCCATGCCCTCCGTGTTCATTCGCTCCGAATAGAGCCGGATCAGTGTTCTCAGCCGATCGCGCGCGGTCGTACCGTCGAGGCTGGTCTGTTGTTCAATCGCCGCAATTCGTCCCGCGCTCCAGGTCCGCAGGATAGCGTCGAGCAGTGCCGCGCGGTCCCTGAAGCGCCGGTAAAAGCCACCCTTGGTCACGCCCAGGTTTTTGGCGAGGACCTCGACCCGAACGCCGTCAACGCCCGATCTCGCCATCTCCTTGATTCCGGCCTCGATCCAGGCGTCGCCTCGGTCTTCAGTCATCGTTCGTCCATCGGCTTTTTCGATACGGCACCGTATTGCTAACCCGCGCAAAGCCTGATACGCTACCGTATCAACGATCGAAAGGCAGGAAGGACCCATGGAATCGGATGCGACCTATCGCGGCACGGTCTATCCGTGGCAGTGCGATCACGTCGGCCACATGAATATCATGTGGTATGTTGGCAAATTCGACGAGGCCAACTGGAATCTGTTCGCGCGGATCGGGCTGACGCCGACCTATTTGCGGGAATCCGGCCGCGGCATGGCCGCGGTTCAGCAAAATATCACTTACAGGCGCGAATTGCTGGCCGGCGATGTCGTCGAGGTCAAAAGCGTTCTGCTTGCGATAGGTGAAAAGTCGATTCGCTTCCGCCACGAGATGCGCAACGCCGAAACGGGCGAGATCGCGGCGTCCTGCGAGATCACTGGCGTTCACATGGACCGTGGGGCGCGCAGGTCGGCCTCGTTTGCCGACGGGGTCCGCAGGCAAATCGAAAATCACCTCGCGGCATCAGTATCTCTCGACGCGTAACGCTGGGCATGCCTTCCTTCGAGCCGAAGAATCCCGACTACCGCAAGGTCGCTGTCGCAACCTTCGATTCCCAGCAAGCGATGCGAACCCTCGGCATTTCGATCGTGCAGCTTGAGGCGGGTGAGGTTGAGCTATCGATGCCGTACTCTGCCGACTTTACCCAGCAGAACGGCTTCATCCATGCCGGCATTATCACGGCAGGACTCGATACTGCCTGCGGGATCGCGGCTTTCACTTTAATGCCGGCCGGGCACGATATCCTGACGGTGGAATTCAAGACGAATTTGCTGGCGCCGGCGAAGGGCGAGCGATTTCGGTTCCGTGCCAGCGTCATCAAGCCCGGCCGCACGCTGACCGTATGCGAGGGCCGGGCCTTCGCTATCCAAGACGGCGTGGAAGCCCTGATCGCGTCCATGACGGGAACGCTCATGGCACTTCCACCGCGCGGGCCGGCGGGTTTGCAGTCGGGATCTCGTGCGGCCAACCAATCCGCAGGTCATTGACAAGCGTTGGCGGGGGCCCCCTTGATGCGGCAATTGTCGCCCGTGGATTGCCGATGATAGCGAGCCTCAGCCTGATCCTGCTGTGCCAACTTGCCGGTGAGGTGTTCGTGCGCGGCCTTGGCTTGCCGATGCCGGGCCCGGTGATCGGCCTGATGCTCCTTTTGGTGCTGCTTCTGGCGCGCGATCGTTTCGAAGTGCTCGCGCGCGGGCCGCTGCAAGGTGAGGGCGTCGAAAGCGCCAGCCGGGGCCTGCTTGCCAACCTGTCGCTGCTGTTTGTTCCGGCTGGTGTCGGCGTCGTGCAGAAGCTCGATCTTGTCGCCGAACATGGCATCGCTTTCGTCGGAGTGCTCGCGATCTCGGTGATGGTCACTTTGCTGGTGACGGTGGCGACGTTTCTGGTTGCTAGCCGCCTGTTGGCGGGGGACGGAAGTCGCCATGAATGAGAATTCGTTCTCGCTGTGGGTCTATCTTTCACAATCACCGCTGCTTTGGCTCTCGGTGACCTTGCTGGTTTACGCGATCACCGACGCGGTCTCGCTGCGAACCCACCGGCACCCGCTCGCCAATCCCGTGCTGCATTCGATGTGGATCATCGGGGCATTTCTCTTGCTCACGGGCACGTCGTACACGACATATTTCGGTGGTGCGCAGTTCGTGCATTTCCTGCTCGGGCCAGCGACGGTGGCGCTGGCGGTGCCGCTCTACGAGAACCGCAAGGTGGTGGCGTCGGCGATCTTGCCGATGCTGGTCGCGCTCGCCGCGGGCTCGGTCACCGCCGTTGCTTCGGTGGTGCTGCTGGCCGAAGCCGCCGGCCTGCCGCGCGCGGTGATCCTGTCGATGGCGCCGAAATCCGTCACGGCGGGCGTGGCGATGGGCATCAGCGAATCCCTGCATGCCGATCCGTCGCTGACGGCGGTTGCGGTCATCCTGACCGGAATCATGGGTGCGATCACGGTGACGCCGTTGATGAACCGGATGGGCATCAGGGATTTTCGTGCCCGCGGCTTTGCCGTCGGGATCGCGGCCCATGGCATCGGCACCGCCCGCGCGTTTCAGGTCGATGAGGTCGCAGGCGTGTTCGCCGGGATCGCGATGAGCCTCAACGCGCTCGTGACGTCGCTTCTGGTGCCGCTCGCCGTGACACTGCTGGTGCGCTGATCTTCATTGCAGTTATGATGGGGCGGCGATGGCGATTTGCGGAATTCCCCTCTATCGTTGCGCGGCAAGGACGAGGACGTTTTCTTGATAATCTCCGCGATGCAAGGCGTGCTCGGGCTGGCATCGGGTGCGCTGGTCGGATTTTCGCTAGGCCTGATCGGGGGCGGCGGCTCGATCCTGGCGGTGCCGCTGATGGTCTATGTGGTCGGCGTCTCCGACCCGCACGTTGCGATCGGAACCAGCGCCATCGCAGTTGCCGTCAATGCCGCGATCAATCTGACCAATCACGCACGGGGAGGTACCGTCCGCTGGTCTTGCGCGCTCACCTTCGCGGCGGCCGGAATAGTCGGCGCGTTCATCGGCGCGATTTTCGGAAAGATGCTCGACGGTCACAAACTTCTCGCTCTCTTTGCGCTCCTGATGCTGATGATCGCAATATTGATGCTCAAGACGCGCTCGCGCGCCGGCCTGCCTGACGCGCGCATGAGCTGGGACAACATGCCTGCCGTCGTCGGACTAGGCGCTGCGACCGGCACATTGTCGGGCTTCTTCGGCATTGGTGGCGGATTCCTGATCGTGCCGGCCTTGATGCTGGCGACGGGCATGCCGATCATCAACGCCGTCAGTTCGTCGCTTGTCGCGGTGACGGCGTTTGGCCTTACCACGGCAGCCAGCTATGCCTGGTCCGGATTGATCTCATGGGAGCTTGCGGGATTGTTTATCGCAGGCGGGTTGGCGGGCGGATTGATCGGCACCCGCCTGGCTCGACATTTGTCGGCGCGGCGCGGCGCGCTCAATATCGTGTTTGCCGCTGTCATTATCGCGGTGGCACTCTATATGCTGACGCGTAACTTATTGCTTTTCTGGGCGTAGGAAGTGAGTGGCTTGCACCAACGGCAGCCGGGAGAACAGACATGACCAACTCGATCGATCCGGCCAGGCTGCAACGGCGACACACCCGGCGTGAGGCGTTGGGCCTGCTCGGTGCAGGCGGTGTCGTTATCGGCGCCGATATCGTCCCCGGCGCGGTGCTCGGGCAGCAGGATGATGTGCTGACGGAAGCGCTCGTGTTGCGCGATCCGGAAATTCCGGTCGCCGGCAATGCCGCCGGCGACATCACGATCGTGGAATATTTCGACTATCAATGCCCGTATTGCCGCAAGATCGAACCCGAATTGCGGCAGGTGATCCAAGACGACGGCAAGGTCAGGCTGGTCTTGAAGGACTGGCCGATCCTGGGGCCGATGTCGGTGACGGCGGCGCGGATGGTGCTGGCGAGCAAATATCAGGACAAATTCGTCCAGGCCCATGATGCGCTGATCGCCGTGAATTCGAAGCTGACGGAGGCGCGGATTCGGGAGGTGCTTGGGGGCGCGGGCATCGATCTCGATCGTCTCGACCGCGACCTCGCCGGCAGGGCTGCGGCGATTGACGCCGTCCTCGCACGCAACAACGACCAGGCCGCCGCGTTCGATTTCAAAGGCACTCCATCCTTCATCGTCGGCAAGTTCCGCGTGCCGGGCGTACTGACCATGGTCCAATTCGGGCAGGTCATTGCCGATGCGCGCAAGGCGGCGGCTGCGAAGAAGTAGTGACAGGCGCGTGGAGACGATGCCGCACAATTACCGCGACGACAGTCTGATCCAGTCTTCATGGGCGCGGGCTTTCAACGCGTGCCAGTCGGCGGCCGCGACGTCCCAATTGACGATCGTTCGGCTGCTCGACGCATTCTGGCCGTTGGCGACAGTTGAGGTCACTTGCGAATCATAGACATAGACGCAAGCGACCAGCAGCAGCGCACCCAAAATCATTCCCAGGAGAACGCGCATCGCATACCCTCCAATGTGATGGCCGACAACGTCGTTCCGCCGGGATGGTTCCGTGCACAGGAATTCATCAGGCGTTCGGCCTCGCTAGACCTTGAAACCGCCATCCGGGTCGCATCAGTCTACAAACGCAGCCTCATCCGCATAAGGAGACAAAATGGCCGACAAGATCAGCAAAGTCGCGATTGTGACCGGGGCCTCGCGCGGCATCGGGGCTGCCGTTGCGGAGCGGCTCGCGAGCGATGGTTTTGCCGTAGTGATCAACTATTCGGCCAGTGCCAGTTCTGCCGAGACGCTTGTTCGCCAGATCGAGGCAAGAGGTGGCAAGGCGCTCGCTGCCAGGGCCGACGTGAGCGATCCCGGAGCGGTGCGCGGCATGTTCGAGACTGCTGAAAACGCATTCGGCGGCGTCGATGTCCTCGTCAACAACGCCGGGATCATGAAGCTTGCGAAACTTGCCGACTGCGATGATGCGCAGTTCGATCAGCAGATCGCGATCAACCTCAAGGGTAGCTTCCACGGCATGCGCGAGGCCGCAAGGCGGCTGCGCGACGGTGGTCGGATCGTCAATTTCTCGACCAGTATCGTCGGGACCAAGCTCGAGACTTATGGCGTCTATGCCGCGACTAAGTCCGCGGTGGAAGTCATGACCGCGATTCTTTCGAAGGAATTGCGCGGCCGTAACATCACGGTCAATGCCATAGCTCCGGGCCCGGTCACGACCGAGCTTTTCCTTGACGGCAAATCGCCGGAACTGATCGAGCGGATGGCGAAGATGAGCCCCTTGGAACGCATCGGCACGCCGCAGGATATCGCCTCCGTCATCTCCTTCCTGGTTGGTCCCGATGGCGGATGGGTCAACGGCCAGGTACTGCGCGCCAACGGCGGATTGGTGTGAAGGCGCTTTGGCTTGAAAATCCCGATAGGTCAATCCGACGATTGACCGGCGCGCAAACGCGTTGGCAGTTTGATTCGGATCAAGACTCACGGAGTGGAATTTGCTATGAAATATTCCTAAGTCTGCCAATACCGCGAGTTTGTGAGAAATTGGGCACGTGAAACGCAACTTCGCCATGCGCCAGCTGCTCGCGATCCTTGTGATCGCCGGCGTGGCGTTGGCTCCTGTTTCCCGGCCGGTTATGGCTCTAGCCTCCTCCGAGGCCCCGATGCAGGCCATGGCGGATGATATGTCCTCGTCGGCAACGTCAGATGAGATGGCAAACGACATGCCGTGTTGTCCGTCGAACGCGCCAGCACCGTTTGATTGTGACAAGTGCATCTTCATGGCAGCCTGCATGGCCAAATGCTTTACAGGCATGCCGGCAACCGTCGTCTACCCGTTTTTCTCCGCTTCGGAGGGTATCGTTCTCGGCCGAAACGATTCCCGGCCTGACGGCTTCGGCCACCCGCCTCCAGAACACCCGCCTCGAACTCTGGTCTGAACGGCGCCACGGCGCCGTTAGCTGTCTCGCGACTTGATTGCGCGAGATCAACGTATGTCGCCTTGCGGCAAGACCATGACGTTCAAGGACTTCCAAAATGAACATTTCGGATATTTCGCGTGCCATAGGGGCCACGCTCATCGGCATCGCCGTGTTCGGCCTGACCGGAATCGCCCGTGCCGATATCAAGGACTATGAATTCAAGCTGATCGACCCGACCGTTACCGTTGGCAAGGACAAGATCGTCACAGTTCAACTGATCAACAAGACGACCGGAAAAGCGGTGCCTGACGCTGTCATCTTTGCAACTCGTCTCGACATGGCGCCTGAAGGCATGTCGGAGATGGCCACCAAGATCGTGCGGGAGCCAGGCGGTGAACCGGGCAGCTATCGCTTCAAAGCCGCCTTCGGCATGGAAGGAAAATGGCTGCTCTCGCTCGGTGCGAAGGTGCAGGGCGAGACCGGCACCGTCGAAAGCAAGCTCATCATCACGGTGCAGAAATGAACCGTGCCATGATCGCAGGCGTCACCGTTGCCGCTACGATAGCAGCGGCGGGTGGCGGATACGTCGGTGTTCGCGGGCACCTTCGCCCGATGGCAATATCGAGTGCGGCCCTGACATCGGACGCGGTGGCGCAGGCAAGCGGTGATCCGATCTATTATCAGGATCCCGACCGGCGGCCGTTCTATTCGCTGACGCCCAAGAAAACGCTGGACGGGCGGGATTATCAGGCCGTGCCAGCCGGCGCTGACCTGAGCTTCGATGATGAACCTGCCGCAGTGTCTGGGCCGGCGGCTGCGGCGGATCGTAAAATAAAATATTACCGTAATCCAATGGGGCTCGCCGACATTTCGCCGAGTCCGAAGAAAAACTCGATGGGGATGGACTACATCCCCGTCTACGAGGGCGAGGACACCGAGGATGGAGCGGTCAAGCTGTCGCCTGGAAAAATCCAGCGAACCGGCGTGAAATCCGAGCCCGCTGCTCTGCGAGTGATCCGGACCGCGATTCGGGCCCCCGGCACCATTCAACTCGACGAGCGCCGCATATCGGTCATCTCGATGAGATCGGAAAGCTGGATTCAGAAGGTCGCAAACGTCACGACGGGCACGAGGGTGGTCAAAGGCCAGCCGCTGATGGAGATCTATAGCCCGTCCATTTCGACCGCGGCGGCGGAATACATGGCCACGATCAATTCAAAGACCACGGGCGGCACGGCAGGGTATGGGCGCGGCTCGCGACAGCGGTTGGTGAACCTCGACGTACCGGAGGAGGTGATTGCCGCCATGGAGAAGGGTGGCTCCGCTCCGCTCGCCATCCAGTGGTCGGCGCCGCGCGACGGCGTCGTTCTCGAACGTAACGCCATCGAGGGGATGCGGGCACAGCCCGGCGACATCCTGTTTCGCGTTGCCGACACGTCCGTCGTGTGGGCGATGATCGATGTCGCTGAGCGTGATCTTGGCGCCCTGAACATCGGTCTGCCAGTCCTCGTGCAGGCCCGCGGCTATCCAGGACGCGAGTTTGCCGGGAACATCAGCGTGATCTATCCGCAAGTGAGCCGGGAGACGAGGACCGCCCGCGTGAGGGTCGAACTCGCCAACCCCGATGCGGCACTGCTTCCGGATATGTATGTGGACGCGGAGATCGAAACCGGCAGCCAACGGCCGGTGCTCGCCGTTCCGGACAGCGCAATCCTCGACACCGGTAGTCGGCAAGCGGTCTTCGTCGAGAAAGGGCAGGGACGTTTCGAGCCACGCGACGTGAAGCTTGGGCATCGAGGCGGCGGCTACGTCGAAATCCGCGATGGTCTTTCCGAAGGAGAGCCCGTCGTTGTCTCGGCGAACTTCCTGATTGATGCCGAAAGCAATCTGAAGGCGGCTCTCAAGGGCTTCTCGGAAGCCGGTGCACGCCCATGATCGCCCGCCTCATCGCCTGGTCGGCACGCAATCTACTGTTGGTGTTCTTCGGCACCGGATTTGCTGCCGCCAGCGGAATCTATGCGCTCGCGCATCTGCCGCTCGACGCCATCCCGGACCTCTCCGACACACAGGTCATCGTCTATACGGAATTTCCGGGTCAGGCGCCGCAGGTCATCGAAGATCAGGTCACCTATCCGCTGACGACCGCGATGTTGACGGTGCCGCGCTCGAAAGCCGTGCGCGGCTTCTCGTTTTTCGGCGTGTCGTTCGTTTACGTCATCTTCGAAGAAGGCACCGATATCTATTGGGCCCGCTCGCGGGTCCTGGAGTTTCTGAACAGCGCGGCGTCACGGTTGCCCCCGGGCGTAACGCCGACAATCGGTCCGGACGCCACGGGGGTTGGTTGGGTCTATCAATATGCGGTGATCTCGAAGGAACTGAATCTTTCGGACACACGCACCATCCAGGATTGGAACCTGAAATTCGCGTTGGCGAAGGCCGAAGGCGTGGCTGAAATCGCCAGCATCGGCGGCTTCGTCAAGCAATATAACGTCATCCTCGACCCGCAGCGGATGCGTAGCCTCGGCATCACCATGCAAAAGATGCGTGATGCGATCCGCGCCAGCAACGCCGATGTGGGGGGCCGAACCGTCGAACTCTCCGAATTCGAATACGTCATTCGCGGCAAGGGATATTTGAAGGGCATCAATGACCTCGGCAATATCGTGCTGAAAACCAGCAACGGCACGCCCGTTCTGTTGCGTGACGTCGCCCGAATCGAAATCGGTCCTGACGAGCGACGCGGCATTGCTGAACTGAATGGGGAGGGCGAAATCGCCAGCGGCATCGTGCTTCAGCGCTTCGGCGGCAATGCGCTCGATGTGATCGAGAACGTCAAGAAGCGCTTCAAGGAAATCGCCGGCAGTCTGCCCGCTTCAGTCGGGATCGTCGCCGTCTACGACCGGTCCGATCTCATCAATGCGGCGATCGAAACGCTCAAGCACACCTTACTGGAGGAGAACATCGTCGTCGCGCTGGTATGCATCGTCTTTCTACTGCATTTTCGCAGCGGGCTGGTGGCGATCATAATGTTGCCGATCGGAATCTTGATGGCGTTCGGAATGATGAAGCTGATGAGCATTGGGGCCAATATCATGAGTCTTGGCGGCATCGCCATTGCCATTGGCGCCATGATCGATGCGGCTATCGTCATGATCGAGAATGCCCACAAACACCTCGAACGGGCCGAGCCGGGTCGCTCGCGGATCGATGTCCTGATCGAGGCAGCCACCCAGGTTGGACCAGCGCTGTTCTTCAGCCTGCTGATCATCACCGTCTCATTCATGCCGATCTTTACGTTGGAATCGCAGGAAGGGCGGCTGTTCAACCCGCTTGCGTTCACCAAGACCTTCTCGATGGCGGCCGCGGCCCTGTTGTCGGTCACGCTGGTTCCTGCGCTGATGGTCGTCTGCATCCGTGGCCAGATGATTTCGGAACACAAGAATCCGATCAATCGCTTTCTGATCTGGATCTACCGGCCGGTAATCCGGGCCGTGATGCGCGCCAGGTTGCTCGTGATCGTTCTGTCGCTGGCGCTGCTTGCCGCGACGGTCTGGCCGGCGCGCCAACTCGGTACCGAGTTCATGCCAAACCTGAACGAAGGCACGTTGCTCTACATGCCGACGACACTTCCCGGCATTTCCGTCACCAAGGCCGCCGAGCTCATCCAGATGCAGGATCGCATCATCCGCTCGTTCCCTGAGGTGTCGTCCGTCTATGGCAAGGCGGGCCGCGCAGCCACGGCGACCGATCCGGCTCCCTCCGAGATGTTCGAGACGATAGTCAACCTCAAGCCGAAAGAAGAATGGCGTCGTGGGATGACCGTTGATGGTCTGATCGCGGAGTTGGACAAGGCGCTGCAGTTTCCCGGCGTGTCCAACGCCTGGACCATGCCGATCAAGGCCCGTATCGACATGTTGTCGACCGGGATCCGGACGCCGATCGGGGTCAAGGTGATCGGCACCGATCTGTCTGAGATCGACAGGCTGGCCAAACAGATCGAACAGGTTCTGAAATCCGTTCCGGGTACGTCATCGGCTTATGCGGAGCGTGGGATTGGCGGTTACTACCTCGATGTGACGCCGGACCGCCCGGCGCTGGCGCGGTACGGCATCATGATCCAGGATGTCCAGGAGGTCATCGGCACGGCGCTTGGCGGCCAGACGGTGACCACGACCGTGGAAGGCCGCGAGCGTTTCAGTGTCAACATGCGTTATCCGCGGGATTTGAGGGACAATCCGCAAGCCATCGCCAACGAAATCCTGGTTCCTTTGCCGGCCGGCGGTACCGTGCCGCTTGGGGAGGTTGCGAAGGTCGAGCCCGCGCGAGGGCCAACGTCGATCCGCACCGAGAACGGGCAGTTGGCCACCTATATTTACGTCGACATCCGCGACCGCGATCTCGGCGGCTACGTCTCCGACGCCAAGCAGGCGGTGCAGACCGGGATTCACTTTCCGTCCGGTTACTACGTCATGTGGAGCGGCCAGTATGAGTATCTCGAGCGCGCCAGGGCGCGCCTGAAGGTCGTCGTGCCGGTAACGGTGATGATCATCTTCCTGCTGCTCTACCTCAACTTCCGATCCATCGCCGACACGATGATCGTGATGTTGTCGCTGCCCTTTGCCCTGATCGGAGGGGTTTGGCTGATGTGGTGGCTCGGGTTCAATCTCTCGGTGGCTGTCGTCGTTGGTTTTATCGCACTCGCTGGCGTCGCCGCCGAAACCGGCGTCGTGATGCTGATCTATCTCAATCACGCCCTGGATGAGGTCAGAGTCCGACGCGAGGCGGAAGGCCGCGGGCTGACCCGTTACGATCTCTATCAAGCTATCATGGTGGGAGCCGTCGAGCGCGTGCGTCCGAAGATGATGACCGTGGTCGCGATCACGGCGGGCCTGTTGCCGATCATGTGGAGCACTGGCACCGGCTCCGAGATAACGCAGCGGATTGCGGTGCCGATGATCGGCGGCATGGTATCATCAACTCTGCTGACGTTGATCGTGATACCGGCGATCTATGGATTGGTGAAGGAAAGCCTTGTGGTTTCCGACAAGCCGGCGTTGTCGAAACGGATTGAGTTGGCAACATCGTGAGCATGTGACGACCACCGACGAGCGTCATGGTTTCCCCGCCAGCCAGTTCAGGATCGACGCGTTCATCTCGCGCGGATAGCAGTGGCTGAGATCGTCGAGTTCCCGATAGGTGACAGCGGCGCCGGCCGCGGCCAGCAAGTCTCGCGTTTGTCGCGCCACCTGGACCGGGAACATCCAGTCCAATCGGCCGTGCACGAGAAAAACCGGCAAACCCCGCAGTCTCTCGGCGTCGGCCGTTTCGGCCATCAACGGATGAAAAGTCGCCGCGATCGGGGCAAGATGGGTGAAAGGGGAGGTGCCTTCGAGACCGGTGACGTAGCAGAACGTGCCGCCGTCGCTCATCCCGGTCAGCAGCAATCTTCGCGGGATCGATGTTCCAGCGGCTTCGCACGGAATCGAGGATGCGGGTGAGGTTCGGCGTATCGACGTCTTCTCCCATCAGAGCCCAGGTGCTCCCCGTGGCGGTCGGGGCGACCAGGACGGCGCCCAGGCTGCGAGCGTCGCGCAGCCAGCTCCACAGGAAACCGCGGCCATTGCCGCTGCCGCCATGCAGCGCCATCACCAGCGGCCAGGCACGGTCGGGTGTGTAGTATTCCGGCACGTAGAGCGAAAAGCCGCCGCGACTGCCTGGTTCGTTGTGATCGTGAATGATCCCGGCGGTTTCGCTTGCCGGCGCGGCAAGACGCGTCAATAGATCGGTGTCTTCGCGAAAATCGGGATTGACGAAGAAGCTGCTGACCGGCGGCAACTTTGCGGCAAGCGGATAAAGTGCTTCCTGGGCTCTGGGCAGCTGGCGCAGTGCGCGAAACACAGCGATCAGATCGCCGTTGCCGAGCTGCACCGCGCGCAGACCCTCGAACGCCGCCAGCGCAGCGTCGCAAGCGGTTTGAAACGGGATTTGCATGTTTGCGAATTGTTCAGGCCAACCGGCAAGTCGTGGACGAACCGCCTTTAACGCCTCGTCCGGCTGGCCCGCGGCATCCATGACGGAATCGAAATCGGGTGGATTGAGATGGCGCGCGATAAAGCCGAGCGATTCGAGCGATTGCAGCAACGGCGGCAGCACGGCCACGATGTCGTCCACCACGGCCTCGCTCATGGGAATCGTTCCTGTGCTGTCTCATACTCAGTAAGCGATCGGATCCAATACCGGATTCCTATGCGAGAGCGTCATCACGCTCTATCTTTTTGTTTGAGCATGATCTTTTCGGAAAACCGGTATCCACTTCCGGATCATGCTCTAGTGCAGCCGCGGTGCCTTGAGCAACCGCGCTCGGTCGGTCGAGGTCAGCACGACGTCGAAGGTAACGCCTTCATGATATACCGTAAGGGGGACGTCCACGCCGGCCGACCCGAGCGCCCAGAGCTTCCGGTAGAAACTCGCCTGGCTTGAGATTTTTTCGCCGTTCACCGCAAGGATGACGTCGCCGGCCTTGAGTTCGGCGAGCGCCGCCGGCCCTTTCGCGGAAACTCCGACCACGACCACCCTGTTGTCGATCTCGGTCGAATACATCCCGAGCCAGGGCCGCGCCGGCTTGTTGACGCGGCCGAATTTGCGCAAGTCGTCGAGCACGGGTTTCAACAGATCGATCGGCACGACCATGTTGACATGCTCGGCCTTGCCGTCCCGCTCGCGTTCGAGCTGGAGAGAGCCGATCCCGATCAACTCGCCCCGGTTCGAGATCAGCCCCGTGCCGCCCCAATTGGGATGGGCCGGGTGGGTGAAGATCGCCTCGTCCAGCATATATTCCCAATAGCCGGCAAATTCCTGCTTGGCGACGATTTGGCTCGCGACGGATCGCGTGCGTCCGCCGGCGCCACCCATCACCACGCGGTTGCCGATTTCCGCGGCGGCCGAAGAACCGAGCGGCAAGGGATCAAGATCGATCTTGCCCAACGCCTGCACCAGGCCGAAACCGGTCACAGTATCGAAGCCGAGCGCGTGGCCCTCCACCACCCGTCCGTCGCCGATATGCAGCCAGACGGCCTCCGCCTCGGTGATCAGATAGCCGATGGTCAGCACCAGTCCGTCATCGATCACGACACCGTTGCCGGCGCGTTCCGTCCCCAGCGTATCGGCGCTGAAAGCATCGGCGGGGATGATCGAATGGAGGCCGACCACCGAAGAAAGCACGCGATCGAGATCGAAACTGTAGTCGCCTGCGCGGGGCTGGTTTGCCGGTGGTACCTTCCATTCAGTCAAAGCGGGCATGAAAAGCTCCTGGCCAAAGGGCGTGCGCGTGTTCCGTGGACGAGGCGATCGGAGGCGCGAAGAACTGACGACGATCTTATGTCGCAAATACGGTTCGGGAAAGTCTTCGATAGGGTTGAATTTTTCCGTCGCAGGGCAACGGCATAGGCATGGACCGTCGAAGCTTTCAGAACTGCAAATCCTGGTTTCGGGCGCTAAATTTCCCCAAGCGACGTGGTTGGCGTCGATTTTCCCGGCGAGCGAGATCGCCGATGGCGATCAGGCCAGGTCAATCCAGAACGTGAATGTGCCGGCCGAGTATTTGTCAGGTGGGATGCGCGAATCGAATCGGCGAAGGCGCAAAGAATCGAGCTATCCCCAAATTAACTCTGCGTCGCAAGCTTGCATAAACAATTCGAAGGTCGCCTGCGTGCCGTATTTTCGACGCGATCTGATTTCAGCGGGCGAAATATATAATGTTTCGGAACAAGCGTGTTCATCTCCATGGCAAGTTCCAGCGCGGATATGAGCGCCAGCTTCTTCTAGCCACTTCCCCCGCTCGTGGTGAAACCGGCCGTTGGTCCGATCAGGATTAACAGATCATCAACTTTGAATGCTAACTTGATCTTGTGTCCTTTCTGAGCAATTGGGGCCGGGAGGACAGCATGGAAAAAACTCCGATGGCCTCGGAAGGCAAGGGCCCTCGGGAGCCGTTCCCGCTCAGGCAGGATCCTGGTCCGCGCGCACCCATGCTGTGGTTGCTGACGTGCGGCCTCGCTCTCATGGTTGCGATCGCGGTCGGAACCATGGTTTCGATCGAAAGATTCAAGGAAAGCGCAATCCAGAACGGCAAGGAGGGTCTGGAGAGCGCGGTCCTTCTTCTCGTGCGCCACTTTGATCAGCAGCTCGGGGATTTTTCGATCCCGCAAAAAGAAATCATCTCGGAACTCGAATCCTACGCGATTGCATCGCCCGATAAGTTCAGGGGTGAAATGGGCACGCTCGCCGTTCATGAGCAACTGAGGGCCAAGTTGAGTGGCTGGACGGACGTGGCCGGCTCCAATGTGTTCGACTCCAAGGGCATCCTGATCAACTCGTCGCGCGTCTGGCCAGTGCCCGAGATCAACATCGCCGATCGTGCGTATTTCGCCAGATTGGCTGCCGAGCCCGCGTTGGAACTGGCGGTTGAAGTCGTCCCCAGTCGTTTCTCCTCGTCGCAGGCGATCGTTTTTGCGCGAAGAATTTCCGGACCCCACAAGGAATTCCTGGGTGTCGTAACGCGAGCGATCAGCCCGGAACAGTTGGAGAGCTTCTTCGCATCGACCGGTCTCGGTGACGACGCCACCATCGTCCTGCATCATCGAAATGGTACCTTATTGGCCCGATATCCCCATGTCGAAACCATGACGGGCCAAAACTTCAAGAGAGGGTCCGCGCTGCAGAGGGCCATCTTTGAAGTCAGCCATCTGACGGGCAGGCTGACCAGTCCGATCGACGGCAAGGACCGCCTGGTTTCGTCGCGGATGCTTTCGTCGGTCCCTCTTGTCGTGGTCGCCACCAAGACGGTCGATTCCACGCTGGCCGCCTGGCAGTCGCAGACGAAACTCTTCGTCGGCGTCGCGTCACTGTCGCTGGCGGTAATAGCCGTCACCCTTTGTTTGATGGTCCGGCTGATGAGGTCTCAGCATCGGGCGGCGCGACGCCGGTTAAGCATCGAAAAGCAGAGACTGGACACGGCCATCAACAACATGACGCAAGGACTCTTGCTGTTCGATGCATCCGCGCGCCTGATTGTTTGCAACGCCAAATATATCGAGATGTACAATTTGTCGCCTGAAGTCGTGAGGCCGGGTTGTACGCTTCGGGACGTGATACGACATCGAGGCGAGACAGGATCCTTGCCGGGTGACGTCAATCAATATTGTGAAGACGTGCTGCGCAACAAGGGTAAGTCCGGCACCAAGGTCGTCGAGACCTCGGACGGCCGCTTGATCGAGATCACGAACGAGCCGATTGCCGACGGAGGTTGGTTGGTTACGCACGAGGACGTAACCGAGCGTGTCCGCACGCAAGAAAGGATCGCTCATCTGGCGTATTACGACGCGCTGACGGACTTGCCAAACCGGGCGCTTTTCCGCGAACATGTGGGACGCAAGCTCGCCAATATTGCGCCGGGCGAACGTTTCGCGATTCTCTTCATCGACGTCGACGAATTCAAGTCCGTCAACGACTCGCTCGGTCATCACATCGGAGATGAGCTGTTGAAATCGATTGCATCGCGTTTGAGGCAATGCGTGGGACCCAACGACTTTGTCGCCCGTCTGGGCGGTGACGAATTCGCGATCGTCAAGGTCGGTCTGATGGACGAGTCGGAAGTGGTCGCGCTCGTGGACAATATCCACCGGGGAATACGCTCCCCCGCAAGATGCCTCGGCCACGAGGTCTCGGCAGACGCCAGCATCGGCATCGCCATTGCCCCGGACCACGGGACCAGTTTGGAAGAATTGCTCAAGAACGCCGACCTCGCGATGTATGCCGTCAAAGCCGGCGGGCGGCGAACCTACCGATTCTTCGCTCCGGAAATGGATTCCCGCATGAAAGCGCGGCGCGCCCTGGAAGCGGATTTGAGACAGGCGCTGCTGCATGGCGGCTTTGAAGTTCACTATCAACCGGTCGTCGACCTCGCAAGCAACGTGGTGACGGGCTGCGAGGCGTTGCTGCGCTGGCGACATCCGGGCCGCGGAATGATTTCGCCGGCCGACTTCATTCCGGTGGCCGAGGAAACGGGTTTGATCATCGAGCTGGGCGAGTGGGTGCTTAGGCAAGCATGCGCCGATGCCGTCAAATGGCCGGACAAAATCAAACTCGCCGTGAACGTTTCACCGCTGCAGTTCAAATCCGGCACGTTGGGGCTCAAGGTTGCGACCGTTCTGGCGGAGACGGGCCTTTCTCCGGACCGGTTGGAACTCGAGATCACCGAGGCGGTGTTGATCCGCGACGACGAGGAAGCTTTGTCTGTCCTGCATCAGCTTCGGCATTTGGGAGTGCGGATTGCGCTGGACGATTTTGGAACGGGCTATTCTTCTCTGAGCTATCTGCGGCGCTTCCCGTTCGACAAG
Source organism: uncultured Alphaproteobacteria bacterium (assembly GCA_963741185.1). GTDB lineage: Bacteria > Pseudomonadota > Alphaproteobacteria > Rhizobiales > Xanthobacteraceae > Bradyrhizobium. The sequence goes on along the minus strand of CAVUHE010000002.1, from coordinate 47,888 downwards.
GTCAAGATCGACCGAAGCTTCATTCGCGACGTCGCGGAAGCGGAAGGCTCGTCGCCGATCATCGAGGCCGTCGTTCATATGGCGGCGGCGGGAAATATGACCACCACGGCGGAAGGCGTGGAGACCGAAGAACAGCGCGACATTCTTCGCAAGCTGGGCTGCGACGAGATGCAGGGTTATCTGTTCAGCCCGGCCGTCCCGGTCGAACGACTTGCGAATTTGTTTTCGGGTAAGGGCTCCTCGGCCGCTGCCTGATCGTCGATCGACACTTGCGTGACGCTCCCGACAGTCAATTCGAGACCTCGACCTTGGACCGACCATTCACGCTCAAGGAAAAAGCCAAGATCACCGCCGGTGTGGTCGCGGCCTTGGTCATCGTCGGATGGATCGTTGTGCTTTCCATCGCATTCCTGTCGGTCCCATGAAGCCCAACGACAGTCGCGAACCGGTCGACTACGGATCGAGCTCGGTATCCCAGTACAAATAATCGAGCCAGCTGTCGTGCAGATAGTTCGGCGGGAACAACCGGCCGTTGCGATGCAGCTGATGTACCGTCGGCGCGAACGGGAATTGCCTCGGAAACATCCGTGCCTGCTGCGGCGTCAGGTTTCCCTTGCGCAGATTGCACGGGGAGCACGCGGCGACCACGTTTTCCCACGTGGTCTGGCCACCCTTGCTGCGCGGGATGATGTGATCGAACGTAAGATCGTCGTTGGCCGAACAGTACTGGCAAACGAAACGATCGCGCAGGAACACGTTGAACCGGGTGAAGGCGGGATGCGTGGTCGGCTTGACGAAGGACTTCAGCGACACCACGCTCGGCAACTGGATTTCGAATGTGGGGCTGCGCACGGCGCGATCGTAATGCTCGACGATGTTGACGCGATCGAGAAACACCGCCTTGATCGCGTCCTGCCACGACCAGAGAGACAACGGATAATAACTCAGCGGCCGAAAGTCCGCATTCAATACCAGTACCGGCCAACCGCCTTGCGAGACATGTGCGTTCAAGTAACGCTCCCGGCCTCCATATAGCTGCGAAGCAGCATGAGTTGACATACTACATGCAGCGTGACGGGATTGTGAAGAGCGTTGGCGGCCTTATCCGGCCCCGCGGCCTGCTCGCGGCCAGATTGCAGGGGTACCGCCAGGACCGCTAAACGTGGCGGGCGGCACATTTTGGCCGCGTTTGGATACGGCAAAATGATGACCAAGTCCCGCTACCTCGAGGCGCCGCGTCGGCTGAGGGCGTTCGTTCGCGCCCACGAGACGAGCCTCGTGGTGCTTGCGGCGCTGGTCGGAGCCGTCGGCGGATTGGTGGTCTCGGCAATGGCCGCCGCGGTCGAATTGCTCCACGTGCTGCTATTCAACCTCGAGATGGGGGCGCGGCTCTCGAGCCAGCTCAGGATCGATCCGCTTCGTGCCCTCTTGGTTCCCAGTCTCGGCGGACTATTGCTTGGGTTGGCCTTCCTGTGGCTCGCGCGCTGGCGGCCGGCGCGCGAGGTCGACCCAATCGAGGCCAATGCGCTTCACGGCGGGCGGATGTCATTTCGCGGCAGCGTGATTGTGGCGTTGCAGACGGTCTGGTCCAGCGGCGTCGGCGCCTCGGTTGGGCTTGAAGCGGGATATACCCAGCTTTCCAGCGGGCTCGCCGCCTCGCTCGGCCGCGGATTTCATCTGCGGCGTGGCGATCAGCGTCTGATGGTCGGCTGCGGCGCGGCTGCGGCGATATCAGGAGCCTTCGGCGCACCGCTTGCCGGCGCCTTCTACGCCTTTGAACTCGTGCTCGGGGGATATACGCCCGCCAGCCTGACGCCGGTCGGGGTCGCCTCGGTCGTCGGCTACTTTGTCGCGCATGAATTTGCCCCGCTGTCGCTTGGCGTCGGCGTCGGGCCGATCGGGGATGTGCTCGCACGCGATCTTGCAATCGCAACCTTGTTGGGCGTTCTCGCCGCGCTGTTGGGCATCGGGATCATGCGTGGCGTCGCGCTGTCGGAAACGCTGCTGTCGAAAACAGGACTCTGGCCGCCGCTGCGTCCGGCGCTTGGCGGTCTCGGAGTTGGCCTGCTTGCATTGCTGACGCCGGAGGTGATGTCGTCAGGGCATGGCGCGCTGCATTTTGGGGGAATCTTTTCCATGCCATTGACGTTCGTCGCGATGGTGTTCGGGCTGAAGACGATCGCATCGGTGATTTCGCTGGGCGCCGGCTTTCGCGGCGGGTTGTTTTTCGCCTCGCTTTTTCTGGGCGCGATCGGCGGTCGCTTGTTCGCGGCGGCCGTTGATACGGTCTGGCCGGGCTTCAACCTCGACCCCAATGTCTACGCGATTGTCGGCATGAGCGCGCTGTCGGCATCCGTCATCGGCGGTCCGCTGACGATGTCGTTCATCGCGCTGGAATCAACCGGCGACCTCTGGCTGACCACCGTCGTGCTGGCCGCGGTCATCATCTCGACCCAGATGACCCGCGAACTGTTCGGTTACTCGTTCGCGACCTGGCGGTTGCACCTGCGCGGCGAGACCATCCGCAGCGCTGCCGATGTCGGCTGGATCCGCGACCTCACGGTGCGGCGCATGATGCGGTCAGACGTGGTTACCGTCAACGCCGACATGGGGATCGCGGAATTCCGAGGAAAATTTCCGCCGGGGTCGAAAACCCAGGTGGTCGCTGTCGATGAGGCGGGTCATTATGCTGGACTGGTGTTGGTGGCGGACGCCCACGCGCCGGATATTGATACACGAAAGTCTCTGCGCAGCATCCTTCATCACCGGCTGGTCGTGCTCCATCCCGGCATGAACATTCGGGAAGCCATCTCGGCGTTTGACGTTGCGGAAGCTGAGTCGCTGGCTGTGGTCGAAGCCGGCGAAAACCGCCCGATTGGCATTCTGACCGAGGTCCATGCGATGCGGCGTTACGCTGAAGAATCCGAACGGCGAAGACGCGAGGTGGTCGGTGATGTCTGATTGCTGCACCTGTCCAACCTGGAGAAGCCCGACGCGCGGATCGCTGACTGCGATGGTCGCCCTTATCTTCGTCCTTGGATGGAGCAGCGGCGCGGCGGCGCAGTCATATCCGGCCCGTCCAATCACCATGATCGTGCCGTTCCCGGCGGGCGGCGCGACCGATACGCTGGCGCGATATCTAGCCGAGCAGATGCGGGGAATCTTCCGGCAATCCATCATCATCGAGAACGTTGCGGGCGCCGCCGGCAGTATTGGCGTTGGCCGTGCGGTTCGTTCGCCGCCCGACGGCTACACACTCAGCATCGGTACGTCGACTACGCATATGCTCACCGGCGGCCTCTACACCCTTCAATACGATCTATTGAAGGATCTCGAGCCGATCATCTATATCGGCAACGAACCGCTGTTGATCGCCGGCCGGAAGGGCCTGCCGGCCGACGATCTCAAGGGATTGATTGCCTATCTCAAGGCCAATCCCGACAAGGCGTCAGTGGGGATTGCCGGCGTCGGCGCGACGGGGCATCTGGCCGGAATTTCGTTTCAGAAGGAGACCGGGACGAAGTTTCAATTCGTGCCGTATCGCGGCAATGCGCATGCCATGCAGGATCTCCTGGCGGGACAGATCGATTTCATGATCGAGCCGTCGTCCAATTTCAAATCGCTGATCGCCACCGGCAGCATCAAGCCTTTTGCCGTCACCGGCCGCGCGCGGCTGTCTTCCTCACCCGATATTCCGACGGCGGACGAGGCAGGGTTGCCGGGCTTCGTCGCCTCGCTCTGGTACGGGCTCTGGGTGCCGAAGGATACGCCGAAGGACATCGTCGAAAAGCTGAATGCCACGATGCGGCAGGTGCTCGCCGATCCCTCGGTCCAGCGACGCTTCGAGGACCTTGGCATTCAGATATCGCCCCGCGACCAGCAATCGCCGGAAGCCCTGCGCGCTTTTCAAAAGGCCGAGACGGAGCGGTGGTGGCCGATCATGAAGGCATCCAATATCAGGGCGGAATGAACGGTGCGGATGCCGGCGTCCTGCGCCGCGCGGCGGCCGACGTTCGTCTGGTTAGCTCTCGATATCCTCGGTTGCGATGATCCGCTGGCGAAGTGCAAGGCGTACAAGTTCGATGTCGGACGCGACGCCGAGTTTGGCGCGGATGAGATAGCGCGTGTTGGCCGCGGTCTTGACGCTGATATGCAGCGTCGCAGCAATGTCGTCCACGGATTTCTCCGCCAGCAACATGCGCAGGATTTCGAATTCCCGTGGGCTCAGCGCGTGGATGGCTGACGGTTCGTCGGCGAGCCGGTTCATGGCGAGTTCGTGGTCGATGTCGGGGCTGAGCGCGATGCGCCCAGCCATGACCTCGACGATCGCGTTCAACAGTATGTCTGGCGGGTTGCTCTTCGTGACGAAGCCGCGCGCGCCCGCCTTGATCGCCTGGACCGCATAAGCCGCGCTCTGGTGCATTGTGAATACGAGGATCCGCGCGGAATTGTCCCATTGTCGGATACGCCGGATCGCCTCGACCCCGCCAATTCCCGGCATCGATACGTCCATGATGACCAGATCGGGCCTGACCTCCTTGTAGACACGGTAGGCATCGGCCCCGTTGCCGGCCTCGGCGACGACTCGAAGGCGATCCTGTTTGTGCAACAGCGAGCGATAACCCTCGCGTACGATAGCGTGGTCGTCCGCCAGCATCACACGTGTGAAGCTCCTGGAATCGGGGATGCTCAAGGTTCTACCCCCGTATTGGGAATGATCGCGACAAGCCGGGCGCCGCCCGCCGCGTGCCGCTCGAAATGTAGTATGCCGCCGAGAGAAACGACCCGCTCTTGCATGCCCAGAAGTCCCATGCTGGCTTTTGGCGGCAGACTGGCGCCCGTCGTCTCGCCGTCGTCTTCGACGCTCAAGATGATATCGGCCTGTCCTGCTTCGAGACGCAGTTGCACGCGCCGGGCCTGAGCGTGCTTTGCAGCATTGGTGATCGCCTCCTGCGCGATGCGATAAAGGCTCGCGCAGACGCTTGGCGGCAAATCGTCGACCTTGCCAAGGATCGCAATTTCGAATCGGGTGCGGCCCTTCTCGAAGCCGTTCCAGCTCGCAACAAGGCTTTCGAGGCTGACGGTTAGGCCGAGTTCCTCGATGTCGGGCGGGCGCAGGCGCACCAGCGCGCCGCGCAGCGTTTCCATCATGCCCGCCGTCGTGCGCGAGATGCCCCGGCATTCCTCGAACAGCGGCGGGCATTCGCGTTCCGCTGTATGGGCCGCGGCGGCGGCCTGCGCCGCGATGGCGGTGAGCGATTGACCGAATTCGTCATGCAACTCGCGAGCAAGGTGGCGTCGCTCCTCGTCCTGCACGGCTATCAGCTTTCGCGTCAACGCGTTGCGTTCGGCGAGGGTGGCCTGCAGCTTTTGCGCAAGCGTGTTGAAGACGTTGGAAATCGCCGAGAGCTCCGCAAGATCGAAACTGGGCAGGCGTGCGGAAAGGTCATTCGCCGCAAGCTGCTTCAGCCCGGTGTGAATTGCGTGCGTCGGCCGCAGCGCGCGTGCCAGCGCGGCATAGACCGCAAGGCAAAGCCCTGCCAAGGCGAACGCCATGATGGAGAGAAGGCGGCTCGCCTCGTGCCAGCTCTGGCCTATCTGCGTGGCTGGGTCGACGGTCGCGACCGCCACGCCCTGGGCCCTGCCCTCAACGAGGAGCGGGATCGAGATCGGTTCGCCGGGACGAAAGATGGCGCGGTAGAGCGCGGCGAAACTTTCGGGCGCGGCAATTTCGTTGGCGAGCGCGCCGCTGCAGATACCCTGGCGAAAATCTCCGGCTTTATCCCGATAGGCGATGCAGAGGCCTGGCTCCATCAAAGGCGCCGCGGCTCGTTGCAAATCCGGAGTTAGTCCGGGGGACAAGGAGTACCATTGCGCCTGCGCCTGCTGCAACGAGATGTCCTTGGCGACGATTGCGGCGATGCGGCTCGCCTTGGCTCTGGCGGTACGGTCGCTGTCAAACAATGCGTAGGCCGCGACAGCGACGAAGCAAATCGCCGCGAGCGCCGCGACACGTAGTGTCAGCCGCAGCTTCAGATCGATGGCGCGCGCGGGGCCGGCCACGGGATTAGGGGCCTGTTCCAAGCTCTCTCCCATTCCCCTCGCATTTAGGGGCAAATCTCGCCGGGAAGAAAGAGGGGCGAGGCAAGATCGGGCATTTCACCCGGTCAATCCAGGGAAATTCTCCATTTCGCGAAAGGAACCGATCAGGCCATATGATCACGATTTGGCAACTCCAGGGTTCATCCATGCGCGGCCTTGTCTTCATCCTCATTCCCGTGATGGTTCTTGCGGGGTTGGCGGTCGCCAAGCCGACCGAACCCGGCGCGCCGCGCCCGGTCAAACTTGCAGTCTTTCCGTTTGAATTGGAGGACTTCAGCGCAGGCGCGGCGTACGTTCCTCCCGACGATGTCGACCGCGAGCAATTGCGGCTTTCAACGGAAGAGGCCCGTCGGCTGATCGCGGAATCGGGGCGCTACCAGCTCGTGGACGTCGGCGCCGCGAACGACCAGACGGCGAAAACCGGCAAATTGCGCAATTGCGAGGGATGCGAAGGCAAAATCGCCGCCGGCCTTGACGCCGATCAGTCGATGATCGGGATCGTCACGCGCATTTCCCGAACGGAATATACAGTGACCTATAAGATTCGCGACGCCCGATCCGGGGCGATCGTCGGCACCGGGCAGACTGACCTGCGCATGGGCGCTAACGTAGCCTGGAGCCGAGGGGTACGCTGGCTGATCAAGAACCGTTTCCTGGAACAGGCGCAGGACGAGCCGCGCGTCTTCGCGGTCGCGGAAATCCAATATATCGATACCTCGGGTGAGGTAGCCGATCAGAGCGCCGATCATTTCCGGCGCTTGCGCGAATTCGAAGCGTCGTTGCGCAGCGATTTGGCGGCGGGCGGAAAGATACGAAGTGCCGTCCTCGACTGCCCGCCAAACTCCTGTTCGGTTGGCGACATTGATGCCGGTCAGTTGCTCGCCAAGGCGCAGGCGGCCGGTGCGGGCGTTCTCCTGATCGGGAGCGTTCACAAGATGAGTACGCTCGTGCAATGGGCAAAATTCGACATCGTTGACGTGAAAACGCGGAATGTCGTTTTCAATCGTCTGGTCACCTTCCGTGGTGACGACGACAAGGCCTGGCGCCACGCGGAATCCTTCATCGCTCGGGAAATCCTGGATCAGGAGAAACGGTGAAGTGGAACGCTCGCGTCGCCTGGCAACAATCCTTCCTCGATCGCCTTGATCTGCAGTGCCAGATATTTCGAGTTGATGCGGCATTGCGCGAGGCTGCCGGCGATGAACCAAAGGCCCGGCTGGCCGGTGCGCGAGTACATGTTGCGCAACTCTTGCCCTTCGCCGAATCCCCAGATCGGCCCGACGCGTTCGGCGACCGCCTCGCCGAACAGTTTGCGCACCAGATATTCCTGCGGCTTGTAGCCGGTCGCCAGCACCATCAGGTCAGCCGCGAGCGTTTCGCCGCCTTTCATCCGCACGCCCTCGGTGACAAAGGATTCGATATCGGAGAACTGCCTGAGCCCGATCTTGCCCCGCACGACCAGATCGGAGCAGCCGACGTTGAAATAATAACCGCCGCCGCGGGTGAGGTATTTGAACTGCCAGCCGGTGTCGCCGTCGCCGAAATCGAGTTTGAAGCCCACGCGCGCGAGGCCATCGAGCAATTCCTGATCGAATTTCTTCGATTGCTCGGTCAGCATCACGTGGCTTCGTTTGGCAAGCGTGAGCGGCATGGAGGTTGCGATCAGGTCGTTATCCTCCAGAGTGCCCTCGTTATACGTCGAATACGCCAGTTGCGCCGATGGTTCGATATTGGTGATCAGGGTGGGGCTGCGCTGGACCAGCGTCACCTCCGCCCCGCTCGAATATAGGTCCTGAGCGATGTCGTGGCCGCTGTTCCCGGTGCCGATGACGATCGCCCTTTTGCCTTTCCAATCCTCGCCGTCTGTGTACTGGCTCGAATGCAGAACCGTGCCCGCGAAATCCTTCAGGGTAGGAATATCCGGCAAATTGGGAATGCCGCTGACGCCGGTTGCCATCACCACATGCCGTGGATGCATCGCGCGCTCGCTGCCGTCGGCGCGGCGCAACACCACCGTCCAGCGTCCCTCTGCCTCGTCGTAAGTGCCGCGCTCGAAGGTGGTCGCGGTCCAGAAATTCAGCTCCATGGCCTCGACATAGGCCTCGAACCAGTTGGCGAGCTTGTCCTTGGGGATATAGACCGGCCAATTCGGCGGGAACGGCATGTAGGGCAGGTGGTTGACCTGCACCTGATTGTGCAGCGTCAGCGCGTGGTAACGCCTGCGCCAATTGTCGCCGATGCGCGGCTCTCGGTCGACGATGAGCGCATCGAGCTGCAATTGCTTGCAGCGCGCCGCGATCGCAAGTCCGGCCTGTCCGCCGCCGACCACCAGAACGGCTGGATCGTGGTCGGCATAGGCGACCGCTTCCCGGCGCAGGTCGAGCCAGTTGGGTCCGCGAAAATCGCGCGAGTAGGACTGGCCGCGCGGCCGCGCCGAGCCGAGCGGTTCCTCGAACCCCTTCAATTCGTCGAGTGCGGTCAGAAGCGTCCATGCTTTGAGCTTGTTGCCGTCGTCGGCGTCGGGGATCAGTCGCAGAATTCCGCTGCCGCGGCCCAAAATGGTCTCGAATTTGAAAATTGCCTCGATCGTGTCGGTGCCGGCGCGGGTCACGCGGCGGGGCGCGGCGCGGTCGGGATTGATCCTGAAATGGCGCGGCGCGGTGCGACCGGCGAGGGTCGGCAACTCCTTGAGGATGGCGTCGGCGCCGTTGAGGGTCTGCAGGTTCCAGCTCAGCGCCAGCACGTCCCGCCAATAGCTGTCGGGATGAAACAGCGCCTTCAGCGCGCCGTCGCCGCGGCTTGAGAGCGCACTTTCGAATTGCGCCAGCCAGTTTTCGGCCGATATCGAGACGTCGTCCGTCCTGTCCAGCATTCGCGACCTCGCTAGGACCGTTTTCGCGGTGTTTCCTCTTCAGCCAGGCTATACCCTTTGAGATCGCGCAGAAAGCGGTCAGTCCGAAAGCGACAGGATATGGCCCTGTTCGGGGGAAACTTGCCCGTTAAGCGTGTCGAGATAGACCTGCTTCACCGCCGCGGGCCCGCGACCCTCAACGACCGAGAGCCGCTTTTCCAGTGTCGGGGCAAAGTCCGACCATGCCGCGCCAAATCGCGCCTCGATGCCGCCCGGTCCCCATTCCTTGGCACGCTTGCGAAGCTGATCGGGCGCGAAAAACCAGATTGGTCTTGCGCCGGGCAATTCCGGCTCGTCCGGCATGGTGCTGCGGTGTGTAAATCCGATCCGCGCCGAATATTTCATCTGGTCGCCGAAATGCCGATGCAGCCGCGCGCGTAGCTCGCTGCTACCGGCCATGTCCACGAACGCGACCGGCGAATCGGTGGGTAGCGAAGTGGCGCGGTCATAGGTCACGACCTCGTCATAACAGCCGAGCGATCGGACAAAGCCGACATTCGCCGCCGAGGTGAGCCCGATCACCCGGATTCCCTGGCGCTGCGTATGCAACAGATGCGCAAGACCGAACGCGGCCTTGCTGGAGGCGCTCGAGAGCAGCACGCTCCGCGCGCCGAAAAAATCGTTCTCAACGAGAAGATCGTCGACCAGGAACGATAGCATGAACAACGGCCGCAGCAGCGCCTGATAGTCGCCCTCGGTCCCCGCGAAAGCCGGATCGCCGCTCACGCGTGTGTAGGCGTTGTAAACCGGGGCTACGTTTTGGCGATGCGCGGCGGCGTCGCGCAAAGATCGCTTATTCACGGAGGCTGCTTCGATCACCAGATGCGTCGCCATCGGAAAATAGCCGAACAGCCGTTCACCGGTGTCGATTGCGGGATGGCGCGAGGCGATTACCTCGCCAAATCCCCACACCGGAATGTTGCCGAAATTCTCCGGCGCCGGAAAAAGCTGCCAGTATTTCAACTGATCGCCCGCCAGGGCGTAAGTGATGTTGTTGGCCGTGAAGGCGAAGCGATCGACCTTGATCAACAGCGCCTCATCAGGCAGCGCCGCAGCCTCTGCCAATTCGGTCTCGATGAATTTGCATTGCTGGAAATCCTTGCGTGCAACGATGAAGTCTGTGGATTTCATTTCTTCGATTCCGCTAGTTGTGCGGTCTTGATCTTTGCTTTCATCGATGACCGTTTTGCAACAAGGACTTTGTTTGAAACGGCGTTCGCTTTTTCATGTCCCGTGATCACGCCCTCGCGCTTCTTGATCGCCCGGTAATACGCCCACCACAGATGTGCCGCCGCGCCGCGCATCGGGCGCCAGGGTTCCGCGAGCGGTGCCATTTCCCTCGGCGTCGGGCGCGTCTTCAGCCCGAGTCCGATTTTCACCGCCTCCTGCACGGCGAGATCACCTGCCGGCCAGGCGTCGCCATGGCCGAGGCAAAACAGCAGATAGACGTCGGCAGTCCACGGACCGATACCGTGCAGCGAAGTCAGCGTATGGTGCGCGGCGTCGGCATCCTCATTCGCCAGCACGTCGAGATTGAGCCGTTCCGCCGCGATCTCGCGCGCCAGGCTCTTCAGGGTCTTGATCTTTGCCGCCGACAGGCCAAGTCGGCCCAAGACGATCGGAGCGGGCGCGGCGCAGCGCTTCGTGGTGGAACGGATCGAACGCGGCTGCAAGCCGAGCCCAGATCGCCGCAGCGCTTGCGGTGGATAGTTGCTGGCCGCAGATGATCGCGGCTAGTCCCATAAAGCCGGGCTCGCGCCGCCGCAGCGCCGGCATGCCAGCGAGCTCGAATACGGGTTTGAGCCGCGGATCCAGTTTCACCAGAGTGTGGATGGCCTCCTCGAGGTCGGCCTGGGTGTTGAGGTGGAGGGTCATTGCGACTTAAAACCAACATGTCCCGCGAAAGAGATCAATGCCGCCACCCGTTTTCCGTTTTGCGCCGAGTCCCAATGGCTATCTGCATCTCGGCCATGCCTTTTCGGCACTGTTGAATTTCGATTTGGCGCGTCAGGCCGGCGGCCGGTTCCTGCTGCGCATCGAGGATATCGACGCCACCCGGTGCAAGCCGGAGTTTGAGGACGCGATTTATCAGGACCTGGCCTGGCTCGGCATTGCCTGGGAGACACCGGTGCGTCGGCAATCCGACCATCTTGCCGGTTATCGCGATGCGCTCGAGACGCTCGTGGCGCAGGGGCTCGTCTATCCGAGTTTCGAGAGCCGCGCCGAAATTGCGCGCCTCGTCGCGCAGAAGGAGACCAAGGCGCCCTGGCCGCGCGATCCCGATGGCGTACCTCTATATCCCGGAACCGCGCGGCGGCTTGCGCCCGACGAGCGTGAGCGATTGCTGCAAACGGGTGCGCCTTACGCGCTGCGGCTCGACATGTTGGCCGCCTGCGCGCGCGTCGGCGACCTCCATTGGATCGAAAAAAGCGAAGGTCCGAAGCACGAGACCGGAACGGTTGTGGCCCGGCCCGGCGACTGGGGCGACGTCATTCTCGCGCGCAAGGAGACGCCGAGCAGCTATCACCTCGCCGTCGTCATTGACGACGCCTTGCAAGGTGTGACGGAGGTGGTGCGGGGCCGGGATCTGTTCTGGTCGACAAGCGTGCATCGGCTTCTGCAGCGCTTGCTCGGGCTGCGAGAGCCGGCCTATCGGCATCACCATCTCGTTCTTGACGATGCCGGGCAGAAATTGTCGAAATCGACCCGGGCCACGGGCTTGCGCGACCTCCGCGCCGCCGGCGCGACGCCGGCCGAAATTCGCCGCCTCGTCGGCCTGACCTGAAATTTTCCGGCATGGCAGGTGTCAGATTCACGTGCAAATCGCGCTTCGGCGTGACTCGGCAAGCCTGGCCGTGGCATGGTGGGGCAGGCCAGGATCGGGGGAATCATGGCGTCGAAATCGCGCCCACGGCGCACCATGCGGCGGCCGAAGAAGGGTCCGCCGAAGAAACGTGCCGCAAAGGCTAGCGCCGTCAAGGCGCGTAAGCCCACCGTCAAGACGGCCGCTCCGGGCATCGTTGAGACGGTGCTGGCGACGTTTGCCCATGAAGTCCGCACGCCACTCACCGGGATCTTGGCCATTAGCGATCTCCTGGCGACGTCGGATCTCGACGAGCGCGAACGGCGCTGGGTCGACACCATCAAGGCAGGCGCCGAACATCTTGCCAGCCTCGCGACATTGTTTGTCGATGCCGCCAGGAGCGGCCGTTCCGGGTTTGGCGTGAGGCAGGACTTTTTTGATTTGCGCGCGTTCGCTCGCGGTGTAGGGGATTCGCTCGCCGGCCGTGCCACGGCAAAGGGGCTGCAATCCAGCGTCGAGATTTCGCAGAAACTTCCGGCATTCGTGATCGGCGATCCGGTCCGCTTGCGTGCGGCATTGGAAAACCTGATCGACAATGCAACCAAGTTCACCGAACAGGGTGCCGTCGCCCTGGAGGTCAAGCCGACCGGCGGCGCAAAGGACAGGATCGGCGTGGCGTTTGCAATTTCGGACAGCGGCATCGGCCTGACGCTTGGCGAGATCAAGCGCCTGTTCCGCCCGTTTTCGCAGGCCAATGTCAGTATTGCCTCCCGCTTCGGTGGCGCGGGCCTCGGCTTGTCGTCGGTGAAACAACTCGCGCGGGCGATGGGGGGCGACATCGTCGTTGCATCACGGCGCGGCGGCGGAACCACATTCACGCTGACGGTATTGGTCACCCGCGCCAAAGTCTCGAAAGCCGCGCTTTCAGGGCTTGACACCGATAGCCCGCCGGACCCGGCCCAAGGGCTGCGCGTTCTCAGTGTCGAGGACAATCCGTTCGGCCGCGTCGTGCTCAATGCGGTGCTCACCGAACTCGGTCACCAGGCGGAATTCATCGGTCGGGGCGAGGCTGCGCCGGAGCGGATCGCGCAGGGCGGCTTCGACGCGGTGCTGATGGACATGGTGTTGCCGGGCATCGACGGCATCGAGGCCATCCGGCGAATTCGCATGCTCCGTCCGCCGTTTGGCCGCATCGCCATCATCGGGGTTTCGGGCCGGGGCGACGACGAGCCGGCAGCGCGCGCCGCTGGCGCCGACGCCTTCCTGGTCAAGCCCGTGTCTCCAAGGGCTTTAGCGACTGCGCTGCTTGAAGCGAAACGCCGTGCGGCAGCCGCGACTTGATGATCGCCGCGTTCAACTCGCCGCCATAGACGAAGATCGCGGCGATGAAATAAAGAAACACCAGCGCGATGATGACGGATGCGAGGCCGGCATACATCGTTACGTAATTGTTGGCGAAACGCGCAAGATACTGTCCGAAAACGACACCCGACACCAGCGATGCCACAAGGGTGAAGACGATGCCGGGCAGGATCTGCAGAAAACTTCGGCGGCCCGCCGGCACCCAGGCATGGAGAATGAACAGCGCGACGATCAACGCGGTGATGGTGACGCTGTAACGCGAGACGTTGAGAAATTGCTCGTTACTCTCCACGATCAGCGGAATATGGCGCCGTGCCGCCTCCAGCATCAGCGGGCCGAGCACGATCAGGAACGCCATCGCCAGTGCCGTGACGGCGGCAATCAGCGTGTAGAGGATCGATTCCAGTCGCAGCCAGTACCAGCGCCGCGTTTCTATCACCGAATAGGCGCGGTTGAGCGCGACGCGCAGTGCCTCGACGCCGTTGGAGGCAAAATACACCGCCAATACCGCGCCGATGGTCAGGATGTCGCCGCGGGTCGTCGTCAGCACATCGTGGATTTCTCCCGAAAGCGAATCGGCGACCTGCTTCGGCCAGACCTGCAGCATCAGCCCGGCGGCCTGATCGGCGAGTTCCTTCGACCCGAAAAAGCCGGCCAGCGACGTGAGCACGATCAGAAAGGGAAAGAGCGCCATCAACGTCGACAGTGCGATGTGGCTGGCGATCGCCCAGCCGTCATCGGCGAGAAACGTATAGAACGCATCCAGGCCGACGTGGAAGATGTAGCGAATCTGCCGCACAATTGAACCTTGGGCTGGATAAATGAAGCAACCTACCTTCTGATATTATTGAGCTAAAAGCCAGATCGTTGCATCAAGGTTAGCTTCGAGGCCGGCAATGGCGCATCGCATTGTGCGGTGTTATGTACGGCAAATGGCTTCATTTCTCAGTGCTTTCATTCTTCCGGTTGCGGTGGCTGCCGTCGCGTTCGTGCTGCTGCTCGGTCTCGTCAACATGATGCGGGGCGGATCGCCGAACCGGTCCCAGAAATTGATGCGGTTGCGGGTGTTGCTGCAATTCGTCGCGATCGTCATCATCATGCTCACGGTCTGGGCGATGGGCCGGTAGTTGAACGGGGTTGCCGGAAACGACGCTGGCGCGCCCGTTTCCCTTCCGGAAGAGGCAATCAAGAACAGGGGAGCTACGAATGGTCATCCTCAATCGAATCTACACGCGAACCGGCGACGACGGCACGACGGCGCTTGGCAGCGGCGAACGCCGCCCGAAATACGACGTGCGCATCGCTGCCTATGGAACTGTCGACGAGACCAACGCCGCCATCGGCATTGTAAGACTGCATCTGGCGGATGCGCCGGAGCTCGATGCGATGCTGGGTTCGATCCAGAACGACCTGTTCGATCTGGGCGCCGATCTCGCGGTACCTCAGCGCGAGGGTAAGGCGGAGCGGTTGCGGATGCTGTCGAGCCAGGTGGAGCGCCTCGAGCGCGACATCGACCGCTTGAATGCCGAGCTCAAGCCCCTGACCTCGTTTGTGCTGCCGGGCGGCACGCCGGCCGCGGCGCATTTGCATCTGGCGCGTACAATATGCCGCAGGGCGGAACGGATCATGGTGGAACTCGCGTCCAAGCCCGACGAACCGGTGAGCGACGCAGCGATCCAGTATATGAACCGCCTGTCGGACTTCCTTTTTGTTGCCGGCCGCGCCACCAACAATAATGGCGCCGGGGACGTGTTGTGGGTGCCCGGCCAGAACCGCTGACGGCGCCTGCCGGCAGCGATTTTTGGACCTCTTGCGTTGACCGGGGTTGGCGGGGGCTTTAGGTTCCGCGCCCAAGCCGATTAAACCCAAGAATCCAAGCGAAAGAACGTCGATGAAGGTCCTGGTACCGGTAAAACGGGTGGTCGATTACAACGTCAAGGTCCGTGTCAAAAGCGACGGATCGGGCGTCGAATTGTCCAACGTCAAGATGTCGATGAATCCGTTCGACGAAATCGCCGTCGAAGAGGCCTTGCGTCTGAAAGAGGCCGGCAAGGCCACCGAAGTCGTGGTGGTTTCGATTGGTCCCGCGCAGGCGGCCGAAACCATCCGAACCGGACTTGCGATGGGCGCCGACCGCGGCATCCTGGTCAAGGCCGACGGCAATGTCGAACCGCTCGCGGTGGCAAAGATCCTGAAAGCCATCGCCGACGAAGAGAAGCCGGGTCTTGTTATTCTCGGCAAGCAGGCGATCGACGACGACAGCAACCAGACCGGCCAGATGCTGGCCGCATTGCTCGGATGGTCGCAGGCGACCTTTGCCTCCAAGCTCGAGGTCGATGGTTCCGACTTCAAGGTGACCCGCGAAGTCGATGGCGGGTTGCAGACCGTGAAGCTGAAGGGGCCAGCGATTGTGACCACGGACTTGCGGCTCAATGAGCCGCGTTACGCCAGCCTGCCCAACATCATGAAGGCGAAGAAAAAGCCGATCGCCGACAAGAGTGCGTCCGATTACGGCGTCGACCTCACGGCCCATCTGGAGATCCTCAAGACCTCCGAACCGCCGGGCCGCAAGGGTGGCGTCAAGGTCAAGGACGTCGCGGAGTTGGTGTCGAAGCTCAAGAACGAAGCCGGGGTTCTCTAAGATGACCACGCTGTTGATCGCCGAACATGATAACGCATCGATCAAGGACGCCACCAGCAAGGCACTCACTGCCGCCGCCGCACTCGGCGGCGAAGTGCATGTGCTGGTTGCCGGCGAAAACGCCAAGGCGGCCGCGGACGCTGCGGCCAAGCTTGCGGGCGTGAAGAAGGTCGTGCTCGCGGACAATGCCGCCTTTGCCCACGACCTCGCTGAGCCGCTGGCGGCCCTGATCGTGGCGCTTGCCCCCGGTTATGACGCCTTCGTCGCGCCCGCGACCTCACGTTTCAAGAATGTCATGCCGCGCGTCGCTGCCCTTCTCGATGTGATGCAGGTGTCGGAAATCATCAAGGTGATTTCCCCCGACACATTCGAGCGGCCGATCTATGCCGGTAACGCAATCCAGACCGTCAAATCAAAGGACGCCAAGAAGGTCATCACGGTTCGCACCTCGACCTTCGCCGCCACCGGAGAGGGCGGCAGTGGGACGATCGAGAATGCGGCTGCGGCCGCCGATCCAGGCCTCTCCAGCTTTGTCGGCGAGGAAGTCGCCAAGAGCGATCGTCCCGAACTCACATCGGCGAAGATCATCGTTTCCGGCGGGCGCGCGATGCAGAGCCGGGAGAATTTCGCCAAATATATCGAGCCACTGGCCGACAAGCTCGGCGCGGCGGTCGGGGCGTCCCGCGCCGCGGTCGATGCCGGATATGCTCCGAACGATTGGCAGGTCGGGCAGACCGGCAAGGTGGTGGCGCCGGAGCTCTATGTCGCGATCGGCATTTCCGGGGCGATTCAGCATCTCGCCGGCATGAAGGATTCCAAGGTCATCGTTGCAATCAACAAGGATGAAGACGCGCCGATATTCCAGGTTGCCGATTACGGCTTGGTCGCGGATTTGTATCAGGTGGTCCCGGAACTGACCGAGGCGATCGGAAAGCTCGGAAAGTAACGGGAATCGAAAACGGCGCGCATTTACGCGAGCGGGGCGACTGATTTTGCGCTAAGACTACAAATACTTGGTCGGATGAAACCTGTTTCGACCGGTGTTGATGCGAAGGGGCGGGCGGCGCGGGGTGCGTCGTTCCGGTGAGATGGCAAAATGGCGGTTATGATCAAGAAAGTCGGCGTGATCGGTTCAGGCCAGATGGGCAATGGCATCGCGCATGTGGCGGCGCTGGCCGGCTTCGACGTGGTGCTCAACGACGTATCCGCCGAGCGCCTGAAATCGGGGATGGCGACGATCAACGGCAACCTGTCGCGTCAGGTCGCCAAGAAGCTCATCACCGATGATGCCCGCAAGCAGGCGCTGGAGCGGATCGCTCTTGCCGAGACCATCGACGGACTGTCCGACAGCGATCTGGTGATCGAAAGCGCGGTCGAGAAGGAAGAGATCAAGCGCAAGATTTTTCACGATGTATGCGCGGTGCTGAAGCCCAGCGCCATCGTCGCCTCGAATACATCATCGATCTCGATCACACGGCTTGCCGCCTCCACCGACCGGCCGGAGCGTTTCATCGGCATTCACTTCATGAACCCGGTGCCGTTGATGGAACTGGTCGAATTGATCCGCGGCATTGCCACCGACGACGCGACCTTCGAGGCATCCAAGGAGTTCGTCACACGGCTCGGCAAGCAGATCGCGGTGTCGGAGGATTTTCCGGCCTTCATCGTCAACCGTATTTTGCTGCCGATGATCAACGAGGCGATCTATACCCTGTACGAGGGGGTCGGGAACGTCGAGGCCATCGACGCTGCGATGAAGCTCGGCGCGCACCATCCGATGGGGCCGCTGGAACTCGCCGACTTCATCGGTCTCGATACCTGTCTGTCGATCATGCAGGTTCTGCATGAGGGGCTGGCCGATTCCAAATACCGGCCGTGTCCGCTGCTCGTGAAATATGTCGAGGCGGGCTGGCTCGGTCGCAAGACCCAGCGTGGCTTCTATGATTATCGCGGCGACAAACCAGTCCCGACGCGGTAGGGCTCTTCAAAATCTCCAGCATTCGTTAACCCCTGCCGGGTAGGTTGCCTGCGACGGAGGGTGGGCATATGGACATTGCCAGTTTGGCCAGCAGTTTCCTTGCGGCTCAGGCGGGGAACACGCAGCAGCAGATCGCGACCACCGCCCTGAAATCGAACCTCGATGCGCAGAAAGCCGTGGTTCAGGCCCTGCTGGGCGCAGGTCCGCCCTCGCTCGCCAATGTCGGTCCGGGTATCGGCGGCAACATCAACGTAACGGCGTAAGGCGCTCTCAATTCGGCAAGCGCCCGTCTAGGGTCGATCGTGCCCGCCCGGCCAGGATGGCGCGAGCTTCGGTTGGGATTGCCCCTCGTCGCCGCATGCGATAGCGAGGAGATCGTCTCAAGCACCGAGGACGACCCATGAAGTTCGCAAGTTTCGAGATCAACGGCACCACGAGCTGGGGCCTTATCGATGGCACGGAAGCGGTCGACCTCGGCGCGCTCTTGCGCGATCGTTTTCCCGATCTGAAGTCCGCCATCGCCGCCGGTGCGCTGGCCGAGGCGGCGGCTTCGGCCGCGAAGGCCAGGCGGCATCCGCTCGCCGGTATCACCTGGTTGCCGGTCATTCCCAATCCCGACAAGATCCTCTGCATCGGCCTCAATTACGAGACGCACCGCAAGGAAACCGGCCGCTCCGAAGTCGAGAATCCCACCGTGTTTGGCCGCTTTGCCAACAGCCAGACCGGGCATCTTGCCGACATCATCCGGCCGCGCGTCTCGAAGGATCTCGATTTCGAGGGCGAACTCGCGGTCATCATCGGCAAGCCGGGCCGGTACATCTCGCGCCAGGATTCCTGGGGCCACATCGCCGGATATGCCTGTTACAACGAAGGCAGCGTCCGCGATTTTCAGCGCCACACCCATCAATACACGCCCGGCAAGAATTTTCCGGGGACCGGCGCGTTCGGCCCTTGGATGGTGACGCCGGACGAGGCCGGCGATCTCGGGGCGTTGCGGCTGCAGACCCGCCTCAACGGCGAGGTGGTTCAGGACGCAACGATCAGCCAGATGATCTTCGATATTCCGCGTCAGATCGAATACTGCTCGTCGTTCACGCGGCTCGAGCCCGGCGACGTGATTGTCACCGGCACGCCGGGCGGCGTCGGGTCCAGGCGGACACCGCCGTTGTGGATGAAACCGGGCGACGTCGTCGAGGTCGAGATCGACCGGATTGGCCTCTTGCGCAATGGCGTCGCGGACGAGGCGTAAGGGACGGGCGCCGCCGAAATGCGCAGACGACGTCAGGATCGCGGCGGCGTCGTCGCCGCCGTGATCAGCTTGATCGCGTCGTCACTGTCCCACTCGGCAGGTCCGGCGATGGTGGCGATCTCGCAGCCCTGGCTATCGACGAGCACCGAGGTCGGCATGCCGAGCGCCCTGCCTATGGCCTTAAGATCCTGGAAAACTTTCGCTTTTTGGTCACTAAAATAGCCGAGCCGGGTCAGATTGGCCTCTTTCAGGAAATTCCTGGGTTTGTCGGGGTCGCGGGTGTCGATATTGATCGCGACCACCTCGAAATCCTTGCCGCCGAGCTTGGTTTGCAGGCGGTCCAGCGCCGGCATTTCCTTGCGGCAGGGCACGCACCAGGTCGCCCACAGGTTCACCAGCACGGTTCGGCCGCGCCAGTCCGACAGCTTCCTGGGCTTGCCGTCAGCATCGTCAAAGGTGAGGTCCGGCAGGCGCAACGGAGCGGTCGCCATGGTCAGGGCGGCCACCTCGCCTTGCGCCAGCGGCGCGAGCTTGTGCGAAAGCTCGACCGCCGCGCCGCAGACGGAATCGCCCGCATTGTTGCGCTTCAGCCCGCCAATCCCGTATATCCCGGTAAATCCGATCACCGCTCCAATCAGGACCGCCCCGATGACGTAGGGAATCCGGCGCATCGGAGCCGCGGCAGGTGTGGGCCGTTCGGGCATATCGTTTGTCATCCTGTATCAGATACGGCTATGCAGGGCATGGGTTGAGCCCCCCGGCGGCACAAGGCGCGTTAATGGGCGCGATGGAAAGCGGCAGGCAAAAATCGGCAGGCATGAGTAATTGGTCATGAGCAACAAGATGTGGGGCGGCCGGTTCACCGAGCGTCCGGACGCGATCATGGAGGAAATCAACGTCTCCATCGACGTCGATCGTCACCTTTACGCCCAGGACATCGCCGCGTCCAAGGCCCACGCCGCGATGCTCGCCGCGCAGGGCATCATTACGGCGAACGATGCGAAAAATATTGCCAAGGGTCTAGACACGATTTTGTCAGAAATCGGCAAGGGATCGTTCGATTTCAAACGTGCGCTTGAGGACATTCACATGAATGTCGAGAGCAGGCTTGGGGAGTTGATTGGTCCCGCCGCGGGACGGTTGCACACCGCGCGATCGCGCAACGATCAGGTGGCGACCGATTTTCGGCTTTACGTCCGCGATACCATCGATGCGACCGATGCGGCGCTCGCTTCGTTCCAGCATGCGCTGGCGCAGCGCGCGCTGGAACACGCTGCGACCGTGATGCCCGGGTTTACGCATTTGCAGACCGCGCAGCCGGTAACATTCGGACACCATCTGCTCGCCTATGTCGAGATGGCGGCGCGCGATCGTGGCCGCTTTGCAGACGCGCGCAAACGCCTGAACGAATCGCCACTGGGGGCCGCGGCTCTCGCCGGCACGTCGTTTCCGATCGATCGCGCGGCAACCGCCAAGGCGCTCGGCTTCGACCGGCCGATGGCGAATTCGCTCGATGCGGTCTCGGACCGCGATTTCGTGCTCGAGACGCTATCGGCCGCCGCGATCACCTCGGTACATCTGTCGCGCTTTGCCGAGGAAATCGTGATCTGGACCTCGCCGCTGGTGGGGCTGGTGCGGCTTTCCGACAAGTTCACGACCGGCTCCTCGATCATGCCGCAAAAGCGCAACCCGGATGCGGCCGAACTGGTACGCGCCAAGACCGGCAGGGTGATCGGCGCGCTCAGCGCATTGCTGATCGTAATGAAGGGTCTGCCGCTCGCCTATCAAAAGGACATGCAGGAAGACAAGCAGGGCGCGATGGAGGCGTTCGGCGCGCTTTCCCTGTCTGTCCGGGCGATGACCGGAATGGTCATCGACATCGTGCCGGACCAGGCTCGGATGAAAATAGCCGCGGGCGAAGGCTATGCGACCGCCACCGATCTGGCGGATTGGCTGGTGCGGACGCTGAAAATGCCGTTCCGCGACGCCCATCACGTCACCGGGCGAATCGTTGCCAAGGCGTCGCAGGACGGTGTCGCACTGCACGAGCTGCCGCTGAAAGTGATGCAGGCCATTGAGCCGAGGATTACGTCCGAGGCGTTGAAGGTGCTCTCGGTCGAGGCCTCCGTAAAAAGCCGCACGAGCTTTGGTGGAACCGCCCCGAGGAACGTGGCGGCGCAGGCCAAGGCGTGGCTCAGGCGGCTGGAAAAAGAGCGAAATTTAGGCTGAGCGGTGATTCTCGCGGGAAATTCAACGCGCTGCGGTCTCGCCAGAACAGATCAATCTTTGTATGGTGCCGCCGCATTGGGGATTTTGACGTGACCAGAAACTGCCGCTCGAAATATCAGGGATGGGCCCTTGTTGTCCTGGGCGTTGCCGCGCTCGCGCTCGGCGGCTGCGGACGCAAGGGGCCGCTCGATTTGCCACCGACGGCCTCGTCGCAGCAGCCGGCCGCCGCCGCCGTGCAGGCGGATCCCGCGGCCGATCAGGCGAGCAAGCCGAGCCTGTTCAATTCGAGCTATGGCGCCGATGCGCCGCCGGCCGCCCCCAAAGGTCAAAAGAGACCATTCGCTCTCGACCCGCTTCTGAATAGCAACTGAGCCTGCGGCCATGAATCACTTCGATTATCGCAACGGCGTACTGCACGCCGAGGCGGTGAATCTCATCGATTTGGCGGAAGCGGTCGGCACGCCGTTCTATTGCTATTCGACCGCGACGCTGGAGCGCCATTACCGTGTGTTCAGCGACGCCTTTGCCGGCGAGAAGGCGCTCGTCTGTTACGCCTTGAAGGCCAATTCCAACCAGTCGGTGCTGCGCACGCTTGCAAAACTCGGCGCCGGGGCCGACGTGGTCTCGGGCGGCGAGCTGAAGCGTGCGCTGGCCGCCGGCGTTCCACCCGAACGGATCGTGTTCTCCGGGGTCGGCAAGACCGAAGCCGAGCTGCGCGCGGCGCTGGCGGCCGACATCCTCTGCATCAACGTCGAATCCGAACCGGAACTCGAATTGTTGTCGCGCCTGGCCGGCGAGCAGGGGCGGCTTGCGCGGATTTCGGTTCGGGTCAATCCGGACGTCGATTCCGGCTCGCATGCGAAAATCTCGACCGGCAAGTCGGAGAACAAGTTCGGCATACCGCTCGAACGGGCGCGTGCGGTCTACGCCCGCGCGGCAAAGCTGCCGGGCATTCGGGCGACCGGCGTCGACATGCATATCGGGAGCCAGATCACCGACCTCGTGCCGCTCGAAGCGGCTTTCAGGCTGCTCGCCGAATTCGTGCAGACGCTGCGGGCGGACGGCCACGGCATTTCGCATGTCGATTTCGGCGGCGGGCTTGGCATCCCCTATCACGCGGATCGCGAAGCGCCGCCATTGCCGTCCGCCTATGCCGAAATGGTGAAGCGGGTGACGCATAATCTCGGCTGTACGCTTTTGTTCGAGCCGGGCCGCATGATCGTCGGCAACGCCGGGATTCTGGTGGCGCGCGTGATCTATGTGAAGCAAGGCGACGCCAAGAATTTTGTCATCATCGATGCGGCGATGAACGACCTGATCCGTCCCACGCTGTATGAGGCGCATCACGACATCCTGCCGGTTCGCGCAACCGCGCAAGGGGCGCCGACGATCGTCGCCGACGTGGTCGGGCCGGTCTGCGAAAGCGGCGATTATCTCGCCCTTGGGCGGACCATGCCCGAGCCTAAGTCTGGCGATCTCATGGCGGTCATGACCGCCGGCGCCTATGGCGCGGTGCAATCCGGCACCTACAACACCCGCGCGCTGGTGCCGGAAGTGCTGGTCAAGGACGACCGTTACGCGGTGGTGCGGCCGCGCGTCGAAGTCGAGGCGTTGATCGCGATGGACAAGCCGGCGCCGTGGCTGTGAATCTCCAACGGTAGCTGTCGTCCCCGCGAAAGCGGACACGATCGTCTCACTTCGCCGCGTGAGGGCCCTTGCCGCCGACGACCACGCCAGCCGCCTTTTCGATCGGCTTGATCGCCGAGGTGAAATCGGACTCCGCGCCCATTTCGCGGATCACCACTTCCCACAACCGGCCGACTGCCTCGGCGACCTCCATCGACAGCCCAAGCGATTTCGCCTCGTCGAGGCAAAGCCGCACGTCCTTGACCATCAGCCCGGTGGCGAAGCCGAAATCGAAGCTGCGCGGCAGGATCGAGCGGGGAAACTTGTCGCGGCTCGCCGTGTTCATGCCCGAGCCCGCATTGATCACGTCGATCATCACGGCGGGATCGAGGCCGGCCTTGACGCCCATCACGACGGCTTCCGACGTGGCGACGATGGCGGTCGCCGACAACAGATTGTTGGCGAGCTTCATGGTCTGCGCCGAACCGGCCTTCTCGCCGATGAAGAACACCTTGCCGATCACCTCGAGCGCGGGTTTCACCGCTTCGAAATCGGCGCGCGGACCGGAGACCATGACGGCGAGCGTGCCCTTTTCGGCGCCGCCGACGCCTCCGCTGACTGGACTGTCGAGCTGGACAAGATTTCGCTTCGCCAACAGACCGTGAATGCGCACCGCCATATGCGATCCGACGGTGGAGAGATCGACAAAACGTCTGACGCGCCTGCCTTCGATGACGCCTTCCTTTCCGGACGCCACATCGAGCGAGGCTTGCAGCGAGGGGAGGCTCGCCATCACCGTTTCAGCGCGGTCGGCGACGTCTTTCGGTGAGGAACCAGCCTCTGCGCCCAGCGCAACCAACTTGTCGACGGCCTCCTTGCGCTGGTCGAAGACGACGAGTTGATGCTTCGCCTCGATCAGGCGACGGGCCATGGGAAAGCCCATTTTGCCGAGGCCAATGAATCCGATGTCCATGATCCTATCCTATTCCTTATTTCGTCATTGCGAGGAGCGAAGCGACGAAGCAATCCACCTATCGCCTTTGGCTGCGTGGATTGCTTCGCTTCGCTCGCAATGACGATTGGGGGTTCAGGCCTTGTCGAGTTCGGCGAACACTTCGCGCGCAATTCGGAAACTGTCGACGCCCGCGGGAATGCCGGCATAGATCGCGACCTGCATGAAGACTTCGCGGACTTCGTCGCGGGAGACGCCGTTGGTCAGTGCACCCTTGATGTGCGCCCGCAATTCGTGCGGCCGGTTGAGGATAGAGATCATGGCAAGATTGAGCATGCTGCGGGTCTTGCGCGACAACTCCTCGCGGCCCCAGATCGCGCCCCAGCAATATTCGGTAACCAGTTCCTGAAAGGGTTTGTTGAAGTCGTCGGAGTTTTTCAGTGCGTTGGCGACATAGGCCTCGCCCAGCACCGCCTTCCTGATCTCCAATCCCTTGTCGTGCGTCTTCTTGTCCATGGCATTTCCCTGATTGCGCTTTTGGCGGTTTCGTGGGCGACGTTACGAGGTCGGGGCGGCGCAGTCACGCCTTCGTGTTATGCATATTTCCGGGTGTGGGCTACCCGACCTGGGTGGGTGCCTCACTGCCGCCCTTGTGCTAGGATGTGATCCGGGCAACCTGGAGAGATTGTTGAGCGGCGCCACCCCCGACCCGTCCGAGCCAGTTAGCAACACTGATGCCGTATCGCGGCTGCGGCTGACGCAGGCGTTGCGGCGGGCGGAATTTGCGATCGCTTGGGAGCGAGGCTGGCCCCACCTGGCCCGGGTTTTGACTGTCGCCGGGCTGTTTCTGGTGGTGTCCTGGGCAGGGCTGTGGCTGGTGCTGCCGTTCCTTGCCCGCGCCATCGGGCTCGGCGTGTTCGCGGCCTTGGCGCTGGCCGCGCTGTTCCCGTTGTTGTGGTTTCGCTGGCCGAGCCGTCAGGAGGCCCTGGGCCGGCTCGATCGCGGCACAGGCATCCGCCATCGCCCGGCCACGGCACTAACTGATTCGCTCGCGACGCAGGATCCAGTCGCGATGGCGCTGTGGCAGGCGCAGCGCGAGCGCACCCTAGCGTCGATCAAGCGCATCCGCGCCGGCCTGCCGTCGCCCCGGCTTTCGATCCACGATCCCTGGGCGCTGCGCGCGTTGATCGTGGTGATGATGACTGCGACCTATATTGCCGCGGGCGATGAGCGAAGGATGCGGATCGCCGCCGCCTTCGACTGGAATGGCGTGCTGTCGGCGGCCAATGTCAGGGTCGATGCCTGGGTGACGCCGCCGCTTTATACCGGCAAACCGCCGATCATCCTGTCGGCGGCGAACAAGGAAGCTGCTCTTCCCGCCGCGGGGCCGCTGGCAGTTCCGACCGGCAGTACGCTGATCGTCCGATCGAGCGGCGGTGCCCTCGACGTCGTGGTCGGCGGCGCGATCGAAGCGGTAGCTGCCGAGCAGGCGCCCAAGGGCACCAACGAGAAGCATTTTGCCATCAGGGGCGATGGCACGGCCCACGTTCGCGCCCCCAGCGGTCAACCGCAGTGGAGATTCAGCGCCACGCTTGACCGCCCCCCGACGATCGCGCTCACCAAGGATCCGGAGCGTCAGGCGCGCGGCTCGCTTCAACTCTCCTACAAGATCGAGGATGATTACGGCGTTACTGAAGCGCGAGCGCTTTTTTCGCCGCGCCGCGAGGCGAAGAGCGGCGAGACGCGGACCTTGTTCGATCCGCCGCAGTTTTCGCTGGTGCTGCCGAATGCCCGGACCCGCAACGGGGTCGGCCAGACGGTCAAGGATCTGAGCGAGGATCCCTATGCCGGCGCCGACGTCACGCTCACGCTGACGGCCAAGGACGAAGCCGGCAATGAGGGACGCAGCGAGCCGTTCAACATGCGGCTGCCGGAGCGATTGTTCACCAAGCCCTTGGCGCGGGCCTTGATCGAGCAGCGCCGCATTCTGTCGCTTGACGCAAACCAGAATGCGCAGGTTTACGCAGCACTCGACGCACTGATGATCGCGCCAGAATTGTTCATGCCCGAAATGGGGCACTATCTCGGCTTGCGCAGCGTCGCGCGCCAACTGGAGTTCGCGCGGACCGACGATGCCCTGCGCGAGGTGGTCGCGAACCTCTGGGCGCTCGCCGTCACCATCGAGGATGGCAACATCACCGATGTGGACAAGGCGCTCCGCGCCGCGCAGGAGGCGCTCAAGCAGGCGCTGGAGCGGGGCGCCAGCGACGAAGAAATCAAGAAGCTCACCCAGGATTTGCGCGCGGCGTTGGACAATTTCATGCGCCAGCTCGCCGAACAATTGCGCAACAACCCGCAAGCATTGGCGCGACCGCTCGACCCCAACGCAAGGGTGATGCGCCAGCAGGATCTCAACAACATGATCGAGCGCATGGAGCGGTTGTCGCGCTCCGGCGACAAGGACGCCGCCAAGCAATTGCTCGAGCAGCTGCAGCAGATGTTGGAGAACCTGCAGATGGCGCAGCCCGGCCAGTCGGGTGACGGCGATATGGAGCAGGCCCTCAACGAGCTCGGCGACATGATCCGCAAGCAACAGCAGTTGCGCGACAAGACCTTCAAACAGGGCCAGGATTCACGGCGCGACCGGCAGCGGGGCAAGCAGGGCGATCAGAGCATGAGCGACCTGCAGCAGGATCAGCAGGGCCTGCGCGATCGCTTGAGGAAATTGCAGGACGAGCTTGCCAAGCGCGGTATGGGGCAGGGCCAGCGCGGCCAGAAGGGGCAGCAGGGCCAGCAAGGTCAACAGGGCCAGGACGGCGATCCGCAGGCCGGCGACGGCGAGGATGGTCTCGGCGAAGCCGACAGCGCGATGGGCGATGCCGGCAGCAGGCTGGGCGAGGGCAACGCCGATGGCGCGGTCGATTCGCAAGGCAAGGCGCTTGATGCGCTGCGCAAGGGCGCCCAAAGCCTCGCCGAGGCGATGCAACAGGGTGACGGCGAGGGCCAAAGCGACGGACCCGGCAACCGCGTCGGCCGCCAGCAGAGCGGCGGCAATCAGAGCGATCCGCTTGGGCGCCCGTTGCATGGACGTGAATTCGGCGACGACCTGACGGTGAAGATTCCCGGTGAAATCGACGTGCAGCGGGTGCGAAGGATTCTCGAAGAGCTCCGCCGGCGCCTCGCCGATCCACAGCGCCCGCAGATTGAGCTCGATTACATCGAACGGCTGCTGAAGGATTATTAGGGTTTCCGCTAGATACAAGCGCGATGACTTTTCTTCGAATCGTCATCGCTCTTATATCTTTTTGTTTGAGCATGATCTTTTTCGGAAAAACCGGTGTCCACTTTTCCGGATCATGCCTTCTTTCGCGCCGTGAGCGCATCAGCGACCGCGGTGCGGATATCGGCCACTGAAAACGGCTTGGTGATGACGTCATGTGCGATGGCGTTGAGACCCGATGCCCGTTCGCGCTGATCGGCAAAGCCGGTCATGAGCAGGATCGTCAGGTCCGGAAAGTCACGCGCTGCCGCCAGGGCCAGTGCGATCCCGTCCATCACGGGCATCTGGATATCGGTCAGGAGAAGATCGAAGGCGCCTCGTTCGTTGCCGAGGATCTCCAGCGCTTCGGCGCCGTCTGCGGCGGTGACGATTTCGTGCCCGTCCATGGCGATGGCGCGCGCCACCAGCATGCGCATCGAATCCTCATCGTCGACGATCAGCACGCGCGGCATCGAACACCTGTTTCGTGGCAGGGGGCGGCGGCGCTATCTATACATGACCGCCGGTCATATCCCGCTTGGTGAAGAAGCGCACATCGATGTTGCGCCCTTCGGGCGGCGGCGAGGCGAGGCGCGACTTGAACCAGGCCTTTTCGCCGGGTTTCAACACCGGCTGTTCCAGCACCGTGTTCCAGGCATAGATCTCGGCGCCCTGCGCGTCGCGAACGCTGAAGCGCAGCCGCGGCAGCTCCACCGGCTTGTTGGATTCGCCGGTGATGACACCCTCGATCACCAACACCGGCTTACCTTCCACGGTCTCTGACGTGATCTTGACGTCTTTGAACCGCAGTCCGCGAAGATTGACGTCGAGACCGACCATTTTATAGAAGTCGGCGGTTTGCGGCAGCAGGCGCACCACGTCGGTGCGCCAGGTCAGAAGCGCCAGCACCAGCGCGCCCATCGCGGCGCAGGCGGTCGGGAGGCCCACGAATGGCCTCCCTGAAGCGCGAAGGGGTGCCTTGGGGCCTGCGTTGGGCCCGAGCAGCCTTCCCAGCCACGACGGGCGTTGCCGGCTGGCGGCGCCCATGTCGTGCGGATCGTCCCGGGCGGTTGACGTCCAGTCGGCGCTGGCTGTCGTTGACGAATGTTCGCTCGAGCCGGCCCAGTCGCCGGCAATCGAGGGGCTGTCGACGTGCGAGGTTTCCTGCCCCTCGCCCCCCTCTTCGTGCGCAAGTGCATCCCATTCGGCGGCGGCATCCTGTTCGGCGGCCTCGCCGCTGGCCTCCGCCATCGCCGGTGCCTGCGCCGGGAGTTCGATCGCATCTTCCGGCCGCGCCAGCCAGACTTCCTTGCAACGGGAACAGCGCACGCTGCGGCCAGCCGTGCCCAATGTTGCTGGATTAATGGCATAGGACGTCGAACAATGAGGGCAAACGATGTGCATTGGAGCTGATCTCCACAATGACCCCGTGAGGGCGCCTTCGGAAATGGGGCACAGGGATGCTACAAGGCGACCGTTAACGAATCGGAAACCATAAAAGAAGCAAAACCATTTTGTTTGGTCTGAGGGCCGCAGCGAAACCAGCGGGCTGGGGCAACCGGTTTTGAGGCTTCCGGTCGCGCCTCCCATCGAACGGAGCTGAGCTTGGTTCGGTTCGAAAATGTCGGATTGCGCTACGGGCTTGGCCCGGAGATTTTGCGCGACCTCAATTTCCTGATTCCCGCCCATTCCTTCCAGTTCCTCACCGGCCCGTCCGGCGCCGGCAAGACCTCGCTGCTGAAGCTGCTATTTCTGTCCCTGCGGCCGACCCGCGGCCTGGTCAATCTGTTCGGCCGCGACGTCTCGCTGCTCAGCAAGGATGAAGTCGCCAACCTGCGCAAGCGGATCGGAATCGTGTTGCAGGACTTCCGGCTGCTGGACCACATGACTACCTATGAGAACGTTGCGTTGCCGTTCCGCGTGATGGGCCGCGAGGAATCGAGCTACCGCAAGGAGGTCATCGATCTCTTGAAATGGGTTGGTCTTGGCGAACGAATGGACGCACTGCCGCCGATCCTGTCGGGCGGCGAGAAGCAGCGTGCGGCAATCGCTCGCGCCGTCATCTCGCGGCCGCATCTATTGCTGGCGGACGAGCCGACCGGCAACGTCGATCCGACCCTCGGACGGCGATTGCTGCGGCTGTTCATCGAACTGAACAAGTCCGGCACCGCAGTCGTCATTGCGACCCATGATATGACCCTGATGGATCAATATGACGCGCGGCGTCTGGTGCTGCATCAGGGACGGCTACATATCTATGAGTAGGACCGATCAACAGCTTGGGCCGTTGGTGGACCTCGGACGCGAGCGTCCCCAGGTGCCGGCGCGGGCACGCAATATGTCCCCGATCGTGCCTCGCGGATCGATCTCCGGTAGCGCGCTCGTTGCCGTGGTCGCGATCATGACGTTCCTTGCCTCCATTACCACCGGCACCGTTCTGCTGGTGAGCGCTTCGGCCGCGGAGTGGCAATCGGAGGTCGCCAGCGAAATCACCGTTCAGGTGCGCCCGGCACCCGGCCGCGACATCACCCGCGACGCGGCAGCGGTGGCTGAGGCGGTACGCGCGCAGTCCGGCATCGTCGAAGTGCGCCCCTTCACCAGGGAGGAGTCCGCCAAACTGCTGGAGCCGTGGCTCGGCAGCGGACTTTCGCTCGATGAACTGCCCGTGCCGCGCGTGATTGTCGCGCGGGTGCAACCGGGAACCACGATCGATCTGGAGGCGTTGCGCCGCCGAGTGACGCAGGTGGCGCCTTCGGCCAGCGTCGACGATCACCGTGCCTGGATCGAACGGATGCGATCGATGACAGGGGCTACCGTGGTTGCCGGCATTGCCATTCTGGCACTGGTGATTATCGCGACCATCATTTCGGTGTCGTTCGCCACGCGCGGCGCGATGGCGGCGAATTGGCCGATCGTCGAGGTATTGCACTTTGTTGGCGCGGGCGACCGCTATATTGCCAACCGCTTCCTGCGGCATTTTCTCCGGCTCGGTCTGGAGGGAGGGGTGATCGGCGGCGGCATCGCTATGCTCGTTTTCGGGTTCTCTGAATTGATCGCAGGCTGGTTCTCGGGCACCCCTGTGGGCGACCAATTTGCCGCCTTGTTGGGTACTTTTTCGCTGCGGCCCTCGGGCTATCTGGCGCTGGCGGCGCAGGCGGTATTGATCGCAGGTATCACCGCGTGGGCATCGCGGCGTACATTGTTTGCCACACTCAACGAGATCGACTGACACGACGATACCTTGGCGTCCGGGACTCCACATCGTCAAAAAAGCTTCTAGAGTTCAACCGGGAAGGATCTGCCAGATCGTGATGAACCGGCCGCCCGCCGATACATCGAACGCCGCGCCGATTGCCGCGCCGCGCCGCTGGCTGCGTCCAACGATCGTTGCAACGCTGGCGATCACGTTCGTGGCCGCTGCGATCGGGTTCGTCGGTTTTCTTTCGCAATTGCGCGGGGCCGAAGCCAAACCCTCCCGCACCGCCGACGGCATCGTGGTGCTCACCGGCGGCTCATCGCGGGTGTCCGATGCGATGGAATTGCTGGCCGACGGCTACGGCAAGCGGCTGCTGATCTCGGGCGTGCATCCGACCAGTGCCGCAAGCGACATTTCGCGTTCGCTGACCGATAATCAGTCGCTGATGAGCTGCTGCGTCGATCTCGACCGCTCCGCGGTCAACACCCGCAGCAATGCCGCGGAGACGCGGCGCTGGGCGCACGAGCGCGGTTTCAGGTCGCTGATCGTGGTGACTTCGAATTACCATATGCCAAGAGCCATCGTCGAATTGTCGCACGCGATGCCCGACATTGCCCTCATTCCGTTCGCGGTGGTCGGCGATAAATGGCGCGACGAACCATGGTGGACCAATGGTGCGACCGTGCGGCTCTTGCTGTCGGAATACGTCAAATATGTCGCCGCCGAAGTGCGGGTGCGTCTTGCCGATGCCGGCCTCGAAATAATGGGTGAGGTCGCGGAATCGTCGGCCGGATCTGCGCCGCGAAGGCCAGCGACCGCGCAAGCCAACTGATCGGGTCATCGATGGTCTCCATTTTCCTGCGTTCGCTTCTCTACAACGTGCTGTTCTATCTGATGCTGGTGTTTTGGATCATTGTTGCGATCCCGACCTTCCTTATGCCTCGCCCGGCGCTCATGGCGATTGCCCGGACTTGGGCGCGCAGCAGCAATTGGCTGTTGCGCGTCATCTGCAATACCAAGGTTGAGTTTCGCGGGGTCGAAAAAATCCCGCAAGGGCCGTTGATCGTTGCCTCAAAGCATCAATCGATGTGGGAAACCTTCGCGTTGCTGCAATTCTTCGATCAGCCGCTCTTTATCCTCAAGCGCGAGCTGAAATGGATTCCGCTGTTCGGCTGGTATCTGATCAAGTCGGACATGATCGGGGTCAACAGGAGCGCCGGCGGCCGGTCGCTTTTGAAGATGGCGCGCCGTGCCGGCGAGCAGGTACGGCGCGGCCGTCAATTGATCATCTTTCCGGAAGGCACGCGAACCCCTGTTGGTGCGTCACCGCACTACAAAACCGGCGTCGCCCAGGTCTATGTCGATTGCGGGGTCGCCTGCCTGCCGGTTGCGCTCAATTCGGGGCTGTTCTGGCCGCGCCGGACCTTCATGCGCTATCCCGGCACCTTGGTGGTCGAATTTCTCGATCCACTGCCGCCCGGCCTTTCGCGTCGCGAGTTTATCGCGCGTATCTCAAGCGTGATTGAGGATGCCACCGGCCGGCTGGTCGAGACGGCGCGCCGCGAGCAGGCGCAGTTGTTCGGCCGCGTGCCAAGTTCGGCGTCGGCGAAGGCGTAGAGCGGATGCCGCCCACCTTTGCGGGTAGATACCTCACCGATGCAGTGATGTATCGTCGCGCAGCATCAGCGCCAGTTGATGCAATTGCGGGTCGCGAAAACCTTGCGCCTCGATCGACTTGACCGTCGACAGCACATAGTCGCGATTGTTTCCGGAACGACCGTGCCCCTGGCGGACGTAACGAAGCTGTTCAGTCAGCGTGAGCCGTCCGGCATATTGCACGTGGCCTCGGTCGACCACATAGGCGAGCGCGCTCACCCGCTGCCGGGCTTCGTTTTCCAGCCAGACCGAGCGCATGACTTCGCGATAGACATTGGTGGTCTGCTCGCGACTGCGCAGATAGTCGACGGTCTCTTTCCGCCGCTTCGCCTCGACACGGAACGCGATGCCGCGGCAGGCGCCGCCGCGGTCAAGCCCGAGAACGAGTCCGGGCTTCTCCGGCGTTCCGCGATGATCGAACGAATAGACACAAAGCGCGCGATGTTCGCCGATCAGCCGGGCGGGAACCTGCGCGACGAATTCGAAGCCCGGCCGCCACATCAGCGATCCATAGCCGAACACCCAAAGGTCGTCTGCGGAGGGTTCCGTTTGGGAAGGCATTTCGACTGACATCTTGCGCACGGCTATCAGGAGATGGCTAAGAAACTAAGCAAAGATTTTGTGTGTTTTGCTACCCCGACCCACCGCTTATATTTGACAAAATCGTCGGCCAATGGTCGCACTATGACCGATATGACCCTTGCAAAACGTCGCCGTCCGCTTTGGCAGCTCTTCCTGGCGCCTGCCTTGCTCCTGATCGCCGCCGCGGCATGGAGCGCATTCTGGTTCTTTGCCGCCTCGGAGGCCGAGGTGAAGGCCGACGCC
The DNA here is from genome assembly GCA_963741185.1 of uncultured Alphaproteobacteria bacterium. Taxonomy (GTDB): domain Bacteria; phylum Pseudomonadota; class Alphaproteobacteria; order Rhizobiales; family Xanthobacteraceae; genus Bradyrhizobium. The sequence continues at coordinate 15,099 of CAVUHE010000002.1, read as the reverse complement.
TGGCGTGCGCAGGAGGCGAGGTCGGGGCGGATCTACGATTGCGCGAAGCGTTCAGTGGCCGGCTTTCCATTTCGCCTCGAGGTGCGTTGCGACGGCGTCAATGTGTCGCTGATCTCGCAGACTGCGGGCCATGCCGCGGGCGACAGGCCCGTCACGGCCAAGCTTGCCGAAATCCTGGTGGTCGCGCAGGTGTACGATCCCAAATTGCTGATTGCGGAATTCAAGGCGCCAGCGACGGTCTCCGATTCGCAAGGGGCGTCTTCGATGCTGGTGAACTGGAGCAAGGCTCGCTCCAGCGTCGTGGGATTGCCGGCCGTGCCGCAGCGCGCCTCCATCATTTTCGATGACGCATCCATCGATCGCGTGAGCAGTTCGGTGCAGGTGCCGCTGGGGCGCGCGAAGCATGTCGAGCTGCACGGCCGTCTTGCGGAAGCCTCCACCCTCGATCATCCCGTGATCGAAGCCGTCCTCAGGTTGGAGGCGGGCAGCGTGCAGGAGTTGCACCCGTTGCTTGCCCAACCATTCGACGCGGAGATACGGGCGATGTTGAGCGGTTTGACGGATCTTGCGCCAAAACCCTGGCCCGATCGCTTTCGCGAGTTGCAGGCGGTCGGCGGGCATGTCGAGATCGTGCAATCGCGCGTCCAGCAGGGCGACCTGATCGCGATCGCGGCCGGTACCCTCGGCCTCAGCGCGCAAGGGCGTCTCGACGGCGAGCTGCAGATGACGGTCGCCGGTATCGAAAAGGTGATCCCCCTGCTCGGCATCGAGAAGATGCTCGATGAGGGTGTGCCGCAGGCGACGCTCGACCGCGTCGCGCCCGGCGTCAAGACGCAGGATGTCAGCAATTTGCTTGGCGCGCTGGACCGGGCGATTCCCGGTCTCGGCAAGGTGGTCAAGCAAAACGCCAGTGTCGGCGTTGCCGCGGGCATCAACGCGCTCGGCACGGAAGCGGTGCTGGAGGGCAAGAAGGCGCGGGCCTTTCCGTTGCGCTTTGTCGACGGCGCGGTGTATCTCGGCCCGCTGAAAGTCGGGCAGATCCCGCCACTGTTTTAGCGGAAGCGACGGCAAGAATTATTTCTTCCCAAGCTGCGCGTGCGGACGGCCGAAATCGGGCGCGGCCGAATCCTGGCCGATCTCGACGATGCCGCGGCGGATCGCGCGGGTGCGGGTGAAATGCTCGAACAGCGCCTCGCCATCGCCACGCCGGATCGCGCGGGTGAGTTTGGAGAGATCCTCGTTGAAGGTACCAAGCATCTCGAGAACCGCGTCCTTGTTGGTCAGGAACACGTCGCGCCACATGATCGGATCGGATGCGGCGATGCGCGTGAAGTCGCGAAAGCCGCCGGCGGAGAACTTCAGCACCTCGGATTGCGTGACACCTTCAAGCTCATCCGCCGTGCCTACGATTGTATAGGCGATCAGATGCGGCAAATGGCTCGTGATCGCCAGCACCATGTCATGATGGTCGGGCGTCATGATCTCGACCTTGGCGCCGATTGCGGCCCAAAACGCGCGCAGTTTTTCCACCGCGTCGGGATCGGTGCCGTCGGGTGGCGTGAGGATACACCAGCGGTTGATGAAAAGTTCGGCGAAGCCCGAATCGGGTCCGGAATGCTCAGTGCCGGCCACCGGGTGTGCCGGCACAAAATGTACGCCGGTGGGCAAGTGGGGCGCCATGTCCCGCACCACCGCGCCCTTGACCGAGCCGACATCGGAGACGATCGCGCCGCGCTTGAGATCGCCAGCGATTTCCTGCGCGACCGCGCCGCAGGCGCCAACGGGAACGCAGAGGATGACGAGGTCTGCGTCCTTGACGGCTTCAGCGTTGGTCTCGACCACCCGATCGACGATGCCGAGCTCCATCACACGGGCGCGGGTCTTGGCCGAGCGCGCGGTGGTGACGATGTCGCCGGCCAGACCCTGTTCGCGCGCCGCGCGCGCGATTGAGCCGCCGATCAGCCCGAAGCCGATCAGCGCGATGCGATGGAAATGCGGCGCGGCGTTCACTTCGACCCCGTTGTTCACTTCAACTCCGTGAAGTCTCGCAAGCCCTCGACCACCAGGCGATTGGCCTCCTCGGTGCCGATGGTCAAACGCAAGGCGTGAGGCAGGCGGTAATTGCTCAACGCGCGCAGCACCAGGCCGCGCTTGGTCAGAAAGGCGTCGGCGTCGGCCGCGGTCTTGCCCTTGTCGAGCGGAAAATGGATCAGCACGAAGTTGGCCACGCTCGGCGTCACCTTGAGGCCAAGCTTGTTGATCTCTTCGGTCAGCCAGTTGCGCCACTTCTCGGTGTGGGTCTTCGACATCTGCTGATGCGCGGTGTCCTCAATCGCCGCCACCGCCGCCAGCATCGCCGGCGTCGAGACGTTGAACGGTCCGCGGATGCGGTTCACCGCATCGACAATGTGGGCGGGTCCGAACATCCAGCCGACCCGCAGCGCCGCAAGGCCGTGGATCTTGGAGAATGTGTGGGTCATCACGGTGTTCTCCGTGGTCGCCACCAGTTCGATGCCCATCTCGTAATCGTTGCGCGACACGTAATCCGCATAGGCGGCGTCGAGCACCAGCAGAACATGCGGCGGCAGCGCGACGCGCAGCCGCTTGACCTCGTCGAACGGCAAATAGGTTCCGGTCGGGTTGTTCGGGTTGGCAAGCCACACGAGCTTGGTGCGCGGCGTGACCGATTTGAGGATCGCATCGACGTCGGCGGTGAAATTGGTCTCGGGCGCAACCACGTTGACCGCGCCGTTGGCCTTGGTCGCGATCGGATAGACCAGAAAGCCGTGCGTGGTCGAGATCGCCTCGTCGCCCTGGCCGAGATAAGCATGCGCCAAAAGATTGAGGACCTCGTCGGAACCGGCGCCGCAGATGATGCGGTCGGGATCGAGCCCGAAGGCGCGGCCGATTGCCTCGCGCAGGACGCGCGATGTGCCTTCCGGATAATCCTCCAGATGCGCCACAGCCTTCGTATAGGCATCGATCGCCTTCGGTGAGGGCCCGAAAGGCGTCTCGTTGGCCGACAGCTTGAACACCTTGCGGCCTGCTTCCGCCTTCGGGCTCTTGCCGGGCGTATAGGGCGCAATATCAAGAATGCCGGGATTCGGCACGGGGCGGGACATCTTCAACTCCGGATAACGCGGGCGGCTATCTGGCCACGCCGTTTTCGACCGTATAGCGCGTTGCGTGGCTGCCGACGAGGGCTGATGATCGTACCGAAGCACCGGCCTCGATCAGCGCCGCCTTGATCTTGTCAAGGCTGCTTGGCCCCGAAACCGACACCAAGAGCGCGGCGCCGTCGAAGGCGGTATCGGGCACCGCGACGATTTCCGCCAGCGGCGACAGCGCGCGGGCAATTTCGGCGTTCCAGCCGGACACGCGGACGCTCCAGGTCTCGACCTCGGTCACCATGGCGCTGTCGGCGACGCGCGACACCACGAAAACCGGCAGCGCCGCCGGGTGATCGGCGCGCTCGACGAACGGCAGCCGCGCGATGATCTTCGGCGCGCCCTTGGCCTCGAGCGCGATCCACCACGCCGTGCGACTGGACGTGGCCGACACCAGCGCCAGATCGCCTTTCGATTTGGCCACCGCCTCGACCGCCGCCGGCGCGCTGAAATGCGAGACATAGGGCACGGTGAAGCCGAAATGAAACCGCGCTGAATCCCGCATCGCCGATTCACTGGACGATATGTCGGCGTGCACCGAAAACGGCGCCTGGACATAGGTAAAGGTCGAGATGATGACGCGCCAGATGCTCTCGACGGTGTCGAGCGGGAGAATGCCGCGGTGGCGCTGCACCAGACGGCGCATCATGTCCGCCTCGCGCGCCGGGCGGAAAGCCGAGCCGACCTCCTGGGTCTGCTTCACCTGGATCAGGCGGTCGATGATATCGCCGCGCTGCATCAACAGGCTGTGCATCTGCGCGTCGATGGCGTCGATCTCCTTGCGCAGCACGTCAAGCGAGGGCGGAGCGGGGGGTGGCTTGGACATCTTTCGAACCCTAAGGGCTAAGGGCCGGATCGGCGAGAGGGCTGTGGCCGGCAACGGCATTGATTAGGTAGAACGGGTGCTGAAAGCAAAGAAAACATTGAGTGTTTTTGGGGCGGGTCGACGCGGTACGGCCTTGGTTAACGGATGGCTTGCCTTGACGATGGGGCCGCTTGGGACTAGATTTTGCCTGTTCCGTGGTCATTTGAGCCGGCCGGCTTGCAGCCACGTTAAACAACTCGCTAAACAGGCCGGGGACACAAGTGATCCCGGCCGAACCTTTGTTCAGGCCGGATTTTTTATGGCCTGATTTCCGCAGGTTTTTGCAAACCTCCTGAAGGAGGCAGGTCACAAGATGGTAAAAGTACAGTCGGTCCCGAGTTCCAGCGATCCACGCCGATGAGCGCTCGCATGAGGCGGACCATCCGAGTTCGAAGCTGGCGACGTTCGGCGCCGATCAGCCGTTGCCGCTCGATTGCGGCATCGATCTCGCCCCGTTCCAGATCGCCTACCAGACCTACGGCGAACTCAACGCCGAGCGCTCCAACGCTATCCTGGTCTGCCATGCGCTGACCGGCGATCAGCATGTCGCCAATGTGCACCCGGTGACCGGAAAGCCCGGCTGGTGGGAAACCATGGTCGGCCCCGGTCGCCCGCTCGATACCGATCAATACTTCATCATCTGCCCAACGTGATCGGCGGCTGCATGGGCTCGACCGGGCCGGCCTCGACCAATCCCGCGACCGGCAAATTGTGGGGACTGGATTTCCCGATCATCACCATACCGGACATGGTGCGCGCGCAGGCCATGCTGCTCGATCGGCTGGAGATCGAGACGCTGTTCTGCGTGGTCGGCGGCTCGATGGGCGGCATGCAGGCGTTGCAGTGGACCGCGGCCTTTCCGAAACGGGTGTTCTCGACGCTGGCGATCGCCTGCAGCACGCGGCATTCGGCGCAGAACATCGCCTTCCACGAGCTCGGCCGTCAGGCTGTGATGGCCGATCCGGACTGGCACAACGGACGCTACTTCGAAGAGGGCACCCATCCGCATCGCGGCCTCGGCGTGGCGCGGATGGCCGCGCACATCACCTATCTGTCGGATGCCGCCTTGCACCGCAAGTTCGGCCGGCGGATGCAGGATCGCGACCTGCCGACATTTTCCTTCGATGCGGATTTCCAGGTCGAAAGTTATCTGCGCTATCAGGGCTCCTCCTTTGTCGAGCGGTTCGACGCCAACAGCTATCTCTATCTGACCCGCGCGATGGATTATTTCGACATCGCCGCCGATCATGACGGCGTGCTGGCGCGAGCCTTTCGCGGCATAAAGACCCGCTTCTGCGTGGTGTCGTTCACCAGCGACTGGCTGTTTCCGACCTCGGAGTCGCGCGCGCTCGTGCATGCACTCAATGCGTCCAGCGCGCGGGTGTCGTTCGCCGAGATCGAAACCGACCGCGGGCATGACGCGTTCCTCTTGGACGTGCCGGAATTCTTCGACATTTCCCGCGCCTTCCTGCAATCGGCCGGCACCGCGCGCGGACTCGGCAAGATTGCGGAGACTGACAAGACTGCGGCAACCGAAAAGACCGGCGGCGACTGAAATGGCCATGCAGCAACCGGTCCTGCCGTTGAACCCCGTGGTCCAGCGCGACAACGGGCATTACCGCGGCGATCATCTGCTGGTAGCGGAGATGGTCGAGCGCGGCTCGAAGGTGCTCGACGTCGGCTGTGGCGATGGCGACCTGTTGCAATTGCTCGAGAGTCGGGGGATCGACGGACGCGGCATCGAGCTGTCGCGCGAAGGCGTCAACCGCTGCGTCGCCAAGGGTCTTGCGGTGGTGCAGGGCGACGCCGACACCGACCTCGTCAATTACCCGGACGATGCCTTCGACTACGTGATCCTGTCGCAGACCTTGCAGGCCACGCGGCAGCCACGCGTGGTGCTGGAAAACCTGCTGCGGATCGGCCGGCGCGCCATCGTGTCGTTTCCGAATTTCGGTTTCTGGAAGATGCGGTTGCAGCTCCTGATCGGCGGGCATATGCCGCGCACGGAAAACCTGCCTGCGACCTGGTACGACACGCCGAACATCCATTTCTGCACCATCAAGGATTTCGTGCAGCTCTGCGACGAGATCAACGTCAAGATGGAGCGCGCGGTCGCGCTCGATCTCTACGGACGGCCGCTGCGGGTGAATTTGCCCTGGTGGTTCTGGAACATGTTCGGCGAGCAGGGCGTGTTTCTGCTGAGCCGGGCGGAGAAGGCGAAGTAGTTTTCTTCACCACCCCCACCCAGGTTGCCGCAAGAGCGAGCCTTCCACCCGCTTACGCTGATTCGATTGTCAAACAGCACTTCACTGTCGTCCCTGCTTTCGAAAGCAGGGACGACGACAGAAATTTGTCGCACATGCACCCGCATCCTCGCGGCGCGATGCACCCGAGCTTTGCCAGGACCATCCGCCCCAAAGAAGACAGAGGGCGTGGGGAATGCCGGGTGCCCGTTGCACCCGCAGCCTCGCGTGGAGAAAATAAAAACCACACGAGTGTAGTCACCACGGTCGCGCCGGGATCACCCGGCATTCCCGCACGCGAATGGTTTTAACGGTTTCCTTCGCGCTCTCCTTGGTGACCGGGCTTGTTTGCCACCATCGCAGACCACGATGCGAAGCATCGTCGCCAACTTGACGCCAGCGTCGGGGCGTCAGGACCACACGACTTCGCCGTCCGCACGCTGCACCGTTCGTCGTCTCGGCGCAACCTGCGTCCACCGCATCCCGCGCCCAACGTCCGTGACGATCGCGAAACGCCCCTCGTTTAAGGGCACGGGACGGCGATGTTTATGGATTTGATTTGGGCAAATCGCGAAGGGGTTTATTTTTGCGCGAAGGACTGGACAGGTAGCATCAGCTTGATCGGCCTCGAGAAGTTCGGCGTTAGGCGCACGCGATCTCACAACGTCGATCCTGCCTTCGCAGGGACGACGCATTTCCTTTATGACGCCTCACGCCGCCGATAGCCGCACGTGAAACCTACTGCCAGTCGCTTCGGCGTAGCGCAGCAGCGTCTTGGTGCTGGGAAGCGTGTGACCGTTTTCGAGCCGGGCGATCGTGGATTGGCTGGTGCCCATCCGCTCCGCGAGTTCGGCCTGGGAGAGGCCTGCGCGCAGGCGCGCCCTGAGCAACTCGGCGGCAATCTCGAACTCCGGCGCGAGCGCGTCGTACTCGGCCTTCACCTTCGGGTTGGCCAGCAGACGGGCTTTCAGCTTTTCGAACTGGATCGTCATCTTATTTCCTTTGCACGGCGGAGCGCGAGTTCGATCTCGGCGCGCGGCGTTTTCTGCGTCTTCTTCACAAAAGCGCGCACCACGACAACCCGGCGGCCGATCGCGGTGACGTAAAGTGCGCGTGCTATTCCATCGCGGCCGGTCAGCCGCAGTTCCCATAACTTCCCTTCAAGGTGCTTCACATGTGGTTCGCTCAAGCTTTCCAAGCCGACTGACGCAATGCGCTCGGCAAGCCTGATAAATCGCGCCTGCATATCGGCCGGAAGAGCAGCGATCTCCGCAGCGACGATTTCGTCCAGGATTTCGATTCGCCAGGACACGTCCGCTTATATCTCATTTTTGAGATAAAGAAAAGAGGCGAGCCCGCGCGGCGTGCTCGTCCAGTATGCCCGGGCAAGGCGCACCGGGATTCAAACCGCGCGCCAATGGTCAGGCCTCTTCTTATCGTTAAGATGGCGAACCCTGGCCACGTGAGGTGAGTGACCATTCTTCTTGGCCCAATCGATCGCTTCGTGCTGAGTCTTGAAGGTCCCAAGCGGATGATCCGCGTGGTCTTCAACTACATAATCGGTGATGGGGCTTCCTTCGGGTCTGCCCTTTGGGCGTGCCTCAATAAAAACGGTTGCCATATCTTTCCTCCATATTATCAGAGGTTGATCTTAGTATAGATATCACTCCCTGCGTGAGTATCGATTCCAGCCGCCGGAATCGGCCGCAAGGAATTCAAGATCAAGCACCTGCTTTAAGCCCATGACAAAGACACAAGCAAAACAACCGATCGTCTGCGTGGAAAACGACGGTTACGTGGTCTCGCTGGAGAAACGCAAAATCTATGTCGCGCTGCCCGCGTCCGGCGCGCGCCCTGGAACGACGACGTCACCCCGCCAGCGACCTCGGATCGCGCACGCCCCAGCGGCCGGCCTCAACCAGTGCGATGAAGCGTTCGACCATTTCGTTGAACAGCGCCGGCTCTTCCAGATTGAGCACGTGGCCTGATTTGGGAAACATCGCCAAGCCCGCGGCCGGAAGATGTTTCTTCAGGAACAGGCTCGGCTCGATGCAGCCATCGTCCTCGTCGCCGCAGATGATCAGCGCGGGCGTGGGCACGTGTCCGATTTCCTCGGTCAGAGTGTAGATCGAGGGCCGGCCGCCCTGGAAGCCGCGCATGGTGTTGGCCGAGCCTTTTGCGTCGTGGCGCGCCAGCGCGTTGTAGAAGTCGGCGTGGCCGCGCGGGTCCTTCACGAGGAACGGAATCCGGCTCGGCGCCTCGCGCGTTGCCTTGGCGACCTCGACGGAGCCGATCGTCTCGTATTGTTCGGCGTTGGCCTGACATTGCTTGCGGAAGGCGTCGAGATTTTCGAGTGCCGAGCCGGAGCCGACGCCGGCGAGCGTCATCGACAACGCGCGCTCGGGCGCGTTGAGGCCGACCTGCAGCGACGAGTAGGCGCCCATCGAAAGGCCGACGAAATGCGCCTTTGCGATGTTGAGATGATCGAGCACCGCGAGCGCATCGGTGTAAAAATGCTTGTAGGTGTAGGCGTCCGCTGACGGCGGCACATCGGAGGGCGTGTAGCCGCGCGCGGAATAGGCGATGCAACGATGTCCGCGCGAGAAGTAGCGCATCTGCGGTTCCCAATTGGTGTGGTCGGCCGCATATTCGTGCAGGAAGATAATGGGCGTTCCGCTGCCGGCCTCTTCGAAATAGAGGCGGACTTTGTCTTGCGTGACGGCGTGGGGCATTTGAGGTTCCTCTGGAGCGCTATGACTTTTCTTCGAATTGTCATAGCGCTCTATCTTTTTGTTTGAGCACGATCTTTTTCGGAAAACCGGTACCCACTTTTCCGGATCGTGCTCTCGTCAGCCGGGGGCATAAAATTGCAGTTAATGCTCGCGGCTGCAATGCGGCGAAACCTGTTCTTGTGGGTCACGCGCTTGTCACGCGCTACAACAGCCGTGGTTCTTCCGCTCCAACTGCATCGCCGACGCCAATGACGCCGCCGGCGATCACCTCGGCATAGATGCCGCAATCGGCGTGGCCGAAGCGGCGCATCAGCGTGTGGGGGATATCGAGGTCGCGCGCAGCACTTTCGGGATCGACATTGACGGCCGCGCAACGGACGATCCGTTTCACGACCTTCAGGCGGACATCGCCGATCGCAAGCGTGCGGTCGAGCAACTCGAATTCGTGCCAGGCCGGCCAGCCCGCGACGTACATATTGGCGCGAAATCGCAACGGATGGACCGGTTGGCCGACCACCCCTTCGATCGCTGCGACGCTGGCAAGATTGATGATCGAGACGACCTTGCGGGCGACATCCGAAAAGCTGTGGTCGCGTCCCGACAGCACTCTGGGCGGCCCCTTGAGGTCGCCGGTAAAATTCGCCGCGAAGAACTGTTCAATGGCCGTCCTGCCCGCCGCCGTTTCCAGATCGCCGCGGACCGCCTCCTGATTGCCCTGGTGGATGGTCAACAGATGGTTGCGATCCTCGAAACGGGTCTGCAATCCCGCCAGGCGCTCGTTGCGCATCAGCATCAGGAAACGCGATTTTGGCAGCCATTCCGGCGCCTCGGGCGCGAAGCCGCTCGGGCCATTTTCGATGGCGTAGCGGCGGTCGGAGGGAAGCGTCTGGCCGACCTCGAGGCGGACGCTCGGCAGCGGCTCCGGGGACAGGCCCTTGACGGGGTAACGATAAAGACTGGTGATTTGCGCGGTGGACATGAGGGTTTCTTAGGAGATTCCGCGCCCAGATGCCATCGCACACGAATTTGTGAAATCGCCTCTTCCGTTTCGGTTTTTCCGTTCCCACATTTGCCTCAAGCCGGCGGCACCTAGCGTCGGTAACGACCGCGGCCGGTTGAGGAATGTCAATGTGGCGCGCGGAACCCCAATGAAGATGCCACTTCTGTGCTTTCGGGGCGGAACGGCAGGCTGAGGGAATGACATGAATATTGAAAAATACACCGAACGTGCGCGCGGTTTCATCCAGTCGGCGCAGTCTCTTGCCGTGCGCGACGGCCATCAGCAGTTCTCGACGCTGCATATGCTGAAAGTCCTGCTGGACGACAGCGAAGGCCTCGCCGGCGGCCTGATCGACCGGGCCGGAGGTAACTCCCGCGCCATCCTCAAGGCGACCGAAGAGGCGCTCAACAAGCTGCCGAAAGTTTCCGGCAGCGGCGCCGGACAGGTTTATCTCGCCCCCGACCTCGCACGTGCGTTCGACGCCGCCGAAAAAGCCGCCGAAAAGGCCGGCGACAGCTTCGTTACCGTCGAGCGGCTGTTGCTCGGGTTGACGCTGGAAAAGGACAGCGAGGCAGGCGGCATCCTGCGAAAGGGCGGCATTACCCCGCAAAATCTCAACACCGCGATCGAAACGTTGCGCAAGGGCCGCACGGCCGATAGTGCGACGGCGGAGAACGCCTATGACGCGCTGAAGAAATATGCCCGCGACCTGACGCAGGCAGCCCGCGACGGCAAGCTCGATCCCGTGATCGGGCGCGACGAGGAAATCCGTCGCACCATCCAGGTGCTTTCCCGCCGCACCAAGAATAATCCCGTGCTGATCGGCGAGCCCGGCGTCGGCAAGACCGCGATCGTCGAAGGTCTGGCGCTGCGGATTCTCAACGGCGACGTGCCGGAGAGCCTCAAGGACAAGAAACTGCTGTCGCTCGACATGGGCGCGCTGATCGCGGGCGCGAAATACCGCGGCGAGTTCGAGGAGCGGCTGAAAGCCGTGCTGCAGGAGGTCACTTCGGCCGAAGGCAGCATCATCCTGTTCATCGACGAGATGCATACGCTGATCGGCGCAGGCAAGGCCGACGGCGCCATGGATGCCTCCAATCTGCTGAAACCGGCGCTTGCGCGCGGCGAATTGCATTGCATCGGCGCGACCACGCTCGATGAGTACCGCAAGCACGTCGAAAAGGACGCGGCGCTGGCGCGGCGCTTCCAGCCGATCTTCGTCTCCGAGCCGACGGTTGAGGATACGATCTCGATCCTGCGCGGGCTGAAGGACAAATACGAGCAGCATCACGGCGTGCGCATCACCGATTCCGCGCTCGTCGCCGCGACCACGCTTTCGAACCGCTACATCACCGACCGCTTCCTGCCCGACAAGGCCATCGACCTGATGGACGAGGCTGCGGCGCGGCTGAAGATGCAGGTCGATTCCAAGCCGGAAGAGCTCAATTCGATGGACCGGGAAATCATCCGGCTCAAGATCGAGCAGGAGGCCCTGAAAAAAGAGACCGATGCCGGCTCGAAGAGCCGCCTGAAGGCGCTTGAAAAGGAGCTCGCCGAACTCGAGGAGAAGTCGGCGGCCCTGACCTCGCGCTGGAGCGCGGAGAAGAACAAGCTGTCGAACGCGCAAAAGCTCAAGAGCGAACTCGATGCGCTCCGGATCGAACTTGCCAACGCGCAGCGCCGCGGCGAATTCCAGCGCGCCGGCGAACTTGCCTATGGCCGCATTCCCGAGCTTGAGAAGAGGCTCGTCGAGATCGAGGCCAAGGAAAATGCCGGCGAAATGATGGAGGAGGCGGTCACCGCCAACCATATCGCGCAAGTCGTCTCGCGCTGGACCGGCGTGCCGGTCGACAAGATGCTGGAAGGCGAGAAGGACAAGCTCCTGAAGATGGAACAAAGCCTCGGCCAGCGCGTCGTCGGTCAGGCCGAAGCGGTTCACGCGGTCGCAACCGCCGTGCGCCGTTCGCGCGCCGGGATTGCAGGATCCACACCGTCCGATGGGCTCGTTCATGTTCTTGGGGCCGACCGGCGTCGGCAAGACCGAGCTCACCAAGGCACTCGCCGAATATCTCTTCAACGACGAGACCGCGATGGTGCGCCTCGACATGTCCGAATACATGGAGAAGCACTCGGTGTCGCGGCTGATCGGCGCGCCCCCGGGCTACGTCGGCTACGACGAGGGCGGTGCGCTCACCGAAGCGGTGCGGCGCCGGCCCTATCAGGTGGTGCTGTTCGACGAGATCGAAAAGGCCCATCCCGACGTCTTCAACGTGCTGTTGCAGGTGCTCGACGACGGCCGCCTGACCGACGGCCAGGGTCGCACCGTCGATTTCCGCAACACGTTGATCATCATGACCTCGAACCTTGGTTCGGAATTCCTCGTCAACCAGCCGGAAGGCGAAGACACCTCGGCGGTGCGCGAGCAGGTGATGGGCATGGTGCGGGCGCACTTCCGTCCCGAATTCCTCAACCGCGTTGACGAGATCATCCTGTTTCATCGGCTGCAGAAGAGCGAGATGGGGCGGATCGTCGAGATCCAGTTCAGCCGGCTCATGAGGCTGTCTGGAAGAGCGCAAGATCACGCTCACGCTCGACGCGGCGGCGCGCGACTGGCTCGCCGCCAAGGGCTGGGATCCCGCCTATGGCGCACGGCCGCTGAAGCGGGTGATCCAGCGCAATCTGCAGGATCCCTTGGCGGAGATGATTCTCGCCGGCGAGGTTCGGGACGGCGATCGCGTCGCGATCTCCGCCCAAGGCAACGTGCTGACCTTCAACGGCAAGGCGCCACGGACGGCGGAGATTGCTCAGTTCGAAGCGCCGGTCCCGAAGCGGAAGCTGAACTGAACTGGCAGCCTGTTCTGCCGCGGCAGAGCCGGGTCAACCGCGGCGCGACCGGCAGCTGGCCGCGCCGATCACGGGATGACTTTACCGGTTGCTGGTCTGCCTTACGCCGCCGCTTCCGGTGGCATCGGATATCCGCGCAGCGCCGCCGCGGTTGCTCATCATGCCGTCGAGACGGTCGCGTTCCTTCTCGAAGTTCGTCAAGAGCGGCCCCTCAAGCGACCGGCCGCGCGGTAGTTTGATGCGCATGGGATCAACGAAGCGGCCGTTGACCAGAATTTCGTAATGGACGTGGGCGCCGGTCGATTGTCCGGTCGAACCGACGAAGCCGATGACCTGGCCCTGCCGCACGCGCTTGCCGACCTCCAGGCCCTTGGCATAGGCCGACATATGCCCGTAGGCCGTCTCGTAACCGTTATTATGCTTCACCTTGACGTACTTGCCGTAGCCGCCTTCCCAGCCGACGGTTTCCACCACGCCGTTACCCGAAGCGAAAATCGGCGTGCCGTAAGGGGTCGCCCAATCGACGCCGGTGTGCATCTTGACATAACCGAGGATGGGATGGCGGCGGCTGCCGAAGCCGGACCGCATGATGGCGTTGTTGACGGGCTTGCGGACCAGGAACTTCTTCGCGCTCTTGCCGCTCTCATCATAGTAATCGACGATGGCGTCGTCCGGCGTCTGGAAACGGTAGTATTTCTTGGTCTCGCCGCCGACCGTCAGCGACGCGAAAAGAACTTCCGATTTTTCAGTAATGGTGGCGCCTTCGTCCTCGCCGGCGAAGAACACGTCGAAGGAATCTCCGGGCTGGACCTTGCGCTGGAAGTCAACGTCGTAGGAATAGATGCGAACCATGTCTTCGATCACGGCCGCAGGCACCTTGTTGCGCAGGGCGGTCTCGTAAATGCTCTGGTAGAGCCGCACGCCGGTCCCGTCGTCATCGTCATCGTCGCCATTGTCGGCCGTATCGGTGACGGTGTTCATGCTCTGGACGTCGACGGCAACGTATTTGCCGAGATCGGACAACGCCGCCACCGCCTCGATGCTGGAATCGTTGGCGACAATCACCCGGTAGGGCTGCAGCCGCTGGCCCGGACCTGCGGGCGCCATCAGGATGCGAACCTTCTGGCCTTCCTTCAGACCGCCGTCGCGGCCACGGCTGCCGAGCGTCAAGGCAATGGATTTGGCTTCTTCCGGCGTCGCTCCCTGTTCGCGCAGGATTGAGGTGGCGGTGTCGCCCTTCTTGACGACGTGAACGCGTTCACCTGTCGGATTTCCGCCCGTGATCTGGTCTTTGGTTTTGGGAAGCAGGGTGACGTTTTCGGGGACCACCCGGGTTTCGAAGCCGGCATAGGGATCGGAAATGGTGCCTTCGGTGGCATAGGCCAGTTTGAGCCCGGTTTGCGCGCCGCTGGCGTCCGCGGTCGCGTTGGCAAGGGAGGCGTAGCGGACGCCGCCGCCAGCGCGCCAGTTGGAGGCGTCACGGACCCGCATCACCACCTCGTCGAGTGCGATCACTGCGGCAAGTTTGGCCTTGGGCAGGATCGGGGCGAGGTCTTTGGTGACGAACGAAACCTCGGCATCGGGTTCGGCTGCGGTGTTATTCGGATCGTCGGAGGCGGCAGGGGCGGGGCTGCCGACGTCGCTTAGCATTCGCTGGGCATTGAACGGCGGGATCTTGGCGGAAAGATCGCTCGTCGTCAGCGACAAATTGCCGGAGATGCGGACGTACGGCCGCACCCGCATGACGTCGCGGTTGCCGACACGGGTGATGGTGGAAACCCGCACCACGTTCCGCGCCGCAGTCGCTTCTCCGGGCGGCGGCAGGCGGTCGCTCTTCTTCAGGGAATGGTCGTTGGCGCCAAAGGCCCCGCGCAGCGCGCCCTCGACCCGCTCCGGGACCTTGGCAAAGGTCATTTCGCCGTCGAGCGACGCAAAAACGGCGCCGCCGATCAAGGCCGCGCCGCATAAACCGGTCAGGATGGTACCGCTAAACCACTGTACGGAAACGCGACGCCGGTCGATCACCGCAGCCTCGGAGCCGTCAACGGAAAGCGGTGGCTCGTGACCAAGATCAATGATCCCGGTCTCGCGTCCGTAACCGCCCCCGCGTGACGTCTTGTGGTTCAAACCACCATCCCCCCAAATTCCGTCGTCACTCGCCGAGACCTGCGTCCATCCTTAGCCCGCATTCGCCCTCTGCCAGGGGAGATTCGGGAGCGCGGCGTTCCGCGTGACTGTTCGTGAAGAC
>CAVUHE010000001.1:0-172142 GCA_963741185.1 uncultured Alphaproteobacteria bacterium | reverse complement strand
GGCGGTGCAGCGGCGTAGTTAGATATGTGATTATGATTTATTGGTTGAGGGCCGCGTTAACCTCCTCTGTCAGCCTCACGCGCGCGCGCGAGGGCCAGGCCGTGATCCCGCAGTTACGGGGTCGCTCGCCAACGCGATCGGTCGCGCCAAAACCGCTGAGGGCGCGTTAACCTCCTCTGTCAGCCTCACGCGCGCGCGCGAGGGCCAGGCCGTGATCCCGCAGTTACGGGGTCGCTCGCCAACGCGATCGGTCGCGCCAAAACCGCTGAGGGCCCGCGTTAACCTCCTCTGTCACCCTTACGCGCGCGCGCGCCAGGCCGTGATCCCGCAGTTACGGGGTCGCTCGCCAACGAGATCGGTCGCGCCAAAACCGCTGAGGTGCCGGCGTTAACCTCCTCTGTCACCCTCACGCGCGCGCGCGAGGGCCAGGCCGTGATCCCGCTGCTACGGGGTCGCTCGCCAACGCGATCGGTCGCGCCAAAACCGCTGAGGGCCGCGTTAACCTCCTCTGTCAGCCTCACGCGCGCGCGCGAGGGCCAGGCCGTGATCCCGCAGTTACGGGGTCGCTCGCCAACGCGATCGGTCGCGCCAAAACCGCTGAGGGCGCGTTAACCTCCTCTGTCAGCCTCACGCGCGCGCGCGAGGGCCAGGCCGTGATCCCGCAGTTACGGGGTCGCTCGCCAACGCGATCGGTCGCGCCAAAACCGCTGAGGGGTCTCGGGCGTGCTTCTCTCCGGCTTTCCCTGGGCGCGTGGGTGCCGAAGAAATCTGGCGCGGCGTAAGCGGAAAACAAGGCGATTGCTAACCAATCGCCCTTGCTTAAGCTTAGTCCACGAAGAGTCCGATTCCAAAGAACGTCTACGCGTCAGCAATTGGATTGTGCAAAAACTCTATAAGTATGCAGTCAAGAAAACCGTCGAACTCTGACTTCTGACGGTCTTTCAACATGTAGTCGATCCAACCCGCGTTCGCACCGTCGCGGACGAGAATTCTGCCATGACCCCACTCGACCTTCGCCCAGCACTGGCGGATCATGTTTTCAAGGGTAATGGCATCGAAGCGGGAGGGCAATTCAATTGCACAATGAATATGCCATCGACCTGCCGCGCCGCACTCCCATGGACGTAACGCGCGGGCGCGGACCTCGCCTTTTTCAAGTACGGGTAATACGCGGAGACGTTTGCCGTGCCGACGAAATGCAGATCCATATACAGCTCTGTTGAGGAGGTTCATGAAGTGCCGAAAAGCTTGTCTGCACCGATAGTCGTCGATTTTTAACCAGCCACCGCGGTCGGGCTGCCAGGCTTGCTTCAAGGTTAGAGTGACGTCGCAAAATTCACTCCAGCTGCTGGTATCGAAGAAGTGTGATTTGGCGGACTCAAAAGCATCAGATCTAACTTCCATCGAATAGTTATGCGCCTCACCGCGGGAAAGGTCCTTCTCGACCAATCCATGCTCGCCAGCGAGTCCGGTTCCCTGAGCTGCGCCTGCGAATGATGCCAGTGCTTCCATCGGTTGCCATGGCACTCTTCTCCGATCTTCTACATCCTTAGCTGATCTCTCGAAGGGTGTTTTGATTTAGCTCACGGGGGAGCCTAGACGAATTAAGGCCATCAATCCAACCAAGATAGCGCAGGTCGAAGGTAGGTCAACCCTGCGGCGGCTTTTTCATGCCCTCTTCTTGGCATGCGCCGACGCGTCCTCTAGCCTAGCCGTCGTCTCCGGAAAGGTCTTGGCGTGCTCCAGCGCCCTCCCGTGCCCCGTCTCAAGCGATGCGGGCCGGAGCGGCGGCTTTGCGCTTT
This sequence comes from uncultured Alphaproteobacteria bacterium, assembly GCA_963741185.1. Classification (GTDB taxonomy): domain Bacteria; phylum Pseudomonadota; class Alphaproteobacteria; order Rhizobiales; family Xanthobacteraceae; genus Bradyrhizobium. The sequence continues at coordinate 170,340 of CAVUHE010000001.1, read as the reverse complement.
TTCCGGCTCGCTTCGACCGGGTCGGCGTGTCCGGCACGAGCGGCGCATCGTGATGGCCGCCGAGCGTGAGCCCGAGCAATTCGAAAATCCGACGACTGATCTTCTCTTGCGCCTCTCGAAGAGCTTGCGAGTTCGCGATCATCAACTCGTTTGTGTACCTCGCGGAGACGCCTTGCAGACTGTGCCCCATGAGGAACGAAATCAGCATCTCCGAAATCTCCAGCGAGACCGCGATGCTGCGGAACGTATGCCGGAGCGCGTTGCCCGAGACCGGAAGGCCCGAGCGATGGCCAGCTTGACGAACGCCCGGAAAGACAAGATCGGGAGTCGCGATCTCGTGATGCAGCTTCTTTCGTTCGATCACGCGGACCTCGCCGGACTTCATTCCGCGAAGGCCCTTCATTGTGATGGTTTGCGGAGGCGCGTTGATGGCCATCGCCAGCGCGAAAGCAATCTCGCCCGTGATCGGCAGCGAGATGTCATTTCCGGCTTTCGCGTTTCGAATGATCATGCGCCGCGCGTCGAGATCGATATCGCTCTCGCGGATCATGGCCAGCTCGGTCGGCCGACAGCCGGTCAGCAGCGCGGCGAGATGATAGCCCTTATGAACCGGGTTTTCGATCTTGTCCCATGCCTTGCGCCATGCCGAGAAGTCGGGGAAGTCGAGCACGGCTTTCGAGACCTTGATCTTTCCAAGACGTATGCCGGAGGTCGGCGAGGCCGCCGGGTTGAGCGTGCGATCAAGCCGCGCCTCTTCGCGGTAGCAAGCTCTAATCAGCCGGGCGCAGTGGTCTGCCGTTGTCGGGACGGTTTTCGAGAGCTTCGCATGCCACGTCTTCACCGCTCGCGGATTTTGCGACATCTCGGCGAGCGTCCAGCCGTCCCATTGCGGCATGATGTGCGCCTCGGAAAGCTTGCTCGCATTGGCCCACCATCGCGGCGGCTTGCCTTTGGCTTCGGCTTGCGCCTTGAGATGGGCGAGGTAGCTTTCAAAAGCCGCGCGGAACGGCATTGCTTGGCGCTTGCCGGGGGCTGCGGTGCCAGCGGCGACCGCGCCCGAATATATCAGGGCTTCCTTGCGCGCCTCATCAGTGGTCATCGCAGGCCAGTTGCCGAGCGTCTTGAATACAGACGACCGTTTGCCTTTGTTCCGGCCCTGTTGACGGAAGCGCCAGACGGTAGACTTGGCACCGAGGAAGATGGAAAGACCGAAGACCTTGCTGTCGGGAAAGTAGCCACCGAGGCGGGGCTCATCGTCGGCGAACTCGCGCAACGCTTCGATGCTATCTTCGCCGAGCAAACGCGGTTTGCGTTTCGCGTTCGGATCAGAATGAACCGGAGCTTTGCCGTTGTGCGTTGTCCTAGCGAGCCTAGATCGCTCGCGCTCGGCGGCCTTTCTGGCGATGCCCTGCGGCGTATGTTCTTCGGCAGCGTGACGCGCTATCCGCGCCTTACTATCGAGATCAACCTCGCGGAAAATCTCGTCGATCACCGGGTCATTTCGTTGTGCCATCGTGATGTCACTATGATGCCATTTGACTAGTTCGGATGCTGGGATTTTCAGCCGCCGAGGCATCACAGATAACACTAGAAGCCTGCGAAACATGGGCTTTAGTCAATGGTTTCGGGCATATCTCGCAACGTGGTAAAAATTCGGCTCATTAGATTGGGAAGCTGCCGTTCTGCCATTGAACTACGCCCGCGACCGCCTGAGCCTGACCTGATTAGCCGAGACCGAGCGGTCCGCCAAGGCCGTTTGGTGGGTTTGACCGGCCCGTCTTTTGAACGGGCCGGAATTTTTGAAGGTCGCTTCGGTTGCCGAATTCGCCTCTCGCCTAATGCGACGCGCGGACGGCCAATTTCTCGTTGAAGAACCGCACCACCTCCGCATTGAACGTCTCGTGGAACGCCGCGCGGTCGAAGCCCTCGCGGGAGACGCAGATCACGGGCGCGACTTGCCTCAAGCGATCGGTGCAAGGCGCCAGAAAGTCGAAATGATCGGCGTTGTCGACCAGATGAAATTCGGGCGGGCTCGGCAACGCGATACGAACGGCTTCGGCGTAATCCGGGTGAGGCAAAATGTGATCTTCCGCGGCGCGCCAGAGCTGGACCGGAACCGTGATGTCCTTGAGCCCCTCGCGGCCGAAGGTGTATCCGAGCGCGGGGGCCGCGACCACCGCGGCCTTGATGCGCGGATCATGCACCCAGGTCGAGGGCGGCAGCTTGGAGTGCAGCATCGCGATGGTCTCCGCGCTCGCACCGCTGCGCTTGGCGATCTGCGCGTCGTAATAGTCGGGATGCGCGCGGGCGTGGGCCTCGGTGAGGCTGAGATCGGGAACGCCGCCGACCGCGACCAAGGCGGTAAACGCGCCGCTGGAGAAGCCGAACATGCCGACACGGCCGGCGTCGATCCGCGCGCGATCCGTCCATTCCGCCAGCATGTAGTCGATCAGCCGGTGAATGTGCTGCGGGCGGTCCATCATGAACATCGCCCGGCTCTGATCGTCATGGGTGTCGCCGGTATGACTGACGGCGGCGGCGACAAAGCCGGCCTTCGCCAGCGCGATCGCGGTGTCGTAGTGGTTTTGGTACGTGCTGCCATTACCGTGTGACATCACGATCAGGGGCAGGTGTTCGCCCGCGACCGGGGCGTCCGGCGCAACGTGCTGAACGTAAGCGCCAAGCGGGCGATCCTGGGCCGGCGCACCGGTCGGGTACCAGACCCCGACGACCAGAGGTTTCTCCGCCCCATTGGCAATTCTCAGCTCGGAAAAGCCGACCTCGGCGGCCTCGGCGCGGCCGGCGACAGCGCAAAACAGGGCGGCGGCAAACAGCGCAGTGATTTTGATTTGGGCAAATTTGACGGGGACGAGGGTCATGGCAGGCTCCAATGTTGTCGCCGCTTACATTGCATTTAAATGTAAGCTGTGTCAACATCAAAAAATGAGCAAATCGACCTATCATCATGGCAATCTGGCCCCTGCCCTCGTCGACGCCGCCCTCAAGCTGGTCGAAAAAGGCGGCGTGGAGGCAGTTTCGCTGCGCGATCTGGCGCAATCGCTGGGCGTGTCACGCGCAGCGCCATACCGGCATTTCGCCGACCGCGACGCCCTGCTCGCGACCGTTGCGGCGCGGGGCTTTGAAGACCTGGTCGCGCTGTACGAAGCCGCCCGGGTTGCCCCAGGCGACGGCCCCGCGCGACTGCGCGCCGCCGGCCACGCCTTCTACGATTTCGCGACGCGACGGCCCGGTCTCTACCGCCTGATGTTCGAGAGCGATTTCTTAAATCGCGCCGCGCCGCCGGCGGTGCTGCTGGCGCCGGCGGAAAAATCCTACCGCTTGCTGTGGGAGCTGGTCGCAGGCGCCTATCCGGACGCAGACGCAACCGAGGTCAAGGTGCGCACCATCATCATGATCTCAACCGGCCACGGCTTCCTGACGCTGGATCACGTTGGGCGCTTCAGGCCCTTCATGTATGAGCCGTTGAGCCATGAGCAGATGGTCGAGGCCGTGATGCGGGCGGCGATGGGAGTCCCAATCAACGGGCGCCAAAAATAGACCAGTGACCTTCCAATTGTTGCAAAGCCGAAGTCACTCGCCTGGCCTTACCCGAATCCAAAACTTTTTAAGGTGCGGCGGTTTGTGACGGTGCTATGATGGTTGCGGGGAAACTACGTATGTCGGGGCGGGCGTACACCATATTCGACACGTCGATTGGCCGATGCGGAATCGCATGGGGCCATGCGGGCATTGTCGGCGTGCAGTTGCCCGAGGCCCGCGAGATTGAAACCCGCAAGCGGCTGTATCATCTCTATCCCGATTCGCGCGAAATGCGCCCGCCGCCGAATGTCGGACTAGCGATCGAGGGCATAGCCGCGTTGTTGCGTGCCGAAGCCTGTGATTTCTCCGACGTCACGCTCGATGTGAGCGGCATTCACGCCTTCAGTCAGCGCGTCTACCAGATCACGCGCGAAATTCACCGCGGTAAGACCCTTTCCTATAGCGAGGTCGCGGCAAGGTTGGGCTGTTCCGGCGCCGTGCAAGCGGTGGCGCAGGCGATTGCCCGTAACCCCTTCGTGATCATTGTTCCCTGCCATCGCGTGCTCGAAACAGGCGGCTATGCCGACAAGATCTCCCCGCATGGCGGCACGATCTCCAAGCGCCGGCTGCTTTCGATCGAGGGAACCGGCTGCCCGAGCAGCAAGACCCTGTTTGATGTCTTGCTTCCGGTTGCTCCGCCGCGTCTGTCCAGCTAAATTTGCGGCATGACGAGAACCAACCTGCTGCAACGCCGGTCCATCTCGGTGTCCGACTTCCGCTGCAGTGCCGGGCCGGGCGAAGCGCCATTCGTCGAACAGTATGGCGGCCACTCCGTTTCCTACGTGCGCAAAGGCAGCTTCGGCTGCCAAACCCGGGGTAAGACTTTCGAGCTGGTTGCGGGATCGATCCTGGTCGGCTTTCCCGGCGACGAATATACCTGCACCCACGATCACGTCTGCGGCGACGAATGCCTGTCATTCTTCTTAAGTCCGGAACTGGTTGAGATGATCGGAGACCGGACGGAGGTGTGGCGGGTAGGCGCCGCGCCGCCGTTACCCGAGTTGATGGTGCTCGGCGAACTTGCGCAGGCTGCCGCCTCTGGCCGCAGCGACATCGGCCTCGACGAGGTCGGCCAGCTCCTCGCCGGCCGTTTTGTCGAGGTGATATCGGGACGGTCGCGCAAACCACCGGACGTCAAGGCCCGCGATCGCCGCCGCGCGGTGGAAACCGCGCTCTGGATCGATGCGAATTCGAGCCAGCAAATCGATCTGGACGCCGCCGCAAGCCAGGCCGCCATCAGCTCGTTTCACTTCCTGCGCCTGTTCGCAAACGTGCTCGGCGTCACCCCGCACCAATATCTGGTGCGCTCGCGGCTGCGCCATGCGGCGCGGCTACTGGCCGATGAGGATACCTCTGTCACCGATATCGCCTACGACGTCGGGTTCGGCGATCTCTCCAATTTCGTGCGTACGTTCCACCGCGCCGCGGGAGTCTCCCCGCGCGCCTTCCGCGAGGCATCGCGGGGAAAGCGCAAGATTCTCCAAGATCGGCCAGCGATGCACTGACTAGCTTGGTCTCCATCATTCGCGGGTCTTGAACCCGCGCGACTGAATGGAGACCACCATGTACGACCACATCGGAATCAAAGTCGGCAATCTCGACGCCAGCGTTCGTTTCTACAAGGCCGCCCTGGCTCCGCTCGGCTATGTCTTGTGTTCCAGCGACGCCAGTGGTGCGGGATTTGGACCCAAGGGTGAGCCGGCGCTGTGGCTCTATCTGCACAACGGGCCGGCCGGTGCCGGCGCCCACATCGCATTCCGTGCCCGCGACCACGCTGCGATCCGGAAATTTCACGCCGAAGGTGTCAAGGCCGGCGGCCGCGACAATGGTGCTGCCGGACCACGGGCCGATTACAGCCCGACCTATTTCGCCGCCTTCCTGATCGACCCCGACGGCAACAATGTCGAGGCGGTTTGCGCCTAACGATCTGAGCGTGAACCCCTCGGAAAACCGCTTGCCACTTTTCCGGATCATGCATCTAGAGGACTTTACCCATGGCTTCCATCCACAAGGACTTTCCGATCGATGCCGTCCCCGACGACGTCTGGGCGGCGGTGCGTGATTTCGGTGCGGTTGACCGGCTGGCACCGGGGTTCGTGACCGACTCGCGTCTCGACGGCGACGCCCGCGTCGTGACCTTCCACAACGGCACGGTGGCGCGCGAACTATTCGTCGATTGCGACGATGCGCGGCGGCGGCTCGCCTATGCGATCGTAAGCGAGCGCGTGAAACATTACGGCGCGTCTGTGCAAGTCGTCGCCGATGGCAAAACGCGCGCCCGAATGATCTGGATCGTCGACGTACTGCCCGACGAGATCGCGCCCTACATCTCCGGCCAGATGGATCAGGGGGTGATCGCCGTACAAAAGGCGCTGGGCCGCGGTGCCGCATGAGCGCGTCGGCGTTCCTCGATGCGCTCGGCGCGGACGGCCCGGCGGCTGATCGCGCCGGCAAGATGGAGCTTTACGGGCGCTTCGTCGGCTCCTGGCAGCTCGACGTCCTGCAAATTGCCGAGGACGGCTCACAGCGTCGTCGCAAGGGCGAATGGCATTTCGGCTGGGTTTTGGAAGGCCGTGCGATCCAGGACGTCTGGATCGTGCCGCCGCGCGGCAAATTGCGTCATGGCGACGCCGCGGCCAACGTCAACTCCTGTGGCACGACGCTTCGGGTCTACGACCCCCGGATCAATGCATGGCAAATCCAGTGGACCGACCCGGTCACTCAGAATTTCCTCCAGATGGTCGGCCGCGAGGAAGGCGACGACATCGTTCAGCTCGGGAGCCGGCCGGACGGGCAACTGATCCGGTGGCGCTTTTCGGAAATCACGCACGATTCGTTTCGCTGGACGGGCGAAATTTCGGCCGACGGGGGAGCGAGTTGGCGCCTCCACGTCGATTTTGCTGCCAGGCGGGCCGCATAGCCCCTGTCGAGCAATGTGATCTTTCTCACGGAAGTGGAGCCCACTGCTCCCTAAGCCTTCATGATGCGTCCGGTTTGCTCCGCTTTCGCGGAGCTACGCATGTGAGGACACAACCATGATGGAAGCTCGCAAGGTCGTGTGCGGGGCAGCGGCACTGCTTCTGGTGCTAACCCTCGCATCTGCGCCGGCCAAAGCCCAGCTTGCCGGCTTTGGCGGCGGAGGCGGTGACGGCGACATGATGACCCAGATGGCGCCGATGCTCGAGATGATGAAGGCGAAGATGGGCAAGAAGCGCTTTGCCACGATGATGCAGACCATGGGGCCGATGATGAGCAGGATGATGGAGGGCGGTGGCTGGCGGCTTCGGCGGCGCGGCGGATTCCCTGGCGGCTACGGCGGCGGCGGCAGCCTTGCGCCTGAAGCGTATGGCATGGGTATCGGCGGCGGCGACGTCATGGGCATGCTCGGCGGCAACGGCGGCGGCGAGATGATGAGCATGATCCCGCAATTGATGCAGCTGGCCAATTTCGGCGGCGGGCACGGCCGCCGGCATCACCGGCGACGAGCATGATCCGGAAAAGTGGATACCGGTTTTCCGAAAAAGATCATGCTCAAACAAAAGATGCGTGATGATGATTCGAAGAACAGTCATCTCGCTCTAATCGCGCAGCCACAGCAGGAGCGCGACGAGATCAGCCGATCGACCAGATGAAGGGCGGCCCTCCCGCCGCTGCCGCTTGCATTGTTACGCCGATGCGCCGGCCGCAGCCGGCCGCCAGGCCTTCGCACAATCCTTGCAGCGCCATCGCGCAGGCCGGATGATAATCGCTGACGTCGGCCATCAGCTTCCACGTCTGCTGCCTGATTTCGAGGGCGCCCGCGGACCTCGCGAGATCGGCGGAATCGCCCTGCGCTTCGAGCAGCGCATGCAGGAACGTCGCGAACGCTTCGGCATTTCCTTTGTCGGAGGAGAAGCAGCGCGCGATCTCGTCAAAATACTGCATGCCGATCAGCTTCCCGGTCAGATGCAGCAGGTGACTGGCTTCGTCGGGGCCGAACAGCTGCACCATGACGGGTGCGGCGGTCCGTACATATTCCATGGCATAGTTCCGGTAGGCCTTTTCAAGTCTCGGCTTCGGCCAAAGCGCGACCGGCAATGCCGGTGCTGCGGCGGCATCGAACAACGGCGCTTCGAGGTGAGGCGCGAAAACCAGACGCTGATCGATCTCAAGCGCGTGGTCATATTCGCAGTAATAACCTTCCAGTCCGTCTTGGCCGTCCACGCTCTGCTTGGTGCAGACGAAGCCGAGCCTTGGATTGCCGAGCAACACACCGTTATTGGCATGCCAGCCCCGCAACATCGCCCGAGAGACCTCGCCGGGCACGCCACAGATCGCCGTTCCCTTCCAGATCCAGCGCGGCGGCGGATAGCGGATCCAGGCTTTGCGGTCCGACTCGTAGATGTATTCGACGCAAACACCACCGATCCAATTCGAAAGATAGTGATATTGTGCGGCCGCCACCGCCGGCGGCAGATGGCTGAGGCCAAGTTTCTGCAAACCCGGCAGGAAACGTTCCTGTTGCTGGCGGCGAAAAACCCGGAACACGAACTCGGCGGCATCCGGCGTTCCGCGCCGCGTCACCACCGTGAGGATGAGGCCGGTGAAATAGCCATGATAAAGGTCGGCCACGGCTCGCCACCGCAGCCATTGAGCCTCCATCTTCCCCTCTTGCGCTTCGCTCATCTTGGCACCCAGCTATTGGTCGCGCGCGTCCAAAGCGCGATCGGGCGTATCGACGTCACGCGAAATTCATGGTTGACGCTGTGAACATATGCCGGCTTCTCGTAATGTAGCGCCATAGGCGAGGGACAAGCATGCGCAAAACCAGTCCACTTCCCGGGAATCTTCTGCTTGCAATCTGTGTCATCGGCCTGGCCTTGCCGCTTGCTGCCTGCAACGAGCAGGACACGGCCGCGACCGAACAAACCTTTGGCCCCAAGCCGACGCTGCCGGCGCCGCAAAATTCGCTGATCCCCACGGTCAACGTCGCCAAGGCGATCGGCTGGCCGGCCGGCGGAAAGCCGGTCGCCGCCCTTGGAATGGCAGTCAATGCGTTTGCCACCGGGCTCGATCATCCGCGAACGGTTTTTGTCCTGCCGAACGGCGATGTGCTTGTGGCCGAGACCAACGCGCCCGAACGGCCTGACGAGAACAAGGGCATCAAGGGCTGGATCACGAAGACTGGTCATGGGCCGTGCCGGCGCCGATACGCCAAGTGCCAACCGTATCACGCTGCTGCGCGATGCAAATGGCGACGGCGTCGCCGAAACCAGAACCGTTTTTCTCGAAGGACTGAATTCACCGTTCGGCATGGCGCTCGTCGGCGACGAGTTCTACGTCGCCAATTCCGACGCGATCATGAAATTCCCTTACCAATCCGGTGACACCAGGATCACCGCGCCGGGAGTCAAGCTCACCGACCTGCCCGCGGGCGCCATCAACCATCACTGGACCAAGGACCTCGTTGCGAGCAGCGATGGTGCGAGGCTTTATGCCACCGTCGGCTCCAACAGCAATATCGGCGAAAACGGCATGGAGGCCGAGACCAATCGCGCCGCGGTGCTCGAGGTCGACCGCGCCACCGGCAAGTGGCGCGTGTTCGCCTCCGGCATTCGCAATCCGAACGGCCCGGCATGGCAACCACAAAGCGGCGCGCTATGGGTCGTGGTCAACGAACGCGACGAACTCGGCAATGATCTCGTGCCCGATTACATGACCTCGGTGCAGGACGGCGGATTTTACGGCTGGCCTTACAGCTATTACGGCCAGAATGTCGACGTCCGCGTCCAGCCGCAACGTCCCGATCTGGTGGCGAAGGCGATCGTACCCGATTATGCGCTCGGCGCGCACACGGCTTCCCTTGGGCTCGCCTTCAACACCGGCAATCTGTTTCCGCCTGAAATGGCCAATGGCGCCTTCATCGGCCAGCATGGCTCGTGGAATCGGAAACCCCGATCCGGCTACAAGGTGATCTTCGTGCCGTTTAACAACGGCATGCCCGCGGGCAAGCCGCAGGACGTGCTGACCGGATTCCTCAGCGATGACGGTGAAGCACGGGGCCGGCCGGTCGGCGTCACCATCGACAAGCAGGGCGCGCTGCTCGTGGCCGACGATGTCGGCAACGCGGTCTGGCGGGTGACGCCGGCGGCCAAGTCGGCCGGGCGATGAACCGACCCTGACGACGAGAAGCGCATCTTTGTGCACCTCTCATCGCGACGAACGAACCTGAATTGACCTATGCCCCTTCATCATACTCGCTCGAAATGTCCTGGCCGGTGTAGTCGGGCATGAACGACGCTGCGACAAGGCTTATGACCGCGCAAGCAGCGATGTAGACAGAAATCGCATAGCCGGAGTGATACCTGGCGAACAGGGCCGTTGCGATCAGGGGCGCCGGACCGCCGGCAATCACCGAGGCCAGTTGATAGCCGAGTGAAGCCCCGCTGTAACGTAATCGCGGCGTAAAGGCCTCTGCGATCAAAGCCGCCTGCGGGCCATACTGCATGTCGTGCGGAATCAGTGACAACACGATGGCGATGAACACCAGAGATGGAACGGCCGTGTCCACCATTCCGAAATAAAGGAAGCCGAACACGCCCACCGTCGCTGCGCCGATCAGGTACATCTTCCTGCGCCCGATCCGGTCGGAGATGTGTCCGGATAGCGGGATGGTGATGAACGAGACGCAAGAGGCGGCCAGCACCGCCATCAGGATCAGATCGCGCGACATTTTCAAGGTGCCGACCGCGTAGGCGAAGATGAAAGCGGTGAAGATGTAGAACGGCGCCTGCTCGGACACCCGCAGAAAGGCCGACAGAAATATCTCCTTCGGATGCTTCTTGAAGACCTCGACGATGGGGGTCTTCTCGATCTTCTTGTTATCCAGAAGCTGCTGGAACACCGGCGTCTCGAGGATGCCAAGGCGGATCCACAGCCCGACGCCCACAAGAACGATCGAGAGCGCGAAAGGAAGCCGCCAGCCCCAGGTGTTGAACTGATCGCCGGTCAGTTGGCTGAATGCGAGCACGGCAAGGTTTGACAGGAACAGACCACAGGGCACGCCGAATTGCGGCCAGGACGCCACCAGCCCGCGTTGACCATGGGTGCGCGACCATTCCATTGCCAGCAGCACCGATCCGCCCCACTCGCCACCCACGCCGATGCCTTGAAGCATCCGCAGCACCGTAAGAATCACCGCGCCCCAGATGCCGATCGAGGAGTAAGTTGGCACGAAGGCGATCAGGAAGGTGGCGATACCCATGCACAGAAGGGTGGCGATCAATGTCGCCTTGCGGCCGATCCGATCGCCGTAGTGACCGAATATCGCAGCGCCGATCGGACGCCCGACAAAGCCGATGAAATAGGTGCCGAAGGCCGCCAGCGTCGCCGTCAGCGCATCCTCGTTGGGAAAGTAGAGTTTGCCAAAAATCAGTCCGGCGGCGGTGCCATAAAGGAAAAAGTCATACCACTCGATGGCGGTGCCGATCGTCGATGCGATGACCGCCTTGCGGAGCTGCGCACTATGCTCGGATTCGGACAACGTCCCTTGCGTGACTGCCATAGCCATTGAGGTGTCCCCCGTCTGGTTGCTTCCTTGTCCATGCCAACCGGTTCCTGGCGGTTCTTGTTATTGGAGCAATGCTACAATCACCGCACGGCAACCGAAAGACGCATCTCGCAGGAGGCGGTCAAATTGCTGCGCCGCGTCGAGAGCAGGAGACCTTGCGGTCACAGCCGAAAATGCTTGGAGAGCTTTAAGCCCTGCGCCTGATAGTTGGAGCCGATGCGCTGACCATACATGGTACTGGGCCGCGCCAGCATTTTCTCGTAGACCAGACGACCGACGATCTGGCCGTGCTCGAGAATGAATGGCACTTCGCGCGAGCGCACTTCGAGAACCGCGCGCGACCCCTTCCCGCCGGCACCGGCATAGCCAAAGCCGGGATCGAAGAAGCCCGCATAGTGCACGCGGAATTCACCGACCAGTGGATCGAACGGCACCATCTCCGCGGCGTAATCGGGCGGCACCTGCACGGCCTCTTTCGAGGCGAGAATGTAGAACTCGCCAGGATCGAGGATGAGACTGCCGTCGGGTCGCGCGGCTATGGCCTCCCAGAACTCGTCGACCGCATAACCGCTGCGGCGGTCGATATCGACCACACCGGTGTGCCGTTTGGCGCGGTAGCCGACGAAGCCCTTGGCGTTCTGACCCGAGAGGTCGACGCTCAGCGCCACGCCGTTGTTGAGATCGGCGTTGTCGACATCGACCAGTCGCTCCAGCACATGCAGCGCGTCGAGTTCGGCGGCGTTGAGGATGGCATCGCCGGTGCGAAAGCGTACCTGCGACAGCCGCGAGCCCTCACGTAACAGCACCGGAAATGTCTTTGGGCTGATTTCGGCATAGAGCGGGCCGTGGTAACCCGCGCCGATCATGTCGAACCGTCGCGTGCCGTCCGCGATCACGCGGGTGAAGACATCGAGCCGCCCGGTCGAGCTCTTGGGATTGGCGGCGGCGACGATTTCCGGTGGCAGTGCGAGCAACTCCAGGAGCGGCACGATGTAGACGCAGTTCGTCTCCAAAACTGCGCCGTCGGCGAGATCGATCTCATGGAGTTTCAACTCGTCGATGCGTTCGGCCACGGTGGCGCCGGGACCCGGCAGAAAGCTCGCCCGCACCCGGTAGGCGATGTCGCCAAGACGCAGATCGAGGCTGGCCGGCTGGATCTGGCTTTCGACAAACGGATAGGCCGGGAGGATCAGGCCGGCATCCGCCATCGCCGCGATCATGCGGTCGGGCAGGATGCCGTTGGCACCGGGCGAAAGCGCAAAGCTCACGGGTACGGTCCTTTAGGGATGACCAGGCCATCCAGACGCTGAAAATATGGACTTTTACCGGTTAACCGATGGCCGCCTTGACGGAAAGAGTGCGAGGGAATATCAGCATGACTTATCCCGTGGTGATTTGAGCCGGCCGGCTTGCAGCCACGTAAAATAAATCGCTAAACAGGCCGGGGACAGTGTGATCCCGGCCTGTGGAATTTTTCCGGGCCGGTTTTTTGTGACCATCCTCACGGCTGGTCACGATGGAGGTCACATGTCGAAGTCTGCTGCGCCCGTTTCCACTGCCCGCTACCGCCCCGAGACCCGGCTGGTGCATGCCGGAACCATCCGCTCGGAATTCGGGGAAACGTCCGAGGCGCTGTTTCTTACCCAGGGCTATGTCTACGACAGCGCCGAGCAATGCGAGGCGCGGTTCAAGGGCGACGACCCCGGCTACATCTATTCGCGCTATTCCAATCCGACGATTGCGATGTTCGAGCGCCGCATGATCGAGCTGGAGGGCGCCGAAGCCGGCCGCTCGACCGCGACCGGCATGGCCGCGGTGACGACCGCGATGCTGGCGCCGTTGAAGGCGGGCGATCACGTCGTGGCCGCGAAGGCGATGTTCGGGTCGTGCCGTTACGTGGTGGAGGATCTGCTGCCGCGCTACGGCATCCAGTCCACCCTGGTCGACGGGCTCGATCTCGATCAGTGGCAACGCGCGATGCGGCCGAACACCAGGAGCCTGTTCCTGGAGAGCCCGACCAATCCGACACTCGACGTGCTCGACATCGGCGCCATCGCCGAGATCGCACACCGCGGTGGCGCACGGCTGATCGTCGACAACGTGTTTGCGACACCGATCTGGCAGAGCCCGCTGTCGCTCGGCGCCGATGTCGTGGTGTATTCCGCGACCAAGCACATCGACGGCCAGGGCCGCTGCCTCGGCGGAATCATCCTCGCATCGGAGCAATTCATCACCGAGCACATCCATACGTTCATGCGCCAGACCGGGCCGTCGCTGTCACCATTCAATGCCTGGGTCTTGCTCAAGGGGCTGGAGACGCTCGCAGTCCGGGTCCGCGCCCAGACCGAGACCGCGGCCGCGTTGGCGGACGCGCTGGCGCGGCATCCGAAAATCTCGCGTTTGATCTATCCTGGCCGCGCCGATCATCCACAGGCCGCCTTGGTGAAGAAACAGATGCGCGCCGGATCGACGCTGGTCGGCTTCGAGGTCAAGGGCGGCAAGGCGGCGGCGTTCCGCACGCTCAACGCGTTGAAGCTTGCACGGATCTCGAACAATCTCGGCGATGCCAAAAGTCTCGTCACCCATCCGGCGACCACCACGCATCAACGATTGACGGCAGAGGCGCGCGCCGAGCTCGGGATCAGCGACGGCTTCATCAGGTTCTCCACCGGCCTCGAACACCCTGATGACCTGATCGAGGATTTGCACGCGGCGCTGGAAAAGGCGTGAGGTTGTCCCACAACAATTGTCGGCGGCGCTACGCAGACCTTCACATCGGCCGATAGGTCTGCACGTCGGACGGCACGTTGACGCCAAGCTTGATCTGGCCGACCGATCTGATGATGTCGTCGCCAAGCAGCTGGGCGAAGCAGGCGTAACCCCAGTCGTTCATGTGCAGGCCATCGGCAATCACGAAACTGTCGATCGGCAGCGCCTGGTTCTCGTGCCACTGGCGCATCACCTCGAAGCGCGGGAACACCCCGACATGGCGAAGCTGCGCGACCTTGCCGAGCAGCTTTATCATCCGGCTCGCGCTTTCCTGATGCTCGTTGACGGCCGGCGAATATTGCGGATCGACCAGCACGAGATCGGCTCCGCCCGCCTGAATGCGGGCGACGCCACCCTCGACCAGCTGCGCAGTCTCGCCGGGATCGAGATTGCGCAACACGGCGTTGGTGCCGACCTGCCAGATCACGAGATCCGGCTTCATGTCGATCACTTCGGCCTGCAGGCGCTTCATCATTTCGGGCGCATCTTCTCCGCCCCGGCCGCGATTGACGACGGTGATATCGGCTTGCGGATACTTCCGGTGCAGCTGGACCGCCAGACGGTTGGGGTAGGAGAATTCCGGTGAAGTCGATCCGTAGCCGGCGGTCGAGGATGATCCGAAGGCAATGATCAACACCGGCTCGCCCGCAGCGAGCTTGCCCGCAACACGCGGCAGCGATCCGATCGTCTTGGGGGCGCCCTTCGGCGGCAGGCAAGGAACGCGGCTGAAAATGTCGCTGGCCGATTTCGCGACCTGTTTGACCTTCTCGATCGCCTTGCCGGTGAGGCTCTGTGGCTGCGGTGGATTGTTCGGGTCGACGGCGGCCACATTGCCCTGCTCGGCCTTTCCGGCCGCCGGGGGAGAAGGCTTGGCGCTGTCGGATTTCGCACTATCGGACAATGCCGCCTGCTGGGCGGCCTGCGCGCGAACCGGCGCGATCGCGGCCGGCGTCAGCATCGCGAACGCTGCGACCGCAGGCATAGCCAACCATGTCGTTCTGTAAAAAGGGCGACGACAACTCTCAAATATCATAAATTACAAGATCCTCAGTTCTGCTGAGCCGGATTGAGATGCGCGGCGTCGATCACGAATTGCGCCAGCGCAACGCCGATGCAGTTGTGAACACGCTTTGCAAGCTCAACACCGTGAAATGCGCTAAACAGATCGAACTCTCCCGACTCGGCCCAGTGCCGCATGATAGCGAAGCGGTCGAACAGCGGAACCTCGTGCTGCTGCGCCACCACGCGCATATTATCTAAGTATGGCGGTACGGAAATCATCGTTTCCGTGCGCGGGCTATATTGCGGATTCATTAAGATCACATCGGCCCCGGCCTCTTGCAGCGCAACAACTCCCTCGTCTACCGCGGTGCGGAAATCCTCCGGGTCGACCGATCTTACCGCATCGACCGTACCCGTCTGCCAGACGACTAAAGTCGGCTTTTTACCTTCCATAAGCTTCGCCAAGCCGGCAGCGACTTCCTCGGCGGTTTTCTTGGTCTGTATTTCTACGGAGACGTTGACCGCAACCGACGGTAATTTCTCCTTCAGCGCCACTTGCAGCCGGCCGGGATAGGCGGCCAATTCCGAACTATTCGCCGTCGGATTGATGGTCGACGACCGGCTGCCAATGACCAATATGTCTAGCGAATGCTTGTCTTTTATGGCTTCCGCGACCTTGGGAAGCGCGTTTTCGGTTGCGAGAAGATAGTCCGGCACCTCGCAAGTTGCAGGCGCATCTTTTGCAGGGGCGTCTTTCGCTGGCACATCCTCGGCCCGCGCCGGCGCCGCGGTCAGAAGACCGGCCAGCACGATCATGCCCAGGATGGGCCCAGAGACGGACTTCATGCCCCCCCTCCCGCCATATCGGCGTTGCCGCCGGTGCCCTTGGTCCGGGATCCACTCTTGTCGGCAGAATGCTTGTACCACGAAAACAGCCATGCCGCGGCGGACATGATCAGGATTCCGGAAATACTGATAACAAAATGCAACCCGGCGCCGCCGGAAAGTTCGGCAAGCAGGAAGTGCCCGCCGAACGCCAGGAACACGCCAAGGCAGAAAATCTCCAGCGAGTGCTGGCCGCACAAGATCAGCGGCCGCAGCCAGGGCGACTTCAGTCCCGGCCAGTCCTTCGGCAGGAAGCGCACGGTCACCGCGGCGAGCGCCAGGAAATGCGCGAAGCGCAACACGTCGAGATCGGTCTTGCTGATCGGATACATCCACTGCTCGAGCCGGCGCGGCATCAAATGGCTGAGCTGCGGCCAATACCATGTCAGCGTGACCAGGAACGCGAACAGCAGATATGCGAACGAAATCCACAACGTGATCGGCGATGAAAGAATCCGCGACATCCGCTGCGCACCGCCTTGCGCGCACCACGCGCCGAACACGAATAACAATTGCCAGGCGAACGGATTGAACACCCAGACGCCGTTCGGGTAGGCCGACAGATAGAGATCGAATTCCCAGGTGGCGGCGTAGAGCGCGACCGACAACGCCAGCGTGAGATCAGGGCTCCGTTTCATCAGCCAGAGAATGAGGGGAAGGAAAAGCATCAGCACGATGTAGAGCGGCAGCACGTCCATGTTGACCGGACGGAATCTCAGGAGCAGTGCCTGGACGATGGTGACGTCCGGCTCCTTGAGGAAATCCATGATGCCCATTTCTTCGCTGTAGAGCGGATTCTCGAAGCTGGTGGCGACGTAGGAGATTTCCGCGAGGAAAATCGTGAACAGAAACACGTGCGCGACGTAAATCTGCCAGACCCGCCGCAGGATGCGCGCGGTCGCGACCACGAAGCCGGCTTCACGCATCGCGCGGCCATAGACGAAGGCGGCCGTGTAGCCGGAAATAAAAATGAAGATTTCGGTGGCGTCGCTGAATCCGTAGTTGCGGATCGTCAACCAGGTCAGAAGATTGGGCGGCAGGTGATCGATGAAGATCAGCCAGAGCGCCAGCCCGCGGAACAGATCGAGCCTCAGCTCGCGCTCGCCGGTGGCCGGCAGTGAAATGGCCGGGATTGCCGCCTGCGCGGGGACGCTGTCGCGCCCGACCACGTCCGCGTCAGCCGCGAGCGGTGGTCCGGCAATTCGATCGGCTACTGAGGTCATCTGACACCGTCTTGGGCCGGCGGCCTATGGGCGCGCATGGCCGGGAGATAGTATAGCCCTAAACACCGCAGGCAAGTTGCGCGGTGAGTGGTCCGATCCTAACATTCGCATCCTGTTTCGGCAGGCATTTTTTGCGAATGTTGAAATCAAAGGGCCACTGGCAAATACAGGGTCGTAGTGGAGTTTCGGAATTGACACTCGCTTTGCGCAGTTCGCGGCTGATTTGGGGCGAATGTCAAATCCGCTCCGCGACCCGCTTAGGTGAGGACTGTGGTGAAACAAGGATAGGAACCGGTGGAAGAGGTCCCTGGATCGCCGACCTCGGCAATTGGTTCTGTCCGAACTATTGGATATGATATTACATGATTTCGGAAGACCAACCTCGCATGTACCGCGCCGTTACCCGCCATATCGAAGTCACCGTCGAACCGAACTTCCTGCCGGAACGCTCGTCGGCGGAAAACCGCCAATATTTCTGGTCCTATACCATCGTCATCACCAATTCAGGCAACGAGACCGTGCAACTGCGCACGCGACACTGGATCATCACCGATGCGACCGGGCGCAAGCAGGAAGTCCGCGGCGAAGGGGTGGTCGGCGAGCAGCCGGTTTTGGCGCCAGGCGAACGCTTCGAATATACCTCCGGCGTGCCGCTTCCGACCGCGTCGGGTTTCATGACCGGGCGTTATCAGATGGTGAACGAGAGCGGCGAGAAGTTCGAAATCGACGTGCCAACATTTTCGCTCGACAGCCCCGACAACAAGCGCGTGTTGAATTGACGGCACCGTCGTCTTTGTTTTGCTTCACGCTCGAACTGCAACGTCCCTGCAAGGCGCTTGGGAACGGTCCAGGCAGTTGAATGGCTTGCCGCCAATGCCATGGCAGCGGAACTTTCCCCATACCGCAACCATCACCGGATCCTGTTCAGCATCACCGTGGTTTTGGGCCTGCTCTGGATGGTCTGAAGGATGACGCAATAGCGGTCTGTAAGCTCGATCAGTCGATCGAGTTCGGCCTCGGTTGCGTCAGAGTCGATATCGAACCGCAGGCGGATATCCTTGAAGCCGACAGGCACACCCTCGGTAACGCCCAGCGTACCGCGCAGATCGACATCGCCTTCGGCCGATACCTGCGCTGACTTGATCGGAATTTCAAGCACCGCGGCCGCAGCCCGCATTGAGACGCCGGCACAGGCGATAAGCGCTTCAAGCAGCATGTCGCCCGAGCAGAGCTCCTGCCCTGTTCCGCCGGCCTTCGGATGAATACCGGCGAGCGCAAGTCCGCGACCCGTCTCGACCTTGCAGGTCACGGTGGAGTCGCTCGCCGAGCCTCTCGCTTTCAGGGTCAGAAACGCCGCACCGGCCTCCTTGCTGTAGAGCGCCTTGATCGGGTCCTGGATTGCTTTGAACTTCGTCACTTCCATGGCTGTTCTCCTCAATGAAATAGATGTCGACCGCACTCTTCGTGAGCGCCTGACCGGCCGGTCGCGACAGGGTGAAGGTTGGACGCGATTGCGGAAGATCGACGCCGGTTTTCGGAATCGACCACAGCAAGACGCATTGAACCACGGCGAGACTGATCCAGCGCCTGTGGACCCGTCTCCGCGGCGAGCCGCCGCTATTCAGGCACGGCAACGCCGGACCCGCCCAGTTCGGCTGGAAAGTCTCTCAGCTTCGGCAGCCCGTCCTTCATCGGCAGTACTGTCTCTGCGTAGTTGACATGGACGCCAGGGCTGAACTTCAGGCCCGGTATGGTCGCCGCGTAAACGTCGACCAGTCCCAACGACGGATGATCGGTCATGAGGTGACCTCCACACCGCTTGCAAAACTGCCGGTTGCTGGTCTCGGTCTTCATGAATTTGCCGAGAAACTCCGCGCCCTTCGTCACCCTCACGCTCTGCGGCTTCCACAACGTGAAGGCATTTACCGGTGCTGCCGACCACGACCGGCAGGAGGAGCAATGGCAGTAACCCATGGCTTCGGGCTGGCCCTGCGCTTCGATCTCGACCGCGCCGCAAAAGCATTTTCCCGTATGCGTTGTCATGATGTTCGATCTCCTTATTCACGTCGACAACTGTCGCTCGTATGAGCCCGTCGTATGACGCGTTCCGGCGCCGAACTGAATGACCGCGCGTTCGCACTACTTGATTTGGCGTCCCGATTTGCCCGAGCGTTCTTGGTCGACGGACCGCGCCAAACGATGATTGAGGCGTCCTGGTTGATCGAGCGTCCCGCTTGCTTGATCAAACGTCCGTAATTTGCAAAACCGTTGAACAGATTTCGGATTTTGATGACCAAACTGGTACGGACCACAACCCAATCATTCACTTGGCAAGCAGAAGATGTCCGCGGATGCCCTGTCTGATGTCCTCAAGACCGTACGGCTCACCGGCGCCGCATATTTCGATATCGCCGCGCAGGACCCATGGTCGGTTCATTCTCCCGCGCGCGATCTGATCCTGCCGAAAATCCTGCCCGGCGCCGATCATCTCATCGCCTATCATGTTGTGACGGCTGGCCGCTGCTTTGCCACCCTCGATGGCGGAGAGCCGGTGCCGCTCGAGGCCGGGGAAGTCGTGGTGTTCACCAACGCCGACCCGCACGTGATGTCGAGCAGCACCGGCATGCACGCAGATCCGCCGAGCGCGGATATGATCGACATTGCCGAGGCCGGTCACCTTCCCTTTCACCTCAACCTCATGAATGGCGGGGCGGTGTCGGCCAAGCTGGTGTGCGGCTATCTTGCCTGCGATTCCAAGCCTTTCAACCCGCTGCTTGAAGCTCTGCCGCCGATGCTGAAGGCCGGCGACCCGCGCAGGAACGACGCCGGCTGGCTTGGCCAGTTCATTCACTTTGCAGTCGCCGAAGTCGCCGACAAGCGCGCCGGCAGCGAAAGCGTGCTCACCAAGCTCAGCGAGCTGATGTTCATTGATGTGGTGCGGCGTTACATCGAAACGTTGCCGCAGCAAGACATCGGCTGGCTTGCGGGCTTGCGCGATCCCGTCGTCGGCAAGGCATTGGCGCTGATCCATGCCCGTCCGTCATTTAGCTGGACCATCGAGGGACTTGCGCGGCAATGCGGGACCTCGCGAACGGTGTTGGCCGAGCGATTTACCCAGTTCGTCGGAATTCCCCCTGCGCATTATCTCGCCAAGTGGCGAATGCAGGTTGCGTCCGAGATGCTAAACCGCGGGAGTTCCAACATGGCGACGATCGCCGCCGAGATCGGCTACGAGTTCGAAGCCGCCTTCAGCCGCGCCTTCAAGAAGATGATGGGCGTTCCACCTTCGGCCTGGCGACTGGGCGTCCGCGCGAGGCTGGAGCCTGATTCTGGATGAAACGGAATCGACGCCCCTTATTTGCTTTGACACCTCATATTGGGCAAACCGATATCCACTTCGCTAGAAAACATTCTTTAGCGAGCCCCGGCTACTCCACGCCCGCCTCATGCGGGGTGAATTGATAGACGGACGAGCAGAATTCGCAGGTCACCACCACCTTGCCATCCTTGACCATTTCGGCGCGGTCGCTGGGCGCGAAGCTTTTCAGCATCGCGGACACCGCATCGCGCGAGCAGGAGCATTGCGCGCGCAGGGGCAGCGGCGCGAACACCCGCACCCCGCGCTCGTGAAACAGGCGATAGAGCAACCGCTCGCCCGACAAATCCGGATCGATCAGTTCGACATCCTCAACGGTTGCGATCAGGGACTGGCCTTCGATCCAGGCTTCGTCTTCAGCAATCGTGTGGGCAACAGTGCCCTCCGGCGCGTCGCCCGGATGCAGATCGGCCTGCCGCGCGCGCTCCGGCGCCTTGGGCAGAAACTGCAGCAACATGCCGCCGGCACGCCAGCGGCGTTTCGGACCGCCCTCTCCGCCGCGCCATTCCTCGCCGACAGCGAGCCGCACCCGCGTCGGAATCTGTTCTGAGCGCAGGAAATATTCGTGCGCGGCATCTTCCAGACTTCCGCCGTCGAGCGCCACCAGGCCCTGATAGCGGCTCATGTCCGGACCCTGGTCGATGGTCATGGCGAGATGGCCCTTGCCTAGCAGCGCGCCGGAATCCTGACCCTCCTTGAGCCGCCTCGCATCGAACCGCGCATAGGCGCGCAGGCGATCCGGCGCCTGGAAGTCGACGATCAGAAACGACACCGGACCATCGGTCTGGGTCTGCAGAATGAAGCGGCCATCGAATTTCAAGGACGAGCCGAGCAGCGTCGTGAGCACGATGGCTTCACCGAGCAGTTTGGCGACCGGGGCAGGATAATCGTGCTTGGCGAGCACATCGTCGAGCCCGGGACCAAGCCGGGTCAGACGGCCGCGCAGATCGAGTTCGGCCACCTCGAACGGCAATACCGCGTCGTCGACCGGAACCGGCGACGGCGCGCGGACCGGGGCTTCCTGAATTTTCATGTCGGGGGATTGTGACGTCATGGCGCTCTATCTGGGGTCGGCCGTCGCAAAACGAAAGGGGGCTCGAGGGACACAAAAACATCTCTGCGTGTCGTCCCCGCGAAATCAGGGACCAATACCACCGCTCTGAATAGTTTCGTATGATGTCGGCCATATCGCAAAATAAGAGATCGCGCGGTAGGGGCTCCTGCTTTCGCCTTTGCAGGGATGACGATCGTTTTTTGTGATTAGGCCACCGCCTCAAAACACCACGCCAGAATGCCTTTCTGGACGTGAAGGCGATTTTCGGCCTCGTCGAACACCACCGATTGCGGGCCGTCGATCACCTCGTCGGTGACTTCGTCGCCGCGATGGGCGGGCAGGCAATGCATGAACAGCGCATCGGGCTTTGCGAGCGACATCAGCCGGGCATTGACCTGATAGGGCCGGAGCAAATTGTGGCGGTGCTCGCCATCCTTGTCGCCCATCGAGAACCAGGTGTCGGTGACCACGCAATCGGCGCCGCGCACCGCGGCCTCCGGATCGTTGCCGAGCATGATCGGCGCGGCCGTCGCCTTGATCCAGTCGCGCATCGCCTTGTTGGGCGCAAGCTCTGACGGGGTCGCCACGTTCAAAGTGAATTTGAACCGCTCCGCCGCATGCGCCCACGACGCCAGCACGTTGTTGTCGTCGCCGCTCCAGGCCACCGTGCGGCCGGTGATTGGACCGCGATGTTCCTCAAACGTCATCAGATCCGCCATCACCTGGCAGGGATGAGAGCGCCGCGTCAGCCCGTTGATGACGGGCACGGTGGCATGCGCGGCAAGTTCCAGCAGCGCGTCATGGTTGAGAATGCGGATCATGATGGCGTCGACGTAGCGCGACAGCACGCGCGCGGTGTCGGCGATGGTCTCACCGCGCCCGAGCTGCATTTCCGCTCCCGTCAGCATGATCGATTCCCCGCCGAGCTGGCGCATGCCGACGTCGAACGACACCCGCGTCCGGGTCGAGGGCTTTTCGAAGATCATCGCGAGCGTCTTGCCCTCGAGCGGCCGCTTCGGCGTCTCGCCGGTGTTCTTTTGCGCCTTCAGCCTCGCCTTCATGGCGATGCTGGCCTCGAGCATGTTGCGCAGCTCCTTGGTCGGGAGCTCGTTGATATCCAGGAAATGACGCAACGCCTTGCTCATCGCCCGGCCGCCTGTTTCAACTGATTGGCGGACAATGCCGTGCAAGCGCGATCGAGCCGTACGACAGCCTCCTCGATCTCACCCTCGGTGACGATCAATGGCGGCAGCAGCCGCACCACATTTTCACCGGCGCCGACCGTGAGCAGGTTTTGCTCCCGCAGCGCCGTCACCAGATCGCCCGACGGCACCACCGCCTTGACGCCGATCAAGAGCCCCTCGCCCCGCACCTCGGTGAGCACGGCCGGATGGCGATCGATCACCGCGGCGAGCTTCTGTTTGAACAGCAGCGACATTTTCTGCACGTGGTCGAAGAAACCCGGCTTTTGCATCACATCCAGCACGGCGTTGGCCGCGGCGACCGCGAGCGGGTTGCCGCCGAAGGTCGAGCCGTGCGAACCCGGCGTCATGCCGGACGCCGCTTCGGCGGTGGCAAGACAGGCGCCGATCGGAAAGCCGCCGCCGAGCGCCTTGGCAAGCGGCATCACGTCGGGCACAACACCAAGCCGCTTGTAGGCGAACAGATCGCCGGTGCGGCCCATGCCGGTCTGAACCTCATCGAAAATCAGAAGCAGGCCGTTATCGTCGCAGAGCTGACG
Organism: uncultured Alphaproteobacteria bacterium; assembly: GCA_963741185.1. GTDB lineage: Bacteria > Pseudomonadota > Alphaproteobacteria > Rhizobiales > Xanthobacteraceae > Bradyrhizobium. The sequence goes on along the minus strand of CAVUHE010000001.1, from coordinate 147,141 downwards.
CAATGCCTTGTAGAAGGCATGAGGCGCCGCGCGCACGCCACCTTCACCCTGCAGTGGCTCGATCAGGATGCCGGCGCTGTGCGGGCCCATTACCTTCTTGACGGCGTCGAGATCGCCAAGCGCCACCTGATCGAAACCATCCATCGGCGGCCCAAAGCCTTCGAGATATTTGGCCGAGCCGGTCGCCGCGAGCGTCGCCAGCGTGCGCCCGTGAAAGGCGCCCTCGAAGGTGATGATCCGGTAGCGCTCGGGGTGGCCCTTGGCGGCGTGATATTTGCGCGTGATCTTGATCGCGCATTCCATCGCCTCGGCGCCGGAATTTGCGAAAAACACAAAGTCGGCGAAGCTCGCCTCGCACAATCGTGACGCGAGCCGCTCGCCATCGGGGCTCTTGAACAGGTTCGACATGTGCCAAAGCTTCGTCGCCTGCTCCTGAAGCGCCGCGACGAGATGCGGGTGACAATGGCCGAGCGCATTCACCGCGACTCCGGAGGTGAAATCGAGATAGCGTTCGCCGTTGGTGGCGATCAGCCACGCGCCTTCGCCGCGCTCGAATCCGAGATCGACCCTGGCGAATACGGGAAGCAGATGCGACGTCGCGCTCGTGGTCATGGCTATCACCAGTGCCTTCTTTTCCGAAATTCGTGATCACGTCGCGAGCCGACCCCCTACACGAACTTCGGAGAGCAAAGGGGATAGGCAAACTTAAGATCCAGTGCCGCTTTCGATTTGAAGTTCCTGTTGCGAATTCGCGGCAACCACTGCAGGAACTTCAAATCAGCGGCACTGGAGAGTTCGAACCGGCCGTATTGCGCGCATTTGCGCGGTCGCATCGACGACCAGTCCCGGAAAACAAAACGTGCCGCCTTTTCAGGGCGGCACGTGGAGAACCATTCTATGCGCGCGGGGATAAGTGTCAACCGGTCGCGAGCCGGCCGGGCCGTAAACATCCGGTGTCGCTGAGAGATTGCATTGCAAGGTTTAAATCACGGAACATGTGGACGCACTCACGCGGACTCTTGCGCCGGAGTCACGCCATATTGTAGCTTCTTTCCCGTCGGGTACGACATCTCGTGCGGTGGTCCTGTCCCTCTAAGTCGCAAGTGTTCGGCGTTAACGTTCGGGCGCGCTTTTCGCGCCCGGCGAGGGCTAAGGGATTCTGCCGGAAGGGATTTTTGAGACGATTGGCATCGCAGCGCTGCCCCAGAAATCGGCCGGCGCGACGCGAAGGAAAGGGTGCGATGACAGTATTGACCTGGTCTGACGATCGTGTCGAGCAACTGAAAAAGCTCTGGGAAGCCGGACTGTCGGCGAGCCAGATTGCCGCTGAGCTCGGAAATGTGACCCGAAATGCGGTCATCGGCAAAGTCCACCGGCTGGGCCTCTCTGGCCGCGCCAAGAGCCCCTCTTCCGCGGCGCCACGCCAGCGCAAGGCCCGGCCAGCCCAGCACATGATGCGGGTGTCACGTCCGGTCTCGCGTGGCAACACGGCGCTCGCCCACGCTTTCGAGGTCGAGCTGGAGCCGGATCCGATCGCCTACGACAATGTGGTACCGTTGAGCCAGCGGCTGTCGCTACTCGAGCTGAACGAAGCCACCTGCCACTGGCCGATCGGCGATCCCTCCAGTCCGGAATTCTTCTTCTGCGGTGGCAAGGCGCTGACCAGCCTGCCCTATTGCGCGCATCACTCGCGGATCGCCTATCAGCCAGCCGGCGACCGCCGCCGCCAGCCGCCGAAGACAACGCGGTAACTTTCGGACATCATGCTGAGGCGCGCCAAGGGTGCGTTTCGAAGCATGGTGCGCTACTTGCCTCCATCCTTCGAGAGGTGCGCAAGTGCGCGCTTCTCTGGATGAGGTCTCCCTTCCATGCTTGGTGTCGTCCCCGCGAACGCAGAGACGACGGCTCCTAGCAATCGACTGCTACTCCACCTTCGCGAACCGATCGTCGAGCGCATAGCCGGCGCCGCGCACGGTGCGGATCGGATCCTGCTCGCGGCCGGGGTTGAGCAGTTTGCGCAGCCGCCCGATATGCACATCGACGGTACGCTCGTCGATATAGATGTCGCGGCCCCAGACGCTGTCAAGCAGTTGCTCGCGGCTGAATACCCGTCCCGGATGCTCGAGGAAAAACTCCAGCAGCCGGTATTCCGTCGGACCCAGATCGACCGGACGCCCCGAGCGCGCGACGCGGCGCTTCTCGCGGTCGAGCTCGATGTCGCCGTAGGTGAGCACGGTTGCAAGCCGTTCCGGGCTTGCCCGGCGCAACAGGCCCTTCACCCGCGCCAGCAACTCCGGCACCGAGAAAGGCTTGACGATGTAATCGTCGGCGCCAGTCGCAAGGCCCCTGACCCGCTCGCTCTCCTCGCCGCGCGCGGTCAGCATGATGATCGGCAATTGCCTCGTCTCCGGCCGCGCCCGCAGGCGGCGGCACAGTTCGATGCCGGACAGACCCGGCAGCATCCAGTCGAGCACGATCAGGTCGGGCACCCGCTCCTTCAAACGCGTGTCGGCGTCGTCGCCGCGTCCGACCGTTTCGACGTCATAGCCTTCGGCGTCGAGGTTGTAGCGCAACAGAGTCGTGAGCGCCTCCTCGTCTTCTACCACCAGAATGCGGGCGCTCATGTGCTTAGCCTTCTCTCGTGTTTAGGACCCGTCTTCATCATGCGATACGTTCTCCAACTCGCTCGAAAAACGATTTTTACAAGTTGACGCACTTTCGTCACGCGAACCGGCTGCCACTTCGCTTGAAAACGCCGACTTAGGCCTCTTTGTTTGCCTTTTATCTTTTCGGATACTCACGTCTCCGGATCTTGCTTAGTTTCCAGGAACAGTCGTGGCAAAGGTCGTCATGTCGCCCTTCGGGCGCTTGTCGAGTATTTGCTGGCCCTCGATCATGTAAAAAACAGTTTCCGCGATATTGGTGGCGTGATCGCCGATCCGCTCGATGTTCTTGGCGCAGAACATCAGATGAATGCAAAAACTGATATTGCGCGGATCTTCCATCATGTAGGTCAGAAGCTCGCGGAACAGGGACGTGCAAATGGCGTCCACTTCCTCATCGCCCTTCCAGACCGTCATCGCCGCGGGCAGGTCGTGCGCCGCGTAGGCGTCGAGCACGGATTTGACTTGCGATTGCACGAGGTCGGTCATGTGCTCCAGTCCGCGGATCAGCTTCAGCGGTTGAAAATCGCTTTCGAGCGCCGCCACGCGCTTGCCCATGTTCTTGGCGAGGTCGCCGATCCGCTCGAGATCGGTTGCCACCCGCATCGCGCCGACGATTTCGCGCAAGTCCACCGCCATCGGCTGGCGCCGTGCGATGGTCAACACCGCGCGCTCCTCGATCAGGCGTTGCAGATTGTCGATTTCGGCATCGGCTTGGACCACGCGGTTGCCGAGCGCGACGTCGCGGCGGATCAGCGCATCGACGGACTCGACGATCATGCGTTCGGCGAGACCGCCCATTTCCGCAACCAGCCGGGTCAGCTCCTGCAGATCGCTGTCGAACGCCTTGGCGGTATGTTCTGAAGCCATCTAATTCTCCTTAGCCGAACCGGCCGGTAATGTAGTCCTGGGTGCGTCGATCGTTCGGCGACGTGAAGATCTTGTTGGTCTCATCGAACTCGATCAGTTCACCGAGGTACATGAAAGCGGTCTTGTCCGAGACGCGGGCCGCCTGCTGCATGTTATGGGTGACGATGGCGATGGTGTAGTTTTCGGCCAGCTCTTGGATCAGTTCCTCGACCTTTGCGGTTGAAATCGGATCGAGGGCCGAACACGGCTCGTCGAACAGGATCACTTCCGGCCGCACCGCCACGGTGCGGGCGATACAAAGCCTTTGTTGCTGCCCGCCCGAAAGGCTCAGGCCGCTCGCATTGAGCTTGTCCTTGACTTCGTTCCAGAGCGCGCCGCCGCGCAGCGCCTTCTCGACGCGGTCGTCCATCTCCGACCTGGAAATCTTCTCGTAGAGGCGGATGCCGAACGCGATGTTCTCGTAGATGGTCATCGGAAACGGCGTCGGCTTCTGGAACACCATCCCGACCCGCGCCCGCAACAGATTGAGATCGAGCTTGGGGTCCAGAATGTTGGTCTGGTCGAGCATCAGCTTGCCGGTGGCGCGCTGCCCCGGATAGAGATCGTACATGCGGTTGAAAATCCGCAGCAATGTCGACTTGCCGCAACCTGACGGCCCGATAAAGGCCGTAACGCGATTGGTGCCAAGCGTGATGTTGATGTTCTTCAGCGCGTGGTTTTCACCGTAATAGAAATTCAGGCCGCGCGCGGTGACCTTGGGCGGCGGCTCGGCGTGACCGCCTGCTTGACCCGGCATCGACGGCGCCGGCGCGCTTGGAACACTCACGGATACGGAAAGGTCGGTCATTTTGCGGTCCTCTCGGCACCAAGAATACGCGCGCCGATGTTGAGAGCGAGTACGGTGAGCGTGATGATCAGGGCCCCGCTCCAAGCGAGCTGCTTCCAATAGGCGTAGGGGCTCTGCACGAAATTGTTGATGGTGACCGGCAGGTTGGCCATCGTCTTGGTGAGGTCGAGGCTGAAGAACTGGTTGGAGAGCGCGGTGAACAGCAAGGGCGCGGTTTCGCCGGCGACGCGCGCGGTTGCCAGCAGCACGCCGGTGATCAGGCCAGAGCGCGCCGCGCGATAGGCGATGCGCTTGATGACGAGCGAGCGCGGCAGGCCAAGCGCGGACGCCGCCTCGCGCAACGGATTGGGGACCAGCAGGAGCATGTCTTCGGTAGTCCGCAGCACGACGGGGATCACGATCACCGCTAGCGCCAGCGACCCGGCAAGCGCCGAGAACCCGCCCATCGGCACCACGATGGCGCCGTAGATGAACAGGCCGATGATGATCGAGGGCGCGCTCAAGAGGATGTCGTTGATGAAGCGGATTACCGAAGTGAGGCGGTCGTTCCGGCCATATTCGGCAAGATAGGTTCCGGCGAACAGGCCGAGCGGCGCGCCGATGCCGACGCCGATCACGGTCATGATGACCGAGCCGGTGATGGCGTTCAACAAGCCACCCTCGTTCGATCCCGGCGGCGGCGTGTTCTGGGTGAAGACATCGAGATTGAGGCCGGCAAGCCCGTTATAAAACAGCGTGAACAGGATCAGCGCCAACCAGGTCACGCCGAACATCGCGGCGCCGAAGCAAAGCGCGCGGATGATGACGTCCCTGCGGCGGCGACGGATATAGATCGGGTTCATGGCCTTACTTTCCCGCCTTCTTTTCCAGCCGCAGCAGCATCAGCCGCGCCGCGGTAAGCACGATAAAGGTCAGCACGAACAGCAGCAGGCCAAGCAGGATCAGCGCGGACTGGTGCAACCCGTCGCTTTCGGCAAACTCGCTCGCGATCGCCGCCGATATCGTGGTGCCCGGCGCAAAGATCGAGGACGAAATGCGGAAGGAATTTCCGATGATGAAGGTGACCGCCATGGTCTCGCCGAGCGCGCGGCCAAGCGCCAGCATGATGCCGCCGATCACGCCGACGCGGGTATAGGGGATCACCACATTGCGGACCACTTCCCATGTGGTGCAGCCGACGCCGTAGGCAGCCTCCTTGAGGACCGGCGGCACCGTCTTGAAGACGTCAACGGAGATCGCGGTGATGAACGGAAGCACCATGATCGCAAGAATCAGCGCCGCGTTGAACAGGCTGAGATAGGAAGGTGGACCGGCGAAAATCGAACCGAGCACCGGAACGCCGTCGAACAATCCGATCATGAACGGCTGGAACGTATAGGCCAGGAACGGGCCCAACACGAAGAAACCCCACATGCCGTAGATGATCGACGGGATTCCGGCGAGCAGTTCGATGGCAATGCCGATCGGCCGACGCAGCCATTGCGGACAAAGCTCGGTCAGGAAGATCGCGATGCCGAGGCCGACGGGAATGGCGATCAACATCGCGATGAAGGAGGTCACCAGCGTGCCGTACATCGGGCCAAGCGCGCCGAGCACCGGAGGATCGGCCGACGGCGCCCAGCGCTGCGTCCACAGAAACGCGATGCCATATTGCTTCATCGCCGGCCATGCGCCGACGATCAGCGAAAGAATGATGCCGCCGAGGATGAGCAGGACCGAGATCGCGCAGGCGCGGGTAATCCAGTAGAATGTGACGTCACCGAGCTTGAAGGCATTCAGCGCCTTGGCGCGATCGTAAGGCCCCGTGACCTCCATTGCGTCGCTTTGAACGGCCATTTCTGCCACGCCAATTCCCTCTGTCTGGCTCAAAGCCGCTGGTTTGTCGTCTCGCCTCGAGAGTCGCTTTTCTTCTTGTGAAGCGTCTCTTGCCATTTAGCCGCGTCGCTCCGGCCCGCGTTCGGCAAGCAGGCCCGGAAATCCAACCCCAACTCAACGCGGTCGTACTGGGTTAATGGACTTGCGTGGTTGCCTTGCCCGCCCGGACGCAAAAGCGTCCGGGCGCAGCGGTTTGCGCAACGCTTAGCTCTTGATGTCGGCCGACCAGGTCTTCTCGATCAGCTTGACCACTGCCTCCGGCATCGGAATGTAGTCGAGTTCCTCCGCCATCTTACCACCCTTGGCGAAAGCCCATTTGAAGAATTTGACCGCTTCGGCGGAGGCAGCCTTATCCGTGGGCTCCTTGTGCATCAGGATGAAGGTCGACGCCGTGATGGGCCACGATTGTTCGCCCGGCTGATCGGTGAGGATCACGTAATAACCGGGCGCCTTCGCCCAGTCGGCGTTCGAAGCGGCGGCCTGGAATGCCGCGACGGTGGGCTGCACGGTCTTGCCGGCCTTGTTGACCAGCGCCGCGTAGGTCAGCTTGTTCTGCTTGGCGTAGGCATATTCGACATAACCGATCGAATTCTTGGTCTGGCCGATATTGCCGGAAACGCCTTCATTGCCCTTTGCACCAACGCCTGCCGGCCATTCCACCGCGGTGCCGGCGCCGACCTTGGTCTTCCAATCCGCGCTCACCTTGGAGAGATAGTCGGTGAAGTTGAACGTCGTGCCCGATCCATCGGAGCGGCGAACCACGGTGATGGCATCGCCTGGCAGTTTCACGTTCGGATTGAGCTTCTTGATCGCCGGATCATCCCACTTGGTGATCTTGCCGAGATAGATATTGGCCAGCGTTTCGCCGTCGAACACCAATTCACCGGGCTTCACACCCTCAAGATTGACCACCGGAACGATCGCGCCCATGACCATCGGCCACTGCACCAGGCCGTCCTTCTCGAGTTGCTCGACCTTGAGGGGCATATCGGTCGCCCCGAAGGTCACGGTCTTGGCCTCGATCTGCTTGATGCCGCCACCCGAACCGATCGACTGATAGTTCAGACCGTTGCCAGTTTCCTTTTTGTAGGCATCGGCCCATTTCGAATAGATCGGGAACGGGAACGTCGCGCCCGCTCCAGTGATATCGGCGGCGAATGCCGACGTCGATGCGGCGACCAGGCCGGCAACGACGATCGTTTTCATGAAATTCATTGCTGGTCTCCATCTCGTAAGCCAAGCGCTCACGTCGGTCCGTTTAGGAGCGGTCAATGCTGCTTTTACGAAGGTTTGATGACAGTTGGATGACATAGACAAGCTATTGAAAATACTTGTCTTCTATGTCGAAACGGGAGTCTTGGCCTGGGGAAAGCAGGCGGTAAAGGTAGCGCCATTTTTCAGCACGCTTTCGATCAAAAGCCGGCCGCGATGACGGTTTACGATATGCTTGACCAGCGATAGCCCGAGTCCGGTTCCGCCCTGAGCGCGGCTGTCGCCGACATCCACCCGGTAAAAGCGCTCGGTGAGCCGCGGCAGATGTTCCGGCGCGATGCCCGGACCGAAATCTCGCACCACGACCCGCACCTCCGGCGTGCCTTCGCCCGATACCGCCGCGGTGAGGGAGACGATGACCTTGCCGCCGGACGCGCCGTATTTCAGCGCGTTCTCGATCAAGTTCTCGAACAACCGCAGCAACTCCTCGCGATCGCCTGCGATCCATACCAGCGCCTCCGGCAGATCGATGTCGATATCGACCTGGCGTTCGCGCGCCAACGGCTCCAGCCCATCGGCGACCTGCCGGATGATCGGAACGATATCGACCAGCGTATCCGGGCGGACGTGGGCGGAGAGTTCGACCCGCGACAACGACAACAGGTCGTCGATCAGCCTTGCCATCCGCGTTGCCTGGATATGCATGATGCCGAGGAAACGTTCACGCGCCTTGGCGTCGTCCCTGGCCGGTCCCTGCAGCGTATCGATGAAGCCAGACAGCGCCGCCAGCGGCGTTCGCAATTCATGACTGGCATTGGCGACGAAATCGGCGCGCATTTCCTCGACCCGACGCAGCGGTGTCTGATCGTGGAAGGTCATCAACATACATTTGTCGGCGCCGCCGAACAGCGTCGGTACCGAAATCGGCGTGATGATCAGTTCCATCCAGCGATCGACCGGCACGTGGTCGAGATAGGTCGTGCGACGGGTTTCCGTGGTCGCGATGGCTTCGCGGAGCGCGGTGATGATCTCGGGCGAACGCAACGCGAATTGAGCGAGTTCATTCTTGCGCAGCGCTGGCGCCAGCTGGGCGGCTGCCGCGTTGAGGTGAATGACGCGGCCGGCGCGATCGAGCAAAACAGCCGGATCCGGCATGCCGGAGACGATGGCGCTGACGGCGGCAGTTTCGACCGGGTTAACGCCGCGGACGTCTTCTCGTGACGCGGAGACATCGTGCAACCGCCAGGGCACCAGCGCGGCCGCGGCGATACAGAGGAAAATGATGGCGGCACGGACCGGTGACAATTCGCCAAACACGACCACCACAGCCAGCGCCAGACCGGCGGCAAGCAGGATGATCGCCGAATGCCTCAGCCGGTCCGGCCAGGGCGAAAAGATGGAAGAGGGAGAATCGTCAATAGCCATCAGGCCGGTACTCATCCCGTTCGGGTCGCCACGTCAGGAGCCGGGATCTCCACGCTCTCGAACGTAAACGGCTTCGCGTTGCGGTTCCGCAGACACGCCGGGTGGCGCCTGCTGCTGCAAGCGTTTCAACCGCGTGCCCAGTATAACCTCTCGAAACGTCAGTAAGATTACAGATATGACGAACGGCGCAATATAATAGAGGACGCGGAACAACAGCATTCCCGCCAGCAGGTCTTCCCGGTCCATCTGCCACAGGCCAACCAGCATGGCGGCGTCGAACACGCCTAGCCCGCCGGGGGAGTGACTGGCGAAGCCGAGCAGGGTCGCCGAGACGAAAATCACCGCAACGACGACGAAGCCGAGGTTGGGTTCGTCCGGCACCAGCTCGTACATCGCAAGCGCGCAGAAGCCGAGATCGACGATGCCGATCACGATCTGCAACAGCGTCAACGGTCCGCCCGGAAGCACTACCGTCCAGGGCCCACGGCCGACATTGCGGGGTTTTATCCAGACCCAGATCACATACGCCACCAGCGCGATAATGATCGCAATCGCCAACGTGCGATTCAGCCATGGCGGCAACTGATCGATCGCAGCTGCAGCTTCGGGATGGTAGGCGATTCCGAGACCGAGCACTGCCGCATTGCCGAGCCAGAAGGTGAGGCCTGCGAGAAAACAGATCTTGGCGACGTCGATCGCGTTCAGTCCCCAGGCCGAATAGATGCGATAGCGTACCGCGCCGCCGGTAAAGACGCTGGCGCCGACATTATGACCGATCGAATAGCTGGTGAAGGCCGCAAGCGCATTGACGCGATAGGGAATGTCGTTTCGGCCGATCGTGCGCACCGCAAACAGATCATAGAAGGTCAGGGTGAAATAGCCGGCCGCCACGAACAACGCCGCCAGCGCGATCGAGCGCGGCTCGGTGCTCTTGATGGCCTCAATGACCTCGTTGACGTCGATGCCCCGGAGCATGTGATAAAGCACATAGCACGCGATCCCGATGACCGTGACGCTGATCGCGACACCCAGCTTGTGCAAGATTTGCCTGTGGCGCAGAAACGAGATCGCCCTGCGTATTGCTTCCAGCATCTAGACCTCGAGTTACGATCCAACCATGGCGCCCGCGCGGCAGTTGCCGACGACGGCACCATGCTTGCTCTCCGGCCTCATGTCGTAGCTTGTTTTGAGCCGGAGTGGAATTCGCTTGGTACGAATAAAACACGCCTCTTCAATATATTAGGGGGTTTTCCGGCAGCGGACCCCGTAGTTTTGCTGCATTGGCGGTGGCACTGGAGAAATCCCCATGCGCGAGCCTGCCTTTGGTTAAGTAAAGTCTTCATGAATTCAGGCGGCCGGTCTTGCGGTCATGCGCTGGAAAAGCAGGAGATCAAGTTCCGGCGCCTCGCGGACCAGGCCCGTCAACAGGGCATGAACTTGTCCGCGATGGTGGGTTTGGTGATTGAACCAGTGCGCCAATGCAGGCGCCAGTTGCTGTTCGAACTGCTCCGGCGAGGAGACGCGGCGATACTTGATCGTCCCCGCGATGCGCGCCTCGTCGAGACCATCGACAAAATCGACGATCCGCCGGTCCTCGGCCTCGCGCGCGGCACGCAGTTCGTCCATTGTCTCGAACAGGATCGCGTCCAGCCGGTCCGGTGCGTCGCCCGTGTTGGTAAAGCGCTGCATCCAGATCCGGTCCGTCACCAGGAGATGATTGAGGGTACCGTGGACCGATTTGAAGAAAGCACCACGGTCGGCACGATATTGTTCCACTGAGAGCCGCGCCGCGGCGGCATAAAGTCGACCGTTTGCCCACGCATTGTAACGACCGAACATCCGAAAATGGGCAACGGCGGCGATGGGCATGTCAGTGATCCCTGGTAAAAAGTTCATGCCGCCTTCGCATTGGCGGACAGCACCCAGTCGCGCAGCCATGATCCCACCGCGCAACCCGCCAGATAGAGGGCAAACATGATGAGGCCAAGGTCGAGCCAATAACCGGGACGGCCGGGGACCACGCGGGCAAGCGCAGCCGTGACGAGCGCAGCCACAAGCACAGCCAGCCATCGCACCAACTGCTTCGACACGACTCGGCCGCGGTGGACCACCGCGATCCAACCCATGGCGAAACCCAGCAATAATGATGCCAGCAGCCAGCCCCAGTAAAATGTCGCCAGATAGACCATCCTTATTCCTTCACCAAGAATTCGATGCGGCGGTTCTGCGCCTTGCCTTCGTCGGTATCGTTGGTCGCGACCGGCTGCGTGCTACCGTACCCTAGCGCGGCGAATCTGGCCGCGGGCAATCCCGCCTTCACCAGATAGTCCACAACTGCCTGCGCGCGTCTTTCGGATAGCGCCTGGTTGGCGGCATTGTCGCCGTCGGTGTCGGTGTGTCCCACGACCTCGATATTGGTGGTCGGACAACGCAATGCGGTTTCCATCAAGCGGTCGAGCAATCCTGCCGAATCCTGGTCGAGGGTGGATCGCCCGGATTCGAACCGGATGGTTCCTTTCGCGAGCAACTCGGAAAGCAGCTGCTGACACACCGTTGCATCCACCGGCGCGACCGCGGGCTTGACCGAAATGTCGGCCTTGAGCTGCCAGCCTTGCGGAAAATCCTTGAGCAGGTTGCTGCGAATCTGGGCCGGCGCCGCGTCGTAGAATGCATCGCCCGAGAGCTTCACCTCGCGGTCGGACACGACCAGCGTCCCGGTTGATAGCCGCGACAACGCGCCCAGCGCCGGCACCACTGCGCCGGCGAATCCGGAGGGCGCCCCGACGCTGGCCTTGAGATTGTCGACCACCCTTTCACTGAAGAATTTGCGCCCCGCGGCAGCGACGATCGCCGCGTGGGCATTGCTGTCGGGCACGTAGCCGGTCAGCGTCAGCGTCACTGCGACCGGGTCCTTGTAAGCCTGAAAGATATAGGGTGGGGCCTTGATCTCGTTTGCGGCAACCGAAAAGCCTTCCGGCAGATTCTTCAGCGCGGCCGCGATCGCTTCGCGGCCGCCGAGATCGCGCGCCATGCCGGAAAGGCTGACCTTGTCATCCGAGATCGTGATCTTGCCGTCCTTCAGTTTCCCGACCTGGTCAATCAGCAGCAGCGCCGCATTGTCGAAGCGGGGCGGCGCACCGCGCGCCAAATTCATCTGATCGACCACCTCGACGCCGCCGAGAACCGTGCGGGCCGCCTCCACCAATTTGCCCTTGCTCGCCGGCAAGGGAGAACTGCCTGACAACGTGACCCTGACGACGTCACGCTCGGCTGACCAGACGAACGGTTTGGCTTCGGGGAGGAGGCGCGTTTCATCATTGACCAGCCGCACGCCGGGCACGGCTTCCACCGAGGCCACCGCGTTACGACGCCCTTGTTCGGAGAAGGCATCCGCAGCGAAGGTGACGTCGCGGCCGGCGACCGCGATCCTGCTCTTGTCGAGCATCGTATCCTTAAGAACGGCGGTTGATCGGGCGGCGAGCTCGGTTTCCAGCGGCGTCGTACTCGTCCACGCTGCGATAGCCCAAAAGATAACCAGCGGAATAACGCCCGGCCACCATTTGTTACTCCACATGAAAAGTCCGCGCATTCGCCATCCTGCGGAGCCTTGCGCCCCGTTTTTCCGAAGTTCGGTCTCTCGCGGCATCCCCGACACGAACTTCGGAAACGAGGGGGGCGGCAACACTATGATCTGGTATCGCTTTTCGGTTTGACGGTGCCGATTGCGACTTCGTGGAGCCCGGACTCCCGGCCGGCGGCACTGGAAACAGAGAGAAAACAAACCCTTGCGGGGCTGTCAAACCCGAAATAGCAGGGAAGGGTCCACCGACCTATATTGCCGGACTAACCGTTTCTTCAATGGTCTGACGCTAGCTTCGCAAACCCGTCCAAACCGGCAAATCAGCCCTGATGAAGCAGTTACGCAACAACGTCATCCGCGCCGGGCTGGGAGCTCTTTATTTTACCGGCGCGCATCATCTGCTTCGTCCAATCTTCGCCGGCGTGGGCACTATTTTCATGCTGCACAATGTCCGCCCCTCCCGCGAGGAGGAATTCCAGCCCAATCGTCACCTGGAAGTGACGCCGGATTTCCTGCGGGCGATGCTCTCACATCTTCGCGCGAGCGACATCGATATCGTCACGATGGACGAGTTGCATCGCCGGCTGACCGAACGCGACTTCTCGCGGCGCTTTGCGTGCTTTACCCTTGACGACGGATATCGCGACAACCGGGATTTCGCGCTTCCGGTCATGCGCGAATTTGACGCACCGTTTACGGTGCATGTCGCCAGCGATTTCGCGCAAGGCGTCGGCCGTTTGTGGTGGATCGCGCTGGAGATGGTGATTGCGAGGACTTCCTCGGTCGAAGTCGAGATCGCAAACGTTGCCACGCGCCTCGATACGTCCACGCCGGCGGCCAAGCAGGCCGCGTTCGATCGGCTGCACGATTGGCTGCGCGAATTGCCGGGCCGCGACGACCTTGAACGCGAAATTGGCGCGCTATGCGTGCGCTACGGCGTCGACGAAGCCGCGATCTGCCGCGATCTCTGCATGTCCTGGGACGAGCTGACGTCGTTTTCGAACGAACCTCTCGTTTGCATCGGCGCGCATTCGGTCACGCATTGCAACCTGGCCCGGCAGCCCGCCGAGATAGCCGGCCAGGAGATGGCGACGAGCCGGGCGCGAATCGAAAGCGTGTTGCAGCGCCCGGTCCTCCATCTTGCCTATCCCTATGGCGACAAATTCGCGGCCGGCCGCCGCGAATTCGCGCTGGCAAAGGCGGCCGGATTCAAGACCGCGGTGACGACGCGGCCGGGCATGATCTTCGCCGAGAGCGCGGATCACCTGACCGCATTGCCACGGGTTTCGCTCAACGGCAATTATCAGGATGAGCGGGTCCTGCCGGTGCTCACCTCGGGTGCCGCGACCGCGATGTGGAACGGCTTTCGGCGCATCGGCGCGGCGTAGACGGCATTCAGCGCAAGATCCGAAGGCCGCTGGCGCCGGAGTTCGTGGCTTACCCCCCTCTCCACCTCTCCCCCGCAAGGGGGGAGAGAGCCGACCGATTTCTGGTAACGACGATTGCTTGACTCGCTTCATCTTGGCGCCCAGAACGATCGGCAAAAATCGGGGAGAAACGCATGTTCAAGGATCTGTTTTCACTTCACGGCCGCACAGCATTGGTGACCGGCGGATCGCGCGGCATCGGCAGGATGATCGCGTCCGGCTTTCTCGCCCAGGGCGCCTCCCGGGTCTACATCACCGCGCGCAAGGCTGGCCCCTGCGAAGCCACGGCGAAAGAACTCACAGCCGAATATGGCGGCGAATGCATCGCGCTGCCGATCGATATTTCCACCATGGCCGGCATCGAGATGCTGGCGGGCGAGATCAAGAAGCGCGAACCCAAGCTCGATATTCTCGTCAACAATGCTGGCGCGGCCTGGGGCGCCGATTTCGACGAATTCCCCGAGAACGGCTGGGACAAGGTCGTGGATCTCAACCTCAAGACGCCGTTCTTTCTCACCAAGGCGCTGGCTGGACCCCTGCGCGCAGCCGCGACCGCCGGAAAACCGGCCAAGGTGATCAACATCGCCTCGATCGACGGCATCTTCATCAATCCGATGGAGACCTACTCCTACGCCGCGAGCAAGGCGGGGCTCATTCACCTGACGCGCCGGATGGCGACCAAGCTGATCAAGGAGAACATCAACGTCACGGCGATCGCACCCGGCGCGTTCAAGTCCGACATGAACCGCGCCGCACGCGATCACGAAGAAGAGGTGGCAAAGCGCGTGCCCGCGCGACGTGTCGGAACCGATGAAGACATGGCCGGCGTGGCGATTTATCTCGCTTCACGGGCGGGCGACTATGTGGTGGGCGCCACCATTGCGGTCGATGGCGGCGTCGTTTACGCCAATGCCGGGCTTGAGATCGCCGGATAATTGCTTCGGCGTTGAAAGTGCTCTCCCTCGCCCCGCACTTGCGGGGAGAGGGTTGGGGTGAGCGGCCTCTCTGCACGAACGAGATTGCCGATGAACCTGTACCCCCTCACCCGCCGCGCAGGAGCGCGACGACCTCTCCCCGCAAGCGGGGCGAGGGAAAATGCCTCACGTCTCGATCTTCACGTATTCGAAGTCGCCGGGCTTGTTGTCGATGCCGACCTTGGGCGGTGAAATCCACGGCGCGAACTCGCCGATGCCGGTCACGGGCGTCATCAGCGAGGCGATGAAATCGCCGTCATCCTTGGACGGCAACCATTCGTTCTTCCGCTTGTTCCAGGTCGCGTCGTCGATCAGGACTCCGTCCGGAGTGGCGTGGACGTCCTTGAACTCGCCGATGGCGCGGTGGAACGCGACATTCGGCAGCGTCAGCTTGAAGTCGTAACCAGCCGTTGAGATGATCTTGTTCCAGCGCAGCAGGCCCTTGACGCAGTCCTGCGTGTAATCGTCGCGCAGCCGCATGTTGAGCGCGGTCAGCGCCGGCTCGTCGACGCGCTTGATCTTGCCGTCCACCAGCTTGAGCACTGGATAAGTATCGTTCTGCAGGCGGTGATCGTCCTTGATCTGGGTCTCGTGGTAACGGCCCTTGATGCCGGCATTGAAGGCATTCGCCGCGTTGGTTGAGACTTCCGAGCCGAACAGGTCGAGCGACAGCGAGTAATGCATGTTCAGTTTCTTCTGGATGGTCGGAAGATCGATCACGCCGAGCGCGCGAACCTTGGCGATGTCGGTGGGATCGCTGATCCCGGCAGCCTTCATCGCCTCGCAGGTTCGTTGCACCACACGGCTGATGCCGGTCTCGCCGACGAACATGTGGTGCGCTTCCTCCGTCAGCATGAAGCGGCAGGTACGCGACAACGGATCGAATCCGGATTGCGCAAGCGAGTGCAACTGCATCTTGCCGTCGCGGTCGGTGAAGTAGGTGAACATGAAGAACGACAGCCAGTCCGGCGTCGCCTCGTTGAAGGCGCCGAGCATGCGCGGGCTATCGGCATCGCCGGAGCGGCGGCGCAACAATTCATCGGCTTCCTCGCGGCCGTCGCGGCCGAAATATTTCTGCAACAGGTAGACCATCGCCCACAGATGGCGGCCTTCCTCGACATTGACCTGGAACAAGTTGCGCAGGTCGTAGAGCGAGGGCGCGGTCTTGCCGAGATGGCGCTGCTGTTCGACAGAGGCGGGTTCGGTATCACCCTGGATCACGATCAGCCGCCGCAGCATCGCGCGGTGTTCGCCGGGCACCTCCTGCCATGCCGGTTCGCCATAATGTTCGCCGAAGGGAACGACACGGTTTTCTTCCTCCGGCGCCAACAGGATGCCCCAGCGGTACTCCGGCATCCTGACATAATCGAACTTGGCCCAGCCGCGCGGATCGACCGAATAGGCGGTGCGCAGATAAACCAGCGATTGCTGGAAACCCTCCGGTCCCATGTCGCTCCACCAGTTCATGTAACCGGGGTGCCAACCTTCAAGTGCCTTGAGCACCTGCCGGTCCTCGCTGAGATTCACGTTGTTGGGAATCTTGGTCGAGTAATCGACGTTCATGATGTTGACGTTCATGGCGCAACTCCTTTGAGGCATTATTCGTCGTGGCAGGGCTCGTCCCAACCATCCACGGCTTTTCGCGCAACGAAGAGACGACGTGGATGCCCGGCACAATGCCGGGCATGACGCTGCAAATTTCTAGACCCTTGTCGTATCGAATTGCGCCTTCTGACCGGTACCGTAGCGGCGCAGCGCGCCCTCCTCGCCGACCGCGTTGGGACGCTGGAAGATCCAGTTCTGCCACGCGGTAAGGCGCGAAAAGATTTTCAATTCCATGGTCTCGGGTCCGACGAAGCGCAAATTGGCTTCCATGCCGGTGAGACTGTCGGGCGAGAAGGAGGTGCGCTCCTCGAGGAACACCCTGATCTCGTCATCCCAATCGATGTCGTCGAGCGCGAAAGTGACGAGGCCGAGCGCCTCGGCTTCCTCCGCATCGAGCGACTGGCCAATCCGCGCGCGGGCGCGCTCCAGATCCGCGCGCTCCGCCTGGAAGCGCGAATCCAGCCGCGTCAACCCGTGGCTCATCGGATAGGCGCCGAAGTTCAGCGCCGTGAGCTCGATCGTCGGGGGCGGACGGTTGTCGCCCTGCCGCGAGCCGATCAGCATGTAGGAACGGTCGGCCGCGAACACCAGTTCGGCCAGCGTGCCGACAAAGCACGAGCCCGGCTCGACCAGCGTCACCAGCGTGCGCGAGGTGACATCGATGCGCTTGAGCACCCGCTTCCAATATTGTCTGATCTCGTTGACCAGCCAGTGCGTCTTGTTGGCTTCCAGAAATGCGTCGCAGGCGAGCACATTGCCACGATCGCCATGCGACTTGAATACGAGCATCGCGGTCTGGAGCTCGTTGATGCGCAGATGCAGGATCGCGTCGTCGAGCTCGCGCGCCACCTGCAGCGGCCAGAACGAAGCGCCTTGCGCGATCAGACCATCGATATCGGCGGGCGGCGGCGCGTCGGGCGCCTTGATCGAGATGGTTGCGACGCGTAAAGCGCGATCGATATCGACGCTGACCATGCCATAGCGGATAGCCGCTGTCGTCGAATCTGCGCGAAAGCGGTGTCAGCGCAATTGCCTTGCCCGAGCCGTTGCGCTTGGAGGCGGCGGCGAACTCCTTCGCGCGCTCGGCAACCCTGGCCTCGAGTTTGCTGTTCGGCACGATCTCGTCGACCAGGCGCCATGCGACCGCGCGCTTGCCCTTGATGCCTTCCTCGATGGTGCAGAAATAATCGGCGTGATCGCGGCGGACCTTGCGCTTGTCGACCACCCGCGTCAGTCCGCCGGTGCCCGGCAACACCGCAAGCAGCGGCACTTCCGGCAGGGCCACAGAGGCGGAGCCGTCATCGGCGAGAATGATGTGATCGGTGGCAAGCGCGAGCTCGTAACCGCCGCCGGCCGCGGTGCCGTTGACGACCGTGATGAAACGCTGCCCGGAATTCTCCGATAAATCCTCCAAGCCATTGCGGGTCTCGTTGGTGAACTTGCAGAAATTGACCTTGTGGGCGTGGGTGGCCCCCGCGAGCATGCGGATGTTGGCGCCGGCGCAGAACACGCGGTTCTTGGCCGAGCGCAGGATCACGACCTTCACGCCGGGATGTTCGAAGCGCAGCCGCTGCACCGCGTCGGCAAGCTCGATGTCGACGCCAAGATCGTAGGAATTCAGCTTGAGCTGATAGCCCTCGAAAAGCCCACCATTCTCGTCGACGTCCATCGTGAGCGTCGCGACGTCGCCCTCGACACTTAGCTTCCAATGCCGGTAGCGCGACGGGTCGGTCTGAAAATCGATGAAGCTGGCACCGCCAGCGAGAACGCGATCTTCACTGGCCATTGACCATCCCTGTTTACGGCTTTTGGGTACCTACAAACATGCACAATAATGCATGTTTTGGCGCACGTCCAGAGGATTTTGGACCACAAATTCTGCATTTTGTTTCATATTCGGCCGATTGATCCGATCACGGTCCAGTCGGCCTCAGACAGCGATGCGTGCGCCAGTTTGGCCGTCGAAAGTGCGGCAAATGGGGCGCGGTTGAGGAAGTAATGGTCATCGGCGAATGCCACGACCAAAACTTACGCGGCTCGGCCCTCGGAGCCTTCGTGCAAATACAAAATGCGTTTGGCGAATTCCGTAATCGAATTGAGCGTGATCTCCGGCGCTTCGCGATGCGGCGAATGTCCGGCTTGCGGAACGATCGTCACATCGACCGGGCAATAGCACTCCTCCCGGGCAATCTCGATCTGTCGAATGGTCCCATATTGATCCTCGGCGCCCTGCAGGATTGCCACCGGCACACGGATATAGGCCAGGTATTCGGAGATGTCCCATTTGCGAAACTCCGGATCGAGCCAGGCATCGCTCCAGCCATAAAACGCATTGTCGACATCGCTGTGCCAGCGCGCCAGTTTCGGCTTGAGGCCCGCTGTCTCGTAGGCCTTCCTTGTCTCCGCGATCGCTGCCACTCCCATCTCTTCAACGATGAAATGCGGCGCGATCATCACGACTCCGCGCACACGGTGATCGCCGGTACCGCCGGCGTAGATCGCCGCGATCGAAGCGCCATCAGAATGCCCGAGCAGCAACCCGCGGCGAAAGCCGATGCTGTCAAGCAGCACGGGCAGGATTTCGAGCGCCTCGATGCTCATGTAGTCGAGCGGGCGCGGCAGCGGCACCGGCGACGAAGCGCCATAACCCGCGCGCGAGTAGATGAAGACGCCGGCGCCGGTCGCCTGCTGCAGCCGGTCCGGAAACTCCCCCCACAGCTTCGCCGCGCCGAGGCCTTCGTGCAGCATGACGATCGTCGGCGCGTCAGCAGGCGGCGGCCCGATCATGCGGTATTCAAGATCGGCGGTGCCGATCTTGAGGAGGCCGGAGGGCGAAAGGGCAGTCATATCGCGCGTCGCATCCTCCGTCCTCACGGACAGTTCGCCTTGCGAACTGATCCGGAATCCCGAAATGATTTTGCCGATCGAGATCCCGGGCCCGCGCCAAAGCCCATCTCAAAATGACGAGAGATCACTTGCGATCCTCCCGCAGCTTGAACCGTTGTATCTTTCCGGTTGCGGTTTTCGGCAAGGCGTCGACGACTTCGATCCAGCGCGGATATTTCCACGGACCGATCTTCTGCTTGACGTGCTCCTTCAGCGCGTCGTGCAGATGCTCGGTCCTGGCACCCGCCCTGAGCACCACGAACGCCTTGGGCTTCAAAAGCCCTTCCGGATCGGCCTCTGGCACCACGGCGGCTTCGAGCACGGACGGGTGGGTGATCAGCGCGCTTTCGACCTCGAACGGCGACACCCAGATGCCGGAGACCTTGAACATGTCGTCGCTGCGGCCGCAGAAGGTGTAGCGCCCGTCGGCATCGCGGACATATTTGTCGCCGGTGCGGGTCCAGTGACCCTCGAATGTCCGGCGGCTCTTGCTGCGCTGGTTCCAGTACCCTTCGCCGGCCGAGGGCGCATCGACCAGGAGCTCGCCGACCTCGCCATCCGCAACATCGGCGCCCGCCTCGTTGACGAGCCGGACCTTGTAGCCCGGCACCGGGCGTCCGGAAGAGCCGTACTTGATGTCGCCCGGCGCGTTCGACAGGAAGATATGCAACAGCTCGGTCGAGCCGACGCCATCGAGAATATCGACGCCGAAACGCGCCTTCCAGGCATTGCCGACCGACTCCGGCAGCGCTTCGCCCGCGGAGGTGCAAATCCGCAACCGCGTGCCACAGCGCTCGTGCTTGAGCGCTTCATCGTTGAGCATCGCGGAGAACAGCGTCGGCACGCCGTAGAAGATGCTGGGATTGTATTTGTTCATCAGAGCGAACATCAGCGCGGGCGTCGGGCGTTCGGAGTTGAGAATCGTGGTGGCTCCGACCGACATCGGGAAAGTCAGCGCATTGCCGAGGCCGTAAGCGAAAAACAGTTTCGCCGCCGACAGACACACATCGTCTTCGCGAATGCCCAGCACCTGGCTGGCAAAGGTGTCCGCGGTCGCGGCGAGATTGGCATGCAAATGCCGCACGCCCTTCGGCATGCCGGTCGACCCGGACGAATACAGCCAGAACGCGGGTTCGTCGGGATGGGTCGCGGCCGTCGCAAACACGTCGCTCTCGATCGCGAGTTCGTCGGACAGTTTCTTGTGACCATGCGGATCGTTGCCGGAAACGACGACGTGGTCGAGATCGGACATCCTTCCGACCATGTCCTTGACGACCGGCAGCAGCGCTTCGGAAACAAACAACACCCGCGCACGGCAATCGGCGAGCACATAGGCGTATTGATCGGAGGTCAAAAGCGTATTGAGCGGCACCGGCACGATACCGGCGCGGATCGCACCCAGAAACACCGCCGGAAAATCGACGGTGTCGAGCATGATCATCGCCACGCGCTCTTCGCGGCGGACGCCGAGACGGCGCAGCATATTGGCGACACGGCAGCTCTGCTTCTGCAGGTCGCCATAGGTCAGTTCGGAAACGGTGTCGGTGTAGGCCAGTTTCCTGGCCCGACCCTCATCGATATTGCGGTCGAGTAGCCAGGTCACGGCGTTGTAGGAACCGTTGTCACTCATGCCACGTCCCTCAAGCCACTTCCCTCAAGCGCAAGCATGCCACGACGCTTCTCCCGGTTTTAAGAATTATAATTCATAGAAGGGCACTACACGCGCTTGCTGTCAATCCTTATCGGCATTATGTTTCCTACTATCCCTGTTTGATCCGGTTTCCTCATGCGAACCGGTGCCCACCCTCGGATCAAGTCCGAGGGCGTGCAAGAAAACGCCACGCGAGATCATGACCCAGGCTAGCGATCCCGAAACCGGCTTTCTCGAACAGCTTGGCCAACGTGTCCGCACCATGCGCGCGCTTCGCGGCATGTCGCGCAAGGTGCTGGCCAAGGTCTCGGGCATCTCCGAGCGCTACATTGCGCAGCTCGAAAGCGGCAAGGGCAATGTTTCGATCGTGCTGTTGCGCCGGGTCTCGAACGCTATGGGCGCGCATCTGGAGGACCTGATCCCGGCCACCGAACCGTCGCCGGACTGGGCCGTGATCCGTGACCTCCTCAAGAAAGCCTCACCGAACCAGATCGCGCAGGCCAAGGACATTCTCGCAGGCCAACGAGGCGCCGTGCAGCGGCGGATGTCATTTGCCGGCATCGCCCTGATCGGCTTGCGCGGCGCGGGCAAGTCGACGCTCGGCAAAATGCTCGCCAAGAAGATCGGTTGGAATTTCGTCGAGCTCAACAAGGAGATCGAGGCGCAGAACGGCCTGTCGGTCGCCGAGATCATCGCGCTCTACGGCCAGGAGGGTTTTCGTCGCATGGAGCAGGCGGCGCTGACGCAATTGCTGGCGCGCAAGGAATTGACGGTGCTCGCCACCGGCGGTGGCATCGTTTCCGAACCCCTGACCTTCGACCTGATCCTGTCGTCGTTCTACACGATCTGGCTGAAGGCAGAACCCGAGGAGCACATGGCGCGGGTACGCAAGCAGGGCGATTTGCGCCCGATGGCGGACGACCGCTCGGCGATGGCGGAGCTGCGCACCA
Organism: uncultured Alphaproteobacteria bacterium; assembly: GCA_963741185.1. GTDB lineage: Bacteria > Pseudomonadota > Alphaproteobacteria > Rhizobiales > Xanthobacteraceae > Bradyrhizobium. The sequence goes on along the minus strand of CAVUHE010000001.1, from coordinate 125,176 downwards.
TCCTCAAAAGCCGCGAGCCGCTTTATGCCCGCGCTTCCGCCGTGGTCGACACCGCGGGCCTGACCGTGGACGCCGCCGCCGCGCGCCTGATCGACGCGGTGGCGCCCGTGCTGCACAAGGACGCCCACGTCTTTGGCTCGCGCAGCGTGGCCACGTAAGAAAAATCGGAGTCGCAATCCGAGGCGCGTCCCGGCGATCCTGATTAATTTCGGCGAAACCTGCGTCACTGCCATTTGACGCCACGTCTGCCGTTCTTGATGTAGCGTGGATACGGCCGCAGCAGCGGAAGCCGGGGGTGCCATGAAGCTCGATTTTAGCGAACGAACGATGGATGTTGGAACATCCGCGTTCAATTTCGTGCGGACCGTCATGGTCGCGGGGACGGGAGGGGCGGAAATCAATGAATGTCTCCGGGCCGCTGAAAAAGTCAGAGCAAATGACAATGATGGCTGGGTTCGGGAATGGGCCAGCCTCGCGGAAGAAGTCCATCGGACAGCCGATCGCGCGATGCGCGCGGGACAAACCGTGACGGCTCGCCAGGCTTACCTGCGAGCCAGCAATTATTACCGGGCCGCGATGCTCTCATTGCCTCATACAGACGGCCGCTTCGATCGATACCTGACATCAAGTCGCGAATGCTTTCACGAAGCGACGAAATTGCTTTCGCCGCCAATCGAGGTCGTAAGCATTCCATTCGGCGCGGCTCACTTGCCGGGATATTTCCTCTCCGCCGGCGCACACAACCGGCCAACGCTGCTCGTTCTCAACGGAGGCAATTCCACCAACGAGGAAATGGTGCACTGGCTCGGGTTCGCGGCGACCGCGCGCGGCTGGAATTGCATGATCTTCGAGGGGCCGGGACAGTGGAGCGCGCTGCAGTCAAATCCTGGGCTGTTGATGCGACCTGACTATGAGGTTCCGGTGCGGGCCGTCATCGATTACATCGTGGAACGCGATGACGTCGATCCAACAAAGATTGCGCTGTATGGTCCCTCGCTAGGATCGCATCTCGCCGCGCGCGCCGCCGCCTTCGAAAAACGCCTATGTGCCTGTATCTGCAGCGGCCTCGTCATAGATGTCTATGAGGCCTGGCACGCGGTCTGGCCCCGTGTGCTGCAAAATTCCCCGCCTTACATATTCGATTTCATTTTCTCGCTGCTGGAGAAAGCTAGTCCGCAACTTCGCGGACTTGCGAACCGCTTCAGATGGATGCTGGGCGTTTCCAAGCCTTGCGAGATCATGAAAGCCTGGCGACCGTATAATATCCGGGATATCGCCCCCAAAATCGGCTGCCCCATGCTGGCACTTTATGGCGAGGCCGAACTGGCGCAAAGTAATGAGCACGTGGTCTTGAGTGCCCTTCGCTTCGTTACCGCGCTCACCTGCCCGGTCACGATCCGCATATTCGAATTCGACCAGGGTTGGGCGGCGAGCCATTGTCAAATGGGAGCCCTGGCTCCGATGCAGGCTCTCGTCTTCGACTGGCTAAACAAGATCACGGCGGAAACCGCACTTGAGCCACGGCTGGACGTCGGCAATTCCTTTGACGTAATCTTGCGGTACTTGCGCGGCGGCGAAACCAGAAGAGAAGCGAACGGTCTCGTCAAACGCTTCCACGCCGGAGCAGTCGCGCGCTGATCACAAGCCCGGCCCTCCCCAAATGCCGTTAACAACGAAACCGAATGCCCCCCGGGGGGCGCATATCGCGGGCGAGACCGCTGGTCCAGTTGGCGCGCTTTGGCTAGAGTAACCGCGTCGCCAGCTCGAAAGGATGACCCGCCATGATGAGCCAGGAACAGAACGACCTGATCACCCGGACGGGGCCGCAAGAGCCTTGCGGGAAACTGATGCGGATGTACTGGCAGCCGGCGGCGCTGGTGGATGAGTTGGCCGGGCCGCGACCGGTGCGTCCGGTCAAATTGCTCGGCGAAAATCTCGTGTTGTTTCGCGACGAGGCGGGACGTTACGGCCTGATCGAGCGTCACTGCGCCCATCGCGGCGCCGACCTCGCCTTCGGTCGGCTTGAAGGTGGCGGTCTGCGCTGCGCCTTCCATGGCTGGCTGTTCGACGCAACCGGCCAGTGCCTCGAAACGCCGGCCGAGCCGAAAGGCTCGCAGCTTTGCAAGGGCATCAGGCAGCGGGCTTATCCGGTCGTCGAAAAAAACGGAATCCTCTGGGCCTATCTCGGCGAAGGTGAGCCGCCGGCCTTTCCCGAGATCGACTGCTTTGTCGCGCCCGACAGCCACACCTTCGCATTCAAGGGCCACATCAACTGCAACTGGCTGCAGGCGCTCGAGGTTGGAATCGATCCGTCGCATGCCTCGTTCCTGCATCGCTTCTTCGAGGACGAGGATACGTCCACCGCCTACGGAAGGCAGTTCCGAGGCGCTTCCGCCGGCACCGACCTGCCGATGACGAAAATCCTGCGCGAATACGACCGGCCGATCATCAATGTCGAGCACACCGAATACGGCTTGCGGCTGATCGCGCTGCGCGAGATCGATGCGGAGCGCACGCATGTGCGCGTCACCAATCAGCTTTTCCCGCATGGCTTCGTCATTCCCATGAGCACGGAGATGACGATCAGCCAGTGGCACGCGCCGCTCGACGACGAGAATTGCTACTGGTACGCCATCTTCACGTCTTATTCGACGCCTGTCGACAAGAAGACGATGCGCGACCAGCGCCTCGAGCTTTACGAACTGCCGGATTATCACTCGCGCAAGAACAAATCGAACGACTACGGCTTCGACCCCAAGGAGCAGGCGAGCACGACCTATACCGGCATGGGCAGCGACATCAACGTGCACGACCAGTGGGCGGTGGAATCGATGGGCGCGATCCAGGATCGCACCCGCGAACATTTAGGCCAGGCCGACAAGGCGATCGTGCAATATCGCCGCCTGCTGCGACAGGAGATCGAAAAGGTGGCGGGCGGCGAAAAGCCGTTCATGTTCCTCGACGCGGCTCACGCCAGGAGCATCCAGGGACCGGCGACGATGGACGGGATCGGGCCGACGCGAGGCTGGGAAACCTTCTGGATGGAAGTCGACGTGAAACGGCGCCGCGGCGCGCCCTGGGCGGCGCCGGTTCCGCAGGAGATTGCCGACAAGGTACCTCATTTGAGGGCGATTTGACGATGACGTTTCTTGGTCATTGCGAGCGAAGCGAAGCAATCCATCTAGCCGCGCCAAGAAAGAATGGATTGCTTCGTCGCGGAGCCTGTCATCGGGCGCGCATTTCGCGCGACCCGTTGGCTCCTCGCAATGACGACCAGCCGGCTCCGGAGGTGGCGCGTTGAGTTTCGTCCAGCGTCACGGTCTCTGGTCCGATGAGCAGAAGGACGCAGCGGCGCGGCTTGCGCGCATCGTCGAGGAGCAAAAGCTCGAAGTCATCAGGCTGTCGTTTCCCGATCAGCACGGAATCCTCCGGGGCAAGACCCTGGTGGCGCGCGAGGCGCTCGCCTCGCTCGAAAGCGGCTGCACCATCACCACCACCATGTTCGCCAAGGACACCGCGCATCGCACCGTGTTCCCGGTCTTCACCTCCGGCGGCGGCTTCGGGATGCGGGAGATGGAAGGTGCTGCAGACGTGCTGATGGTGTCGGACCCCCTCAGCTTTCGCGTACTGCCATGGGCGCCCACCACCGGCTGGCTGTTGTGTGACGTGTATTTTGCCGACGGGCGGCCGGTGCCGTTCGCGACGCGCAATCTCTACAAGTCGGTGCTCGGCAAGCTTGCGCAGCGCGGCTACGACTTCGTCGCCGGGCTCGAGGTCGAATTCCACATCTTCAAACTCGAAAACGCAAAAATGTCACCCGCGGATGCGGGCCAGCCCGGCGCGCCGCCGGAAGTCAGTCTGCTCTCGCACGGCTATCAATATCTGACCGAGCAGCGCTACGACCAGATGGAGCCGGTGCTCGAGATCGTCCGGCGCGATATTCTCGCGCTCGGCCTGCCGCTGCGATCGATCGAAGTCGAATTTGGACCGAGCCAGTGCGAATTCACCTTCGCGCCGAGAAAGGGGCTCGAACCCGCCGACACCATGATCCTGTTTCGCAGCGCGGTGAAGCAGATCTGCCAGCGCCATGGCTATCATGCGACCTTCATGTGCCGCCCAAGGCTCCCGAACGTGTTCGCCTCCGGCTGGCATCTGCATCAGTCGATCGTGTCGCGCTCAAGCGGCGAGAACGCGTTCATGAGCCAGGACGGCGGCGAGGTGTTGAGCGGGTTCGGCCGCCACTATCTCGGTGGACTATTGCAGCATGCGCGCGCTTCAGCGGTGTTCGCGACACCGACCATCAACGGCTACAAGCGCTACCGCTCTTATTCGCTGGCGCCGGACCGCGCGATCTGGGGGCGCGACAATCGCGGCGTGATGGTGCGCCTGCTCGGCGGACCCAACGATCCCGCAACGCGCCTGGAGAACCGGATCGGCGAGCCCGCGGCAAACCCCTACCTCTACATGGCTTCGCAGATTCTGTCGGGCCTCGACGGCGTCGATCGCGCGCTCGATCCCGGACCATCCGCCGACACGCCCTACGAGACACAAGCCACGGCTCTGCCCAAGACATTGCGGGAAGCCGTCGATGCGCTGAAGGACGATCCGTTCTTCCGCGACGCGTTCGGCGCGGGCTTTGTCGACTATTACGTCCACATCAAGAACGCCGAGATCGAGCGCTTCCAGGCCGAGGTGTCGGACTGGGAACAGCGCGAATATTTCGAAATGTTCTGAGCACATCGTCTCGACGACAACAACACCACACTCCCGCTCCCCTGGTGGAAGAGATGAGCAAAGCTCGCTCTGACCGGGTCGGGTTGAGAGGTGCACGCGAGTGAGATGCTTGCGGCTCACCCACTCCCTGTCCGTCCTCCACAACGGGGAGCGCCGCGGACATGTCGAGAGCTTTTGTGACAGCGCGCTGGTCACAATTCCGGCAGTTAGGTCCGCCCATCCTGAATCTCCCGCCCACCGTCCGCTCCACACACATTTTTGTCGTCTAGGGTCGAGATTCGTGACAGAATTAATACAATCGAGTGTCTGTACAATTAAATTTGGAGCAGTCCATGAGTTTGGAATGGCGCGCGCGGTCAACTTCCCTGGCCTGGTCGAATCCTCTGGCCTGGTGGTGGGGTCTTTTGACCACAGTCAGTGGCGCCAATATCGCGGTCTGGTTCCTGCTTTATCGCCAGCTCCGCGAACAGCCGATTGGTAGTCTGGGCGGCACGCCCGGCTTCGAACTCACGCTTCTTCGGGCGGGCGGCCTGGGCAGTACATCCAACATCGAGCTCATGCTCCTGCTCTGTGCGGCCTATGTGTTTGGCTGCGCATTCAGGTCGTTCCTTCCGCGCGCGGATGTTCAGCGGATATGCTTGTTCGACACCTGGCTGTCGAGCGTTGCGGTCGGCCGGTCGGTGGCAACGGTGGCCGAAGTCTGCTTTGCGGCGCAGTGGGCGATCATCCTGTACCAGTTGGGAACGTTGACGGGATCGGACACCACGTTGAACGCCGCGTGGGTGGTCGTGCCCTTGATCCTTATCGCGGAATGCTTCTCCTGGTATGCCGTGCTGACCACCAATTATTTGGGCAACGCCATCGAAAATTCGATATGGGCCGTCGCCTTTTCACTGATTGGCATTGGCCTTTGCCGGTTGCTGCCGGAATTCGAGGGTCCGGTTCGCATGGTGCTCGTTGTCGCGATCATCGGGATCGCAGCCTATCTGGCGTTTCTGATGACCATCGACGTTCCGATGTACCTGAACCGATGGCGGATCGTTGTTGCGGAAGGCCGCAAGCTTCTGAGACCGATCGAGGGCCTTCGTGACGTCAGCACGCGCTGGGTCGTGACGCACGACCCGGCGGAATGGAAGGGCGAGATGACCTGGATGTCGCTTTATTTCAGCGCGGCTGTCTGGGCCAGTCTTGCGCTGTGCGTTGTCTACTCACTCGAGAGTCAGCTGCCGCGCTACCGGACCGAAGCGACGATCGCAAGCTGGTCGTCCGAGACGACTGCACCAGTTGGCAAGCCGCAACCCGCATTGGCCCGCGACGGCATCTAGGGCGAACCCAGGCCTTCGTTACCTTCACGGCCGGTCAGGTCCGGCTAGCCGCCGTCAGTGCCAGAGACCTTACGATCAGGATCGTCTTCGAACGGAGGAGGCCACGTCCCACATTCGAAACTTCGGGCAATGCCTGGGCAGCCCGCCCGGCTGGGCGGCCTGGCGACAGGCTGCACCTGACCGGCGGCCCAGGGATCGGTGAAGCCGGGGCTCCTGTAGATCTTCTTGTGCTTGTAGACATGCTTGCTTCTGCTCGTCTCGGCGTTGGCTGGTTTAGCGATCGGAACCACCACCAGCGCCGTCGCGCAAATGCCCAGTGTCAAAAGGCGGATCGCATATTTGCTCATGCTGTTCTCCCCGTCAGGCAATCCCGTGCGGAGACCCACTCAAAGTACACCGCGCCGAAACAAACATTCCAGGACGAAATGTCCCAATCCAGCGCCACGGGTTGAAAGACGAAGCCGACACCGGGAAGTCGGACGCCTGCCTTTTTTGCCCGCCAGCGGCGCGGGAGCCCGGCTCCCGCCTTAAGTGATCTTCGTCATACACAGCCCCTGCCCTGCCGAAATACCGTCATGACGTGAGATCCGATCGCCGTCCGCGGGACATACGCAGGGAACGCCAACATGTGGAACTCCGTTACGAGAAAGCCTCGAAACGAAAGCCCGGAGGAACCTCCGTTTTCAGGAAAAAGCGGCATGGCCAAGCTCTACGGCCAGGTTGCCAAATCCATGCCCAAAGTGGACGAAACGACGGCCGCGTTCGTCGATCCTGCCGGCTTCGATCCGACGGCACCATCGGCTTTCATCGATCGCGGAAACGCACATCTCGAAGCGGGCTGCATCGAGCGGGCGATCGCCGATTACACCAGAGCGCTCGAACTCGATCCGCAATCCGCGATCGCCTACAACAACCGCGGCGTGGCTCGCGCCGTCGCGGGCGAGCCGCGTAACGCAATTGCCGACTACGACAAATCCGCCGCGATCGATCCGAACAGTACCTGCGCATACCGCAACCGCGCCGATGCCTGCCGAGAGTTGGGCGACTGCGTGCTCGCCATTGCCGATTACACCATGGCGATTGCGATCGACCCTACAATTGCCGAGGCCTATTGCGGTCGCGCGACCGTCTATCAAAGCCGCAACGAACTCGAGCTCGCATGCGCCGACTACGACCGGGCGATCGAGCTTGATGCGACCAGCGCTGCGGCCCATCTGGGCCGAGGCCGCATTTTTGCAAAACGCGCCGAGTTCGCCGTGCGATCGAAAGCTTCACAAGGGCGATCGAGATCAGCCCGGGCCTGGCGAGTGCCTACAACGAGCGCGGGCATGCTTATCTCGGCGCCCAGGACTTCAGCCGTTCAATTGCCGACTACGGCAAGGCGATGGAGCTCGATCCGACCATCGCGAAGGAGCTCCGCGCAGCGGAGTTCTCGCTCGAGCTGCGGCCGAACACAGCGGCGCGGACCTCGGCGCCGAAGCCTGCGAAGACCGACGGGTTGACCGCGACCTTTTACGACTATCTTTCGAAGCCGACCGGCTTTTATTTCTGGATGACTCCGTTCGACCCCAAGGCGTTCGCGACGCGGTCGACGCGGCTCGAGGCAGCTCTCAGGACCGCGCTCGGTGCCTATCGGAAACAGCAGGCGCAAGGCATCTTCGATGCCCTCGAAGGCGCCGACGAGGACCCGCTCGTCGAGCTGTTCAGGGGGATCGCCGCGATCGCACAATCCCATGTCGCCGACCGTATACAACACGAGGCACAGGCCGAGCGCCACTTCCGCGCTGCCGCAAACGCCGGCAACGACAGGGCTGCCGTCATCCTCGGCACGCTCCTGTCAGCGAAGATGGAGGGCATCACCCAGGATATCGCGCAGGCGCGCGAGTTCGCTGGCCGCGCCGCCCGCTCGAACGACGCCTTCGTCGTCCGCCAGCTTGCCATCCAGGCGCTCACCGGAAACCTGGCGCCGGCGAATCCTGCACATGCGGCCGACCTGATGTGGACCGCCGCCGAACTCGGCGACGCCGTCGCCAACGCCATGCTGGGTGCGTTCTTCAATGCCGGTACGGGGCTGGAGCAGGATCATGGCAAGGCCGAGCAATATCTTCGCCGCGCCGCCGACCTCGGCATGACCGACGCGCAAAACACACTCGGCGAGCTTCTCTGTCGGCGCTACAGCAAGAAACTGGTCGACACGCCAGAAGAGGGCGTGCGGTACTACGAGCGCGCCTTGAATGCCGGGAATTCGGTCTGGGCAGCGAGCCGGCTGGCCTGCGTCTATGGCTATGACGGTCGCGATTACCCTTGGCGTAACTATCAAAAGGCGCTCGACTACATGTCGAAATGCGCGCCGTATTCCAACCCCGGCATCCACTTCTCGATCGGAGCAATCTATCGGGCCCACTGCGATTTTGTCTCTTCCTGGGCCCACTACAACGTCGCGCGGCATCTCGGGTCGAAAGACACGGTCGAACGTTTGACGGCTATCGAACCGCTTCTGACCCAGAAGGAAGCACAGCGGGCGCAGGCGCAGTCGCAGAAGATCGCCGCCGATCTGAAGCCGCTGCCGCCCGCGGTCACCCTTCAGGGACCCGGTGTGTGAACCCAGGCTTCGGCGCGCAGCCGGTAATCGTCATTGCGACCCGTTGGCTCCTCGCAATGACGGCGGGCGCCGTCTGCTCTCAAATTCCCAAATATTTGTGCTGCAGATCGGGCTCCGCGATCAGATCACCCGAGGTGCCGCTCCACACCGCCCGTCCCCGCTCGATGATATAATGCCGGTCAGCGATACGGGTGAGATTCTCGACATTCTTGTCGATCACCAGAACCGATTGACCGCGTGCTTTAAGCAGCGAGAGGCAGTTCCAGATTTCCTCGCGGATCAGCGGCGCCAGACCCTCGGTGGCCTCGTCCAGTATCAACAGTCGCGGATTGGTCATCAGCGCGCGGCCGATCGCCAGCATCTGCTGCTCGCCTCCCGACAAATTGCCACCCATATTGGCGCCGCGCTCGGCAAGCCGCGGGAACAGCGTATGGATTTTCTCGAGCGTCCAGGGATCGGGGTTGCCGAGACGGTTGGCGGACGCGGCGACAAGATTCTCGCGCACTGTCAGGTTCGGAAAAATCTGTCGTCCCTCGGGCACAAGGCCAATTCCGAGTTGCGCGATCCGAAACGAGGCAAGGCTGCGAACCTCCTTGCCTCCGAAACGGATGATGCCGGCGCGCGCCGGCGTCAATCCCATGATCGAGCGGATGGTCGTGGTCTTTCCCATGCCGTTGCGACCCATCAGGGCCACCATCTCGCCGGACCGGACCGCAAGCGACATGCCGAACAGCACCTGGCTCAGGCCGTAACAGGTCTCGATACGATCGACTTCGAGCAGAGGCGCGGCGTCAGCCATGGCGGGTCACCACGTGCTGATCGCCAAGATAAGCGCGCTTGACCTCTTCATTCACACGGATCGCCGCCGGCACATCGGAGGCGATGACGCGGCCATAGACGAGCACGGTGATGCGGTCGGCAAGCGCGAACACCGCGTTCATGTCGTGCTCGACCAGAATGATGGTGACCTCGCGGCGCAAATCCGCGAGCAGCTTCACCATCCGCGCCAATTCCGTCGCGCCGAGGCCAGCCATCGGTTCGTCGAGCAGCAGCAATTGCGGCTTGGTCGCGAGCGCGACCGCCAGTTCCAGCTCGCGCTGCTCGCCATGGCTCAATTTTGATACGACGACATCGGCACGATGCTCGAGCCCGACCCGGGCGAGCGCCGATCGCGCCGCCTCGCGAAGGGGTTTTTCCTTGCGGGCACTTCCCCAGAAACGAAACGAGTGGCCGGCGCGCGCCTGCGCCGCGAGCGCGACGTTATCCGCCGCGGTGAAGTCCGGCAGCAGCGAGGTGATCTGGAAGGAGCGCGCGAGCCCGAGCTGGCTGCGCCGCCACGCCGGCAAATGGGTGATATCCTCGCCCGCAAAACGAATCGTGCCGGCGCTGGGACGCAGTTGTCCGATCAACTGGCTGATCAGCGTGGTCTTGCCGGCACCGTTCGGCCCGATGATCGCGTGCAATTCGCCGTGTAAGACCTCGAGCGAGAGTTGATCGGTCGCGACAATGCCGCCGAACCGCCGCACCAGTTTTTCGACGCAGAGCAAGGGTTCAGCCACGATTGAGCCTCCCGACGAGCCCAAGGATGCCGCCGCGACCGAACAGCACGATCAAGAGCAGCAGCGGTCCCATGATAAGCGCCCAGTATTCGGTGACCTGCGACAGGAATTCCTCAAGCACGAGATAGACGATCGCGCCCAGCACGGGACCGAACAGCGATCCCATCCCGCCAAGGATGACCATCACCATCAGATCGCCCGAACGCGTCCAGTACATCACGGCAGGGCTGATGAAGTCGGTGTTGTTGGCGAGCAACGCACCGGCGAGGCCACACATTGTGCCCGCGATGACGAAACAAACCAGCCGGTACCGGCTGGCGGGAAATCCGATCGCCTGCATGCGTTGCTCGTTGGAGCGCAGACCCTGCACCACCATGCCGAACCGCGAATTGACAATGCGCCAGACCAAATAAATTCCGCCGAAAAGACAGCCCACGCAGAGATAATAAAACTGCACCCGGCTCGACAGGTTGATCAGGCCGCCAAAATTGCTGCGCTTGTAGATCGTCAGGCCGTCGTCGCCGCCGTAGCGTGAAAGCCCCGAGGCGACGTAGTAGGCCATCTGCGCAAAGGCCAGCGTGATCATGATGAAATAGACGCCGCGGGTACGCAGCGACAACGCCCCGATCACCAGCGCAAACAGCGCCGAAGCCAAGAGCGCCACCGGCCATTGCACAAAACCCGAGCCGATGCCCTCGGCGGCGAGGATGCCGACCGCGTAGCCGCCGATCCCGAGATAGGCGGCATGGCCGAAGCTCATCATCCCGCCATAGCCCATGATGAGATTGAGACTTACCGCGGCCAGCGCGAAAATGACGATGCGGGTGAACAACGTCAGCACGAAGACGTTTGCGGTCGCCTGCGAGAACAGCGGAAGCAGGAGCAGACCGGCGACGATCAGCGCCGCGATCACATTGCGGGAATTGAGCGAGGCGATCATCGACGGTTGGCCGGAAACAGCCCCTCCGGTCTCACGACGAGTACGATCGCCATCAGGAGATAGATCAGCATCGAGGAAAGCGCGGGTGCCGCGGTGGAAGCCGCGGCCGAACTCAAAATATGCCGCAGAAAATCGGGCAGGAAGGCGCGACCGAGCGTGTCGATCATCCCGACCAGGATCGCGGCAACGAACGCGCCGCGGATCGAGCCGATCCCGCCGATCACGATGATGACGAAGGCGAGGATGAGGATGTTCTCGCCCATCCCGATCTGAACCGTCAGGATCGGCGCCTGCATCAACCCGGCGAGGCCGGCAAGGGCCGCGCCAAGTCCGAACACCAGCGTGTAAAGCAGCTTGATGTTGATGCCGAGCGCACCGATCATTTCCCGATTGGACGCACCGGCGCGGATCAGCATGCCGATGCGGGTGCGCATCACCACAAGATAAAGCATCAAGGCGACCGCGAGCGCGACGGCGATGATCGCCAGCCGATACGCCGGATAGAACACGCCGGGCACGATCTGGACCGGCACCGTGAGCCATGCGGGCAGCGGCAGCGCCAGCCCCGCCGGCCCCCAGATCAACCGCACGATGTCATTGAAGAACAAGATCAGCCCGAAGGTCGCCAGCACGTGGTCGAGATGATCGCGGCCATAGAGATGCCGCAGCGCCACGAATTCCAGGACGATGCCAAGCAGAAGCGTCGCGCCGAGCGCCAGCAATATGCCGAGAATGAAATTCCCGCTCCAGGCGACAAAGGTCGCCGCGAAATACGCGCCCATCATATAGAGCGAGCCATGAGCGAGGTTGACGAGGTCCATGATGCCGAAAACAAGTGTCAGGCCCGCCGCCAACAGAAATAGCAGCAGACCGAACTGCAACCCGTTCAAGAATTGTTCGACGACTAGCAGCATGGGCGCTTCAGGTTGGTGTGCGATTTACTCGTAGCATCATTCAGCCCAGCGGCCACATGGTTCGAGACGCGCGACTTTGTCGCGCTCCTCACCATGAGGATCAGGGATCGAGAACCTCATCCTGATGAGCATCGCCAACGGCGATGCGTCTCGAAGGAGGATGCCCCCGGCGGGGAAGTCATCGATCTGCAAGACACGTGCCGACAGGAAAACGGCGACAGTGCTGGCGCCGCCGCTGCGTTGAAAAAGACCCGCGATCACTTCATCGGGCATTTGTCGTGGAAGCGATCCTGGTCGTCCTTGACGATGGTCGCGACGGTCTTGAGCGCAAGGGTGCCGTCGGCCTCCTTCACCACGTCCTGCAGATAGAAATTCTGAACCGGGATGTGGTTGTTGCCGTATTTGAAGGGGCCACGCAGCGACTTGAAATTCGCTTTTTCCATCTCCGCCTTCATCGCATCCTTCTTGCTGGTGTCGCCCTTGACCGCCGCGACGGCGCTGTTGACCAGCTGGGCGACATCATAGGCCTGCGCGCCGTAATAGGTCGGGCGGAGCCCAGGATACTTCTTGCGGTAATCCTCGACGAATTTCTTGTTCTGCTCGTTCGGCAGATCGTTCACCCATTCCTGCGCGCCGGGAATGCCGAGCGCGTTGTCCTTCTGCAGCGGCAGCGACAATTCGTCGACCGTGAATGCCGTGTATAGCGGCATTTGTTGCTTGATGCCGGCCTGCACATATTGATTGAGGAACTGGACCCCGGCCGCGCCCGGATAGAACACGAAGATCGATTCCGCCTTCGAATTGCGCGCCTTGGTGAGTTCGGCCGAGAAATCGAGCTGGCTCGGCCAAACCGTATATTCCTCGCCCAGCACCTCGCCCTTGAACGTGCTCTTCACGCCGGCCAGCATGTCCTTGCCGGCGGCATAATTGGGGCCGATCAGGAACACCGATTTGACGCCCTTCTGATTCATGTAAAGGCCCATGGCCGCCGGCGTCTGGTCGTTCTGCCAGGAGGTCGAAAACACATAGGGCGAGCAGAGTTCACCGGCGAGTTGCGAGGGTCCGGCATTGGCGCTGATCAGGAACGTCTGGGAATCCACCGCGGTCTTGAGCGAGGCGAGCAGCACGTTCGACCAGATATAACCGACAATGAAGTCCACCTTGTCGGACTGCACCAGCTTCTCGGTCTTCTGCTTGCCGACGTCGGGTTTCTGCTGGTCATCCTCATAGATGACCTCGACCGGCTTGCCCCCCATCTTGCGGCCGAGATGATCGAGCGCGAGTTCAAAGGAGTTGCGCATGTCGTTGCCGATAACGGCGGTCGGCCCGCTGAAGGTGGAGACGAACCCGATCTTGATGGAATCCCCCGCAAGCGCCGGGCTTGCCAGTGCCAGCGCCGTCGCGCCCGCCAGCCAGAATGCCGTTCTCATAGTCGTCTCCCTCCCCTTCATTTCTTGTTGCTGCCAGCCGATTGGCTTGCGCCTTGAAAAGCGCTTGGGCCTTGGATGCCCCGTTTTGTGCGCGAAATGGCAGGCCAGCAGCAAGCACGAACCGAAGGCCCCCTCTTAGAACCTTCGGCCCATGCCCCGATGGTTATGCACCATAGTGCGCAGGGGGCGCGGATGGCAAGAATTATAGTGCCGGTCCTCGATTTGGCGGCTCGCGACCCGCAGCTTCAGTCCGCGCCGCATTGGGCGACTTTAAGAAATGGCACCGCGTATTCGGCGCGATCGGTTGTCCAAAAAGCGCGACGAGATGGGCTGGCGACGATGCGCATTCGCTATCGGCCGATTTGCAAAGCGGGCTTGGAGCGAAACGCCCAAGGGCCTACGTTTTCAAACGCCCCGCGTTTTTCTTAAAGCTGAGAGGTCGCCAGCCATGACGACAGAAACGCCACGCCTGACCATGGCTCATCGCGTCGTGATCGTCGGTGCCGGTTTCGGCGGGCTGGAATGTGCGCATCGACTCAAGGGCACGCCGGTCTCGATTACGGTGGTGGACCGCCGCAACCATCATCTGTTTCAGCCGCTGCTCTATCAGGTCGCCACCGCTTCGCTGGCGACGTCGGAGATTGCCTGGCCGATCCGCTATCTCTTGCGCGACCGGCCGGAGGTCACGACCTTGTTCGCCAACGTGAACGGCGTGGATGCGGCGAACAAACGCGTGCTGCTCGATGACGGCGATGCGCTTCCCTACGACACGCTGGTTCTCGCCACCGGCGTGCGTCATGCCTATTTCGGCCACGACGAATGGGAGCCATTCGCGCCGGGCCTGAAAACGCTCGAAGATGCCACCACGCTTCGGCGCCGCATCCTGGTCGCCTTCGAACGCGCCGAGCGCGAGACCGATCCAGCGCGCCGCGCGGCGCTTTTGACTTTTGTGATCGTCGGCGCGGGCCCGACCGGCGTCGAACTCGCAGGCACCATCGCCGAACTCGCAAAGGACACGCTGCCGCCCGACTTCCGCAACATCGATACCCACAAGACCCGTGTCGTCCTGATCGAGGCGGGACCCCGCGTGCTGGCAGGATTTCCAGACGATCTTTCGGCCTACGCGCAAAGGTCGCTCGAAAGCATCGGCGTCGAAGTGATTTTGGGACAGGCCGTCACCGAATGCTCGGCCGATGGCGTCATGTATGGCGGCAAGCGGTTGCAGGCCAGAACCTTGATCTGGGCCGCCGGCGTGCGCGCATCGCGCGCCGCCGAATGGCTGGGGGCGCCCGCCGACCGCGCCGGCCGTTTGCAGGTGCGGCCCGACCTCACCGTGCCCGATCATCCCGACATTTTCGCGATCGGCGACACGGTCAACATCGCCGGCCCCGACGGAGCGCCGGTCCCCGGCATCGCGCCCGCAGCCAAGCAGCAGGGACGCCATGTCGCCGCATCGATCAAGTCGCGCCTCGCGGGCGGGACGCCAACGCCGTTCCGCTACAGCCATTCCGGCAGCCTCGCGCAGATCGGCAAGCGCAAGGCGGTGATCGATTTCGGTTCAATCAAGCTGCGCGGCACGATTGCGTGGTGGATCTGGGGCATTGCCCACATCTATTTCCTGATCGGCTTGCGCAACCGGCTCAGCGTCGCCATCAGCTGGCTGTGGATTCACGCCCGCGACCAACGCGCCGCGCGGCTGATTACGCAAGGCAGCAGCAAGGTGGCGCGGTGACGAACGGCGTCGCCGCCTTCCTCATTTCACCAGCGAGCAACCACCGTCGGCGATCGGCCGGAACGCCTGATCGGCGGGGATGGTCGAGACAAGTCGGTAATAATCGTAAGGATATTTCGACTCTTCCGGCTTCTTGACCTCGAACAGAAACATCGGATGGACGACGCGCCCGTCCTGACGGATCGCGACATCGCCGAACAATTTGTCCCGGCCTTTGAATTTCTTCATCTGCGGAACGACCTGCCTCGCATCGTCGCTGCCGGTTGCGGCCACCGCGTTGAGATACGCCAGCGTCGAGGCATAGACGCCGGCCTGGTTGCCGCTTGGCATCTTTCCGTTCATGCCCGGACGCGCCCCGAAGCGCCGCGCAAAGGCGCGGGTGTCGTCGTCCATGTCCCAATAGAAAGCCTCAAGCAATTGCAGCCCCTGCGCGACTTTCAACCCCATGCCGTGGACGTCATTGATGAAGAGCAGGAAGGCCACCATGGCCTGACCGCGTTGCTTGATGCCGAACTCGTCGGCCTGCTTGACCGCATTGATGGTATCGCCACCGGCGTTTGCCAAGCCGATGACCTTGGCCTTGGAATTCTGGGCTTGCAGCAATAGCGACGCAAAATCGGAAGTCCCGAGCGGGTGCTTGGCGGAGCCCAGCACCTTGCCGCCATGCTTCTCGATGTAGTTGGTGGCCTCGGCTTCGATGCCCTGGCCGAGCGCGAAATTGACCGTGAGGAAGAACCAATCGGTGCCGCCGCGCGCCATCATCGCGGCCGCCGTAGTGTTGCCGGTGGCCCAGGCATCATTGACCCATTGGATCGTGTTCGGCGAGCAGGCCTTTTCCGGTCAGATCGGCACTTGCTGTCGAGGATGCGAGGAACGTCATCGGCGTGTCGCGCAGCAACGCGTTGATGGTGAGACCGACCGCCGAATTCGGTACGTCGACCACGGCGTCGACCTTGTCGATATCCAGCCATTTGCGAACGATCGCCGAGCCTACATCGGCCTTGTTCTGATGATCGGCGTAGACGATCTCAACCTTGATGTTCCTGGCCCCGCCGTTGAAATCCTCCGCAACCATACGCGCGGCCTCGACCGAGCCCATGCCGTTGGTGTCCTGAAAGATGCCGGAGATATCGTTGAGCACACCGATCCGCACCACATTGTCGGAAATTTCCGCGCGTGCCGATACCAACGCGGGGCAAACCAAGACAAGCGCCAGACCCAAGCTCGGACCCCTCATGGTCACTCTCCCCGTTGACCTGTTCTCTCGTTCTTTTCTTTTCAGCTTGGGTATCTTATTTCTGCGACCGAAGCATCGTCTTCCACCACCCGTAAAGGCCTCGCGCGCCGCGAGACTGCAATTTGCCCGCAATGGTGCCTTGGGGTTGCGATCTGAGGGCCGGAACGGACCTGCCCAAAAATATAGCAAATCGGATTGAAACGACTCGGTCCACGCCCCGCAAACCCGCCGAAAAACCTCGATCAAGTATCTGATAAAACGTGTATAATCTTGAGCACCGTCCGCCGGAAGCCGATGTACACAATGGCACACCGCTTGCTTCAACGACCAAGAATTTCCGCCTGTCCGGAGTGCAGTCAGTAATGGCGAACCCAATAATCCTGTTCGGGATTCCCTCAACGCGCTTGCCGCCGACCGAGCGTTTCTCCGATGGGAGCCGTGCGTGAGCGAAACTGTCGCTGCGATCGTCGCCGCACATCGCGCCGGCACCGCATCTCCTGCGCAAACCGTGGCGCGAAGCTTTCAGCGGATTCGCGATCACAACGATGCGGCCATCTTCATCAGCCTGCGCAATGAAAAGGATGCGGTGGCCGAGGCCGAGCGGCTCGCCGCAAAAGGTGCCGTGCAGCTTCCGCTGTACGGCGTTCCGGTCGCGGTGAAGGACAATATCGACGTCGCGGGATTGCCGACCACGGCCGCCTGCCCGGCCTATTCCTACACACCCTCGCACGACGCGACGTGCGTCGAGCGCCTGCGGGCCGCCGGCGCCATCGTGATCGGTAAGACCAACCTCGACCAGTTCGCCACCGGCCTTGTCGGCGTGCGCTCGCCCTATGGCATTCCGAAAAATCCGATGCGCGGCGACCTCATACCGGGCGGGTCCAGTTCGGGCTCGGCGGTGGCGGTGTCGACCGGGCTGGTGCCGCTGTCGCTCGGCACCGATACCGCAGGCTCCGGCCGCGTACCGGCGATGCTCAACAACATCGTCGGGCTGAAGCCGAGCCTTGGCCTCGTTTCCACGGCCGGTTTGGTGCCGGCGTGCCGGACGCTCGATTGCGTGTCGGTGTTCTCGCTCACCGTCGACGATGCGATGACGGCGCTGACCGCGATGGCCGGCCCCGACAGCGCGGATCCGTTTTCTCGCGACCGGGCGCTTGCCGGTACAAGCGCGTTTCCCGCCAATCTGAGGCTCGGCGTGCCGCGCGACGGCCAGTTGATCTTCTTCGGCGACAAGGCCCAGCAGGCCGCCTACGCCGCCGCACTCAGGCGATGGACCGCGCTCGGTGCGACGCTTGTGGGATTCGATCTCGAGCCGTTCTACGAAACCGCCCGCCTGCTCTACGAGGGACCGTGGGTCGCGGAACGCTATCTCGTGATCCGCAATCTCCTGGCCTCATCGCCGGACGCGATCCACCCCGTGACCCGCGAGATCACCATCGCGGGCGCGCGGCTTTCCGCTGCCGACACCTTTGCCGCACTTTACAGGTTGCAGGCGTTGCGCCGGATCGCCGAGCGCGCCTTTGCCGGCATCGACGCGCTGGTGCTGCCGACGGCACCGACCGTGTATTCGACCGCGCAAGTGCTCGCCAATCCGATCGAGCTCAACAGCCGGCTCGGGACCTACACCAATTTCGTCAACCTGCTCGACCTCTGCGGTCTCGCATTGCCGGCGTCGATCAGGCCCGACGAGATTCCCTTCGGCATCACTCTGTTGGCGCCGGCGGGCCAGGATGCCCGACTGGCCAGTATCGGCCGGGTCTTCCAGGCCGACACGAAACTGACACTCGGCGCGAGAGGCCTGCCACTGCCGCCGCTTGCGGAGCTCGGTCCAACCCTTGGCGACGATGAAATCGCGATCGCGGTTATCGGCGCGCATCTTTCCGGGATGGTGCTCAACGGCGAACTGAAGGCGTTGCGCGGCCGCTTGCTCGAGGCAACCGTCACTGCCGAAGATTACAGACTATATGCGCTTCCCACCACGCCGCCGAAGCCCGGCATGCTGCGCGTGGAAGCGGGAACGGGCACGTCGATCGAGCTTGAGCTCTGGGCGCTGCCGGCTGCATCGTTCGGAAAATTCGTCGCCGCGATCCCGCCGCCATTGTCGATCGGCACCGTGCGCCTGAAGGACGGCCGTGGCGTGAAAGGCTTTCTCGTCGAGCCCGCCGATCTCGGCGGCGCGCGGGAGATTTCCGCGTTCGGCGGCTGGCGCGCTTTCATCGCGAAAGCGGCAGTGGGGTAAGGATCACACCGAGACGGCGTAGAGCTCGTATTCGTCGCGCACGAGTTCGATGTGCGCCCGCATCGCTGCCGCCGCACCGGTCCGGTCGCCACGCAGGATCGCTACCACAACGCGATCATGCTCGGCGTGCGATTTCGCCAGCCGTCCGAGATTGCGGAACTGCGCGCGACGGAACGGCTGCACCCGCACCCGCGTCGCCAGCGTGATCTCGGCGATATAGCCGTTCTGCGATCCCGCATAAATCGCGTTGTGAAAGCGCTCGTTGACCTCATGAAAGCGGTCGGGATTGCCGGCATGGCTCAGCACCCGCAATTCCTCGTGCACGGCCTCCAACCGATGGCGCTCGGCTGGCGTCATGCGTTCCGCGGCCAGCCCCGCGCACAGCGCTTCCAATTCCGCCATGGCTTCGAACATCCCGGTGAGCCGTGCGATCGATGGCTGCGCCACCACCGCGCCGCGATGCGCGCGCGCTTCCACGAGGCCGGAGGCCACGAGCTGTCGCAAGGCTTCGCGCACCGGCGTACGAGAGACGTTGAAACGCCGCGCAATGTCGGTCTCATCAAGCGCCGATCCCGGCCGCAAGGTACCCCGCACGATTTCGTCAGCCAGTTGCAGCCGCAGTTCCTCGGCGCGCGTGATCTTGTCGGGATAGGGCGCCGCGCGGCCGCCGCGGTGAGCCAGCGTCTTCACCTCCTGGGCGGCGGGCAAGGGAAAGCCGGTCGGAAGATCGTCCAGACTCATGTCTTTTGATCCATCTCTTTATTCCTTGGGTTCATCGATGATGCTGACATGGGCGGCGACGATTTTCCAACCTTCCGGAAATCGCGCCCATGTCTGCATCTGCCGCCCCACTTTGCCTGGCGCGGTATCGCGATAAAACAACGTCGAGGCCACGGCGCAATCGCGACCATAGGCCGTGATCACGGTCCTGGCGGTCCGGCGTATCAGGCCGACCGGCGAGCGCGCCGCGCGGAATGCCATGATGGCGTCATAGCCGTAGAGATTTTCGCCGATGCCATAGCGCAAGGTGCGGGGATCGGCGCGAAACAACTCGTCGAGAACCGCGACGTCGTTCGTCACCAGCGCCTTTTCGTAACGCGCAAATTGCTCCGTTACTTCAGCGAGGACGTCGGGAAGATCGATCTGCATTTTCAAATGCCCCTCGGTCGTGGCGCGGACACTGTGCCTGCGCGCTCGAGCGCCAGCGCCACGCGCAGCGCGATATCCTCGCGCCACGGCGCGGCGATGATCTGGACGCCGATCGGCATCGGCTCGAGCGGAACGGGGACGGCGACCACCGGAAGCCCGATGAAGGAAATCGGCTGGGTGTGGATGCCGATATTGGCGCGCACCGGCAATTCGACGCCGTCGAGTACGAAATTCGCCTGTCCCAGTTTCGGCGCGACGCACGGCGTCGCCGGTGCAATGATGACATCGACGGACTTGAACAATTCCAGCACTTGGCTGCGGTACCAGCGGCGGAACTTTTGCGCGCGATCGACCAATGGCGCCGGAATCATCGCGCCCGCGATCAGACGGTCACGCACCGCCGGATCGAAATCGTTCGGCCGCTGGCGCAGGCGATCGAGATGAAGCGAAGCGCCTTCGCAGGTGGAGATGACGTAGGCGGCGGCACGGGCGCGCGCGGCTTCTGGAATTTCGACCGTCCGCGTCACCCCGAGCGCCTTGGCGACGCGGCCAACCGCTTCGGTCGCTTCCGGGAAAACGTTCTTCTGAAAATAGCCGCCGGCGATGGCGATCCTGAGATCGCCGATGTCTTGCGCGAGCGACGACGAGACCGGCTCCAGCGGCCGCGTCGTACACGCCGCGTCGTCCGCGTCAGCTCCCTGCATCGCATCATAGGCCAGCGCGAGATCGCCGACGTTGCGCGCGAACGGGCCGAGATGATCGAAGCTGAAGACGAATGGAAACGTCCTTGCGCGGGACAGCCTGCCGTAAGTCGGCTTCAATCCAAAAATTCCGCAGAAGGACGACGGCACCCGGATTGATCCGTTGGTGTCCGATCCCAGCGCCAGTGGCACGATGCCGCCGCCGACCGCGCTGCCGGAGCCGCCGGACGAGCCGCCGGTCATCCGCGTCACGTCATGCGGATTGCGGGAGGGTCCGTCGTGAATATTCTCGCCGGTGAAGTCGTAGGCGTATTCGCCCATATTGAGCGCACCGACCAAAACCGCGCCGGCCGCCTCCAGACGTTCGATCAGCGTGGCATCGCGCCGCGCCGGGAGAGAATCGCGATTGATCTTCGATCCGGCGCGGGTCGGCAAGCCCTGCACATCGAACAGGTTCTTCACCGCGAACGGCACGCCAGCAAGCGGACCTGGATTCTTGCCGGCCGCGACCGCGGCATCGACCGCGCGGGCCTGGGCGCGCGCACGCTCGGCGGTGACGTCGGTGAACGAATTCAGGACGGAGTCATATTTTGTGATCCGCGCCAGCGCGGCCTCGGTCGCAGCTTGCGCCGAGAGCTTTCCGTCTTTCACGGCTTGCGCGATTTCCGAGGCCGAAAGCCCGTCCGGGCCGGGACCTGCAGTGGTCTCAGGCTGCAAAGACACTGGCCGGCTCGGCTTCGTCGGGAAATCCAAACTCATCCACCAGGCGCGCCAGCCTCATGGACACCTCGAGATTGGCCCTCACGGCGGGCCTCCAGCCGTCTTCGACCGGCAGTCTCAGGGCTTTCGAGACGGCATCGATATAGTCATCAAGCGGATCAGCAGCCATGGCTCTTCTATTCGCACATCATCGTTGACAAGGTCTCCCCCGGAAACCGGGTCGCTTTTTCCGGATCACGCTCTAGTGCACCGGCAACGGCGGATGAGGAATCGCCGTCAAGAGCTCCTTTGTATAGGCATCCTGCGGATCGCCCAAGACCCGTTCGGAAGAACCTTGCTCGACGATTCGCCCCGTTCGCATCACGATGACACGATCGCACAATAACCGCACCACATTCAAATCGTGCGACACGAACAAATAGCTCATTCCCAACGATTGCTTGAGATCCTGCAGCAAATTCAGCACCACCGCCTGTACGGAAACATCGAGCGCCGCGGTCGGCTCGTCCAGAATCACGAGTTTTGGATGCAGCGCAATCGCGCGCGCGATACCGACGCGGGCCTTCTGCCCGCCCGACAATTGGTGCGGGAACCGGTCAAGCAGATTGACCGGCAGGCCGACCAGACCTGCCAGCTCCTCGCAGCGGGCACGCAGCGCGTCGCGGCCCCTGATGCCACCGAGCTGCATGATCGGATCGGCGATGGCGCGCGCCGCGGTAAATCGCGGATTAAGGCTGTCGGTTGGGTCCTGAAACACCATCTGGATGCTCTTGCGCAGCGGCAATCGCGCGAAGGCATTCGGCAAGATGCCGCCGATCTCGTCGCCGTCGAACATGATGCGACCCGAGGTCTGGTCCAACAGCCGCATCACCATCATCGAGGTCGTGGATTTGCCGCAGCCGGATTCGCCGACCAGGCCGACGCTCTCGCCATGCCCCACGCTGAAGCTGATGCCGTCGACCGCGCGGAACATGTCGGGCTCGACCGGCGGCTTGCGCGAGAACAATTTGGTCAGCGTCGCCGTGGCACCCTGACGCGGATATTCCTTCACCAGCTTTTCGACCAGGAGAAGGGGTTTCTTTTCCTCGCCACCCGCCTGGACGTGCGCTGCTTCGGCCTGCGCGACGGATGGTGAACGCGCTTCCCCCGGGATTGTCGCTACCTCCTCCTCCGGCAGGAGATCGCGCAAGGAGACGCCGAGCCTTGGCGTCGCGCGCATCAGCTTCCGCGTGTAGGGATGCTCCGGCTTTGCGAAAATGTTGGCGGACGGCGCGGTTTCAACCACGCGGCCCTTCTCCATCACCACGACGCGATCGCAATAGGCCGCGGCCAGTCCGAGGTCATGCGTGATCAGGATCGTCGACATGCTCCGCCGCTTGGTCAGTTCGACGACGAGGTCCATCACGGCCTTCTGCGTCGTGACATCGAGCCCGGTGGTCGGCTCGTCGGCGATCAGTAGCTGCGGATTGCAGGCCAGCGCCAGCGCGATCACCACGCGCTGGCACATGCCGCCCGACAACTCGAACGGATAGGCATGATAGCGCTCGCGGGGACGCGCGATCTTGACCTGCTCCAGCGCCGCGATCGCCCGGTCGTTGACCTGGGAGCGATCGACCTGGACGTGCTGCAACAGCACGTCCTCGATCTGGTGACCGATCTTGCGGATTGGATTGAGCGCCAGCCGTGGGCTCTGGAAGATCATCGACATTTCGCGGCCGCGCAGGTCGCGCATCTGGTCCTCGGTCGCCGCCTTGACATCGACGCCGGAGAACACCACCGAGCCTTCGGCGATCTTGCCGGCGCGATCGAGAATCCGCATCACCGCGTAGGATGTCACGGACTTGCCGGAGCCGGATTCGCCGACAATGCCGAGCGTCTCGCCCTTTGCGACCGCGATATTGACGTGCTGCACCGCCTTGACGATGCCGCGCCGGGTCGCAAATTCCACCGTGAGATCGTTGACGTCGAGGATCGGCGACGCGGTCATGTCGGACCCGTTTTCTTGCACGTAATCTCTTCGGAAAACCAGCGTCCAGCTCTTCGGACCATACTCTATGTCCTCCGCTGCGGATCGACCAGATCGCGCAGGCCATCGCCAAGCAGGTTGAAGCAGAACACCGCGATCATCAGCGCGCCGCCGGGAAAGAAGGCTATCCACCACTCGCCGGAAATGATGTTGGTCGCGCCTTCCGCGACCATGATGCCCCATTCGGGGGTCGGCGGCTTGACGCCGAGGCCGATGAAGGACAGCCCGGCGGCGTTGAGGATCGCGTAACCCATGGTGAGCGAGATCTGGACCATCATGATCGGCATGATGTTCGGCAGGATATGCACCAGAAGAAGCCGCACGTCGCTATTGCCCGACAAGCGCGCCGCCTGCACGAAGCCGGCCTCGCGCCGCACATTGGCCTCGGCGCGCGCGACGCGGACGTAAAGCGGAAAATTGATGATCGCGGTCGCGATCACGATGTTGGTCACGGTGTTGCCGAGCGCGGCCACAATGCCCATCGCCAGCACGAACAGCGGGAACGCCATGATGGTGTCGGAGATGCGCCCAACGATGCGGTCGGTCCAGCCGCCGAAGAATCCGGCGGCGATGCCGGCAAGCCCACCCATGACCAGCACCAGCGCCACCGAGGCAATTGCGATGGTGAAGTCGAGCCGGGTCGCGGCCACCACGCGGCTGAAAATGTCGCGGCCGAGCAAATCGGTGCCGAACCAGTGGCGCAGCGACGGCGATTGCAGCGTTGCCGACGTATCGCTGGCGAGCGGGTCGTAGGGCACGATGTAGGGACCGAACAGGGCACAAAGCGCGATCAGGACAAACAGGCCGAACGACAATCCCGTGACCGGATTTTCCGCTACCACGTAAATGGCGTGACGGAAAATCGAATTGGTTGGCGGCTTTGGTTGAACCTCGGCTGTCGGTGTCGTCAGACTGGCTTCGGTCATGCCTCGAGCCTCACGCGCGGGTCGATCACGCCGTACAGCATGTCGATCATGAGATTGAGCGCCACATAGAGCACCGCCATGGTCAGCACGAAACCCTGCACCGGCGCGAAATCCGATTGCAGTAACGCCTCCACCGCATAAGAGCCGATACCCGGCCAGGCGAATACTTTTTCCACCAGCACGTTGGCGCCGAGCAGGAAGGAGAACACCATGCCGAGCGTCGTCACCACCGGCAGCATCGCGTTTCGAAACGCGTAAGTGAGGATCACGGTGCGGCCGTCGAGGCCGCTGGCGCGCGCGGTTCGTATGAACTCCGACGCCAGCACCGCCAGCATCGAGGCGCGGGTCATGCGCGTGATCGGCGCGAGCGAGAAGATCGCAAGCGTCACCGCCGGCAGGATCAACTGGCTCAGCGCCGCACGGAAGGTCTCGAAATTGGCGGTGATCAGGCTGTCGATCAGATAGAAGCCGGTGATATCGGGCGGCGCGGTGGCAAAGGCATCAAGCCTGCCGATCGGCGCGGGCGACCAGCCGAGCCTGAAATAGAAGACGTAGACCAGCAACAGACCGGTGAAGAACACCGGAAGCGAAACGCCGGCGGTCGCGATGATCCGACATAGATGATCGATAATTGACCCCTGCTTGACCGCGGCGAAAATGCCGAGCGGCACGGCGATCGCGATCGCCAGAAACAATCCGGTGAGCGTGAGTTCGGCCGACGCCGGCAGGCGGCTTGAGATTTCGGCCGCCACCGGACGGCCGGTGGACAGCGAATTGCCGAAATTGCCGTGGGCAAGATCATTGACATAGCGCGCGAATTGATCCGGCAGCGGTCGGTCGAGCCCAAGCGATTTCCGGATTTCGGCGATCGATTGCGGGGTAGCGGCGGGGCCTGCAAAATAGACCGCAGGGTCGCCCGGCAATACGCGGGTGAGCAGAAAGGTAACGATCACCACGCCGATCAAGGTCGGGATGACGGTCACCAGCCGCTTCAGGATCGTCGCCATGGTCTTCTGGCTCCAGAATTTTCCGGACTTGTGTTTTGAGGCCGGTCACATGCGGCGAAAGCGCGCTCCTGCTGCGATCCACCTCAGGCCTTGACGATCGAGCGGTAGTCGAGCTGGCGGTGGAACCAGTAGACGTATCCGGAGATGTTCTTCTGCGTGGCGACGTTGAGGTACGGCTGAAACAGAGGAATCCGCGG
The DNA here is from genome assembly GCA_963741185.1 of uncultured Alphaproteobacteria bacterium. Taxonomy (GTDB): domain Bacteria; phylum Pseudomonadota; class Alphaproteobacteria; order Rhizobiales; family Xanthobacteraceae; genus Bradyrhizobium. The sequence goes on along the minus strand of CAVUHE010000001.1, from coordinate 99,738 downwards.
GACCTCGTTATAGGCCTTGGAGATGAAGCCACCGACGTCCTTGGCGTACTTCTCCTTGTCGCCGACGGCCGCCGCCGCGCGCGCGCCGTCGATCAGAGCGTCCATGTCCGCGTTGACATAGCTCGGCGTGTTGAAGATGGCGTTCTGGCCGGAATAGCACCAGAAGAAGAAGTATTCCGGATAATCCAGCCAGCCCGAGAAGAAGTTGAGCATCAGCGGCATCGACTTCTTGGCCATTTCGCTGCGCCAGTTGGCGCCCGGCACCTTGTTGATCGTGGTCTTGATGCCGATCTGGGCGAGACTCTCCTGCACCAGCGCCGCGGTCGGTTCCGAGACGTCGCCGGCACCGAGGTCATAGGACAGGGTGGTTTCGATGTCGGACACCCCGCTCTCGGCCATCAGCGCCTTTGCCTTGGCCATGTCGTTGACGTAACCGGTCTTGGTCGGCCAGGCGATATCGGTGATGTTGTTCGACGAACCACCGAACAAGGGATTGGCGAGGCCGAACATCGCCGCATCCATGATCTTCTGGTAAGGCAGCGCATAGGCCACCGCCTGGCGAACCTTGGGGTTATCGAACGGCGGATTCTTCACGTTCATGTCGACCGAGTACATGCCGTTGCCGATCGGGTGCGAGATGATGGCGAGCTTGCCCTCCTTCTTCATCTCGGAGGTATCCTTGCTCGAAAGATCGAAGGAAATGTCGGCGTCGCCACGCTCCATCAAGGCGCGGCGATTGCCCTGCGAGGGAACGGTGCGCCAGATGACTTTCTTGAGTTGGGGCAGCTTGCCGCCCACCCAGTCTTCGTTGCGCTCGTAAACCACTTCGACGCCGGGCTTCCAGCTCGTCACCTTGTAGGCGCCGCTGCCCGCGGTGTTGCTCTTGGTATAGTCCATCGCCCAGGGATCTTTTTCCGTGGCCTTCTTCTTCAAGAGTTCGGAATTGTAGATGCCCGGCACGATCACCGCGAGGTCGGGGACGGTCAGCCGGTCCTTCTTGGTGAAATCGACACGCACGGTGCTGTCGTCGACGACGACGAACTGCTCCTTGTCGACCAGCGAACCGGCCTTCATCTGCACCGTCGGGAAGCCGCCGACCGTGACCGCGCGATCAAGCGACCATTTGACATCCTTGGCGGTGACCGGCGTTCCGTCGTGGAATTTCGCGTTCTTCTTCAATTTGAACGTGACCGACATGTCGCCGATATTCATGTCCTCGGCGAGTTCGGGTTTGAATTTGTCGCGATCGTAGGACAGCGTACCGTCGGGCAGCGTCTTGGTTTCGTGGGTGATGAGCCGGTCGTAGCAATTCCACGACGTCTCGTAGCCCGGACGGTTGGTCCCGACACCGTGGATATCGAGATTGTTGGGGCTGCCCTCGGTGACGACCAGCAGGGTTTCCGAACGGCCGTCGGCCTTGGCGGAGGACCAGATCGCTGGTGCCGGCACCACGGCGCCGGCGGCGATACCCGAGACGGATTTGAGAAAATCGCGGCGCTTCATCAGATGCTCCAACGCTACGTATGGGATCGGCATTTGGAGCAGACGTCGCAAGGTTCGTGCCAAATCTTAACGGACCCTTAAAAGACGGTTAAACCTATGATTTAGCTTCGGATATTAGCTCTGGCGCTGTCCATTCCGAGGCAATTCCGCAAAAACCCATTGCATACAGAGGGATAAGATTGCTGAATAAATGGGCAGCATTGAGCGGTGCTTGGCGGTCTTGCGGATCGCGGATGACTATTGAATTCAGACAAGAGCGTCCGGGCAGTGCGCGGTTGCGGAAGGCCCGGCCTTTCGCGCGGATTTCTTGCCGCTGCGAGCTTCTGCTAGTTTGTCGTTTGCGTTGAACCTTTTTTTCCAGCCATCGACCTCTTCTAAGGGGGATCAAGTTGTCTGTGCATAGCCGCGCCGAAATTTCGCGGACCGCAGTTCTTGTTGTGGCGCTGTTACTTGCGGCGGGCTCGACGAGCGCGCTGGCGCGGGAATTTCGCGCCGCCGATACCCAAAGTGAGGATTATCCGACCGTACAGGCGCTGCGCTTTATGGGCAGCATGATCGAGGAAAAGACCGGCGGCCGGCTGCAAATCCGCGTTTTCCATTCGCGCCAGCTCGGCGAGGAAAAGGAAACGATCGAACAAACCCGCGCCGGCGCCATCGATCTCAATCGCTCCAATGTGGCGCTGATCGGGGCCTTTGTCCCGGCAACGAATGTGCTGGCGATGCCGTTTCTGTTCCGCTCTATCGAACATTTGCAGAAGGTGCTGGATGGCCCGATCGGTGAAGAGATCCTGAACAGCTTCGAACCTTTCGGATTTGTCGGCCTTACATTCTACGATTCCGGCGCGAGGTCGATCTACAACAGCGTCAGGCCGATCCGCGCGATCGCGGACATGAAGGGATTACGGCTTCGTGTGCAGCAATCCGAACTGATGTCTGACATGATAAAGGCGCTCGGCGCCGAGCCGGTCGAGTTGCCCTATGGGCAGGTCCGCACCGGGCTTGCCACCAAGCTGATCGACGGTGCGGAGAACAACTGGCCGTCTTTCATCACCACCGACCACTACAAATATGCCGGCTTCTACACCCTCACCGAACATACGATGGGCCCCGAAGTGCTCGTGATGTCGCGCAAAGCCTGGGAGAGTCTGTCAACGGACGACCGAAAGATTTTTCGCGAGGCGGCTTTGCAGTCGAGCCGCTTCATGCGCGAGAGGTGGAAGAACCTTGAGGCACAATCGCGTCGGCAAGCCGAGAGTGAGGGCGTGACGATCGTGACCGACTTCGACCGGAAGCCCTTCGAAGCCGCGATGGCACCGATCTACGCAAAAATGCAACGCGACCCTGCGGCCGCGGAGCTGATCCAAAGAATTCGCAAGGTGAACTGAATTGAGTTTGAATACTCGCCAGCACGACCGGGCTGCGGGACAGCCAGTGGGCCTCGCTGCGCGGGGTCATTCTCGCCTCGTCGGATTAGTCCGCGCGGTGCCGATCCGCTGGCGTATCCTCTCGATCGCCGCGCTGAACTCGGCGGTGGTCGTGGTGCTGGTTGCGCTGATCTGGAACGGAGTCCAGGTGCTCGGTTCGGCCTGGGATGACGTGCGGCAGGTGCGGGAGTCCGACAAGATCCTGGCACGCCTGGAGAGCGAGACCGGCCACCTGCAGAACCTGATCCATCGCTACATCAACCAGCCGAGCCCGGAACTGTTCGCCGAGATTTCGCATCTGCGCGAGGTCGTTCTCGGAACCCTCACCACGCGTGCCTCGACCGACCCCATGCTGTCGGGGTCGGTGCAACAGCTTGAGCATGTTACCGAACGCTTTCTCAACGGCTTCAGCGAATTGCGCCGGGTCCAGTCGACGATTTCGAAAACCTACGAGGACGAGGTCCTGACCCCCGCCAGGGACATGGCCGGACTCTATTCGATCATCGAGGGAGCGACGGGGCATCGCGATGCCCTGATCTGGCCGTCGCTTGGAAAATCCCGCGAGGCCTTTACCGCGATGCTGGTCGCCGCCAATGCCTACTACCTTTCGCTGGCAAGCGCGTCGGCCGAGGATGCCCGCCGCAACACCGAGACAATCGAAAAGACGATTCCCGTCATGGCCGACCTTGCCGACAACGATCTGCAACGGATGGCGCTGCAGCGGTTGAATGCGCGGACGGCGGCGCTGCGTGACGGTCTTGCGAAACTGTCGCAACAACTTTCCAAGTCGTACCGAATTGCTGAGCAAGGCGATCGACGCGAGCCAGGCCGACGCAAGCAGCGCCATCGACGAATTGTCGAGCGAAGATGAGACAGCGCGAGCAAAAGGCGCAGGAGACCTTCGACCAGACGCTCGCCGACATATCGCGCAAGGTGTTGTCGATTGCGGTGATATTCCTCGGGATCATCATCACCGCCGGTGTCCTGATCGCGCTCTCGATCCGGCTGCCCCTGCAGCAGATCATGGCGGCGATGCACGCGATCACATCCGGCGACTACAACCGGCGCGTCCAAGGCACGAGGGCCAGGGACGAGGTCGGCGAGATGGCGCGCGCGGTGGAAGTTTTCCGCGAAAATGCCATCGCAAAGCGCAAGACCGAAGACGAGTTGCGGGCGTCGAAGGAGAAGGCCGAGAACGCACTGCTCGAACTGAATGCCGCCCAGCAGAATCTGATCGATGCCGAACGGCTGGCGGCGCTCGGCGGCCTGGTCGCTGGCGTCGCCCATGAAGTCAACAATCCGATCGGCATCAGCCTCACGGTCGCCTCCAGCTTCGCGCGCCGCACCGAGATGTTCGAAGCCGAGTTGCGGTCGGAAACCGGCCTGCGACGTTCCCAGCTCGAGGAATTCGTCCGAACCTCGCGCGACGCCGCCCAGCAATTGGTCGGGAATCTGCATCGTGCCGGCGAGCTCATTCAATCGTTCAAACAGGTCGCGGTGGACCGTTCGCATGCCGAACGACGGATATTCAGCTTGAGCGAGGCCACCGACCAGATCATCGCCAGTTTGCGGCCGGCCCTGAAAAAGGCTTCGATCACCGTGTCGGTCGAAGTCCCGGAAAGCCTGGTCATCGACGGCTATCCGGGCTCGTATGGCCAGATCCTGACCAACCTGTTCCTCAACGCCGCCAACCATGCCTTTGCCGACGGGCGCTCCGGGGCCATCACGGTTTCTGCCAAGCCCCGCGGCAACGACGACGTCGAGATCATTTTTGCCGACAATGGCGCCGGAATGACGCCGGACGTGCAGCGGCAGGCATTCGACCCCTTCTTTACGACGCGCCGCAACGAGGGAGGTACCGGGCTAGGCCTGCACATCGTCTATAATCTCGTCACCCAGCAGCTCGGCGGCCGGATGATGCTGGATTCAAGACTAGGACAAGGCACCACATTTCGCATTATCATGCCGAGAGCCGCCAAGGGCGGTCAGGCAACCGAAGACCAAGATCGCGACGGGACCACCTCATGGCCGAACAGGACGATGTCCTCCACCTGATCGACGATTCCGGTACCGCCCCGGAGACTTCGACGGCGCGCAAGTGGAAGATCGCGGTGATCGACGACGATCAGGCCGTGCATGAAGGCACCCGTTTTGCGTTGAGCGACTACAGTCTCAACGGACAGGGGCTCGAAATCCTTTCGGCCTATTCCGCCGCCGAGGGGCGCGAACTGATGCGCGCGCATCCGGACGTCGCCGCCGTTCTGCTCGACGTCATCATGGAAACCGACGCAGCCGGCCTCGATCTGGTCGAGTATATCCGCAATGACATCAAGAACGAGACTGTCCGTATCATCCTTCGCACCGGGCAGCCCGGACAGGCGCCCGAACGACGGGTGATCGTTCAATATGACATCAACGACTACAAGGCGAAGACCGAACTGACGGCCGACAAGCTGTTCACCTCGCTGACCGCGGCGCTGCGCAGCTATCAGCAACTCGAGCGCATGGTTCAGACCCGCCGCGGGCTGGAAATCATCATCGACGCCGCCTCGACCTTGTACGATTTCAAATCGATGCAGCGGCTCGCCGAAGGCGTGCTGACGCAGATCGCCTCGCTCCTCAATGTCGATTGCGCCGGGATTCTGGTGCTGCGTGACGGCGGCACGGTCGGCGACGATTTCTCTGTACTGGCCGGCTCCGGCTGCTACAGCCGCTTCATCGGCGCCTCAGGCCCCAAATCGCTCGACCCCGATCTGCGCTCGATGGTCGAGGCGGCCTTCAGGCGGCGCAAGCACGAGTTCGTCGATCAGCGCACCGTTCTCTACGTTCGCACCGGAAGTGGACGCGAGGTCGTGGTGTTGCTGCAGGCCGAGCGCCAGCTATCCGAAACCGATCGTTCGCTGGTCGAAATCTTCGGCAGCCGGCTGTCGATCGCGTTCGACAATGTCATTCTTTATCAGCAACTGCACGAAGCCAATACCCAGCTCGAAGACCGCGTCGCACAGCGCACCCGCGCACTGATGCAGGCCAATCGCAGGCTGTCGGCGCAATGGCTGCGACTGCAGCGCGCCAACGGCTTCAAGAACGAAATTCTCGGCACCGTCGCCCACGACCTCAAGAATCCGCTGGGTGTGATCCTCGGCCGCACCGAGATGCTCACCGAGCTGATCGCCGCCGGATCTTCCCGGGAGAGCATCACGTCTCAGGTCGAGCACATCCGCGACGCCACCAAGCGTTTGACCTCGATGGTCGATCATCTGATTTCGGACGCCATGGCCGATGCATTCGACATCTCAATTCGCCGCGAAGCGGTCGATATCGCATCACTTGTGGGCGAAGTCGCCGACGCCAACCAGCCGCTGGCGGTCAATAAGCAGCAATCGATTGCGGTCTCGGCGCCGCCGAATTTCGTCACGATGTGCGACGCCGACCGGATGCGGGAGGCAATCGACAATCTCATCAGCAATGCGATCAAATACAGTCCGATCGGCGGCAAGATCTCGGTGCTGGTGAGTCATGAAAGGAACAAAACCGCCATCCGCGTCGTCGACGAAGGCGCGGGCCTGTCGCCTGAAGATCTCGGACGGCTGTTCGGGCGCTTCCAGCGGCTTTCCGCCAAGCCCACGGCGGGCGAAAGCTCGACCGGACTGGGATTGTCGATCGTCAAGCGTATCATCGACATGCATGGCGGCGAGGTCAAGGCGGACAGCGCCGGGCCCGGACGCGGCGCCACCTTCACGATTACATTGCCCGCGGCAGATACATGATCACATGAGCCAAAGTCAGCACATTATTATCGTCGATGACGAAGCGCCGGCCCGCGAGATGGTCGGCGATTATCTCAAGATGCACGGTTTTACGGTGACACTTTGCGATGGCGGCAAGAGCCTGCGCGGTGCGATCGAAAACACGGTGCCGGATCTTGTGGTGCTCGACCTGAATATGCCGGAGGAAGACGGGCTCTCCATCATTCGCGACCTGAAAAGCCGCACCAACGTCCCGGTCATCATGCTGACCGCCACCGCGAGTCCGATCGATCGCGTCGTCGGGCTGGAACTTGGCGCCGACGATTACGTCGCAAAACCCTGCGAGTTGCGCGAATTGATGGCGCGAATCCGGTCGGTATTACGGCGCAGCGCACCGGCGCGGGCGCAAGCCGCCGCGACGGACGCGCCTGGGGCCAAGACGAAGGATTCGTTGGTACGGTTTGGGACCAAATGGCTCGACCTCGAAGCCCAGGCGCTGCGCGACGATGAGGGCAACGAGCATCCGCTAACCGCTTCCGAATTCGGGCTACTCAAGGTGTTCGCTGCCAATCCGAAGCGCGTGCTGTCGCGCGAGCGCCTGCTGGAGCTCGCCAATGCACGTGACAGTGAAGCGTTCGATCGCGCGGTAGACCTGCGAATTATGCGAATTCGCCGCAAAATCGAGATTGATCCCACCAAACCGGCGGTGATCAGGACCATCAGGGGCGGCGGATATCTCTTCTCGCCCTCCGGAGACAAGGCCTGACCGGCGCCACCCGAGGTGGACAGGGCCGTGGCCGCGCTGCGACATTGTTACGACAAAAATCTTGAGCTGCTTTGGCACAAATGCTTCTTTCTGGATTTCAACTCACCAATCCAGTACTGATGCCCCGCGAGGCCTTTGGCATTCAAGGATGATCGATCTCATGCACACGCTTTCTGGCGCTATATTCCGCTTCGCGATCAGGTGGCTCCCCATCATTCTTTTGCTGTTTTGCGCATCGGCGTCCAGCTATGCCGCGATCAATCCCGGCGGCCATAAGAAGGTTTATCTGCTGCGCGGTCTGACCAATGTCTTGTCGCCAGGGATTGACCAGCTCGCGGACGAGCTGCCGAAGAGAGGCATAGATGCAACGGTTACCAATCATGCATTCTCAGATTCGCTCGCGGAAGAGGCAATTCAGGATTGCAAGAGCGGGCGCGTGAGTTCGATTGTGCTGGTCGGCCATTCGCTGGGCGCCCGCGCTGCGGTGAGCATGGCCGAACAATTGCAGAAAGCCGGCCTCCGCGTCGCTTTGATCATTACGATTGACCCCGTGGTAAAATCGGTCGTTCCCAACAACGTCCATCTCTTGAAGAATTTTTATCTTTCGAGCGGCGTCGGAACGACCGTGGAACGCGACGGACGCTTCCGCGGCATGCTGCAAAATGTCGACATGGGGCGAACGGAATTCGGGCATGTCTCCCTGACGACTGCGCCTTCGGTTCAGAAGCAGATCATGCGAGATATTCTCGCCGCGAATTCCAGCTGCCGCTGACGCATCGCTGTTGAAGTAACACATCGAACGGATGTTTTTCCGGGATCACCCGGAAAACGCAATCCTCGCCGGGATTGGTTCAGCCGGACGCCGATACGGCTTGGTCGAATCCCTCCGCTCCGATCATCCGGACCGCGAGGCCTGCCTTCAGAGCTGTCCCCGGCCCCAGGTGAGGAGCCGGCACGCGGGACAAGCGCTCCGTAATGCCGAAAAGCCGAATTTGTTCCTGAAATCCGGCTCACCCGGGCTGATCCCCACAGCCTAGAATTTATCTCGTTCAAATTGCTGGCTTTTCCGGCCTGAATGTTTCGTCCCGAAGGCCACGACGAAACAATTCTCCGGCGCACGAAACCATTTTCCCCTCTTCATGCAGACGTCCCGAAACCGTCGCCGACTTACAATTTACCCAACGAAACGCCGCTAAGCGGCGAAGTGGGAGATCGTCAATGCCGAACGTCATAGCCATCAACGCCGCTGCTCGCCAGGGAATCATCGCCGCCCAGGCGACCTCGGACGATATGCTGCTGGAAAGTATTGCCGATGGCGGCCGTACCGCGATGCACATCCTTTACTCCCGTCACAATGTACGGGTTTATCGTTTCATCCTCCGCATGGTGCGGGATGCAACCACCGCCGAGGATCTCACCAGCCAGGTCTTCCTCGACGTGTGGCGCACCGCCAGCCAGTTCGAAGGACGTTCCCAGGTCTCCACCTGGCTGTTGTCGATCGCTCGCTTCAAGGCGCTGACTGCGCTGCGTCAGCGAAGGCACGAGGACATCGACCAGGAAGAGATGCTCGAGATCGCCGACGAGGCGGACACACCCGAAGATTCGCTCGATCGCTCCACAACCAGCGCCATTTTGCGCGCCTGTGTCGCCAAGCTGTCGCCAGCGCATCGCGAGATCATCAACCTCGTCTACTATCACGAAAAGTCGGTGGAAGAAGCCGGCGAAATCATCGGAATTCCGCAGAGCACGGTGAAGACCCGGATGTTCTACGCCCGCAAACAGCTCGCCGATCTGCTCAAGGTAGCCGGCGTGGACAGCCTCGCGGCGTGAGCAAGCTCAACAAGATTTGACCAGGGTTTTCTTTCCCCCCAAAGAAACCCGCTAGCGACCCGGACGGGATCCCCCACCCCTCCGGGTCGTTCTGCGTTTGTGGGCGGGCGGTGCACGAAGGGACGATACCTCCGTTACCTTTGGCGTGGTAGAAGGCACGCAAGACTGATGACGACGGATGGCTGTCATGTTCGAGGGCTGGGATGCCATTGCATTGGCCCGGGCGCAGTTCGCGTTCACGATGTCGTTCCACATCGTGTTCCCCGCTTTCTCGATCGGGCTCGCCAGCTACCTTGCGGTACTTGAGGCGCTGTGGCTGTGGACCGGGCGCGAGGTCTTCATCAACCTGTTCAATTATTGGCTGAAGATTTTCGCCGTCGCCTTCGGTATGGGCGTGGTGTCGGGCATCGTGATGTCCTACCAGTTTGGCACCAACTGGTCGGCCTACGCCGACAAGACCGGCCCCTTGATCGGGCCGTTGATGGCCTATGAGGTCTTGACCGCGTTTTTCCTCGAGGCCGGTTTCCTCGGCGTCATGCTGTTCGGCCTGGAGCGGGTCGGTCACAGACTGCATTTTGTCGCCACGCTCATGGTCGCGATCGGCACGCTCATTTCGGCGTTCTGGATTCTCTCCGCCAATTCCTGGATGCAGACGCCATCGGGCTACGCCGTCAATGGCGATGGGCAATTCATCGCGGCCAGTTGGCTCAAGGTGATCTTCAATCCCTCGTTTCCCTACCGCCTCGTGCATATGGTGCTGGCGGCCTACCTCACCACGGCGCTAGTGGTCGGCGCGGTCGGCGCATTCCACCTCTGGCGCGACTCCCATCTTGCAGGTCCGCGCGTGATGTTTTCGATGGCGATGTGGATGGCGACCCTGGTGGCGCCGATCCAGATTGTCGCGGGGGATCAGCATGGCCTCAATACGCTGGAGCATCAGCCCACCAAGATTATGGCCATCGAAGGCCACTATCAGAGCCACAAGCATGGTGCGCCGCTGATTCTGTTCGGGCTACCCGATCAGAAGGATGGGAAGGTCAAATACGCGATCGAGATCCCAAAACTGGGCTCGCTGGTTCTCAAACATTCCCTCGACGCGCCGCTCGATGGCCTCGACACCGTGCCGCGGCAGGACTGGCCGCCGGTGTTCGTCACGTTCTGGTCGTTCCGCGTCATGGTCGGAATGGGATTTCTGATGCTGGGGCTTGGCCTCTACAGCCTTTGGGCGCGCTGGCGCGGCAGGCTTTACCAATCGCGGCTGTTGCATCTGTTCGCGATGGCGATGGGACCTGCCGGATTCGTTGCCGTGCTCGCGGGCTGGATCACCACCGAGACCGGGCGGCAACCGTTCACTGTGTATGGGCTATTGCGCACAGCTCAGTCGGTTTCGCCGCTGGCGACGCCCGCCGTCGCATCTTCCCTGACCGCCTTTGTCATCGTCTATTTCACGGTGTTCTCGGCCGGCGTAATCTACATACTGCGCTTGATGGCCCAGCCGCCGCATCATGGCGAGCAAGGACCGCAAGGCGATATCCCCGCGCGTGCCGCAGGCATCACGCCGGCGGCGGGTGCTGCTTCTGCAAGGGGAGCCGTCGTATGAATCCTGCCATCGACATCGCAACGGTTTGGGCCTTCATCATTGCCTTCGCAGTCTTCGTGTATGTGGTGATGGACGGCTTCGATCTTGGCCTCGGCATGCTGTTTCCGCTGTTTCCGAACAAGGCCGACCGCGACGTCATCATGAACAGCGTTGCGCCCGTTTGGGACGGCAACGAAACCTGGCTGGTGCTGGGCGGCGGCGGCATGATGGCTGCGTTCCCGCTGGCCTATGCGGTGCTGATGCCCGCGCTCTACACGCCGATGATTGCAATGCTGATCGGCCTGATCTTTCGCGGCGTTGCCTTCGAGTTTCGCTGGCGCACGACGCGAAGCGAGCGAAACCGATGGGATCTCGCCTTCGCCGGCGGATCGTGGCTTGCGGCACTGGCGCAGGGAGTAGCGCTCGGCGCTATCCTGCAAGGCGTTCATGTCGAAGGACGGCATTATGCCGGTGGATGGTGGGATTGGCTGACGCCCTTCACCATCCTGACCGGCCTTGCCCTGGTCGTCGGCTATGCGCTGTTGGGCGCAACCTGGCTGGTGATGAAGACGGAAGGCGAGCTTCGCGACCGGGCCTATTCCCTAAGCTGGTATCTGCTGTTCGGGATGTTGGGCGCGATCGGCGCGGTCAGCGTCGCCACGCCGTTTCTCCACGTCCAATATGCACAGCGCTGGTTTACCTGGCCGAATGTCATCCTGACCGCACCGGTTCCGATCGCGGTCGCCGCCGTAACCGTGATGTTGCTGCGCAGCCTTGCCGCCAGGCAGGATTACCGACCGTTCTTTTTATCGCTTGTGCTGTTCGCGCTGTCCTATGTGGGGCTCGGCGTCAGCATGTATCCTTATATCGTGCCGCAGAGCATCACGATCTGGCAGGCGGCTTCACCCGAAACCAGCCAGGTCTTCATGTTGTTTGGCGTTGCCATACTGATACCGCTCATCCTCGGCTATACCGCCTGGGCCTATTGGGTCTTTCGCGGCAAGGTCAGAGCCGAGAGCGGCTATCATTGATGCCCCGAGACCCAAAAGCACCGTCGTCGGCGCATCGTCTGCTGTGGTTCGTCGCCCTTTGGCTCGGCGGCGTGGCTACGGTGGCCATGATATCTTTCGGCTTGAGGCTTTGGATCGCGCCCAAATAAATCGCGAATCTTCGCGGCTACCTTGGTACCGGTGAAAAGCGTAGATATTTCAGTCAAATATTTGCCTTGCTTGCCATTGTTCCGCCCCTGAGATTTGATGAAAAAGTGATTGGACAGGCGGTAATCGACGACCGGCAGCGAACCTTGTTGCCAAGAGGAGAGACTCGAATGACAAAATTTCGGCACCTGATCTGGATGGTGATGGCGGCCGCCGGGCTGATGCTTTCGGTCTCGTACAGTTTCGCTCAACAGCCCGATGCCGACCAGCCTGGTCTGCTCGCCGACGATGGCTATCGGCTTGATCCGGAATGGCAGAAGCAGATGGTGCTTTACCGCACCACGGAAGCGCCGGGCACCATCATCATCTCGACATCCGAGCGTCATCTCTATCTGGTGCAACCCGGCGGACGAGCGCTCCGCTATGGCATCGGCGTCGGCCGCGACGGCTTCCAGTGGCAGGGCCTCGTGAACATCACCCGCAAGGCGGAATGGCCGGACTGGACGCCGCCGCCGGAGATGATCGAGCGCCAGCCATATCTGCCGCGCTTCATGGCCGGCGGTCCCGGCAATCCGCTGGGCGCGCGGGCGATGTATCTCGGCACCACCGTCTACCGCATCCATGGCACCAACCGGCCGGATACGATCGGCACCAAAGTGTCTTCCGGCTGCTTCCGGCTGGTCAACAACGACGTCGCCGACCTCTACGACCGTGTGCCGGTGGGTACCAAGGTTATCATTCGGCAGAAGCCGGAACTGTAACCGCAGTGGCTGCGTTCGCAGCTACTCGATTTTCCCGTTATTCTGGTGAGAGAGACATTATGCGGACATTCCGAGGCGGCCTCCTGATTGGGCTGGCGGTCGCAGTCGCGGTCGCGGCCGTCGCCCTGGCCTATCAACTCTACGACACGCGGACCCTGAAACGGACGGTCAGCCGCGGCGAAGTGCTTTGCGGCGTCAATAGAGGCCTCCCGGCTTCTCGATCCCCGACGACAAGGGCAATTGGACCGGCTTCGACGTCGACTTCTGCCGCGCGGTCGCCGCCGCCATCTTCAACGATCCGAAAAAGGCAAAGTTCATTCCGCTCGATGCCAACGAGCGCTTCAAGGAATTGCAGAACCGCAAGGTGGACATTCTCTCGCGCAACACGACCTGGAGCATGTCGCGCGAGGAGAATTACGATCTCTATTTTCCGGCCGTCGCCTATTATGACGGCCAGGGCTTCATGCTGCCCATCGCCCGCAAAATCGATTCCGCGCTCGACCTGAATGACAGCAAGGTCTGTGTGCAGGAAGGGACGACGACCGAGCTCAACCTGTCGGACTATTTCCGCACCAACAATATGAAATACACCGAATTGAAGTTTCCGAAGCTGGAGGAGGTCATAAAGGCCTATGAGTCCGGCAAATGCGACACTTTCACCGCCGATGTCTCCCAGCTCTTTGCACTGCGATTGAACATGCAAAAGCCCGACGATCATGTCATCCTGCCTGACGTCATCTCCAAGGAACCGCTTGCCCCCGTCGTGCGCCAGCGCGACGACGACTGGATGATGATCGTGAAGTGGACGCTCTACGCCATGATCAATGCCGAGGAACTCGGCGTCACCTCGCAGAACATCGACGAGGCGCTGAAGTCGAAAAAGCCGGACGTGATGCGGCTTGTTGGTACCGAGGGGACCTATGGTGAGGACCTCGGGCTGACCAAGGACTGGGCCGTCCGCATCATTCGGCACGTCGGCAATTACGGCGAAGTCTATGAGCGCAATGTCGGCGCCGAATCAAAACTGAAGATTCCGCGCGGGCTCAACCAGCTCTGGAGCGCCGGCGGCATTCAATACGCCCCGCCGATCAGATAAAAGATTGCTATCGACTGCTTCGCTGGGCTCGCAACGATGCCCCTTCCCTCATCCTTAAGGAACGCGTCGTAGCGCGTCTCGAAGGATGAGGCCTCATGGTTCGAGACGGCGCGAGCCTGTCATCGGGCGCGCGTTCGCGCGACCCGTTGGCGCCTTCTCACCTTGATGGGTTAGTTCTCAATACCCCTTCATCCGGGCCAGCTGGTCGGCCTGGAAATTGCTGTCGCCGAACAATTCCTGGCAGACCCGCGCCCGCTTCATGAAGAAGCCGATGTCGAACGCATCGGTCATGCCCATGCCGCCATGCATCTGCACACCTTCCTGGACCGCCAGCGTCGCTGTCGAACCGGCGCGCGCCTTGGCGACGGCCACGACCGCGGCTGCCTTCGCAAACTCCGTATCCAGCGTCTGCAGCGCCTTGAGCACCGCGGCGCGGGTGATTTCGATCTCGATATAAAGTTGTGCCGCGCGGTGCTGCAGCGCCTGGAATTCACCGATGGCCTTGCCGAACTGCCTGCGCTCCCTAAGGTAGCTCACGGTTCGCCCGAATACCCCTTCGGCGACCCCGACCATTTCGGAAGCGACCGCGCCACGGCCGATATTGAGAACGCCCTCAAGGAGAAGACCGCCCTGGTCGACCTCCCCGAGCACGCCGTCGGCGGTGACCTCGACGGAATCAAATCTGACCCGCGCCGCATTATGTGAATCGACCATCGCGGTGCGCTCGATCTCGATGCCCTTGGTCCTGGGATCAACCAAGAACAGCGTCAGCCCCTCGCGCTCGCCGGCCGCGCCCGCGGTGCGCGCGGCAACGATCAGGAGATCGGCGACGTGGCCGTCGACGACAAACGCCTTGTCGCCCACAAGCCTGAAGCCGTTGCCTGAACGCAAGGCCTGCATTTTTGTCATCAGCGGTCGATGTTTGGATCCTTCGTCGACGGCGAGCGCGGCCAGCAGCGAGCCATCGGCGATTTTCGGCAAGTGCTCGGCCTTTTGCGATGCACTGCCGCTGCGCGACAGCGCGGAGGCCGCCAGCACAGCGGTGCCAAGAAACGGCGACGGCGTCAGGTTGCGGCCGATCTCCTCCATCACCACGCCGGCCTCAACGCAGCCCAAACCGCTGCCACCGAACTCCTCCGGCACCAGCAGGCCGGAAAATCCCATCTCCGAAAAAGTCTTCCAGAGGTCGCGGGAAAACCCGGCCGCATCTTTGGTGTCGCGCAAATGCCGCAGATGCGACACCGGCGCCTTGTCGCCGATCAAGTCACGCGCGCTGTCGCGCAGCATCGACTGTTCTTCGGTGAGGACGAGTGCCATGAGAGAAATTCCGGTTGATAGCATTTCCTGGATGTTATTCGGGGGCGGCGCGAAGCGTCGGACCCGGAATGACGGACGGCAGTTTCAAGCCCCCGGCAGATCGAGAATCCGCTTCGCCACGATGCCGAGCATCACCTCCGAGGTGCCGCCCTCGATCGAATTCGCCTTGGTGCGAAGCCAGGCGCGCGGCCGGGCGCCGCCCTTGGAGCGCTCGCTTTCCCACTCGAGGGCATCGATGCCCCCCGCGGACATCAGGATCTCATAGCGACGCTTGTTGAGTTCGGTGCCGTAATATTTCATTGCCGAGGAGAACGCCGGGTGACCCTGCCCGGCCTTGGCAAGATCGATCGCACGCTCGGCGGCACAGGCAAGCGCCGCCTCGTCGATCTCGAAAGTGGCGATTTGCCCGCGCAGGATCGGGTCTTCCAGACGCCCCTGCTCGTCGGTCCCGACCGAATCCGCAGCGACCTGCCCGAGCGGGCGGCCAACACCGCGCTCGCCCATGCCGGAAATCATCGCCCGCTCGTGCTGCAACAGATATTTGGCGACATCCCAGCCGCGGTTGACGGTGCCGACCACGTTGACCTTCGGCACGCGGACATTGTCGAAGAAGGTCTCGCAAAAAGGTGACCGGCCCGAGATCAGGAGAATAGGTTTTGTGGAAACGCCCTTCGATGCCATGTCGAAGAGAATGAAACTGATGCCGTCGTGTTTTTTTGCGGCCGGATCGGTGCGTACCAGACAGAAAATCCAGTCGGCATAGTTGGCGTAGGAGGTCCAGATCTTCTGGCCGTTGATGATGAAATCATCGCCATCGCTTTCGGCTCGGGTTTGCAGCGAGGCGAGATCCGACCCGGCGTTCGGCTCGGAATAGCCCTGGCACCAGCGGATCAGGCCGGCCGCGATCTTCGGCAGATGCTCCTTCTTCTGCGCCTCGGTGCCGTATTTCAGGAGCGCCGGCCCCAGCATCGAAATGCCAAAGGACACCAGGGGCTGGCGCGCGCCCATCGCCGTCATCTCCTGGTGCAGGATTTTGGCTTGCTCGCCATCCAGACCGCCGCCGCCATATTCCTTCGGCCAGTGCGGAACGGTCCAGCCCTTGTCGCGCATGCGCTCGAACCAGATGCGCTGCGGCTCGGACGAAAATGTGGTGTTGCGACCGCCCCAGAAGGTGTCTTCATCCGAGGTCATCGGCCGCCGCATCTCAGGGGGGCAGTTTGTCGCAAGCCATGCGCGCGTTTCGCTGCGAAATTTTTCCAGGTCGGACATCGGCGTTTCCATCATTGTTTGAGCGACCTTAGCCCTCACATCGCCGATTTCAATATGCCTTTGCCCCGCACCATGTCGGCGGAATATGGCCTTGGCCGGCGATCCCGTGTATTCGCAAGGTTGCAGCGATTGAAAAACAAGAGGAAACCAAGATGCGGCTGAAGTTGCTTTCGCCTGGCGAAATGAACGCCGAGCAAAAAGAAACCTACGACGAGTCCATCGCCGGCAAGCGCGGGGCTCCACCGGCGCCGATGATGGCCTGGCTCAACAGCCCGGAAATGGCGCGTCACGCCACGCGGCTGGGCGGCGTCTTGCGCTTCGACACGATATTTCCGGCAAAACTGTCCGAGATCGCCATTCTCGTCACGGCGCGACACTGGACCTCGCATTACGAATGGTTTGCCCACAAGCGGCTCGCGCTCAAAGGCGGGATGGACCCGAAAGTCATCGAGGACATCCGGGATCGCCGCACGCCGCATTTCGACGATCCAAAGGCTCAGATGATCTACGACGTCGCCAAATCGCTGCACGAAGCCCGCGGATTGAGCAAGGTGCTCTACGACGAGGCCGTCACAGTGCTCTCCTTGCGCGGGCTGGTCGAAATCATCGGCCTGTGTGGCTACTACACCATGGTCTCGATGACGCTGAACACGTTTGAATTTGACCTGCCAGGGGGAGAAGTCTCCGAACTTGCATAACGGCCGGCCGTTGCATAGATCAAAGTCGAAACAGCGCCACGCGAGAAGCGACGATGCCTCAAAATTCCCCCGTTATCGCGGGAACGCGAATCGGTCATGTCCATCTAAAAGTCGCCGATCTCGATCGCGCGCTGGGATTTTATTGCGGCGTGCTCGGTTTCGAATTGATGCAACGCTTGAGTTCCGGCGCGGCATTCATCTCTGCCGGTGGCTATCATCACCACATCGGATTGAACACCTGGGAAAGCAAAGGCGGCCATCCTCCACCAGCGGGAACGACCGGACTGTTCCATACGGCGATCCTCTACCCGACTCGCCCCGCCCTGGCGGACGCGCTGCACCGCGTGATAAGCGCGGGGATAGAGCTAGACGGCGCCAGCGACCATGGCGTCAGCGAAGCGCTCTATTTGCGCGATCCCGATGAGAACGGCGTCGAGCTCTATTGGGACCGGCCGGAGGCGCAATGGCCGCGCACGCCCGACGGTTCATTGGCGATGTTCACCCACCGGCTCGATCTCGACGATCTCTTGCGGCAACGGGTCGCGTGACCCCCAATGTCAATACGAGCCCTCTCAATGACGTGGGTCAAATCGATGAAGGGAGCCCGGCGCGCCTGCTCCTAGCGCGAATCATGATCAAAACCGCGGCGGTCAGTTCCAGCCCGATGCATCCGTAAAACGGCAAGGCATAGCTCCCCGACGCGTCGCGAAGCAGGCCGATGATCCCCGGGCCGAACGCATAGGTGACCTGGGTAATCGCCGTGGCCAGGCTGACGAGCACGCCGAATGAGCGCGGGTCGAACTCGCGCTGTATGATCAGCGACGGCAGCGTAATCATATTGCCGACCGAGAATCCGAACAGCGCGCAGGCGCCGATCAAGAGCATCTCGTCGCGCGAATTGATAATGACCGCGAGCGCCACGGCCTGGCTCAGGAACGACAGCGCCGATGCCAGCCGTTGGTTGAGCCGGTCGATCACGGTTGAAAAAAGCACGCGTCCGACTACCGCCATCGTCGTCAATACCGAGACCGCGATCGCCGCATGCTCGCGTCCAATCATCGGATCGAGAAACGTGATCAGGTGGACGACAAACCCGACCTGAGCACACAGCACCAGTGCGAACGGAATTGCTATTGTGAGGAACGCTGTGTCGCGCAGCGCCATAGCCCGTATCTGCGTGGCCGAGGTTTGCGAACCTGCCAGTTGCGTCTCGATGTGACGAGCGGGCGGCCGCCCGACGAACATCAGGATGACGGGAATGGTCGACAGCAGCATCACGATCGCGGCCGCCATCATGGCGCTGGGGAACCCGAAGTAGCCGATCGCGATGACCAACAGCGGCACGCCGAGAATTCCGCCGAAGCTCGCGCCGTTCAGCGCCAGGCTGATCGCCATGCCACGTTTCTCGTCGAACCACAGGCCGAGCGTGTTGGTGATGATGCCGATGCTGGTGCCTGCCCAGCCGACGGCAAGGAAGGCATCGGCGGCATAAAGCTGCCATGGCTCCGTGACCCGGCCCATCAGGAGCGCGGCGAATGCCATCGCAGATACGCCGGCCAACAGGCAGTTGCGCGGTCCGAACATGCGGATCGCTTCGCTGACGAAAACCAGGAGCAGCGCGCCGAGTAGATAGAAGAACGTCGTGCCGAACGAAATCAGCGACGTCGGCCAGCCGCGCAGGCGGTGCAGCTCGGCGACAAAGACGGTCTGGCCGTAGAAGCCGAGAGCCCAGCCGAAGATGGCCACCCAAAAACATACCGCAACGATCCGCCAGCCGTCGTAACGGATGGAGGTTTCATTGATGGTGGCCTGACCGAGCGAATTCATGCGAGCTTTCGTCCGAGGCTTAAGGCCCGACACTAGCCGATTGCAGACCACAATGCTTCGACTACCGCCGAAGTTTGCATTCGCTGCATCACGTTGTGATTTTGGTCGGATCGTAAAAGAAACGCTCGCGGAATATCCGGTCGCCACGCCATTCCTGCAGGCTCACCTCGTCGAACCGACGTACCAGGCCTGACTTTTCCGTCAATTCGAAATTCCAGTGGATGGCGACGCGGTCGCCTTCGACGACCGAAGAAACCGCCTTGGAATAGACATGCGACATCCGCGCCAGTGCTGCGCGCTCGTGAGCGATCAGCGCATCGCGGCCGACGCGCGGCGGCGCTGCATTTTCCTGCATGCTGGAATCTTCGGTGTAATAGCGCTCGATCGCGCCGGCATGGTCGCCGGATTCCACGACCGCAATGAATTCATCGAGACGGGCTCGCGATGGCATCGGACCTCCAATGTTTTGGGCATAGAAAGCTAGTCAAAGCCGGGTTCGGTGAATTCGGGAACCGGCGGCGAGGCCGCACGCCGCTTCGCGATCGACGCAATCGCCAGCACTGCCAGTCCCAGCAGCACCGGCGGAAATACCACCCAATTCACCGCAGACCAGCCGAAATTCGCCAGCAATTGACCGGAGGAGAACGAACCCACCGCCATCATGCCGAACACCAGGAAATCGTTGAAGGCCTGAACCTTGTTGCGCTCCTCCGGCCGATGCGTCTCCAGCACCAGCGCGGAAGCTCCCACAAAGCCGAGATTCCACCCCACGCCGAGCACGATCAAGGTCGCCCAGAAGTGCAAGGCCGTGATGCCGGAGAGGCCGACGCTTGCGCCGACGGCCTCGAGCAAAAGGCCCGCCGCGACCACCCTGGGTGCGCCAAAACGCGCGATCAGGGAACCGGTAAAGAAACTTGGCCCATACATCGCAACGATATGCCACTGGATGCCGAAATTCGAATCGCTCACGCTCAATCCGCACATCTTCATCGCCAGCGGCGCCGACGTCATGACGAGATTCATCGTCGGATAGGCGATAACGCCACACAAGGCGGCTGCGACGAACCGCGGCTGGCGCGCGATCTCGAACAGTGGACGGCCGCGGTGCAAATCCGACGGCGCGGGCCGCGGCGCATCGACGCCCGCAAGGATTGCCATCGCGATCAACGCGACGGCGGCCTGCACCACAAAGCTGAAGGCGAACAGATAGGGCGACCAGACGTCCATCGTCCATTGCACGAGTTGCGGACCGAGAACGCCCGCGAACACGCCACCCGCCATGACCCAGGACACGGCTTTCGGGCGAAACTCCGCGCTCGCGCCGTCGGCGGCCGCAAAGCGATAGGATTGCGACACCGCGCCGTACAATCCGCCGAGGAAGGTCGCGCAGCAAAACAAGGCAAACGAGCCACGCAGAATGGCAAAGGCTCCGAGCAAGCCGGTGAGCACGCCGCAAGCCGTGCCGATGATGAAGGCGACGCGGCGGCCATAGGCACGCGAGATGGCGCCGGTCGGCAACGTGCCGCCGGCGAGCCCGAGCACATACATCGAGATCGGCACCGTCGCGAGTGAGACGTCGGGCGCCAATGTCGCGCCGACAATCGAGCCGGTCGCAAAAATGACCGCCGAGTTGGCGCCCGTCAGTGCCTGCGCCGCCGCCAAGCGCGCGACATTGGCGCGAACGCGGGCGTCGCCGGACATTCCATCGGCAGCAGTCATATCGATCATCGGCTATTTTCACCCACCCCGCGACCGGATGCCGTCTGGGATCTTCTTGATTCTGTGCAGTATGAAGGGAGGCACCCGCGCGATCAACAGACGCAAACGGGCGCGCGCCATGCGTCACCGCTCAGGCCGAATTGGTTCGGCCGAACGCCGGGGTCAGATTGTTGGCCGGCATCTCGGTTGGGCGTTTCGCTTTAATCCGCCAGGCGGATCACCGCAAAGCCGCCAATGAACCAAGCGCCGGGTTTTGAGCGACGCCTGACGTTGTCAGGGAATAGCGTTTGTGCTTTTAACAATTATACTCCGGGCTCTTCATCGCAGGAACCGCGCTTTGACCGACCTTTCCCCGATCAAGTCATGGCTGTTGCCAACGCTCGCATCGGTGGTTGTGATCGGTGTGATAGGGATGGCGACGGCCCACGCGCAATCGGGTGCGGCCGACGGCCAGAAACTGGCTTTCGATCGCCTCAAGGGAAACTGCTTGAGCTGTCATGAGATCAAGGGCGGCGATCTTCCCGGCACCATCGGACCGGCGCTGAAGGACATCAAACGCAGATATCCTGACCGCAACGATCTCATCGCTATTCTCACCGACGAGCCCGGACGAAATCCGCAAACCGCCATGCCGCCATTTGGACGGAATTGCATTTTGACCGAACAGGAGATCAACGCGATCGTGGATTTCCTGCAGACACTTTGATGGTGGCCGGCAACTTTGGAGATTTGGGATGACGACCACTCGCACAAGATTTTCGGCCACGCGGCGCCTGATCCTCGGGGGCGCCGGCTCAGTCATGCTCGCCGGCCTCGGCATAATTTTGTTGCGCCCGGCCGCGAGCTTCGCCGCGGCCAACGACAAATATCCGGAAGCCGCGTTCAAACAGAAGGAAGACAAAGAGGCGGTCAAATTGCTCTATGGCAGGACCGCCGAGCCATCGGACAAGATCAAACTCGACGCCCCAGAGATTGCCGAGAATGGCGCGGTCGTTCCGATCTCCGTCACGACGACACTGTCCGAGGTGACCTCGATCTCGTTTCTGGTCCCGGAAAATCCAAACCCGCTGGCGGCCTATTACAAGCTCCCGCCAGGCGCGATGCCGAGCGTGGCCAATCGCCTTAAAATGGCGAAGACCAGCAACGTCATCGTGATCGTGGAAGCCGGCGACAGGCTTTACAGCGCGACCAAGGAAGTCAAAGTGACCATCGGCGGCTGCGGCGGCTAGAGCGTGATCCGGAAAAGTGGATTCCGGTTTTCCGAAAAAGATCATGCTCAAACAAAAAGATAGAGCGCGATGACGATTCGAAGAAGGGTCATCGCGCTCTAGGCGCATGATCCGCAGACGCGGAGGCGAGTTCTTCGACGAGATCATGCGCAAAACAACGAGCTAAGGAGTGTCCATGGCATCGAGCATTCGCGTGCGCGCAATCGCGAACGGAGAGATCACCGAGGTCCAGACGCTGATCCAGCACCCGATGGATTCCGGCTTCGTCAAGGACGACAAGGGTGAATTCATTCCGGCGCATTTCATCCAGGAACTGACCTTCGAACATAACGGCAGAAAGATATTCGTCGCCGATTGGGGTACGGCGGTTTCCAAGGATCCCTACGTCAAGTTCAGCTTCAAGGGCGGCAACAAGGGTGACGATCTGAAGGTCAGCTGGATCGACAATAAAGGCGGGACCGATACCGCCACGGTGAAGATTCAATAATGGGCTTTCGCTTCGCAGGACCCGCTTCTCTTGAACACGTCAGGACAAAGGTGAGAGCGTGCGATCGCGGTTGAAATTGACCTTGGCCGCTGCTGCCGCGCTGGCGCTTTCGGCCATTTCGCATGCCGGCGCTGCCGACAGGCTCGATCCAGTCGCTGACGCGACGGCGTTCAGGAATTACTTCGTCAAGAAATTCCCAAACGTGAGGCTGGAAGACTTTGCCAACGGTCCCTACGCGCTGAACGAGGACATGCGCCGGCAATGGGAGGAAAAGGAGCAGTTCCCACCTTACGAATTTTCGCTCGAGATGGGCAAGGAGTTGTTCGCCAAGCCTTTCACAAACACCAAGCACTACGCCGATTGCTTTCCCAATCAAGGCATCGGCATTCGTCAGAACTATCCCTATTTCGACGAAAAGGAAGCCAACGTCGTTACACTGGAACTTGCGCTGAACCGTTGCCGCGAGGCCAATGGCGAAACGCCACTCTCTTATACCGGCGAAGAGATGGCCGCGCTGACAGCCTATATGGCGTTCACATCCCGTGGCAAACCATTCGACATCAAGATCCCTGACGATGCCCGCGCGCTTGAGGCCTTTCAGAACGGCAAACGCTACTTCTACACGCGTCGCGGCCAGCTCAATTTCTCCTGCGCAACCTGCCATGTACAGAACCCTGGCGAGCGAATGCGCGCCGAAGTGCTCGCGCCCGCGCTCGGGATATTGAATGCGATGCCGATCTATCGCTCCGAATGGGGTGGCATGGGCACGATCAGCCGCCGCTTCACGACCTGCAACAGCCAGATCCGCGGCGTACCGCTCGAGCCGCAAGCCGAGGAATACCGCGATCTCGAATATTATTTGTCGTATGTCAGCAACGGATTGCCGATTTCCGGACCGGGCGCGCGGCCATGAGCATGATCCGATCGAGAGCGCAAATGCGGATATCCTGCCTGCTGGTAGCGACGTGGTTGATCGCAGGCACCGGTTCGGCGTCGGCCGCGGGCTCCGAGACCGAGTTCAAGGCCGCCTATGCCGCAGCCGAAGCCGCCGAAAAAGAAGCCGGACGCCTGCGCAATCGATGGACGGTGACGGAAACAGCTCTTGCGGACGCCCAAAAGGCCGCCGACAGAGGCGACTTCGATCAGGCGATATCGCAGGCGAAGGAAGCCGAAGCGCTGGCCAAGGCATCGATTTTCCAGGCCAAAAGCGAAAGAGACGCCTGGAAAAATCTCGAAATACGCTGAGCTTGTGAGAGAATGGCGCCGAGACAACACATGACCATTCGACGCCGGGATTTCCTCAAACTCACGAGCGCAGCTCTCGCCGGCGGCTGGCCGTCGGTCGCACGCGGCGCGGACAATGCCGGCGTCTACGATCTGGAACGTTTCGGCAATGCGCGGATCCTGCATATCACCGACACGCATGCGCAGCTGTTGCCGGGGTATTTTCGTGAACCGAGCGTCAATCTCGGAGTTGGCGCGATGGCGGGGCGACCGCCGCACCTGGTAGGCCGCGCCTTTCTCGATCATTTCGGAATCAGGCCCGATAGCGCCGATGCCTATGCCTTTACTTCGTTCGATTTCGAGAAGTCGGCGGCTCGATTTGGCAAGCTCGGCGGCTTCGCGCATCTGAAGACCCTGGTCGATCGCTTGCGCAACGATGCGGGGCCCGATCACTCGCTGCTGCTTGATGGCGGCGATTTGTGGCAGGGCACCGGGCTCGCCAACACCCTGCGCGGCGCCGACATGGTCGAGGCCGCCAACCTGCTCGGCATCGAGGCGATGACGGGCCACTGGGAATTCACCTACGGCGAGGAAACGCTCCGCAGCAACCTCGAGCGCTTCAAGGGCGAATTCCTGGCGCAGAACGTCTACCTCACCGACGAAGCCGGGTTCAATGGGGCGAAGGCATTCGATCCCGCGTCGGGACGGGTGTTCAAACCGGCCTTGATCAAGGAGGTCGGCGGCTACCGCATCGCCGTGATCGGTCAGGCCTTTCCATACGTTCCGATCGCGCATCCGAAACGCTTCACGCCGAACTGGACCTTCGGAATCCGCGAGGAAGAATTACAGAAACTCGTCGATTCCTTGCGAAACGTCGACAAGGTCGATGCCGTGGTACTGTTGTCGCATAATGGCATGGATGTCGACCTCAAGCTCGCGGGTCGGGTGCGCGGTATCGACGTCATTCTCGGCGGCCATACCCATGACGCAGTTCCGCAACCGGTCCGCGTCGCAAATACCGGCGGCACCACGCTCGTCACCAATGCCGGATCGAACGGAAAATTCCTTGGCGTGCTCGATCTCGATCTCGCCAAAGGGCGCGTCGGCGACGCGCGATACCGGCTGCTGCCGGTATTCTCGGAATTGCTGAAGCCTGATGCTGCGATGTCGGCGCTGATTGAAGAGATCCGCACCCCCTTTGCGGCGGCCTGGTCCGGGAAGATCGCAACCGCCGATCGGCTGCTCTATCGCCGCGGCAATTTCATCGGCAGCGTCGATCATTTGATCTGCGCGGCGCTACGCAAGAATTTCGACACTGAGATCGCGCTGTCGCCCGGCTTTCGCTGGGGCACGACCGCCTTGCCGGGACAACCGCTCACGATGGAGGACGTGTTGTCGGAGACCGCGATCAGCTATGGCGAAACCTACGTCCAGAGCTTGACCGGCGCTCAGATCAAGGACGCCCTCGAAGACATCTGCGACAATCTGTTCAATCCCGACCCCTATTATCAACAGGGCGGCGATATGGTGCGCGTCGGCGGGCTCACCTATAGCTGTTCGCCTTCTGAAAGCATCGGGCGTCGGATTTCCGACCTCAATCTCGAAAACGGCCGTTCGATCGAGGCCGGCAAGACCTACAAGGTGGCAAGCTGGGCTTCGGTCAATGAACAGCGGGGAATACCGGTGTGGGACGTCTTTGCCAGCTATCTCGGTTCCGGTAAGCCGCCGGATACCCCGGGCGCCGGCGTGACCTTGAGGGGCGTCGACGGTAATCCCGGTATCGCAGAACAGGGATGAGGCCGATCCCGCACCGGCGAAGACGGAGGCCGTACGATCTCGCAGTGCGCCAAGCGTCGCTTTCGGGGCGCCGGCGCTTTGCCCGACCGGTTTGCGTGTTAGTATCGGGAATCAATTTGCGGAAATATTCTTCATGATCTTTCGCCAGCTATTCGACAGCGTTTCAGGAACCTACAGCTATCTCCTCGCCAGCCGCGCCGGCGGCGAGGCGCTGATCCTCGACCCCGTTCTGGAGAAGGTCGATCGTTACTGCCAGTTGTTGCGCGAGCTCGATCTCAAGCTGGTCAAGGCCGTCGATACCCATCTGCACGCCGATCACGTCACCGGCCTCGGCGAGTTACGCGATCGTACCCATTGCGTCACCATCATGGGCGAGCAGAGCAAGGCCGACGTGGTGGCGATGCGGGTCGCCGAGGGCGACAAGGTGATGATCGAGGGCATCACCCTGGACGTGATGTATACGCCCGGCCATACCGACGATTCCTACAGCTTCCTGATGGACGATCGTGTCTTCACCGGCGACACGCTTTTGATCCGTGGCACCGGCCGCACCGATTTCCAGAACGGCAGTGCGCGGGCGCAATATGATTCCATCTTCAACCGCCTGCTGAAGCTGCCCGACGACACCATGGTGTTTCCCGCCCATGACTATAAGGGCGATACCGTCTCCACCATCGGCGAGGAAAAACGCTACAATCCGCGGCTGCAGGTGCGCTCGGTCGACGAATATGTCGAACTGATGAGCAATCTGAAGCTGCCGAACCCGAAGATGATGGATGTCGCGGTGCCGGCCAACATGCATGTCGGCCTGCATCAGGACGAACTCGCCAAACAGGGCCTGTCGTTCACCGCCCGCGAAGCGATCGAAGCCCTCGGCCGACCCGATATCCTGCTGGTCGATCTCAGGGAAAACAACGAACGCGCCAAGCACGGCACGCTACCCGGCGCGCTGCACGCCCCATACCCCGGGATCGACGAAAGCCTCAAGCCGGGCGGAATGTTGCGCGAAGTCGCCACTGCGACCGGACGGCGCATCGTGTTCTTCTGCGCCTTCGGCGAACGCTCGGCGATGGCTGTGGCCGCCGCCAAGGGAGCGGGCCTTGCCAATACGGCGCATATCGCCGGAGGCATCGACGCCTGGAAGAAGTCGGGGGGACCGGTGCTGACGGGGTAAAGGCGCCTTCTACCGTTCTACCCGCTTCAATTCCTTGACCAGCTGGTCCAGCGCGTCGGCCAGCATCACGCCGCCGCACACGGTCAGCCGATCCGGAATCACGATGCGGCGCGAGGGCGGATAAAAACGCTCCAGCGCGGGGTGCAGCAGGAAGGCGCGGCCGTCGTCCTCGGCGCGGTCGCCGGCCTCCGACACGACAATCAAGTCAGGCTTCAGGTTGACGATCGCTTCGAGCGAGGCGAAGCCACCGAAGCCAATCCCGAGTTCGCCGGCCGCGTTGAAGAGCCCGGTCTCGGCCAGCAGTGAGCTGAGCAGGCTGTCGCTCCCCGTCACCCAGCCGCGCCGGGACACGGGCAGCACCCGATAGCGCCTGCTTGCTACCGCCTGTCGCGCCCGCGCGACCGCCTCATTCAGCCGCGCGACTTGCGCGCTCGCGCGCTCGGGATGGCCGACCAACTCGCCCATCTTGAGAATCTGGGCTTCGACCTCATCGAGGTTGCGCGGGACGCTGAATTCGGCGAGACGAAGCCCCTTCGCTTTCAGGAGTTCCCGCGTCGATCGCTTGTCGAACAAGCTCGCAACCACGACGTCCGGCGCGAGCTCCAGAATGTCCTCAGCGCCGCCCGACAGAATCCGAAATCGCGTTGCATCGTCGGCCGTAAAGGATTCGAAGCGCTCCCGAGCAAAGCGGCTAAGACCGAGAATCTGCTCCGGGTCGGCCAACGAAATCAGCAATTGGTCGGTGCACACATTCATGGACCCGATGCGCGGCAAGCCAGCCGCGGTCGCTTGTGCCGACAATGCAGCACCAAGCACCGCAAGCGCTGCGACAGCCGATCTTCTCACGCCACCCGCCTCAAATTTTCACCCATCAGATTTGCACCCATGGGACGATCACGGTCTCGCTCTGAAATTCCGTGCGATAGGCCCTGACACGGAACACATCCGCCATCACCTGTTCGGCGAGCGCCTCGGTGACAGCGCCTTGCGACACCAGGCGGCCGTGCGAAAGCACGAGCACCATATCCGCAAACCGGGCGGCGAGCCCAAGATCGTGGGTCACCACGATCACCAACGTGCCTTTGTCGGCGGCCGTGCGCAGGGTCTTCATGACGTCGAGCTGGTGGCGCGGGTCGAGCGAGGATGTCGGTTCGTCCGCCAGGATCACAGGCGCTTCGACGGCGAACACGCGCGCGAGCGCAACGCGGCTGCGTTCGCCGCCCGACAATTCCGTGACCGGCCGCTCGGCGAGATCGACGACATCCGCCGCCCGCATCGCCCGCTGCACGGCCTCGGTATCCATCAGCGTCAATCGCGCGGGGTCGGTCGCGCCATGCGGATAACGGCCGAGCGCCACGATGTCCCGCGCCGGCATCGGCCAGTGCACGAGGTGGCCCTGCGGCAGGTAGGCAAATCGCCGCGCGCGTTCGCGCAACGACAGCGCCGACAACGCATCGCCTCCGACATGGATGGCGCCTTGCGAGGCCACCAAACCCGCCAGCGCGCGCAGCAGCGTCGTCTTGCCGGCACCATTTGGCCCGACAAGGGCGACCAGATGTCCGGACGACAGCGCGAGCGAAACATCCTCCAGCACGATCCGGCCGGCCAGCCGCACGCCAAGACCCTGCGCCGAGAGGAATGCTGGCGCCGTCATGCGACGCCTCCGCCGAGCGCGCGACGTTCGCGCATGATGAGATAGAGGAAGAAGGGCACACCGATAATCGAGGTCAGCACGCCGACCTTGATATCGCTGGTCGAGGGAATGATACGCACGGCGATATCGGCTGCAAGCAGCAACGCGCTGCCGGTGAGCGCGCTCGGAATCAGAAGTCGCGCCGGATCGTGCCCGATCAGTGGCCGCATCAGATGCGGCGCGACCAGGCCGATGAAGCCGATGGTGCCGGAGACCGCGACCGCGCCGCCCACGCCCAGCGCGACACCGGATATGACCAGAAGCCGCAAACGCGCGACATCGACGCCGAGGCTCTGCGCCGTCTCCTCGCCAAGGCTGAGCGCGCGAAAGGCATTGCGCCAGCTCAATAGGATAACCGCGCCGGCGGCAATGAAAGGCAACGCCAGAATGACGTGGCGAAAGCTGCGGTCCTCCAGAGAACCCAGCAGCCAGAACGCAATTTCGAGTACCACGAACGGATTACTCGAAAGATTCATCACCAGCGCGGTTGCCGCGCCCGCCAGGCTCGATATCGCAAGGCCCGCCAGAATGAGCAGCAGGAGGCCGGCATTGCGGCCCGCGACGGCGAGCAGCCCGAAAACCGAGACGAATGCTGCCACGATCGCGGCGACCGGAAGCGCATACGACCTTACATCGGCAAGGCCGAGCGCGATGATCAACACCGCGCCGAATGCAGCCGATTGCGGCGCCCCGAACAGCGACGGCGCGGCTAGCGGATTGCGCAACAATCCCTGCAGCGCCGCTCCGGAAAGCCCGAGGATCGCGCCTATCGCAAATCCCAGTATCGCGCGAGGCAGCCGGATTTCGCGAACGATCACCTGGTGCACGTCGGTGCCGCCGCCAAGCAAGGCGTCGACCACCGTCAGTGGCGGTAACCGTACCGGACCGGTGCCGAGCGAGGTGAGCCACAGGGCCACGACGAGAGCGACAAGTGCCGTCATCACGCCGGCTCGCCGGCGCGACGCGACGTCAACCGTCGCCATGACGTTCTGAACACTCATCTATCGTCCTTCGGGCAGCGACATGGCCGCACCTTTCCCATGCTCATACAATGATTGAGGTTTGGCACAAGCGGCTCTTGCGAACAAAATGCGTACCCCTCGCGAGCCTGGATTTGCGGCTGACAATGGCATTGACTCCTCGCACGGCGCAATTCTAGATGGTCGTGACGGTTCCCTCCTTTGGGGATCAAAAGGGAATGCGGTGCGGAGAAACTTCTCCAATGCCGCGGCTGCCCCCGCAACTGTAAGCGGCGAATCTTTCGTCTCATGCCACTGGGAATCTCGGTCCTGGGAAGGCGACGAAGGGTAACGACCCGCGAGCCAGGAGACCTGCCGTCAATCGTGGTCACACGCGAAGATGCCGGTCGGGGAGTACAGGCATTAGCTTCACCGGGATGCGGAAGCACGATGGTGAGACTTCGTTCGCTGTGACGTGCCACTGACGTCATACCGAGGTCTAACCCAATGTCTTCCTTCGTCAAAGCCGCGCCGCGGCGTCGAAGCGTTCTCCTTGCTTCAAGTTTTCTCGTACCTGTTCTCTCCTTGATTACCCCTGCCGAGGCGCAGCAGACATCACCGGACCAACTGCCGCCGATCGAGGTCAGTCCGCCTCGCGACGCGAACCAGACCCGAGCTAAACCTATAACCAACCAGGATTCGGGTTCGCTCCGCGCCGTGCCCAATACCTCTTCCGCAACCAGCACAAACGTCTCGACAACGAGCGACGCAGTAACTTCTGTCAGGCAATTCAACGGCATTGTCGGCACAGCGTCGACCGTCATCACCGCCGAGGATATCGCCCGCTCGCCAGCCCAAACCGTGCAGGAAATAATTGCACAGGCGCCCGGCGTACAACTGACGAGTTTGTTCGGCGGCGTTAACGGCGCCCAAACCAATGTTGACTTGCGGGGATTCGGCGCATTCGCAACCGCCAACACCCTCATACTTATCAACGGCCGCCGTCTCAACGACATCGACCTGGCGGGCGTCGACCTTTCGACGATCCCGCGCGATTCGATTGAACGCATCGAGATTACGCGGGGCAACAGCGGCGCCGTGCTCTACGGCGACAACGCCATCGGCGGCGTTATCAACATTGTCACCAAGAACGGCATCAGCGGCGCGCCATTTGCGATTCGCGCCGAAGGCGGCGTGGGCTCATTCAATCAGAGCCTGGGATCGGTCTCAGCCACTGCAAACCAAGGACCCTGGTCGGCCTCCTTCTTCGGGAACGGAATCAACTCGGACGGATACCGGGCGAACAATGCGCTCTCGCAACAATATGCTATCGGAGAAATCCGCTACGCCACGCCTGGCTTCACTGCGTTTTTCAACGTATCCGGCGACAATCAACAGCTCGGACTCCCGGGCGGCAGAACGGTCAACCCGTCAATCGGCGTGAACGAACTCGTCACTGACCGCACCGGCACCGATCACCCGTTCGATTTTGGCAACAAGCAAGGCGCTAACGCCACGGCTGGTTTTACCAAGACGCTATGGAACGGCGCCGAACTCATCGTCGATGGGGGTGTAAGAGACAAGAAGCAGCAGGCGGGCTTCTTCGGCAACGTGCCTTTGCAAGACTCCAACGCCAGTTATGTCGATACCAGACTCCAGACCTGGTCGCTGACTCCCCGATTAAGCATCAAAAACCCGATGTTCGGGTTGCCATCAACTATCCTTACCGGCATCGATTATTATGATGCGATCTATCACTCCAATCGGAGCCAACTCCAGAGCAGTCCCCCGCTTGACGTCTTTGACGTCTCGCAAAAGACGCTTGCCGCCTATTGGCAACAGACCGTCGGGATGCTCCCGACGACCGATTTTGCATATGGCGGACGAATACAGCTCACGAGCGTAACCGCTACGGACCTTCTGAATCCAGCGGCGCCTGGATTTTTTCGCGAAAGTCAAATAGCGCCGCTCGACGGCAGCGAAGTAAATCATGCGTTGCATATTGGTATTGAGCACCGTTTCAACGAGAGCTTTGCGGTGTTCGGCCGGGCCGCCAGCGCCTTTCGCACGCCCAATGTCGATGAAAGAGTCGGGGCTTCACCGATCTTCGATCCGACTTTTACGATCCCCCTGCCGAGGACATTCAATCTGAAGACCCAAACGTCACAAGACATCGAGGCGGGCTTCCGCATCAAGGCTGGCAGGTTCCAGATGCAGTCGAGTATCTACGACATGGACCTCACAAACGAGATCCATTTCGATCCGGTGAATTTTATCGATTATAATCTGGATCCAACCCGACGTTACGGCTCGGAGACCAGCGCTTCGTACCGTGCCAGCGACACGCTGCTGCTGCGTGCCGGTTTCGCCTATACCCGCGCGATATTCCGCGAGGGCCCCTTCACCGGAAATGACGTACCCTTGGTGTCGCGCTACACGGCTAGCGCCGGTGCCAGCTGGAACATCTGGCAAAACTATCTCGTCGCTGATGGAACGGTGCGCTATTGGAGCAGCCGCCGTATGGATAACGATCAACTTAACACCCAGCCGCTGATTCCCGCCAGCGCAACGGTCGATTTCAAGCTAAGCGGCGCCTATGACAGATACTTCTGGTCGTTGAGCGTGAATAACATGTTCAACGTGTTGTACTATGATTACGCGATCGCGAGTGCATTTACGCCGGGTGCATTCAGCGCCTACCCGCTACCAGGTCGCACTTTTGTGCTGAAGGCCGGTGCGACGTTCTGACCGCGGTCCAGTTTGAAGCCTGCGTGACCGGTTCAATACGGTCGCGCAGGACAGCGTTCTTCGCTAACAAGACTGGTTCCGCACGAAAAGCACCTCCTTTTCGGGCGGATTCGGCCGAAAAATGCCCTTCGGCCTCCCAATGCATGATAGGAATATGCCATCAACGCCGCACGACAATGCGCGGTGAATTTCGAGGCATGAGATGAACGACGAAACGAAAAGTGCGGCCGAATTGAAAGCGATAAGGTTGAACCGGAAGATTGCGCAGGACGCCGACGGCATCAAAGCGATGGCCGAGATCGCGGCAGCCGACGTCGCCATACGAAAGCGAACAGCCCAGCTGCGCGCACTGCGGCTGGCGAAAGAAGCCGCGGAACGCGACAAGCCGGTCGAGCCCAAGGTCAAGACCAGGGCCAGGCCCAAGAAGAAAGCCACCTAGAAAAATCCTCGAAGATTGTTCCGATCTGTGGCTGTGCAAACAAATACGCTGCCAGTCCGCCAGCAGCGATTTGAGGGCTGGCATGCAGCTCTATTCATGGACAAATAACCCGTAGAGCCGATAGTTTCGCCGCCAAACGGAGGAAGAATCGGACATGGCCGACATTTTGGCCGCACCGCAACAACCCAAGGCCGGAGCCAGGACTGGAGCGAAGACCGACGAACAGCTGCGCACGCTGGCGGCGATCTCGACTGCGCATTGGGTCAGCCATTTCCATATCTTTGTGCTGCCGATGCTGTTTCCCTTCCTGAAACAGCAGCTCGGGGTCGGCTACATCGAACTCGGGTTTGCGCTGACCATTTTCGCCGTCACGTCCGGCCTGACCCAGGCGCCGATCGGCTATCTTGCCGACCATATCGGCGCCCGAAAAATCCTGCTGATGGGCCTTACCTTGGGCGGCTTCGGGCTCATCGTGCTCGGGCTGCATCTGAGCTACCCATCATTGATTGTAACGGCCGCGCTGCTCGGGCTTGCCAATAGCGTCTATCACCCGGCGAATTATGCGATCCTTTCGGCTCACATGAATGAAGCGCGGATGGGCCGCGCCTTTTCGATCCATACCTTCGCCGGGTTCCTCGGCGGCGCGGTGGCGCCCGCGATCGTTGCCGCGCTGGTCGCGACCGTCGGAGGCCAGGGCGCACTGATCGTGGCTGGCGCGGTGGGACCATTCGTTGCGCTGCTTCTCCTCGTCGTCGGTATTCCCGATGCGAGCGCCGCGGACCGCAAGACGACCGGCGCAGAAGCGCCGCGGCAAAGCGTCATCACACCCGCCCTCATCGTGCTGACGATTTTTTTCACGCTGTTGAGCCTGTCGAACGCCGGCATCGGTAATTTCGGCGTGGTCGCGCTGATGAGCGGCTATGACGCGACGTTCGCGGCCGCCAACCTTGCACTGACGGCGTATCTCGGCGCCAGTGCGGTTGGCGTGCTGGCGGGCGGCTTCCTCGCCGATCACACAACGCGCCATGGGCAAGTGGCAGCCGCCTGCTATGCGGCGAATGCGGCGATCGTGCTCGTGATCGCGATGATCAATCTGCCGCACCTTCTGCTGACGGTCGCCATGGGCTTGGCCGGGTTCCTGGGAGGCGTGATCGCCCCCTCGCGTGATATGATGGTCCGCAACGCGGCGCCACCGGGCGCTGCGGGGCGGGCCTTCGGCATTGTCTCCACCGGCTTCAATGTCGGCGGCATCATCAGCCCGCTGCTGTTCGGCTGGATCATGGACCTGAACTCGCCGCATTGGGTGTTCGGCGCATCCGTCGTGTTCATGGTTCTTACCGTCATGCTTGCCCTTGCAACCGAACGAGGCCCACAACAAAAGCAAGCCGCGTCCACCGCCGGCCTCATGCATCCCTGAGCCGTTCGGGAAGTCATCCGCCGGAGACGCCAGGTCCCAAAATATCAAGCGAATTTCGGTTGCCGCATCGCGCCCCGCAAACGCGCCCGTTCGGTGTTTGGCCACAGCAGGAGCAGGCCAAGCACGCCGGACGCGATCAAAATGACGGCGTTGATGGTGAAGCCGGTCATGTATCCGTCGAGCATGCCTGGCGCGCGCTGGATCACACTGCCCATCACCGCTGGCGCCAAAATGCCGGCAAGCGTGTAGATCGCCCCGTAAATCGCAATCACGGCACCGCGCTGGGAGACCGGTGTGAATTCGCCAATCATCGGCGCGCAGACCACGTAGATCGATCCGCAAAGCCCCGATCCCGTCACCAGCAAAGCGATCTGCAATCCGGCGCCCTCGACATAGGGAATGAAGGCAAGGATTGACCCGCCGATGATCAGCGGAACCGCGCCAAGCACGCCGCGCGCGCCGCGAGTTGAAACGCCGCGCGCCATCAGTACCTGAGAAACCCACCCGGTCAGCAGCACGACGACCGCCCCGAACACCCACGGCAGGATCGAAATCCAACCAGCGTCCTTTTGCGAGAAGTTGAGTCCCTTGACGATGAAAGGCGTAAACCAGGTGAGACCCAGCGACAGCGCCCAATAGGCACCGAAAGTCGCAGCGCAGCAGCCGACAAAGGTCCGTGAGGTCAGAAGCTGGAAATAGGGAATGCGAGGCTCCGCCTCCGCCATCACCGTGGTCTCAACAAGTGGGCCTTCGTCGCCGAAGATCAGCCAGGCCACCACCCACATCAGACCGACGACGCCGAGCGCGCCGAACGCGTAGTGCCAGTCGTAATTGACGATCACCCAGTTCAGCGACGGCACCGCGAGGATGACCCCAAATGCCGACCCCTGCGACAAGACCGCAGTGGGCAGGGTTCGCTTCTCATCGGGAAACCATTTGTAGACGGCATGTACCGCCACCGCACCGGCCGGCCCCTCGCCGGCACCGAGGATGACGCGGCAGATCAAGAGCGTGGAGAAGCTGACAGTGCCCACCATCGGAAACTGCGCCAGCGACCATATCAACGCCAGCGCGAGCAGCACCCAGCGCGTGGCCGTGCGATTGACCAGGAATCCGACCGCGATGGCCGAGATCGAAAACAGGAAGAAGAAGGCGGAGCCAAGCAGGCCGAACTGCTCCGGCTCAAGCTTCAGCTCGGTCATGATCGGCACTCCAGCGAGCCCGACCACGATCTTGTCGGCGAAATTCACCAGCATGAAGAGAAACAGGAGAAACGTGATCTTCCAGGCACCTTGAGGTGTCGGCTGCGTGGCCATGGTCGTCCCCTCGTGACGGTTTTTGTTTTTCTGGCTCTGTCAGATCGGCCTGAGAGGATGCTATCCAAGGCGGATCGGGCATTGCAATGAGGCAATTTGGCCGGATCGGTGCGGCTCCTTGGCGGTGCCACCTGCTTCGGACGACGGCCGCCGATCACGATCCCGTCGCCGCCACCTTTGAGGCCGTGATCTCAGGTCGGGGTCTTGATATGCTGGGCGACCATCAAAGGGGTATTCGTGGTGACACGCTTCGCATGACAACCGGCAACCAGATCGTGCTGAGCGTTCGCAATCTGACCAAGGCCTATCGTTCCGCGGGAGAACACATCGCCGTATTGCGTGGCGTAAATTTGAGCGTCGCGGCCGGCGAGCGCGTCGCGCTGACCGGCGAATCCGGCAGCGGCAAGAGTACCCTGCTGCATCTGATCGCGGGACTGGATCGCCCCGACGGCGGCGACATCAGGCTGGCCGATACGTCCATTTCGAAACTCAACGATGCCGGTCTCGCGGCATTGCGGCGCGCACGGCTCGGTCTCGTTTTTCAGCAATTCAACCTGATCCCGAGCCTCAATGTGAGGGATAACCTCGCGTTTCAGTCGCGCATCGCCGGTCGCCACGATGCCGCCTGGCATGCCGAGCTCGTGGAGCGATTGGGGCTCGGCGGCCTTCTGAATCGTTATCCCGAGCAACTATCCGGCGGCCAGCAACAGCGGGTCGCGATCGGCCGCGCGCTGGCGGTGCGACCCCTGCTTCTCCTCGCGGACGAACCCACCGGAAATCTTGATGAGGCGACAGCGGACGACGTTCTTGCGCTCACCCGAGATTTGGTCGCGCAAACCGGCTGCTGCCTTCTGATGGTAACTCACTCCACGCGGCTCGCCGCCACGCTTGATCGTCATGTCAACCTCAGCGCGGGGCTGATCGCATGATGCGCGCCTTTTGGATTCTCGCAGTCCTGTTGAGCCATTGGCGGCGGCATCCGATGCAGCTTGCCACGCTGCTGATCGGCCTGATTTCGGCGACTGCCCTATGGAGCGGCGTGCAGGCACTGAACCTTCAGGCGCGCAGCAGTTACGATCGCGCCGCGGCCACCTTTGGCGGCATCAGGACGGCGACGCTGGTCGGACGCAACGGCGCACCCTTCCCGCAGAAGCTCTTCATCGACCTGCGCCGCGCCGGCTGGCCCGTATCTCCCGTTCTCGAAGGCCGCGTTCAGGTCGGCGGGAGAACCTTCCGCTTGCTCGGTATCGAACCCGTCACCTTGCCGGCGGAAGTCGGCAATGCGCCGGCGATCGGACGCGCAGGCCTGCAATCCTTCGTCACGCCGCCCGGAGAAACGCTGGTGGCGCCCGAAACGCTCTCCGAACTTGGTCTTTCGGAAGGCGCCTCGCCGCAGACCAACGGCCATACGCCGCTGCCGCCCCTTCGCATGGCGGCGCAACTCGCGCCAGGCGTGATGGTGGTCGACATCGGCATCGCCCAGCGGCTTCTCAAAATGCCGGATCAGGCTTCGCGCCTGCTGATCGGCAAGACCAGGGGACAACGCGTTCCGCTCGAAACTGTAGCGGGTGACACGCTTCGCCTGGTCCAGCCGGACGCG
The DNA here is from genome assembly GCA_963741185.1 of uncultured Alphaproteobacteria bacterium. Lineage (GTDB taxonomy): Bacteria > Pseudomonadota > Alphaproteobacteria > Rhizobiales > Xanthobacteraceae > Bradyrhizobium. The sequence goes on along the minus strand of CAVUHE010000001.1, from coordinate 62,963 downwards.
GAGAGCGATCTCGAGCGCCTGACCGACAGTTTTCACCTGAACCTCACTGCCTTCGGCTTGCTCTCGTTCTTCGTCGGCTTATTCATCGTCAACTCCGCGATCGGGCTCGCCTTCGAGCAACGATTGCCTATGTTGCGAACCTTGCGCGCCTGCGGGGTATCCGCTCGTCAATTGAACACGGTGCTGGTGCTGGAACTGATTTCGCTGGCGCTGATTGCGGGCCTGGCAGGGATGGTTTGCGGCTATCTGATCGCGGCGGCGCTGCTTCCCGATGTCGCGGCATCTTTACGCGGACTTTATGGCGCGCAGATTCCCGGGCATCTGACGCTGAAGCCGGAGTGGTGGATCGCGGGCCTCGCCATCAGCGTAATCGGCGCGTTGTTGGCTGCGGCTGCGAGTCTGTTGAAAATGTTTCGCCTTTCGGTACTCGCCGCGGCTCAACCCTATGCATGGCATCAGGCCCAGCGCAGATGGCTGGTGTTTCAGAGCGCAGCGTCTCTCGTTATTTTCGCAATCGCGGGCGGATTCCTCTGGTTCGGCGATTCCCTTGTTTCAGGTTTTGCGGTTCTCGCAGCGATGCTGCTCGGCGCCGCACTCGGATTGCCTTCGATCCTGGAGCTGGTGCTTGCTCAGGGCCAGCGACGCGCACATGGCGCGCTCGCGACCTGGTTTTGGGCCGACAGCCGTCAGCAGCTTTCCGGGTTGTCACTCGCGTTGATGGCGCTCCTGCTTGCGCTCTCGGTCAATGTCGGCGTCGGCACCATGGTCGAGACCTTCAGCCGCACCTTCATCAGCTGGCTCGATGGACGGCTCGCGGCGGACGTCTATGTCAACGCATCCGACGATGCGCAGGCAGCCGCCATCACGGCGTGGCTGCGAGATCGCCCCGACGTCGCGGCGATCCTGCCCGGCGGCCGAGCCGATACGCAGATCGCGGGCGCACCGGTTGAGATCCTCGGCCTTCCCGATCACTCAACCTATCGCGATCGCTGGCCGCTGCTGCATTCAGTCGAAGATGCATGGATTCGTCTTCTCCCCGGCAATGCCGGTTTCGTCAGTGAGCAATTGGCCCGCCGCATGAAGCTCGCCATCGGCGATCGGGTCGACGTGCCGGCTCCGGGAGGAAGCTGGACGCTCGAAATTGTCGGCGTCTACGCAGATTACGGCAATCCGAAGGGCCAGATCGCGGTCAATTTCGCCGCGCTGATCCGGCATTTCCCCAATATCCCGCTGACGCGATTGGGTCTGCGCGTCGACACTGCCGCCGTTCCGGCGTTGATGGCGGCGTTGCAAGACAAATTCGGGCTGGATAGCCGCAATCTCATCGATCAGGCCTCGCTGAAGGCGGAGTCGACACGGATCTTCAACCGGACTTTTGCGGTGACCGCTGCACTGAACGCCTTCACGCTTGGGGTCGCCGGCATCGCACTCTTGACGAGCCTGCTCACGCTCGGCACTTCCCGCCTGCCGCAACTTGCGCCGCTGTGGGCCACTGGAATCACACGACGGCAGCTTGCGGTCATCGAACTTCTGAAGACCGTGTCGGTCGCGTTCGTCACGGCCGTGCTCGCGCTGCCGCTCGGTCTCCTGGTTGCCTGGTGCTTGATCGCGGTGGTGAATGTGAAGGCGTTCGGTTGGCGGTTGCCGTTTAACCTCTTCCCGCTGCAATTGCTCGAGCTTCTCGGCGTCGCCATGGCGGCTTCGGTGGTTGCCGCCGCCATTCCCGTTCTCAAGCTTGCCCGCATGCAGCCCGCAGTCCTCGTCAAGGTTTTCGCCGATGAGCGATAGGCATTTGATCTCCCGTCGCGCCTTCGCGGGCGGCGCGCTTGCTTTGGCCGTCGGCCGCAAGGGCCGCTTTTGCGCAGGGCTTCGCCGGACTTGGCATGAGCGGCGACGGTTTCGCGGCGGTCCTCCCGGGCAAGACCCTTCTCTTTCCCGCCGATCATGGCGCGCATCCGGACTTTCGAATCGAGTGGTGGTACGTGACGGCAAATCTTGCGGACTCAACCGGCGCAGCCTACGGCGCGCAATGGACGCTGTTCCGTCAGGCTATGCATCCCGGCGCCCAGCAGGAGGGCTGGGCCAATCAACAGATATGGATGGGCCACGCGGCCGTGACGCGCGCCGACACCCACCGCTACAGCGAAGCCTTTGCGCGCGGCGGTGTCGGACAGGCCGGCGTCGAGGCAGCGCCCTATCGCGCCTGGATCGATGCATGGCAGATGCGCGGGCTCGACGGAATGAACGACGACACGATCGCGCCGCTCGAACTCAACGCATCCGGTACGGATTTCGCCTACGCGCTTCGGCTCGACGCCGATCGCGCGCTGGTGCTGCAGGGCGAGGCCGGCTACAGCCGGAAATCGGAACGGGGACAGGCCTCCTATTATTTCAGTCAGCCTTATTTCCGAGCGACCGGCCGCATCACCATCGACGACAAGCCCGTTGACGTCAGCGGGGCGGCCTGGATGGACCGGGAATGGAGCAGCCAGCCGCTCGCCTCCGATCAAACCGGGTGGGACTGGTTGTCGCTGCATCTTGCCTCCGGCGAAAAGCTCATGCTGTTTCGGTTGCGCCAGACCGACGGCAAGCACTACGCCTCCGGCAAATGGTTCACGCCGGATGGCAAAGCCCGACAGGTCGCTTCCAGCGACATTACCATGACGGCGACGGCGTCGACGGAGATCGCCGGGCGAAAAGTTCCGACAAGTTGGGATATTGCGATTCCGGCCCTGGCCCTAACGATCTCGTGCGCGCCGCTGAATGCGAAGAGCTGGATGGGCACAAGTTTTCCCTATTGGGAAGGGCCGGTCAGCTTTGCCGGCAGCCACAGCGGGGTTGGATATCTTGAGATGACGGGCTATTGAGACCACGTCTCATGAGAGAGGAATGCCCGCCATGTTTCACCTGACCGCCCTGGTCACCTGCCTTGCACTGATGGTTTATTTCCTGACCGCCGCGCGGGTCAGCAAGGCGCGCGCCACGTTCGGCATCAAGGCGCCGGCGATAGCGGGCAATCCCGACTTCGAGCGGATCTTTCGCGTACAGATGAATACGCTGGAATGGTTGCCGATCTTTCTGCCCGTGCTATGGCTGTTTGCGATCTACATAAGTGATGCGATCGCAGCTTTGCTGGGCCTGGTCTGGATCGTCGGCCGCATCCTTTTCATGATCGGATACTCTAAAGCTGCCAACCAGCGCGGAACCGGCTTTGGGATTCAAGCCGGCGCCGCAATCCTTCTCTGGCTTGGCGCAACCGGTGCCATCGTGTGGCGCCTTATCCATGTATAACGGCCTTATTGCCGACCGATCTGCACGCTACAAAATCTGCAAAAATCGGCGAGCGCGCGCGGCGGCCGCTATTTGACTTCAGGCAGATCCCAAGTTTAAGTACCGCTTGCAGCGGTGATCCGCATCGTCCCATTTTTTATAACGCCGCCTTTGGAGTGCTTCCGCTCGCGAAGGCTGCAGCGAGTCCATTACATGAATGCCTTTTTCAAGCGCCAGCTCACGGATTACGTAGAATATCACCGAGACCCCTGGAATAGCGCGATGCACGTGTTTGGCATCTTGTCGTTATTCCTGGCTGCGGTTCTTCCCCTCAGCATGTGGCACGTTCCTGCGCTCGGCGAACACGTGACGATGGCGCCGATCATGGTCTTGCCGGTGCTGACCTACTGGCTGCTGCTCGACGCGGCCCTCGGAACGGCGATTCTTGGTGCTGCCGTCATCTTGCTGTCGGCCGCCGCGCTGATTGTGAGTCACGCCAGCCCCACCGCCGTGTGGTGGATCACGGCGATGTTGATCGTCTTCGGCGTGAGCTTTCAGGCTGTCGGACACCGGGTGTTCGAACGCCGTCAACCGTCGCTGGTTGACAATCCGTCGCACCTGATGCTCGGGCCGATGTTTGTGATGGCGAAATTGTTTATCGCGTTTGGTTTTCGGCACGATCTGGCTGCAATTATCGATCAGGTTCCGCCGCAAGCGCCTCGCGCTCCTTCACCCTTTGCCGAGGAACATCAGGTCGAGCCACTGCCACATTCATGACCAGGGTACTTGTCACGGGCGGCACAGGCTTTATTGGACAGCACCTTGTATCGGCGCTCGCCGCCCGCGGCCGGCAGATACGGGTTCTTGATCTTCGCCCTCCAACCTGCGCCGTCCCCGACGTGGAGTACCTCGCAGGCTCGGTGCTGGATGCGGGCTTGGTGGATGAAGCGCTCCGCGATGTTGGCCAAGTCTACCATCTGGCCGGCCTTCCCGGTATGTGGCTACCTAACAAAGCCGATTTCTATACCGTGAATTGTCACGGCACCGAAGTCGTCATCACGGCAGCGCGCAAGCGCGGCGTTGCGCAGTTCCTGCACTGTTCGACCGAATCCATACTTTTCCGGCCATCGCCGTTACGGGATGCTACCAGCGAGCACAGCCTGTTGCCGCCGCAGGAAATGCCGGGCCTTTATACGCGCTCGAAGATGCTTGCCGAGCAGTTCGCTGCGCAAGCCGCGGCGTCCGGATTTCCGCTTGTCATTGGCACGCCGACGATGCCGATCGGACCGCACGATCACAACCTTACTCCCCCGACGGCAATGCTGCGGCATTTTCTGAATGCGCGCGTCCAGATGTATCTCGATTTCATCGTGAACCTGGTCGACGTGCGCGACGTCGCATCCGGTCTGATCTTGGCGATGGAACATGGGCGTGTTGGGCATCGCTACATACTCGGCGGCGAGAGTATCTCGCTCAAGAAAATTCTGCAGCTGATGGCGACGATCAGTGGCCGCCGCTATGTCTCCATTCCGGTTCCCGGCCGCGTTGCGGAAATGGCTGCCGCAATGCTGGAGTTCGTCGCCGATCACGTGACACACCGTCCGCCGTCCGGAACCGCCGAGGGCGTCCGGATCGCGTTGCGGGCAACGGAACTATCGATCGAAACGGCGCAAACCGAACTCGGCTATGCGCCGCGACCGATTGAGCCGGCGCTGCGCGATACAATCGCTTATCTTCTCAGCATCCGCGCCGATCATTAGAGCCGTAAGTCCATCCACCGCCTCATTTTTTTGGCATTTGCCAGCACCGTCCGATCGGGAATATAAGCAAGACATGACGCATGATCCGAACCAATTTCTAAGCTTCGTCTGGAGTGGATGGACTGCCACCTGGCCCACACAATTGTTGGCGCTTATCTGGGTTGCATGGCTCATCAGCTGGGTCGTAGGCTCATTCTTTTCCGGCCGAACCGAAAAGCACGTCAGGACCTGGGACTCGCGTGCCTACCGTATTCCTATTCTCGTAGGGGCCATCCTGCTGACACCTTGGACTGCGGAAGTCCTGGGAGAGAGGCCGCTATGGTCGGTCGGCAACACCGGTACCTATCTGCTCGCAGCCCTGACGGCCGGCGGCTGCCTGTTCACCTGGTGGGCACGAATTCATCTCGGACGGTTTTGGTCGAACGCCATCACGCGCAAGGAAGGCCATCGCGTCATTGACACCGGGCCTTACGGGCTGGTTCGTCATCCGATCTATACCGGACTCATTGGGGCCATGATCGCGACGGCGATTGCGGTCGCAACCCCAACAGCCCTGCTTGGCACGGCACTGATCGCCCTCGGCCTCTGGCAGAAGGCGCGCATGGAGGAAGGCTTTCTGACCAACGAACTCGGCGCGGACGCCTACGGACCTTACTGCCGTCGCGTGCCCATGCTGGTTCCGTTCCTGCCACAGCGCTGAGCGAATTTTTCAGGTGACCCGAATGCCGCTCAGTGCTTGGGCGCCACTTGGCCCGAGACTTCAACAAGGGGCTCCAGATGGCGCGGTACCACCACGCGCTCACCCGGCACCAGCGGCGCGCGCTCCGCTGCCTTGTTGATCTGGGTGAGCGACCATAACGGCACGTGGTAGGCCGCAGCGATCGACTGCAAACTGTCTCCTGGACGGGCAAATACCGGCATTCCACTATCCCAGAGTTCGATCGGAACGCGGGGAGGAACGACGTAACGAATTGGCACAGGTTCGCCTTCGGCCTTCGCCGTCGCCAGTTGTATGATCTTGGTCACCAATTGTTCGTGGACTGCATCCATCTTCTCGATATTGATGTGCGAGACCTCATCGCGCTCCGCAAGGTCGAAACTCGCGTAGTGACCACGGAATCCAGGTCGGGGCTTGACGTCGCCACCGCCGAGGACGTCTTTCGAAAGGAAGATGTTGATGAAGCGATCGACATTGAGCGGGACATCTGGCGTCACGTGGGCCGGATCGATGGCAACAACCAGACTGGCCCGAATGCCCTCGGCCTCGAGGATCTCCGCAAATTTCACCGCGCAGAATCCGCCCATTGAATGCCCGATGAGGATGATCGGAGCCGGACTCTCGCGGTATTCGCGGATCGCGCGGTCTGCAATCAGCCGGCAAATGGTGAATTCGTAGACGTTCGCCGTGATGCCTACATTCTCGAGCTTCTCGGTCAGGCGATCGATCCCGCGCGAGAAGAACGGTCCCAGGGCGCCGCGGAACAAGTAGGCCCGGCCGCGCAACTCAAGCGCCGGCTGGCCGGCCGGTGGCGCGTTGGCCTCGGTCGATACCGCGACCGGACCTGCCGCCGCCGGATCGAGGCTGCCATGAAGCAGGGAGGCCCAAAACAGCGCTCTGCAAACGGCCGCGGCAACTCGCGGCGGATTGATCATGCGTTCCACGAACCGTCCCAAACGCTGGAAGCCCCGTCATATGCCGCCGGCATCGGCGCGTCAGGAGCAGGAAGTGGTTATTCGATGCGCGCGGCGCACTTTAGGGCGGATGAATTGGTGGAATTGTGGCACCGCATCGAAACCTGGGTAGGCACTTTACGCGCCCCGAGAGATCATGGTCGGACCATGACCTCGTCCCTGTGATTGAGCGGCTTTTTCAGGTCACACATCGGCTGCGCCTCGTTTGCGCCGCTGGTTACGCCAGGCGGTCTTATTGCGCCGCCCTTGCCTCGGGCCTCGGCGCGGCCGACGCCTCCTTCGGCCGGCCACCACCGAACGCAACGGAGTCAATCGCGGCAATCACCTTGCGCTGTATGATCTCGTTCTTGTCGATGGTGATATGTCCGACACCCGGGACATTCTGCACGTTGACGTTCTCAAGCGAGCCGCGCAACTGCCGGGTCGGCGCGACGGGTTCGCCATTGCCGTTGCCAATGTAGAAATTGATATAACGCCCGACGCGACCGGAAAGGCTGGTGCGAAATACCGAATCAAGGCCTATCGCCAGTTTGACCGGAGCCCCAAGCTGATCGAGCCGCGCCACCATATCGGGCAGGACCGTCGCACCCGACGAGTGCCCGACCAGGATGATTGTCTTGACCCGGCCACTGCGGTATTCGGCTGCGGCTTCGTCAGCCAGCGACGACCAGCCGAGATAATTGACGACCGTGACGGGGATGCCTTGCGCTTGCAATTTCGCTGCAATGTCGTCGAGACCCAGCGAGAAGATATTGAGCACACCGCGCAGCAGATAGACATGCGCGCCCGTCCCGCCAGATGCGGGAACTGCAGCGTTCGCGGTGGCGCCGATCGGAAGCGTCAGCAGCAGCAAGGCGATTGCGACGGCCTGTAGCGGCCGCAACCAATGGGCACGCAATCGATGCCTGCCGGAAAATTCTCCATAGCCGCTGAGTGACGTCATTGGTTCCCTCGGAAGACGCAAAATTCGCTGGCCGGAGCGTAGCCTCGGCATGCTCGCATCCGCAACAAAAGGAGCGGCGGGAGGTCACTTAATCCCCGCTGCGTGTCCCTATTGCAACACCCTGGAGTGACGATTCGTCGATCTGCTTTGTGACCGAGCTCAAAAATCACGCGGCGTCACATTACGGACATAGAGAGATTGCGATCACTTCGTCAGCGGGCAGCCACTGTCCTTCGCAGTCGGGAAAGCCTTGCCGCCTGGGACGACAGCGATCTGCTTGTAATAGTCCCAAGGCTTCTTGGACTCGGACGGCTTCTTGACTTCGAACAGATAGAGGTCGTGCACCATGCGGCCGTTCTCAAGCACCTTGCCGCCTTGGGCAAACATGTCGTCGACCGTCAGCTCCTTCAGCTTTTTGGCCACGGCGTCGGAGTCCTTGGTGCCCGCCGCCTTCACAGCCTTCAGATATTGCAGCGTCGCCGAATAGGTCCCGGCCTGAATCATGTTGGGCATGCGGCCGGTTCGCTTCATGAAGCGTTCGGAGAACTCGCGGGTCTTGTCGCTCTGATCCCAGTAGAAGCCTTCCGTCAGCACAAGACCCTGCGCCGCCTGCAAGCCGAGGCCATGCACTTCGGCGAGCGTCAAGAGCAAACCCGCCAATTTCTGGCCGCCAGCGACGATGCCGAATTCGGCCGCCTGCTTGATCGAGTTGGTGGTATCGAGGCCCGCGTTGGCAAGGCCGATGATCTTCGCCTTGGAGCTTTGCGCCTGCAGCAGGAACGAGGAGAAGTCAGACGAGTTCAGGGGAATGCGGACCGAGCCGAGCACCTTGCCGCCCTTGGCCTTCACAAGATCGCCGGTGTCCTTTTCAAGCGCATAACCGAACGCGTAGTCGGCAGTCATGAAGAACCAGGTATCGCCACCGGCCTCGACCAGTGCGCCGCCGGTACCGACGGCGAGCGCGTGGGTGTCATAGGCCCAGTGAAAGCCATAGGGCGTGCACGCGTCACCGGTGATGCGCGACGTGGCGGCGCCCACTACAATGTCGATCTTCTTCTTTTCTTTTGAAAGCTCTTGCACGGCGAGCGCGACCGAAGAGGTCGTCAGCTCCGTGATCATATCGACGCCTTCGACCTCGTACCAGCGCCGCGCGATACTGGTGGCGAGATCGGGCTTGTTCTGATGATCGGCGGAAACGATTTCGATCTTCTCGCCGAGCACGCTGCCGCCAAAATCCTCGATCGCCATCTTGGCCGCCTCGAAGGAATATTTGCCGCCATAATCCGCGTAGACTCCGGACTGATCGTTCAGAATGCCGATCTTGACTCCCTCCGCCGACGCCGGAACTGCGAATAACAGGCCGCATGCCGCAACGGCAGCCGGCAACATTGCCAATCTCATTTTGACCTCCCCAAATATCCTGTCCAGGAATATGATATTTTATAACATTCGCGCTGCCCACCCATTTTGAATGAGCCGATAGTAGGGTCGCGAAGTGAGATCAGCTGTGGCAACCGCTATGCGGCCGGAGCCGGCCTTTTCTGGTGCGGCCGATCCGCCAGATTGCGGACCAGCATGTAGAAGATCGGCGTGAACACCAGCCCGAACAGAGTCACACCGAGCATGCCGAAGAACACGGCCACCCCCACCGCCTGACGCATCTCCGAACCTGAGCCGGTTGAGACCACGAGCGGCAGCACGCCGAGAATGAAGGCGAAGGAAGTCATCAGAATTGGACGCAGCCGCAGCCGGCAGGCGTCGATGACGGCTTGCAGGCGTGGACGGCCCTCAAGCTCGATATCGCGGGCGAACTCGACGATCAGGATTGCATTCTTCGCCGCCAGTCCGACCAGCACGACAAAACCGATCTGGGTGAGAATATTGACGTCCTGTCCCATGATCCGCACCCCGATCGTCGCGGCCAAGAGGCACATCGGCACGATCAGGATGACGGCGAATGGCAGGCTCCAGCTACCGTACTGCGCCGCGAGCACCAGGAACACGAACAGCACACAAATCGGGAACACGTAGAGGCCCGTATTGCCGCCGTGGACCTGCTGGTAGGACAGATCCGTCCAATCATAGGAAAAGCCGCTGGGCAAGGTCTGGTCCGCCAGACGCCTCATGATGTCGATGGCGGTCGACGAACTCGTTCCGGGCGTCGCCTCGCCCTGAAGTTCGGATGCGGGGTAAAGATTGTAACGCGCGACACGATCCGGTCCAGCGATGTTGCGGAAATCCACGACGCTGCCGAGCAACACCATGTTGCCGGCGGCGTTGCGGGTGCGCAGGCGAGCGAGATCGGCGGTCTCCTTGCGGAACGGCAGGTCCGCTTGCGCGGTGACGTGGTAGGTGCGGCCGAGGATATTGAAGTCATTGACATAGGCCGAGCCGAAATAAGTCTCGATCGCATCCGTCACGTTCTGGATCGGCACCCCGAGCTTCTGCGCCTTGATGCGATCGATATCGACGAACACTTGGGGCGTGTTGGCCGCGAACGGCGAGAACACCGAGGTCAGCCCCGGCGTCCTGCGGGCCGCCGCCACGAGTTCGTCGGTTGCGGCCGCCAATAATTCAGGACCGCGGCCTTGCCGGTCCTGGATGCGCATGGTGAAGCCGCCGCCGGTACCGATGCCGGGAATCGAGGGCGGCGGAATAACGATAATGAATGCGCCCTCGATGGCGGAAAGCCGCCTTCGCAAATCGCCCGTGATCTTCGTTGCCGTCAAACCTTTCTTCAGACGCACCTCGGGCTCATCGAACACCGGGAACAGCGCGGCCGCGTTGCTCGACTGGGTTCGCGTCGCACCCGAAAGCCCGGCGAACGCCGCCACGCGGACAATCCCAGGCGTATCGAGCGCGATCCTCTCGACTTCGCGAACGATCGCTGTGGTTCGCGCAAGCGAGGCGGCGCCCGGCAATTGCACGGAGACGATGACGTAGCCGCGATCCTGAGCCGGAATGAACCCTTGCGGCGTGGTGACGAGCAGCCAGCCAGCGCCGCCGATCAGTGCCAGATAGATCAGTAGCATCACTGCCGAGTGCCTGATGACGAATGCGGCGGCGCTGGCATAGCCGTTGGACGCCCAATCGAAGCCGCGATTGAACAGGCCAGTGAATTTTTCCCAGCCGCGCCCAATCAGATTCCAGCGCGCAGGCGGCCGCTTCTCTTCATGCGGTATCAGAATCTGCGATGCCAGCGCTGGCGACAACGTCAGGGAGCAGAAGCAGGAGATCCCGGTCGCGACCGCGATCGTGATGGCGAATTGCTGAAAGAACTGTCCGGAAATGCCGCCGATGAAAGCAGTCGGCACGAACACCGCGATCAGCACCAGCGCGATCGAAACCAGCGCGCCGCCGACTTCCTCCATGGTGCGCAGCGCCGCGTCGCGACGGCTTAAGCCGTCGCGAAGATGGCGCTCGACGTTCTCGACCACCACGATCGCGTCGTCGACCACAATCCCGACCGCAAGCACGAGGCCGAACAAGGTCAAATTGTTGATCGCAAAGCCGAGCGCGGACATCGCGGCAAAGGTGCCGACCAGCGATACCGGAATCGCGACGATCGGGATGATCGCGGGACGCCATCCTTGCAGGAATACGAGCACGACGATGACGACAAGGATCATGGCCTCGTAGATCGTCTTGATCAGTTCGCTGACGGATTGCGCGATGAACTCGGTCGGATTGTAGCCGATGTTGTAGTCGAGCCCCTTGGGGAAATCGGCCTTGAGCCTGACCATGGCGTCGGAGATGTTTTTCGCCGTGGCCAGCGCATTCGAGCCGGGACGCTGGGTCACCAGCATCGCCACCGCGGTCTTGCGCAGCAAAAAGCTGTTGGTGGTGTAGTCCAACGCGCCCAATTCGATCCGCGCCACGTCGCGCAACCGCACGGTGCGGCCGTCTTCGCCGGCTTTGACGAGGATATCCTCGAATTGCTGAATATCCTTTAATCGGCCGGTGAAGGTGAGGTTGGGCTGAAAGGCCCGATCCGCGATCGGGGGAGCCGCGAGCTGGCCACCGGCGATCTGCAGATTCTGCGAACGGATCGCGGCCAACACGTCGCCAGCCGTCAATCCAAGATTGGCGATCTTGTCGGGATCAAGCCACAGACGCATGGAGTAATCGCGCGCGCCGAAAATCTGGATGTCGCCAATGCCGTCGAGCCGAAGCAACTGGTCGCGAACCTGAAGCAGCGCATAGTTGCTGATATAAAGCTGGTCGAAGCTGTCATCTGGCGACAGCATGAACACGACCATCAGGATGTCAGGGCTGTTCTTGCGCGTGACGACGCCGTTGCGCTGCACCTCCTCCGGCAATTGCGGCACCGCGATCGCGACCCGATTCTGGACCAGCACCTGCGCCTTGTCGAGATCGGTGCCGAGCTTGAACGTGACCGTGATGGTGAGCTGGCCGTTCGAGGTAGCCTGGCTATAGAGGTAGAGCATGTCCTCGACGCCGTTGATCTGCTGCTCGATAGGCGCGGCGACGGTGTCGGAGACGGTCTGTGCGGAAGCGCCGGGATATTGCGTGGTGACCACCACGGTCGGCGGCACCACTTGCGGATACTCCGCGACGGGTAACGTGGTGTAGGCGATCGCGCCGACGATCAGCAGCACGATGGACAGCACCATCGCCAGAATCGGACGGTTGACGGAAAGCTGGCCGAGATTCATGTCTTGCCACCGCCAGGAGCCTTGGCGGCATGTGGGGTCACCTTCGCCCCGACGCGCACACGCTGCAGGCCATCGACGACTACGTGATCTTCCGGCTTGAGGCCTTCGCGGACCACGCGCAGACCCTCGTCGAGCGGCCCGAGAGTGACGGCCTTCGCCTCGACGGTATTGTCGTCCTTGACCACGAATACGATTTTCCGCGCTTGGTCGGTTGCAATGGCGGTATCGGGCACGAGCAGAGCCTCGTACGGCGCGCTTGCGATCAGGCGAACCCGGCCGAATTGCCCGGGCAGGATCGAAAGATCCTTGTTCGGGATCACGGCCCGCCCGCGCAGGGTGCCGGTGGAGACATCCATGCGGTTGTCGAGGAAATCCACCTTGCCGTCGTGAGACGGCTTGGTTTCGCCGGTTAGCGTCACCTGGACCGGATTGGGGTTTTCGCGCGAACTCGGGCGCTTGCCCTCGAAATAGAGCCGGTTGTATTTGAGGTAAGTGGCCTCATCCATATCGAAATAGACGTAGATCGGATCGAGGGAGACAATCGACGTCAGCAACGTCGAGCCGCCTTCGCTGCCTTGCACGAGATTGCCGACGCTGACGAGATGGCGGCTCGCCCTGCCGCCGATCGGAGCCACGACATGGGTGAATTCGATGTTGAGCTGGGCCGCCTTGAGCAGACCCTCGGCCTGCGTCTGCGCGGCCCTGGCCGCTTGCAGCGCCTGCCGGCGCTGGTCGACAGTGGAGTCGGCCACATTCTGCGACTGTTGCAGCGTGAGCGCCCGATCCAGTTCTCGCTTGGCGAGCTCGACCTTGGCGCGCGCATCGGAAAGCTGGCCGTCAGCCTGCGTCGCTACGGCCTCGAACGGGCGCGCGTCGATGAGGTACAAGAGATCGCCGGCGTTGACGAAGGCTCCGTCGCGGAATTCGACGGCAGTGACAAAGCCGCCGACGCGGGCGCGAACCTGAACCTCTTCGACCGCATCAAATCGCCCCGTGAACTCGTCCCAATCCGTAACAGTGCGTTTAATGGGCTCGGCGACGGTGACAGGCGGCGGAGCGGCTGCAGCTTGCGGCGCCGGCTTATCGTCGCAGCCGGACAAGGCGACCGCGAGCAAAACGATCATCGGTTTGAGACCAAACGACCGAACGTCGACAATTCGAGCAAAACATTCCGATTTCTCCGTCGCGCTCAATTCTCTCTCCCCGAACTATTGGCACCAATCGGTCCTTGGTCAGTTATTGTCATGATCGATATTGACGCGATCGATACGGCCGAACCAAGATGAGATCGGCCAACAGTCTGTTCAAGAGACGGCCAGGATCAAGCAAAATTTGCATCGCGCGGCAGGGCCACCGTTCAAAAAAATAACAGCTCGGGCCGATCATGCCGGAATATTCTGCCGGCAACGATGTTGAGCCGCATTTCCCTGGAGCGATCTCGTCTTGCGATGCTGCAGACGGTTTGAACAACGCGATGCGACGTCAGTCTGCGCCAGTCGCGTGAAATCGACCCCGCCAAAGCAAGCGGGCTCGACCGCGTGCCGTAGCACCGAGCATGGGGGCCATTTTATGTCTCCCCTCCCTGTGGCTACTCCGCTAGATTGTGACCAACAACTAGCCAATTGTCCGGGGAGGACAGCCGTGCATGGGAGGTCTCGGGTGTTCGGGGCGATGAAGGTCGCTTTCGCGGCAACCGAGACGTTCGACCTTATCGAACTCCGGCGCGAAACCAGCGTTCGGAACCTTAGAAAATCATGCCCCACGATTCCGCGCCGGACCGATCGTTCGGACAATTTTTTTCTTGACTGCATAACAAAGGGTCATTGGGAGGAAAGATGTATACCGGCAAGCACGCTCATCTTCGTCCGCTTCAGCCAGCCTTCATCATGGCAAATTCCGGTGAGTCCGTCAGCTACGCGGAGCTCGAGGCGCGCTCCAACCGTTTGGCACACCTGTTTCGTAACCGCGGCCTCAAGCGGCTCGACCATTACGCAATATATATGGAGAACAATAGCCGCTATCTTGAGACCTGTGGCGCTGGCGAAAGGGCCGGCCTGTATTACACCTGCGTGAATTCCTACCTGACGGCAAGCGAGCTTGCCTACATCCTCAACAACAGCGAATCGCGAATCCTCATCACCTCGGTTGCAAAGCTCGAAGTGGCCCGCGAGGCCCTCGGCCAATGCCCCAAGGTCGAGCTGTGCATCGTGGCGGACGGCTCAAGTGAAAGCGATCGTATTATCGGGCTGCGCGACGCGACCAGCGGACTGCCCAAGACGCCGATCGAAGACGAGTGCATCGGGACAGCGATGCTCTACTCTTCGGGAACGACGGGGCGACCCAAGGGCATCCTGCGGCCGCTGCCCGAGCAGCCGCCGACGCAGCAACTGCCGATCTTTGATTTCCTGCAAAAGCTCTGGCACTACCGCGAGGGCATGATCTATTTGTCGCCCGCGCCGCTCTATCATGCGGCACCGCAGGCAGCGGTCAATCTCGCGATCCGGGTCGGCGGTACCGTCATCATTATGGAGACGTTCGACCCGGAGCGCTATCTCGAGCTGGTCGAGAAATGGGGCGTGACCCACAGTCAGCTGGTCCCGACAATGTTCTCGCGCATGCTCAAGCTGCCGGAGGCGGTACGGTCACGCTACGACCTGTCGTCGCTCGAGATCGCGATCCACGCTGCCGCACCCTGTCCGGCTGCCGTAAAGGACGACATGATCAAATGGTGGGGACCGATCATCCACGAATATTACGGCGCCACCGAAGGCCTCGGCTTTACCGCCTGCAACAGCGCGGAGTGGCTTGCCCACCGCGGAACCGTGGGCCGCGTCCTGCTTGGCGAACTCCACATTCTCGACGAGAACATGAAGGAATGCCCGGTCGGCACTCCGGGCACGGTCTGGTTCAGAACCGCAACCCCGTTTGAATATTTCAACGACCCCAACAAGACCCGAGAGGCGCGCTCGTCCGACGGCAGCATGAGTACCGTCGGTGACGTCGGTTATGTCGACAGCGACGGCTTCCTTCATCTGACCGATCGCGCGACCTTCATGATCATCTCGGGAGGCGTCAATATCTACCCACAGGAATGCGAGAACCTTCTCATCACCCATCCCAAGATCGCGGATGCCGCGGTGTTCGGCGTGCCCAATGCCGACCTTGGCGAGGAAGTGAAAGCCGTGGTGCAACCGATGCCCGGGGTCGAGCCGGGGCCGGACCTTGCCGAGGAACTGATTTTCTTCTGCAGCCAGTCGTTGTCGCGCCAAAAGGTGCCGCGCTCGATCGATTTCGAGGACGAGCTGCCGCGGCTGCCGACCGGCAAGCTCTACAAGAGGCTGTTGCGCGACCGTTACTGGGGCATCAAGACGTCGCGCATCGTGTGACAGCGGCTCGGCGCACACAGCCAAGACGGACAATCGGCCGGTCGAACGTTGATCCGAATCTTGTCGAACGGGCCCACCTGGCGCAGAAAAGTCCTCCGCTTGGCGCGATTTTTGCTACGCTTGATCGGATCGCCCGTTGTCACAGCGTGCGAGGTAAAATCTAGAGGAGCAACGTCATGACGCTACTTAACCGAAGGGGTCTGCTGGGGACGGGATCGGCCATGCTTGCGCTCGCGGCATTCGCCAACAAGGCGGCTTTCGCGGCAGGATCGCCGGGCCTGACGACCCACATGCTGGATACAGCAAACGGTAAACCCGGCGAAGGGGTAAGGATCGATTTCAGCGTGCTCGAAGGCGGTGCGTATAAGCTGATCAAGACGGTTCGCACCAATGCCGACGGACGAACGCCGGAGCCTCTGCTGAACGAGAAGACCATGAAGGTCGGGCAATATGAATTGACGTTCTATCTGGCCGAATACTACACCAAGCTTGGCACCATGCTGCCCAATCCACCCTTCATCGAGAAGGCCGTGATCCAGTTCGGCATGGCGGATGCCGCATCGCATTACCACGTCCCGGTGCTGGCAACCCCGTGGAGCTACACGACCTATCGCGGCAGCTAATGCTACGGGCCGGAGGAAGCTGAGATGATCAGTCGCTGTCGTCTGCTTGTGTTCCTGATCTGCGCCCTGATTTTTGGGCCGGCGGCGTTCGCCATGGCGATTGCCGGCCCGGTCGACATGGCGCCGATCAACGCGATGGATCGTGTCGCCTTCGTTCAAAAATTCGGCGGCATCTTCGAGAACTCGCCATGGGTCGCTGAAAAGACCTGGGAGAAGCGGCCATTCGCAAGCCTTGATGACATGCATGCTGCGATGGTTGCCGTGGCGAGGAACGCTCCGGCGGCCATGCAGCTCACGTTGTTGCAGAGCCATCCCGACCTCGCAGGGAAGGAGGCTCAGGCCGGCACGATGACGGCATCATCGGTCGCCGAGCAGGCGAGCGCCGGCCTCAATGCGCTATCTCATGACGAGATGACGCAAATTTCGGATCTTAATGCCGCCTACAAGAAGAAGTTCGGATTTCCTTTCATCATCGCGGTGCGAATGCACACCAAGGAAGGAATCCTGTTCGAGTTCAACCGCCGGCTTCAGAACGATACGCAGACCGAATTCGCCAACGATCTGCAGAACGTCTACATCATCACCAGGTTGCGGCTGAACAAGTTACTCGATGCCGGTTGAATGAAAGGCGTTTGGTTCGAAGAGCCCTCACGGCGCCCTCCATGAGCGTCCCGCGACCTTCTGGGTTTCACCCGCGAGATCCTCGGCCGCAACCGCCCGGCGAAACCCGTCGCGCGCCTGCAACCGCTGCCAATAGGCCGTAACCGCCGGACCAAAATCTCCGGAAAGGCCGATGCTCTGGGCCAGCAGCAAAGCATACCCGACGGAGATGTCGGCCGCGGTAAAGCGGCCGGCGCAAAGCGTGTCGTGCTGGCTGACTGCAGCCTCCACGCCGCGCAGCCTGCCGAGGAACCATTTGGTATAGTCGGCCGCGACTTGCGGACTGCGTCGCTCTTCGGATTCAAGCCGGCTGTAACGCAACACCAACGCTTGCGGGAACGTCAGCGTTGCCTCGCCGAAATGCAGCCAGTTGAGGTACGCGCCAAAATCCTGCTCGTCGACGCTAACCGAAAGCGGCGTGGGACCGTAACGCGTCACGAGGTACTGCGAGATCGCTGCCGATTCCGTCATGCGCGTTTCGCCATCGATCAGCAGTGGAACGGTACCGAGCGGATTGATGCCGAGATATTCCTTGGCGAATACCCGCGGCGGAAACGGCAGCATCTTGAGCTCGTAGGGAAGGCCGAGCTCTTCGAGCGTCCAAAGCGCCCGGAACGAGCGCGCGGCGCTGCAATGATAAAGCGTGATCACGTGGTCCACTCCTGTCGTCCTGCCTCGCGTCGGCTTTCGATTTCAAAGCTAAACCCCAGTGACGCAAGAGTCACCAATTCCGCTTGAGTGAGAGCCGTGAGGCCCGGACAGCTTGATCTCCTCGCGATGACGCAAGCCTTGCGGCCCCTTCAAATGTTTCCCAAGTTAAGAGACGAGGCCGAGACAACAGACAAGCGAAACGCCATGGATTCCCAAGTCCACTATCTGCCGCTGACGCCGGGATTCTTTTCGATCCTGATTTTCCTGTTCGTCGGGTTGATCATCCTGATTCAGCTTCGCATTCTCAGATATGCCTATATGAAACTCGGTGTCGGCCCGGGCGTCGCGCTGCTTCTGTTGTTCGGCTCGCTGATCGGCAGTTATTTCAACATCCCGGTCACGATCCTGCCGGGACCGCCGGTCAGGTCGGGGCAGATCGTCAATTTCTTCGGCATGCAATACGTCGTGCCGCTGGTCGCAAAGTGGCCCGGCACGGTTCTCGCCGTCAATGTCGGCGGCGCGGTGATACCGACGATCATGTCCACCTATCTCGTGATCCGCTATCAGCTCTGGGTCAAATCGGCGATCGCGATCATCGTCATCGCTTTCGTCATCCATTCCATGGCCACCCCGGTGCACGGGATCGGCATAGCGGTGCCGGTCTTTGCGCCGGTCGTGACAACGGCCATCCTTGCCTTCGTCCTGTCCCGCGAATACGCCGCCCCCCTTGCCTATATCGGCGGCTCGATGGGAACGCTGATCGGCGCCGATCTGCTCAATCTCGACAAGATCGGCGGTCTTGGCGCTCCGGTCGCGTCGATCGGCGGCGCTGGCACGTTCGACGGCATCTTCCTCACCGGAATTCTCGCCGTGTTGCTGGCCGGCATTGCGTCCCCCTCACGCCCGAGGCCGGCCTGGTAAGGGAAAGCTGCCGGCCGTCTCCCCGCAGCGCGAGTTGCCACCCTCCCCGACTATCAATAGAAGAAATGAAAAGCTCTGGAACGGGGGCTCCCGCCCACTGCCTGTTCCAGAAAACAAACGAGGGTAGCGGTTACGCCAATGGAAGCTTCGCCGAGACCAGCGACACAAGGCAAATGGTCGCCAGCAGCCGACGCGCCCAGCATCGTCAAAGGCATTCATGCCATGCTGCATCCGCGCAATATCGTGCTGGTCGGCGCGACCGACAAGCCGGGCAATTACGCCGAGCGCATCTGGAACAACTTGATCAAATACAACTTCGCAGGCGGCCTCTATCCGCTCAACAGCCGGCGCGAAACGATCTGGGGGGTCCCTTGCTACAAGGATTTCGCCAGCCTGCCCGACAAACCCGACCATGTGCTCGTGCTGGTGCCGGCGCGCTTTGCCGTGCAGGTGATCCGCGATGCTGCTGCGGCCGGCGCTCGCTCGGCAACCATCGTGACTTCCGGCTTCAGCGAGTTGCAGGATGATGAAAGCCAGAGGCTTGCCGCCGAACTGCAACAGGCGATCAGAGAGACCGGCCTGGCCGTCGCCGGTCCAAATTGTCTCGGCAATCTGAGCGCGGGCGAAAAGCTCTTTACCAACATCGACGACCGCGTTGTCACGATGGAGGCGGGTCCGGTCGCGATTGCCGGTCAATCCGGCGCGATCGTGATGGCGATCCGTCAGACGCTGGAAGATCGCGGCGTCGGCGTCGGCTACATGGTCACGACCGGAAATGAAGCCGGACTCGAGACCCCCGACTTGATGGCCTATTTCGCCGCCGACCCCTCGATCCGCGTTATCGTGGTCTATCTCGAAGGCGTGCGCAACACCAAGGCATTCCGCGAAGCCTGCAAGGCGGCCCGCGGCGCCGGCAAGCCGGTGATCGCCCTCAAGTTAGGCGCCTCCGAAGGTGGGCGCGCCGCCGCGATGGCTCATACCGGTGCGCTCGCAGGCTCGATCGAGACCTTCGACGCCATCTCGGCCCGCGAAGGCGTGATCCGCGCCCGCGGTCTGGACGAGTTGATCGAAACCACCGAGTGCTTTGTCCACGCCGGATTACCGAAGGGTTCGCACCTTGCTGCCGTCACGCTGTCCGGCGGCAAGCGCGGCCTCCTGATCGACGCGTTTTCATCCGCTGGTCTCAACTTTGCCCGATTGAGCCAGGGCGCCAGCGATAAACTGGCAGAGATGCTCGGACCCGGCTCTATCGTCGGCAATCCGCTCGATGCGGGATTCGCGGCGGTGGTCGATCCTTCCGTCTATATGCAGTCGATCAAGATCATGATCGACGATCCCGACACCGATATCGTCATCATCGACTCCGAACTGCCGAGGGCGCCGCATGAATTGCGGGAACGGAATCTGCGTCTTGTCAACGAGATGGCATCAACCGCGAGCAAGCCGGTGATCTACATTTCGGCGATGTCGATCGGCTTCACCGAATTCACCAAGGGTCTGCGCAAATCGCTGCCGCACGTCGCCGTGCTGCAGGGCCTCGACCGGGCGGTGGGCGCGATCAAGGCGTTGATCGAATACGCAGCACTGCACAAGGAAGTGCCGGAGATCGGCTCAAGCTCAAGCGCCTCGGCACGGGCCACGCTGGAGCGAACGCTCAAGAGTGCCAATGGGCCGGCGCTCGACGAGGTCGCGTCAAAGCGGCTGCTCAAGGCCTATGGCATACCGGTTTCGAAGGAGGAGATTGCACAGACCGCGACCAAAGCCGCGCTTATCGCCAAAAAGATCGGCTTTCCCGTTGTCGCCAAGGTCGTCAGCGCCGAAATCCTGCACAAATCCGACATCGGTGGCGTGGTGCTGAATCTCAACAGCGCCGCTGAGGTCAAGAAGGCGTTCAACGACATCACCGCAAGGGTGAGGAGGCTGAAGAACAAGCCAAAGCTCGAAGGCATTCTGATCGCCCAACAGGTCAAGGCGGACCTTGAGCTCGTGGTCGGCGCCGCGCTCGATGCCGAGATGGGCCCGGTCGTGTTGTTCGGAACCGGGGGCATCGATATCGAACTTATGAAGGATGTCGCGCTCGCCGGAGCTCCGCTCGATGCGGACGAGGCGAAAGCGCTGATCGGCCGCACCAAGGCCGGCGTGAAGCTCAGGGGCTATCGCGGCAAGCCCGCGCTGCACGAAGCTTCCGTCGTGAAGGCGCTCGTGGGCCTGTCCAACATGATGGCGGATGCGGGAAAACGCATCGCCTCGATCGATGTCAATCCATTTCTCATCAATACCAGGACCGGCGTTGCCGTCGACGCTCTGATTGTCCTTAACAACGCCGCGGCCAAAGCCGCCGCCGGCCACTAAAAGCGGGGGGATACGATGCGGATTGCGATAAATGTAGTGGCGATGGTTGTGATGGCCGCATCGGGCGCAGCGCTGGCGCAGGCTCCTTCTCCCGGCTCTTCACCACCGACCTCTTTTCCGGCCTGGGCCTATCCGTGGGCTCCCGATTTCAAGGCACCACCCGACGACGGCGTGCCGCGACACGTACCCGACAGCACGGCGAGCTTCACCATCACACAGGAGCGCAATCTGTTCTTCGTGCCGGACTGGCATCCCGACGATCACCCCCCGATGCCGGACATCGTCGCGCACGGCCGGCAACCCGATGTCCGCGCCTGCGGTTCATGTCACCGCGCGGAGGGCACCGGCGGGCCGGAGAATGCCAGCCTGGCAGGCCTCCCGGCGTCCTACATCATCCAGCAGATAGAAGATTACAAAAGCGGGGCGCGGAAATTCGCGGGCCCGCAGCGAAGTCCGAGCGTGCTGATGACGGCAATCGCCAAAGCCAGCACCGAGGAAGAAGTGAAGGCTGCGGCGGCCTATTTCTCGTCGCTCAAGCCCAAGGCGAATATCAAGGTGGTCGAGACCGACACGGTGCCTGTGACACAGATCGCGCGAGTGTTCTATATGGTCGCGAAAGACGGCGGCACCGAGCCGATCGGCCAGCGCATCGTCGAGGTCCCGGTGGATGCCGAGCAGTTCGAACACCGCGACACGCGTTCGAACTTCATCGCCTACGTGCCAAAAGGAAGCCTCGCCAAGGGCGAGGCGCTGGCCAAGACCGGGGGTGCAGGCGTAACGACGCCTTGCGCGACCTGCCATGGCCCGGATCTTAGGGGTGTGGAATCCGTCCCCGGAATTGCCGGACGTTCGCCGAGTTACCTCGTGCGTCAAATCTATGACTTCCAGCAGCATGCGCGGACCGGAAGCGCGGGCGCATTGATGGGGCCGGTGGTCGAAAAGCTCTCGCACGACGACATGATCTCGCTTGCGGCTTATGTTTCCTCCTTGAAACCCTGAGTGCCCCGGCGCGACGATTTACCCGTCTGGGTGTACCGAAATGTCGTCCTGACTACTTTAGATTGTTGAATTGAACCAATTCGGGCTCCGATATCGGCCGCCGTCCGGAACAAAGGCTCACTTGCGACGTTGATCGCAGTTGATCCAGGGGCATGGCGAGGGGACTGACGTTGCGTAACCAAGGCGTGTGGGCGGCCCCTTCTTGTCGATCATTCCCAACCGGGGGCGGCGAACTTGGCGCGCTCATCAGGCAATTCAACTGGGCGAAGACCAGCCTGGGCCCGCTCGAGGCCTGGCCGCAAAGCCTGAAGACCGTCACCGAAACCCTGCTCCAATCCCCCGTCCCCATCGTGCTGCTGTGGGGCGAGGACGGCATCATGATCTACAATGACGCCTATTCGATTTTTGCCGGCGGCAGACATCCGAAGCTGCTTGGATCGAAGGTGCGCGACGGATGGGCCGAGGTCGCCGACTTCAACGACAACGTCATGAAGGTCGGACTGAGCGGCCGCACCCTCGCCTACAAGGATCAGGAACTTACACTCTACCGACATGGCCGGCCCGAACAGGTCTGGATGAATCTCGACTACTCACCGGTCCTGAACGAGGCCGGTGAACCGGCGGGAGTGATCGCCATCGTGGTCGAAACGACGCAACGGGTCATCGCCGAGCGCCACGTACGGGAGAACCGCGACGAGTTACGCCGCGTCAACGAAGTTCTGTTTGAATCCCAAAAGGCGCTGAAGGATCGCGAAAGTGATCTAGCCCGCGTTCAGCGGATCGCCCGCATCGGAGGGGTCAATGTCGATCTCCGAAACGGCTTCGATAACGGCAAGCGCGCGCCCGAATATCTCGAAATACACGGGCTTGATCCAGATAGCGTCGATACCCACGAAGACTGGGTCAGGCGCATTCATCCGGACGAGCGCGACCGCACGCTGCAACATTTCCTGGCCACGGTGGGCGGGAGCGGAACGCACTATTCCTGCGAATACCGGATCGTGCGGCCGAACGATGGGCAAATTCGATGGATCGCCTGCGAAGCCGAGATCGAGCGGGACGAAAGCGGTCGGCCGCTTCGCCTCGTCGGCGCGCATATGGACATTACCGATCGCAATGTCGCAAAGGAACTGCTCAGGGAAAGTGAGGCAAGATTTCGCTTGATCGCCAACAGCGCGCCGGTGCCGATGTGGGTCAGCAAACTTGATGGCACGCGCGGCTTTGTAAACCAGGCCTATCTCGATTTTCTCGGCCTCGGCTATGAGGACGCGCTGGTTTTCGACTGGCGCAAGATACTTCACCCCGACGATCTCAAACGAATCGTCAAGGAGAGCGTCGCCGGAGAAGCCTCGCTCAAGCCGTTTGTCCTGGAAGCGAGATATCGCCGGGTGGACGGCGCATGGAGTTGGATGCGATCGGAATCGCAGCCGCGTTGGGATCCGGCCGGGAAACACATCGGCTTTATCGGGGTGGCCCACGATCTCACGAGCGTCAAGGAAGCCGAAAATGAACTGCGACGCCTCAATGAAACTCTGGAGCAGCGCATCAAGGAGCGTACCTCCCAGCTCGAATCAAACGAAGCACAACTGCGGGCGATCTTCGAGACCAGCAACCAATATCAGGGACTGCTGGACCTTCATGGCAACGTCATTTACGCGAACAGGACCGCGCTAGCCGGTATTCAGGCCAATTCTGCCGACGTCGTCGGAAGGCCCTTTTGGGATTCACCATGGTTTTCAGGAACGCTTGGCGCGCGCGAGGTCGTCACCCACGCCTTCGCCAACGTGATCCGCGGCGAAAGTGTACGAACGGAAATCCTTCTGCATTTGCCGATCGGTGACAGGTATTTCGATTTTGCGATGCGGCCGGTATTCGATCAGCACGGCGCGGTTGCCGCGGTCTTGCCGGAAGCAGTCGACATCACCGAGCGCCGCCAGGCGGAGGAAGCACTTCGTCAATCCCAGAAGATGGAAGCCATTGGTCAACTCACCGGCGGCGTGGCGCACGACTTCAACAACCTGCTGACGATCATCCGCTCCGCTACCGATTTCCTTCGCCGTCGCGAACTGACCGACGATCGCCGTCGGCGTTACATCGATGCGATCTCAGATACGGTCGACCGCGCCTCGAAGCTGACCGGACAGCTTCTGGCGTTTGCGCGGCGGCAACCATTGACCCCTCAGGTGTTCGATGTCGGCGCGCAGGTCGAAGCCATCGCCCAGCTCATCCGCCCGCTGGTCGGCGGAAGAATCCAGATCAAGTTGGAGATTTGCGATCCCGAGTGCTTCGCGGTGGCGGATGTCGCACAGTTCGAGACAACCCTTATCAATCTTGCGGTAAACAGCCGGGACGCCATCGAGAATGAGGGCGCGATTTCGATCGATGTCGAGAAAGTCGATGCGATCCCCGCCTCGGGCACAAGCCGAAATCGAAGCGGAAAATTCATTGCGATCTCGGTCAAGGACGGGGGCCGCGGTATCCCGCCCGACCAGCTGACGGCAATTTTTGAGCCGTTTTACACCACCAAGGATGTCGGAAAAGGCACCGGACTGGGTCTCAGCCAAGCCGTCGGGTTTGCCAAGCAATCCGGCGGTGAAATCGTAGTGAAGAGCGTTTTGAATGAAGGCTCGACATTCACGATCTATTTGCCGCAAGCCGAGACCCCCGGCGGCAAGGCCGGCACGGCCGCTGCCAACATCGAGGCGACGGCCAGCGGACGCGGCCATCGCATTCTGGTCGTGGAAGACAATGAAGATGTCGGGAAATTCTCCACGGAACTCTTGCAGGATCTCGGTTATGCGACAAGACGCGCCGACAATGCCAAGCAGGCGCTGGCGCTGCTCGCCGCGGATGAACTGGCGTTCGATCTGGTGTTTTCCGACGTCATCATGCCTGGAATGAACGGCGTTGAGCTCGCCACCATCATCCGCGAGCAATTCCCCGGCCTGCCCGTGGTGTTGACCAGCGGCTACAGCAGTGTGCTGGCGGAAAACGCCCATCACGGCTTCGAACTGATCCAGAAGCCATATTCAGTTGAGGCACTGTCCCGTACGTTGCGCCGGGCTATTTCGGAACGATTATAGCGCCGATTGTGCGAGGCTAGGCTCCAAAACCCATCCTAGAGCATGATCCGGAAAAGTGGATACCGGTTTTCCGAAAAAGATCATGCTCAAACAAAAAGATAGAGCGTGATGACAATTCGAAGAAGAGACATCTCGCTCTAGGCCGAAGGTTGCAGGATTGGCCCAGGGATCGTCATTGGCAAAGGCGCGCCGGAAAGGCTACGCTCCCTCCCAACGGCATCGAAGAATGCCGGACTTGAAAGACATAACAGCTTGTCTGGGAGGACAAATTGAGCACTTTGCAACGATCCCGGCCGATCGATCGTCGGGCCATTCTGCGTACGGGCACAGCCCTTGCTGCAGTGCAGTTCGCATCCCCCTTCATCATCAGCGCCAGAGGCGAAACGCCGGTCAGGATCGGAATGGTCGATCCCCTGACGGGGGTTTACGCGGCAATCGCGCAAGGCGAGGTGGTGGGCGCGAAATTCGCTGCCGAGGAGATCAACAAGAAAGGCGGCATTCTGGGCAGACCCGTCGAACTCCTGATCGAAGATTCCGCCAATGACGTCGGCACCGGGGTGCAGAAGACGCGCAAGCTGATCGAACGCGATCAGGTGAGCTTTATTGTCGGCGACGTGAATTCCGGCATTGCGATCGCGATGGCGCAGGTGACCAGCGAAAAGAAGGTGCTTCACATCGTATCCGGCGGCCACACCGATCCGATCACCGGTGCCAACTGCTCCTGGAACGTGTTCCGGGTCTGCAATTCCACCACCATGGACTCCAACGCCATCGCCTCGACCCTGATCGAGAAATTCGGTAAGCGATGGTATTTTCTCACCCCCGACTATGCGTATGGACACTCGGTCCAGGCCGGCTTTGAGAAGCTGTTGAAGGCCGCGGGCGGCACTTCGGCGGGATCGCTCGTTCCTCTGGGTACCCCGGATTATTCGGCATATCTGATCCAGGCAAAAGCCTACGCACCACAGGTTCTGATCAACGTCATGGGCGGCGGCGATCAGGTCTCCAGTCTCAAGCAATTTGTGCAATTTGGTCTGGACAAGCAGATGGCGGTCGGCGGCACTCTCTTTGAGCTGGAGAGCATCCGCGCCGTGCCCGACGGCGCACGCGTCGGGTGGTGGACCATGGAATGGTGGTGGGATCAGCCGGGCGTGCCGCATGTCGCGGAGTTCAATGCCGCGATAAAGAAACTTACGGGCCTTTCGGCCACCGCGCGCAACTGGTTCGGCTATGCATCGGTACAGACGCTGGCGGTGATCGCGAACCAGGAGAAGACGCTCAACTCGGTAAAACTGTCGCGTGCACTTTCCGGATTCAAGCTGCCGCCGGAGATCGCCTTGCAGCCGGGCGCGCCAGAATTCCGCGCCGGCGACCACGAATTGATGAGCACGGTCTTTGTGGGCGAGGCACACCCCCCGCAGGGTGATCCCGACAAAATGTTCTCGGTTCGCACGCTGGTGCCGGGAGAGAAGGCCGCGGGTCCAGCCGAAGGAACCGGCTGCAAGATTCAATGGCCGGCCTGAGGGGTGACGATATCAGCAAGACTTTTGCGGCTGGAGCCTTGAGGTAAAGACCGCGACAAAACATGCAACAAAGCAACAACGATCGCTCGGAGGAGCATTCATGACATCGACGATTTTCAATCGAAAATTCGACCGGCGCGGACTGATGAAGGGCGCCGCCGCGCTGGGCGCCCTTCAGGTGGCTTCCCCCTTTCTCATTCAGGCACGTGGCGAGCAGGCGATCCGGATGGGCATGGTCGATCCTCTCACCGGAGTCTACGCCGCGCCTGCCGGCAACGAGGTGATGGGCGCCAAGCTTGCGATCGAGCAGATCAACGCCAAAGGTGGGATCCTCGGACGCCAGGTTGAGCTCTTGGTGGAGGATTCCGCCAATGACGTCGGCACCGGCGTCCAGAAGGCGCGCAAACTGATCGAGCGCGACCAGGTCAACTTCATGATCGGCGACGTCAATTCGGGAATAGCGGCCGCGATTGCCCAGGTCACCTCCGAGAAGAAGGTCTTGCACATCGTTTCCGGCGGTCACACCGATTCGATTACCGGCAAGGATTGCAAATGGAATGTGTTCCGCGTCTGCAACACCACCCGGATGGAGGCCAATTCGGTTTCCAATCTGCTCTACACCAAGTACGGCAAGAAGTGGCACTTCATCACGCCCGACTACGCCTTCGGCCACACCCTCTATAACGCCTGCACGGACAATCTGAAGAAGCTCGGCGGCACGGTTACCGGCAATGAACTCACGCCGCTCGGCACCACGGATTTCTCCGCCTATCTGATCAAGGCCCGAGCTGCCAATCCGGACGTTCTGCTCCTCCTGGTGCAGGGCTCGGACATGATCAACTGCCTCAAGCAGATCGTGCAGTTCGGCCTCAACAAGCAAATCCACGTCGCAGGAACCCAGCAGGAGCTCGAATCGCTCGCCGGCCTCCCGCCGGAAGCGCGGATCGGCATCTGGATGTTCGAATGGTATTGGAAGCAGCCGGGCGTTCCCGGCGTCGAAAAATTCGTCGCCGACATTCGCAAGGTCAACAACGGGAATGTGCCGACCGCGCGGCATTGGTTCGGCTATGTTTCGGCGATGAGCTTTGCGCTGGTCGCGAACCAGGAGAAGGTCCTCGACGCAGTCAAGCTCGCCGCCGCGCTTGAAAACTTCGAACTGCCCGATGACGTCAAGCTGCAGCCCAACAAGGTCTACTACCGCAAGGGCGATCATCAGCTGATGACATCGGCCTTCGTCGGCGAGGCACAATCAAAGGGCAAGGACGACCCCGAAGACCTCTATCGCGTCGACGAAGTCGTGCCCGGCGACAAGACGGCCCCGCCGGTGAGCGACACCGGCTGCACCGTCCAGTGGCCGGCATAACCCTCAAGCCAGCCTTTGCCCTTTTGATCCGGGAGCCCAGCTCCCGGATCAGAAATATGCGGACTTGTTCGGTGAATTATGACCCAACTGCTTCTGTTTAACGTCACCAACGGGCTCATCATCGGCGCCTTTTATGTGCTGATGGCGCTTGGCCTTTCGCTGATCCTCAATCTCAGCAATGTCATCAATTTCGCCCATGGTGGATTTCTCGTTATCGGCGGCTACATTGCCTATACGGTCACGCCCTATATCGGCTTCTGGGGCGCGTTGCTCGTGGCGCCACCCCTGACGGCCGTCCTCGGGCTCATCGTCGAACGCGTGCTGATCCGGCCGCTTTATGGGCGCGATCCGCTTTACAGTCTGCTGCTGACCTTCGGGCTCGCCTTCATCATTGAAGACGGCACGCGCTTCATCTGGGGCCCGCAAGGCAAGCCAGTCACCATCCCGCCCTTTCTGGCGCAACCCCTGAGCAATGAATTGTTCTTTATCACCGGCTATCGCCTGTTCATGGTGGCCGTGGTCGTGGTCGCGGTCGCGCTGTTGTTTCTGCTGCTCCGCTACACCCGCCTCGGCGTTCGCATCCGCGCCGGCACGCTTGACCTCGAAACGGTGGCGGCTCTCGGCATCAACGTGCAGATGCTGCGTTCGCTCAATTTCGCCGTTGGCATCTTTCTCGCCGGCTTGAGCGGCGTGCTCGCGGCCGGGCAATTGGGACTTGAACCGACCATGGGCACGGGGTTGCTGATGCCGAGCTTCATCGCCATCATTGTCGGCGGCATCGGCAGCCTGCCAGGAACGCTGGCCGGCGGCCTGCTGATAGGCGTGGCTTCGGGACTGACGGCGGTATTCTATCCGGCCGCCAGCGAGGCGGTCATCTACATCATGATGGCGGTGGTGCTGCTGCTACGCCCGCGCGGATTGTTCGGCGAAGAAGGAATGATGAGTTGAGCACCGAACAAACCCGCAAGCTGATCGTGCTGGCGGCGATTTGGGCCGCGCTGATTCTCGCCCCCTACTGGATGGTGCCGCTTGGCGGCTACACCGCGCTCGCCACCCGCGTGCTCGTGCTCGGACTCGCCGCGATGTCGGTGAATTTCCTTCTGGGATTTACCGGCGTGCTGTCGTTCGGCCACGCCGCCTATTTCGGGCTCGGCGCCTACGGCGCCGGGCTGACGCTGAAATTCCTGGCGCCGAGCACGCCGCTTGCACTCATTCTCGGAATGCTTCTGGGCGGGGTTTGCGGCGCCATTCTCGGCACCCTGATCGTGCGGCGGCGCGGCGTCTATTTCGCCATGGTGACGATCGCCTTCGGCCAGGTGTTCTATTACATCGCCTTTCAATGGAGTTCGCTGACCGGCGGCGATGATGGATTGCGCGGCTTCTCGCGCCACCCGATCGATTTCGGCACCTTCAAGCTCGACATCCTGTCGAACGCCAATGTTTTCTACTTCTTCGTGCTGTTCTGTTTTGCGCTCGTGGTCGGCGCGATGGGATTCATCCTGCGTTCGCCCTTCGGCCGCACCATGATTGCGATCCGGGAGAACGAGCGCCGCGCGCGCTTCCTCGGCATTCCCGTCGAACGGCATATCTGGATCGCGTTCACGCTGTCCTGTTTCTTCATGGGATTTGCCGGCGCGCTCTATGCGCTGGTCAACAATTTCGCCGACCCGCGGGGTCTGCATTACAGCCAGTCCGGCGATTTCGTCATGATGGCCGTGATGGGCGGGATGCGCAGCTTCTGGGGGCCGCTACTGGGCGCAGCCGTGTTCGTGGTCTTGCAGGACTACCTGTCGAGCGTCACCGTGAACTGGATGTCGTTCGTCGGCCTGCTTTTCGTTCTTGTGGTGCTGTTCTTCCCACGCGGCCTCCTCGGCTTCCTGCAGCGGAGCAAGGCATGAACGTCCTCGAAATCAATACCGTCACCAAGCGGTTTGGCAATCTGGTGGCCGTGCGCGATGTCTCGCTCAACGTCGCAAAGGGTGAGTTGTGCGCCATCATCGGGCCGAACGGCGCCGGCAAGACGACCTTCTTCAATTTGATAAGCGGATTCTTTCCACCGACCTCCGGTAGCATCGTTTTCGACGGCACCGACATCACAAGGCTTTCCACGCATGAGCGCGTCACGCGCGGCATGGCGCGGACCTTCCAGATTACCGAAATCTTCCCCGAGTTGACCGTGCTCGAAAACGTCCGGATCGCGGCCGAAGTCGCCGGCGGATATCGCTTGCGGCCCTGGATCAGCCGTTCAGAAAACGCGATACTTCACGGGCGCGTCGAAGAGACGCTCAAACTGGTGTCACTGGAAGGCAAAGCCGACAGGCTGGTCGGCGAGCTTGCGCATGGCGACCAGCGCGCGGCCGAGATCGCGATGGCTTTGGCCTTGAAGCCGCATCTCTTGCTGCTCGACGAGCCGACCGCGGGAATGGGTGACCAGGAAACCTATCAGATTACCCAACTGATCCGCCGGCTGCACCGTGACAGCAACTACACCATCGTGCTGATCGAGCACGACATGCGCGTGGTATTTCACCTCGCCGACCGCATCTGCGTGCTCGACCAGGGACGAATGCTGGCGCAGGGCACGCCGCAGGAAATCGCCGCCAACGAAACCGTTCAAGCCGCCTATCTGGGCAACGCCGCATGACCGCAGCCCTCACCGCCGAAGGCCTTCACACCTATTACGGCAAGAGCCACATTCTGCATGGCGTCAGCCTTTCGGTCGCCGAGGGCAAGATCACCGCGTTGCTCGGACGCAATGGCGCGGGCAAGACCACCACACTGCGAAGCCTGATGGGACTGACGCCCGCACGCGAGGGCAAGATCACGGTATTCGGCCAGGACACCACGCATTGGCCGACCTTCCGCATTGCGGCCCAAGGCGTCGGCTACGTGCCGGAAGGCCGGCGCATCTTTGCCAATCTCAGCGTCGAGGAAAATCTCAAGGTTCCGCTCGATCGCGGCGGGCCGTGGACGATCGCGCGGATCTATCAATTGTTTCCCCGCCTCGAGGAGCGCAGGCTAAATCGCGGCCGTCAGCTTTCCGGCGGCGAGCAGGAGATGTTGTCGATTGCGAGGGCCTTGCTGGTGAACCCAAGGCTGCTCATTCTCGACGAGCCTTCGCAAGGTCTGGCGCCGCTGATCGTCCGCGAGGTTTTTCGCATCGTCCAGCAAATGAAGGCCGAGGGCATTTCAGTGCTGCTGGTCGAACAGAACGCGCGAATGAGTCTGGAAATTGCCGACGACGCTTACGTGCTGGACGATGGGATCGTCGTCTATTCCGGATCGGCGCGCGAACTCGCCGCCGACGATGCACGCGTTCGTGCGCTTGCCGGCGCCAGTGCCGAAGAGTGGACGCTGACGTGAGCTTCTCTCACGCACGATAGGCGGTCTTGCCCGTACCCCGATAAAGCACGCGAACCTGCTCTTCCGACACTTCCTTATGGAAAGACAAGGCCTCCGGCTCGAGGTCGCGTTTTGGCACATGGGCGGGTAGGAAGTGATGAAAGTCGTCCTTGCCGCGAACCAGCGTTGCCCAGTCACGTGCGCCGACCGCCTGCTTCAAATGTGTCGGGATATAGCGGATGGCCAGACCAATGCGCCGGTCGTCGGAGCGGTTCGGCTCCGACCCGTGAAACAGCAGCACGTGATGAAGCGAGGCCTGCCCCGGCTTCAACTCCACATAGACGGCCTTGGCCTCGTCGACCTCGACGGCGATCTCCTGACCACGGGTGAGCAGGTTGTTCTTGTCGAACGTGTCCGCGTGCTGGACCTGGCTTTGGTGGGTACCGGCGATGAACTTCATGCAGCCCGAGACCCTGTTGGCCGGAGAGATCGCGATCCAGACCGTCGCAACATCTGCTGAACTGAGACCCCAGTAGGTCGCGTCCTGATGCCAGGAGACAAAACCGGGGTCGTGTGCCTCCTTGATGAAAAAGCTGGTGTTCCAGCAAAGGATATTCGGACCGAGCACATCCTCGATGGCATCCAGAATTTTCGGATGACGTATCATTTCGTCGATCCAGGTGAAGAGGACATGGCTGCGGTGGCGCATCTCGGCCTTGATCGGGCCGCCGCTCTTGGCCTCGTAGTCCTCGAGCTTGCGGCGAAAATCGACGACTTCGCTCGCATTCAGCGCCTCGATTGGAAAATGGTAGCCGCGATCGTGGTAGGCCGCGACCTCACCCTCGCTCAGCAGTTTTGGCATGGCCTTCCTCGGGTACTTGTTTCTTATGACTACGGCTTGCAGCGCGCCTTACCGAAGCGTGGCCCTGCCCTCCAGCGCTGTCAAGAAGTGGCAGAGGGGGTTAAGGCTTTAACGTTCTTCACCGGCATCGGTCACCAGGCGCTGGCGGCCGGCAGGATCAGTCTTTCGCCCGGTTCGCTTTGCTCGTACAATCGGCGCGACGTGGACGCTGACGCTCCCAGCCCAGCCGATGGCAGCCGGATTCCCGGATGAAAATGCGGACCAGCAACTTGATGATCGGAACCACCACGCTCGTGGTCATCGCCGCGGCGTTCTTCGGTATGCTCGGGGTCCGAAAAATCCACAGCATCGCGCAGCGGTCCCCGCTACGCATCGTCTTCGAAGGCTCCGCAAGCGGCTTGCACAAGGGCGGCAGTGTGAACTTCGACGGAGTTCAGATCGGGGAGATTCTGTCGCTGAAACTGGACAATCCTCGCAAGATCGTGGCCTTTGTCATGGTCGATAACAGCGCCCCGATCCGCAAGGACACCGTTGTGGGCCTTGAGTTTCAGGGGCTAACCGGGGTGGCGGCGATATCGCTGACCGGTGGCGCACCA
The DNA here is from genome assembly GCA_963741185.1 of uncultured Alphaproteobacteria bacterium. GTDB lineage: Bacteria > Pseudomonadota > Alphaproteobacteria > Rhizobiales > Xanthobacteraceae > Bradyrhizobium. The sequence goes on along the minus strand of CAVUHE010000001.1, from coordinate 30,261 downwards.
ACGGCACCCCCGGTGCCGCTCGATGCCGACGGGATTCCGATCCTGACCGCAGACCTGAGCGAAATCCAATCGATCCGCGACACTTTACACAATGTCGATCGTATCCTCGTCGGCAACCAGGCGACCATCAAGGATGCGCTGTTGAGTTTCGAAACCTACACCGCGTCATTGGCGAGCAAAGGCGACGCGATCGAAAAGGCGGTCGCCGGGGCCGACACCGCTTTCCTGGGCTTCAGGAAAGCGATGACCAAGGTCGACAACATCATACCTGGTCTTTCGGAGGGAAAAGCCGACGAGTTGTTCGAGAAGCTGAGGGAAATTCGCGAATTCGCCGTGACGTTCGACAAGAAATCCGCCACCGTGATCGAAGAAGGTCGCCGCACGCTTCTCGATATCAGCCAGTCGGCAATCAAGGTGACCCGCAAGTTCGATTCGCAGGGTGAGGGTGATAATCCGCCTCCCCCAAGAAGGCCGAACCCCAAGCGTCAGTAAAGACCGGTCCTCCAGCTAATTCGCGGCAGCGCGGGAGCTTGCGGTTCCTGCACCGGAACTTCAAGGCAACAAAAAAACAGTTGATGCCCTCGCTTCCGCGACATGGCCTCAAAAGCGTCGCGACGATCCGCTGCAATCAAGCCATCAAGCTTACGATCGATAATTTATAATTCGTGGCGGGAACAATTGTTCCGTTGCGGAATTGATTTCCTTCAGCCGAAACCATCCGGCTAACAATCTGTAATATATAAGGTATTTTGCTTGATTCGCGATCATTCGCACGATTTTATCGTTCGAAAATATCGACGACTCGCATGCGCTCGGCGTGTTGGCGCATCCTGGCACTTGAGGGGAATGTCATGAGTGATCTCGGCTCAGTTGCGCCATCCGCCCGACGCCGCGCCAAACTCAAGCCCTACGCGAACGGCAAACCTGAGCCCTCGCAGGAATTGCTTCAGGCACTGCAGGCGATGCGAAGCGGCGACTTCTCGGTGCGAATGACCGGCGATCATCTCGGCATCGAAGGCAAGATCGCCGATACGTTCAACGAAATCGTCGCTGCCAATCAGCGGATGGCCCAGCAGCTTGAGCGCGTGGGCCAGGTCGTCGGGCGCGAAGGAAAAACCCGCCAGCGCGTCAAGTTCGGTCTAGCGAGTGGCTCATGGGCCGATATGGAAGGTTCGGTCAATACGCTGATCGACGATCTGCTTTGGCCGACGCGCGAGGTGACGCGTGCGGTCGCTGCTGTCGCGCAAGGCGACCTGCTCCAGACCGTGAAACTGGATGTCGACGGCCGTCCGCTTGGCGGCGAGTTCCTGCAATCGGCCACCATCGTCAACACGATGATCAAGCAGCTTAGCGTATTCACTTCCGAGGTGACGCGCGTCGCGCGTGAAGTTGGTACCGAAGGCAAGCTCGGCGGCCAGGCGCAGGTGCCGGAAGTGACGGGCGTCTGGAAGGATCTGACCGAGAGCGTCAACTCGATGGCCAACAATCTCACCGGCCAGGTTCGCAACATCGCGGAAGTCACCATCGCGGTCGCCAATGGCGACCTTTCCAAGAAGATCACCGTCGACGTCCGCGGCGAAATCCTTCAGCTGAAGGAAGCCATCAACACCATGGTGGACCAACTGCGTTCGTTCGCCTCCGAAGTCACTCGCGTCGCCCGCGAAGTCGGCACCGACGGCAAGCTCGGCGGTCAGGCAATCGTGCCCGGCGTTGCCGGAACCTGGAAAGACCTCACCGACTCCGTGAATGCGATGTGCGGCAACCTGACCGCGCAGGTACGCAACATCGCCAACGTCACCACCGCCGTGGCGCGCGGCGACCTGTCGCGCAAGATCACGGTGGACGTGCGTGGCGAGATCCTGGAGCTCAAGGACACCATCAACACGATGGTCGACCAGCTCAACTCGTTTGCTTCGGAAGTCACGCGCGTGGCGCGCGAGGTCGGCACCGAGGGCAAGCTCGGCGGGCAAGCTCAGGTTCCCGGCGTGGCCGGCACCTGGAAGGACCTCACCGACAACGTCAACTTCATGGCGAGCAATTTGACCGCGCAGGTCCGCAACATCGCCGATGTCGCGACCGCGATCGCCGGCGGCGATCTTTCCAAGAAAATCACCGTGAACGTGTCGGGCGAAATCCTGCAGCTCAAGGAAACGCTCAACACCATGGTCGACCAGCTCAACGCCTTTGCCGGCGAAGTCACGCGCGTGGCGCGCGAAGTCGGCACCGAAGGCCGGCTGGGCGGCCAGGCCAACGTGCTCGGTGTCGCCGGCACCTGGAAGGACCTCACCGAGAGCGTCAACTCGATGGCGAGCAACTTGACCGCGCAGGTTCGCAACATCGCCGAGGTGACGACGGCGGTGGCCAATGGCGACCTGTCGAAGAAGATCACGGTGGACGTGCGCGGCGAGATTCTGGAGCTGAAAGACACCATCAACACCATGGTGGACCAGCTCAATGCCTTTGCCGGCGAGGTGACGCGCGTCGCCCGCGAGGTCGGCACCGAAGGCAAGCTCGGAGGTCAGGCGCTGGTGCGCGGCGTGGCCGGCACCTGGAAGGACCTCACCGACAGCGTCAACTCGATGGCTTCCAACCTGACGGGACAGGTCCGCAACATCGCCGAGGTCGCGACCGCCGTCGCAAAGGGCGACTTGTCGAAAAAGATCACCGTGAACGTGTCGGGCGAAATCCTGCAGCTCAAGGAAACCCTCAACACCATGGTCGACCAGCTCAACGCGTTTGCCTCCGAAGTCACCCGCGTCGCGCGCGAAGTCGGCACCGACGGCAAGCTCGGCGGTCAGGCCCAGGTGACCGGCGTCGCCGGCACCTGGAAGGATCTCACCGACAGCGTCAACTCGATGGCGGGCAATTTGACGGCGCAAGTCCGCAACATCGCCGAAGTGGCGACCGCGATTGCCGGCGGCGACCTCTCCCGCAAGATCACCGTCGACGTGCGCGGCGAGATCCTGCAGCTGAAGGAAACCCTCAACACCATGGTCGACCAGCTCAACCGCTTCGCCGGCGAGGTGACGCGGGTGGCGCGCGAGGTCGGCACTGAAGGCCGCCTCGGCGGTCAGGCCAACGTGCCCGGCGTCGCCGGTACCTGGAAGGACCTCACCGACAGCGTCAACTCGATGGCAGGCAATTTGACGGCGCAGGTCCGCAACATCGCCGAAGTCACGACTGCGGTGGCACGCGGCGACCTGTCGCGCAAGATCACCGTGGACGTGAAGGGCGAAATCCTCGAACTGAAGAACACCATCAACACCATGGTCGACCAGCTCAACGCGTTCGCTTCGGAGGTGACGCGCGTGGCGCGCGAGGTCGGCACCGAAGGCAAGCTCGGCGGACAGGCCGAAGTGCCCGAAGTCGCCGGCACATGGAAGGACCTCACCGACAACGTCAACTTCATGGCCTCGAACCTCACCGCGCAGGTCCGCAACATCGCCGAAGTCGCCACCGCGATCGCCGGCGGTGATCTGTCCAAGAAGATCACGGTTGACGTTCGCGGTGAAATCCTGCTGCTCAAGGACACCTTGAACACCATGGTCGAGCAGCTGCGTTCCTTCGCCGCGGAAGTAACGCGCGTGGCGCGTGAAGTCGGCACCGAAGGCCGATTGGGCGGCCAGGCCGTGGTGCCCGGCGTCGGCGGCACCTGGAAGGACCTTACCGACAACGTCAACCTGCTCGCCGCCAACCTCACCACGCAGGTCCGCAACATCGCCGAGGTCACGACCGCCGTGGCGCGCGGCGACCTGTCGCGCAAGATCACCGTGGACGTGAAGGGCGAGATTCTCGAACTCAAGAATACCATCAACACCATGGTGGACCAGCTCAACGCCTTCGCCGGCGAGGTGACGCGCGTCGCCCGCGAGGTCGGCACCGAAGGCAAGCTCGGCGGACAGGCACAAGTGCCCGGCGTCGCCGGCACCTGGAAGGACCTGACCGATACCGTCAACTTCATGGCGGCGAACCTGACCGAGCAGGTCCGCGGCATCGTCAAGGTCGTGACCGCGGTCGCCAACGGCGACCTGAAGCAGAACCTGACGGTGAAATCGAAGGGCGAGGTCGCAGCGCTCGCCGACACCATCAACAACATGACCGAGACGCTGGCGACCTTCGCTGATCAGGTCACGAGCGTCGCACGCGAAGTCGGCGTCGAGGGACGTCTTGGCGGCCAGGCGAACGTGCCAGGCGCGGCCGGCACGTGGAAAGATCTGACCGGTAACGTCAACCTGCTGGCGGCCAATCTGACCTCGCAGGTCCGTGCGATCGCCGAAGTGGCGACCGCCGTCACCAAGGGCGACCTGACACGTTCGATCCAGGTCGACGCCAGGGGCGAAGTCGCGGAGCTGAAGGACAACATCAATACGATGATTACCAACCTCCGGCTCACGACCGACCTCAATACCGAGCAGGACTGGCTGAAGACCAACCTCGCCAAATTCACCAACATGCTGCAGGGCCAGCGCGATCTGACAACGGTCGGCCGGCTGTTGCTGACCGAACTGACGCCGCTGGTGAACGCGCATATGGGCGTGATCTACCAGGTCGAGAACGAAGACAGCCCGCAAATGCGGCTGCTTGCGGCTTACGCCAGCGACGGCGTCAGCCCGCACCCGCAAATCGTGCAGTTTGGCGAAGGCCTCATCGGGCAATGCGCGATGGACAAGCGGCAGCGGCTGGTATCGGAAATTCCGGACGACGCGGTTCCGATCAATTCGGCTCTGCTGCGTGTGGTGCCGAAGAACCTCGTCGTGCTGCCGGTGCTGTTCGAGAATCAGGTCAAGGCCGTCATCGAACTGGCTTCGGTCAGCTCGTTTACGACGTCACAGTCGACCTTCCTCGAGCAGCTCACCGACTCGATCGGCATCGTGCTCAACAGCATCGAGGCGACGATGCAGACGGAAGGACTGTTGAAGCAGTCCCAGCAGCTTGCCGGCGAACTCCAGACACAGCAAAAGGAACTGCAGCAGACCAACGAGCAGCTCGAGCAGAAAGCTCAGCAGCTTGCCGAACGCAACGTCGAGGTGGAGCGCAAGAATCAGGAAATCGAGCAGGCGCGGCGCGCGCTGGAAGAAAAGGCCACCGAGCTTTCGCTGACATCCAAGTACAAGTCGGAATTCCTTGCCAACATGTCGCATGAGCTGCGAACGCCGCTCAACAGCATCTTGATCCTGGGTCAGCAGCTGACCGAGAACCCGGACGGCAACCTCACGCCCAAGCAGGTCGAATTCGCGCGCACCATCCATGGTGCGGGCACCGACCTCCTGAACCTGATCAGCGACATTCTCGACCTCTCCAAGATCGAATCGGGAACCGTGACTGTGGACGCGGAGGAAATCCTGACATCCAACCTGCTCGAAACGGTCGGGCGTCCGTTCCGGCACGAGGCGGAAAACCGCGAATTGTCATTCAACGTTGTTGTCGATCCGACTCTGGGGCGCAGCATCTACACAGATTCAAAGCGGTTGCAGCAGGTGCTGAAGAATCTCTTGTCGAATGCGTTCAAATTCACCGCCGAGGGCGGCGTACGCCTCAGCGTTTCGGCGGCACTCGGCGGCTGGAGTGCCGAACACCCCGTGCTCAACAATTCGCCCGCAGTGGTCGCATTCGAGGTGTCGGATACTGGCATCGGAATTCCGCAGGAGAAACAGAAGCTAATCTTCGAGGCGTTCCAGCAGGCCGACGCCGGCACCAGCCGGAAATATGGCGGCACCGGCCTGGGGCTTGCCATCAGCCGCGAACTTGCAAGCCTTCTTGGCGGAGAAATTCATCTGCAGAGCACGCCTGGCAAGGGCAGCATCTTCACGCTCTATTTGCCGCTGAAATATGCCGGACCGACCATTGCTCCCCGCGTCAGCTCGTCGTCGCAATATAGTGTTGCGCCGACGGTGCCGGCCGTGACCCAGGAACGCGTGCTCGAACAGGTCGCGGACGACCGGCTCAATCTTGAACCCGGAGACACTATTCTTCTCATTGTCGAAGACGATCCGCATTATGCACGGGTGCTGGTCGACCTCGCTCGCGACAAGGGCTTCAAGGTCCTGGTTGCGGCGCGCGGCGGGGAGGCGCTGGATCTCGCCAAGCAATACCAGCCGACTGCTGTCTCACTCGACGTTTTCCTGCCCGATATGCTCGGCTGGACGGTGTTGAGCCAGCTCAAACACAACCCGCTGACGCGGCACATCCCCGTCCAGATCATTACCCTGGATGAGGACCGCCAGCACGCGCTGGCGCGGGGCGCGTTCTCCTTCGTCAACAAGCCGACAACGACGGAGGGCGTCAGCGCGGCGCTGTCCCAGATCAAGGAATACGCCAAGCCTCGCCGCAAGCGCCTGCTCATCGTGGAGGACAACGCGGCGGAGCAGATGAGCATCCGAGAGCTCCTCGACCACGACGACATCGAGATCGTGACGACCGACACCGGCGCGGACGCCCTTTCGACATTGCGTGAAAATCCGTGCGATTGCGTCGTCCTCGATTTGCGATTGCCCGACATGAGCGGCTTCGAGGTGCTGGATTCCATCCGCAATGACGATTCCCTGTCCGAGGTGCCGGTCGTCGTCTTCACCGGCCGCGAGCTCTCGGTCGAGGAGGATGCCGAGCTGCACACCATGGCCCGCAGCATCGTGGTGAAAGGCGTCGAATCGCCCGAGCGGCTGCTCGACGAAACGTCGCTGTTCCTGCATCGGGTGATCACGGAACTGCCGATCGAGAAACAGCGCATGCTGGAGAAGCTCAACAGTTCCGATGAAGACCTGGTGGGCCGGACCGCGCTCCTGGTCGATGACGACGCACGCAACATCTTCGCGCTCTCGAGCGTCCTGGAGCGGCGCGGCATGAAGGTGCTCACAGCCACGACCGGCAACGAGGCGATCGCACTGGTGGAAACGAACCCGGAAATCGCGGTGGTCCTGATGGACATCATGATGCCGCAGATGGACGGCTATCAAACCATCGGGGCGATCCGGGCGGACCCGTCGTTCCGGAGGCTTCCCATCATCGCTCTTACTGCCAAGGCCATGAAGGGCGATCGGGAGAAATGTCTGGAGGCCGGCGCCTCGGATTATCTTGCAAAGCCCGTCAACACCGAACAGTTGCTGCTTGCGATACGCATGTGGCTACATCGCTGACTGGTGCGCCCGATGATGGACCACGAAAAGGTAAATATCCTTCTGGTCGACGATCAGCCGGCGAAGCTGCTTGCCTATGAAGTTATTCTGAAGGAGCTCGGCGAAAACCTGGTGGTTGCGGCCTCGGGGCGCGAAGCGCTCGAATTCTTGCTCAAGAACGAGGTTGCGATCATCCTGGTTGACGTCTGCATGCCGGAACTCGACGGTTTCGAGCTTGCCGCGATGATCCGCGAACACCCTCGTTTCCAGAAGACGGCGATGATTTTCATCTCCGCCATTCAGGTCAGCGACCTGGATCGCCTTCGCGGTTACGAGATGGGTGCGGTGGACTACGTGCCGGTTCCGGTCGTCCCGGAGGTCTTGCGCGCAAAGATCAGGGTGTTCGCCGAACTCTATCGCAAGACGCGGCAGCTCGAGCGGTTCAATGCCGAGCTTGAAAATCGGGTGCGCGCGCGAACTGGCGAGCTGGAAGAATCGAATGCACGGCTTCTCGAAAGCGAGCAGCGGCGCAGTCTCGCCCTCGCCGCAGGCCGGATGGGCTCCTGGGACTGGGACTGGATCAACGGGGACTGGATGTGGGACGAGGGACAATACCGGATCTTTGGGGTCGACCCGCAAAGCTTTGTGGTCAATCCGGCCAATGTGCAGGCCCTATTGCATCCAGAGGATTTTGACGAATTGCGCGAGGCGATGGCTCAGTTCAGCAAGGGTGCCAGTTCCTACGAAACCGAGTTTCGTGTCGTTCGTCCCAATGGCGAGATTCGTTGGTGCGTCGGTACGGCGGCTGCAACGGTCGACAAATCCGGCCGCGTCATCCGCGTCAGTGGGGTGACCGTCGACATCACGGAAAGAAAGCGGGCTGAAGAACGACAAAATCTGCTCACCCGCGAAGTCGACCATCGCGCGAAGAATGCGCTGGCCTTGGCGCAATCGATCGTCAGGCTGACGAGGGGCGACAACGTCAAGTCCTACATACAGGCGGTCGAGGGGCGGATCAGCGCGCTCGCGCGAGTCCACACCATTCTGTCCTTGTCGAGCTGGCAGGGCGCCGAAATCAGGAAGTTGGTCGATGAAGAGCTCGCACCTTATGCCATGGGCGATCAGATCGCCTTCAACGGTTCCAACATTCAGCTGCAACCGGCGACCGCACAAACGCTTGCCATGGCGCTGCACGAGTTGGTCACCAATTCCGCCAAGTACGGGGCCTTGTCCACGCTGTCGGGCCGTCTGACGATCAAGTGGGAGGTTGAAGCAGACGTTCTTCAGATGCTGTGGGAAGAGCGGGACGGTCCCCTCGTGGAGCGGCCGGCCTCACGTGGCTTCGGAACAAGGAGCGTGATCGCCAGCATCGAATCGCAACTGGGCGGACAGGCCGAGTTCGACTGGCGCACCGAAGGCCTGGTCTGCCGGCTGTCGGTTCCGCTCAAGCAAAACTCGACGACGCGACAGACCGGCAACAGCCAAAGCGTGGCTGTCGGGGGCAACGGACATGTTTCGATGCCGGCGAGAGCCTGAGGCCTCGGCGGCCGCAGATTCTCCGCCACCGCAATCGGTGGCTGATCATCCACCGATGCGCCGCCGGAAAGCCAGAATCGACTCTCGATCGGTGGCCTAGATCATGATGCGATTAAATGGAATCGCATCATGATCTCATCTCTTTGTTTGAGCATGATCTTTTTCGTAAAATCGGTTTCCACTTTGTGCTAGCGCGGCCCTTCGGGTCCGGATCATGCTCTAGAAATTGGTCGCGGATGACTTATTCGGGATGCCGTCGATCGGGCATTCGTCAGTCCCTGCGGTCGGGCGGGTCATCGCCTCAACCATTTCGCGCGTGCCATCCGGATCGGCGATCCACTTCTTGTAGAAATCGTAGGGGCAGGCCGCAACGCCGCGCGCGCTTTCGCCGGAATTGATCATGCCGGTATAGCCGCGATGGACCAATTTATAGAGGTGGTTTTGCGACTGGCCGGTGCGGCGCACATCGCGGATCAGGCTCTTCGACAGCTGGGCATACTGGATGCCGTATTCCTCCTCGCCGGTCTCGCCCAAGGTACGACCGTCGAAGCCGATGATCGCCGAGTGGCCGAAGTAGGAATAGACGCCGTCGAAGCCGGCGGCATTGGCGACCGCGACATAGACATTGTTGGCCCAGGCCATCGCCTTGGAGATGAGGATCTGCTGTTCCTTGGCCGGATACATGTAACCCTGGCAACGCACGATCAACTCGGCGCCCTTCATCGCACAGTCACGCCAGATTTCCGGAAAATTGCCGTCGTCGCAGATGATCAGGCTGACCTTCAGGCCTTTCGGACCTTCGGAAACAAAGGTGCAATTGCCGGGATACCAGCCTTCGATCGGCACCCAGGGCATGATCTTGCGGTATTTCTGGACGATCTCGCCCTTGTCGTTCATCAGGATCAAGGTGTTGTACGGTGCCTTGTGCGGGTGCTCCTCGTGGCGCTCGCCAGTGAGCGAGAATACGCCCCAAACCTTGGCCTTGCGGCAGGCTTCGGCGAAGATGTCGGTCTCGGGACCTGGAATTGACGAGGCGGTCTCGTACATCTCTTTCGAGTCGTACATGATGCCGTGGGTGGAGTATTCCGGGAAGATCACCATATCCATGCCCGGCAGGCCGACTTTCATGCCCACCAACATATCGGCGATCTTGCGGGCGTTCTCGAGCACCTCTGCCTTGGTGTGCAGGCGCGGCATTTTGTAATTGACGACGGCAACGCCGACTGTGTCGTTGCTGCTGGAAATGTCACCGTGAAGCATGGGATCGCCTCCTGTTTTGGTTGGGTTTGCCGTCGCTCAAACGGCGATGTCATGGTGAGCGAGGTCGTCGGCGAGCGTATCGATCGGTTCAGACGCTGCGCCGTCGCTCTTCGACGATCGCGAAAGATCGTGAGGCATCAGTGGCTGATCATCCATGGACGCGCGGTCGGGAAGCTCTTCGCCCCGGTTTTGCTCTGCTTGACGAGGCGCGAAGGCTTGCTCGAGCAACAGCCGCAGCCGGGCGCATGCGACGCCTTGTATTCGCCGACGGTTCTGGGCGCGTTGGACGAGCGCTCGTTGGTGGCGTGAGCCTTCCGCTTGTCCGAGGGCATGCAGAAGAAGTTCGGCGCGGTCAGAATGGCGCGACGCGACGAGCTTTCGCACTTCGGGCAGTTTTGCGGCGCGTCGCATTCGGCCATCGGCCGCATGTCCGTGAACGGACCGCAATCGTTGCAGAGATAGTCGTAGACCGGCATATCATTTACTCGCGCGTTTGGATTCCTGACGTCAACGACGGCGGATGCGGGGCGACAGACTTAGGGAACCGTCCCGCATCCGTTGCGCGGGAGCTCTATTTGTCCTGCGACAGCGGCATCTGGATGTCACCCTTGATGTGTTTGATCGGGCCTGCCGACGACGGCATGATGTCGAAGTCGAAGATTTCAGTCGGTAGCCACAGCGTCGCGCAGGCATTGGGGACGTCGACCACGCCGGAGATATGACCCTGGCAAGGCGCCGTACCCAGGATCGAGTAGGCTTGCGCGCCGGAATAGCCGAACTTCTTCAGATATTCGATCGCGTTGAGGCACGCCTGCCGGTAGGCGATATGCACATCGAGGTAGTGTTGCTTGCCCTGCTCGTCGACCGAGATGCCTTCGAAGATTAAATAGTCCTTGTAGTTCGGCGTAATCGGCGACGGCTTGAAGACCGGATTCTTGATGCCGTATTTGGCGACGCCATCCTTGATGATGTCGACCTTCAGGTGCAGCCAGCCGGCCATCTCGATCGCGCCGCAGAAGGTGATCTCGCCATCCCCCTGGCTGAAATGCAGGTCGCCCATCGAGAGCCCTCCGCCCGGCACATAAACCGGGAAGTAGATCTTCGAGCCGCGCGACAGGTCCTTGATGTCGCAATTGCCTCCGTGTTCGCGTGGCGGCACCGTCCGCGCGCCTTCGGCACCGATCTTGGCCTTGACGTCGCCTTTCGCGCGACCACCATGCGCGGTCGCCGCGAACGGCGGATTGGCAAGGCCGGGCACCCGCGTCGGATTGGTCGCGATCAGCGCGGTCTCGCGCTCGTTCCACGTTGCCAGGAGTTTCGGATCGGGCAGACAGCCGATCAGGCCGGGATGGATGAGGCCCGCGAAAGAAACACCCGGGACATGGCGCGACGAGGTGTAAAGACCCTTGATGTCCCAGATCGACTTCTGCGCCAGCGGGAAATGATCGGTGAGGAAGCCGCCGCCGTTCTTCTTGGAGAAGAAGCCGTTGAAACCCCACAAGCTCTCTTTCAGCGGTCCAACATCGAGCAGATCGACCACCAGGAGGTCGCCCGGCTCGGCGCCCTTGACGCCGATCGGGCCGGACAGGAAGTGAACGATCGACAGATCGATGTCACGCACATCGTCCGCCGAGTCGTTGTTCTTGATGAAGCCGCCGGTCCAGTCGTAGGTCTCGATGATGAAATCGTCGCCCGGACCGACCCACGCCACGATCGGGACGTCTGGATGCCAGCGATTGTGGATCATATCATTGTCGTATGCCGATTTGGAAAGATCGACCTTGATCAGTGTCTCAGGCATCTAAAGCTCCCCTGTTTACAAGTTCGGTTGGGAATCAAACGGATAAATATTTCGAGATCTGCGCGGCATCGACGCCCTCGCGCGGATCGTCGCGAACGATCTCGCCATTCTCGATGACAAGCACGCGATCGGCGACGTCGAGCGCGAAGCTCAACACTTGTTCGGAGACGATGATCGAAAGGCCGCGGGTGTCACGAATCCGCTTTAAGGTGCGGGCCATTTCCTTGATGATCGAAGGCTGGATGCCCTCGGTCGGTTCATCGAGCAGCAATACCTTGGGTTTGGTCGCCAGCGCCCGCGCGATCGCGAGCTGCTGCTGCTGTCCGCCCGAAAGGTTGCCGCCGCGGCGCCCTTTCATTTCCAGCAGCACCGGAAACAGTTCATAGAGGTCGCCCGGCACCTCCCTTTCGCCCGAGGCGACGAGGCCGGTCTCGATGTTTTCCTTGACCGTCATGGCCGAGAAGATCATGCGGCCCTGCGGCACATAGGCGAGCCCCTTCGCGACACGCTCATAGCTTTTTAGCTTGCTGAGTTCGGCGCCTTCCATGCTCACGGAGCCGCTCCTGGTCGGCACGATGCCCATCAACGACTTCATCAGCGTGGTCTTGCCCATGCCGTTGCGACCCATGATGGCCACGATCTCGTTGGGCGCGACGGAAACGTTAAGGCCGTGCAGCACTTCGCTCTGGCCGTAAGCGACGTGAAGGTCCGAAATAGCCAGCATCAAAATGCTCCTTGCCTCTGTTTGAGCATGACCTTGTCCGGAAGCCGAACTCAGCTTTCCATGCCTAATGCCCGAGATAGACTTCGATCACCTTGGGATCATTCTTGACGTGCTCCATCGAGCCCTCGGACAGGATCTGGCCCTGGTGGAGGACCGTGACCTTGTGGGCGATGTCCTCGACGAATTTCATGTCGTGCTCGATCACCAGCACTGAGCGATCCTTGATGATGCGGTTGAGAAGTTCCGCAGTCTTGACGCGCTCGCTGACGCTCATCCCGGCCACCGGCTCATCCAGCATCAGCAGCTCGGGGTCCTGAATCAGCAGCATGCCGATCTCGAGCCATTGTTTCTGGCCGTGACTGAGCAGCTCGGCACTCATGTTGAGACGGTCCTTCAGGAAGATAATCTCGGCAACTTCCTCGACCCGGTCGCGCACAACGGCGTCGCGCTTGAACGCCAGCGCGCCGAACACCGTGCGGCCGCGCGGGTAGGAGATCTCCAGATTCTCGAACACGGTCAGGTCGTCATAGATCGACGGCGTCTGGAACTTGCGGCCGACCCCGACCTGCACGATCTGGTTCTCCTTCATCCTGGTCAGTTCCTGATTGCGGAACTGTATCGAGCCGGAGGTCGCCTTGGTCTTTCCGCAGATCAGATCAAGCACCGTGGTCTTGCCGGCGCCGTTGGGGCCGATGATGACGCGGATCTCGTTTTCGTCGACATAGAAGGACAGGTCGTTGACCGCCTTGAAGCCGTCGAAGGAGACCGTCAGCGCCTCGACCGCGAGCAGGAAAGGTTTGGGCTGGTGACCTATGAGCATGATGGTCTCCTCACTCGGCCGGCGCGCCGTCGGCGACTGAATTGTCGTTCCAGCTCGCCGTCGGTCCGGAGCCGGATCTGCGCGACGGAATCAGCCGGTTCAGCTGGGGCTGAATGTAATCGCCCCAGATCCCGGCCAGACCGTTCGGGAAGGCGAGAACCACCGCAATGAACAGACCACCGAGCCCAAACAGCCACAATTCTGGAAAGGTTTCCGACAGGCTGGTCTTGGCGAAATTGACCAGCAGCGTGCCGTAGATCGCGCCGAGGATGGATAGCCGCCCGCCGACCGCGGTGTAGATCACCATTTCGATCGAGGGCACGATGCCGACAAAGGACGGCGACATAAATCCCACATTGAGTGCGAACATGGCGCCGCCGATCGCGGCGAATATGGCAGCGATGCAGAAAGCGAAGATCTTGAAGTTCGCAACGCTGTAGCCGGAGAATCTGACGCGATCTTCTTTTTCACGCATTGCGACCAGGATGCGTCCGAGTTTGGAGTGGCGGATGAATTGCGCGATGAAGATACAGCCGAAGAGGCAAGCCACTTCGAAGAAGTAGAGGACGATCTTGGCGTGATCCGGTCGGATGTCCCAACCCTTCAGGGTCCGCAGGTCCGTCATCCCGTTGATGCCGCCGGTGTAGCCCTGTTGGCCGACGATCAGAATAGTGAGAATAGCCGCGACCGCCTGAGTGATGATGGCAAAGTAGGTGCCGCCGACGCGGCGTTTGAACATCGCCGCACCGATGATGAATGCGAAGAACGCCGGCACCAGAATAACAGCAGCGACCGTGAAGGTGAGACTGTGGAACGGCTTCCAAAAAAATGGCAGTTGCGTGATCTGGTTCCAGTCCATGAAATCGGGAATGCCGGGCGTGGACTGGATCTTGGTATTCTCGGGACTGGAAGCCTCAAGCTTGAGGAACATCGCCATGCAATAGCCGCCAAGGCCGAAGAACACGCCCTGCCCGAGGCTCAAGATGCCGCCATAGCCCCAGCAGATAACCAGCCCCAGCGCCACGAATGCGTAGGTCAGATATTTGGCGACCAGATTGAGGCGGAATACGTCGAGGCAGAGCGGCAGAACCACCACCAGGAGGACCGCGAGCACGAGAATGCCAAGCAGTTCCGATCGGTTGGCAAAGCGCGGATTGTCGGTCATGGCTTCAGCCCTTTTTCTTGCTTACTTGCGAACCTTGAGGGCGAAGAGACCCTGCGGCCGCAGCATTAGAATTCCGACAACCGCGAGCAGCGTGAGGACCTTGGCCATCGAGCCGGACATGAAGAATTCCAAGGTCGACTGCGTCTGAGAGATCGAGAAAGCCGACGCGATAGTGCCGAGCAGACTCGCCGCACCGCCGAACACCACAACCAGGAACGTATCGACGATGTAGAGCTGACCGGAGGTCGGCCCCGTCGAACCGATCATGGTGAAAGCGCTGCCGGCAACTCCGGCGATGCCACAGCCGAGCGCGAACGTGTAGCGGTCGACTTTTTCGGTGTTGATGCCGACCGCACCGGCCATCACGCGATTTTGCACCACGGCGCGGACCTGGCGGCCCCAGCGCGATTTGTACATGATGTAGGCGACCGCGATGGTAATCAGCACCGTCAGCGCCATCACGAACACACCATTGATTGGAACCTCGATGCTGTCGGAAACGTGCATGGATCCGAGCATCCATTGCGGCAGTTCGACGCCGACTTCCCGCGCGCCGAAGATCGAGCGATAGGCCTGCTGCAGGATAAGGCTTAAACCCCAGGTGGCGAGCAGCGTATCCAGCGGACGCCTGTAGAGATGCTGGATCAGCGCCCACTCCACAAGCATTCCCAACGCCCCGGAAGCGACGAAAGCCAGAATCATCGCGAGGAAAAAATAGCCGCCAAACAAACCCGGAAGGTACGCCTGGAAGAAATTCGAAGTCATCCAGGTGACGTAGGCGCCGAGGATCATGAACTCGCCGTGCGCCATGTTGATGACGCCCATCTGACCGAAGATGATCGCAAGACCGAGCGCCATCAGCACGTAGACGGAAAACAGGATCAGGCCCGCGAAACCCTGCATCACGAAGATGGAGCCCAGATCACCAATCGAGTAGTCGCCGAACATCGATGTCCTCCGTCGGGGAAGGTCCCGCGTCGCAAGCACATTCGCGACGCGGGGGTCTTGAGCGTGGATTGACGATCCACGCCAGGGAGCGGCCTGTCGGGGGAGACAGCGCGCGAAAGGCCGCGCGTTCTTATTGGTAGCCCTTGGGGAACGGATCGGGCTCGACCAGATCGGCGGTCTCGTAGATCAGCTCAAACTGTCCGTCGAGCTTCGCACGCCCAACCCGGGTCTTTGACCAAAGGTGATGGTTTTCATGAATGCGGACGTAACCTTCCGGCGCACCCTTGAATTCAACGCCCGGAGAGGCGGCCGCGATCTTGTCGACGTCGAAGCTGCCGGCCTTCTCCACCGTTAATTTCCACAGCCATGGGCCGAGATAAGCGGCCTGCGTGACGTCACCGATCACGGTCTTGGCACCCCACATCTTCTGGAATGCCGGCACGAAGGTCTTGTTGTTCGGATTATCGAGCGACTCGAAATATTTCATGCAGGCATAGGCGCCTGCGATGTTCTCGCCGCCGATGCCGTCGATTTCGTCTTCGGTCACCGAGATGGTGAGCAGCGCCTGTTTCGACAGGTCGATGCCAGCCGCCTTGAGCTGCTTGTAGAAGGCGACGTTCGATCCGCCGACGACGTCGGTGAAGATCACGTCGGGCTTGGTCAGCTTGATCTTGTTGATCACCGAGTTGAACTGGGTATTGCCGAGCGGGTAGTATTCTTCGCCGACGACTTTGCCCTTCAGCACGTTCTCGACATGCTTGCGCGCGATTTTGTTCGACGTGCGCGGCCAGATGTAGTCTGAACCGATGAAGAAGAACGATTTTGCGCCCTTCTCCTTGGCGATCCAGTTCAGGCCGGCAAGGATCTGCTGCGTCGCTTCCTGGCCGGTGTAGATCACGTTCTTGGACTGCTCGAGGCCTTCGTAAAAGGTCGGGTAGTAGAGCATACCGTTATATTGTTCGACGACCGGAAGCACCGCCTTGCGGGACGCCGAGGTCCAGCAACCCATGATCGCGGCTACCTTATCGTTGACGAGCAGCTTCTTTGCCTTCTCGGCGAAGGTAGGCCAATCGCTGGCGCCATCCTCCTGGATAAACTTGATCTTGCGGCCGAGGACGCCGCCGGCGGCGTTGATCTGTTCGATCGCAAGCTTCTCGGCTTCGATCGAGCCCGTTTCCGAAATTGCCATCGTGCCGGTGGCCGAATGCAAGATACCGACGGTGACTTCAGTATCGGTAACCGCGAGACCCGTGGTGTTGACCGCAGCGGTTGCCGGCGCTTGCGCAAAAGATGGGCGAGGAAGCACGGTAAGGGCGGGGATCGCCGCGATTCCCATCAGCAACTTGCGGCGAAACGCTGACTGCAGCCCCTGTTTAGTGTCGTCTGACATGAGTACCCCATTTTTGGTTCGAGGACGGGCTATTGGTCAGGCGAGGATTGCTCGGATTGTGCAGTGCACAGATACGCAAGATCGCGTATATTGCACCGCAAAATAGCGACGTAGGTTTTGGAATTGGAATTGCATGGGGATTATGGAGAGATCAGGAGTTCCACAGTGGCAGGGCGGCAGCGGATTGACCGCGTCAGACGCCAATATAATCAATGGGTTGCAAACCAGACGCTGGAGGATTACGCGCTCCGCTTCACGGCCAAAAGCGCCCGGCGATGGTCGGCGGGCCGCGTCGCCAACACGGCGATTGGCGCCATCTCGTTCCTGGCACTGGAGGCCATCGGTGGCACCATCACGCTCAACTACGGCGTTACCAACGCCGCCGCCGCTATCCTCGTGGTCAGCGTCATTATCTTCTGCTGCGGCCTGCCGATCGCCTACCACGCCGCCAAATGCGGCATCGATATTGATCTGTTAACGCGCGGCGCCGGCTTCGGGTATATCGGCTCGACGATCACCTCGCTGATCTACGCATCCTTCACGTTCATTTTCTTTGCGATCGAAGCCGTCATCCTCGCAACCGCGCTGGAGATGTGTTTCGGAATCCCGCGGCCCGTCGGCTATCTCATCAGCGCCGTCGTGATCATTCCGCTGGTGACGCATGGCATCACCCTGATCAGCCGCTTTCAATTATGGACGCAGCCGCTGTGGATCATCCTGCACGTGATCCCCTTTGCGGCGATCGCCTACGCCAATCCGCACTCCTTTGCGGAGTGGACCAAATTCCCGGGCGAGCACGGCAACCCCGACGGCCATCTCGACCTCTTGCTGTTCGGCACGGCAGCATCCGTCGTCTTCTCGCTGGTGGCGCAAATCGGCGAGCAGGTCGACTTTCTGCAATTCCTTCCACGTGACCGGCGCACGTCGAAGACGTCGTGGTGGATCGCATTGCTCAGCGCCGGACCCGGCTGGATCATTCTTGGCGCGCTAAAACTGTTGGCCGGATCGTTCCTGGCCTACTTCGCGCTCGACCACGGCGTCACCTACGAGCATGCGGCAGAGCCCGCGCACATGTACCAGGAAGCGTTTCGCTACGTGCTGTCGGAGCCGGATCTCGCACTGGCGCTAACCGGCACCTTCGTGATCCTCTCGCAGCTGAAGATCAACGTCACCAACGCCTATGCCGGCTCGATCGCGTGGTCGAATTTCTTCTCCCGGCTGACCCATAGCCATCCCGGTCGCGTCGTCTGGCTGGTTTTCAACGTGCTGGTCGCGCTGCTTTTGATGGAGATCGGCGTCTACAAGGCGCTCGAACAGACGCTTGCCCTTTACTCGAACGTCGCCATCGCCTGGGTCGGCGCACTGGTCTCAGACCTCGTCGTCAACAAGCCGCTCGGCTTGCGTCCGCAGCACATGGAGTTCAAACGCGCGCACCTCTACGACATCAACCCTGTCGGGGTCGGCGCCATGACCATCGCCACCATTGTCTCCATCAGCTCGTTCTATGGATTGTTCGGGCCGACGGCCAAGGCGCTCGCGCCCTTCGTCGCCTTGATCGTGGCTTTCGTCACTGCGCCGCTGATCGCGTTTGCTACCGGCGGCAAGTATTACATCGCGCGCAAACCGAAGCGTAGCTGGCAGAATGTCGAGGCGATCCAGTGCTGTATCTGCGAGCACACGTTCGAGCCTGAGGACATGGCGGCATGCCCCGCTTATGCCGGACCGATCTGCTCGCTGTGCTGTTCGCTCGACGCACGCTGCCACGATCTGTGCAAGCCGCATGCGCGGATCCAGGCGCAGGTCGCCGAAACCCTCGGCAAATTGCTGCCGCAACCGATCTACGCGCGGATCAATTCGCAGCTCGGGCATTATCTGGGCGTGTTCGCGGTTTCAGCCGGCCTCGTGGGGCTGACGCTCGGCCTGATCTATCTGCAAACGTCGACGACGATCAACGTCGATCACCTTCTGCTTTCCGAGGTGCTCTGGAAGGTGTTTTTTGCGCTGACCATCATCATCGGCGTGGTCGCATGGCTGTTCGTGCTTGCGCAGCAGAGTCGCCGCGCGGCGGAAGCGGAAACAAGGCGGCAGACCGCGCTACTGATCCAGGAGATCGACGCCCACAAGCGCACCGACGCCGAACTGCAGCGCGCCAAGGAAGTCGCCGAGTCCGCCAACCTTGCAAAGAGCCGTTACGTGGTGGGCCTGAGCCACGAACTTCGTTCGCCGCTGAACGCGATCTCCGGCTATGCGCAACTGCTCGAGCAAGATACGAGCCTGAACCCGAAGCCGCGTGATCAGGTTCGCGTGGTCCGCCGCAGCGCCGACCATTTGTCGGGGCTGATCGATGGCATTCTCGATATCTCGAAGATCGAAGCCGGCCGACTTTATTTGTCGCGGGACGAGGTTCGGCTTAGCGAGTTTCTCGATCAGCTGGTCGGCATGTTTCGCCTGCAGGCCGCCGCCAAGGGTGTCGATTTCGTGTTCAAGCGGCCCGCGATTCTGCCGGTCGTGGTCTATGCCGACGAAAAGCGCCTGCGCCAGATCCTGATCAACCTGTTGTCCAACGCCATCAAGTTCACCCATACCGGCGGCGTGCAACTCGCCGTGCACTACCGCAGCCCTGTCGCCGAATTCGAGGTGATCGATACCGGCCCCGGAATTCAAGCGTCCGACCTCGAGCGTATCTTTGCGCCATTCGAGCGCGGCGCGCTCGGTGTTGCGCAGCCGCAAACCGGGACTGGCCTCGGGCTGACCATCAGCCGGCTGCTCGCGGGCGTGATGGGTGGCGATATTCAAGTCAGCAGCGCGGTCGGAATCGGCAGCACCTTCCGGGTCAAAATCCTGCTGTCGGAAGTGACCAACCCGACGCGGGTTGCACCCGTCAACGCGCCGCTGTTCGGCTATCACGGCCCGCGCAAGACGATCCTGATCACCGACGACGATCCGGTTCAGCGTGATTTGCTGCGCGAAGTACTCGCGCCGTTGGGTTTCATCATATTGAGCGCGCCTGACGGCCCGGGCTGTCTCGCACTCGCGCGCCATTGCAGGCCCGACCTGTTCCTGCTGGATATCTCGATGGCGGGAATGGACGGCTGGACGGTGGCGGAGACCCTGCGCTCAAACGGCCATCGTCAGGCACGGATCCTGATGGTTTCGGCCAGCGCATTGGAGGCGCATGGCGCACCGCTGGCGCAGCCATTTCACGACGGCTATCTGATGAAGCCGATCGATATTCCGAGGCTGCTCGAATTGATTCGCCAGCTTCTCAGAATCGAATGGCAATACGCCAACGAGCAGATTGCCGTCCCGCATTGGCAACCCGGCAGCGGCTCGCGGCCGCCCCTCAAGCATGTCGAGGAGCTCATTGGTCTCGGACAACTCGGCTATATTCGCGCGATCCAGGTCAAACTCGATGAAATAGGAGCCGACTATCCCGAGCATGCCGACTTTGTGACGCAAATGCGCTCTTTGATCGATCGCTTCGATCTTGATCAGTACATGGCAACCTTGAAGACGCTGCACAGCTATGATCACTGAACCCAAAAAGCGCGATGTCGCCCTCGTCGTCGATGACTCGCCGGAAACATTGCGCCTGCTCACCGACGCGCTCGACAGCGCCGGCATGACCGTCATGGTCGCCCTGGATGGAGCGGCCGCCATGCGGATCGTCGACCAGATCACGCCCGATATCATTTTGCTCGACGCGATCATGCCCGGCATGGATGGCTTTGAAACGTGCCGGCGTCTCAAACGCGACGCGGGTTTGAGCAATGTGCCGGTTATCTTCATGACCGGGTTGGCCGAGACCCAGCACATCGTCAGCGGACTTGAAGCCGGCGGCGTCGACTATGTTACCAAGCCGATCGTCATTGAGGAAATGCTGGCGCGGATTCGGGTGCATTTGGCCAATGCGCGGCTGACCCAGAGCGCGCGCGCCGCCCTCGACGTGTCCGGCCGGTATTTGCTCGCCGTCAACAGCCATGGCAACATCGTGTGGGCAACACCGCAGGCGCAGAGGTTGTTGTCGGAAAATCTCACATCCCTCGCAGGCGACGAATTCGTGCTGCCCGAACCCATGCTGCACTGGCTCGATCAGGCGCAGAAGGGCAAAGCGAAATCGAAAACCCAGGCCGCCTCCTTTCCCGAGACTGAGCAGCTTCGGCTGCAATACATGGGAAAACTCGGACCGAATGAATTTTTGCTGCGGCTGGCAAAGGATTCGAGCGCCGATACGCCCGCCGAATTCTCCAGCGAACTCGGGTTGACGACGCGCGAGGGCGAAGTGTTGTCTTGGCTGAGCAAGGGAAAGACCAACCGCGACATCGCCCAGATTCTCGGGCTAAGCCCGAGGACGGTGGACAAGCATCTCGAGCAAATCTACGCCAAACTTGGCGTCGAAAACCGTACCGCGGCCGCAGCCATCGCCACAAGCACCGGCCGGCGCGGTTCGTAACATGCCAATTTATCGCATTTAGAGGACGTTGCCACCGGGGCTGGCGCGAACGGGCGTGTCGTGTTAGCCGCTTCTCAACCGATGCGGGCGCGGCAGGGAACCGATGGTCGAAGCAGTGATTTGGGATTTCGGCGGCGTGCTCACGTCCTCGCCTTTCGAGGCGTTTGCGCGCTTTGAAACCGAGCGTGGCTTGCCCGCCGACATCATCCGGCGCACCAACGCCGCCAATCATCTGGAAAATGCCTGGGCGAAATTCGAGCGGGCCGAGGTGGACATCGAAACCTTCGATGGGCTGTTTGCGGCGGAATCGCTGGCACTGGGCGCGGAGGTGCGAGGCAAGGATGTCTTGCCGCTGCTTTTCGGGGATCTGCGGCCGGAAATGGTGGAGGCGCTCAAGCGCGTCAGGGGCACGCTCAAGACCGGCTGCATTACCAATAACCTTCCCGCCAACGCGATCGGCAGCGCGGGCAGCCGAACCATCTACGTCGCCGACGTGATGGCGCTGTTCGACCACGTCATCGAATCGGCGAAGATCGGCCTGCGAAAGCCCGACCCGCGAATCTATCGGATGATGGCGGATGCTCTCGGCGTCGAGCCAAAAGGCTGCGTCTACCTCGACGACCTCGGCGTCAACCTGAAGCCGGCCCGCGACATGGGCATGACCACGATCAAGGTGCTGAGCGCGCCGCAAGCGTTGGCCGAGCTGGAGGCCGCGACAGGGCTGTCGCTGCGCTAAGGGCCGACAAAAGCGACGGCGGCGTGATTTCAGACCGGTTCCAGTTCTGGACTGACCGGGTTTTGTCCAATAACAATGCGGAGCATTGTACCCGGGAGTCGAAGCGGTGCCCCTGCCCAAGCACGTATTGCCGACGACGGTCGTTGGAAGCTACCCACAGCCGGACTGGCTGGTGGACCGTGAACTATTGTCCAAATACGTGCCGCGCACCCGCATGACCGAGATGTGGCGGATCCCCGAAGCCTATCTCGAAGAGGCCCAGGACGATGCAACGATCGTTGCGATCCGCGATCTCGAGCGCGCGGGCATCGATATCGTGACCGACGGCGAAATCAGGCGGGAGAGCTACTCCAACCGCTTTGCGACCGCGCTCGATGGGATAGACACCGACAACCCAGCGATCATCACCTCCCGCGCGAACCTTAAGACACCGGTGCCGCGGGTGGTCGGGAAAATCAGCCGCAAGGGCCCGGTCGAGTTGCGCGACATGGAGTTCCTTCGCAGGAATACCGATCGCGCCGCCAAGATTACGTTGCCCGGTCCATTCACCATGAGTCAGCAGGCGAAGGACGAATTCTACGGCGATGATGAAGAACTCGCGATGGCCTTTGCCGCCGCCGTCAATGCCGAAGCAATCGACCTGCAAAATGCCGGCGCCGATGTGATCCAATTCGACGAGCCCTGGGTACGCCAGGATCCCGAGGCTGCCAGGCGCTACGCCGTCAAGGCGATCAACCGGGCGCTGCAGGGACTGAAGCGTGCCGACCGTCGTTCATGTCTGCTTTGGCTATGCCGCCATCGTCGCAGGGCAAACCAAGCCCACGGGCTATCCGTTCCTTGCCGAGCTCGCGGACTCCACCGCCGAGCAGATTTCGATCGAGGCCGCGCAACCCAGGCTCGATCTGGGTATCCTCGCCGACCTGTCGGCCAAGAAAATCATGCTTGGCGTGATCGACCTCGGCGATCCCAACATCGAGCCCGCATCCGTCATCGCCGACCGCATTCGTCACGGCCTCAAATATATCTCCGCCGACAGGCTGATTCCGGCGCCGGATTGCGGCATGAAGTACATGCCGCGTCACACGGCCTTCGGCAAGCTCAAGGCAATGTGCGACGCTGCGGCCATCGTTCGCGAGGAAATCGGCTAGACGAGACCACTTCCATCAGCTCACGCGCGACGTCACGCGTCGATTGCGTCCTTGATCTTCTTTCGCGTCAACGGCAGATCGCGCAGCCGTTTTCCGGTGGCATTGGCGATTGCATTCGCAATCGATGCCGCGGCCGGCCCCTGCCCGGTTTCACCGCTGCCGAGGAACGGCAGGCCGGGCCGGTTGATGATGTGCACCTCGATCTTTTCAGGAACCGCATCGAAGCGCAGGATCGGGTAGGTCTGCCAGTCGATGCTTGTGATCCTGGTGTCGTCGAAGGTGACGGCTTCATAGAGCGTCCAGCTCATGGATTGCAGGATCGCGCCTTCGATCTGATTGGTCAGACCGTCCGGATTGACCACCTGGCCGCTGTCGACCGCGGCCACCGCGCGCACCAGACGGGGACGTCCGGTCTCCCGGTTCACTTCCACCTCGCTGGCAATGGCGCAATAGGCCGCCAGATTTTTGTAGCGCGCAAAGGCAAAACCAAAGCCGCGGTCCGGCGGGGCTTTTTTGCCCTTCTGCCAGCCGAAACCCTGCGCGGCTTTCTCGATAACGGCGCGCCCGCGAGGGTCGTCGAGATGTTTAAGCCTGAATTCGATCGGATCGGCGCCGGCGAGGCTTGCGAGCTCGTCCATAAAACTCTCGATCGAAAATACATTGTGATAGGCGCCAAGCGCCCGCATCGCGGAAACCCGCACCGGCATGGCCGGGATGAAGTGATGTACGACATGCGCATTGGGGAATTTATAGATCGGGATTGCGTTGCGGTCGCCGCCGCCTTCCGGCAATGGAATGGGTTTGGGTGCCGGCAGGGTGAAAGGTTGCGCCATGTGCTGGGCCGCCAGCATCGATCCGGCGCCGCCCGGTCGCATCGAATGGGTGTTGCTCCAGAGCTCGAAATTCCAGGTTGATATTGCCCCACTGCCATCCAGCGACGCCTTCAGTTTGGTGACCATCGCCGGTCCGAACGGCTCCCAGCCGTGTTCCTGTTCGCGCATCCATTGCACGCGCACGGGCGCCCCGGGAAGCTCGCGCGCGATCAAGGCGGCGTCCGCCGCGGCATCGTCGGCGCCATTGTGGCCGTAGCAACCGGAGCCTTCGACATGGATCAGTCGAACGCTTGCGGGAGGCACGCGCAACATCTCGGCGATCCCCTGTCGGTCGGGATACACGCCTTGCGTGTGGGTCCACACCGTCATGACCTCGTCGGCCAACTGCGCGACCGCGCAGGATGGGCCGATCGAGCCGTGCGACTGATAGGGCCGTGTATAGGTGGCTTCGATCGTCTTCTGGCCGACGGCCGAGGGGTCGCCGCGCTCAAGGATGACCGAATCCTGCGACGGCAGGCTCATGAGCGTGCGCGGCAGATCGTCCTGCTTTGGCAGACCTGCGGTCTCCCGCCACTTCGCGGCCGATGAAAGTACGCGCATCGCCTTGATCGACTGAAACTCCTTTTCCGCGACAACGGCCAAAAAATTCCCGTTGCGGATGACCTTGACGACACCGGGGAGCCTTTCGACCGCGGAAGTATCGCATTCCGTCAATTGGGCGCCGTAGCTCGGCGGTCGGACGACGCGGGCATGCACCATGCCGGACAACCGCATGTCCTGGATGTAGGCGGCTCCTCCTGTGACCTTGGGGGGAATATCAACCCGCGGCACGGATTGACCCATCACCTTGTACGTCGCCGGATCCTTCAATCTGGATTTCGGCTGCGCCTGCACATGAAGCGTGTCGCCCGCGACCAGATCTCCGTAACCGAGGCGCCGGCCGTCCGGCGCGATCACCACGCCGCCTTCGGTCCGGAGATTCTCCGCCGCCAGATCGAGCCGCCGCGCGGCCTCCACGATCAGAAGCTCGCGCACCTGTGCGGCCGCATTCTGAATAGCGGTGCCGCTGTCCTTCATTGAATTGCTGCCCGACGTGTAACCCTCATTGGCGGTGCGGCGAGTATCGGCGGTGATCACCTTGAGCGAGGCAAAGGGTACGTCGAGCTCTTCGGCGGCAATTTGCTGGAATGCGGTCTTGAAACCCTGACCGATCTCGGCCTTGCCGGTAAACACAGTAATGGTGCCGTCGGCGTCGATGCGGATCCAGGAGTCGAGATACGGCGTCGTTGCAAGGCTTCCCGGAGGTTTCGGCGCCGGGGCTGGCGCGGCTTGATCCTGTGCGTAGGCGCCCGTCAGCGAGAAGCTGACAATCAACGCACCACCGCCCGCGATCACGCGTCGGCGATCGACAATCACGGGACCATTCATCGCACGCTCCCTTGGGTAGTGGACGACAATTCGGCCGTATCCATCAAGCGTGCGGCGCGATGCACCGCGCGCAGAATGCGCATATGGGTGCCGCACCGGCACAGATGCGGCTCCAATTCGGCCCGTATCTGCTCGTCGCTGGGTTTTGGATTCTTCTGCAGCAGCGCCTGTGCCCGCATCATCATTCCGGCGATGCAGTAGCCGCATTGGGCCGCCTGCTCTTCTATGAATGCGCGCTGGATCGGCCCGGGAGCCTCGATGGTGCCTAAACCTTCCAGCGTCGTCACCTGTCTTCCCTCAAGCAAGAGCACAGGCGTGACGCAGGACAACACGGCCTTGCCATCGACGATGACTGTGCACGCTCCGCATTGGCCGAGACCGCAGCCGAATTTGGCGGCGTTGAGATTAAGATCCTCGCGCAGCACGTAAAGCAACGGCGTATCCGGTGCCGCATCGATCTGGTGATCGTGACCATTGACCTTCAATGTCATCATGGCTTGGCTCGCTGCGTGGGATCGGCGGGAGCGTTGTGCGGTCCCGGCGATGTCTGAAGATAAACGGTTTGGGTTTGCCTTGCGTCCTGAATAATCTTCTCAACGCCGGTCCATGCCGGCTGGTTGCTGAAGCGGGCGCGCAGATAATTCAGCAGGGCCGAAATCTGCTCGTCCGTCATGCTGCTGGCAAAGCCCGGCATGATCGGGCTGCGCTCCCCCTCGACCGGGCGGATGCCGGAAAGAATGATGTTGACGGCGTTGCGCGGGTCGGGTGCGCTGATGGCGGTACTGAGACCGAGATTGACCCCACCATAAGGCAGCGGCCTGTCGGAATCATGGCACGTCGCGCACGCCGCGGCGTAGATCGTTGCGCCAGCCGCGTTGGCCGGGACAATTTCCAAAGGGGGCGACTTGGTCTGTGCCCGGACATCGCTGGCCTGGCGGAGGCGATCTTGGGTGGGCGGGCCGAACACGCTCGTCATATAGGCCGCGATCGCGCGCACGTCGCTTTCGCTTACCGACGACAGATTGCTCACAACCTCGGCCATTGGCCCGCGCGCGACGCCATGATCCGGGTCCCATCCCTGGCGCAAATAATGGAACAGCGCTTCGGTGTTCCAGGGCACAGGTGAAGGCGACCGCGAATTGATCGCGTAGGCATGCCAGTTATCGACGTCGCCGCCGGAGAAGGATGCGCTGGTCCGCTCGGCACCGAGTGCGTTGCGCGGGGTATGGCAAGCGCCGCAATGGGCCAAACCTTCGACCAGATAGGCGCCTCGATTCCATTCCGCGCTTTGTGTGCTGTCTGGCTGGTATGTCCCATGCCGGAGGAACAATAGCTTCCAGCCCGCGACGACGACGCGTTGATTGAGCGGGAAAGGAAGATCATTCGCGCGGGCCGAGACGCGGACCGGCTGCCGTGTCATCAGAAATGCATAGAGTGCGCGGTCATCCTCGTCGGTGACATTGGTGAAATGGTCGTAAGGAAAGGTCGGATAGAGATGCTGCCCGGCACGATCGACGCCGGACCGCATCGCGCGTTGGAAGGCGGCCTCCGACCAGCGGCCAATGCCGCTGGTCCGGATCCGGCGTGATGTTCGATGAATAGATCGTGCCGAACGGCGTCGGCACCGGAAGCCCCCCGGCGAAGGCCTTGCCACCGCGCGGCGTATGGCAATCACTGCAATTGCCGATGGCGGCGAGGTCACGGCCGCGCTTGACCAGATTTGCGTCGAAGGTTTGCGGCGCCGGCGCTTCGATTGCTGCTATCTCGGACCGCCAGGCGACTGCAAAGGCAGCGACCGCACCGCCGACCAAGAGCACCGCGACAATGCTTGCGAGAATTCGTGGCGTTGTCATACGTCCCAGCTCTTATTGCTTTGGGACATTGCTAGCACAAATCCTCACGTCGCGCGCAACCTTGTCATCAGGCAGGCCGCAGTAATCTGGCCGCCGATCAAGATCATCCAGGCGTGAAAAAGGCCCCAGTTGGCCCGGCTATTTGATTTCCGGCGCCGGTAACGCTGCGGAAAATGCGCGCTCGAATGCGATTAGATCGGCGCCGGGCAGGTCGGAAACCGCGACATAGGTGAAATTCGCATCGCTCCAGCTTCGCACGTTATAGCCGGCGATCATTTGTTCGGAGACGGACCGGCCGGGCCGCAGCGTCGTCAGACTTACCGTATGCGCTGCATGCCGGTAGACGATCGTGGCAACCGGATCGTGGCCGACGACATCGACGCGGCCCCCAAGCAACGCAAAGCCCTGCGCGGCGAGGTCGGGCACCTGGGGCGATTCCGGCAGGCGAGCCGTGAACCACGGCTTGACCGTATGGCGATCGGACGACGCGATATCGAAGGGTTGAGGCGCCAGCAAACTTCGGATATGGCCGGCGACGATCTGGTTCGCGACATTCTCGCGCTGAGCATACTGCTCGAGCGTGATCATGACGGAACTCGAGATCACCGCGCCGAACACCGCCGCTGCGGCCAGGGCCTGATACGACCAGCTTCGGCGACGCAGGACCGTGACGTTACTCGGGCGCTCCGCATCCAACCTCGCCTGAATGCGCGCTTGCAGGCCTGCGGGCATGTCAACCTGCGGAAGCGAACGAACCGACTGCCGTAATGATGCCAGCCGGTTGTATCTTGCCGTCAGGAACTCGTCGTTCACCATGCGGCGTTCGAACTCGATCGCGGAAGCCGGATCGAGTTCGCCGTCGCAATAGGCGTTCAACTGCAATTCGTCACTATCTCTAAGGGATGCAATCATAACTACTTTCGATCTCCCAGAAGGGCCATCAGAAGCTGCCTGCCCCGGGACAGACGGGACATCACGGTCCCGATGGGAACATTGGTGATCTCGGCGATGTCGCGATAGTTCATTTGGTTCAATTCCCGTAAAACGATCACTTCGCGAAACTGTGTCGGCAACTTTGCCAAGGCTTTTTGAACCTCCTCGGCATCCGCTTTGAAGAGAGCGATCTCCTCTGGTGTCTCTATCCTCGTTCCGTGCGCGCCCTCATGTTCAAGTTCCTGTTGCTCCGCGGCACTCAGGTCGTTCATGTAAACGACCGTCTTCGGTTTGTTCTTCGCCAGCCAGCTGAAAGCCGTGTTGCGTACGATGGTCAGGGACCACGCGCGAGCGTTGACGGCCCCAAAGCCCTTGATGCCGCGAAACGCGCGTAATGCGGCTTCCTGCACGATGTCTTCGGCATCGGACGCATTGCCGGTGAGCCATTGCGCCAGGCGATAGGCCTCAGGCAAGTGCGGCAGGAAGATCTCATCAAACGCGGTTCGTTCATCCTTGTTCTGCACGGTCGGGACCGACATTCGCTGTTGGCCAGACATTTGGTCTGGGCCTTCCGGTCGGTCTTTTATCATGCCATTTTCGAGTTCGGTACACCGGAAATCCTCCCGGTGTACCGATGTTATCGTCACGCCCGTCGCGTTGGGTTGTTGCTGATGACCACGGTCATTTTACGATGATCTTCGCCACCATGTGCGGATGAAGGCTGCAGAAATAATCGAAGGTGCCGGCACTGGCGAACGTAAACGAGTACGCGTCGTCAGTGTCCAGCGCCTTCGAACGGAAGGCCTTGTTCTTGTCGACCACCGTGTGCGGTATGTCGTCGTGATTGACGAACTTCACGGTCGTTCCCACGGGAACTGTCAGTTCCGGCGGGGTGAAGGTGAAGTTGTCGATCGTGACGACGTTTGCCTCTTGCTTTGCCTCTTCCGCAGCGACCGCGCCGAGCGCCAGCGCCGCGCCGACGATCGGACCCAAAAGCATCGCAACGACCACGGCACGACCGGGAGTAAATCGTGCCGCAGCAAAGCGGAGGTGGTTCATTACAGTTCGCATGAGACCCTCGATCAGCCGGCCAGCGTCTTGTCGACGAAGGCGAGCGGCTTGTTGCCCTGCATCACGGTGACGGTGGACAGCCCCAGGAAGGTGCGGAGCTGGTCGGCTGGCACGACCTTCGGACCCGGCGAGGGCGCGCTGCCGGGAGCCGGTTGCGGGAACGCCGTCGACATCGCCGTATGGAAGGTCATGTTGCCCTCGACCTTCTGGACCAACTGATGGATGTGGCCGTTCAGCACGGTGACGGAGCCGAAGCGTTTCAAGAGCTCAAGCGCCCGCGTGCCATCCTCGGTACCCCAGCCCCATTCCTTGTAGACCACCTGGAGCGGGATATGGGCGAAGACGACGATCGGCGTGCTGCTCGACTTGTCCTTCAGATCGGCTTCGAGCCAAG
Organism: uncultured Alphaproteobacteria bacterium; assembly: GCA_963741185.1. Classification (GTDB taxonomy): domain Bacteria; phylum Pseudomonadota; class Alphaproteobacteria; order Rhizobiales; family Xanthobacteraceae; genus Bradyrhizobium. Next base: position 656 of record CAVUHE010000001.1, on the reverse strand, counting down.
CGAGCTGCTCGGCACCGAAATTACCCAAGCCGCCACCTTTCAAATCGACGACGTTGACGAGGCCGATGAAGTGGACGCCGTGGTCGTCGTAGCTGTACCAGCCCGCGCCCTTCGAGCCCTTGCCGTAGCGCTCCAGATACGCCTTGCCGCGGTCCTCATCGATGATGTCGTGCTCGCCGGGGACCCAGTGAATCTGCACGCCAGTTTCGCTGAACACCTTGTCGGCATTGTCGAACTCGGCTGGCTTGGAGAGATGGGTGATGTCACCGGTGTGAATGATGAAGGACGGTTTCATCGGCATCGCCTTCACTTTGGCGACGGCCTCGCGCAGCGTGCCCAGCGCATCCGGATTGGCCGCCTTGTCAAAGCCGATATGGCTGTCGCTCATTTGCAGAAAGGTGAATCCCGTTGGTTCCGCGGCGGCGGCTTCACCGATCAAGCCTACCGAATGAGGAACACCCCCGGTCACGGTCCAAAGTACGCCGGTGCCCGCCCAGAGCATGCATTCCAGCACTTCGCGGCGGCCTAACCCTTTTTCATGATCGTCAAGGCCATTCTTAGCCATGTCATATTCTCCCTATGGAGCCGATCGGCTCCAGCCGGCGCAGGATTGCGCCGTACAGGGGAGACTCAGTCCCTTTTCGCTTTATTCCCGG